>JAOTVV010000070.1 GCA_029863245.1 Gemmatimonadota bacterium
TCGGACGCTTTCACGAACGCACACGCGCGATCATCGGCGCGCACAACCGCAATCGCTTCCGCCAACCCCGGGAATGATGTGTTACCTATATCCCGGTCTATCTGTTACCTATCAGCCCGGCCGTTCAGGATTCATGAACTCAGTGCAGCGGGTCCGTGGATCTGAAGGCCTGCGGGTCACGTTCCGCGCAAGACTCACGGTAGCTCAATCATCCCCACTCTTCCGCCAAGCAAACCCGAGGTCAGAGTGGATCGCTGTGTAAAGCTAACTTGACACTATGTACAGTTACCTGTATACATGTTGAGTGAAGCCACTTCACGATGTCCGGAATCATGTGCGGCGCCACCGACGCCAGCTCCACGACATGACCCAGCAGGAGTTGGCTGATCGGGTCGGTGTCACACGCCAGACGATCCTCTCCATCGAGAAGGGCCGGTACAATCCTTCCGTTGGTCTGGCGATACGCATTGCCGAGGCGTTCGGCGTCCCTGTGGAGGCGTTGTTCGAAATTGATCGGGAGGAAGACCATGGCTAGACAGGCTGGAAGAGTAGCACTTCCCCCGCTGCCCGGACTGGCCGCGGCCGCCCTTGTGATCCTCGGGGTGCTCCTCTCGATGTTCGTAGCCGAAGGCTTTCTGGCCCTGGCGGGCCTGGGTGCGTTCGGGCCAGGCATCCTCCGCGAGTTGGGCTGGCTCAGGGATCACGATGAGTTCCAACGGCAAGCGGCGCATCGGGCTGGATACCATGCCTACTTGATCGGAGGCCTCGCGACGGCCTTCGTTGTCTCGGCGCTTCGGTCGCGTGGGGAAACCCTCGAGGACTCCGCGGGATGGGTCATGCTCATACTGGTCGTCCTGTGGACGACCTGGCTGTTCAGCTCCTTGTTAGCCTACTGGGGAGCACGAAAGACGGCATCAGCGATCCTGACCGTATTCGGCTTATTCTGGATCGTCTTCGTCCTCGCATCCATCATCGGTACGGAGTCACAGGATGTGACTGTGGTGAACATGCTGCTGGCATCGCTCATGGGCTCCATCGTTGTCGTCCCGTTCTTCGTGCTCGCGCGGAAGGCCGGCCGATGGCCCCGCGGGACGGGCGTGGCGCTTCTCACCGTGGCCGCGCTCTTCCTCCTGATGTTCGTTCCGGTCTGGGTGGAGCGTTCCATGAAGTTGCCCGATCTACTACTCACGGCCACGCTGCTCATCGTGCCGCTGGTTGCTACTGGAATGGCGCTTCTTCGGGAGGGCCCACAGTTGGAGGAGGACGGGGCGTCACCTGACGTGGCGGGTTAATGCTCAACCGCACATGGAGTCCGGTCCGTACACTTGACGCTTGCCGAGTGCGACGCCCACCGACGACGAGACCGTTGGACCGCCGACGGCATCACAAACCTCTGGATTCAGAAGGGACTGCCATGCGCCATCTTCTGGCGGATACCGCTCGCACACTGCCATGCGCTCTCGTGATCGTCGCCGCCTGCGGCGGTGGCGAATCCCGCTGGGCTGGCACGAGTACCGACAGCGCCGGTGTGATGATCGTCGAGAATGCCGGTACGGTGCCCCTGGATGACGGCGGGTGGGGTATCGCGCCCGCGCCCGACTTGGCCATCGGCGCCGGGGAGGGGGATACCACCTACCAGTTCTTCGGTATCGCCGGCGCCCATCGGACGGCTGAGGGGCAGTTCGTCGTGGTCAACGCGGGCAGCCGCGACGTGCGCGTGTACGACGCACGGGGGACGTTCCTTCGCTCCTTCGGAAGAAGCGGCGGCGGCCCCGAGGAATTCGAGGCGCCTGTGCTTGGCGGTGTGGTGAACGACACGCTCATCGTCGTCGACCGGGCACATCACCGTATCTCCATGGTACACGCGGACGCCGGCATCGTGCGCGTGATGCGCGTCGCCGACGAGGTCGGCGCCTACCTCAATCCTGTGGGAGCCTTTCACAATGGCGAGGTGGTCTTCGGTGGTGCCCTCGACATGGGGCGCACGCAGTTCCAACAGGGTTTGAACCGCGCCCACACCTTCTATCGCTCCTGTAGACCCGACGGATCGCTGGCCGCCGATTTCGGACCCAAGATGGGAGCGGACTTCTTCATCCAGAGGATGGGGCCGCGCGGGCCCGAGACGCCACCTGCCTTCGTGCCGTTCGGCAGGATGCCGGTGGCCACGGTGTCGCCGGACCGGTTCTACTTCAGCTCTCAGGACACCTGGGAGATCGAGGCCTACGAGCCCTCGGGAACACTGGTGCGTCTGATTCGCCTCGACCGGGATCCCGCCGCCGTGACCGACGAGCACACGAGCCGGTACATCGAGGGCATCGTCGGCGACATCCCTGGCGAGAATGGGGCGAGGATGCGGCAGATGCTGTCCGAGATCCCCGTCCCCCACGTCTTTCCCCCGTACGGAGAGCTTGCGGCGGACGCCCTGGGGTATCTCTGGGTGGCCGACTACGCTCCCCCCGGAGACGAACGTTCGACGTGGACGATCTTCGACCCGGACGGCAGGCTCTCCGGACGAGTCACCGCCCCGCCCGGTATCTCCATCCTCGAGATCGGGGAGGACTACCTGCTGGGGGTCTACCGCGATGAGCTGGACGTGGAATACCTGCACCAGTATGCGGTAAGCCGGCCGCACTGACCCGCCCCCAGTGCGGGGGCCTGTGTAGTATGCTGACTGCACCGTGATCAAGCCCGTCCAATAGCTGACGGCGGTCCGTCGCTCCCTGACTTCGCCCATGCCGCCTAACGGTTCGCGCTTGAGCTGCGGGCGCACAGCCCGCCGTATCGAAACATCATTGTTCCTCTGCTCGCCAATGATGCAACCCTTCACGGAACTCCACCCCCCGAGCGCCCGGCAAGCTCCAAGCGCTTGTTAGACGGCATCGTCATCCGGCGCCGCCTAGCGCGCTGCTTTGACAAGCGCCACGTCATCCACCCAGACAGCGCCGCTGCCATTGACAACAATGTTGAGTGCAATGTGATCTGGATTCTGCCCCTTCTCCAGCAAGAACGACGTCTCCTGGGACGTCCATTCGGTCGAGCCCGTGAGCGGGGCGTGAAGCGCTCGAGAGAAGAACTCCCCTTTCCCTGGGAAGCGGCACCACATTTCCAGATACACCTGACCCTGAACACCGTCTGTGCGGATCTTCGCGCGGTACACGAGCTGAGCATCCTCCGCATCAACGCCGGCGACCTCGTACAGCCGAACCGTCACGGGCTTCGCGGTGTTGATCTTGAGTGATCCGGTTCCATCGCTCGTTGTTTGCGCATCAAACTCCACGCCGTCTTGGGCTATGACACCGGTCAAGTCGCTGACCGGGTTGTGGAACAGTGTCTCCTCGGCTACTCGGGGGCGAGAACATGATAGGCAAGCGGCGACGGTGAGCGAAGCCAGGGCGATCAGGAAGCGAGTGAAGTGCATGCATGCTCTCCGCAATGTGGTGAGTTGCCTGCCGTCTAACGGTTCGCGCTTGAGCTGCGGGCGCACAGCCCGCCATACCTAACCATCATTTCCTCTGATCCGCACCGGCGCCAGCCTTTTCGGGATACCGATCGCCCCGCGCGCCCGGCAGCTCCAAGCGCTTGGTAGCTAGCGCCGGTCTTCCTCCACGTCGCGGGATCGTGCCAACTCCCAGAATTGGCGTGGTGACACGATGGCGACGGGAGGGTCGGGGAGCTCGAGGAGATCGCGATCCCCAGTCACCAGGACGTCAGCTTCCCCGGCCACCGCGCTCGCCAACACCCAGAGATCATCGGGGTCGCGCACGGCGGCGTCTGGCGGCCGCTTCGGTTTCCGCACCACGGTCTGCGCCCGCAGGAGGGCTTCTGCCCGCTGCACTTGCGCAACCGGCACCTTCATCCGCTGGCGTAGGACCCGCCGTAGCTCGCGCAGGTTGACCTCACCGGTGAGCAGCGCATGGTCGGCCAGCGTGACACGGACCACGTCCGCGCAAAGCCCACGGCTGGTGAAAGCGGCGACGAGGACATTCGTGTCGAGGAAGACCCTCACGACACGTGGCGGAACACGTCCTCGTCAGTGAGATAGCCTCGAGCCTCGGCGAACGGCATGAGATCCCGGCGCAGTTGCTCGAATTGCATGAGCGCCAGCTGACGCCGGAGCGCGTCCCGGATCACTTCACTGCGCGAGCGCCCCCAGCGGCGGCACACGCGGTCCAGTTGTCGTTGGAGATCCGGATCCAACCGGACGGTGACGG
>JAOTVV010000046.1 GCA_029863245.1 Gemmatimonadota bacterium
CTCCCCCTGCGTCAAGGGCCGCGCCCAGCCGGCGTTCTTCGGGCGCCCTGCCGCCACAGGGTCATCGTGAGACCGGGTGCCTCTACGCTGTTTGCCTCGCACGTCGTAGCTGGCCGCGTGGGCTCCAAAGAACTGTAACTAGAACGTACTCGCTAGCCGACGGTCCAGCAGTCGCGTCGTCGGGCGGGCGTCTACTGCGGCGTCATGCTTCGGCGTCTACAACGGCGTCGGTCTGGCGGCGGGGCCGCGAAGGCCACCGACGGGAATGATTCCGTTTGTGTCGCGATCAATAGGACACGAGACCATCGCTGACAAGAGTGGTAGCAATGCCACAATTGGACCCCCACGGTCGCGTATGCCCGTCAACCGCTTCGTGCGGGGGGCGTTGCGTGGTTCACTGATACCGAACGTGCGTCGTCTGGATTAGGCCACTGTGTGGTGGAGTGCTACGTCGTTCGGCCCGTGCTCGGGTGGCTCACCCGTCGAAAGGACACCGTCCTCCGAAAGCCCCGAGCGCCGTGTGGCGCGCAGGGCTGGGCGAGGATGCGCACGACGGAATCTCATCCCCCTCGAACTAGCGGTCGGCGTCGACGGCGCCAATACTACATCATCCCTCACAGCTGCCGTAGGCTCTCGAACGGGGGTACGGACATGCACCCTGACGATTCGACCGGCGGCCCGCCGGTGAACCCGGGGGCTCCCCTCGGCTCCTCCCCATCCGCATCGGGCGGGGATCCTCCCCGCACCATCGGTCCGTACCGAATACTCCGCGTGCTTGGCGAGGGTGGGATGGGTGTGGTGTACGAGGCCGAGCAGCGGGTTGCGTTGAAGCGTCGGGTTGCGCTCAAAGTGATGAAGCCGGGGTTGGACTCGAAGGAAGTGCTGGCCCGTTTCGAGGCCGAGCGGCAGGCACTGGCCGTGATGCAGCACCCCGGTATCGCCAAGGTCCTGGACGCGGGAGCCACGGAGGAAGGTCGGCCCTACTTCGTGATGGAGCTGGTCGACGGGGAGTCGCTCAAGGAGTACGCGGACGGCAGGAAGCTCTCTGTCGAGGATCGGGTCAGGCTGTTCATCGAGGTCTGCCAGGCGGTCCAGCACGCGCACTTGAAGGGGGTGATTCATCGCGACCTGAAACCGTCCAACGTGTTGGTGACCGAACGGGATGACGTGCCGAGCCCGAAGGTGATCGACTTCGGCGTCGCGAAGGCGACGGGACAGCGCCTGACGGAGACGACGCTGGTCACCGGGTTCGGCCAGGCGCTGGGCACGCCCGCGTACATGAGCCCGGAGCAGGCGGACGCGTCCGGGCTGGACGTGGACACGCGGACGGACGTGTACAGCTTGGGCGTCACCCTCTACGAGCTGCTCGTCGGGCGCCTGCCGCAGGATCCGGAGGAGCTGGGGTTTGCGGGCTTCATGACCCAGCTGCTGCTGCGGGACTCGGACCCGCCGACGCCGAGTACTCGGTACGACACGCTCGAAGGGGACACCCAGCAGGCCATCGCGAGATTCAGGCACACGGATCCCAGAGGTCTCCACCACCAGATCCGGGGAGATTTGGACTGGATCGCCATGAAGGCGATCGAGAAGGATCGCGAGCGGCGATACCCGACGGCGAACGATCTGGCGTTAGACCTGGAGCGCTACCTGCTGGACGAGCCCGTCCTGGCGCGGCCGCCGAGCGCGCGCTACCGAGCCGCCAAGTTCGTACGCCGTCACCGGGCGGGGGTGCTGATGACGGCGGCCGTGGCGGTGCTTGTCGCGGCGTCCACTGTAGCGGTCTTCGTGCAGGCGGCGCGGATCGAGCATGCACTGGCACGGGCGGAGGCAGCCGAGTCGTTCCTGCAAGAGTGGATCTGGGCTTCGGATCCGTTCGAGGGACAGGGCCGAGATGTGACCGTGGTCGAGGCCCTCGACGCAGCTTCCGAGACGATCACCGACGAATTGCAGGGACAGCCGGAAGTCGAGGCATCGGTGAGGAACACCTTCGGAGTAGCCTACTTCAAGCTCGGTCGGTACGAGAAGGCGAGGCCGTTGCTCGAGTCCGCTCTCGAGATCCGGCAGCGGGTTCACGCCGGGCAACACCCCGACGTGGCCGAGAGCCTGGATTACCTAGCGGACCTGGAACGTGCCGAAGGGCACTCTGCATTGGCCGACTCGCTGTACCGCGCCGCGCTGGTCATGCGCCGGCGAACGCTCGGTGATTTTCACCCCGATGTGGCCGTCTCCCTGATGGGACTGGGACTCGTGCACAAGGATGCCCGCGACTTCCAGGTGGCCGAAACCTCCTTCCACGAAGCCCTCGCGATCCGCGAACGAGCGGCGGCGGACACCGGCCAGCTCGCCGAGGTGTGGGACGCCCTGGGCACGCTCTACTGGGCGCAAGAACGGTACGAGGAAGCGGAGCCTTGGCTCCGGAAGGCCCTCGATGCCCGCAGGTCCTATTACGGCGAAGAGAGCGGGCTAGTGGCGTCCAGCATGAGCAACCTCGCGGCTCTGCTCGATGACAAGGGGGAGTACGACGAGGCCGAGTCTCTGTACCGGGAGGCCCGGGCGCTGCTCCAAGAGCGGGCACCTCGATCGACGCAGCTGGCGACAGTCACGGCGAACCTCGCGATCCTCCTCGACGTCTGGAAGGAGGAGTACGACGAGGCCGAGACCCTGTACCGCGAGGCGCTGGCGATGCACCAAGCGCTGTTCGGCGACGACAATCCCGATGTGGCCCTGGACCGCTACCTCATGGCCGGGCTGCTGTGCGAGGTACGAGGAGAGCCCGCGCAAGGCGTGACGCTCCTGGAGGAGGCGATCCCGGTGTTCGAGCGAGAGGAACAGTATTCTTACGCTGCAATCGCGCGGTCGATGCTGGGTGTATGCCTGACGGAACTCACGCGATACGCCGAAGCGGAGGTGGACCTGCTCGAAGCCCTCTCGGCACTGGAACTGGAGTACGGCGTCGACCACACTCGGACCCGAACGACCCGCGAGCGCCTCGTGACGCTCTACGAGGCGTGGGATCGGCCGAACCGCGCTGCCTTGTACCGAGAGGATCCCCCGCCGCAGGAGTGATTGCCTAGGCTCAGTCGTCCTTGTGCTAGGCGTCTCGCACCGCGTTCAATGCAGCTTGCGCAAACTCGCGGACCGATGGGTAGCGCTCTCCCGGCGACTTTCTGAGGGCACGGCGCACGGCGGCGTCTAACGCCTCCGGCGCGCCGAGCGCCGCGGCGCGGAGCGACGGCACCGGCTCGATGGCGTGCTTGACCAGCACTTCCCGCGCGGTCTGGCCCGAGAACGGCGGCCGGCCGGTCACCATCTCAAAGAACACGCAGCCCAGGCTATAGGTGTCGGCCCGCCCATCGATGTTCGGATCCACGGCTGCCTGTTCCGGACTCATGTAGAGCGGAGTACCAACTGAGATCCCCGTGGACGTGAGTGCCGAGCCCGCCGCCGAGGAGACGGCCTTGGCGATTCCGAAGTCGGCGACGAGCGCATGGCCCCGCGAGAGCAGAATGTTCTCCGGCTTGATGTCGCGGTGGACGACGCCCGTTTCGTGCGCATAGTCCAGCGCCTCCGCAAGCTCGCGAGTGATTTCGAGCGCGTCTTCGATAGGGAGCTGAGACTCGCGCCTCAGGCGAGCACGCAGTGATTCCCCCTCGACGTAGGGCATGACGTAGTACAGGAAACCGTCCGCTTCGCCGGAATCGTAGAGGGCCACGATGTGGGGGTGGTTGAGCCTCGCGGCAATCTGAATCTCACGCAGAAACCGCCGCGCACCGAGTGCGGCCGTCAACTTTGGCAGCATCATCTTGACGGCCACTTGCCGGTCGTGCTTCACGTCCTGGGCGAGGTAGACGACGGCCATCCCCCCGCGGCCCAGCTCCCGCTGAATCCAGTAGCGGTCAATCAGGGCCGTGCGCAGATGTTGCTCGTCGATCGGTTCCCCGGCGATCACGCGCGTCGGAGTGGCTTCACCGCAAATGGGACAGAACGCGGCGTCATCGGGAACCGGAGTGTCGCACGAAGTGCAAACTCGGCTGGCAGTGCCCATGGGTTGCCCCCCCACTGACGCCAAAGTGCGGCGTGAGTCAGCAGGCGTCAACGTGAGCCAAAAGAGAAGCCCCGAACGCCGCGTGACGCTCGGGGCTGGAACACCACCGCCCGGCGCGGGGCCGGGCGGTGTCATCCTGGACGGTCAGACCGGCGGTTGTGCTGGTAGTTGGTGACTAACCCGGCCAAGTCCTCGCACATCAGATTATTCGCCTTGGGGCCTTGGTATCGCCGGTCGGCCACCTCGCCCAACCTCGATCTTCTTGGTCTTGGCTTCCGCGCCACCGGCTTTGATGGCGACCTTCACAGCATCTTCCATCGGATCTTTGAAGGGCACCTCGATTCGGAGCAGGCCGTGCTCGTAGATCGCTTCGGCCTTCTCAGGTTTCACCGGCCAAGCTAAAGGCAGTGCTGAGACATACTCGATGTCCTTTGCTGGCGCTGTCAGGTGGACGCTGTCCGGCAGGATCTTCAGATCGATGGTATCCGTTGGCGCTCCTGGAATGGCGAACTCCACCACTAGCTTGTGTGTCTCCTCGTCAGCATACGCTGCTGTACGGGGTGGAACCCTAATCCGTTTTTCCGGCATCCTTGGCAACCTCCTTGGTTGTCTCGTGCAGTCAACCCGGCGTAGCGCAGATTACCGGGAGATTGGCTGAGAACAGCTCAGGCTCGTTAATCGTTATAGGTTGGCTGACTTTGCACGTCAAGTACAACCCACCGTCCCCATGTTCGCTCAACACCAGCGACGTTCTGGGAGGAGGTCACTGAAATGCGAGTCACGCTCCTTGTCACTCTGGCTTCCACGACGTTTCTGCAAGTTGGACTGGCCCCCAGCCCCCCATCTGGCCTGACGACCTCGCCGACATCCGCGAGTTGCTGACCGCCGAGGAATGGGAAAAGCTGCTCAAGCGCCACTGGAGTCCGCCCCTAGAATGCACCACGCAACAACCCCAATCACTTGGCAAAAGGGAGGCTCGCGCCTCCCTTTCTGGTTCGCGGATCTTCTGAGCGACTTGCTACTGCACTGCTCTTCGCGCGTTCACGAAGCCATGTCCGTAAAACTCGTCCTTCCCGACTTTTCCTTCGTCGTCCGCCGAGTTCTTGAGCTTAGCCTTCAGCTTACCCAGAGAGATGCCGGGGTTCTTGCCGACAATCAAAGCTGCCACACCCGCTGCGGCCGGACTGGCCGTGCTCGTGCCGGCGGCCCAGCACGTAAAGCTTCCTCCGGACCCTCCGCAAGGAGCCGGCACCATGTCGAACACCCACGTGGGGAATGTGACATCTGGTCCGCCAGTGGTCCTCGGAATACTACAGTCATCGTCGGAGCCCACGAAGTCACCTCCTGGCCCCGCCAGAGTAACCAAGTCCTCACCGTAATTACTGTAGGACGCAAACCGCCTGAAATTGGTCGCGCCTTGGCAGAAGTTCAGCGGACCGGTCGCCGAGATGGCAAGACCACTGCCCGATTGGGCGGGAATCACAGTCAAGTCAAAGAACTGGCCGAGGTCAAGGCCGTTATTCCCCGCCGCGGAGATGACTAAGACTCCCTTACTGGCCGCAAAATTGACCGCTTTGGTGGTCGCGGCTTGGAACCCACGCGCCGAGCTCTTAAGGAACACGCCCGCCAGGCTCATGTTGATGATGTCTGCCCGCTGAGTGCAGCCAGTTCCAAACGAAGCGGGATCGGATGCGAACAAGATTGCCCCGATCACGGCGCCAAAGGACCCGCTGCCGTCGTGCAAGGCCTTGAGAGCCATGATCGTCGCCCCCGGGGCCACGCCAATGACACCAAAGTTGTTATCCGCCGCGGCAACGATGCCGGCCACGTGACTCCCGTGCCAGAAGCCGCCCACATCCTGGTTGAAAGCGAACCCAGGAACGAATGACGCGGAACAGGCCACGTCCACCTGGCCAGCGAGGTCGCCGTGTGTGTCGTTGATCCCACCATCAATCACGGCAACCCGCGCGCCCGTCCCGTCGTAACCGGCCGCCCAGGCCGCCGGAGCTTCGATCGCCTGCATGTTCCACTGGGTGAGGAAGAACGTCTCGTCGCCTCCGGTCACGGCAGCAACTTTGACGTCTGCGACCCGAACCGGCGGTTGCCACTCCACGATCTGATCCGCCTCACCCGATGAAAAGGCCCCGCTGGCCATTACGTTATCCAGAAAATCCGGATCGTCCGAGGTCGCGACTCCCATGCCGGTTCGGTCGTGACTCCACACGACGGTCCCGCCCGCCTCCCTAACGGCGGCTGTCTGTGGTCGTCTCCACCTGCTTGCCGTGAGGAGATACGTGCCATCGACAGCGGCTGCTTCTGAGAACTGCGGTGACTCGACCAGTTCGTCAGTGGTCACTTTGAATGACGGAGTGCCCACCTCGTCGGGTGCATCGTCCACCCCGGTTGGAGCGTCGTTACAGGCGAGAAATGCGCCTGCGACGAGCAGAACAATGGGGAATCTGCGTTTCATGCTGGCCTCCTTGAAACAGAGTGAAACTCCGTTCGGCGGTCCGGGGCCTCGTCGTCGGGCGGGCGTCGTACTGCGGCGTCTGTCGGGCGGCGGGGCCGGATAAGGGGCCACCGACGGGAATGATTCCGTTTGTGTCGTGGGTAATACGGCACGGGACCATTGCTGACAAGAGTCGTAGCAATGCCACGATGGAAGTGAAATGGTCCTGTATGCCTCTCCCGGTTTGAGAGTCTTTGTGTCGCTGTTGACGTGTTGTTGAGAGTTCCGCCCTACCGTCGCTCACCCCTCACCTCCCTGGCGAGAACCTGTCCGGTCCGTACCTTAGGGTAGCCTCTCCCGCCGAGGTGACCATGGGCGCCGACTCTCCCGCGATCAGTCGAGCATTCCCACTTTGGGGGGCGTTGCTAGGGACAATGGATCGAGCCAAATGACGATCGAGCGGTTTGCCGGGCCGGTCGCACGTGATACTCGCCAAGACACCGCCCCGATACCCGGAGGTGACAGCATGAATAGCCCGAGTCTTCCACTGGCACGGACCGTCGCGGCGCTCGCGGCCATCGCCGTCGCCTCCGCGGTTTTGCCGCAGACGCCCGCGGGGCTGGGGACCCAGTCCCTAACGGCCCAAGAGCCGGCTCCATCCCCATCGGCCGCACTGCTGCGGCGACTCGCGGCATCGGCTGACGCGTTCCGCAACGGCCAGCCCGTGTTCGTGGTCGCATCGGAGGTCTACCCGCACGATGTGATCGACGTCTACGCGGACCGTGAGGCCGCGTTCCGCGCGGCGGACAGTGCAGGAATCGACTTCCACCTGTACGGCCCGTTCGTGACACCCCAGGATGCCGGCCTGCCGCTCATCGTCTTGGGCTGCTACAAGGACGACATCACCACGCGGTACGTGTGTCCGCCGATCATGGGCGGGGGGCAGGACCCGGTGTTCCGCATGGAGGAGGTAGATTCGCTGCGGATCACCTTCTTCTCGAACCTGCGCGGCCCGATCTCGATCGGCATGGTGCGACCGCCGAGCAGCATGATCTTCACGCTCGACGCGTTCGACCGGTTCATCGCTCCGTACTACCTGCATCTGTTCGGGCCGGAGTACGTCGTGCAAATGCGCGAGCAGATGATGGAATACGTCCGGCGGGGTCTGGGGATACGCTGAAGCCGCGCGGCGGGCCGGTCACGCGGCCGGCCCGCCACAGTGCACGTCAGGGAGTGTCGACTGCCGACTCGGCCCGGCTGACGATTTGCTGGAAACGATCGTCATCCCGAAGCTGCCGGAACCAGTAGTGATTGGCGATCCAGTCGGCGTAGTGCGGGTACTCGTCGAGCGTGAGCTCCAGCAGGTGTAGCGCTTCGTCGATCTCGCCCAATTCCAGACGCACGTACGCCTCCTGGATGTACATCGTCTCCCCGGGGTACTCGTCCCGCGTGCGTCGGAGGACTGCCCTGGCGCTGTCGCCGAGTCCGCTGCGGGCAAGGATGGCGGCGACCAGCAGGCGACGATAGGGTCTGCCCGCTTCCACCTCGGCCACGGCCTCGGTCCGCTCCAGCTCGAGCCAGGCTTCGGCGATGGGCTCGGGGCCGCTCGCCGACCAGCCGAGGACCGAGATGCGGCATTCGATCAGATTGGGCTCCTCTGGGAACCGCCTGCGCCCTTCCTCACACCAGCGATTCGCTTCGGTGAAGTTGCCGCGCTCCAGGCTCGTAAAAAAGAGCTGCGGGATGACCTGTTCCGCGTCCGCGAGGTACGCATCCTTCTCCAGCGCCATCCGGGCCGCCTCGGCCGCCTCGGTGTGGCGACCGCGTGCGCCCAGCACGAGGCTCAGGCCGTACCACGCGCGTGCGAGGGATGGATCCCACCGCACCGCGGCCCACAGATCGTTCTCAGCGCTGTCCAACAGGGTATCGGCCTGTTCGATGGAGCCTGACGTCCAAAGCCGGTAGCGCAAGTAGCCTCGCAGCTCCAGGCCCCGCGCGTCAGCCGGTCGCTTGGCCAGGGCGCGCTCGGCGTGCCCGAGTCCCACCCTGAGCCAATCGACGAACCCGGGGCTTCCCTCGCCGAATGAGAACCGGTCGTACACCAGTGCGGCGTTGGTCCACGCAAACCATCCGCGCCGCACGATGGGGACGATCCAGTTGGGGTCCAGGCGCTCGGCCGCGGCCGCGAGCGAGTCCGCCTCCCCCAGCGCCCGCTGCGCCACTTCATCGCCGCCGCTGCGCCGGAGGCGATGGCCGTACTCGTTCAGCTCCTCCGCGTGCTGCACGAGCAGCCATGCCTCGGGGTTGGAGGTCTCCGCGCGGTACCGCTCGAGCTGCACGTGCCCGCCCAGCTCGCGCCGCAGCGCGTCGGCCACCTCGCGCACCAGGCTATCCCGCACCTGCAAGAGTTGCGACCTCGGGGCAGTGAACGATTGACTCGCCACGAGACGAGCGGACCGGCCTTCGATCAGCCGCACCGCGACGCCCAGGCTCTCAGGCGTGCCGGACACCGCGCCGTCCACGAGCAGATCGGCACCCAGCAGCGCCGCCAAGCTGTCGAGGCCGATCGCAGCATCCGCGTACTGGCGCACCTGCAGGGCGGACGCCACCCGTAGCGCCTCCACATGCGTCAGCTGGTCGATCAGGTCCTCGGTGAGGCCGTCGGCTACCCAGCGAAGCGAGCCATCGGCGCTGCGATCTTTGAAGTACAGCACCGCGATGCCGCTCGTGGGGGTCGCCGGCGGTGCCGCGATCGGCGAACCGCCGTCGCTCAGGGCAGACCGCAGCAGCAAGCCGCTCGCGACGACCGCCCCGACGGCGACCGTCGGGAACAGGACGCGCGTGACCAGCTTCGCCCGGCGCGTGACCGGTGGCGCGTGGCGGTGGAGCGCCTCTGCGAACGCCGCGGCGGTCGTATACCGGTCTGCCGGAACCTTGGCGAGCGCCCTGCCGATCGCGCGCTCGACCGAGTCGGGCACCGTTGGGCGAACCACCCGGACCGAGGGCGGCTCCTGGCTCGCGTGGCGGGCGATGATCGCCTGGGCGCTTACCCCGGTGAAGGGCGGCTCGCCAGTGAGCATCTCCTGCAACACGCATCCCAGCGCGTAGATGTCGGTGCGCGCGTCGACGTCGTCCACCCCGGAGGCCTGCTCCGGGCTCATGTAGGCGGGCGTGCCGATCGCCACACCCGAGTCGGTGAGCGCCGCGCCGCCGGCGGCGCTCAGCGCACGGGCGACGCCGAAGTCGGCGACCATCGCGTGCTCGCCCGAGAGGAGGATGTTCTCCGGCTTCACGTCACGGTGTACGACGCCGTGGCTGTGCGCCACGGTCAGCGCCTCCGCCACGTCCGTGCAGATGGCGATCGCCTGATCGAGCGGGAGCTGTTTCTCGCGCCGGAGGCGATCGCGGAGGCTCTCGCCCTCCACGTACGGCATCACGTAGTAGAGCAGCCCGTCCGCCTCGCCCGAGTCATACAGCGGGACGATGAGCGGGTGTTGTAGCTGCGCCGAGATCGCGATTTCGCGGAGGAACCGCTCAGTGCCCAGCGAGGCACTCAGCTCGGGGCGTAGGACCTTGATCGCGACCTGGCGGTGGTGCTTGCGATCCTGCGCCAGATACACGTGCGCCATGCCGCCTGCGCCGATCTCTCGCTCGACGGTGTAGCGGTCGGAGAGCGCCTGGGCAAGGCGGTCGGCGAAAGGGGACGGTGGTGAGGGCATCGCGGATCAATATGGCAGTCGGGAGTGCGGGCGCCAGGTTGCGAACGCTCCATCGACCGTGACTGCCTTTGCGCACGCGGGCGTGCGAAACGGGTGGGCCGCGTCGTCTGCCTCGCGCAGGATCACGAGCGGGAGGTGGATCAGGTGATTAGGCGGACGAGCGGTTGGGGCCGGCAGATGCCAGCCCCTGTTCGAATGGGACGGCGGGATTCGACGCGTCCGCCCGCGCACGCGGGCGGTGCCGGCGCAGCCGGCAAGCGGAGCGAGGCCGCGCAGCGGCCGCAGCTCATCCGAAGGATACCGAGGCGACCGCAGGTCGCCGCAGGTGAACCCGCGACCCCCTGATGCGATGCCGGAGCGTTAGCGACGGCGAGCACGCGTGCGATCGCGAGCCTGCGAGCGATTGCGGCAACCCCATTCACTCTGAACGACTTTCGCTGAGTTTGGCTGCGTTCGTCTGAGTGCGGCTACGTATTGCTGCGTGAGCAATTAGAGGACTGATTTGTTTGCCTGCGTTTCGCTGGGTTGGGCTGAGCGTGGCTGAGTTGGCACACAACTGGCACACCAACATTTGTGATCTCGCTCCTCTAGAAGCGCACCGGCTGCGGCGGGTCGTACTTCTCGAGCAGCGCCTGAAACCGCGGATCGTTGCGGATCGGGTCCCAGCGCGGGTCGAGGCGCAGCGTATGGACGCTGAGCTCGGAGGGTCGCGTCAGGAAACGCTCGATCTCCTCGAGAGCCGCATCCGATTCGCCAACCGCCGCCAGAATCCGCGCGCGGTCCTCGCCGAGGAGCGGCCCGTCGAGGGCGTCCTCGCGGTAGGCCGGCGACTGCTCCAGCCACCGCACTTCGCGGAGCGCCTCGTGTCGTCGGCCGAGGCCGGCGAGCGCCAGGCCCCGTGCGGCGTGCACCCGCCAGTCGTCGGGGAGTAGCGCCACCACAGAGTCGAGCAGCGCTCGAGACGAACCGAAGGCTGCCTGTGCCGCCACACCATCCCCACGCAGCTGGTGGGCCCATGCCGCATACAGCGCCGTCGGCAGGTAGAACTGCTGACCGTCAAAGACCGGCTGCGGCGTCCGACGGAGCAGCGCAAGCAGGCTGTCGGCCTTCCGCTCCCAGAACAGCATGCGGGCTCGCGCAGCGCTCGCGCTGCCCTCATCACCGAGATCGACATCCGGGAGATGGCGATCCAGCGCCGCCCGGAGTGAGTCCAGCCGGCCGTGCCACTCGACCCAGGTCCACCCGCGTTCCACGTCCACCCCCGCAACGTCCGGCGCCAGGGCCATGGCTCGGCTGTACCATTCCACGGCCTCCTGATACGAGTGGAGGAAGCGCAACGTGCCGCCACCCAGATCGCGAAAACGATCAGCGTTGCGCGGGTCGAGCGCGACGAGCTTGTCGAGGGCTCCAAGCGCCTCGTCCCAGTGTCCGAGCCGGCGATTCACGCCCCCAATCAGGTTCCACAGAAAGGCGTCATTCGGCATGCCAGCCAGCGCGATGTGATACTCCTCGAGCGCCGCCTGCCCATCCCGTTCGAAGTGGTGCACCAACCCCATGGCGCGGTGCGCCTCCGCCAGGTTGGGCGCAAGCTGCAACGCGATCTCTGCTTCCGTCCGCTGGCGCACCAGTCGGTCCGGCGACGGATCGTGCCGGTGCCAGAAGATTCGGCCATGCAGCTCGGAGAGCACCGCGTGGGCGAGAGCGAACGTCGGGTCCAGGGCCACCGCCCGCTCATAGAAGTCCTGCGCGATCTCCCAATTGCGACGCAGGTAGCCCGGCCGTTGATAGTACTCCTGTCCCTGCAGGTACAGCCGGTAGGCCTCGGCGTTGGCTGTGGGGGTTTCGGCAATCGCCATCTGTTCAGCGCCGCCGAGTGTGGCCCCCACCACCGCCACGATCTGGTGCGCGATGTCGCTCTGGACCGCAAACGCATCGTCCAGCGTGCGGTCGTACCGCTCCGCCCAGAGGTGCTGGTCCGTCGCGGCATCGATCAGCTGCACGTTCACCCGCAGCCGCTCCCCCACCACCTGCACGCTGCCCTCGATGATCGTGCCGACGGTCAGCTCGTCCGCGATCTGGCGGAGCGGCTTCGTCCGCGTCGCGTACTCCATCACGGACGTCCGGCTGATCGGCTTCAGCGCCGCAACCTTCGCGAGCTGCGTGATCAGCTCGTCGTGGAGCCCGGCCGCGAAGTAGGCGTTGGGGCCCTCGCCGCTCAGGTTCTCGAACGGCAAGACCGCGATGGCGCTGCGCGGGTGCGTTCCAGTTGCCGAGGGCTCAGGCGAGCCCGAGCGCGTCCATCGGCCCACCACGATTGCCGCACCAATCACCACCAGAGCCGCGATCCCCAGCAGCGCGATCCGCTCCCACGAGAATCGTCGGGGGACGTGGCTCACCGTCATGACCGGCGCTGATGTCACCGCCGCGGACCCCCGGGACCCGAGCGCCTCGGCGAACAGGGCCACCGGGTTGAACCGGTCGGCCGGCGTCTTGGCCAACGCCCGCTGCAACGTCGCTGCCACCTGCGCGGGAACGGCCGGGCGAATGGCCGTGATGTTGGGTGGCTCAACCGCCAGATGCTGGTGGATCACGCTCTCGACCGTGGGGCCAGTGAACGGCGGCTGCCCGGCCAGCATCTCGTACAAGACACAGCCGAGCGCGTAGAGATCGGAGCGTCCGTCCAGATCCTGGCTCCCCGCTGCCTGCTCCGGACTCATGTAGGCTGGCGTCCCAATCGCGAGCCCCGTCTCCGTGAGCTTGTCCCCACCCGCCTGATCCACGGCCCGTGCGATCCCGAAGTCCGCGACCACCGCGTGCCCCGTTTGGAGCAGGATGTTCTCCGGCTTGATGTCGCGGTGGATCACCCCGTGACTGTGGGCGTAGCTCAGCGCGTCCGCCACTTCCCGACTGATCTGGAGCGCATCGTCTACGGGGAGCTGCTTCTCGTGAGTCAGTCGATCCCGTAGCGACTCCCCTTCGACATAGGGCATGACGTAGTAGAGAAACCCGTCGGCGTCTCCGGAATCGAGCAGGGGCAAGATGTGGGGATGCGTGAGCTGCGCCGTCGTCTTGATCTCGCGCAGGAATCGGTCGGCGCCGAGGGCCTGGGCGAGCTCAGGCTTCAGGACCTTGAGGGCCACGGGGCGGTCGTGCCGGAGGTCGGTCGCCAGGTAGACCGCGGCCATGCCCCCACGACCCAGCTCGCGCTGGATGGTGTAGCGGTCGGCGATGGCGACTTTGAGGCGGTCCACCAGGTCGGTCATGGGAGGACCTCGGCCGGGATGGCACTAAGGTAGGATTCTCAGACGAGTTCAGCTAGGAAGGAAAGCCCCGAACGCCGCGTGACGCTCGGGGCCCTACAGTCAGCCGGAGGAGTCAGTGATTTCCTCTGAGCAACCGAAGAACGCTCAAATCGGGAGGGGCATAGACCGCGCAACTGTGGCGTCAGGCCGTGGGGCGGCTAACCCTGATCCACCTCTCGATCTCGGCAAGCGCGGTGCCCGCTCTTGTTTGTGGGCCTCGTCATCTCAAGCCGGTCAGCCGGAAATCGATTCCGACAAAGAGTTGCAGCACCAGCTCCGCGGTGTCCCGCGATACGTCGACGTTGAGAGGCAAGAAATCATTGGGCCCGAATGCCGGGAAGACATGGATACCGACACCGGGTCTCAGAAGAACTGATTTCGAACTGTTCACTGGAAAACGCCCTTGAATGAGCACCGGGACCGAGTAGTGCCAAAAGGGATCGACATCCTTCTGAAACCGGTGAAATGCCACACCGACGACCAACTCGAGAGGAACGTCCTTGAGAGGAAACTCTAACGTGGGTTGCAAGGTCCACATCGTGATATTCGACTCGGGCGGGATCACCTCTTCCTCTTCATCAATGGACCAGCGGTGCACCACCGAAAGCCTGGCGCGTATCCCGGATTCTCCCTGCAAGGTCCCGTACGCAGTGATTCCAACCCCAAAGAACTGTGGGCCGCTCAGCTTGTGAATCCAATCCAGGATCCCCCCAGCACCCGCGCTCTGCGCCGCTGCCGCTTCAGCACCGGCAGCACCCAGGAACACCACGAGCATGGCGTTCACTATCAGCCGTTTCATACCGTCCCCCCGTGTGTGGCTCTGATCGAGCGTTCACCACCTGGGATCAACATCCGGAGTCCGCTGCAAACTCCTCCGCATTCTCGAAGACGTAACCACTCGTATTCAATCGCTTGAGATCGACCGTGCCATCCTTGCGATATAGTCGCGTCGATCGCCGCTCGGCATTGTAGACCACGAGATCCGCATCCCGTTCGACGAGAATGTAGACGCGCTCGTCGTCCAGGAGCGCACGTTCCCGTTCGTTTTGGTACAACAGTCGCCACGGCATCGTCATGATCATGACGAGGATGAACATCCACACCAGGCCGCCCCATCGAGCCACCGCGACACCGACACCACGAGCCTGACGCCTGTGCAGGTACCGTGAGACCCCGATCCAACCGACAGCGAGGACTGCCAGGAGGGAGATCACGGCGATGGTGTACGATTCGTGCAGTGGTCTGAAAGAGCACGACAGAATTTCCGTATCGTCGGTCCACAGCGAGGCGAGGAGCCGCCGGTACGCGAAAAGGACCAGGATCGATGCGCCGAGCGCAGCCACCAAGAAGAGCTCGGCGACGGCCGCCGAGTGCACCGACCCCCACATCCGACGCCAAGTGCCGGTGGATCGGCGAACCCAGTCGTCGAGCGCTGGCCCGACGTCGAGGAAACGGCGGAGGAGGAAGACCGGAAACCGCATCAAATACTTCAGGACGACGTACACCACTACCACTGCGGAGCCAAGGATGATCGCCGGCGTCGCCGCGCGCACGCCGACGACGGGAAAGTCCGTACGCGACGGCGTATACTCGGCCGGCAGCTGCATCTTGACGTCATAGACCACCGTGGTTAGCAGACCGATCGCAGTAAACAACACGAGCGCACCCAAGAGATACGCGGTGGCGTTGGCGATCACTTTCGAGAGGGACCATGCCGAGCCCCGTCCCGCGGGTCCCGGCAACCCGGGGAGCCGCTGCTCGGGCTCGGCCTTGACGCCTTCCTCGAGGGCCGCGGCGAACGCACCAACTGTCGCGAACCGGTCCACGGCCGATTTGTCGAGCGCAACGAGGATGGCCTGCTCCACTCCTTCCGGCACGCGGGGGCGCAACATGCGCACAGGAGTGGGAGGGAGACTCAGCACTTTCGCAATGATGGCGCGCGCAGAGGGACCGGTGAACAGCGTCTCGCCGCTCAACATCTCGTAGAGAACACACGCGAGGCTGTAGAGGTCGCTCCGCGCATCGATCTGGCGGCCGCCACTCGCCTGCTCCGGACTCATGTACGCCGGGGTCCCCACCGCCAACCCTGTCTCCGTCAGCCGCTGGCCACCCGCCTCCGTCACCGCGCGCGCGATCCCGAAATCCGCGACCACAGCGTGCCCGCCCTGAAACAGGATGTTCTCCGGCTTGACATCGCGGTGCACGAAGCCGAGTGAGTGTGCATGGCCCAGCGCGTCGGCCACTTCCTTCGTGACCTGGAGCGCGTCCTCGATGGGGAGCTGGTTCTCGCGGTTCAGCCGATCGCGGAGGGATTCGCCCTCCACGAACGGCATCGTGTAGTACAGCGTGCCGTCCGCTTCGCCGGAGTCGTAGAGGGGGAGAATGTTGGGATGCGAGAGCTGGGCGGTCGTGGTGATCTCGCGCAGGAACCGCTCCGCACCGAGCGAAGCGGTCAGCTCGGGCCGCAGGACCTTGAGGGCCACCTTGCGCCGGTGCTTCAGGTCCTCGGCGAGATAGACGATCGCCATCCCGCCACGACCGAGTTCCCGCCCGATGGCGTAGCGGTCGGCGAGGACTGTCTTGAGGCGGTTCAGCTGGTCGGTCATCGGCACTCCCTTGGTGTGCCGAGTTCACCTGCGATCATACGGCTGAAACGAGCAACCGTCTACAGAAGCGTCCATAAAGGAGGGGAAGGCACGTTGCGTTTGTGACCACGTGAGGCTTGCCTTGACTTGGCACACTATCGGCACACAACGACGAAAAACGAGGGAATCAGGAGCGACTCCCTCGCCTTCCAACCTGTTTCGCTACATCAACTTCCACTAGTCGGGACGGCGGGATTTGACGCATGAGCGGAGCCTGGGGCCGCTGGGACGTACTTGGGAGGTCACGTGCCGTGAGGGAGCGACGGACGTCGCGACGCGAGCAGAGCGGAAGAAGGCACCGGCCGAGGCGCCGGCGCCTTCTTCAACCCGCGACCCCCGGATGCGATGCCGGAGCGGTAGCGGCGGCGAGCACGTGTGCAGGCGTCGATGGAGCAGCACGGCTTACGGGGCCGTGAGCGTCCGGACCGCCGAACCTCATCCCTCGCGCATCACGGCCGGTCGCGACCTCGCCGCGACCCTGGGTGAGGATCAGTTCACCACGCAGGCCTGAATCTTCAACTCGTAGGTATCGAACAGGATGGGGGGGTCACCGGTCCCGTCCCAGTTCCCGTCGATCTCAAACGAGAACCGCGTGCGGACCTTGAGGTTGAGAGCCCCATCCTCCCGTACGTAGTTCTCCAGCAGCTCGGTCGCAGCCCGGTAGGTCGAACCGTCCCGCTTGAGCTGGAAGTGCCCCGGCTGCGCGGCAAACGTCGGAGACCACTTGAACCCGGTCGCGACTTCCTGCACGTAGTGGCCCGGCTCGAAGACGTTGTCGATCATCATGTTCAGGCCACCCCAGCCGGTGGTGGTGCGCTTCGCATAGATGGTTTGGGTGCCGAAGACCTGGATGTCGCCGAGGCAGGGCAAGCTCCGAACGATCTCCCCATTTTCAGAGCGAAAGTCAGAAAGGACGACCCAGCCCTTGCGATCGGCTGGCGAGACCCTCGCCTGTGGGGCGACGGTCTCGTCCAGCGCCGTCGGTTGGTCGTAACAGGCGACCACCAGCACCGCCAGCGTGAGCACTGCCAATAGCCTCCGCATACGCACCTCCTGTTTGGTGGATACGTCGACCGACGCTGGTGACACGGCGCCTCGGCCGGCACCGCACGTCGAGGTTACGGGTGACCTCCAACCCGGCCGAGCCAACTCAAATCCTCTGTGACCAGGCCCGACCGTTTCAATGCCCAAGCCTTGAACTCGCTCTAGGGACATCTCCCGATTGTGGATCACGGAATAGCCGGAGCCCTGGGGGGGCCACCGACGTGCAAGGCCGTCTCGGTGTGGCGTGAGGGCCACGTGCCCACGCTAAGGCGGGGCACCGATGCTAGCTAGGGCGGTTTCGGGTCGCGAGGAGCCTGAACTGGGACATTCGAGTGTGAAACAGTCGGGGAATGCCTCTCACGATTTGAGAGTCTTTCGGTCGCTGTTGACGTGTTGTTGAGAGTTCGCCCCGCTCGTCCATCCCTCAGTGGAGAACGCGACAGACCGCTCGTGTTGGCACGGAGACATGGGGACCCTCTTGTGCTCGGAAGGAGACTTGTGGAGGACGAAAGCCCCGAACGCCGCGTGACGCTCGGGGCTTGAAAGAGACGGCGCCCGGTATTCGGCCGGGCGTGGCAGTTTCATGCGCGGGTTAGATGGCACAAC
>JAOTVV010000047.1 GCA_029863245.1 Gemmatimonadota bacterium
GCAACATCGTGGAGCACAGCACCAACATGTACTACTCGCACGGCCCGGATCACGTTCTCACGTACCTGAGTCCGCAAGTCGAGAACCTGCTCGGCTTTCCGCCGGCCGAGGCGATGCGGCGTTGGACTGATTTCCTCACTGATGACCCGGGCAATCAGCGCGGACTCGAGCTCACCGATCGGGCGATCGACACCGGCGAGCGGCAACCACCCTACGAGCTCGAGCTCCTCCATGGGAGCGGGCGCCGCGTGTGGGTCGAGGTACGGGAGGCACCGGTGGTCCGGGACGGCCGGACGGTCGCCATGGTGGGATCTCTGACAGATATCACGGAGCGGCGGCGCTATGAGGAGGAATTGCGGGAATCGCGGGAGGCCCTTCGTCGACTCGCTGCGAGTCAAGAAGAGGCTCGCGAAGCCGAGCGACGGCGTGTGGCCCGCGAGCTGCACGACGAGTTGGGACAGGCATTGACCGGGCTCAAGATGGACGTGGCATGGCTCAGAGACCGTCTGGACGAGAGCGATGTGAGTGGGCGTGAGCGCATCGGTGAGTCGTTGAATCTCATCAACACCACGGTGGATGCGGTCCGGCGCATCTCCACCGAGTTGCGGCCCGGCGTTCTCGACGATCTCGGGCTCGCGACGGCGATCCGCTGGCAGACGCGCGAGTTCATGCGCCGAACGGACATCGGCGTGCGCCTCGACAGCGACGATGCGATCCCCGAGCTGGACAGCGGGCGTGCCACGGCGGTGTTCCGGATCTTTCAGGAGGCCCTCACCAACGTGGCCCGGCACGCGTCGGCCTCGGAGATCACGGTTCGTATCGCCGTTGAGCATGGGCAGCTACTCCTTTGCATCGAGGACAACGGCCGGGGCGCGACGCCCGCCGAAGTCGGGAGTCGCCGGTCGATGGGGATCCTCGGCATGCGGGAGCGAGCGTCGACGTGGGGAGGGACGCTGGCGATCCGACGACGGCCGGGAGGGGGAACCAGTGTGGAGCTGCGCATGCCGCTCCCGGGTAACGGCGGTCGCGGCGCGTCGTGATCAACGTATTCATCGCCGACGACCACGCGATGATCCGGGATGGCCTCCGGAGAATGCTCGCGGCGACGGGTGACATCCGCGTGACCGGTGAGGCGGCAAGCGGAGACGAGGTGCTGGAGGCTGTTGCGGCCACCCCGGTGGACGTCGTCGTGCTGGACGTGGCGATGCCGGGCAAGGGTTTTCTGGAGGTGCTGCGTGAACTGCGCGAGCGGTTTCCCAAGATCCACACGGTTGTGTTGAGTGCGCACGCCGAGGAGGAGTACGCTGAACGGGCGCTTCGTGCTGGCGCAATCGGCTATGTCACCAAGGAGCGGACACCGGAAGACCTGCAGGAGGCGATCAGGCGGGCGCATCGAGGCGGGCGGTACGTGAGCGATACCCTCGCGCAGCAGCTTGCGGCGCACCTCGCCGGCGAGAGGCCCCGACCGGACCACAGCGCACTTTCCGATCGAGAGTATCAGGTGCTCCAGATGCTTGGTCGCGGCAAGAGCGTGAAGGAGATCGCCGCTGCCCTCGCCTTGAGCCCCAAAACCGTGAGCACCTACCGGGAGCGCGTGCTCGAGAAGCTGCAGCTCAGCACCACGGCCGACCTCATTCGCTACGCTGTCCAACAGGGCATCGTGGAATGACGTGGATGGTTGTCCTCAGGTGTCCACTGCAGGTGTCGATATCGTAGACGAGGCGGTAGAGGTCGATTCTGCCGCTGAACTCACCACTCTTCACCGTCTAAGGTCCATGCGCATTCGCAAGCCATCCCGCGGGTGGAGGGTCACGCCTGCGATCACGTCAGGAGCGCCGCCGATCATTGTGAACCGGTACCGGCGTACGACAGCGGCGATGATCAGCACGGCTTCTACCATGGTGAAGTGGTTCCCGATGCAAAGGTGGGGGCCGCCCCCGAACGGGAAGTAGGCGTACCGTGGGCGCTCGCTGGGGCCGGTCGCGAGGAATCGCTCCGGATCGAACCCCTCGGGGTCGGTCCAGAAATCCGGGTGACGGTGAGTGACGTACGGGCTGAGGACTACCAGCGTCCCCCTCCGAACGCGGTGGTCGCCGATCACATCGCCGTCCAACGCGCGACGGGTGATGACCCACGCTGGCGGATAGAGCCTCATCGCCTCCTGAAACACGGCGGCGGTGTATGGGAGCCGTGACATGGCTCCCGCCGTCAGGGGAACGTCTCCGCACACCGCACGCACTTCGTCGGTCAGCGCACGGTCGACTTCCGGATGCCGTGCCAGCAAATACCACGTCCAGGTGAGCGCACTGGCCACCGTTTCGTGGCCGGCGATGAGCATGGTGATCATCTCGTCCCGCAGCTCGCGATCGGTGAGTGCGGCTCGGCCATGCTCGTCCGGAGCGCTGATGAGGCGATCGAGGAGGTCCGATGGGCCATCGGTCCGATCGGCGTGCCGTCCTGCCCGACGTTGCTCGATCGTGTCATAGATCGCCTCGTCCAGCACACGGAGTGCCGCCCGAGCCTCGCGGTTCCTTTCCAGTGGCAGCCATCGAGGCACGAGACCCAGCGTGCGTGCGCGGAACATGATGTGGTCCAGAACGGTGAGCGTAGCCGAGGCGAGCCGGTCGTCTCGATCACCGATCTCGGCGCCGAAGAGGGTCTTGACGACCGCCTGAAGCGCCACGTGCATCATCTCTGCACCAACGTCCAGCGTCTCACCCCGCTCGGCCGGTTCCCGCCAGCGCGTGACCGTGCGCTCGGCAAAGCGCGCAAACACCGGCGCGAACTCGGCAATCCGGTCTCGGTGAAACGACGGCTGCAGCAGACGACGCCGTCCGAGCCAGGCATCACCGTCCGCGGTGAGCAGGCCTCCACCGGTGACTTCGGCGAGCAGCCGGTATTGAAACGTGTCTTTGCCATACCGGCGTTGCTGGGTGACCAGCACGTGCTGGACGGCGTCGGGATGAGTGAGCGAGAGAAACGACAGCGGCCCGACCCCACAGCGCACGACGTGTCCATGCCGCGCGGCAAGCTGCACGAGGAACTCGTGCGGTGCGTCGCGCAGCGCCTGGAGCTGACCGAGTGACGGCCGAACGCTCGGCGGCGGTCGAGCGTTCACGGTGCGTGGTCGCGTGCTCGGGTGCCGGGGAGCAGGAACAACAGCAGGCCACACACCGAGAGCACGGTCGTAAGCGCGAAGAACGTTGCTTCCTCGATGGGAAGACCCAGCGGATCGACACCGACGGTGTATCGATCGGAAATGGTCCAAATGCCGACTGCGATGGCCACGCGATCCGCGATCCACAGATACAGGGTCAACAAGGCGATGGTCGGCACGGCGGCCCTGCGGACCTGCCAGATGGCTGGACCTTGAAACGCCCACATGAGGCCGATAACGGGCGCGAACCATACCAGGATCAACCCGAGATACGTCGTCACCTCAGTGCGAAGCAGCGGTAGTCCGACTAGACCGAGCGCGACCCAAACCAACGTCCCTACCACGCGCACGCGGGTGCCTCGCTCAGCGGGAGGCCGACCATTGTGTGCGAGGGTTCGCGCCAGGAGCGTGTAGAGCAGCGATCCGGCGAGCAGGGGATGCAGCACAAAAAACACATACTCCTCGACCGGCACGTATCCGATGGTCGCGAGGACCCGATCCGGGCCGTACCACCAGATGCCACGCCACACCAGGTAGTTGTCCCAAGGCGTCGTGTAGGCCAGCGCGATCGGCGGCACGGCGAAGATTGCCCAGGCGGCTCGGGTTCCCAGGCGGCGACGCGCCTTCCAGGCGAACCACCCGGTGACCACCAGCGGCGGCACCAGGAAGAGCAGATGGAACTGCAGGTAGGTCATGGGCCGTGGCGTCGGACGCGGCTCAGCGCAGCGCCTTCCGCAGGAAGGCCATCAGCCGGTCCCAGGCGTGTTGTGCCGGAGCCGTGCGCGTCTCCGGGTCGTCGTCCACCCTCAACCAGAAGCCGTGACCCACGTGGTCGTAAACGTGGATGTCGTTTTCGATGCCGATCGCGTCGAGTGCTGCGGCGAAACGCTCCACCTGCTCTGGTGGTATTCCACGGTCGTTCGCGGCGAACGTCCCGTACACCGGATGTGTGAGCGCGCGCAGCACTTCAGGATCCTCGATCAGCGAGCCGTAGAAGATCGCCGTAGCATCGTGCTGCGCACCGCCCAACCCGTAGCTCAGCGCGATGCCGCCGCCGAAGCACCACCCCATGACGCCGATCTTGCCTGTGACGTCGGGTCGAGCGCGTAGAAACTGCTGGGCGGCATCCAGATTCGCGATGGCCGCGGGCACGTTGCCTCTGGCCTCGCGAGCCAGGGCCGCGTTCTCTTCCCGGGTGCTCCCTGTCCGGCCAGCGTAGAGATCGGCTGCCAGGGTCACGTACCCCTGATCGGCAAAGGCATCGGCCACTTGGCGCACGCGGTCCACGAGCCCGTTCCACTCATGAATGATGATCAGAGCGGGGAAGGGGCCCGCTCCTTCGGGAACGGCCAGGTAGCCAGTGGTCCGACTGTCACCGGCAACGTACTGTACGTTCGCGCCTTGCGGTGGTGGGGACTTCCCCACGATCGCGTCGGGGATTGCGGATGTTCGCGGCTCTTGGGCGCGAGCGGTGGCGCCCGTCACGGCCCAGCAAGCAAGGAGCAGCAGGGTGGCCGTCAGCGGATGTCCTCGTCTCATGCATCCTCCGTCAATCTGAGTCCGAATGGTGGGTGCTGTCTGGCGAGCACTTCGTGGCTCGCTCAGGCGCCTCGCCCGCCCGTGATGATCTTCAGCTGTTCCACAGCGGCCGGCCTAATATCGTCCACGAACAGCTGCAAGTGCGGATACGGGATCTCGATACCCGCCCGGTCGAGCGCCTTCTTGGCGGCCTCGAGCACGCTCACAAAGACCGGCCGCTCATGGCTGGCATCGTCGATCCAGACACGGACCTCGAGGTTCACGCTGGAGCCACCCAACTCCGTGACCACCACGGTCGGCTCGGGATTTCGCGACACGTTCGGGTCCTGCTTCGCGGCCGCGAGCAGTGCCTCACGCGCCTGGTCGATGGATTCCTTGTAGGCGATGCCGATGGGGACGTCGACACGCATGTGCCCGTACATCGAGTGGTTGATCATCACATCCTCGATGATCTTGCGATTGGGGATCACCAGGTAGGTGTTCTTGGGCGTGCGGATGCGGGTGGTGCGCATCGTGATGCTGGTGATCTCGCCGTACTCCCCCTGGGTCGTGACAAACTGGCCCAACTGAAACGGCTTGTCCCAGAAGATGAGGAATCCGGCAATCGTGTTCGCGACGGAGTCCTGGGCGGCGAAGCCGATGGCAATGCCGGCGACGCCGAGTCCGGCCAGCGCGGCGCCAATATTGATCCCAAGCTGGCTCGCGGCCATGACCAGGCCCAGACCGAGAAGGGCAAACTTGTAGAGATTGTCGACGAGCAGGCCGATCAACGCTTCGGCGAACTCTGCGCGCTTGAGCATCCGCCGAAAGGCTGGCTGACTGACCTTGAGGATGACCCAGAAGGCCAGCAACACGACGAACGCCGCCACGACGCGCGGCGCAAAATCGATCCCCATGTCCACGAAGCGCTGCGGATCCAGGAGTCCGAGTGAGTCTTCCACATTGCCTCCTTGTTACCGGTTCGAGGGAGGTGTCTGGCCCTCACGGCGCGAAATGACCGTACGCACCCTGACGATCCGGCCCGGACGTCCCTCCCATTCACCTATCATGTATGCACGCGGTGTGCGGCGGTTGCTCGCCGACTCAGCCATCAACGACCGTGACGATTGTGCCCTACGGGCTCCTCCTTGGCGGGGAGCAGCTCACCCATGTCCGCGGCTGACCCGTTCGTGGGTCGGTGGGCAGCAACGCCCGGTCGCGTGGGACGCGCTCGGGATCCTCCGAGGCCAGGTACGCGAGCATGGCCGCAAGGGTCGCGTTGTTCTTCAGATCGTCGAAGACGATCTTATCGTACGTATCGCGGTTCGTGTGCCACGTGTACTGGCGGTACTCATCGTAGCCTGATTGCAGGCGAAATGCCGGTGCGCCCGCACACAGCAGCGAGACGTGGTCGCTGCCGCGATTGTCCTGCGCGCCCGGGAACTCCAGTGCGACGTGATCGGCGATCTCTGCCGGCACCTGCGACATCCAGCGCCCAATATGCTCGCCGGCCCGCAAGAAACCCTGACCCTCGATCCGTTCCACCCGCCACGTCCCATTGTCCTGATTGAAGAGCGCCTGGAGGCCGTCCACGATCTCCGGGTGGTCCTCGCGGAACGAGCCGGAGCCGATCAAACCCATCTCTTCGGCACCCCAGTGCCCGACAACAATGGTGCGGCGCGGTTGGGGGTACGTCGACCGCAGGATGCGCATGGCCTCGAGCATCATGATGGTGCCTGTCCCGTTGTCGGTCGCGCCCTGGGCGCTGTGCCACGAGTCGAGGTGCGCCGACAGGACCACGTACTCGTCGGGCAGCTCGGTGCCTCTGAGCTCGGCGATGACGTTGAACTGGGGCACCTCGCCGCTCGACTCGGCCTCGGCGTGCACGCGCAGCCTCGGTCCCTGCTGGTTGGCCGCGAGCCGGAACAGCATGCCGTAGTGCTCGCAGCTCACGTCCAGCGCCACCACTTGGCCGGTTGGAGCGCTGAAGACCTTGTTCACGCCCCATCCGCCCGACCAGTTGGTGCTGATCACCCCAGCCACTTCGGCTTCCTCCAGCCGCCGCGCGGCAGCGCGGCCGCCGAGTCGGGCGACGCGTTGGCGGTATGATCGCTGGGTGGCCGAGCGCAGCGAGTCCATCCGAGCCACCGTTGTGGGTGTCGCGTACCGCTCGAGTTCCTGATCTGCCCGGCACATGGGCTCCGGAGGAGACACCAGCACGAACTTGCCGTTGAGCGAGGAAAGCCACCGGGTGATATCGGCCTCGGTCGCGAGATCCGGCACGACCACCGCGTCTCCTTCGATGGGCGCACCGGTTCCCGGGCTCCACGCGAGGAGATACGCCTCGAGAGTCTGCATCCGCGGTGCGACGAGATCGACGTGCGTGATCCCGTGCTGCCATCCACGCCACGTACCGTACTGCTCCCGGCGGGCAGGCACGTCCCAGCTCGCGTAGGTAGTGAGCAGCCAGTCGACGGCCGAGGAAAGCCCCGGCGAGCCTGCCAGTCGCGGCCCGATGGAGTCGAGGAGCACCTGGGCCAGCGATTCGGCCTGCGAATGCTCCATGCCGGCATCCCACATGGCCCGTATGACGGGATCGTCGGAAGGGAACGTCTGGGCGGCGAGCGGGGCCGAGACCACGGCGGCGAGCGTGGCGAACAGGCCGACGGCGATGATGGACGCTCGTGAGGTCATGTGCGGGTTCTCCGGGTACGGCGGGTACGGGGATAAGGTAACCAGCGAGACACCGTGATTCCTATTGCGGTCCTCGGCGTTCCAGGCGCGCTCGTCCAGCGACGAAACGCGGGTGCGCACCAGCCGGGAAGCGCGAGTACCCGACTCGGGACCCTCTCGGT
Organism: Gemmatimonadota bacterium; assembly: GCA_029863245.1. Taxonomy (GTDB): domain Bacteria; phylum Gemmatimonadota; class Gemmatimonadetes; order Gemmatimonadales; family GWC2-71-9; genus JAOTVV01. Next base: position 7,531 of record JAOTVV010000047.1, read on the forward strand.
ATCCTTAGTGGCGGATTCGCCCTCATGAGGAGGGCATGCGGGCCGCAGGGGGCCGCAGTGACGATGTGACGTGAGGAAACACAGAATGCCAGACTTCAAGCATGTGAAGATCCCCAAGGGGGATGTCGTAACCGTTCAGAAGGGCAAGCCCGTCGTCGGCGACCGTCCCGTGATCGGGTCGCTGCGCGGCGACGGCATCGGGCTCGACATCACGCCGGTGATGAAGAAGGTGGTCGGTGCCGCTGTGAAGAAGGCCTATGGCGGGAAGCGGGAGATCCAGTGGTGCCCGCTCTATGCCGGACTCGAGGGGCTGCACCACTACGGGAAGGTCCTGCCTCAGGAGACCGTGGAAGCGATCCAGTACCTGAAGGTCGCCATCAAGGGTCCGTTCACGACGCCGATCGGTGAAGAGACCCACGTGTGTCTGAGTTGCGCCCACCAGCAGTACCATGGCGGGACGTGCGACGACTGCGGCAAGACCGACACGGTCACGGAGCGGTTCCGCTCCATCAACGTCGGCCTTCGTCAGGCGATGGATCTCTACGCGTGCATCCGGCCCATCATGTACTTCGACGGTGTCCCGGCGCCCAACAAGTACGCCGACCAGGTGAATTTCATGATCTTCCGTGAGAACACGGAAGACGTCTACGCGGGGCACGACTTCGAGCGCGGCAGTGAGGTCGCCAGGGCCATCATCGATCTCGTGAAGGAGAGGACCGGCAAGCAGATCCGCGAGGACAGTGGTATTGGGGTGAAGCCGATCTCGGTCACCGGTACCAAGCGCCTCGTGCGGATGGCCTGCCAATGGGCGATCCAGCACGACCTGCCGTCGGTCACGCTGGTCCACAAAGGCAACATCATGAAGTTCACCGAGGGATCGTTCGCCAAGTGGGGCTATGAGGTCGCGACCGAGGAGTTCGGCGACCGGTTCGTCACCGAGAAGAAGCTGTGGGACGAGCTGAGCGGGAAGATGCCCAAGGGCAAGATCCTCATCAAAGATCGGATTGCCGACTCGATCTTCCAACAGATTCAGACTCGGCCCGGTGAGTACAGCGTCTTGGCGCTCCCCAATCTGAATGGCGATTACCTCTCGGATGCGGCCATCGCCCTCGTCGGTGGGCTGGGGCTCGGCCCAGGTGCGAACATCGGGACCGAGGTCGCGCTGTTCGAGGCGACACACGGGACCGCGCCCAAATACACCGGTCAGGATAAGGTGAATCCGGGGTCGCTGATCCTCTCGGCCGTCATGATGCTGCAGCACATGGGATGGAGCGAGGCGGCCGATCTCATTCTCGACGGGATGCGTCGGGCCATCAAGGACGCGTATGTCACCTACGACCTGGCCCGACTCATGAAGGCCGAAGGACGGAAGGACGTCCACGAGGTCTCGTGCTCTGGGTTCGGTGAGGCGATCGTACAGCGGATGTAGGCTGGCGCAGCCTGCCCCACTCGAGGGCGAGTTCGCGCGCCGCCACCCCGTGGTGAAGCCCTGAGCCTACGAGCCGCTCGAATCGCCGGGACGGCGGCCCACACTTGGCTGACGTCCTTGGGCGGGCGAGCGCACGTCTTCCGGGAGCTTGTCGAACTGGGCCGGCGTCAGGATGGCCTGCACCCGCTCGAGTGTACGCTGGGCGTTGGTCCGTGCCTCGTCCATCGACGGTCGGATCAGCGTCATCAGAGCCCGTGGGTTCTGTCCGCCACCGGCCTGATCCAGCTGTTCCTGGAGGTCTGTTGCCGACGCGGCGTTCCGTGCGTCTAGCGAGTCGCGAAGCTCGGTGAGAATCACCACCTGATCGTCGCTCGGAGCCGAAGGCCAGTAATCTGTTCCCGATGATCGGGCCACCCAGACCGCCGCTGATCTGGTGCTGGGTGAATGCCGAAGTGAACGCGGACTCCTCGCCCGTCTCGATGGCGAGCGCGTCGTCACGCAGAGAGTACCCTGCGGATGCCTGGACCTAGTTCGTTCCGCCCCGGGTGGTGGTGGCAATGAGCCCGCCGCTGAATCGGCCGCGCGAGACATCGTAGGTGTTCGTGACAATGCGGGTATTGCGGATCGCTTCCTGCGGAACGGAACCGGCGTTGAAGGTGAGGCCGTCGAGGGTGATCGCGTTCGCGTCCGCTCGCTGGCCGGCGATCGAGAAGGCGGCGCCGGTGCTGTCGGTCGCGTCGATGGGCACGACACCCGGAACCAGGGTGGCGAGCACGTTCAGGTCCTCGGCGTCGATCGGGAGCCGGGTCACCAAGTCAGTGGTGAACGACCGCTCGGTCGTACCCGGTGTGGGTCGTTCGGGCACTCGCACCGGGTTGATCTGGGCTCGGCCCTGCACCTCGACAGCGTCGAGCATGACGGCCTGGGATGTCATCTGCACGCCCCAGACCAGACGGTCTTCGTCGGCGTAGCGAATGAGAACCGCTTCGCGGGGGGCGAACCCGATCGCTTTGGCGGACATACGGTACTGCCCGCCGCCGTCGGGGAAGAGGATCGTGAAGCGCCCGCTCCCGTCGATCCTGGACGAGCGGGCGATCTCCGTGTCCAGGGACACCGCCTCGACCAGCACATCGGCCAGCGGCGCGCCCGCCGGATCCACGACCACACCGGTAAGGATGTCCGTGGTGAACCCCACCTGTGCCCAGGCGGGACCGGCAGCAACGGCACCCACCAGAACGGTCATCCACCGCATCGCCGCAACAGCCGCTCGATCATCCCCGAACTCCGCGTGTGCACCAGATGGCCCAATGCGCCCCTCACTTGAGATACGTCTTGCCCCGACGTGCCGTTGACCGAGAGGGAAGGGCATCCAGGGGTAGGAACCCCCGAGGTGAGACGAGCGTCGGGCCCGAACGTTAGAACCAGGCCCCAACGAGTGGTGGCTGGGGAGGGCTACCCGTTGCGCGCGGCGGCGGCGAAGCGCGCCAGGTGCTCGTCGGTGAGTCCGTCCATCTCGAACAGCGCGACCCCGGCCGCACCCCCGTCGCGCGCCACGCGCACGGCCTCAGCGAGCTCAGCGGGCGGGAGGCTCGGGACGAACAGGCCGGCATAGAGCGGACGGCTCGGTGGAAGGGCTGCGATGCCCTCTGCGGCGGCGGATCCGATCCACGCAACGGACTCGCGATAGAACTCGTGGTAGAGCATGGGGAAGACCGCATCGAGCGGCCATTGCTCCCAAGCCTGGCGGACAAGCGTCCGCGCCAGCGTGGGAGTGGGGAAGACCGCCGCCGAGATCGTCTTGTTCCGCCCGTGCACCGCATCGGCCAGCTCGCCCACGAGCTGGGTGACGCCTTCCCAGCGGAATTCGCGCCAGGCGACATCGGTGGTTGGGTCCGGCAGCTCCAGCGGGTCCGTACCTGTGCGGCTCCGGAAGGTGTCTCGGCAGACCTCGCAATAGCAGAAGTCAAACTCGGGATGCTCGCGATCCTGCACCAGTCCGTATTTCTCCCAGAGCCCAATGGGGAGAATGACGTCCGAATGCCGCACATAGTCCAGGTGGACACCGTCCACCGAGGGATCGCTCGCGATTTCGTCCACGACGCGGCGTAGGTACGCCCGCACCGGCCGGCGCGTGGGACACAACCACTGGTAGTACCCGACGTACGGCGGCTTCTCCAGGGTGGAATCGCCGTTGCGGCTCACGGTGAACCATTCCGGATGGTTCTCCTTGACCCATTGGTCGCCGCTGCGGTTCAGCGTCCAGATCCAGCGGTGGAACTGCAGGCCTTCGGCATGTGCCGCTCCGGCCAGCGTATCAAGGTCGCCGCCGCTCACCAGCACGGCACCGATCCCAGCCTCACGGATCTTGGCAAACCGCAGGCGCCACTCGTCACCGCTCCGTTCCCGCCCACCGTGGACCCACACCCAGTTACGAATTGGCCGTCGGCCGCAGCCCGCGCTGAAGCCCAGAGACAGCGCTCCCGCCCCGAGCGCGGTGCGGCCAACCCGCCGGACGAACTCACGCCGCTTCATGACATTCCGTTTCCCTCTTCCCCTTTCCCCTTTCCCATTCCTCACCGCGACCCCGCTCGCCCCACCAAGGCATCGCTGAACTCGATACGCCCCCAGCGCTCCGGCATGTGCATGTTCACGGCGCCCTGCGGCGACCACACCCAGTTATGCTCAGCGAGCGGGCGACCCGTATCGGGGTCTCGTCGCTTTTCGTACCGACCGTTCACGATGTCGAGATCCCAGTCGACGCGGGAGAAGTTGAACCGCCACATCTCGCCGTCTCGTGGGAGCCGTTGTCCAGGAGCCGCTTCAGCCAGCACGTGCCACGGAATGGCCAGTTCGACCGTCCACCCAGAGTCCCGATCGCTCGGATCGTTGATGGTGCCGTCGAGCGCCACTGCCGAGTGGAGTCCCGCGATATCCCACGCGGTGATTGCGGGTCCACCGTCCCGGTACGGCTTCACCAGGAACAGGTCCCAAACGGTCCCGAGGGCATTGATCTCGATCTCGTAGTAGTTGTAGGTGTCTCCGTCCGGATCGATGAATACCTCGAAATCATCGTCCTGATAGATCACGGCGTCGCGTTCGGTGAGCGTTGCCCAGAGGTGGGGCTCCTCGAGTTCCGCACCGATGTAGAGGTACTCGTCGTCCCACAGGAGCTTGACCCGGGTACGCAGCGGAGGGGGCGGTGCCGAGTCGCCGAGGATGTCGACGAACGGTTCCGACCAGACGGCCCGCCGCCACGAGGCCTCGTCGAGGCGCCCGTCCACCGCGAGCGGTGCACGTGCTCGGTAGCAGATGTAGCTGCGAGCAGGCAGTTTGGCAGACTTGTCGTCGTCGGGGCCGCCCACGCCCAGGAGTGTGATGAGCGTCGTGATGAGCAGTGGCAAGCGAGTGGTCACCCGACTGCTCCCCACTTCCTGCTGTCTCTCATCCTCTCGCCACGCTGCACGCTGTACCCTGCCCACTGCACGGGTTCCTAATACCGCCAACTCGACACGTCGGCTCCCGGAGGCGCCGTCGTCTCCATCCGCTTCAGGATCTTCGGCACGTACATCGTGTTGTAGCGGAGCCGAGAGATGTGGTTGCCGTTCAGCTGGTCGCCGTTCCAGCAATGCTCCGCGCGGTTGCCATAGTCTACCTCACCACCGTAGTACGGATCCCTCGTGCGTTCTAGGAAGTTCTCCATGAGGTAGACGGCGTTATTGAGGTAGTAGTTGTCCATGTCTCCCACGTAGATGTGGATCTTGCCCTCGAGTTTTGGTCCCAGCGTCTTCAAGTCACGCTCGAGGATGTGTCGCAGGTCGTAGTGCTCCTTCCAGTACGCCGCAACGGTCGGGTCGATGGTCCCGGTGCGCTTGTCCCAAATCCGCTGTGGGTAGCCGTCGTCCCCCATGGGTGAGTAGACGGCCTCCCAGATGTCCCACTGACCCCCGGAACGGCTCTTCGTCCCTATCACCAACTCGAGATGGTTGTCGTCCACCAGACCGCGATCGATCTGACCGAGCCAGTTGCGATGACCGGGCACGGCCACTCGCTTGAACGGGCCTGTGCGGAAATAGGCGTTCTCGTCCTCGTAGAGGTTGACCAGCGTGTAGGCGCGGAAATCGATCGGATCGGGGCAGGCGGCAAACGTCCCGTTGTATTCGTCGGGATAGAACACCTGCACGGCGAGCGCCTCCCATCCGCCCGTCGATCCACCATAGGTAAACCGCGCCCAGCCTTCGCCGATCCCGCGGAATCGTTCTTCGATGTGCGGGATCAACTCGTATTGAAGGGCGTCGCCGTACGGGCCGAGGTTCGCCGAGTTCACCGCGTAGGAATCGTCGTAGTACGGGTTGGCGTGTTGCACCTCGATGATGAGGAAGCGCGGAAACGTGTCGCTGGTCCACGCCCGGTAGAAATCGTACGCCTCCCCCTGCTGAATGCGGTTGTAGCAGTCGACGTCGAATCGGGCGCTGTACGTGCACGGTGCGGTCGTGTCGGGCGGCTCGGTGCGGAATCCGCCGAAGTCGTATGGGAAGTGGCCGTGGAACACCATCAGGGGGTACTGTGCCTCCGGATGCTCGTCGAACCCCTTGGGAAGCAGCACGTGGGCACCCAGGTACATCGGACGGCCCCAGAACTCGGTCAGGAGCTTGCTCTGGATCTTGACATGCTTGACGTACGTGGTCTCCGGCGGGTCCGGAATCGGCGGCATGACCCGATCGAGCACGATCCGGACCGGTTCCGGCGATTGCGGATCGATATCGATCCAGCGCGGCCTACTGTAGAGATTGCCTGGCGCCCGTCGCCAGTTCTGCCCCTCGCCACGGTCCATGGGCAGCTTCACCGTGTGGCCGGTGGCGAGCCGAAACGTCTCATATTTGTGGAGCACCGCCTGAACGTAGTACCGGCCCGTCGGAACCTCGTTCAGGCTCTCCATGGGGTACCCGAACACCGAGCCGTCGATCGTGGCGGTGGTGCCCGGGGCCATCGCGTCGACGTCGATGCCGAACACCTGTGGGGCGTCGATCCCCGACGTCACCTGGTTGCGGGGCTCGCTGGCATCGGACACGGCGAACACGAGGATGATCCGGCCGTCGAGGGGGCCGGTGCTGACCGATGCAGGAAACGAGACGGCGACGGTCGGTGCGAGGTTGATCGATGCAGGGGGCGCGATCGCGGCTCCCCCGGTGAAAAGCAACAACAGGCCGCCCGTGACGGCGGCCTGCGCGAGGAACGAGAACTTGGGCACCATGTGTGCCTCCGTGAGCGCGCTATTTGGTGCGCTGGGCCTCGTACGCCGCGGTCAACGCGGGATCCGCGGCGATTACGTACAACAGGGAATCGAGCGCCATCCGGGTCATGTTGTTCGCAGCGAGAATCGAGTCGGCGGCAGCCGGGGTGCGCTCGATAGCGTTGGCGACGCGGCCGACGTTTCCAACCCACGAAGGCGGCGCGGCCGGCTGTTGCGCCGCTTGGTCGGACACCGGCTCGGAGTCACCACACGCGACCAGGGCGGCCGCTGCCAGCAGTAGTGCGTAGGTCCTCATCGTCCTCCTCCTCCCCGCTCAGGAAGCGTGTCACGCCGGCCCCGGACCGTGTCGCGCCCGGCGGGTCGTCGATCTCTCACTGCCGGATCCGGTCGCGCGCCGGGCCGATCCCCCACCTCCGCGGGACGCCGCTCGCGCCCCTGGCCACGCGCCGGCTCGTCCATCGGCTCCGGCTGGTCGCGCATGAGGCGTCCTTGCTCGGCCTGCGCTTTGCCGCGCGCCTTCTTCGACTCCAGCTTCTTCCCCTTGCCGATCCCCCGCCGCGCGTGTTCGGCATGGATCGCGGCGGCCAGATCGCGTCCTCGCAAGCCGGCTGCGAGCTGATCCTGCACGAACGCACCGAAGTTGTCGACGGGTCCGTGCTCCCGGACAGACTCGAGCGTTTGCTCGAGCACTTGCTGCGTCTCTTGCGGCGGCACGCGGCGCCGTCGGGCGGCCTCGATGACCGACTGCACCTCTTCGTCAGGCACGCCGGACTCACGTAGGATCTGCGACGTCCGCGGAAGCAGGATCGAATGGAGGATGTCGCTCGCCTGTGCTGCCGCGTCCTGCGCCGCGCCGGGCGCTGGGATGAAAGAGGCGAGCAAGATCATGATCAGCTTGCGCATAGTGGTAACACTCCCGATGTCACGTGACAGGGTCGATTGGGAGGAGTGTATCGTGATGGGCCAAACGGCGCAAACGTGTATCGGCCATTGGCTGCGTTCGGCTTGGCGTCTATTCTCCACAGATTCCTGTGAGACACTCTTGGAGGGCGTGATGCAGGGTGATGCGCGTGTGATCAAGCGAATACTTGTCGTAGTTGCGGCGGCTGTCGGTCTGGTCGCGCCGTCGTTGGCCTACGGTCAGGCCCCGACGATCCCCGATGAGGTGCGGCAGTCCGTGCAGGCCCGGGTGGACCACGCCTACAACACCGGCATCGTGATTGGACTCGTAACACCCGGTGGCACGACCTACTCCGTGTATGGATCGCGGGACTCGACGGGGGCACCGGTGGACGAGCATACCGTGTTCGAGATCGGCTCCATCACCAAGGCGTTCACCGGGATCCTCCTTGCCGACATGGTTCGCCGCGGCGAGGTGGCGCTCGACGATCCCATCCACAAGTACCTACCGCCGACGGTCACCGTCCCGATGCGCGATGGACGCCCGATCACGATGGTGGACCTCGCGACCCACACCTCAGGGTTACCGCGCCTTCCCACCAATCTCACGCCGTCCGATCCGGCCAATCCATACGCCGACTATACGGTGGAGCAGCTGTACGCCTTTCTCTCAGGCCACACGCTTCGTCGTGACGTGGGTGCGGAGTACGAGTATTCGAATTACGGCTTCGGCCTGCTTGGACACGTGCTGGCGCTCCGTGCCGGCACGACATACGAGGCATTGATCGCAGCCCGGATGGCGAACACACTGGGGATGACCAGCACGGGCATCGCCTTGACACCCGACATGCGCGCTCGTCTGGCGCAGGGACACGTCGGCACGACGGCGGTGTCGCAGTGGGACATCCCGACACTCGCCGGGGCGGGAGCGCTGCGCTCCACCGCCGGCGACATGGTCCGGTTCGTTCGGGCCAACATGGGCCTGCTGACTACGCCGCTCCTCCCCGCCATGGAGGCATCGCACGAGCCGCGTCACCGGGCGGGATCCGATGCCATGCAGATCGGGCTCGGCTGGCACATCCTCACTCGCGACGGTCGTCAGATCGTGTGGCACAACGGGGGAACGGGCGGATACCGGAGCTTCGTAGGGTTCCGGCGTGACGGGAGCCGCGGGGTCGTGGTCCTGACCAACTCCAACCGCAGCGCGGACGACATCGGGTACCATCTATTGGACCCAGGCCTGCCCCTTGAGGAAGTTCGCGTTGCGGTGGCTGTCGATCCGGGAGTCCTCGCGGAGTACAGCGGACGGTATCAACTCGCGCCGGGCGTGGTATTCGACGTGACCGCCGAGGACGGGAGGCTCTTCGCGCAACTCACCGGACAACCGCGGTTCGAGGTCTATCCCTCCTCCAGCACCGAGTTCTTCTACACGGTGGTGGATGCCCAACTCAGCTTCGTCGTGGAGCAAGGGAAGATCGTTGCACTGACGCTCCATCAGAACGGTCGCGACATGCGGGCCGCCTGGATTCCCTGAATCGCAACCACGGCGGCGGTCGCATACGTTAGCGGGCTTTGTGGCTCCGATACTCCAGCACGTCACCGGGCTGGCAGTCCAGCTCTCGGCAGATGGCCTCCAACGTGGAAAACCGCACGGCGCGAGCCTTGTTGGTCTTGAGGATCGACAGGTTGGGAATCGTGATCCCCACCCGTTCGGCCAGTTCGGTGAGGCTCAGGCCACGCTGGACCAGTAGCAAATCGAGGTTCACGCGAATGGCCATTCGTGGGTCAGTACCTCCGGTTGGTCCCACGCTCCGGCGTCCGTGCCGGCGTGAGATCCATATCGCACGATAACAAGCGCTTTATTGTTTGTCAATAAAAGTTTATTGATCAACAATAAGCCATCTTGCGCCTGGCGGTTCATCGGGAATCTTCCGCGCGAGAGCGTCACACCGTATTCGCGCTGGCGTGCCGTCGTCGCCTTCGCAGGGATCAGGATGGAGATCGTCCGACAGACCGACACCCAACTCGTGATCCGCCACGAGCCGTGGGCCGCCTGGCTGCTCACGAGCTTTGCCGCATTGATGGGTGTGCTCGTAACCGCGTACGGCACACTGGAGCGGCAGCCGCTGGTGTTTGTGCTGGGGCTCGTACTCATCGTGGTGCCGCCCATTCTGGTTGGCATTCGGGCACGAGTGGTGACGGCGACGTTCGACAAGCAGGCGGACGAGGTCATCGTCTTGCGACGCGGGTTGATGGGTTCCGAGCGGGTGACCGTCCAGATTCGCGACGTCGTCGAGGTCGACTTCTCGGAGTTCCGGTCCCGCCTGCCCCGAACGGTGGTGGAGCGGTGGCTGCCGAAGTTGACACACCAGTGCTATGTCGTACGCCTGGTACTGAACTCGGGGCGAACCCTCTCGCTGATCGGCATGCGGAGCGGCGAGATGAGCCACCACTCGCAGCTCGCGTCGGTCATGCGGTCGTTCCTGGGTCTCAGGGCATCCGGCGAGCTGCGAGTGGCGACGAATCAGTAGGCGGCTCGTCGCTCG
>JAOTVV010000018.1 GCA_029863245.1 Gemmatimonadota bacterium
CGTCGCCCTGTTCGCCCTGATCTGGAAGTTCGGCGTCTGGAGTGGGAAGATCACGACGTTGGTTGATGAGTTTGCCAAGAGTCACCGCGAGCATTATGCGACCGCTCACGAGCACGCGCAGCGGTTGTCGCATCTCGAGGGAGCCCGTGTTGAACCTCATTGACATCCCGAACGCGAACCACGGCGCCCAGCGGGGTCCGGGGGAGATCGACCTGCTCGTGATTCACGGGCATGGCGAGTGGGTGGTAGATCTGAACAACGACGGCGGGCTAGGTCGTGGCCGGATCTGGCACTGTACGGATTGGCTGCGCGCGATCGGCCTCTCGGTCCATGCGTGGTGTCTGCCGGACGGCCGGATCGTGCGGGAAGTCGATAGCTGGCGGAAGGCGTTCCATGCGCGCGCGTTCAATCGGCGCTCGATCGGCATGGAGTTTGCGGTCCCTGGAGTCTGGACCTATGACAAACTACAGCGGGCGTGGAGGACGGGGCACCCGGCCCAGCTCTACACCGATCTCCAGCTCGAGGCGGGAGTCGAGTGGTTTCGTGCGCGTGCCGTGGAGCACGACATTCCGCGAGCGGCTGCGTCGGTTCGGACTCATCGGCAGCTCGATCCTGGTCGCAAGACGGATCCCGGCATCCAGTTCCCACTCGAATCCTTCGTAGCCGAGTTCACCCGTTAGCGACGATGGTGCACGAGCCTCGTCGCGAGCGCGAGCACCTGGAGTAAGTCGGCGGCGGTCGGTTCCCCACCACAGAAATGCGATCCCTGGGCCCGGAGGTACGTGACGACGGCCTGCCGTAGCCGTTCGATCTCGGTTGGCCCCCGATCTACCTTGTTGCCATCGAGAAAGTCGGCGGGCTTGTCCCGCTTCCCGTAAGCGTATTCGCGCCACGCATCCCGATGACGTTGCATTTGCACCAAGTCGGTGTCACTCATCGGTCGTCGCCTCGCTGCACTGTGATCCCGCAGGTCGTATGCAGCACCCGGATCGTCACCGACACGCCGAATGACTGCCGGCACGAGCGGCAGATGGTCTCGAAGTTCCGCTCGAGCAGCTGCTCGTTGGTCAGCGTCGGTCGTTCCTCGTAGGCCCCGCAGTAGGGACACACGATGTCGGTCTCATCGTCCAGGTCGAACGCCAGCGTCTTGCCGGCAGCGATGCGCTCACGGCGCGCTATGCGGTACTGGTCGCGGTTCATCGCAGAATCTCCGTTGCTCTCACGGTCAGGTAAATTTCGCAGCGCTCAGGCTCGCCGTACACCTTCATAACCCACTGTTCGACAATTTGAGCGTCGTTCGCATAGACGACGCCTTGCAGCGCATCCTCCACGGCGCGCCAGAGTTTCGAGGCGTCGGGCTGTACGGCTGGATACCGGGGCGCGCTCGGCCGAAGTCCGCGCTTGCCGAAGTGCCCTTTGGGGCGGGCCAAGTAGAACATCGCCCTGGCTTGTATCGGGTCGCGGATCAGCGGCCGGCCAGCCATCAGCTCGGCGGCTTCCGCTCGGACCTGTGCTTGCCACGGCTTTGCCTTGCTTGAGGCGTCGGTGACGGACACGTGGATCTTCCCGCCCTTGCCGCGGATCGGGAATCCGCGCTTCGAGCCAGCCGGCACCGGCCGGCCGTACACCTTGAGCTGTATCGTCGTGTCCGTCATGTGGGCGGTCACGGATACCTCTCCCGCTCGCCGTCTTCCTCGCGCGGCAGCTCGAGCTCGGGCTCGGCCTCGGGCTCAGGGTCGGTCGTTTGGAGCAGCCTGGTGCGCTCGCGGAACTGTTGGTCAGCCAGCTCAACGCCTGGCGCACACTCCGCGCAGGCGGTCGCGTACCACCACGGGTCCGCGTCACCCCGGCGCTCAGCGAGCACCCAGAAGTAGCGCGGCCGCGGCCCCTCGAACCACTTGCCGCACGCCAGGCACTTGAGCCGCGCGGGGCGCGGATCGAGCTCGGCTAGGGGTCCGAGAGCTTCGCTGGGCGGGCTTCCACGTGCTGCGCCAGGTGGGCTTCCACGTCGGCTCGAATCGTCCTGCGGAGCTCCGGGAGGAACGCCCCCGTCCATTCCGCCTCCACTTTCTCCACGATCCTGTGGACCGACTCCTCCACCACCTTCGCCAGCTGCATCCGGGTCTCGTGGTGGAGGTAGTCCCGGAGCCGGTCGATCAACAGCTCGGACTTCTCGATCCGCTCGAGCAGCATCGGGATCAGGTCGTTCATTACCAGCTCCAGCTGCTCGTGGTCCGTCATGGGTTCGTGCGCGGTCATTCGGCATCCTCCGCTCCTGTTGGGATGTAGCCGTGCTCGGCCAGGCGGGCGAGGATCTTATCCACGGCCTTCCGTTTCTTGGTGCCGGCTGCGGCCAGCTTCTCGACGGTCCCGCCTCCCTCTTTGCGTTTGAAGATGTGTTCGAGCTCATGGTACTCGCGGCCATCCTGCTGGTTGTGGTCCGCGTGGTGGAAGGCCCCCTCGACGGCCAGCAGGCAGTCTTCCAGCCCGTAAATCTGGAGGTAGCGCCTGAGTCGGGTCTTCCGGTCTTCCGTGAGCACAACCCGCTTGCCGTTCTTCTTGGCACGCCAGGACCAGAAGGCGAAGACGGTGCGGGCTTCCCACAGCAGCCGGTGGCGATCGAACACGTCGGGCTCGAGGTCGTGCAGGGTCTCATTCACCCACTGGGCGGTCTCTTTGGCTGGCACGAGCGCTGTTCCGTTCGCAGAACGGGACAAACTCTCACCCTTTTTAGTAGGTGGAGATCCTAACTGGGAATCCTTCTTACTTACTGCATCTGCTTCTACATCTGCTTCTGCTTCTACCGTGACATCGTTACGTGTCACGCTTGGTTGTGACATGTCACGCTGCTGGCGACGAAAGCGGCTCTGCCGCTGGGCGTTCATAATCTGTTTGCGGGACCGCATCTCTCGGTATTTCTCGTAGTTGAGTAGGAGCCAGCCACCCTCGACCTTCTCGACGCGCCGGCCGCCGTAGCTCTGGTCTTTGCTGTCGATGTCGGGGGCCACAAGGATCTCGAGCGCGCGCTTGCACTCCTCGAGATTGACACGGGCCCGGTGGGCCAGGCCGGCCGTCGATGCCTCGACAATGCCGTACTCGTTGGCCATCGCAAGCATCGTAATCCAGACGATCCGGGTGCCGATGTCTTCCATCCAGACGGACGAATCGAGGATCGAGCCGAACAGCTTCACATACATTTGCGGCCTCGTAGCGGTGAAGGCGGGGACCGTGACAATGCGTTACTGTCACGGCCCCGTCAAGAGTCCTACTGGTTCGCCTTCGCCTCCTCGAGCTTGAGTTTCAGCTCGTCCTGCCGGATCCTGGTTTCTTCATCGATCTTGGCCTCGAGCTCCTCCGCGTCTTCGCCCTCGATCGGCCGTGAAATCTTGCCCGCTTCGGCTCGGTTGTCGATCTCGACCAGATCAGCCAGACCGGGGATCTCGGTCACAGGTAAGCGCTTGTCGGCGAGGTATTTAATCGCCGATTTCAGGCCCATCCGATCGTACCAGTCCCGCCACGGGATGCCGTCTTTCATCGCCGAGCTGGCGCGGATCCGGTCCACCTCGGTCCGGTTCATTACGTGGAACACCGGGACCGGGGCGTTCCGGAGCCACGCGATCGCGTAGAAGTACAGGATCTCCTTGGGGCTCGACCGGTCGATCGAGTAGTCCGGCTTGTGGTGAATGGCCATTGTGCTGCCTTCCTGCACGTCGAACTCGTCTTCGGGGAAGACGGTCTTGGCGTCCAGCATCAGCACGAGCTGGGACCGGTAGCCGAGTGTGATGAACCCGCGGTAGTCCGGGATCATCTGACAGCGCCGCTTGTAGGGCACCAGGTGGGCCTCGCGGCCCAGCATGAGCCCGAGCCGGGCGGCATCGTAGACGGCATTGAGCACGCTGTTGGGGCTGCACTCGCCCAGGTCGTCATTCCGCGCGACCTCGAATTGGGCGATCCGGACCAGCTGGGCGCCCGTGATCCCCGCCGTGCCCGGAATGATCTCGTCCAGTCGGGCCGCCCGCTTGTTGAGCATCTGGACGGCGGTGAAGTCTTTGCCGTCGATGGTGACGGTCGCAAGGGCTTTACCCATGAGTCGGCTCCTGGTCGCTGATATGATAGACCCGCAGATCCTTGTACCGGCTGGGGTTCTTCCGGAACGCCTCGAGATCGGCGCGCAGCTCACCGGCCCGCACGTCAGCCTGAATCAGCGCAACGGCTTGGTCTTCTCCCATCCACGTTTGAAGCAGCTGCATGAGCCACGCCTGCACCCGCAGCGGATCGAGCAGGCCCGCGCCGAGTAGGCGCTTGGGGTCGATCGCACCCTGGCGCTCCCGCTCTTTGAAGTAGACCCGGGCGCCGGCGCCCTCGAATTGGCCCAGGTGGCCGCACTCGTCCCGCAGCGCTTGGCGCGCCTCCTCGTACAGCTCGTCGGCCTCCTGCTTGAGCGCTTTCATGTCCTGGAGCTTCTCGATGATGGCCCGCCAGCTCGGGTCCGTCCGGGGCTCGACCTCGCCCTCGACTTCGGGTAGGTCGATCGTCCATTCCGGGTCGCGTGGCTTGGGTGGCTGCTGGGGTACGACGTGGTTGTACCAGAAGTGCTCGCACACCTCGACGACCTGTTGCTGGATCGCCGGCTCGATCACGACGGTTGGCGTGACGAATTGCCACGAGTCCGGCTGGAGGACAGCAAACGTGACCCAACGGTGCTTGCACAGCGTTCCGTAGTGGATGCCCTGGAGCTGGTTGTGTTCTGGGAGGCCGCGATCGACCACCTTCTTGAAGACGCCGCGCATCATGGTCTTCGCCTCGAAGACGCCGCGCTCGTCCGTGACCTCCTTCACGTCGTCGCGGGCCATTACCAGCGAGTCCGGGTGGCCGATCATCCATTTGTGCTCCGGATGGCGGCGGAACCGGGCGGGCTGGAGGCGCCGGCCAGAGCGCAGCTTGTAGAGCTGGCGGATCACAGGCTCGAGGAACCGGCCGCGCTCCTGGACGGGGGTGGGGGCTTCGTCAGGCTCGACTTCTCCCGTCTTCTCGAGGTACACATCGAGCGCATTTCGGTACGGATCGACGCCCACGATGGCGCCGACATCCGAGCCACCTATTCCGGTCAGTCGCCGTCGGTGGAACTCGGCTCGGCTGCTCTTTGGGGTGTGCATCTTGCCTCTCCTTCGGTCAGGGTCTAAATTGTCCTCTTCGGAGGGTTGTGAACGCTGCTCACGTAGTACGCGCGCGTCCAGTCACCTCACGCAAGGTTCTGCGGCCAACCGTGTGGGTTAGCGCTCCGACTGGGCGCGCGCTCCTCCCCTCTCGGCCTCGAGCTCCACGGCCACGATCTCAAACCACCAGACCAACAGCGTCACGGTCCACTCGTTGTCGTTGGCCAGGATCATGAGCTCTGGGCGGGCCGGCCAGTCGATCGGCAGCCAGGTCCAGGCCCCACCATGATCGTCCAGGCGGGCGACAAACCAGTAGTCGACTGCCCGGCTCGATTCGATCCCGTATCGGCCGAGATGGTGCCGCACGTGGTTCGCAGACGCCGGCACGATCAGGAACGCATAGTGGCTGGCGTCGCCTGGCTCGAGCTTGACGACCGCGGGCTCGCCGCGGGCCAGCACACGGACCAACTCGCGCAGCTCGATGTTGATGGGTTCGGGGTTCATCTGCTTCCCCGTGTGGTACAGCAGGTCTGCGTGCATCATCGCAACACCTCGTCCAGTTTGGATTGGATGGATCGCGAGTAGTCGACGATCCGGCGCACCACCGCGGCCGGTACGGGTCGGTGGCCGTTCTCCCAGCCGTGCCAGCTCCGGAGGCAGACGCCGGCCCAGGCGGCCGCGCGCGCCTGGGTCCAGCCGCTCACTTGCTGGTTGTTACGGGCGCGGAACTCGCCGGCCTGGGCAAGCCGCCACGCCTCGAGCTCTGGGCCGCTGAGCGCGCCGCGGCCGAAGTCACGGCTCTGGATGAGCCGGCGAATGGCGGGGGTACTCATTGCGCCTTCCCGTTGCCACGCCGGCCGGTCGATACGGCGCGGACGCGCTCGAGGACGCGGTTGATCGTCTTCTGCACGCATTCGAGGTTCCGGCAATAGGCCAGGTCGTTGACGTGCCCCCATATCTGGTCGCTGCCGCACACGACGCACTTCTCGGTGGTCGTCATGTTTTCCTCGTTTCGTCGATCAGGCGCTCGATTGCGCGCTCCTGGTCGTTGGCCGGTGAGAACCCACTGTCCGGGGTATGGGCAGTAAGGTCCGTCCCGTTGGCGTCCGTGAACGTGTCATGGGCCAGCGCCGACCTCAACAGCACTCGGGCGCGGATCGCTTGCCGCTCGAGCTCGCGCGCTTCGGCCTTGTTGATCAGCGCCGCGGCCGCGAGCAGCATGGCCCACGCCTCGTTCTCGAGCAGCGCCAGGCCGAGCACCAGCGCCACCATCGCGGTGTAGATCGGGCCGGCATACAGCAACCTCCAGACTCCTAACATGTGGTCTCCCCCTCTCGGAGCTGGGGTTAGGCGGTGCCGGCGCGGCGCGAGCGTAGACTCGTGGGTTTCACGTGCCTGACAGCCCAGGAATAGCCGCAGGACTCGGAACAGAATCGGCCGTTGCCCTCGATGCCCCAGCCGGCCTGGAAGCTCACACTGAACGGGAAGTCTTCCTGTGTTCGGCGTCGGCGCGGGCGCCGAGCGGGATCCAGGAGGTCGACGAAATCCGCCGCCTCATCATCCGACTCGAAGCTCCGCTCGAGCCGGTACGCGCGCAACGGTTTGTCGCAGCTCACGCACTTCGGTCCGTCGGTTCGTTGCTTCGCCATCAGATCGCCAGTCTGACCCGATCGTACAGGTCGATGAGGGTTTGCATCTCCTGGGTGCCGTAGCGGGCCAGCTCGTCCCACTGGCCAGCGAGCGCCCAGCCCAGGACGTGGTGCCCCGCCTCGCGTGCCTCGATACCGAACGCCTCAGACCACACGCTCAACGTCCCTCGAGCTCGCCGGTCGCCGTCGCTGAACAGCAGCCGCAGGTCGATGTGCTCCTGGTGCCGGTAGGGGTAGAGCAGCTCGTACCACTTGAACGTCGGCAGCTGGATTCCCAGGAGGGCCGACCGCCAGCGCATCATCGGCAGGTCAAAGCCCTTGCCGTTGAACGTGACTAGCACCTTCCGGGTCTCGAGTGCCCGGGCCACGAGCCGCCAGCTCTCGCGCAGGATCTCCCGCTCGAGGTCGCGCTGCTCGAGCTCGGTGAACTCATCCCACGGGTTTGGATCAGCGATGGTGGACACCTGGACCGTCTTGGTCTGGATCCCCTTGGTGTCGTCAAGCCAGCCCATCGAGACACTCACGACCTGGCCGGTGATTGGGTGGCAGGCCGGGATGGTGCCCGTGATTTTCAGCGGGTACTTCCCTTGCTCGATGGCGACGGGTTCGCCGGCCTCGCCCTCGGGCGCGTCAGTCTCGATGTCGTCGCTGTCCATCTTGTACGGATCGCGCCACCGTCGTTGCGGCACGGTCTCGATGTCCAGGGCGAACGGTGCTCCTCGTGGTGGGGCCATTAGGGCGCTCCTCGGTGGATGGCTGGCGACGGGTCGCGCGAGCGATCGCGCTTGGGGTGTCGCGTCAGGGTGAGCACGTTGTTGACTGCCTCGAGCAGCGCCGGCGTCGGGTTCGGCTGATCGAGTGCCGCGTTGAGCAGCCGGCGCGCGGCCTTCCCGTGCTTCTTGTCTTTGTGCTGGTCTGGTGGGCCGTCCCACATCTGGCTAGGACTCGGCATAGCTCTACTCCTCCTCGTGTCGACGTAGCCGGGCCATGAAGGCCCGCGCTGCTGGTCGGGCCCAGGCCCGGGCGAGGCGCCGGCGATTGTTCCGCTCGTGCTGGGGCTGGCACGCGAACATCCAGCGGCACTCGCGCGGCTTCGCCTCGTGAATCGAACAGAGCCCGTCGGGATGGTGGAGTCCACACGGGCGGCTGGTCCACATCGGCCAGGCCCAGCTGGCGTCCTCGCCGGCCCGGAGGCCGTCGGCAAACGGGATGGGCACCAGTGGCTGCTGGCAGTCGCACGGCTCCTCCTGGTCGTGGAGCGGGCACCCGATCCAGTGGTCGAACGCCAAGTGCGTGCGGAACAGCTCGCGCGGGCTGCACCCCAGGTGCTGCGCGAGCCGTCGCACGTCGTTAGGGCCGAGCCAGCCGGGCATGTGTGTGCAGCAGCTCCGGCAGGCGTCACAGGCGCAGCCGGGCGCCGTCAAATCCCGAGAGCCGTGAGCCCGGGCGATTGCTTCCCCTCTAGGGCTCGCCGGGTGTAAGCGATCGCATCCCGGCCCGCGTTGTTCAGGTGGCGCAGCCACACCACCCGGGTCGGGCTCCAGCGCCACCCGTAGCGGCGCATGAGCTGGCACGTGGGCCGATCGGGTTTCGTGTCGAACTCCCACCAGATGCGGTTCTCTTCCGGGTGCTCGGTGATCTTGTAGCCGGGCCCCTCGATCGCCGGCGTTGGGCTCGCGGTCTCCGGATCCGGTCGGCTTTCCAGCTCCTTGATGCGGTCCCGGACGCGCCGGATGTTGGCGCCGAGATTCTGGAAGAAATAGCCCGGGTACACCTTGTGCTTGTCCGGTACCCAGGGCGCGCCGGGCTCCTGCTGGCTCTGCATCGTGGCGTCAATTCGCGCGGCGGTGTCGTCCCTCATGTCCGGGAACCCGCGCAGCGTGCTATGCTTGCGCCAGTAGGCGTTGATCTGTTTCGCCTGGTCGCGTTGGCGCTCCATCGTGGCCAGCCCGGCCTGTAGCTTGGCGACCGCGCCGGGGTCGTCGCTGCTGATCCCACCGCTCCCCACTCTGGCGGCGGCCGCCTCGAGCCGCTTGGCCTCGTCGGTCGCCTCGATCGCCTTGCGGGTGTTGGTGTGCATCTTCTCGATGTCGCGGCGGTGCCGCTTCTCCGAATGGTGGCCGACTAGGATGGGCTGGCCCTGCATCACCCGGCCCAGGTCGTCGCTCGTGGCGTGCCGGCGCTCGGCTTCGGCGCGCAGTCGTGCGGCCTTGTTCCGCATACGCTCGCGCCGTGCCTCTTGGCGTGTCTCGTAGTCGTTCACTGGAGGATCCCTACCAACTGCTCGAGCTGGCTGCTTGTCAGCTGGACGTGATCGAGCCGCCAGCTCTTGCCGTCGTAGCTGGTCGCGCGATAGATCCCCGGCAGGTACAGCGTCACGCCCTCGCCGTTGCCGTTCTGACTGATCGATCCGCCCAGCTTGGCCACTAACCGTTCGGCTTCCTGCTGGCGGGTGTCGATCTCTTCCCGGATCTCGCGCGCTCGAGTCACCATCAGCGCAAAGACGCGGCTGTATTCGGGCCAGAAGCGCCGCGCGATGTCGGCCGCAATCTTCTCGGGTGTCTTCGTCAGACTCACCGTAATGCTGAAATCGTGCTGGCGGTTCTGGTTGGGCATTTCCTGAGAGAGTAGGTTGTCCCGCGGTAGGAACGCGCAGGTGCCGCGCGGGTCGTCTGGCCACAGTCCGTCAATGTGCAGCCGGCCCTTGGCTCGGGTTGTGTTCATCCAGACGGCTCGGCCGTCGGCGTGGGTCAGTCGGGCGCTCCATTGGTTGCGGACCTCTTCCTCGTAGCGCTCGTATCGCAACGCCAGCCGGCTTGCTCTGGCGATCGCGCTTGCGAGCGCTGGTAGGTTCAGCTCTGCGGGCTGCGTCATAGTTGCGCTCCTCGCTGCGGGTGGGGGTGGCTCTGCGTGCCACCGTATAATAGACGCGCAAACTTTGCGTGTCAAGCTGGGTTCAGTCTTCGCGCTGGCACACGAAACACGTGGAGCCCTCGCGCTTGCGGCCGTCCCACTCGTGGCCGCACCTGGGGCAGTTGGGCGAGGCGGCCGGCTGGGGTCTCGGGATTAGTCCGGCCTTCACAAGTCGGCACGTCGGGGTGTGCCTCCGGTCGTCAACTGTCCATGTGCAATCGCAACGGATCATTAGAACGCCTCCGGAGCGTAGATGTAGGGCGAGCCGGCGCCCTCGGCGGCGCGCGCCTCGCAGTCGACACACAGGCCCGACGGCATGAGGCGCGCCGGGGTCTCACACGTCGGACACACACCCAAGGGACGGCCCAGCGTCACGCGCTCAACCCAAAGGCGGGCCCACAGCTGGTCTCGATTCATAGCGCCACTCCATACGGCTCGAGGCCGACGGCAACCCGTAGTGCGTCCTCTTGGGCCTCCGCCAGCGTTGGGTAGGCATGCTCGGAATGGTGAATCAAGGTGACCCCATCGGGCAGCTCGACAGTGTAGGGCCACAGAGCGGTAGGGTGGCCACAGTGGCGCACCACAGGCCCGACTGGCCGCCCGTTGTGGTGCAGCTGCCAGCTGGCGCCACACGTCGGATGTCCCGGCCCGGGGCGCTTGGCCCACCGATAGCCTAGCGCGGACATGGCCGGCGCTGCTTCTCGGGTGGCCACGTGTCGGCGCCATTCGGGGTCCAGATCAATTCGCTGTCGGCGAACTCGTAGACATAGGCTAGGACGGCCATATTTCGCCGCCTGGCGGTCTCGTATGCCTCTTGATAGGAGTCGTATGGGTAATCGTCTACCCTGTCGTCACTGTCCACGAGATGATAGCGTATTATGGTCATGGGGAGCCCTCCCTAGCGGCGCCGGCGTGTCTTGCGCCGGGGCTCGCGGTTCAGGAGTACAGCGGTCACTATCTCGCTGTAGGTGGCCTCGAAAAGCGGGGTGCGGGCCCGGAGCGGGCGCACCGTAACCGTGCCGGCGCGCAGCTCGACCACCAACTCACCCAGCCGTCCACCGGATACGACACGGCGGAGCGCCTTGTGGTTGGCTCGAGTCAACGTCATGGCTCACCCGCGCAATCGGAAGTCGACATCATGGAACCCGGCCCGTCGGAGCTGGCGGAAGAGCTGCCACACCAGGGCGGCCGGCTGCGGCGACGCCCAGCCCGCCCAAATATGGCCGTCGTCCCGGCTGAATACTTCGGCGCGCCGCGGGGGCAGCTGCGCCACTCGAGCGGCCAGCGCGCGGTCTAGGGCGGTCGGTCTCATGGCGTGAGCTCCTTCACCCGGGCATAGTCGCCGGTCGAAACGTAGTAGGTGCCGGCGTAGGTCCGGCCGTTGTCGCCGTGCACCGTGATTGACTGGCGCTCGGAGTAGCTGCCAGCAAAGCCGGGGCAACGATACCGGGGCCCAAGCCGGGCGGTTCCCAGTCGATCGCCTACCCAGGTCGTGAACAGGACGGGTCCGCTGTGATCCTTGGGGAGCGCGACGTAGCCGAGGTAGCGGCTGGGTGGGGTGGTGTGCCAGTCGTACACCTCGAGCGCTGAGCGCTGCGCGTTGCTCGGGGGTAGCGCGTCATTAGGCACTTCGGACGGGTGCCAGCTGCGGCGCTTGCCCAGCCAGGCACGGAAGCGCGCTTCCTGGCGCCTCACGCGCTCGGCGTCCCGGTTCACGAATCCGGGCCCGGTCACTACTGGCGGGTTTACGTCGTCGCGCTCGAGCTGGTGTTGCTCGGCGTCCCAGTGGTCTAGCGAAAACATGAGCGCTCCTTAGACAAGGGTTAGCTGTTCGGCGCCCTGCGGCGCGCCGGCGCAGCGGGTGAGGAGGCCGGCCGCCATTGCGGCGCGGTCGCGGTCGTGGTGTAGGTCCATTGCGCGGTGGCCGGAGGGGCGCCGGCACCAGCTACCAACCGGCGCCCGACAGTGGGGACACGCCACCTCGAGCGCGGGGTCTCGTGGCCATTCCTGGCCACATCCGGCGCACCGGCTCGGTTTCATCGGCCTAGCTCGAGCTGGATCCGCTCGACCGTTATGGCCGGGTGTTGGGCTCGTACGCGCTCCCGCCACTTCTCAGAGTAGGGGCCGAATCCGGCTGGATCCGCCAGCTCGAGCAGATCGAGCGGACAGTCGATCTCGAGCGGCCCCATATCCTCTGACACGGGCTTGTATCCCCAGCCAGTGGGGGCCGGCTGGCGATCGAGCAAGTAGCACACAACGATCAAGCGGCCGTCGCTCAATCGCTCGACCGTCCAAAGGTGCGGCCGGCCAGTCGGTGCGACGTGCGACCGAACGGCCGGGCCCCGGGCCGTCAGCATGGCGATCAGCTGGGCCTTCGTCTGGTTGTGCTCGTAGTACCAACCCATAGTCGCGCTCCTGGGGTTGGGGTGGGGTACAGTCTGTGGCCAGTCTCCAATTTAATGCGCAATCTTTGCGTGTCAATAGTGAGATCTTGCAGGCCGGCCAGCCGTCCCGTACCTTGCCTCCTAATCTCGCGCGGGGTTTTGTCAGTGACCGGTAAGCTCACGGTAGGGCGCACTCCCAACTTCATACGCAAGCTGTGCGCGGAGCGCTTTCACGACGCGCTGCCGCTGCTTGACGCGATTATCTGGGGCGGGCTGGACTTGACCCCGGAAGCGGCTGAACGGCTCGGCCTGGGGGATCCTGGGGAGCCGGGTGGGCCTCGAGAGCGGGCGCAGCTGGTGGCCTCGATCAAGGAACGGCTCTCGGCGATGGAGCTGCTTGCGCGGGTCGGTGTTGGGTTCCGGACGGAGAGCCAGGCCGATCGACGGGGCGACGTTGGCGCCGGCGTGATCGCGCTGCCCGACTGGGATGATGAGGTAGGCGAATATGAGGTGATCGAGCCGGGGGATCCGGCAGCGTTGCCACGTGGGCAAGCCGAACCTGGCGGGTGAGCTCGAGTCAGCCGGCGAGCTCGAGCCGTTGGTCCGGCAGCTCGTGAGCCAGTCAGCCGGTGCCTCGAGCCCGGGAGAGCTGGCCTATCGGCGAGCGCTGGCGGCGGCCTACCAGAAAGGGCGGGTGCGGACTATGCGCGACGTGGCGGAGCTCGTGAATCGAGCGCTCCAGGATGCAATAGGCCGGCTGCTGTGACGCCGGCGATCGGTGGTGCGTCGTGGTGCAACTTGGTGCAACGGTACGTGACGGAGCGTGACCTAGCGTGACGGAGCGTGACGGTCACGCCAGCCAGGGGCAACGGCCGGGCGCGGTCGACTGCCGGGGCCCGCATTGCTCGAGCCGGTTCGTCTGGGTGGACTGCCTGAAACGGGACGGCCAGCTGGGGCGGGTGCCGCTCGAGCTCGAGCCGTGGTCTGGGATCCGGCCAACCGGGTCGCTGCGTGGCCTGTTCGTGCTGCTCGAGCCCGGGCGGGTGCGGGCGGCGCGGCGTGGCGACACGGGCCCGTTCTATCGGTCCCACTTCGCGAGCTGTCCGGATGCCGCGCGGTTCCGCGGTGCTGGCCGGCAGCGGGCCCGGAGCTGAGCCGGTGCTCTTCGGCGAGCTGCTACCGGGCAACTGGGCCCGACTGGTGGGAGTGCTCGAGCGGGAAGGGCTCGAGCTCACGGTCCAGCCGGCGCGCGACGTGGTGACGATCGGGACGCCGGACGGCTCGGTGGTCTCGGTCGACGGTGCGGCGCTGCGGGTGGCAGCTCGGCACGGGGACGGGGCGGTGCTGGCGGTGCTGGACCGGGTGGCTGACTACCTCGAGGCGGCGCGGGATGCGGTCCAGCGGTGCGAGCGGGCCGGCCAGCTGGCGGCGGTCCGGGACGGCGGGGGCGAGGCGTGAGCGGGCAGCGGGAGCTGGTTGGGCGGGTTGCTCGAGCGGTAGTTGCCGGCATGGCCCGGTACGGGATGGACGTGGTTGGGCGGTACAGCCGGGAGTTGGTGAGCCCGGAGCTCGTGGTAACGGCGGCGCTCCTGGAGTGGGACCGGCTCGAGCCGTTGGGCCCGTTGGGTCCACCGCTCACGTGTTCGCTCGAGCAGCCCGGTCTGCTGTGCGGGCCGGCCCGGGCGGTGGGTGGGTCGCTCTCGTGCCTCGAGTCGGGGCACCACCGCGACTGCTACTATCGCCGGCATCCACGGGGCACGATGCCTCCAACACTACCGGAAGGGGTGACGACATGAAGACGATGGAGCTGGTGAAGGCGGCGACGCTGGTAGCCGGGCTCGTGCTGGTGGCGGGCGTGGTCTCGCGGTGCACGACGGAGGCGGGCGCGTCGGCGGTCCCACCGTCGGCCGTGCGGATCCGGATGGTGGAGCTATGGCAGGCGCCCGACTCGGCTCGGTTCGTGGTCACGTGGGCGATGCCGGACACGTTGACGCCGGGGCAGCTACCGCTGGCCGGCTTCCGGGTCGAGCTGTGGGACCAGGTAGGCGACACGGTGTTGGCCAGCCAGGCGGCCGGGCCGGCGCTGCGGTCGGACACGGTACGGCTGGCCTGGATTGCGCCGGGTGACACGCTGGTGCTGCGGGCGCAGGTGGTGGCGCAGGACACGCGGGGCACGGAGTCGGCGCCCGGGCAGTCGGTGCCGTGGGTCTGGCGGCGGGGGATTGTGGCGCCATCCATCCCGGGGCCGGTCGAGCTGGTGCCGATCGATTCGACGGTGAGCCTGGCCCGGGTGGACGTGCGGCCGAACGTGGTGGTGGTGGCGCCGGGCGAGCTGGTCCAGTTCTGCGCGATCGGCGTGCTGGCGGATTCGACCAGCGGGGTGCTGGTGGACTTTCGGCGGCCGGATGGCACGGTCGGCACGCTGGACGCGGCGACTCGGCTGTATTGCGAGGATGTGTACCAGGTCTGGCTGACGGAGCGGGCGGCCTGAGCTGGACCGGCAGATGGCGCTGTGGTACGTGGAGGGGTTCGACCGGGTGGCCTGGCTGCTCCGGGGGCAGGTGCTGGCCCCGCGGGCGTATGCGTTGTGGCAGGACGCCCGGGCGGTGCTCCGACGGACGCAGCCCTACTGGACGCCAGAGCGCAGAGCGGTTATAGGGGGTGGGGGCAGGCGGTCGATCCAGGCACTTCGGCCTGGCGATCTACGAGATCCAAGGGGGTAGGACTCGCAAGGGCACCTGTTCCCGCCTCTCACTTTTCTCGGAGGTAAGAGCCTGCATGGACCACACAACGAGACCGGCCGATCTGACGCAGGGCGATCGGCGCGACATGACGGTGCGGCTGGACGTGATGTTCAAGCTGCACCAGCTGCCCGATGGCCACACCAACCAGGCGAAGCAGCTCCGGGCGATTCGGACGATGGGGCGCGAGCTGTGCCAGGTGATCGCCGACAACACGCCGCGCTGCGCCGACCAGTCGACGGCGTTCCGGACGGTACGCGAGGCGGTGTTCTGGGCGACGGAGGCGATTTTACGGGAGGGCGCCATCTGATGCTGTTGGAGTTCGTCGGGGGCCCGTTGGATGGGCGGCGGGACATCTTCTCGCCACCCGAGGGCTCCACGTTCATCACGTACACGACGGACCCGCAGCCGGTGACGACGATGCTGGAGCCGCAGGCGGTTGCCGAGCTCGTGCCGGTCAGGGAGCATCGGTATGCGCGCCGCAAGATGGCCGCATCTGGTCCGGAGTGGCGCGGCAAGACGGGGTACTGGCAAGAGGTCTGGTGGGAGATTTGGCTTTACGAGGGGGTCACATGACCAAGCTACTGTTGCGCGTGGCGGCGTTTCTCGCCCGGCTGGCGCGCCCGCTCAAGGAGCTCTCGGACAGGCACAAGTGGGTGAATTGGGGGCTGGGCCATCCCGGGGGCTATCTGCTGCTGGGCCCGGTCCCGTTTGCGCTGGGGGCGTTGCTGCTGCGGTGGGTGGGGCTGGACGTGTCGCTCTGGTGGGCGGTGCTGTTCGGGTCGTGGTTCTCGTGGGGCCACTACATCTACCGCGAGCCCGAGGATTTCTTCTTCCGGATCATGGACTTGGAGCAGGATCCGGCGACGGTCTTGTGGCTCGAGGATCGGCTGATGGATATACTCGGGCCAACGATCGTGCACGGCGCCGTCCAGGCGCTGCTGCTACTGGCGCGATGAGCTTCACGGTCAAGGTCCGTGGGAAGCCCGTCACCTACGGGGTGAATACCGACCTGGTGGATCGGCACGCCGTCGCACAGTGCTCCGAGTGTGAGTGGAACGACCACACGCACAGCAGGCGGTCTCCTGGTCATTTCAACATCAACGTCCATCGTCACGTCGAGCAGACCGGTCACGAGGTCAACGTCTGGCGGGATCGGCGTACCAGCGTGAGTCTGGTACGGTTGAGTCGACATCGACGGCCGGGCGAGCAAGGAGTAAAGTGAGCATGGACCCCAAACCTGGAGCTGCACCGGTGCTGGCCTGTGGCTGCGTTGGCCATTGCGGCGGGCACACCGAACAGGGGCCAGCGGAGCCGGACCCCACGGCGAAGATCCGCGATGCTGAGGCAGATCAGCGGCCATACTTCGAGTTTCACAAGCAATTCAGGGCGCCTCCAGAGCCGATCGACAAGAGCGATTGGACCCACATCGTCAAAACGGACAACTGGAAGCACCGGGCGGCGAACATGCGGTGCCAGACGTGCATGTTCTACGTGCCCAAGGTGACGCCGAGCCCGCGCACGGCCGTCGGGCGCTGCCGCGAGCGGAGCCCGACGCTCAAGGGCTGGCCGGCTGTGTTCCCGACGGACTGGTGCGGCGCGCACAAGCTCGATGAGGCCAAGCTCTGAGAGCCGACCCAATCCGCGATCTGCGGTTCGAGGGGTTCGTGAAGGCGACGTTCGGCTGCGTCGCCACGGGGCCAGCGTGCACAGGCTCGCGCGAGTTCAGCCACCTCGATCACGCGGGCATGGGTAGCAAGCGGGTGCCATCCTACCGGAACGGGGTCGTGAAGTGTACCGGACACCATCACGAGTATCACCAGCACGGCCGCGAGGCGTTTGAGGAGCGGTTTCACGTGAAACTGTCGGCGGTGGCCGACTGGCTGGCCAGGGAGTTCGATGGCGACTTCCTGCTCATGGCCGAAGAGCCACCGATCGGCGTCTGGAGATTGCGATGAATTGGCCAGAGACCCTGCGATTGGAACCGAGCGCCAAACTGGCGCTCGAGGACGTGGTGAACAGCAATCCGTTCCTCGGTAACTGGATCGAGGGCGAGGCATACGCGAACAACCACCAAGCGCGCGAGATGGGGCGTATCTTGATCGAGGCGTTCCATCCGGAGATTCAGCACGCCCGGATTGCCTACCTGTTCCGGGAACGGATGCAGACCAAGGGGACGGTCGTGCATGCGAAGGCGAAGCGGGCCGGTGCGCAGTTGAAACACCTGGCCGACATCGATTTCGTGCTCGAGTTCAACTGGACGGCCTGGCGTGGGCTGGATACGGTGGCTCGAGCGGCGCTCGTCGACCACGAGCTCACGCATTGCAGCCGGAACGACGACGAAGAGTTCTGCACGGTGCCCCACGACATCGAGGAGTTCCATACGATCGTGGCCCGCTGGGGACTCTGGAACCGCGATGTCAAGACGTTCTCTGACGTGCTGCATCGCCAGCTGGAGCTGTTGCCGGCGTAAGGGCTATGACTACCCGGCGTGAAGTCGTTGGGGCGCTCCTAGCGCTGTTTGGGGGCGTCCTGCTGCCTGAACCCGTGCGCGATCTGATTCGCGTAGCGCGCCCTGCGGGGATGTGGGGCACCGCGATCTTTCCCGGCGATCAGTTCACCATCACGGCACAGCAGTATTTCGAGTTCTCCGTGTTGAAGCCATCATCGGCGGGTATCATCTCGCGGATCGAGACCGACTTCTTGCCTAATCCGGCCGGACCGGAGATCGTTACGTTGAAAGCCACCAAGGCTGAGATTGAAGCCCTGGAACGCATGGTGATCCCCGAGCGTGAGTTCTTGGCGAGGCTCGAGGCGCGACCGTTCGTGTGGGACGATGATCCCCACCCAATCTGGAAGGGGTCTCATGGCAAAGTCTGAGCACTCCCGGGATATGATCAATGCGGCGCGACTGACCCGCACCCTTCGGGACAAGCAAGCCGTCGCGGAGGTGGTGGGCGAGAGCACGTTCCATTTGAGTCCTACACAGGGCGCGGAGGTTATTCGGGGGCTTGGGCTGGGGTTCACCCGGGCGATGTGGGTCTTGGGTCGCGTCCGTGTCACACTGGCGAAGGCTGACCATGCCTGTCCAACCTGTGACAAACTGACGGGCGCGCTGGACGATGAGCTCAACCATCACGATCTCCTCACGTTCTTCAAGGATCTGGAGCGGTTTGGGGTATGAGCGGTGATTAACCCGTACAAGGAGGCGGCGCCGTGGGCACGACTCGCGCTCCTCGTTACGCTTGGGGCGGCTCTCCTCTACGGCCTCGGTCGCTGGGACCAGGCCATCTCCGATCGCGCTCGGCAGCTCGAGGACGACACCCGGGCCGCATTGCGCCTGACCCAGCTGCTTCGGGCTCAGCGCGACTCGTTGCGCGCGATCGAGGATTCGCTCGTCGCGGTTGATTCGGCGCTTGCGGTACAGGAGAGGCGTGCAACTGTCGCTCTTCGAGAGCTGGCGGCACTGGATCGTCGCGAAATGGACAGCGTGGCGGCGGCCTCCGTGGCGAGTCTGTTGCCAGCATTGCGGCTCCGACCGTTCATCAGCGGGGCAGACACGCTCTATGCTACGGACGAAACAGGGGTTCGTGTTCTGGCCGGTCGGCTGCTGCGTCTGGATCAGGTGGAGCGAGAGTTGGCCCAAACTCGAGTGGTGGCTACTACCCGCACCCAACGCATCGCGACGTTGGAGCTCGCCTTGGGGGCCGCTCAGCTGCGCGCAGATACGGCCGAGGCGCGGGTGAGGGTGTTGGAGCCGTTACTCGAGCGGTGGCAAGCGCAACGTGAATGTCGTATCCTCTGGCTCGTGCCCTGCCCGTCCCGGACAATGGCGTTCGTGCTTGGGGCTGGTGTGGGCGTGGCGGGCACCCTGGCCCTTGGAGGTCTCTGATGCTGGAACACAACGGCGAAACCATTCGTGGCGGGCGGGTGATCCGGACGGTGTTGGCGATCTTCCTAATCCTCGTTTCAGCGGCCATGCTGATCGTGAAGTTCGTGGTCATTCCGCTCAAGACAAGCGCGATGCCGTCGATCGAGCTCACCGAGTCGATCTTCCATCTGCTCGTGATTGTCGTCGCGGTGGTTGTCTATGACCATCGGACCGGCAAGGCGCTATTCGCGGGACTCGGCAACCTCAAATTGCCGTTTGGCGGCAAGTAGTTGAAGATCCGGCTCGAGGAGGGGCAGCGCCTCCTCTGGAAACCGATCTCCAAACGCCAAGTCGAGCTACTGCGGTCCACCGAAGATGAGGTGTTCTTCGGTGGCGCCAAGGGTGGCGCGAAGTCCGAAGCTGTTCTGATGAAGCCGCTCAAGCAGGTCCATCTCGAGCGGTTCAAGGCACTCATCCTGCGGCAGACCTTCCCCGAAGTCCAGGAACTCATCGATCGATCGCATCGGTACTACACCGACATGGCCGAGCGGCCGGTCTGGAACGGGTCGCTGAAACGGTGGACCTTCCCCAATCCCAATACCACGTTTGGCACGGGTGGCGGGATCATCCAATTCGGTCACTGTAAGACCAAAGAAGAGGTCAAGCTCTATCACGGGGGCGAGTGGGCACAGATCAATTACGATGAGGTCGCCGACGTGAAGGATGAGGCGGTCTGGATTGAGCTGATCGCCGAGAATCGGTGTCCAAACCCGCTCGTGCGCCGCCAGATGATTGGCACGGGCAACCCGGGGAAGCCGGGCCATCCGTGGTGTAAACGGCGCTTCATCGATCGCTGTGGCAAGCAGGGGCAAACGATCTATCGATACGACCTCAAATTGCCGAACGGCGACGTGGTGCAGCGCACGCGCCGTTTCATTCCCTCGAGAGTCACCGACAATCCGATCTACGCCAACGATCCCGTCTACATGGCCGCGCTCATGTCGCTCCCCGAAGTGCTGCGGCGCCAGCTGCTGTTCGGCGACTGGGATGCTGGCTTCGGCCTCGCGCTCGAGGAGCTCGATGAGATGGTGCACATCATCCCGAGCTTCAAGGTGCCCGCCAGTTGGACCCAGTTCGGCGCGTTGGACTGGGGCTACCAGCACCCGTGGGTCTTTGGCCACTATGCGAGCGATGAAGACGGTCGGCTCTACAAGCTCAACACCATCCGGGGTCGGTGGATGAGCGATCGGCTGATTGCCGAACGGATCAACGACAAAGTGCCGGTCCAGGAGCTCTCCTACATTGTGGCGGGCCACGACTGCTGGGCCGAGGTCAAAGCCCGGAGCGACGACATCACGCCGTCAACTGCCGAACGGTTCCAGGCAGCCGGGATCATCCTGAGCCACGCCAACATCTCGCGCGCGCCCGGACTCAGGAATTTCCGGGAGCAGGTCGCTTGGAAGGGAATCGACTCGGGCGGGACCGATGGCGAGCCGAATTTCTTCTGGATGGACACGCCGACCAACCGGAAAGCGTTCGAGGCGTGCGCCTCAATGGTTGTTGATCCGGACGACGCCGAAGACGCGCTCGGTGTGGATGCGAACCCTATGACGGGGGAAGGTGGGGACGACGACTACGACGAGACCCGGTATGCGCTGGCCAGCCGGCCGCGCCGAGCGCAACCGACGTGGCAAGAGGGGGATGTACGGGCCTTTTCCAAGGCGGTCCTCGAGTACGAGATGGAGCTGGGTCGCCGCCACCGGTCTCGAGTCACCGTCCGGCGCCGTGGCGCCTACGTGTCGCTCGATGGCTACTAGCGTGGAGGGGAGTGCTTTATGCTTGAGCTTCTGGCGTTTAGTGCTATCTTCGTGGGAGCCGTTGCGATTGCCCTCGCTTTTCTTGTAGGCGGCGCCCTGCTGGCCTTTTGGGCGGTCGCACATGGTCATGTCCAAATCCAAACCTGGCAAGAAGGTTCCAGCCCACACCTCTGGACCGGTCACAATCGGCCAGTGGCTTCGGTCAGCCCCAAAACGTCCCGTCACGCGATCTGAGTTCCTGCGGATCTGTGAGGGGCTCGAGCTGGTGACGCGCCAGGACATGATCAAAGCGCTCCAGCAGTACGAGCGGATCCGCCGTCAGATGGCGTGGTACCGGCGCCTCTGGCGCTGGCTCAAGGCCCAGGTCGTGACTCGACAGAAGGGCATCGACGATCTGACTCCCGATCAGCGCGCCGCCTTGCAGGAACAGCTGGCCGTGGCTGCCGCACGCGAGGCCCCACCGACAACGAAGGAGACACCGCCCAATGGTACTTGAGATCGCACTCTGGATCCTGCTTGGGATCCTGGCGGGCCTGGGTCTTGCGGCGGTCCTCCATGAACGGATCCTCCGGGCCGAGCGCGCGCAATGGATGGCCTTCATCGAGCGAGGCGTGTTCGACAAAGTACCGGCGAAGTCCTACCGACCAGAGACCGCCGAGGAGCGGATCGACCAGGCGGCCAAAACGATCCAAACGCACTGGTCTCAACAGTCGGTGGCTCGCGGGGTCAGCGACCTTGCCGACACGTACCGGGCCGAGGGGCTCCCGGTGCCCAAGCGGAGCGACCTCAAACGCGAAGTCGAGCTCATGCTCAATGCCGCGGCGCAGGGCGAGGCGGCGATCGATGTCTGAGTCACGAGTCGCGCCGAACGAGCCCTTCACGATCATGGAGCAGCTGGTCGCCATTCTGGTCGGTCGTGGCCACGAGTATCCGGAGATTGCCACCAGGCTGGACGTGAAGAAATCGACGATCAAGTTCCATGCGGAAAACGCCGCCGCCAAACTGCCGGGCACCGATGCGCCACGGATGAAGTTGCAGATCTGGTGGCGTGGGGCTGGCCGGGAGATCCTCGCTCCCCCCTCGAAGCGGTAGCGCCCCAACTCCAGACGGTCCTAGCTTGGGGTGTTCGCCGTCCTCTTGAACCCCGGAGCGTGCCATGTCTACCGTCCTCGACATCTTTACCAACGCCCAGCAGAAGGGCGTCCCGTCACCAGAAGGCAACCCCAAAGTCAAGAACGTCTACACGCCAACGAACGGCGTCCCGCAACGGGAAGCTGTCAACGTCCAGTACATCCCGGTCGCCCCCTGGGATCCCATTCGACTCCGCATCCTGATCGACAAGACGGCCGTGCTCAATCTCGTGTTTCTGGATGGGATCGGTCAGGAGCTCGGACCCGGCTTGCGAGCGGTCAGTGGGCCGCTGGCGTTCACGGGCCAGCCGGGCAACACGCAAACCGTGGTCCTGAACAGCAAGACGTACACGTTCCAAACGACGCTGACTGACAGCGATGGGAACGTGCAGATCGGGGCCGACACAGCTGAGTCGATCGCGAACCTCGTGGCGGCGGTCAACCTCGAGGCAGGCGCTGGGACGAAGTACGCGCTGTCAACGACCCTCCACCCGACCATGCTCGCCACGGGAACGGCAACCGTGTTCACCGTCTATGCGAAGTCGCTGGGGACCGGTGGCGATGCGCTCACGACGACCGAAACGATCACCAACGCGACCGGCTTTACCGCCACGCTGGCGGGTGGGGCCGATGGCGACATCACCGTGGACGGGACGGCGATCACGGCTGATACGCCGCTCACGGTCGACATCCCGGGAACGGAAGGCGCCTCGCCTGAGCATGTGGGCGAGCCGTGGCTCAAGGTGTACGTGACCGGTCTGGACGCCGCGGCGGTGGTCACGTACTTCGATGCGATGGGCTGGTACGGCTAATGCCTTCTCCTCCGGCCGTCACGCTTCCCTATCAGGGCCCGCAGCCGGGCTCCCCGTCACCCCGGGGATCGGCGCGGCCCCGTCGCGTCTATCTGCGCTGGCAGCCGCCTTTCGCGCCGAACAGGCAACAGCTCGCGTGTTTCCTGCCCGACAACGAGGTGGTGGTCCCGATCGCACAATGGCGCGGCTTCCGGCTCCGCTTTGCGGTCCAGCGCGATTGTGTACTCCGGCTCGTGTTCTGCGATCGCTACG
Organism: Gemmatimonadota bacterium; assembly: GCA_029863245.1. GTDB lineage: Bacteria > Gemmatimonadota > Gemmatimonadetes > Gemmatimonadales > GWC2-71-9 > JAOTVV01. The sequence goes on from JAOTVV010000018.1 coordinate 22,726, forward strand.
GGAACCCACGCACGAGCGCCAAGCAGGCGTCCACGATCTTCGATTGTGAAAACTTTTTCCAGACGCAGACCTTCACGATCAACGGAGTGGGGTACGGCTGTGTTATCAACTTGAGTGGCTGTTCGGATCGCCAGTTCATCATTATTGACAGCGACTACGGCCGATCGATTGCCGCGACCATCAATCGCGGCGATCCCGTTGATCCCCCATCTGGCTACCGGACATGGTGCACCGGCACCGCCGCGAACCCCGATGTGTTCGCGACCCGGATTGACGCCAACACCATCCTGCTGACCGCGCACCTCTACGGCGCGGCCGGAAACGCGATTACGACGGTCACGGACCAGGGCAGTTTCTCGGAAGGCGCCACGCTTGCCGGTGGGGTCGATGGCGACAAGCTCGCGGCTGATGGGACGGTGCTCACGGGCGATCTATTCTTCACCGGCGCTGGGCAGTCGGTCTACATCTCGCCGGCTGAGCACATTGGCGAGGAGTTCATCAAGGTCGGTCTGGCTGGCATGTCGGCAGATTGTCGGAATTGGTACTTCGATGCCTATGGGGTTGGGGCATGACCGATCCCCTCGGATCCGGAATCGTTGGGCTCAGTCGCTCGGCCAAGGAGCTCGACTTCGGCTGGGCGCGAGCAGGCGAGGATCAGGAGCAGTTCTACCAGCGGCTGACGCGGAACCTGCGCCAGATCGATGCGCAGCTCCAGAACCAGTTTGCGCCCAATCCGGCGCGGTTCCTGGGACTCAAGTTCGCCTACTTCGGTGGCGTGCTCGACACGGGCGACTGGACGGTGATTCCCGACGGCGACCTCGTGTTGCCGAACAACGCCACGAGCTACGTCGAACGGTCGGACAGCGGGACGGTGCGGGCAGTCGCGGTGGGCTTCACGTATCCCGACTGGATCCCGATGGCGCAGGTACGCACGCGCGCCGGCGAGATCAGCGACGTGCTCGATCGACGCCCGGAGCTCGGTGGTGCCCCAAGTGGGAGCGCCGGTCTGGTCACGTTCAGTCAGATTCTTGGAACGATTCTCAACGTGCAGGTACCGCTGTCAGCGGTCAGCCAGTGGCAAGCGTTTCTGACCATTCTCAGCACGCAGATCCCGGAGCCCTGGACGGTCGACACGATCAACGAGCGCACGCTCGATGCCGGTGTCACGATCGAGGGCGTGCTGCTCAAAGATGGGGAGATCGAAGTGGCGAAAAAGGCACTACGACTCGATGATACCGGCGTGACGCCGAAGCTGCTCTATCTCGGCAAGGCAGCGCCCGGATCAGCGGAAGGGTCGGCGGTATGGGCGATCCAACGGATCACGTTTGCCAGCGACGGTGACGCCGATGTTGAGTGGGCTGATGGGAATGGAAACGAGGATAACATTTGGACGAACCGGTTGGCTATCTCGTACAGTTAGCTAGGAGCCTCATGGTCAGATTCTTGTGGTATCCGGAGGACACCTACGCGATCTCTGAGTGGCGCTACATCGACAAGCTGCTCAGTTGTCTCGGGTACGCACCGACCATCGTTGACAGGCTGGGAAGGTTTCGGCCCACCTCACCAGCGGCATTGACGAATCCGCAGGTGGCGCTGCACATCTTCGGCTCGACGGTGGCCGCACGCAATCACTACGCCGGCGCGGGCTACACGTTCGTCACGACCCATCCTGACGCCACACTCAACGTCAAAGACTTCCAGCACCCAACCACGGGCAATATCCTCTATGCGGTCGGGTCGGATATGGATGGGTTCGACGGGCGTTCGTTGGCACAACTGGAAGCGATCAGTACCGTCCTGAGCCTCAAAACCAAAGTGACATCCTATGAGTTATTCGCGCAGGTAGCGCTGCCCATGCTGGCGATGGACCGCTGGTGTCGGACGCCGGAGGATTGGGTGTAGCATGGCCGTTCCAGTTATCAATGCCGGTGGGTTCACCCTGATCAGCGCTGCGAACAGTACGTCCCCCTGGATCGACGGGTGGGGCTCTGACGCGAAGAATTGGGAGCTCACGACCGACATCAAGGTGGAGGGCACGGGGTCCATTGGGATCGGGAACAAGTTTACCGGCGAGTCGGGGTATGGCGTTAACTACGTCCCGACATTCAACGCGACGACGAACCTGATCTTCATTTGGCTCTGGATCGTGTCTGATTCCTGGATCAACACGAAGGCCAATCACGGGTGCTACATCCGGCTCTCGAGTCAAGCCAACTGGACGAACTACTACGACTACGACGTGGGTGGGTCCGATGTGGCGTGGGTCGGCAAGGGCTGGCGGCTGATCGTTCTTGATGCCAACCGAACCCCGGATCGGACAAGTGGCACGGCGCCCACGCTGACAGCGATCTCTCGGATCGGCATTGGGTGGAACTTCCTGCAAACGTCTGCGAAGTCCATCGTCGCGTCGGTCGATAAGGTTTTCTTCGGTAACTCCGTCGAAGTGAGCTCGCTCGACTTCATCGACGGTACGAACGGGATCGACTTCAACGAGAACGGTGCGTCAGCGGATACCATCGATCGGAACGACGGTGGATCGTGGATCACCGGGGGTGTGGAGATTGGCGACTTCATTCGGGTCGATGGCTCAACCGGCAACGAGGGCGTGTTCGAGGTCTTTGGCGTGAGTGCCGCCACCCTCACGCTCTCGATCGGCGATTTCACGGTCGACGACCTAGCGAACACGACGGCCCGTGTGGCCCTGTTCGTCACACTTGAGGACATCTACCAGAAAGACGGCCCGACCGATGATCTCTGGTGGGGCCCGGTCGCAAAGAACCGCGACGGTTCGTTTGAGGTGAACTACCACACGATTCTAGGCGACGTGTCCGGTGCGTTGAGCTGTCACTTCCTGTCACGCGGCGACTTGGTATATGGGGCAGATCAACCACTCAATGATGTTGCCGCCGACCTCACGCTCGAAACGCAGGTTGATACCGGTCGGGTGCGCGTGCTCATGGGCGAGAGCTCGGGGACGGGCGACGGTCGGGTTGGGTTCGGTGGGTCGGTCTTTACCCAGGACAACCGGGCCTTCGGCCAGAGTTTCAGCGTCGATTTCAGTGACGCGACGTTCGTGGAAGTCTACGGGACGACGTTCCTCAACATCTTCCCCGGGACGGCCAAGTTCCCAACGGCCGCCTCGAGCGGGTACCTGGCCTCGACCGGGTTCGTGAATACCGGGCAGGTCGACCCTGGGCGGCTCGAGTGTCGCGGGCTCTCGTTCTCGGGCTACCCACAACGATACCTCGATACCTACCCGGTCGAAGCTGACGCGGCGCTCCTGTGGGGCCCCAACGCCGACATCAAGAACAGCAACATCCTGGCGAATACCCGGGCGATCGAACACGAGACTGTGGGGACGTTCGCCTACGACAATCTCAAGTTTGCCGGCAACGAGATCGATGTGATCAACTCGATCGCCGCGAGCCTCGAGATTAATCTCGACGACTCGGTGATCGATGCCACCTTGCTGCTCGACAACACGAACAACGGGGGCGCGCAGAGCTTCACGGTCGGTGGCACGAACCGGCAGCTGGCATCCCTGGCGGCGTATATGGGTAGGGTCGGCACGCCGACCGGGACTGTCGAAATGCGGCTCTATTCCGACTCAGGTGGATTGCCGGCAACCCTGCTCGCGACCTCGACGCCACGGACCGCAGCCGACCTCGTGCTGTCCGTGTTGCAATACAGTTTTTCATTCGACGATCCCGATGAACAATTTCTCCTTCTGGCGGGCATCACCTATCACTGTGCCGTCGTCTACACCGCAGGGACCGCGACCGACTACGTGCGCGTGGGCCTCCGAGCTGGTGGTGGGCTGGCCGGGACGTACTCGATTCTCAATGGCTCGTGGGCGTCAGGTGGGACACCGGACATCCCGATCGAAGTGCGCTACGGTGGGCGCGTGATCATCAACGCGAGCAACGGCGCGAACCCGTCAACGGTCTCGAATGAGGGCGAGGGGGCCGGTGGTATTCAGGGGCACACGATCATCAACAATCCCGTCACGTTCACCGTCACGGCCCTCCGGACCAACGATCGTGTTATCTGGATCCGGGTCAGTGACGGCGCCGAGCTCGAGAACAAACTCGAGACCTCCGGCAGCGCGACCTATCAGTACAACTACAGCGGCGATGTCGATGTCTATGTCCAAGTGCTGAGCGGCGACTACTTGAGAAAGAACACCGTGACGCCGATCACGCTTAGCAGTACAGATGCGGGCTTCCCGGCAGTCCAAGCTAACGACCCGGTATATGCGAATCCTTAACGGAGCACTACAATGGCCAAAATTGTTGATCCTGACCAGCTAAACCAAGCGACAGAGGTTGTGTTCTCCACCTCTGCCAAAACGGTGCAGCTCTTGGTGGCCGGGAACCTGAACGACAATTCGCCCGGGCGCACCTCCGGTGTCACGCACCAGGCTGTGTACTCGTTCACGAAAGAAGAATGGCTCGCCACGGCCGGGCTCCAATCCAGTCGGTTCCCGTTCGACCCGATCTTCGAGGCGAAATTCGATTGGGTGCACGATTGGCAACCAGCGGACGCGCAGACGCTCGATCTACTGAGAGATGGTGGCTTGCGGGTCGTGCTGCTCGATGATGAGTACGCCTGTCTCATCTCGCTCCAGGACTTCAACGTTACCGCGGATCAGGCGTACTACTACAACGATTCGACCAGCCGTTTCACGGGAACACGGCTCGATTTCGATAAGACCGGCGAGCTCAACGAAAACATCCTGATCTACGACGGGACCAACGACTACCGCGACTTCCTCAAGCTGTTCCTCCGGATCCAGGGCAAGACCCACGGCTACGGCGATCTGCCCATTGACCAGGGCATCACGCCTCTGACCTATCAGGCATACAGGATCCCGCTCTCGAACGTGGTGGACATCAACGTGACCGAGAGCGACGCCAACATCGACACCATTAGTCCGTACACAGAAATGCGGTTGTCGCTGTTGCTGGGGAGTGGGTTCACAACCTGGGGTAATAGCGTGGTCTACCCAGCTGGCGCGGTGGTGCTCGACGCGATCCGGCAGAGCGGCGGCTCGAGCAACGGGACGTGGTGGTTCACGCCGGCTGGCGGCACATCGTCAGGGACCGGGACCGCCGACGATACGGGCGTCACCGATTGGGAGTCCTACGCCGGCGAGGAGCAGATCGGCGATGAGTGGTTCGCATTCAACCGAATCATCGACCTCACCTCCGGTACCGGCACCAGGACGGAGATTTACGAGTGGGGCGAGCGGCAACTGAGAAAGACGGGCAACATCAACGCGGCCGCGCTCGGGACGCCGAACCAGGACGACACGCAGACGTATGACGGCGAGCTCGCGATGGATCTGTTCGAGTTCGTTGGCGACAACCTCGTGACGCGCGGCGGCGTGCTCGTTCGGGACTTCGATCCGAATGACACCAACAATCTCCAGCTGGGCGACATCACCGTTGACGGTGGCGGGTTAGACCAAGATGGTGTTGCTGTCACCACGACGCTGCGCACGTACCCGTTCGTGTCGGCCGGCACGCTGGTCTTCTCAACGAACCTCGTGGATGAGCCGGACGTGGACACGATCTACAAGATGTTCTTCCAGCGCACGAGGCGGTACACCAATAACGATTTCGCTGTCACGGCGTCGTCGGGCGACACCATGACGCTGACCTCGGGGACGCTCGATCTCACGACGTACTTCGCCAACACCGAATACGTCTTGATCAGCGGATTCACGGGCAATCCGGATGAGAACAACGGCTTGTTCCAGGTGAGCAACGTCGCGGCCGGAAGCATGGATTGTCGGCGCGTGAACGGCATCAATCCTGTCAACGAAACGGTCGGCGATACCGTGAACCTCGACACGGACCCCTACGATTCGCCCGATGCGCTCGTCGTGAACGACAACGGCGGGTCGCCGATCACGGGCCAGATCACGGCGGGGTCGATCGCGTTCGACTTCGATTACGACGGCAACGTGCAGGGTGGCAGAACGCCGAGTGAGGATGCGCCCGTCGCGGTCATTGCTGAGGCGCTTGATGGTGCTCAGTGGGTCGACGGCCTGTTCACGATCACGGAGGCGACCGGCCTCAATTTCCCGCTGAACGCGCCAACGGAAAGGGTATACGCGAATCCATAATGGAGAAATGGGAGCAGTACCCGAAGCTGCCTCACCTGTCGGGGGCGGCGCTCGCGAAGATGGAGCGCCGGCGCCGGCATCGTGGTGTGCGCTACTGGCTCTTTCGACTCCAGAACTCCGAGGAGTATGGCAAGCCGCCAGACGGGCCAGAACACTTGCCCGGATTCACGGAGTTTTGGTTGGAGCAGCGGCCGGAGTACGCGATGGATCCGAATGGCAAACAAGTGCCCGTGCCGGAGGGGAAGCACGTGCCGACCGCGCTGCTGGGCGGCTATGCCATGTTCGCAACGCTGTGGGATGTCGATGAGGACTTGAAGGTATACCTCAGACATTCAAGCGTCTGGAATGAGTGGAATCTCGTGATGCAGCGAGTCGTGCCCGTGCTGGGCGAGCGATGAGATGGCAGCGAAACTCACCGCGGATCCGGACACGCGCATCATCGAGATCACCGAGGCGCCTGTCGCGGGGCTCTTGAGTCTCGTAGTGGAGACCGACATCTATTCCGATCTCAAGGAGGATTGGCTTGCCGGTGCGACCCTCCACCCGCTGCGATTCCCGCTCTCGTCACAGGGGGAGTTTAAGACGCCAGCGACACAGATCGGTCCCTATGTGTTCATCAACAATGCGGAGGGGTGGCGGATCCTGCCGTATGACGCGGACCACGAGCTCACGATCATCGGTAATCTCGTGCCGAACGATCTGACGGTACCGTTGTACCTGTCCCGCGCGACCCGCACCATTCTCGTGCGATCGGAAGAATCCGCACAGGCGCTCACGGTACTCGTGGACGGCGCGGGTGGCGGCCTCACGCTGAGCGAATTTCTCGCACTCAAGGACGCATAGCCATGCCTACAGCACCACCAGGAGCCGGACGCGGGACGGGCGCTCGAGGCGGGGGCGCCGTCGCCCAACGGTTCTCCTACAAAGACATCCCGGACATTCGCAAGCAGCCACGGGAGCCGGACAAGGACGACGGCCAACGGATCGCCTGGGCGACCTCGTTGTGGGATGCGCAGGATGAGCTCTTGCGGATCCGGGACCGGATGATCGAGGAGAATCTCCGGATGTTGGCCGGCCAGCAATGGACGGTTTACAACAACCGGATCGGGCGGTTCGTGGACGTGACGCGCTGGATGACCGACGAAGAGAAGCGCTGGCGCCAGCGACCGGTATTCAATCGGCTCTTGCTGTGGTTTATGATCACGCACGCCCGGATGAACGAGAACCCGCCGATCATCACGTTCCTACCGGGCCCCGATCGGATCGACGCCGAAGCGGCCATCACGAACGACATTATCTGGAAAGCGAAATGGCGTGAGATCGGTCTCACGGCCATTTGGGATCGAGCATCAGCTTGGCTCGTGCCGAGTGGCACCGTCTATCTACGCAGTCGGATCGATCCCGAGAAGGGCAAGCTAGTTCCGCGACAGGGACGCTCGCAGCTGCCAATGATGGGGCCAGAGGGCCCAATGATGGACGGCGAAGAGCCGATGGTGACGGAGGAAGAGTTCGACGACGTGCCATTCGGTGAGGACTTCGAGCCGCTGATGGAAATGACGCCGGACGGCACCCGGACCAAGGGACAGCCGTTCGTCGAACGCAAGGGCGATCTGAACGTCGACGTGTTCAATGCGCTCCAGGTTCGGGGCGAATGGAGCCCGCGGCCCTGGCATGAGAAGCGCTGGCACCAGATCCGCACCTTCTTGACGCCGCAAGAGATCATGCACACCTGGGGCGTCGACACGATTGGTGAAGCCGAAACGGCTGCCGATTCAACCGGTGCACTCGAGCGGATCCTGTTCGGCAAAGGGTTTTTCGGTGCTGCCGACGCCTTCTTCGGGTCCGACTTCGCGGGTGCCTCGATGCCCGAGCAGCTGGTCGAAGTGTTCGAGCTCTGGCATCGGCCGATCATGCTGCCGAGTGCTCCCCGGATGCGTGAGTCGGTGGAGGGGCCTGGTGGGCGGGTGCTGGTCTGTACTCGTAACAAGGTGCTCAATGACGACGTGCGGCCCTTCCCCTTCAAGTACACGAGCGGCCTACGCCGTTTTGAGTTCGTGAATGTACCGGGACGCCCCGGGGGTGGCACGACGCCTCAAGAGGCGATGAACGGGGCACAGCGGGCCTACAACCGCGGCTGGGCGCAGATCCTCGAGCATCGGAATCTGGTCACGAATCCCAAAGGGATCATCGATTCGATGTCCGGACTCGAAGAGAACGATGTTGACAACGAGCCGGGTACGTGGCATGTCGTCACGCGCCGGCCGAACGTCCCAGCGATGGAGTACGTCGCGCCGCCGCCGCTTGGCCAGGATGTGTACCAGACCCAGGCGCTGCTGTTGAACGAGATCACCGATCTTGGGGCGCTTTCCGGGACAGAAGGCGACGCGCCGACGGAGGACGCCTCTGGCGAGCTCGTGAAGGAGCTCCGGTTCAATGCCGACCGGTTTGTTGGTCCGACGATGCGGCGCGCGGTCGAGGAGTTCGGTCGCTTGGCCGAAGACTGGCAAGCGATGTTGCCGTTTGTCTTCGATGAAGAGGAGCTGTTCAGCTACGCGGGCGAGGACAATACGGCCAGAACCATCCTGATCCTGCCGACCCTGTTCACTGAGGGGAAGGTCAACGTCCAACCGGACATCGAATCGATGCTGCCGGAAGGCCGTGGCGAGCGCCAACAGCGCATCGCCGCCTTGTACGCCAACGGGCTATTCGGGCAGCCGGGCTCGCCCGAAGCGATCAAGCGGTTCTTTGACCTATCCAGCTTCCCGCACCTCGATCGGGCCCGGAAGTTCGGCGGGGTCCATCGCATCACGGCCGAGCAGGAGAACGGCCAGATCCTGCAAGGAATGGACGTGCGCCAGATCCCCGTGTTCGAGTGGTACGACGACGCAATTCACCTGATGGTACACGAGGACTTCATGGCCAGTCCGGAGTATCTGAAACAGGAAGAGCCGATCCGGAAGGCGTTCGAGTTCCACCGCGGGATGCACATTATCAATATCCAGCTCAAGGCAGCACAGATGATGCCGCCGAACGCACCCTCCCCCTCTCCGAGCGGTACCCAACGTGGGCAACCGGGCGCAAGTTCCGGTGCGGGCGGGCCTTCCGGGTCGATGGAACGAGGGCCACGGGGTCAGGCGGAAGTCCCGACGGGCGCCGGTCAGGGTGGCGCCGCGCAATTCGGCTCGTTCGGAGGGTAGGCCATGACGGCACCGCGTCCTGATCGCTCGCCCGACTATCTGCGCGGGTTCCAAGACCAGCGCCGCGACCTGATGCGGCAGTTCCTCGAGGCGGGGGACGAAGAGAGCCAGCGCCAGTTGCGCGGCCAGCTCCAAGCGCTCGATCGGATCATCGACCGTTTTGAAGGGACGGTGCCCGAAGCCGAGCCAGAACCTGCGGCCGGCGAGCCTCCGGTGCCTGGTGGCCAGTTCTCGTTGCAGCAGGTACCACGAGAACGGATGATGGCTGGGACGCCACGGGCGAGCCTAGCCACTCGCCAGCCCTCCTTGCCTGGTCGGCCGGTCCTGGCACGCCGGGACGCCACCATGAGTCCACGGGTGGAGCTCGCGCCCACGACCCGAGCACCATTTTCGCAGCCGAAAGCTGCAATGATGTGGCAGGGGATGTTTGAGGAACCCGGCCTCACGTTCGGCGAAGCATCCCAAAACTTCAATGAGGCCGAAGCCCGACTGTGGCGCCTCCAGCAAGGACAGGACATGCCCCTGAAACGCGGTACATCCCAGGCCACGATCAGCGAGAACATCGCCGAGATGATCGAGAGCGGCCGCCCACAGAAGCAAGCGGTAGCGGCGTCACTCGATACCGCTCGGAAGAGTGGTGCCAAGATTCCTAAGCGGTCCCGCGCCTCTGCGCGTCGCCGCAAGAAGAAGCGCGCCAGGGCGCGCTCACGCTAACGAAGCGGAGGTTCCATGACGGCCCCAGTCAAGCCTGATCCGGGCGCGACGACGCCCCCATCGGGCACCGACGAACCGAGAGTGTCCCCGATCGCGGCAGCGCTCGCTGCGGCCCGCGAAGCCCAACGATCGGGCAAGCCCATGCTGCCGGCATCCACCGATGAGGAGACTCCCCCAGCGGAGGAGCCGGGAGAGACCCCGGACGATACGGATGAGGACGATGGCACCGACGACGCTGCGGGCACTGAGGACGAAGGCGAGGCAGAAGGGGAAGACGAAGCGGAATCCGACGACGACGAAGCGAAACCGCCCGAATCGGAAGATGGCAAGCCGCCTGACACGACAGTTGAAGCTGGCGAGGCAGGTGAAGGCGAGGTCGATCCTGACCTGATCGTTGCGTTGCCACCGCGGCGCGAGGGTGACGATGAGTTCGAGCTCGTGGTCGAGAACAAAGAGGCGGCCGAGCGAATCCGCCAGTTGCGGAACGGTTATCTGGCTGGCTCTCAAGTTCGCGCACTCCAGGAAACGATCGACCAGGAACGCGCGCAGATCGAGGAGCTCGAGGTCTGGATTGGCACCGATCCGGCCGGCTTCATCCTCCAGAACGTGCCGGCGACGGTTATCGAGGATGTGGCACTGTCGTTGGTCTTCTCGCCCGACCTGTTCGAGAAGGTCAAGGACAAGCTCCAGACGGCGGTAGAAGACGATCGCGAACGCCGCGTCCTCATGGCCGAGCTCAAGGCGAAACGGTCCGACGCGAAAGACACGCTGCGCCAGGTACTCGAGACACGCAAGTTCGCGAAGGGGCAGGCCATCCTGGTGCGGGATGCGATCGCCAAGATGGTGCCGGTGACGGATGGGATTACGGACACCCGGCGCCAGGCGATCATTCAGACGCTGGAATCAGCTGCGGCCGATACGATCAGAAAGAAAAGGATCGCGAAGGTCGAAATAGATGATGTGCCGATCATGTTGGCGGCACAGCTGCGCGCGGCGGGGATCGATCCGCTGGCGGCAGCGCAAGCACTCCACGGCGACCCTTCTTCCCAGCCCGGCAAGCGCCCCGCGAAGAAGAAGCCACAGCCCACACGACAAGAGCTCAAGGCGGCGAGCGAAAAACGGAAACGAGCTACCGCGTCAACGCCTCCAGGCGGCGGCGCCCCGGCCGGCCGAACGAAGCTCCCCAAGGGCCAAACGCTGGAAGAACGGTTCAAGCTGGCGCGCGAGAAAGGGCTCGGCGCGCTGCTGGGCCGGTAGCACACAACTCGAGGAGACATCGAATGAGGCTGACTACGAGCTTCAAGCGTTTCTTCATCGTGTGTGCGGTTGGGGCTGTCGCCTATGTGTTGGCGGGGCCGATCGCGTTGAGCGGTCTGCCAATCATCATGGGAGACATCACGACTACCGCCGATCTCGATGAAGCGCTCAAGATCATCTTCTCGGATCCGCTGATCAACAACATCGTCGAGGATTCAGAGTTCATGGACATCTTCAAGGTGGACATGAACGTGCAGGCCGACGACACGACGGGCGGGCGGTACATCGAGATGGGTCACTACTTCCGGCTTCCTGCTGGGGTGGGTGCCCGTGCCGAGAATGAGTACATCCCCGTGCCTGACGATCCGCGATTCGAGAATAGCCGGCTGTTCCTGCGCAAGTTGCAGGGCACAGTCGAAATGACCGGCGACACCATGCGACGCGTCCGGTCAGACGAAGGTGCGTTCCTCAATTACATGGAACGGGCGTTGCCCGATCTGGTGACGCGCCTGGTCAACGAGATCGATCGGATGTACGTGTCCGACGGCTCGGGAGTAAAGGCCCGGATCGCCTCTATTTCGGGCTCAGGTGGGGTCTATACCGTGGTGGTCAACCGGACCTATGGCGTCGACGGCTTCACCGGCGCTCACCTGCAATTCCTGGAGGGGGAGCGGATCGTCGCTGACCCCGCCGCTGACGGCCAGAGCATCCGAGCCAACGGCACGATCAAGGGAGCGCAGGTCACGGACATGGATGAGGATGCCGGGTCGATCGAGGTGACGGGCGACAATACGTTGCTCGCGGCCTGGGTGGCGGACGACTACCTCTTCGCCGGCGACGATGCAGGTGCCTCGACCCAGACGGCAGCGGGCCAAGACCGCGAGATCGCGGGATGTCTGGCGGCCGTCGACGATGGCGGGATCATCGCCACGTACAACAACATCGATCGCACCGCGTCGGGCAACCGGCTGTGGAAGTCCATCGTGATCGATGCGTCGGTCGCCCAGTGGGGCGGCCAAATGACCGAAGAGCTGCTCACGTATGCTGACGATGAAGTGACGACTAAGGGTGCCGGGAAGATCGATACCCTGGTCATGTCGCGATCGGCAGCGCGTGGCTACTGGCAGAGCCTCAAGGGCGACCGGTCGTTCAACGATCCGCGGTCGTTCACTGGCGGGAAGAAGTCTCTGTCGATCTTCTTGGGCGATCGTGACTTGGCTCTCAAGGTGTCGCGGAAGCTCGCTCCGGAGCTCACGTTCGGCTTGCAGTCGGACACGTTCCGTCGGCTCACGCTCGGCCAGTGGGAGTGGGACGACAAGACCGGTAGCATCTGGAACCGCGTGACCGATTCGGTCGGGCGGAAGGATGCGTTCTACGCCGTGGGCAACATGTACGAACAGCTGTTCTGCATGGCGCCCCGGAAGAACGTGCGCATCGAGGGTCTGACCTCGGTGTTCTAGTAGATCGAGCCGGTGGGTTTCGCTGGGGGCCTTCGGGCCCCCAGCACCACATCATTCGAGTTGGAGGGACCATGAGTATCCAGGATCGGAACGTCCACAAGGACGCCTATCTCAACCGGAAACAGCTCCCGGTAACGATCGTGACCCCGAGCGGTACCGATGAGGACGAAGTGCAGTTCATGTTCAAGCCGCGGCACAATTTCCGGCTGACGGACCTCTACGCCTATGCGGCGTCGGTTGCCACGACCCTCGCTACGGTCCGGGCGTGCATTGCGAAGGAGCTCTGCGCGATCGGGGCACCGCAGTTTGGGCAAGGGACTGCCGCCGCCACGTTCCTCATCGAAGCGTTCGCGCATCTCGATGGGGGGCTCCTGGTTGCCAAGACGGCCACGGCCGCCCAGGCGTTCACGGGCGCCGAAGTAGTGACGGCCGGCTACTGGGGTGTCTGGACCGTACAGATCGACGGAGCCCAGGCCATCACGACGAAAGCCGCCGCTGGGGTCATGGCGTTCGCCACCGAGGAAGACGCCATCAAGAACGCCCCGGCACCGGATGCGCTCAACGGCCTGGTCGGCGTGTTGACGCTCAAGTGTATCACGACCGACTTCACGGCTGGCACAACCAACACCGACTCTGCCGTTGTCGATGAGTTCAACACGATCGATCGCGGTGGACATGCGGCGACGTTGGCGCTGTTGGCTACCGATCAGGCAGTCAACGCCACGCGGGCTACGCGGTTGAAGGTGGCTGGGATCGGCAATCTATTCGGTGAGGTCGGCGACTACATCGCGCTCACGGTCCGGTCCGCAGGTACCTCAACCATCACACTGGGTGCTGGATCGGTGGAATACCGTAAGGCCCCGGCACAAGGCGAAGGGTTCGAGCTCGGCACCGGGCTGACCGCGCCGTTCGTCCCGTAAAGAAACGGAGGACGCAGGCATGAAAAACGAGAAGCGGGAAGCGAAGTACAACCCGATGTCGCATGGCGGCCTGAACCCGACCAAGACTGCGGGAGCAGCCAAGCGATCGGGTGGCTCGATGCTCGAGTCGAGCGTATCGGGCGTGAAGCTCCCGGGCAAGGCGCCGGTCGGCGGCATGGGTGGAAAGTCACCGAGTGCCGACGCGCCAGCCGCGCAAGCGGCCCGTGCGGGACATATCGCCTCGAGCGGCCAGGCACGCGGGGGGCCACGGAGTCAGTCCAGCAAGACGAACACGCCGTCAGGTGGCACGGGCGGCGGCAAGCGTGGACGCAAGTAGGCTCACGGACGTTTATCGGTTCCGTGATGCACCACCAGAGGTGGTCGCGCGGTTCCGAACCATCGACCCCCGCGCCGAGCTCGTCTATGTCGGCCGGGGGAAATGGTGGGTTGGGCTGGTCTACGCTGACATCCCGCTGATCCACCAGGGGCGGCGTGAGCTCATCGCGATCAAGGCGTCGGGTGGGGCGACCTGGCCTGCTATCCGACTATCCAGTTTGAAGGCCCAAGGGTTCCGGAAGGTCCGGTTGTGGGACATCGATCCGCGGACAGGTGAATGGGTGGAGCTCCAGCGGTTCGACCAGGATCCGCCGTGGACCCGATTGATCGAACGGTTTCGCCTCCAGGATTGGGTGTACCGCCACTATCCTAGCTCACCCGCTGCGTGGCGGCGGTTGATGCTCAAACACGAGTTAGGTCACACTGACGACCGGCTCCGAGAGGCACTCAGTCGGACACTTGATCAAGTCCAGCAGTCGACGCGATCGGGAATCATTGCGAAGCTCCGAGGTCGCAAGGTGTTCGGTTGGCGTCGGAGGCTGGTGAGCTGAAAGGGTGAACACGATGCCCCACTTTGGACCCAGGAAAGTCGGCGCGGCTCGCTTCAAGGCGAGCGCGCTCCACGAGTCGAAGACGAAGAAGTTCGGCCCACGCAAGTTCGGTGTCCGCAAGGCCGCCGAGATGCAAGCGGCGCTCGATGCGGCCGAAGCGGAGGCTGTCGCGGCCGCCCAGATCCCGGTCAATGGGAACGGCGAACCCGCCACGACCAGCCTAGCACAGCTACGAGAAGCGCTGAGCGACAACCCGGCCGTGGCCGATGAGTTGTACGCGCTCGAGCTGGCCCGTGCTGGTGGTGCCCGCAAGGGCGCGGTCAAAATGTTTCTGTCGACCGAGCTTGCGCGGCCGGGTGGCGCGCGACCGGACCGACAAGAGGAGCTCGAGGCGCTACTCACGGACTAGAGGTGCAATATGGCGGTGACAGCGGGGCAGGTCATTACCGCCGCGCGGGATCTGCACCAGGCGTTCACGGATCTACGCACGCCCGACGGTGTGTTGCTGCGACAACTGGGGCACTTCAAGCGCCGGCTGTGGGGCCGGATCACGAACATCAACAGCTCGGTGCTGGCGGTGACAGAGACCATCCCGCTCAGCACCTACGACTTTGCGACCGGCCATCCGTTTCCGGCGAACGTCTACGTGCTGCCGTCGGGTGAAGTCGAGCCATCGAACGAGCTCGATCCGAGTGAGCGATCCAAGTTCACGCTGATCGGGATGAATGTTCGGCTCTACAGTCGACCGCTGCTGTCCGGATGGTTCGTCCAGGACCAGTTGTTCCTCCAGGGATCAGCGCAAGACTGGGCCGGCTTTGTCAACGTGCATCTCGATTACGTGGCGATGCCAACGGGGCCGGTCGGGCTGGCCGACACGTTCGCACCCGCGCCCGATTCCGTCGAAGCAACGCTGGTCACGTATCTCGCGAACGTCATGGCCAAACGCGGGCACAACGATCCGACGTTGCCAGCGATCGATCGCCAGCAGTTTCAGGGCGACCACGACGCGGCGTTCGCCCAGTTCCTGATGGAGCAGGGTGAGAAGAGGAAGGCACGCCGGTTCAAGACGCTTGACGTGTTCCCCGGAGGTGGCTGATGGCCGTGACGACGACGGGCCAGGACGTGCACAACGGGGCACTCGCGAAGAGCTCCAAGAACGAGCCGAGTAAGTTCGCTGCCCCCGAGATCATACGGCGGATCAACAAGCGGCTGAGCGGGATCTATCAGGTGGCCGCGCGCGTGAATCCGATCCTCTTCGCCGCAAAATCAGTGGTCGTCGAAACGACAGGGATGTGGGTTCGACCGGAAGTGGCCCTGTCAGTCGAGATGGCCGAAGATACGACCCCGGATCCCGTCGAGATCGTCCCGTTCGATGATCAACAGTCGGAAGCGCACCAGCTCTGCGTCTACGAGTTCGGCCAGACGTTCTATGCGATCACGACCGCTGCGGGCACGCCCACTGGCGACCTCACCTTCTGGTACGCGCGCCGGCCGACGACCATCACCGCGCTCGCGAACACCCTGGACGCTCAGTGGCGCGAAGACTACAACGAGCTGCTCGAGCTCGAGCTCGCAATCGACTACTCGCTCAAGGACGGTCGGACGGATGAAGCCGCGGCGCTGATCGCCGATCGCAATACCTGGCTCATGTCCTTCATGCAGTTCGCCCAGCATCTCACGGGTGGGGAGCGGCGTCGCTTCGAGCGGAAGACGGTGAACATCCAGGAGCTCCTGCCCTTGCTGGCGGGTGGCGCGACCTAATGGCCCCGCGTCAGCGTCTGTTTCTGCCATTCGGGAGCGGGCTCGATCGGGCCAGTGGCGTCATGGTCGCGGAACCCACGAGCTTCGAGGATCTCCGGAATGTCTTCCTCTATCGTGGCAAAGCGCAGGTGCGCAAAGGCTACGAACGTACCTCCCAGCTCGTCGACAACGTGGCCGGGATCCTTGATCAAGTGATCGAGCTCGCGCCCATCCGGTCGGAGGGGGCCGGCATGGGGGTTGGGTACGATCAGGCGACCCGCGAGCTGCACCTGAACCTCATGTCGATCGGTGGCGAGAACCCCAGCCACCAAGCCAGCGCTCTCGCCAATGGGCAGCTGTTCACGTTGAGTCTGGCAGCGACCTTCGATCCGCCTGTGCTCGATATGGTGGACACGTACAATCGCATGTTCATCGCCCACCAGGAACCGCTGATCGCTGCGCGGAACGCAACGCGCATCTGGAGTCCAGCGGGCAGCCCGGCTGTCCAGGATCTGACCGCGGATCTGGACGACGACGACGTGGAGGCCCCCGTCAAGTTTCGTGGGGTCACGCGCTATCTGTCCTATCTCGTTGGCTGGGGGTACGGGACGGAAAGCGATCCGAACCGGCCCGAGGTTGTCCGAGTGTCGTTAGCGGGCGATCCGAACCTATTCGATCCGCGCCATTGGTTCAAAGCGGGGCAGCGCTCGGAGCCCGTCGTCACGTGCCGACAGGCCGGCACGCCGCCGCGCTCCGCGAGCATCCTGGCCTTCAAAGAGACCGAGACCTATGAAATCTTCGGCTATTCGCCCGAGACCTTTGGCATCCGGCCGGCTGATCGCCAGTTTGGATGTGCTGGGCCTCGGCTGGCCGTTACCGTTGGCGATACGGTCTTCTTCTGGAGCAACCAGGGGCCACGGATGTCGCAAGGCGGCTCGTCGGTTGATCTCGCCGTCCCACTCGACATCGGTGCGCCACCGCCCGCGACGCTCGTTGATGAGAGCCCGCCGTCCCAGGCGTTCGCCCTCTACTACGCGCTCGATCGCGTCGTCTTGTTCGTGTGGGGTCGTCGGGTGTACGCGCTCTCGATCCGGGATCCGTCGAAGCCCAAGTGGAGCTACTACGAGTTGGGTGAGAACGCCGAACCGTACTGTGGGTCAGAGTTCTACACGACGCTCGCGACCGGTGGGGGCGGCGCGGCGCCGGCCGGGTGGCCGATCATTCAGGACGGCTCGACCGTCTTGAACCCAATGTCCATCGAGCTCACGTGGTTTAACTCCGGGCATCCGTCGCCTCCCGGCGTGCCGAACGGCAACGAGCAGGTCGAAGTGTATCTCAAAGACCTGTCGGCCGGTGGCAGCTGGGCGAAGTACGGCGAGGTCATTGTCGATCTGAGTGGTGGCGGGCCCAACTACTCCCAGACCTTCGAGATCACCGGCCTCACCGCGCTGAATCGCTACGCAGTCTCGTTGCGCTACCGTGGCGGTGGCCAGTACACGGCAGGCTTCACCGACAGCGATCCGGCGCTCTGGAACGATCCGGCCTGTCCCACCTGTCCGGATGATCCGCCCGCTTACCGGACCGGACTGCTGACCACGGCGACCCCTCCGGAAGTCGTCACACGGGCCGGCGACAATACCGGTCTGTGGTCACGAACCAGCGCGAGTACCGAGGATCTGACGATCGAGTTCGTGATCCCGCCCGGCCACGATCATTTGAGTCTGGAGGTCTATCGAGAAGATTGGGAAGACGGGAACACCACCGTCCAGAACATCGACGGCATGGGCCCGCCCGATAGTCCTGGGGGCGATCGGCTGGTGACAGCGGAAACGCTCAAGGCCACCCTCGCGCCCGGTGTGTCCGAGCATATCGATTTCGCGCCCGTAGGCGAGCTCTACCACAAGTTCCGTGGCCGCTTCAAAAACGCTGAGAGCACACCCGATTTCAGCGCCAAGGGAGCGTACCAGGAGTGTCACGCCGGGCCCGATCCGCCGCAATGGGGCTCGTTGATCTTGTCCTGTGGGTCCAGTTCCCGCACGTGTTCCTGGGCCAATGCGGTCACGCCGGTATCGAGTCGGGCCTGTCCACCCGATCCGCCTGTCGGTCATTTGACGCAGGTGTGGGCCAAGAACGTGACGCTCGCTGGGTCGTGGACGCTCGTAGACACACAGCCGTCCTACATCACCAACGGCGGATTCGGTGCCCTCGGCGCCAGCCCGAGTCAGGTCGTGCGCGTGGCAGTCCGACACAAGACCAGCTGTAACGGCGTGATCGATTACAGCCGGTGGGTCAAACCCTATGAAGATTGCGTGTTGAGCTGATGGCGACCAAAGCGCTCGACACGATGACCGATACGGATGGGGTGCTGATCACGGCCCATACCCCCGACAAGGGATTCGGCACGCCCTGGGTCACGGTTGGCGGCGTGTTCGACGGCATCTACAGCAACGTGCTCCGGGCGGCCCAGAACTCTTTCGCCGTGTGGGATCTCTACTGCACGGCCGACGTGGTGTTCGACAACTTCGAATATTTTGCGGACGTAACTCGGCCGAACGATGGGACGACCTCGGCCCATGCCGGGCTGAACTTCCGGCACAACGGGATCCAGAAAAGCTCCTCGACCAACGCGCTCTCGTTCGTATGGGAGCGGAACACCGGCGACCCGGACACGGTGAACTTGATTATCCGTGAGTGGCTTGGCGTCGGGATCTCGAATCAGGTTTTCCAGACCGCGTATCCGTGGGCTCGCGCGGTCGGGAAACGGATGGGCGTCCTGGTCAGCGGGCAGTCGATCACACCGTATCTCGAGGACTTGGGTGGTGGGAATCGGGTGACGTTCGCGCCGGTAACGGCCGTCAACGATTTCAACGATGCCTCGCACCAGCGGTTCGGCCTGTGGTGCCAGGTCTCGAGCGTCGACAACCAGTATTTCGACAACTTGACGGTCAAGGATTGGGCGCCGGGTGGTGGCACGCCGATCCCGACGATGTTTCTCGGCCGCCGCTATACGAGTGCCGATGTCTGGCGCTTCGGGGTTGGAGAGTCCGACGGTGCTGGTCCGGAGGGGTCGCCTGTCGGTGACACGATCACCTTCCTGGCCAAGTCGGATCGGTTTGCGCCGGCTGGAGCTGGCGGCGAGGCGATCTTCACCCAGTTCTGGATTGCTCTGACCTACGACATGACCGTGACGCTACGATTCACACCGATCGTCGACGGCATCGTGTACGACGGGACGGGCACCAATCCGGACCTGCGACAGACGCTGGCGCTGACGGGAACGCCGGGTGTCCGGAAGACAGAACGCTATGAGTTTGCGCTCTATCTGCCCTATGATGATGGAACGGATCCGGATGCGCTGCGCACCGATCTCCGTGGTACCTGGTTCCAGTTGGTGATTGACAATATGACCGTGCTCGGCGCTGGCGACCTCATCATCGAGCAGCCAGAAATCGAGTTTGAGATTGTCCGGGAGAGCGAGGCAGCCCAATGACAGCACCAAGCATGATCCAGCAGATGATGGCGCGCGGCCGGGGCCAGAAGCCACGGACGTTTCGTGGTGCCAAAGGCGATCTCACGGGCACGGCGCTTGATGAAATCGAGCGGAGCCGCGGGCTCGGCGCGGAAGCCGAGAGTGAGTTCTTCAAGCGGGCCCTGGCGTTCGATCCCCAGCAGGGAGCAGAGGAATCGGCGCGCGGGATCGTGGCCGGCCTCACGCCGCAGCTAACGCGGAATCTCGAGTTCGCGCGCGGCCAAGCAGCCGGCACGGGGCGCCTCGAGACCGGCTTTTTCGACGTTGATCGCGGCCGGCTATTCGAGGACTTCAACGATCGGGTGGCGTCTGCGGTGGCGGCGAACGCGCTCCAGGCCCAGGGACTCCAGCAACGCGGGATCGAGTCGATCGGCGCCTTCGGCCAGAACGTCCAGAACCGCTTCGTCAACCTGCTCGGTGGCTCGCTCGATCGTGCCCAGGCCGAAGAGAACGCGGCTAAAGGCGGTGGGCTGTTCGGCAAGCTGATCGGTGGTGCTGCTGGCCTGGTTGGTGGACCGATCGCGGGGGCGGCTGGCAACTGGCTTGCTGACAAAGCGTTCCCCGGAGGCGACTAATGACCGTCCCTTTCGGCCCGCGCGTCCTACCGACGGCTCGCTCACAAATGGGCGGTGCCGAGCGGTTCCTTGATACGGCGACACGCGCCTTTGAAGAGGCGGCGGCGTTCGTCGAGTCGCAACGCGAGAACACGCGACGCCAGCAGGAGTTTGAGTCAGCGCAACAGCTCTCGGATCTCCGGTCGAGCTCGCTGGCTCAGGAGATCGAGCAACGGAGCGAGGCCGCCATGCGTGAGCGGGCGGCCGATCCGCGGTTCGTGACAGGCGAGGCGGCCCGGATCCCGGCGCCGGCGACCGAAGCGCGCCAGGCACCGTTCCCGGAGCAGGAACAGCCTGACGTGTCGGCTGAGATCTCCCAGGCCCTTCGACCGACGGGCGGGCTCCAGGAGCTCCGACCACCGCGGCCGGGGCTGCGCCCGACGGGCGTTGAGGGGGAGTTCTTCGATCCAGAGGGTGAACAACGCGCGCAGCAGGGCCAGTTCAGTCAGTCGGCGCAGCGCGTTCAGGAGCTGCTCGAGCGGCTGGCCACTCAACAGGAACAAGCCGGCAATCCCGAGCTCGCGAACGCCATCCGGGGACAGGGTGCCCTGGTCACTACCCAGGTCGAGGCCGGGAACAACCCGGCGCAGGTCGTCCGATCAGCGCTCGAGGATGTCCAGACGCGCGGGCAGCGACAAGGGCAGATCGACTTCTTGATCGAGCAGGTCGGCCCGGAGAACGTCCCGCCAGGATTCGAGTTGCTAACCGGCGATCAGCAGATCGAGGAGCTCGAGCGGATCCGGACAGAACAGGGTCGGCTCCAACGGGCCACCGAAACGCGCACCGGTGGTCGGACGGGTGGCACGACCCAGGCGCGAATGACGCCGACAGCCGCCGCGGCGTTGCTCCGGAGCTTCAATGACATCATCAACGAAAACACGGGTGTCGTGGAAGGGCACCGGGCCACGCCAGCGCAACTGCTCGGCCTGATCGATAAGATGGTCGCGGGGACGGCCACGCCGGAAGACTTCCTGATCTTCGATGAGCAGGGAGAGAGCATCCCGATCCTACCACCGATCTATGCGGCGACCCCGGAGGGGGAGACCGGGCTGATCCGCATTACGCAGCAGGACTGGGACGATCTGATCGAAGATGGGCTGACGCCCGACCAGATTCACGAGCTGTACGACGTACCGCCTGATGTGGGCCGGTAATGCCTGAGACCCCAGCACAACGGTTGGCACGGCTCCGAGCGGAGCGGGCGAAGCGTTTGCTGGGCCGCGCGCGAATGGCCGGCCAGGTGCGTCGCGGTGCGGCACCCGCTGATGTCACGGTGGCCCGGACCCAGCGCAAGCTGTCGAAGCTGCTGATCCCCGAACCCGTCACACCACAGGCCGGTCCGGTCCAGCGGGCGCCGGTCTCGCCAGAAGTCCAGCAGCTGCTCCAGGACCAGTCGAGCTCTGAGGCCCGTGAACGGCGCCAGGCCGAACGCACAGCCCGGGGGCTCACCGGTACCACTCTGGGGGTTTCCAATGTCCTTCTGCGCGGCCTGGGGCGCGACCTCGGGGCTCGTACCATCCTCCAGGGAGCGGTCAAAGCCGCGGATCTGATCGGGAAGCCTTTGGGGCTCGAGGCGCATCCCGCCCTCCGGTCCGTTGTCGAGAAGGCCAACGAGCAGGCGCGGCTCCAGAAGCTCGGTAAGCCCGGCTTTGTCCCGCAGCTCTCGAGTGACATGTTGGGCCTGATGGCCACCATGATGCTCCTACCGGGCGCTTCGGCGCCAGGCCAGGTAGCGCGATTCGGGCCCCGCGTCCGGCCGCTCATTGCCGGTGGTGTCGGCGGGCGCGCGATCGTGGGCGCGCTCGAGGAACGGCTCAGCGGGACCGTCGTTAGCCGGGTCGCTCGTCGCGCGGCCGAAGACGCGGCGCGGTTCGGCTACCTCGAAACGGCCGTCGCGCCGATCCAAGAAGAGAGCCTTGCTGATGCTGCGGCCAGGCAGCGCGGCGGCCTCGTTGGTGGGGCGGTGGCGGGTGGCGGATTCCAGATGCTCGGCGAGGCAAGTGCGCTCTTCCTGAAACGCCTGTTCACCCATGCCATGCTGCGAAACGCGCGCATGGGTCGAATTGCTGGTCCCCAGGCCGTCACGCAAACCCCCCGACGCCTGCCGGCGCCGACCGGGGAACCAGCCCCACGGCCGAAGCCGGAAGCCGTCACGACGACCCCGGCAGAGCTCCAGGCAGCACCCAAACAGGCGCTGCCCTCTGACGCCACGTTGACGCGCCAGCCACCCCAGGTCCAGGGCGAGCGATCGATTGAAGCGATTGCCACTGACCTCACGAAAGCCTCGAGGGCTGAGCTCCTCCGTCTTCGGCGGATCGGCTCAGGGACCGACCTGGCACCCCGCGTCGAGAACGAGCTCCAGCGCCGCGCGGGCGTGGCGGCCCAAGCGCTCACTCCCGAGCTCGAGTCACTGGCCCAACGCACCGCCCAAGTATGGGGCGTCATGGGCGACGCGGCCGGGCGCCAGGTGGTCGCTGCCGAACGTCGCCGTCTGAATCTGAGCCCCGAAGAGCACGAGGCCGTCAATGTGCGGATCCACGAGCTCCAGACGGAGAAGGCTGTCCGGGATCCAGAGGGTGCTGGTGCCCCGGTTCCGGAACAGGCGGCCGCCCGGGATCCGCGGCTGGCCAAGCAATCGCAGGAGCAGCTCGTCGAGCGCGCGGTGCGGGCCTACGCACAACTCCAACGCGAATCCGTCAGGGCTGGCCAGGGCATCCAGCCGTGGACCCGGTTCGATCCGAACATCCAGGATCAGCGATCGGGGACGATCATTAGCCAGGACGCCCGGGGCGCGATGGGTCGAGCGGCCCAGGCCGAGAAACGGCTTGCCGCGGCCGAAGCGGAGCTCCGAGCCCGTGGTCTGACCAACGACGAAATCAGCGATCTCATGGAGCTGCTCGAGGAAGAGCAGCTCACGCGAGAAGGCTTCGAGGTCGAAGTCGAGGGCGGGGTCGTCAGCGAGCCGACGATGGAGCCGACGCCATTCATGCCCGAACGGCCAGACTTGGAGCTCACCGGACAGCAACGCCAGATCCAGCAGGGCGAGTTGCTCCCACCGGCCGATCATGCTCAGGCGGCCGCGGAGGCGCGCGAGCTGCTGCGGATCCTCGATCGCCGGCTGGCCCAAGCGAAGGGCAAGCGCCGGCAGCAGCTGGCCGAACGGATGCTCGAGCTCTACCCGATCGCCAACGCGGGCGAAGGGATCTCGGCCGAAGAGCTGCGCACCCGCGCGATCGCGCGCCCGGGTGGCGAGGCTGAGCCGATGGAGGGCCAGGAAGAGCTGTTCTCGCCGATCCGCGGGGTCGAGCGCGACGCCGAAGCCGTCACCTTCGTCGAACAGATCCGTAACGATCCAGCGATGGAAGAACGGGTGATTGCGGCACTCCAAGCCGCTCGGCCCCGGATCCCGGACAACCGGATGATCTACCTGCTTCACGGGCCGACAACCGGTGCCGATCCGTCACCGACCTGGGATCGCGCATCGGCCTTGGCAGCTGAGTACGCCGCTCGAGTCCAGGGCAAGCCGCTCCCGGATACCGGGCTCGAGACCGATCCGATGTTCGCTGCCAGGGATCCGCTGATGGTGAAGGACGGCCAGATGCCTATTGGCTATCTGTTGCGTGGCCGGACCGAGCCGCCAGCCGATTGGCGACCGGGCGACTCAATCAGCCGGCCCCAGGTGATGCACCTGCTCGGCAAGATCACAGAGGCCGCTGGTCGCGCCGTGCCGATCCGATCGGGTCGGGTCAAAGGGCGTCGGGTCGCTGGGTTCTTCCGGGTCGGGCCCGAAGTGATTCGGACGCGCCAAGCCGACGACATCGCTACCGCCGCACACGAGATCGGCCATGCGACGGAGAAGCTGGTGTTCGGCTGGTCAAAGGGCGGCCCGTGGAAGAAGCCGCTTGCGTCGGGTGGGATGCAAAAGGAGCTCACGAAGCTCGGCCGGCAGCTCTACGGCAACACGAAGCCGAACGGCGGCTACAAGCGTGAAGGGTTTGCCGAGTTCTGGCGGCGGTGGCTCGAAGAGGATCCGACCCTCCAGGCTGATGCGCCCTTGTTCTCTGCGTGGTTCGACGCTGAGTTCCTGCCAGAGCATCCGGAGATTGGTCTTGCCGGGACCGAGGCGAAGGCGGGGATCCGTCGCTGGCGTGATCAGGGATCGTATGAGCGGGCCCGCATGTCGATGGTCGATCCGGCGTCACCGGGGGAGCGATTGCGTGCGGCTGGTGAAAGCGCGCGGCGCATCGTGTCGATGGAGAAGCTGGTCGAGATGGCCCAGCCACTCTACGAGCTCGCCAAGGAAGCGCAGCGGCAAACGGGCGCGGCGCTGCCCCCGTCGGACGATCCCTATATCACGACCGCGGCGCTCCGGACTGTCCATGCGGCCCGGACGAAATACATGGTCACGTCGGGGATGATCGACTTGGCTGGCAACAAGGTTGGCCCGCCACTCCAGGACATCCGTGGGTTGGTGACGGGCCGCCATCTCGATTTCGGCATCTATCTGTGGGCCCGGCGAGCGATCAAGCTCTGGACGGATCCGCGTGGTCCGCGGAATCCGGGCCTGTCGCTCCAAGACGCACAGCAACTCGTTGGGGAGCTCGCGTCGCCCCAACTCGAGCTGGCGGCGAGTAAGGTGTACGACTGGAACGCGGGCGGGCTCAACTACGCTGCCCAGGCGTCACCGTTGTTCCGGGAGATTGTCGAGAAGGTGTTCGGCCGGGATCCGGGCGACTACATCCCGCTCCAGCGGTTCTTCGATGAGCTCGATGATCTGTGGGCTCGATCGGCGGGTCGCGCTGCTACGAGCCGCAGTCCGGTGAAACGCCTCAAGGGGTCAGGGCGTCGCATCAAGGATCCGTTCCCGCAGATGATTACGCAGATGGAGCAGCTTATCCGCGCGGCGCATCAACGGCTGATTCTCGATCAGATCGTGAACCTCGCGCGGATCGAGGGCATGGGCCATCTGATCGAGGAAGTCTCGGTCGACCAGGTACCGGTTGCCGCGGCAACGATCCAGGAGCTGATCGAGCGGATCAATCGCCAGATGTTCGCTGCGGATCCGACGGCGCCATTCGTCGAGATCGGGAAGGAAGGCGAGAGCGTCGACTTCAATTTGCTCGGCCAGACGCTCACGTTTTTTGCTCCCGCCCAGCGACCCAAGGGCGTCGATCCCGTGTTGCCGATCTGGACGGAAGAGGGTCGGGTCCGGTGGTATCGGGTCGATGGCCGGCTCTACGATGCGTTGGGCACCCTGGACGTGTACCGGATTGGCGAGGTCGGTGGTCTGCCTATTGGCGAGTGGGCGCTCGGCAAGCCCGCGGCGGCCTTTCGGGCTGGGACCACGGGCCTCCGTGCGAGCTTCGGGCTCGTCTGGAATCCGTTGCGTGACTTCCAGACTATGTGGACCAATTCGGCATCGACGGCCAACGGCGTCAAGCTCTTCTGGTACTGGCTGCGCTCGATGGCTGACGCGGGCCTCAACCGGGTGGCGGGGCTCGATACGTCGCCCTGGCTCGATGCGTTCCTGTCGCTCGGCGGTGAGATGGCGCAACCGCTCGGTCAGGACATCCCCCATACGCGGCTGGCAGCGCGCCGGCTGTTCCAAGGTCGAGTGGTGCGAAGTCTCGATCCGCGCAACTGGTTCGAGTGGTACCGAGACATGATCCAATTTCCTGAGATGGCACCTCGAGTCGCTGAGCTCCGTGCGATCGCCGAAGACATCGGCTGGACGCCTGGCGAGCCGATGTCGCTCGATCAGTCACTCCAGCTTCTGCTGGGCGCGAAACAGGTGACGACGGACTTCACCGCAGCTGGCGAGTTCGGCCGCGTGATCAACCGGATGGTGCCGTTCCATAACGCCGCCATCCAGGGCCCGCGAGCCAACATCCGGGCGGGACGCCGCAACCCAATGAAGTTCGTGTGGCGTGGCTTCCAGCTCACCGCGGCGACCTTGGGTTTGTGGTGGCTCCACAAGGACGAAGACTGGTACCGCACGATGCCCTGGCGCGAGAAGTTCCTCCATTGGCATTTCCCGACCGAGTGGCCCGAGCCGACGCTCATCCGGATCCCGCGTGCGTTCGAGGTCGGTCTCGTCTTCTCGTCGCTGCCGGAAGCGTTCCTCGATTCGTGGTACGTGCAGGATCCGGAAGGCGTGAAGCAATGGTTCAATATATTTCGCCAGTCGGCGACACCCAACGTGATGCCCGTGCTGATCGGCGAGGCGTTTGAGCAGCTGGCCAACGAGACCTTCTACTTCGACAGGCCGATCGTGCCGATGGGTGAGCTCCGGAAGCCGGCCGCGGAACAGTTCAACGAGTACACGAGTCGGGTGGCGATCGTGCTCGGCCGGACGTTCAACATCTCGCCACGCCGGATCGACCATGCAATCACGGGCGTCTTCGGCTACGTGGCGGCCGATCTCTTGGCCGTACTCGGTCTGGGCGCGCCTGGGCTCGATCGCGAGAAGGAAGCGGCCGACATCCCGGTATTCGGTCGGATCTTCCAGCGCGGCGGCGAAACGGGCACGCGCCCGCTGCCGATCGAGCAGCTGTACGACCTGCTCGAGTTGGCCGAGCGGCGCCAAGCATCCGACGTTGAAACGGAGTCACTGATCGAACGGCAGCGCCGGCTGATGTTGACTGACGCCGCGAAAGCCGTGACGGCCCTCTCCTACGTGCGTCGGTTCACGCCAGAGGCTGACGCGCGCAAGGCACTGTTGGCCGAAGCGCTGGCGATCGCTACAGAGGCGGTCGAGAATGACGAGGCCGGCCTTGTGGCGCGGGAGAAATTTCAGGCGATGCGGAAGACGGCAGAGACACGAAAAGCTGTCGCGAAAGGGATAGAGCAACGAGCCCGCGCGGCCCGGACTGGAAGGCGGTAAACGATGGAATTTGAACGGATCCTGATAGCCGTGGGCGTTGCGCTCGGCGTTGCGGTGAATCTCGTCGCCCTGTTCGCCCTGATCTGGAAGTTCGGCGTCTGGAGTGGGAAGATCACGACGTTGGTTGATGAGTTTGCCAAGAGTCACCGCGAGCATTATGCGACCGCTCACGAGCACGCGCAGCGGTTGTCGCATCTCGAGGGAGCCCGTGTTGAACCTCATTGACATCCCGAACGCGAACCACGGCGCCCAGCGGGGTCCGGGGGAGATCGACCTGCTCGTGATTCACGGGCATGGCGAGTGGGTGGTAGATCTGAACAACGACGGCGGGCTAGGTCGTGGCCGGATCTGGCACTGTACGGATTGGCTGCGCGCGATCGGCCTCTCGGTCCATGCGTGGTGTCTGCCGGACGGCCGGATCGTGCGGGAAGTCGATAGCTGGCGGAAGGCGTTCCATGCGCGCGCGTTCAATCGGCGCTCGATCGGCATGGAGTTTGCGGTCCCTGGAGTCTGGACCTATGACAAACTACAGCGGGCGTGGAGGACGGGGCACCCGGCCCAGCTCTACACCGATCTCCAGCTCGAGGCGGGAGTCGAGTGGTTTCGTGCGCGTGCCGTGGAGCACGACATTCCGCGAGCGGCTGCGTCGGTTCGGACTCATCGGCAGCTCGATCCTGGTCGCAAGACGGATCCCGGCATCCAGTTCCCACTCGAATCCTTCGTAGCCGAGTTCACCCGTTAGCGACGATGGTGCACGAGCCTCGTCGCGAGCGCGAGCACCTGGAGTAAGTCGGCGGCGGTCGGTTCCCCACCACAGAAATGCGATCCCTGGGCCCGGAGGTACGTGACGACGGCCTGCCGTAGCCGTTCGATCTCGGTTGGCCCCCGATCTACCTTGTTGCCATCGAGAAAGTCGGCGGGCTTGTCCCGCTTCCCGTAAGCGTATTCGCGCCACGCATCCCGATGACGTTGCATTTGCACCAAGTCGGTGTCACTCATCGGTCGTCGCCTCGCTGCACTGTGATCCCGCAGGTCGTATGCAGCACCCGGATCGTCACCGACACGCCGAATGACTGCCGGCACGAGCGGCAGATGGTCTCGAAGTTCCGCTCGAGCAGCTGCTCGTTGGTCAGCGTCGGTCGTTCCTCGTAGGCCCCGCAGTAGGGACACACGATGTCGGTCTCATCGTCCAGGTCGAACGCCAGCGTCTTGCCGGCAGCGATGCGCTCACGGCGCGCTATGCGGTACTGGTCGCGGTTCATCGCAGAATCTCCGTTGCTCTCACGGTCAGGTAAATTTCGCAGCGCTCAGGCTCGCCGTACACCTTCATAACCCACTGTTCGACAATTTGAGCGTCGTTCGCATAGACGACGCCTTGCAGCGCATCCTCCACGGCGCGCCAGAGTTTCGAGGCGTCGGGCTGTACGGCTGGATACCGGGGCGCGCTCGGCCGAAGTCCGCGCTTGCCGAAGTGCCCTTTGGGGCGGGCCAAGTAGAACATCGCCCTGGCTTGTATCGGGTCGCGGATCAGCGGCCGGCCAGCCATCAGCTCGGCGGCTTCCGCTCGGACCTGTGCTTGCCACGGCTTTGCCTTGCTTGAGGCGTCGGTGACGGACACGTGGATCTTCCCGCCCTTGCCGCGGATCGGGAATCCGCGCTTCGAGCCAGCCGGCACCGGCCGGCCGTACACCTTGAGCTGTATCGTCGTGTCCGTCATGTGGGCGGTCACGGATACCTCTCCCGCTCGCCGTCTTCCTCGCGCGGCAGCTCGAGCTCGGGCTCGGCCTCGGGCTCAGGGTCGGTCGTTTGGAGCAGCCTGGTGCGCTCGCGGAACTGTTGGTCAGCCAGCTCAACGCCTGGCGCACACTCCGCGCAGGCGGTCGCGTACCACCACGGGTCCGCGTCACCCCGGCGCTCAGCGAGCACCCAGAAGTAGCGCGGCCGCGGCCCCTCGAACCACTTGCCGCACGCCAGGCACTTGAGCCGCGCGGGGCGCGGATCGAGCTCGGCTAGGGGTCCGAGAGCTTCGCTGGGCGGGCTTCCACGTGCTGCGCCAGGTGGGCTTCCACGTCGGCTCGAATCGTCCTGCGGAGCTCCGGGAGGAACGCCCCCGTCCATTCCGCCTCCACTTTCTCCACGATCCTGTGGACCGACTCCTCCACCACCTTCGCCAGCTGCATCCGGGTCTCGTGGTGGAGGTAGTCCCGGAGCCGGTCGATCAACAGCTCGGACTTCTCGATCCGCTCGAGCAGCATCGGGATCAGGTCGTTCATTACCAGCTCCAGCTGCTCGTGGTCCGTCATGGGTTCGTGCGCGGTCATTCGGCATCCTCCGCTCCTGTTGGGATGTAGCCGTGCTCGGCCAGGCGGGCGAGGATCTTATCCACGGCCTTCCGTTTCTTGGTGCCGGCTGCGGCCAGCTTCTCGACGGTCCCGCCTCCCTCTTTGCGTTTGAAGATGTGTTCGAGCTCATGGTACTCGCGGCCATCCTGCTGGTTGTGGTCCGCGTGGTGGAAGGCCCCCTCGACGGCCAGCAGGCAGTCTTCCAGCCCGTAAATCTGGAGGTAGCGCCTGAGTCGGGTCTTCCGGTCTTCCGTGAGCACAACCCGCTTGCCGTTCTTCTTGGCACGCCAGGACCAGAAGGCGAAGACGGTGCGGGCTTCCCACAGCAGCCGGTGGCGATCGAACACGTCGGGCTCGAGGTCGTGCAGGGTCTCATTCACCCACTGGGCGGTCTCTTTGGCTGGCACGAGCGCTGTTCCGTTCGCAGAACGGGACAAACTCTCACCCTTTTTAGTAGGTGGAGATCCTAACTGGGAATCCTTCTTACTTACTGCATCTGCTTCTACATCTGCTTCTGCTTCTACCGTGACATCGTTACGTGTCACGCTTGGTTGTGACATGTCACGCTGCTGGCGACGAAAGCGGCTCTGCCGCTGGGCGTTCATAATCTGTTTGCGGGACCGCATCTCTCGGTATTTCTCGTAGTTGAGTAGGAGCCAGCCACCCTCGACCTTCTCGACGCGCCGGCCGCCGTAGCTCTGGTCTTTGCTGTCGATGTCGGGGGCCACAAGGATCTCGAGCGCGCGCTTGCACTCCTCGAGATTGACACGGGCCCGGTGGGCCAGGCCGGCCGTCGATGCCTCGACAATGCCGTACTCGTTGGCCATCGCAAGCATCGTAATCCAGACGATCCGGGTGCCGATGTCTTCCATCCAGACGGACGAATCGAGGATCGAGCCGAACAGCTTCACATACATTTGCGGCCTCGTAGCGGTGAAGGCGGGGACCGTGACAATGCGTTACTGTCACGGCCCCGTCAAGAGTCCTACTGGTTCGCCTTCGCCTCCTCGAGCTTGAGTTTCAGCTCGTCCTGCCGGATCCTGGTTTCTTCATCGATCTTGGCCTCGAGCTCCTCCGCGTCTTCGCCCTCGATCGGCCGTGAAATCTTGCCCGCTTCGGCTCGGTTGTCGATCTCGACCAGATCAGCCAGACCGGGGATCTCGGTCACAGGTAAGCGCTTGTCGGCGAGGTATTTAATCGCCGATTTCAGGCCCATCCGATCGTACCAGTCCCGCCACGGGATGCCGTCTTTCATCGCCGAGCTGGCGCGGATCCGGTCCACCTCGGTCCGGTTCATTACGTGGAACACCGGGACCGGGGCGTTCCGGAGCCACGCGATCGCGTAGAAGTACAGGATCTCCTTGGGGCTCGACCGGTCGATCGAGTAGTCCGGCTTGTGGTGAATGGCCATTGTGCTGCCTTCCTGCACGTCGAACTCGTCTTCGGGGAAGACGGTCTTGGCGTCCAGCATCAGCACGAGCTGGGACCGGTAGCCGAGTGTGATGAACCCGCGGTAGTCCGGGATCATCTGACAGCGCCGCTTGTAGGGCACCAGGTGGGCCTCGCGGCCCAGCATGAGCCCGAGCCGGGCGGCATCGTAGACGGCATTGAGCACGCTGTTGGGGCTGCACTCGCCCAGGTCGTCATTCCGCGCGACCTCGAATTGGGCGATCCGGACCAGCTGGGCGCCCGTGATCCCCGCCGTGCCCGGAATGATCTCGTCCAGTCGGGCCGCCCGCTTGTTGAGCATCTGGACGGCGGTGAAGTCTTTGCCGTCGATGGTGACGGTCGCAAGGGCTTTACCCATGAGTCGGCTCCTGGTCGCTGATATGATAGACCCGCAGATCCTTGTACCGGCTGGGGTTCTTCCGGAACGCCTCGAGATCGGCGCGCAGCTCACCGGCCCGCACGTCAGCCTGAATCAGCGCAACGGCTTGGTCTTCTCCCATCCACGTTTGAAGCAGCTGCATGAGCCACGCCTGCACCCGCAGCGGATCGAGCAGGCCCGCGCCGAGTAGGCGCTTGGGGTCGATCGCACCCTGGCGCTCCCGCTCTTTGAAGTAGACCCGGGCGCCGGCGCCCTCGAATTGGCCCAGGTGGCCGCACTCGTCCCGCAGCGCTTGGCGCGCCTCCTCGTACAGCTCGTCGGCCTCCTGCTTGAGCGCTTTCATGTCCTGGAGCTTCTCGATGATGGCCCGCCAGCTCGGGTCCGTCCGGGGCTCGACCTCGCCCTCGACTTCGGGTAGGTCGATCGTCCATTCCGGGTCGCGTGGCTTGGGTGGCTGCTGGGGTACGACGTGGTTGTACCAGAAGTGCTCGCACACCTCGACGACCTGTTGCTGGATCGCCGGCTCGATCACGACGGTTGGCGTGACGAATTGCCACGAGTCCGGCTGGAGGACAGCAAACGTGACCCAACGGTGCTTGCACAGCGTTCCGTAGTGGATGCCCTGGAGCTGGTTGTGTTCTGGGAGGCCGCGATCGACCACCTTCTTGAAGACGCCGCGCATCATGGTCTTCGCCTCGAAGACGCCGCGCTCGTCCGTGACCTCCTTCACGTCGTCGCGGGCCATTACCAGCGAGTCCGGGTGGCCGATCATCCATTTGTGCTCCGGATGGCGGCGGAACCGGGCGGGCTGGAGGCGCCGGCCAGAGCGCAGCTTGTAGAGCTGGCGGATCACAGGCTCGAGGAACCGGCCGCGCTCCTGGACGGGGGTGGGGGCTTCGTCAGGCTCGACTTCTCCCGTCTTCTCGAGGTACACATCGAGCGCATTTCGGTACGGATCGACGCCCACGATGGCGCCGACATCCGAGCCACCTATTCCGGTCAGTCGCCGTCGGTGGAACTCGGCTCGGCTGCTCTTTGGGGTGTGCATCTTGCCTCTCCTTCGGTCAGGGTCTAAATTGTCCTCTTCGGAGGGTTGTGAACGCTGCTCACGTAGTACGCGCGCGTCCAGTCACCTCACGCAAGGTTCTGCGGCCAACCGTGTGGGTTAGCGCTCCGACTGGGCGCGCGCTCCTCCCCTCTCGGCCTCGAGCTCCACGGCCACGATCTCAAACCACCAGACCAACAGCGTCACGGTCCACTCGTTGTCGTTGGCCAGGATCATGAGCTCTGGGCGGGCCGGCCAGTCGATCGGCAGCCAGGTCCAGGCCCCACCATGATCGTCCAGGCGGGCGACAAACCAGTAGTCGACTGCCCGGCTCGATTCGATCCCGTATCGGCCGAGATGGTGCCGCACGTGGTTCGCAGACGCCGGCACGATCAGGAACGCATAGTGGCTGGCGTCGCCTGGCTCGAGCTTGACGACCGCGGGCTCGCCGCGGGCCAGCACACGGACCAACTCGCGCAGCTCGATGTTGATGGGTTCGGGGTTCATCTGCTTCCCCGTGTGGTACAGCAGGTCTGCGTGCATCATCGCAACACCTCGTCCAGTTTGGATTGGATGGATCGCGAGTAGTCGACGATCCGGCGCACCACCGCGGCCGGTACGGGTCGGTGGCCGTTCTCCCAGCCGTGCCAGCTCCGGAGGCAGACGCCGGCCCAGGCGGCCGCGCGCGCCTGGGTCCAGCCGCTCACTTGCTGGTTGTTACGGGCGCGGAACTCGCCGGCCTGGGCAAGCCGCCACGCCTCGAGCTCTGGGCCGCTGAGCGCGCCGCGGCCGAAGTCACGGCTCTGGATGAGCCGGCGAATGGCGGGGGTACTCATTGCGCCTTCCCGTTGCCACGCCGGCCGGTCGATACGGCGCGGACGCGCTCGAGGACGCGGTTGATCGTCTTCTGCACGCATTCGAGGTTCCGGCAATAGGCCAGGTCGTTGACGTGCCCCCATATCTGGTCGCTGCCGCACACGACGCACTTCTCGGTGGTCGTCATGTTTTCCTCGTTTCGTCGATCAGGCGCTCGATTGCGCGCTCCTGGTCGTTGGCCGGTGAGAACCCACTGTCCGGGGTATGGGCAGTAAGGTCCGTCCCGTTGGCGTCCGTGAACGTGTCATGGGCCAGCGCCGACCTCAACAGCACTCGGGCGCGGATCGCTTGCCGCTCGAGCTCGCGCGCTTCGGCCTTGTTGATCAGCGCCGCGGCCGCGAGCAGCATGGCCCACGCCTCGTTCTCGAGCAGCGCCAGGCCGAGCACCAGCGCCACCATCGCGGTGTAGATCGGGCCGGCATACAGCAACCTCCAGACTCCTAACATGTGGTCTCCCCCTCTCGGAGCTGGGGTTAGGCGGTGCCGGCGCGGCGCGAGCGTAGACTCGTGGGTTTCACGTGCCTGACAGCCCAGGAATAGCCGCAGGACTCGGAACAGAATCGGCCGTTGCCCTCGATGCCCCAGCCGGCCTGGAAGCTCACACTGAACGGGAAGTCTTCCTGTGTTCGGCGTCGGCGCGGGCGCCGAGCGGGATCCAGGAGGTCGACGAAATCCGCCGCCTCATCATCCGACTCGAAGCTCCGCTCGAGCCGGTACGCGCGCAACGGTTTGTCGCAGCTCACGCACTTCGGTCCGTCGGTTCGTTGCTTCGCCATCAGATCGCCAGTCTGACCCGATCGTACAGGTCGATGAGGGTTTGCATCTCCTGGGTGCCGTAGCGGGCCAGCTCGTCCCACTGGCCAGCGAGCGCCCAGCCCAGGACGTGGTGCCCCGCCTCGCGTGCCTCGATACCGAACGCCTCAGACCACACGCTCAACGTCCCTCGAGCTCGCCGGTCGCCGTCGCTGAACAGCAGCCGCAGGTCGATGTGCTCCTGGTGCCGGTAGGGGTAGAGCAGCTCGTACCACTTGAACGTCGGCAGCTGGATTCCCAGGAGGGCCGACCGCCAGCGCATCATCGGCAGGTCAAAGCCCTTGCCGTTGAACGTGACTAGCACCTTCCGGGTCTCGAGTGCCCGGGCCACGAGCCGCCAGCTCTCGCGCAGGATCTCCCGCTCGAGGTCGCGCTGCTCGAGCTCGGTGAACTCATCCCACGGGTTTGGATCAGCGATGGTGGACACCTGGACCGTCTTGGTCTGGATCCCCTTGGTGTCGTCAAGCCAGCCCATCGAGACACTCACGACCTGGCCGGTGATTGGGTGGCAGGCCGGGATGGTGCCCGTGATTTTCAGCGGGTACTTCCCTTGCTCGATGGCGACGGGTTCGCCGGCCTCGCCCTCGGGCGCGTCAGTCTCGATGTCGTCGCTGTCCATCTTGTACGGATCGCGCCACCGTCGTTGCGGCACGGTCTCGATGTCCAGGGCGAACGGTGCTCCTCGTGGTGGGGCCATTAGGGCGCTCCTCGGTGGATGGCTGGCGACGGGTCGCGCGAGCGATCGCGCTTGGGGTGTCGCGTCAGGGTGAGCACGTTGTTGACTGCCTCGAGCAGCGCCGGCGTCGGGTTCGGCTGATCGAGTGCCGCGTTGAGCAGCCGGCGCGCGGCCTTCCCGTGCTTCTTGTCTTTGTGCTGGTCTGGTGGGCCGTCCCACATCTGGCTAGGACTCGGCATAGCTCTACTCCTCCTCGTGTCGACGTAGCCGGGCCATGAAGGCCCGCGCTGCTGGTCGGGCCCAGGCCCGGGCGAGGCGCCGGCGATTGTTCCGCTCGTGCTGGGGCTGGCACGCGAACATCCAGCGGCACTCGCGCGGCTTCGCCTCGTGAATCGAACAGAGCCCGTCGGGATGGTGGAGTCCACACGGGCGGCTGGTCCACATCGGCCAGGCCCAGCTGGCGTCCTCGCCGGCCCGGAGGCCGTCGGCAAACGGGATGGGCACCAGTGGCTGCTCACAAAGACCAGGAAGTAGGAATGCCTTTTCCGAGCGTGGACCTGTTTGATCATCCGACTCACGCCGGGCCGGTTGGGGCGAACGATGACAAATAGGTCCTTCGCGTAGAACCCCATCTCGGAATACGCGTTGATGATCTCGACATGTGTCAGACGTTGCGTGTTTGCGCTCACCTCGTCCTGGCACTTGACAATAAGAACACCCTTGTCGCAAAGGACCCGATGAGCTTCACGGCCGGCACGGATGTAGAGGTCCAGCACCGCATCGTGCCACTTCGGCCCGCCAAGAGTTGCCTCACCGTTCGAGTAATGGTCCCGAAAGGCCGAGTGACTCCCCGACCCCGCCATGTGCGACCTCTTATTCCTAAATAGCCCCTCCATGTATGGCGGATCGAGTACCACTGCGTCGATTGACATGTCTTCGTAGGGTAGATTCCGGCAGTCAACGCCGGTCTTGATGTCAGTTGCGCGGAGTTCGTAGTCGCTCTTGGAAACCTTCTTCCAGAAAACGCCTTTGCCCCACGTGACATCGGCCACGATGGACCCCTTCGGGACGTGAAGATCCAGGATGACAGGAAACACTTCCTCGTTCGTGGCTACGTACGCACTGACCACTACGTTTGTGGTAGCTACCCCGTCGGGTGATTTCCGTTTGGAGCGCCTTGCCGGCGCCCCATCCTGAAAGATCTCGTGCTGCATTGCCCTAGCCGATCCACATGGAAGTTGTGCCCTTCATTGGAGCTCAATGTCTATCTGGGGAGACGCCTCTCGCCCAAGTTGGACCAGCGGATCGCCGCCGCTCGGCTCCTCCTCGAGTACTCCTACGGCAAGCCACATACGCAGCGTCCGGAGGACGGGCGGGTGGATCCCGAAGAACTCAAGGCCGCGGCAGTGGATGATGTCCTCGCGCAGCTCGAGCGGTTCGCCCGCGTCACCCAACTGGCACGGGTGCCGGTGGGGTCGCATTCAGAGGATGCGAGCCCGGAGGGTAACGCGGGGGAGGGGTAAGGGGTGCCCGTTTGAGGTCAATGTGACGGGACCAGCCGACGTGTCCACAGTCAGGGCAATGGTATTCCCTGGCAACATGCGTGATACGGCCGTAATCGGGTATGGTTGAGTCACCCCGTTCCCGACCTGTCCGAACGTAGCGCCATCCCATTGTGGCGTAGCTTGCACTCCCATATCCATACCGCACCCGGCACTTTGCGCAGCGAAAGTAGTTTGGTTGTCCGGTCCCGCTTCCCTTGCCACCCATAGGCTTAACGTCCGGGAGTATGGGAGAACCGCCACCTGAAGAGCCGTCCGGCCCACTCCCACCGATTGCCCGTTGCGAACACCGGCTCGCCAATTCGGACATAGGCAATCGGGTAGACCCCGAAAGTAAATAGCTTTCCAGCCTTATGGCACATCAACTTGTATGGCATGGTTCCCTCCTTAGGTTGTGTCTAGTTTGGCGAGAAGGGCGCGGGCTTCTGCTATCCCGTGCTGTACTTTGGGGCCTCTGACCTTTTCTCCGGCATCCTGTCCCTCAATGATCCATCGCAATGCTTCCGCCAGTTCGGGAATCAGCCACGCTTGGGCAATGAGGCGGGCGTTAGCGTCCCGGTCCATACCGGCGCACTCTGCAACTAGTACCGATCCGTGTGATTCATCGGTCCATATTTCCGCGGTAGGTTCCTTGCCTACCTTATGGACCCGCCACGGTCCTGGTGTATGGTTTGGCATGGTTCAGTCCTCCGAATTCTCGGTGTTTACCCGTGGCCCGTGGCGTGTCTCGTAGTCGTTCACTGGAGGATCCCTACCAACTGCTCGAGCTGGCTGCTTGTCAGCTGGACGTGATCGAGCCGCCAGCTCTTGCCGTCGTA
>JAOTVV010000019.1 GCA_029863245.1 Gemmatimonadota bacterium
GGGGCTCACGGCTCTGCACTGCCGGATCGGCGGCATGCTGGCGCTCGTGGTGGCGACCGCATGCGCCGGAGCGCCACCTGCTTCGCCGCCGGCACCGACCGCGTCGGCGACGAGTTGTGACATCGTTGCTCCGTTGGCGAATGCCCCCGACACGATCCGCATTGCGCTCACCGACCCGGTGATGGTGGGCCGCGCCGAGGGACCCGTGAACTTCTCGGAGGCGCTCCTCGGCGCACACCTCTATGAATCACTCGTTCGGCTCGATTGCACGGGGGTCCTTCAGCCGGGCCTTGCGGTAGCGTGGCTCCGCGAGAGCGAGCGGTGGGCGTTCCGTGTGCGATCCGATGCGTTGCTCTGGGACGGGGCGCCGCTAACGGCGGCGATGGTCGTGTCGGCATGGCCGCTGCCGCGCGACGAGTGGCTGCCGACCGTGTCGGCGGATGGGCGGGTAACCGTCCGGGTGCCCGACGGGTCGTCGCTCGACGCGTTGGCCCAGCCGCGTGCCGCTATCCGCATTGGCGGTCCGGGTGGCGGTATCCCGATGGGGTCGGGTCCGTACGGCATAGCGGGCCTCCGTCCTGACGGGATCCTCGTGGCACCGGCGGGAGGATCTCGCTCACCTGTGCTCGCGTTCCGGCGAGTCGCCGGCGCGGATCTGCGGGACGTGCTCGATGGCGGAACGGATATGTTGGTGACCGATGTTCCGGCCGTGGCGGACTATGCCGCTGGCCTGCAGGGGTTCGACGTTGTCGCGCTTCCCTGGGACCGCACCTACGTCTTTGCGTCGAGCGCGTGGGTCTCCGGAACGGCACTCGCGGACGAACGTGTGGCGTTGGCGCGTGATGTAGTTCCAGCGGCGGCCCGGCCAGCAGACCCGGCCGAATGGCCGAGTGCGGTTGCGGAGTGCAAGGCGGTGGCACCTGCCTCGGGCCGGGCCGAAGCGGACTCCAGCCTGCACATCCTCTACGATCGTGACGATCCGATTGGACGGTCCTTGGCCGAGCGGATTGTCGCGCTCTCGGCCGACCGCCGGTTGACCGGACTCGGCGTGTCACGCGAGGATCTGCTGGCTCGTCTCGACGACGGGCGGGATCAGGGGTACCTGGTAGCGGTTCCGCGTCGGCTCGCCGATCCATGCACGGTGCAGGCGCTCGAAAGGGTGGGGGCAGTACCGCTCATCGATGTGCGGCGCACGCTGATCGTCCGTCGCGGAATCGCCCACATCGCGGTGGACGGTTTCGGCATCCCCGCGGTGAGGCTGAGGTGAAATTTCGGGGTCGACTGGTGGCGGCGACGCTCGTCCTCGCGCTGGTGCCGGTTGCGACCCTTGCCATCGGTGTTCGCCACGAGATGCGCGAACGGCTACGCGACGAATACCGTAACCGTTCCGCTGCCATGGCTGCGCTCGTCGAGACAGAGATCCTCCGCCTCGGTGCGGACATCGCTGGGCGACTCGCTCAACTCGGGACCGACCTCGCCGCGGACAACCGGTTCCGTCTCGCCCTCACCGGATCGGCAGACCAACGTTACGTGCTGGATTATGCGATGTCGGCAATGCGAACCGCCGGCCTGGCCATGCTGCAGGTCCAGGACGCCGATGGACGGATCGTCTCGTCGGGACACTTTCGGAACGCGTATGGCCAGCTCGATCCCGGCCTCCCGTTGGCCCTCGCCCGATCGGGCGCTCCGTCGCTCACGGAAACCCGCACACCGGACACGACGTTTCTCGCGATCGTGCTGAGCGACTCGGTCCAGATTGGGAGCCGCAGCCTCACGTTGATCGGAGGGATGAAAGCCGAGGAATCGTTCTGGGCACGACTGGTAGGGGAGGGACCGCTTGGCATCACCATTGTGAATGGGACCGACACCTTGGTGCAAGCCGGGTCCGCGTTGGCGATTGGCTCGCCGCTTTCGGGGTCGAGCTTTCCCATTCCGTTGCTGCGGCGTGACGGCGACGCGGTCACCGTGGACGCAGGGGTGCTCGCGGTGGGATTCGATCCCACGCCGCTCGGGCGGCTCCTCGGCAGCGTGGACCGCTGGTTCCTCTCCGTCGCCGGTGCCATGGCAGGGATCGCCATGCTGGCCGCGCTGTGGCTCGCGGCGCGGATCAGCCGTCCCATCGCGCAGCTCGCGGACAGGACGAAGGGGCTCGACCTGGATCGGCTCGATGTGGTCTTTGACGTGGATCGACGCGACGAGATCGGTGACCTCGCTCGGCTGTTGGACGCGATGACAGAACGACTTCGCACCAGCATCGTGCGACTACGTGAGGCCGAACGTCGGGCCGCCGTGGGGGATCTCGCACGGCAGATCAACCACGACATCAAGAACGGACTCACCCCGATCAGGAACGTGCTGCGGCATTTCGAGGAAGTGGCTCGGGAGCGGCCCGAAGAGCTGGTCGGGGTGTTCCGCGAGCGGTCGCAGACCCTGGAGCAGGGTATAGCCTATTTGGAGGGCCTGTCGGCGAACTATGCACGGCTCACTCCGGCGCTCCGGCAGGGCACCTGTGACGTGAACGGCATCGTGGCCGATGTTGCGCGCGCCGCCGCCGGGGAGACCAGGCGGGTGAACGCTCGTCTCGAGCCCAACCTTCAGCTGGTGGTGGGCGATCCGGTGGCCGTGCGCCGCATCGTCGAGAACGTCGTGGGCAACGCGGTGGAGAGCCTGTCGGACGGTGGGGGTGAGGTCCTCGTCGCCACCGAGTCCGTCGGCGAAGGCGCACCCGGTTCGTCGGTGCGGGTCACGGTCGCCGACACGGGGAAGGGCATGACCCGCGAGGAACTGGATCGGGCGTTTCAGGATTTCTACACCACGAAATCCGGCGGCACCGGTCTCGGCCTCTCGATCGTGCGTCGGCTGGTGCTCGACTTGGGCGGTACCTTGCGGGTGATGACCGAACGGGGAGCGGGATCGCGAGTGGTCATCGAGCTGCCCGCCGCGCCGCCCGCGAAGGAGAACGTGACGTGATCACCGTCCTCGTTGTCGATGACGTAGCGCCAATGCGAGAGCAGTATGCCTACGACCTGCGACGCCTAGGGGAGTTCGAGAGCCTCACGGCCGACGGCGGGCAGGCGGCCCTCGACCTGCTGCTCGAGGAAGCCGTCGATTGTGTCATTCTCGATCTCGAGATGCCGGGGATGGACGGCTTCGACCTCCTGCGAGCGATGAGCGAGCGGGAACTGCGCGTTCCCGTGATCGTGTACACGGGCACCGGGAACTACGAGCGCTGCGTCCAGGCGGTGCGCCTCGGCGCGTATGCGTTCATCGACAAGGCCGAGTCGATGGAGAAGGTCGTGCACGAGATCCAGAATGCCGTGGAGCGTGGCCGGTTGGAGGGTGAGGTCGCCGCACTGCGAGCGCAGTTGCTCGACACCTCGTCGCTCATCGGCACCAGCGGGCCGATGCGGGATCTCAAAGCAGCGATGGCTCGTCTTGCACCGATTCCAAGCCCTATCCTCGTTGTGGGCGAGAGCGGGACCGGTAAGGAGTTGGTCGCGCGGGAGCTGCACCGGCTGGGCCCTGGCGAGCGGCGACCGTTCATCGCGGTCAACTGTGCGGCGCTTCCGGAGAACCTCATCGAGAGCGAGCTGTTCGGACACGAGCGCGGTGCGTTCACCGGTGCGCATCAGACCAGGCGTGGCGCGTTCGAATTGGCGCGTGAGGGCACGTTATTCCTGGACGAGATTGCCGAGATGCCGGCAGCGGCCCAGGCCAAGCTCCTGCGAGTGCTCGAGGAACGCGAGATCGTGCGGCTCGGGGGGAGTCGAACGATCGTGGTCGATACTCGTGTAGTGGCGGCCACGAATCGCGACCTGGAGCAGGAGGTGGAGGCAAAACGGTTCCGGCAGGATCTCCTGTTCCGGCTCAACGTCCACACGCTGTCAGTGCCGCCGCTCCGCGATCGGCGCTCCGACGTGCCAGATCTCGTTGCCCACCTGACCCACCGTCTCTGTGCCCGACTCGGTATTCGCCCCAAGACGGTCGAGGCAGAGGCCGTGGCTCTCCTCATGGCCCACGACTGGCGCCGCAACAACGTGCGCGAGCTTCGCAACGTGGTGGAGCGGATGATCATCGCCACCGACGGCGATCGCATCGGCGTGGCGGCG
The DNA here is from genome assembly GCA_029863245.1 of Gemmatimonadota bacterium. GTDB lineage: Bacteria > Gemmatimonadota > Gemmatimonadetes > Gemmatimonadales > GWC2-71-9 > JAOTVV01. The sequence goes on from JAOTVV010000019.1 coordinate 4,110, forward strand.
GTCCCGCCCGACCTCCAGACCACCGCGAGGGTTCTACCCTCCGCCGAACAACCGCGCACGTTCCAGGAACGCAAGGCGGAGGCCGAACGACAGATCGTCGTCGCGGCGCTGGAGCGAAACGACTGGCACATCACCAACACGGCCAAGGAGCTGGGCCTCGCCGACCACGCGAGCCTGCTCAAGATCATGCGCCGACACGGCATCACCAGCAGGTAACCCCATGTGTCCGTTCGGACACAGCAGGCGGTTCGTTCATGTGTCCGCTCGGACACATTCGATGCTGTTCGAGCGTCTCCAGACGTGGCAGCTGCCCGGCTAACTCATTTCATAACAACGCTATATACAGCCTCTCGCGATCGGACGGTTGGGTTGGCCCCCCTGCTGCTTTTGACGTGGGTGACCGCCAACAGTCACCAGGCGCCTGCGGGGCGCCACAGCAACGGGGAGGCACTCATGACACGCACCAGCATTCTCTCGCAGCGGGTGAAGGACCGCCTTGGAGATCTCTCGGTCACCACGGTTCTCGTGCTCGCCTATCTCCTGACGGGGTGTGGTGGGGACGGCCCGGAGACTCGCAGCGGATCGACCGAGGTGGCATCGGAATTCGCGGTGCAGCCGGTTGCCAATGTGATGGTACCTGTGGCGGCGGTTCAACCGAGCGCGCCGGCCGAGCCCGAGTTCACGGTTCCCGAGAACGTGAGCTTCGAGGAAGCGGAAACTGCGTACCACTCGGGGAAGTACCGGGAAGCGACCCTGATGTTCGAATCGTACGTGGGCCGAAAGTCTGAGAATGCTTGGGGGCATTACATGCTCGGCCTGGCGGCGTCGAAGCACGGGGATCTCGAGACGGCCGAGCGGGCGCTGACCGCGGCGCTCGAGCGCGATCCCGATCACGTCAAGAGCCTGCTCAATCTGAGTCGTGTGCTGACGCGCGCGGGTCGAGCCGGCGAGGCGGTGCCCTACGTCGAGCGCGCAATCGGCATCGATCCGACGGCGGCAGATGGCCATCGGGTGATGGGACTCGTCCGCGACGAGATGGGGGAGATCGACGCCGCGATCGAGGCATTCCAAGTGGCCCTGCGTCTGGACGAGGGTGACGCGTGGTCGGCCAACAACCTCGGCTTGGTCTATCTCCGAGCCGGCCGGTTCGGTGAGGCGCTGCCGCCACTCGCACGTGCCGTGCAGCTCCGCGACGACATCCCGGTGTTCCAGAACAACCTGGGGATCGTGTTGGAGCGGTCCGGCTACTTCGCGGCTGCGGCCGAGGCCTTCGGTCGGGCGATGGCGCTGGACGAGGGGTATGAGAAGGCGCGCGTGAATCTCGAGCGGGTACAGGGCCGCGACGACACGGCCCTCGTTCCCCTCGATCTGGAGGCGATCGCGGAGGAGTTCCTCGACGTCCTGTGGGAGCCGACGGAGCCGGGTGAATCCGGGCCGATCGACCCTGATACGACGGTGATTCCGACTCCACCGATCGAAATGCCTTTGGACACGATCGGCCGCTGACACGCCTACGCGGTGTCGCGATTCGAGCGGGGGCCCGGGAGACTGGGCCCCGCTTCGCGTCGGCAAGCCGCACCGCGGCCCTCCGGTTTCCGGTCTGCTTGCCGGGGGCCGACAGGACCGGCAGATTCGGAAGGGTTCAAGCCGTGGGGAAGGGGAGCTGACATGTTGGGGATCTACATCTTCGCGGCGATCATTGGCGGTGGGTTGTTGGTGTTCTCTGTCCTCGCCGGGGCGGACCATGACGCCGGCGACGGATCCGATTTCGACAGTGGGCACGACTTCGATCACGACGTCGATCATAATGTGAGCCACGATGCCCACGATGTGCATGCGGCCGGTGGCGGTTGGGCAGGAGATCTCCTGCTGGGGCTCTTTCGCCCTCGGAACTTCATCTTTTTTCTGGCCGGATTCGGCGTCACCGGGACGCTGCTGACGCTCATCAAGTCTCCTTCCACATTCGGCGCCTTGATTCCCTCGCTCGCCATGGGGACTGCCGCCATGCTTGCCACGCACGGGACGTTCGTGTGGTTGCGGCGGAGCGAGAGCGCGATCGATGCGGTCAGCGACACGGACATGGAAGGCTGCCTGGGTCGGGTGGTGATCCCCCTCTCACTGGGGGAGCGGGGGCGGATCGCGTGTCGTGTGGGCGAGCGTGAGGTGCACGTCGTCGCTGCGCTGGCCGAGGGCTACACGCAGGAACTTCCGCCGGGAGCCGAGGTGGTCGTGCTCCGGGTGGCTGATTCGGTTGCCCAGGTCATGCCGTTCGGCGGGCGGGAACTTCCACCTTCTAAGGGCTAGGGGGCAGCATGGACCCAGAGACAGGACTCATTCTCGGGGCAGTGGGCCTCGGCATCATCGGCGCGCTGATCTACGCCGTGCGGTCACTGATCGTGATCTGTCTTCCGAACGAGTTGGTGGTGGTGACGGGGCGAAGCCGCGTGAGCTCGGACGGGCAGCGGGTCGGGTACCGTCTCCTGCATGGTGGACGCACCCTCCGGATCCCCATCGTCGAGCGCGTGTCGCGGATCGACCTCCGGACGATCCCGATCGAGGTGGTCGTGCGCAACGCGTACTCCAGGGGCGGGATCCCGCTCATCGTCCAGGGCATCGCGAACGTCAAAGTGAGCGCCCGCGACCCGGTCTCGCACAATGCTGTTGAACGGTTGCTCGACAAGCCGTTCGACGAGCTGATGCACATTGCCAAGGACACGCTCGAAGGGAACCTTCGCGGCGTCCTGGCGACCCTGACGCCCGAAGAGGTCAACGAAGACCGCCTCAAGTTCGCCCATCGACTCATCGAGGAGGCGGACGAAGATCTGAAGAAGCTGGGTCTCGAGCTGGACACGCTGAAGATCCAGAACGTGACCGATGAGGTGAACTACCTCGACTCGATCGGTCGGCAGCAGACGGCGGAGATCCTGAAGAAAGCGCGGGTGGCCGAGGCGCAACGCGCCTCGGAGGCTGAGCAGACCGAAGCGTCGGCTCGTCAGGCCGCGCAGGTGGCACAGATCCAAGCGGACCTCAAGATCACCGAGGAGAGCAATCGCCTCCGGGTGCGGCGGGCCGAGCTCGATGCCGAGGCGCTCGCCCGCGAAGCGGAGGCCACGGTGTCTGGAGAGAGGGCGCGGGTCGTGGCTGAGCGGACACTCCAGCAGGAGCGGATCGCTACGGAGCAGCGGCGCCTCGAGGCCGACGTGCTTCTCCCGGCCAATGCTGATCGGGAGGCGTCGGAACAGCGGGCGAAGGGTACGGCCGCCTCGATCGTGGAGGACGGGAAGGCTCGCCTGTACGTGTTGGATCAGACGATCGCGTTGTACCAGAATGCCGGAACCGAGGCCGAACGCATCTTCATCCTAAACATGCTGCCCGAGATCATCCGCGAGATTGCGGGATCGGTGTCGAGGATGGATATCGACAAGGTGACGGTCATCGACTCGGGCGGGCGAGGGACGGGTGTCGCCACGGCTGCGGGGCAGCTTCCCGAGGCGATCATCAAACTGACCGAGCAGATCGAGACCGCCACGGGCGTCAATATCCTGAGTCGGTTGGGAGGGAAGGGGAAGGAAGACTGACGAACGCTCCCTGAGCGCGCCGAGAGGCGGAATGGGCCGGCGGTCACCTGAGACCCGCCGGCCCGTCGCATTTGCCGCCGTCGTTGGCCGCTCGGGGTGGAACCCTAGTCGTTTCTGTGCGTAAGGAACGAGTGAGGCCGCGCGTGTGGCGCGAGGCTCGATCAGAGGCAACGCGGATCGGGGTGTAGACTTGTCGGGCAATCTCCTCGAGTTGGTGAGAACTGCGCTGGCCGACCGCTATGTGCTGCAGCGAGAGCTGGGCCATGGCGGGGCCTCGGTCGTGTATCTCGCCGCCGACGAGAAGCATCGGCGTCAGGTGGCGGTCAAGGTGCTCCGGCCTGAGCTGGCGGTCTCGCTGGGCTCTGATCGGTTCCTTCGGGAGATCCAGCTCGCGGCGCAGCTCACCCACCCGCATATCCTCAATCTGTACGATTCCGGGGAGGCCTCGGGGCTCTTGTACTACGTGATGCCCTACGTGGCCGGCGAGTCCCTGCGTCAGCGGTTGCAGCGTGAGCACCGGCTTCCCCTCGACGAGTCGCTGCACATCGTTGACGACGTGGCAGACGCGCTAGGGTACGCGCACCAGAGGGGCGTGTTCCACCGAGATATCAAGCCCGAGAATATCTTGCTCGCCTCGGGGCACGCCTTGGTAGCCGATTTCGGCATTGCGAGTGCCATCACGGTCGCGGGGGAGGACCGGGTGACCGTACCGGGCATGGCGGTGGGTACGCCGGCGTACATGAGCCCGGAGCAGGCCGCGGGTGAGCCGGTCGATGCCCGAGCCGACATCTATGCCCTGGGGTGCGTGCTGTTCGAGATGCTCGCGGGAGAACCGCCGCACCGGGGCTCGACGGCCCGCGAGATCCTAGCCCGCAAAGTGACGCATCCGATGCCGGATCTCCGTCTCCTTCGGGACTCGATTCCCGGGGAGCTCGAGGCGGCGATCGCAACGGCCTTGGCCGTGGATCCGAACAACCGGTTCGCTACGACGACCGAGTTCGTCACCGCGCTGCAGCCGGAGAAGGAGTCATGGGCGACTGCGGACACCGGACCCCCGAGCACACCCTCTCCTCGGTCGATCGCGGTGCTGCCGTTCACCAACATGAGCGCCGATCGGGAGTACGAGTACTTCGGCGACGGCATTGCGGAGGAGATCACTAACGCGCTGACCAAGGTGCAGGCGATCCGCGTGGCGTCGCGCACGTCGGCTTTCGCGTTCAAAGGCAAGGAGCAGGACATCCGTCGCATTGGACGGCAGCTCGGTGTGGCGACGGTTCTCGAAGGGAGTGTCCGGAAGGCCGGGTCTCGTCTGCGCGTTACCGCGCAGCTGATCGACGTGGACGACGGCTACCATATCTGGTCCGAGCGCTACGATCGCGAAGTGGAGGACGTGTTTGCCATCCAAGACGAGATTGCGGACCGGATCGTGGAAGCGCTGGAAGTCGTGTTGACGGAAGATCAGCGGCAGGCCCTCGCGCGCCCGGCGGCGACCAACGTCATCGCGTACGAGCGGTACCTGCACGGTCGATACTTCCTGCAGCTCTTCCAGAAGAACACCGTGCACCATGCCCGAGAGATGTTCGAGCAGGCGATCGCGATCGACCCAGGCTATGCGTTGGCGCACGCGGGGCTGGCCGACACGTGTTCGTTCTTGTTCATGTATTTCGAGGGGTCGCCGGGCATCCTCGATGAAGCCGAGCGGGCAAGTCGGCGGGCGCTGGAGCTCGCACCCGATTTGGCCGAAGCGCATGCGTCGTCCGGCTTGGCGTTGGCGCTCAGCAAACGCTACGATGAGGCAGAGGCGGAATTCGAAACCGCGATTCGACTGAACCCCGCCCGATTCGAGCCATACTACTTCTACGCGCGGACGTGTTTCCAGCAGGGGAAGCTCGAACGGGCGGCTCGGCTCTTCGAGTGCGCGTGCGAGCTGAGCGACGACTATCAGGCTCGACTCCTCGCTGCCTTGTCCTACGCCGGTCTCGGACGAGTAAAGGAAGCCGAGGCCGCGTACGAGCGCGCCTTGGCTGCGGTCGAGAAGCACCTGACCCTGCGACCCGGTGATGCCAGGGCGCTCACCCTCGGCGCCGGGTGCCTCGCCCGGCTTGGCCGGGGAGAGGAGGGCATCGCGTGGACGGATCGGGCACTGGCCATCGATTCCACGGACCCGGTGGTCGTCTACGCGGCCGCCTGCGTGCATGCCGTGTTGGGTCGCGACGACGAGGCACTCGATGGACTCGAGCGCGCCCTCGACGCGGGCTTCGGCAACAAGGGATGGATCCGCAACGACCCGGACTTCGCGTCGCTGCGCGAGCATCCCCGGTTCCTGGCCCTGCTCGCGGAGGAGCCGGCGAGCACGCGATCGAAGGGGTAGACCCGGTCGCTCACCCCTCGTATAATCCGGACACGCCTGCTTGGGGAACCGGTTTTGGGTCGGCGCGTCGAATCATGGAGGTCGGACATGCCCGGTAAATGGAAAGTGGTTCTCGGGGTGGGAGCGGCGATCACGATCGCCGGTGCCGCCATAGCGGCGATCAACACCACGCCCCCCGCACAGGATACGGCGATCACGGTCTACAAGACTCCTACCTGAGGGTGCTGCGAAAAGTGGGTCGTGCACCTACAAGACAATGGCTTTGCAGTGAACACGGTCGACGTCGATGATCTCACACCGATCAACCAGCAGCACGGGATCGATCCCAACCTCGTGGGCTGCCACACCGCCATCGTGGACGGATACCTGATCGAGGGTCACGTGCCCGCGGACGTGATCCGCGACTTGTTGAAGGAACGGCCAGAGGGCGTCGCCGGACTCGCGGTGCCTGGAATGCCGATCGGCTCGCCGGGCATGGAGACACCCGGTCGGGCTCCGGAGCGGTACAACGTGCTGGCGTTTACGCGGGACGGGAGGACCACCGTTTTCGCTCGCCGGTGACGAGCGCCGGTGCGGCGGCCACGCCGCGCGCGGTGGCATGACGCGGGCCCTCACGTCGCGAGGGAGGCGGCGTGGGGGCTCGACACGTTCGACGACCCGCTGACTCCTCATGGCACACGGAACGTCGTTACTGCCCCGTGAGCACGGCGCCTACGCCGAGCTGGCGTTTCCACTCCTCACGGGACTCACGATGGCCCGGCCGACGGTGGCCGGCGCCGCCTTTGCCCTCTCCGCCGTCGCCTGGTTCCTGGCACACGAACCGTTGGCGGTGACGATGCGGATGCGAGGCGCTCGAGTGCTGGCCCAATCGGGTGATCGAGCCCGCCGCCGCGTCCTGGCACTTGCAGCTGTTGGGGCGAGCGCAGGAATGCTGGCGCTGGCCGCCGCGCCGCCGCTGGCGAGGTGGGCCACCGTGATCCCACTCGCGGCCGTCGCCCTGCTGGTGCCGGCGTACGTCCTGCGCCGGCACAAGACCCTATGGGCGGAAGCGCTGGTCGTCCTTGCGTTTGCGGGGATGGTGCTGCCCGTGAGCATCGCCGCCGGCGTCGAGTGGCGGACCGGATGGATCGTGACAGGCGTGTGGTTCGTGAGCCTCATGCTGGGCACGATTGCCGTGCATGCCCTCAAGCTCCGGCACAAGCACGGACGTGCCGTGGGCAGCCTGCCGCGCCTGTCGCCGGGGCTGGGAGGAGCCTCGGCGGCCGTAGCGCTCGGCGTCGCCGCCAAGGGAATCATGCCGTGGCCCATCGCGCTCGCTTTGGTGCCGCCGGCGTTGCTCACCACGGCCCTCGGCAGCGTCCACATACACCCGCGGCACCTCAAGCGCGTGGGATGGTCCTTGGTGGCCGCCAACACCGTGACCTGGATCTGTTTGTTGTTCCTCTGATGGCCTTCCACTTCTCGGGCTCGACGCCTTCCTTTCCGGCATGGATCTGACGATCCCAGACGCAGCGCGCTCGGAACTTGCCGCGGCCTTCTTCCAGGCGGCGGTGACGTTTGGCTTGGCCCTCCTTTGCGCTTGGCTGTACCGGAGGTACGGAAAGCCCTACTTCGGCTGGTGGGCCATTGCCTGGGGCCTCTATGTGCTCCGGCTCGGTGCCATCATCAGCTTCGTCCTGAGTGGTGAGCGCTACTGGCTCTATTGGCATCAGGTCACAACCGGGTGGACGGCGCTGGCGCTGCTCTGGGCCGCCTTGGTGTTTTCGCAACAGCTTCGATGGCGCCCGGCCTACTACGCGGTCGTGCTCTTTCCCCCGCTCTGGTCCTACGCCGCCATCTACCGATTGGACAACTTCCTGCTCGCTGCGGGACCGGCGGTCGTGTTCCTCAGCGTCGCAACGCTCTGGACCGCTTGGGTGTTCTTCCGCTACCACCGCCAAGTGCGGTCGACAGCCGCCCTGCTGCTGGCCACGACATTCGGCCTGTGGGCCGTGCACCACCTCGACTATCCGCTGCTCCGGGCCCGCGGTGTCTGGAACCCGTGGGGCTACTACCTCGACATCGCGTTCACGCTCGCCATGGGGGCGGGCATCCTGCTGCTCGTCATCGAGGACTTGCAGGGTGGGGTCCGCGTGCTGTCCGCACTGTCCAGCGAGATGCAGCGGCGGGAACGCGATCGGGACGTGCTGGACGCCCTGCTCGAACGGCTCCTCGCGCTGCCCGCGGTGCGCGGAACTGCGATGTACTTGGCCGATGGCGACGAAGGGCGCTTCATCCGCGGGACCGGGGCGTGCGCTTCGTGGACCGGGAGCGCGCCGCACGGTGCGGCCGGCACGGCCATTCGTCGCGCGATCCAGCAGGGCGCGCCAGACGTCGTCCAGAACTGGAACCCCGTGCCGGGGGACGGACGTCGCGGGCACGCGTACGTTGCGGCCCTGCCGGTGCTGAGGGAGAGTGCCGTTCTGGGTGCGCTCGTCATCGTCGGTGATGCGCGGGATCCGTTTGCCGCGCTGGACCGGCCGTTCCTCCTTGCTCTGGGCCGGCAGGTCGGCGCGGCACTCGAGAATGCCGATCTCTATCGCCGGCTGGAAGGCCGGACCGCGGAGCTGGAGCGGTTGGCCAAGCGAATGGTCCTGCAGCACGAGGAAGAACGACGGCGGCTCTCGCGCGAACTGCACGACGAGACCGCCCAGCTGTTCTCGGCTGTCAAGTTGCAGCTCGGGATGGCCCGGGAGTCCGCATCGGCCGATCTGGTGCCGACCCTGGATCGGGCGGTCGGGCTGATCAACGAGGGCATCCGCAGCATCCGCAATGTCACCAACTCCCTGCGTCCCTCACTCCTGGAGGATCTCGGTTTGGTGCCGGCGCTTCGCGCGCTGGTGCAGGACTTCGGCGAGCGGAGTGGCCTCGAAACGACCTTCACCGCCGCGAGCCGTCTCCCCGCTCTGTCCGGCGATGCGGAGCTGGCGGTGTTTCGCTCGGTGCAGGAAAGTCTCGCTAATGTGGCGCGACACGCCGACGCCAGTGCGGTGAGCGTGGCGCTCGGTGTCGAGGCAGGTGACGTAGCGCTCCGCGTGCGGGACGACGGACGCGGGCTCCCGTCCGGCAGGGAGGTTGAGGAGTTCGAGACGCAGGGCCACATGGGCCTGGCTGGAATGCGGGAGCGGATCGCGGCACTGGGGGGCATCGTGACGGTCGGGTCGCTGCCCGCCCGGGGGACCGAGATCGTGGTCCGCGTGCCGCCGGAGCCGGCATGAGGGATCCCGTGCGGAAGGGGATCCGGGTCCTCGTGGTCGATGACCACGCCGTCGTGCGAGAGGGTATTCGGGCCGTCCTTGCATCGACGCCAGGTGTGGAGGTCGTGGGTGAAGCAGGGACCGGGCGGGAAGCGCTGGTCAAGGTGCACGACCTCACCCCCGACATCGTCGTGCTCGATCTCACGATGCCGGGCATGACAGGACTCGAGGTCACTGCCACGCTCCGGATGCAGAAGAGCGACGTGCGCGTCCTGATCCTCAGCATGCACGACCATCCCGAGTACGTCCTGCAAGCGGTGCGGGCTGGGGCAGACGGCTACATCCTCAAAGATGCCGAGCCCGACGAGTTGCGCGCGGCCGTGCGCAAGCTCCACAATGGAGAGGAGTACTTCCACCCCGCGGCGGCCAAGCAACTCGGGGTTGCCCTCCGCGGTGAGTCGGAGCATCAGCGGCAGCAGGCCTTGGCCGAGCGACTCACCCCCCGCGAGCGCGAGGTCCTCATCGAGGTCGCCCGGGGCAGGACCAACAAGGAGATCGGAGCCGAACTGGGAATCAGCCCCCGGACGGTCGAGACCCACCGCGACGGCCTCGCTCGGAAGCTCGGCATGCGGTCGGTTGCCGACCTCACACGGTTCGTGTTGGAGAACAAACTGGCGCAGGACTGAGGCCGCGAGCCGCAATCCGTAACTCTACAGAGGGCCCCCTCTGTAGAAATCCGAATACCGCAGTCCCCTTCCCACCCCTAACTATCGGGCGCTGCCGTTGGCGCAGGTTGGCGACCGTGGCCGGCGGCTCACTACTCTCCCCGTCGCCTGCAGAGACGGTGAGCAGGTCCAGTATCGGAAGGGGTACAGTCATGTCGACACCTACGTGGTTCGGAAGAACGTTGGCGTTTGCAGTCGTCGGCCTCGTAGCCGCATCCCCGCTGTTGGCGCAACAGACCGAGCAGAAACCCGAGTCGCCGGATTCCGTGGCACAACCGCACGTCCCGTATCGGATCAGCCCGGTGGTCGTCACCGCGACCCGGACGGAGAAAGACGCTTTCACGGTGCCCAAGCCCGTGGCGGTGGTGGACAACGTGCGGATCCGCGAACGAGCGCCGAACAGTGCGGCGGACCTGTTCCGCGACCTGCCCGGGTTGGAGGTGACCGGCGTAGGGGTGAACCAGGTGCGGCCGAGCATCCGGGGGCAGCGCGGCCAGCGGATTCTGCTGCTTCAGGACGGGATGCGACTGAACAACTCCCGGCGACAGCAGTCGTTCGGTGAGATCCCGGGCATCGTCGACGTCTCCGCGCTCGATCGCGTCGAGATCGTCAAGGGTCCGGCATCCGTGCTGTACGGGACCGATGCCATCGGTGGGGTGGTCAACCTCATCACCACGCGGCCCACGCTCGAAGGCCTCCACGGCTCGCTTGGCTACCGCTACAGCACCCAGGACGAGCAACAGCGGGTGCAGGGGTCGCTGGCCGGACGGTTCGGGGCGTGGTCGTTCCGTGCCAGGGGATCGTTCCGTGACGCCCAGGACTACACGTCTCCGGCCGGGACGTTCGGCAACATCACGCTGGATTCCAACACGACGGTGTTTGACACGGGCACCCGGGACAACAGCGGCGAGGCATATCTCGGATACCGCTTGTCCGGCTCCGCCGACGTCTATGCGAAGTTCGAGCGGTACCATGCCGATACGGCCGGATTCGGATACGTCGATCCGGTGGTCTTTGCGCCGGGCGCGCCGTTCATCCAGATCCTGTACCCGTTCCAGACCTTCACGAAATACACGGCCGGTTATCGGGCGAACCGACTGAATCTCCCGGTGGCCGACAAGATCGATGTGGTCGGGTACTATCAGGACAACGAGCGCCGGTTGTCGAACAACGTGTTCGTGGCGTTCGGTCCTCCGGGGGCCGGCGTAGCGATCGAGACCTTCAACTACACCGACCTCGCGACCTTCGGGTTCCGGGTGGAGGCCACCAAGCTCGCAGGGAGCCGGGTAATGCTGACCTACGGGCTCGACCTGTTCCGAGACGACTCCGAGAACAGCGACAGCTCGGTCACGACCATGGTCGGGTTTGGGCCACCGAGCTCGACGGTCGCGAACGTCCCGTTGGTCCCGTATTCCTCCTATCTCAATACCGGCGCGTTCCTCCAGGGCGACGTGCAGATGACCGATCGGTTTTCGGCCATTCTGGGAGGACGGTACCAGTACATCCGTGCCGCCACCGAGGACACGCCGGGCCTGATCGATCCGCTGAGCACGGAGACGCACCACGCCGTGGTCGGTGCGGCCAACCTGCTGTATCGGCTCACCGACCAGGTGACCCTGGTCGGCACCGTGGGTCGCGCGTTCAGGGCCCCCAACCTGGTGGAGCAGTTCTTCAACGGGCTCACACCGGAGGGCGCGGCCTACCAGGTGCCGAACTCCAACCTCGAGCCCGAGACGAGCTACAACTTCGACCTCGGCGCGCGCTACCGGAACCGCATCCTCTATCTCGAGGCGTTCGGGTTCCTGAACGAGATCCGAGACGGGATCAGGATCGCGGCGACCGGAGACAGCCTGAACGGGCTTCCGACCTTCTCCAACATCAACGTCGACCGCCTCCGATACTACGGCTTCGAGTTGGCCGCCGATGTCGCGTTGCCCGTGGGGTTCACTGTCGGCGGGAGCTACTCGTATCTCCGATCCAAGGACGTTCTCAACGAGAACAACCCGATCGGCGACTCGTACGGCAACAAGTTCCAGGCGGACCTGGGCTATCGCGATCCGGGTGATCGGTTCTGGGTGGAGTACGATTTCCGGCACAATGGCGATCGGAAGGACTCCGAGCTGTCCGGTCCGCTTGGCGCCAGTCCAGTTGGCGAGATCCTGCCGGCGTTCACCGTTCACTCGGTTCGCGGTGGGGTCACGGTGTTCCGCCGCGCCACGCACGCGCATCGGGTCGGGTTTGCCGTGACCAACCTGACGAATGCGCTCTACGCCGAGTTCGCCAACGCCGGGTTCTTCCGCCCCGAGGCACGGCGCGGTGTGACGCTGACGTGGGACATGTCGTTCTGATGATGGCGACGACGCGAACCTGACGAGTGAGGTACTCGTGAGAGATCTGACTCACTACATCCCGATCGCCACGACGTTCATCGCGCTCGGGTTCGCGTCTGTGATTCTGCGTCGGTATTGGCAGCGTCGCAGCGGTCCGCAGCTCCTCTGGTGGGGTATCGGTATCCTGCTCTACGGGGTGGGCACGGCCACAGAGGCGTCGGTCACCCTGTTTGGCTGGAGCGCGCCGCTCTTCCGGGCCTGGTACATCTCCGGGGCGCTCCTCGGGGGCGCGCCGCTCGCTCAGGGCACCGTGTACTTGCTCACCCGGCGTCCGGTGGCCAACCGGTTGGCCGTCGCCCTGGTGCTCTGGGTGTCGGTCGCCGCCGTGTTCGTCATGCTGTCCCCCATCGACTTCGCGCTGGTGGACCCGCACCGGCTGTCGGGCCGGGTGATGGAATGGACCTGGGTTCGCGCGTTCAGCCCCCCGGTGAACACCTGCGCAGCGATCTTCCTGATCGGTGGTGCCGTGTATTCGGCGCTCCGCTTTCGGCGGAACCCAGCCATGCACCACCGCAATGTCGGGAACGTGCTCATCGCCGTCGGTGCGTTGCTGCCGGGCATCGGCGGGACGGCGACACGCTTCGGACACGTCGAGGTTCTCTACGTCACGGAGCTCATCGGCCTCATCCTGATTTGGCTGGGATACCGATGGAATGTTCGAACTCCCGTGGTGGTCGAGATACCCGGCGCCGTGGCCGCATGACGGGCCGGTCAGCACCGTTCGTGGCCACAGGGTGTGGCATGTAGCCATGCCCAGACCGCATCGGCGGTCATCTCCCCAAACGGCACGGGTCGCTTCGGCGGCCCGTGTTCGTTGCTGCCCCCCGGCACGGGAGTTCTGACGGTGGCGCGCTGCTCGGTGGCCTTCTCCACTGCGGATCGGTATTGTTAGGGCACTGCGCTCACAGGCGGATCCACGCACGTGCCCCAACAGCAAGATCAGGAATCGCCAGAGCACGTCCGCAGGAGCCTCGCCTTCGTACGCGAATTCGATCGCGATGCCCAGTGAAGACGTAGCGATCGACGCCGCAGGAGAGCCGACTAACCTCACCACCACAGGCCGTGGAGGATACGCATGGGCGAAGCGATCACGCTCGATCATTTGGTGAAGAAGTTGGAGGGACTGCACGACGCGATGCGGAAGGGAGAGCTGGAGCACGGCGAGTACGACCAGCGGCTGGCCCGCATGATTACCGAGCTCCGCGAGCGGAAGCTCGTAGCGGAGAGACCGGAGATTCTCTCCACCCTTCAAGACCTGGAACAACGCGGCATTGTCACTGCGTCGGTTCGGAGCCATATCGTGAGCCGGCTGGGCCTCGCCTGAGATGGTCCCCTCAGGGCTCCCGGCCGGCTCGCTGGCCGGGGGCCTTTTCCACTCAAGCCATCTGACCGTCGACCATGCCTGCCACCGCACGCGGGTGACCGCCGGCGTGCAACGTGCCCCTTCGCGGAGCCGGGCCACCGGCTTCGCGCTGCTCGCCGCGTGCGTGTTCCCGGGATCGGCCATCGCGCAGACCGGCTTGCTCGTCGCTGCGCCCCAGGGGGTGGAGCAATGGAACACCGCGCTGCACGAAGCCGTGGCCGAAGTGCGCTGGGCCCCGGGACCGGTTGGACTGGTGTTCCTGGGGAGAGGAGACGCCGCCGCCCGTGACTGGGGGAACGCTCTCGACGCCTTGGCACGCCGAGGCGCGCGCACCGTGGTGGTGGTTCCGATGCCGCAGGTCGACGCCGAAGGGTTCTTCGCCCTACTCGAGGGCCTTCCCGGCCGCGACACCCTCCGTGTGGCCGCTCCGCCGCCCGAGCTGTCCCCGTTCGGTGTGGCCCGCTGGATCGAATACGGCGCGGGAGCGGCGCTCGCGGGCCGGGTGGAGGGGATGGGTGGTCGCCCCCTTTATCGGCTGCCCCCGCTGAACGTCACGGCGACCCGAACCATGCGCACCACATTTGGCACGCCGTTCTCTGTGTCCGTCCTGGGGCGGGACGCCATCATGACGCAGACGTCGAGCGGGGTCGCCGATCTGTTCCGCGACGTCCCGGGACTGGACGTCGAGGGTGTGGGAGCCAACCAGCGCCGACCGGCCATCCGCGGCCTGCTCGGTCAGCGGATCCTGCTCCTTGCCGATGGGCTCCGGCTCAACAACACTCGACGCCGTCAGGACTCGGGTGAGACGCCTGCGCTGGTCGACCCTGCCGACATCGAGCGAATCGAGGTGGTGCGGGGTGCCGCCTCGGTACTGTACGGATCGGACGCCGTGGGCGGAGTGGTGAACCTCATCGAGCTCACACCCGGCGCGGCCACGGCCGAGGCACCGGTCCGTACCCGCGTCGGCGTCCGGTACCGCACGGTCGATCGGCAGGTGAACCCATCGGGCAGCATGACCGCTCGCATCGGCCGCCTGGCGGTCCGCCTTGCTGGGAGCTACCGACACGCCGATCCCTACTCGGCACCCGGAGGGACCTTCGGGACGGTGACGCTCGACAGCACGACCCGAGTCGAGGATACGGGCGTGCAGGATCATTCGGGCGCCGTCACCGTGGCCTACCAGGTCGCACCCCAACACGAGCTGTACGCGAAACACGAGCGCTACTGGGCCAACGATGCGGGTTTCGGGTTCGTCGACCCGGCGGTGCTGGGCGACGGCCTGCCAAGGGTGCAACTGCTCTTTCCGGAGCAACGATTCACCCGCTCAACGGTGCGGTATCAAGGGGCGAACCTCGATCTCCTCGCCCTCGATCGGCTCGCGGTCGCCGTATACTGGCAGCAGAACGACCGCCAGTTCGATACCAACGTGTTCTCGCCGCTTGGTCCGACGGCCCCGCCCGGAGCCGGCGTGCTGGTCGAGAGTCGGAGCTTTACGGACCTCGATACCTACGGCTTCAGGGTCGAGGCGCAGCGAGTGCTTGGCGGCGGGCACGTGCTCACGTACGGGGTCGATCTCTTCCGGGATCGTGCCCAGGGTACGGACTCCACCCGGACGACGGTGACGATCGTTGGTCCACCGACAGTGACGGATCGGACCAACCCCCGCGTCCCGACCGCAACGTTTCGGAGTCTGGGCGCGTTCGTGCAGGCAGAGGTGAATCTGGCTCACCAGGCCACGCTCGTTTTGGGAATGCGCTATCAGGACGTGCGCACGGCCACGCGTCCCACCCCGGGGGTGACGGAGCCGCTGGTCGACGCCACAGATCGCACGTTGGTGGGCGCCGCCAACCTCTTGGTGCGGCTCCGGTCCGATGTGAATGTCGTGGCGTCGGCAGGCCGTGCGTTCCGGTCTCCGAACCTGGTCGAGCGCTTCTTTAGCGGGTCGTCCCCGGAAGGACGCGGCGTTTGGATCAGGAACCCCGCTCTCGAGCCCGAGAAGAGCCTCAATCTGGAGCTGGGCCTGCGGTACCGTGGCTCCGTGGTCGAGGCCGACGCGTTCGTATTCCGAAACACGATCTTCGACGGCATCCAGATCACGCCGACAGGGCAGACCGTCAACGGCGTGCCCGAGTTCCAAAACCGGAATGTCGAAGAGCTCCGCTACACGGGAATCGAATTGACAGCGACCGTCGCGCTGTGGCGGGGGTTATCCCTGCGTGGGGACTTCACACGCCTGGCGACTCGGAACGTCACGGACCCCGACGAACCGCTGGGTGAGGGCTATCCCCACCGCATCAGGGGCGTGCTCCGCTACGACGGGCCGCGGAACCGGCTGTGGGGAGAGTATGTCGTTCGCCACCACGGGCGGCGGGACAGCGCGGATCTCGGGACGAGTCCCATCCTTCCCTACGTTCCGCCGTTCACCGTGCACACCGTCCGCGGTGGCGTGATCATCCGCCGAGGCCTGCGTCTCGGGCTCGCCGTGGAAAACCTGACCAACGCGCTGTACGCCGAAGCTACCAACGTTGGCTTCTTCCGTCCCGAGCCGAAACGGAGCGTCGCGCTCACGTCGTCGGTGGAGTTCTAGGGGGCCGTCTGCCCGGCGCGTGCGGGACCCAGTAGAGCCCCGCACGCACACCGGCCGCGGCTAGTAGACGTCCTCGGCTGTGTTGTGGACGTTGAACTTGCCGGTCGGGGTGACGAGCCAATCACCCCGGATCCGGTGCTTTTCGGCGAGCGTCTTGTCGTCGTAGATGACGAGCTCACCCTTGGGATCCCAGACGGACACCCAGACCTCGGTGCCGGCGCGGTTGTACTCGAAGTGCACTGCCCGCCCGCGGTCACCCACGGTCCAGCACCGATGGACTTTCGCTTCCTGCTTGGAGTAGACACAGGTCTGTCGAGCGCCTTCAGGGTCGTTGTTCAACGCCATGTCGAACCAGACCCACGCCGAGTTGGGGTGAGTCTTGAGGAAGAGACTTCCGGTACCAGTGAATGGCACCTGCCTCACCACCTTCCATGCGTGCTGTGGGTGGTTCGCCGGATCGGCGCCGTAGACCGAGAGCAGTCCTTGCCCGATGTGCGTCGTAGCGTTCACCCAGCCGAACTCCGGATCCTGCCAGTTGGCGCCGCGCCCGGGATGGGGACGAACGCCGGTCTCGAACGTCGCGGCCAGTTCCTGCGTCTCGGCGTCGATCACCACCATCTTGTTCCGCATGTTTGCCGCCACCAGGAAGTAGCGCCCCGAATGATCCCACCCGCCGTCGTGGAGGAACCGTTCCGCCGGAATGCGCGAGACGACGGGGAAGCCCTTCTTGGAGTAGTCCACGATCGCCACGAATCCCGACTCCTTGAGCGCGACCATCCATACCGGACCGTTGTGCGACGCGACAATGGCCGCGACGCGGACCTCGGTGAGCGGCTCGTTGGTATCGTAGGTGCTTCCTCCTACATCGGTCACCGACAGGGGCTCGAGGGTCAATCCGTCGTAGACCACGTACTGCGTCGGCCAGTAACAGCCCTCGATCAGGTAGCGGTCCTCGTATCCGGGGTACTTGCTCCCCTCGACGCTCCGGGCATCCGTGCATCCCTGGACCTGTGCGACCAGCGTCGGCGTCTCGGTCCAGAGATCGATGAGCGTGACACGCCCGTCACGGCCGATGGCGTAGAAGTAGCGCCCCGTGGATGACGACCGCAGGATGTGCACGGCGAAGCCGGTCTCGACCGTGGTAATGTGCTCGTAGGTGTCACCGTCGATGATCGCGACCTGGCCCGCGTCACGGAGAATCACTCCGAAATAGTTCTCCCAGTCGCGCGTGGTTTGCGGAGCCTTGGGTCGACTGGCCACCGGAACCTTGAGACTCCAGCTTGCCCTGATCTCGCTGAGCGGCCGCTGCGGCGGGTCCGGTGGAGGCAGTTGGACGAACTTGGCCATCAGGGTGAGCTCGTCGGCAGAGAGAATGCCCTGGCGACCCCACGGCGGCATCCCGCCGGGGGTGCCGTTGGCCAGGATCGCGCGGATCGCCGCGGTCCCGATCTGGGTGGTGCGTTCGGGCTGGATGTTGGGGCCGGTGGCGCCTGCCCTGAGCGTGCCGTGACAGCCCGCGCACCGATCGAAATAGATTCGGCTGCCCTCCTCGAATGCGGCCGGGGTGAGCTCCACCGGACCGAGATCCTCGCTGGCCGCGACGGTGCGGCCTTCGCTCACTCGGGTGATGTAGTCGAGGACCTGGTCGATCTCCTCGTCGTTCAGGTTGGGCGACACCATCGGCACGTTGTTCCACTGGGCCAGGATCGCGCGGCCGATCGAGTCCGTCTTGGTCATCCCGACGGGATCTCTGAGCCAGCGGACGAGCCAGTCGTGGGCACGCACCTGGTGGATATCCTTCAGGTCGGGTCCGATCCGCGGACCCTCGCCGATCGAATGGCACGCAAAGCAAACGCGGTCGTAGATCTCCTTGCCGGGATCGGCCGCAACGGTCACCGCTTCTCCTCCCTCCCGCTCCCCGGTGCGGCATGCTCCTGCGAACACGAGGAGTGCCACCGATCCCAGCATGACCGGCAGCGCCTGGCGGTATCCTGCAACACGACGTTGGAACGCACTCATGACTTCCTCCGACCTCCGTGGTGCACACGAGGTTGTGCGGGTTGCAGCAACAATGCCCCTTGACAGGCGACACGAACAATATCACGATTTGATCATGGCGAAGTCAAGAATAGACCACGCACTGCTTTCCTGCTGGGGAAAGCGAGCCCATGCTGTCCGGAACCGCTGAGTACGCGCTGCGCGCTGTCGTGTACCTGGCGCGGGAACGCGATCCCGGGAAACACGTCCGGGCCAATGATCTCGCCGGCGCGATCGATGTGCCCAAGAACTACCTGTCCAAGATCCTCCACGAGCTTTCACGGGCCGGCGTGCTGCGGTCGACCCGCGGCAAGGGAGGTGGCTTTCGGCTCGCTGTTCCCCCCGGGGAGTTGTCGCTTCTCAGCATTGTATCGCTCTTTGACCAGATCGGCGAGCGACGGCGGTGCCTGCTGGGACGACCCGAGTGCAGCGACCACGATCCCTGTCCGGTCCACGGTCAGTGGAAATCCACCGCGGAGCAGATCGCCGCGTTCTTCCGAGACACGACGGTGGCCGACGTGATTGGCGCTGGGAGCCTCAGGTGAACGCGGAGTCGAACGCCGGGCCTATGCGGGCAGAGGAGCTCGTCGCCTACCAGCAGGGGGCTATTGTAAGCCGGATCGTGCTCAAGCGCGACGGCGGCTCAGTCACCGTGTTTGCCTTCGACTCGGGCGAGAGCCTGAGCGAGCACACGGTGCCGCACGCGGCATTGGTACACGTCCTGGACGGCGACGCGGAGATCACTGTGGGCGGGACAGTGCATCGGCTGCGCGCGGGACAAATGGTTGAGCTTCCCGCCAACGTCCCGCACGCCGTCGCCGCCCCCAGCCGCTTCAAGATGGTTCTCACGATGCTCAAGTAGGCCACCGTGGCCTCGTGCTCACCACACGTGGAACAGACGACCCGCGAGGGAACGGCGTTCCCCTTCAATCCCGCTCCCCATCTCCAGCCGTAGCGCCTTCTCGCCGTCTCCCTGGAAGAACCCGACCGTGATCGGGTGATAACCCGTCGCCAGGGCGATCTCCCCGCGCCTGGTGCTCGGTCCGTGGGGCCCGTCGTTGTTCACGACCAACCGGTCGCCGACGTGCAACGTGCTGCCGTCGTCGGACGCGAGATGGAACGTGTAGATCCCGTCCCGGTCGATCTTCACGTAGCCGGAGAATACGAGTCCCATGTGCTCGTCGCGAGCGTCGGCCGGAATCGTCACGTCGTCCGCGACACCGACTGCGACCGCGCCGTGATTCACCAATGCATCCACACGTTCCACGTCCGCCTCGAAGTACAGGTACCGCAGGCCAGCCTGGAGGGAGGCCGGATCGACCGCGGCCGGCGGCTGGAGCGTGGTCCGGCGGAAGGTGGCCGATCGCGCGGGGCTGGCTCGGCCGTTCGCGAGGAACGCCCGGACCGTGACGCTCGCACCATCGGGGGTGACGGCGAGTGAGAGGGGACCGGCGTAGCGGGCGGACGCTGCAGTGGGATCCGACCCGTCCAAGGTGTAGCGGATCTCGGCACCGGGCGTCAGCGTGCCGAGGGTGACCGTGATGGTATCATCCAGCGTTATCCGGTCCTCCTCGAGCCCGAGCACGGGTGGGACCCGATAGTTGACGCCGAATTCGTCGAGGACGCGAAATTGCCGTGGCAGCCGGGTCACGAAGTGGTCCCAATTGCGCGCGCTCCTCGGTGACCACACGACCTCGGAGAGTGCGAGCAGTCGCGGGAACACCATGTATTCCACGTAGTCGGTGGTCTTCATGTACTCGGTCCACACGTTCCCCTGGGCGCCGAGCACGTGTCGCGCTTCGGTCGGGGTCAACTCGTCGGGAACCGGCTCGAAGCCGTACACCTGTTCGAGCGGGAGGAAGCCGCCGATGGCGAGAGGCTCGAACGTCGGGTCTCCCTGATAGTAGTCGAAATAGACGTCGCTCCAGGGCGTCATGATCACGTCGTGCCCCTGCTTTGCGGCCTCGATTCCGCCCACCGTGCCGCGCCACGACATGACCGTCGCCTCGGGGGCGAGCCCGCCTTCGAGGATCTCGTCCCACCCGATGAGCCGCCGGTCGTGCTGGAGCAGGAACTGCTCGATCCGACTCACGAAGTAACTCTGCAGCTCGTGCTCGTCGGCGAGGCCTTCACGCCGGATGATCTCCTGGGCGATCTCGCTCTCTTCCCAACGCGCCTTCGGGGCTTCGTCACCCCCGATGTGGATATAGCGGCCCGGGAAGAGATCCATCACCTCCGAGAGGACGTCTCTCAGAAACCCGAAGGTCTCCTCGGTGGGACAGTAGATGTCCTCGTGCACGCCCCATGTGGTGGCCACTTCGAAGGGTCCCGGTGTGCAGGCGTACTCGGGGTATGCGGCCAGGGCCGCGAGCGAGTGGCCCGGCATCTCGATCTCGGGGATTACGGTCACGTACCGCGAGCGGGCGTGAGCCACGACCTCCCGGACCTCGTCCTGCGTGTAGAAACCACAATAGGGCGTCGCGTCACCGACGTAGGGATCGAAGTTCTTCTCGAGAATGGTCTCCTTACGGCATGCCCCGACCTCGGTGAGCCGGGGATACTTCTCGATCTGGATCCGCCATCCCTGATCTTCGGTGAGGTGCCAGTGGAACGTGTTCATCTTGTACATGGCCATGAGGTCGATGTACCGCTTCACGAACTCGACCGGGAAGAAGTGCCGGCCTACGTCGAGGTGCATGCCACGGTACGCAAAGCGAGGGACATCTTCGATCCTCACTGCTGGAAGCGCGCGGGGCGATTCGCCGCCTATCGGGAGCAGCTGCCGCAGCGTTTGGAGACCATAGAACAGGCCGGCGTGGGTCGGTGCGGCTACCGTGACGGCCTGCGGCGTCACCTCCAGCACGTACTGCTCGGGAAGCGCCCGGGTCTCCCCTTTCCACAGAAGCAGAGTCACGCTGCCCTCGTGCGCGGACGTCACGGGTGACGGGCTCACGGTGAGCCCCACCCCGGTCTGCGCGCGGAACAGGTCGACGGTGTACTGCGCGAGGGTCTGCAACTCGATGTCGGTCGGGTCGGACAGCGCGATACGCCTGAGGGCCGTGACTGGCAACGTCCCACGTGCGGGTGTCACCACGGCAGGCCACGGCACGAGGTGCAGATCTCGGACACCCGTCATGGGTCCCGTGGGCATCGGGGTCGGTACGGGTGCGGGTGCCTGCTCGATGGGCGGGGCCGGCCCGCCGCAGGCGGCGAGCAAGGCGACCAGGGCCACTCCGGTCAGGCGATCCATTCCGCGCATCGGCCGGAGTCAGCCTTTGCCGAGGCCGCGATGAGCTCGGTCGAACAACTCATGCAAATTGATGTCGAGAGGAGGTACACTCGTGTCGGGACACCACTCGAGCCGATTGGTCGACAACTCGGGTGACACCGCTCCCGCGATCCATCGCTCGACCCGTCGCAGTCCAGGATCCACCACCCAGTACTCCCCGACGCCCTCCGTCAGGTACAGCTCACGCTTCTGGAGACGATCGACGCGCTTGCTGGAGTAGGAAACGACCTCGACCACCAGGCTGGGAGCGCCATAGAGCCGCTCCGCCTCGAGTCGGTCGGCGCGATCGGCCAGGATGACGAGCACGTCGGGCTGGACGGCGGTATCGTCGGCAAACTCCACCTCGAAGGGTGCCACGAGCGCTTCGCCGATGCCGTGGCGCTCGACGTAATCTTGCAGAGCCCGGAGCAGCGCCACCACCATGCGCTGGTGCAGGGTTCCGGGCGCCGGCGTTACGAGCAGCTCGCCGCGAATGACCTCGAAGCGGAGCCGCGGATTGTCGAAGCCGCGCACCTCCGCCGCCGTATAGCACGGGACCTGGATCGCCATACCCATAATGTGTGCCTCCTCGGCCGAATCGAGCAAGGTGAGCGCATGGGGGAAGCGTGGCGCTCGGCCTGGCGGCACGGACAAGCCGTTCACCGCACCAGCAAGCGAAACATCCCGGGGGAGGATGGGGTCGTCGCGTTCCGTGTTCGTGGTGGTGGGTCTCGGCTTGAAAGAAGAACTCGGCTGTTCGTGCGGGAAAAGGAGATCGCAGGCTGCGGCGGCCACTCCCTAGATCGGCTCGAGTAATTCTCCCAACTCGAGCACGAACGCCTCGCCTGCCCCGGCGGGATGCCATGTGAGGCGCTCACGCTCGACGGTGGGGAAGGTGGCTTCGGGTGTCCAGACTTCGACTTCCCGTGCCTCGGCATCGACGACCCAGTAGTGGGCACCTTCACCGATCCCGACCCCGACCCCGAGTACATGTGGATGGTGGACGAAGCGTGGGCGGAGTGGAGTGGTTGGCGGTGCGGGAGGGTGAGACGGTGACGCTCACCCTTACACTCGGCCCAACCGCCTAACCGCCTAGCCTCCGAGCCCGCCCTCTCGGGGCGGGAGAGTACACGCTAGCGACCGCCCAGGATTCGCGCACCGCTATTCGACTTCGCGTCCCGCCGCGACTATGCTCATAGGAGCCGTCAACTCACCTACACGAATGACAGGGAAGCGGCCCACGCACATGAGGCCGAGCACACATCGACTGCTTCAATCGACTCTCCTGATCACACTCCTGCATGTTTGCGAGAGCTGCGGTGCGCCAGACGGGCCCCCAGACGTGCCGGGACCCTCAGGCAATCTCACAGATCCGTTCCGTACGGAACCTCGAGCTGCGTATACGGCCATCAAGAACCGATGGGATCTGCAGGTAGCAGTTTCAGGGAACGAGGTATTCAGTACAGATGGTGATCACATCTTGAAAGACGGAGAGCCGTTTCCCATTAGGGGAATCGTCTATGTTCCGGGGTATCCCGGCTATCTGCCCTGGGACGTGGAAATCGCAGCGTCACTTCCCGAGAGACTGAGAAACAGCATTGAAGGGGATATTGCCCAGATGTCCGCCATGGGAGCCAATACCATACGATTCTGGGGGGCCCCCAAATACTGCTACCAGTCACTGAAACAGGCAGGGAATCTGTTCTTCCTGCAGACATTGTGGATAGACACTGAAGTCAGTGACTTGCATGATCCCCAGTTCAAGCAAGAGACCAAAGCCTATATCAAGAGTGTCATTGACAGAATCCACAGCGTGTACGCCAATCACGCTCCTCCTCTGATAGCCTATCTCGTGGGAAATGAACTGAGCGAGTCTACCATTCGGGCCACGAATGCGGCGCATCCGGAACTGAATGGCTATTCCGGCACCTATATCTCCACGGAGCAGAACCTGAACGCTTCAGAGGTCTTCCTGGCCGAAATGGCTGACTACGTGAAGCAGTACGAGCACGATACCTACGGCATCACCCATTTGGTGTCGTATTCCAACGATATCCGGACGGCTGATCTCGTTGACACGCCGTTTCTGGATTTCAGAAGCCATAACACCTACTCGTATGCCGTGCCGTACTACAGACCCGGAACGTCACCGGGCAGCGTTTCGGGGACACTCTTACAGGGTTGGATCGAGGAGCTGAAGTCTCGATTTCCTGATCGACCACTCCTGATAACGGAAACAGGACTCAGCGTCTCTCCGAACGCTCCTCATGTCGGCTCGCCCAATTACGGCTATGGGGGTAATACGGAATCCGAGCAGATGACAGGTCTCCTGCAGAACATCGAGGACATCGAAACGTCGCAGTCTCCCAATGCCGGGGTGATCGTACATGAATTCCTCGACGCCTGGTGGAAATTCAGCCTGAAAGACTCGTACTCACAGGATCCCGACGACATAGAAGAGTGGTTTGGGATCATGCGATTGACTGGTTACTGATGCTGGTCAATGACTGATGAGACTGAGCCACGCTTCGGAACGCGCTCGTCGAACACATTCCCAACACTGACCCGCCGTCTCAGGGCGGGACCCACCACGGGGGCGGCTCCGGTCTCCCCAACCGCCTGACCGCCCAACCGCCTAACCGTCCGCCGGTATCCTGCTATCTTCCTCCCGTGCCGCGGCGACAGCCTGTGAGCGGCTGCGCCCTCCGACCCGGTGACCCTTCACCACCAGCGCATGAGCCTACTGCACCGCTACCGCCACCCCGGGTTCACCGACGCCAGAAGACACGCCCTGCTGCAGACGCTCCACGATCGGGTGGGCGGCCGGATCCGCGATCTCGATACGGAGTTCTGCTTCAATATCGAGGTGACGGCGCCGCTGACCGCTGGAGAAGAGCGGACGCTTGCCTGGCTGCTCACCGAGACGTTCGAGCCCGAGGGATACGGTGACCGGTCGTTCCTCGACGGTGGGGGGCTCGTGCTGGAGGTGGGCCCACGCATGAGCTTCATGACCGCGTGGTCGACCAATGCCGTGGCCATCTGCCATGCCTGTGGCGTCACCAGCGTCCGGCGCATCGAGCGGTCCCGACGGTTTCTCCTCGAGACCGATACGCGACTCGACGAGGGTGCGAAGGCAGCGTTCCTCGCGCTGGTGCACGATCGCATGACCGAATGCCGCTATCCGGAGCCGCTCGACTCGTTCGAGACGGGCGTTGTGCCCGAGCCGGTGTTCACAATCCCACTGCTGGCTGAGCAACGCACGGCATTGGAACGGATCAACCGCGAGATGGGACTCGCATTCGATGATTGGGACCTCGACTACTACACGGACTTGTTCGCCAACCGCATCGGTCGTGACCCGACCAACGTGGAGTGCTTCGACATCGCTCAATCGAACAGCGAGCACTCCCGCCACTGGTTCTTCAAAGGCCGACTTATCGTGGAGGGCCAGGAGATCCCGCAGCATCTGATCGCGTTGGTAAAGGACACGCTCGACGCGAATCCGAACAACAGCCTCATCGCCTTCAAGGACAACTCGAGCGCCATTCGCGGATATCCGATTCGCACGATTCTCCCCGCGGCGCCCGGCGCGCCGTCGCCGTTCACCGCGGCTGACGTCACCTACCACGTGATCTTCACCGCCGAGACGCACAACTTCCCCTCGGGCGTCGCACCGTTCCCGGGAGCGGAAACCGGTACGGGCGGCAGGATCCGTGACGTGCACGCGGCCGGCTGTGGCTCACTCGTGGTGGCGGGAACGGCGGCCTACTGCGTGGGAAATCTCCGGATTCCCGGATACACGCTCCCGTGGGAGTGGGACGACTTTCGCTACCCCGCAAATCTGGCTTCGCCGCTCGAGATCGAGATCGAGGCGTCGAACGGCGCCTCTGACTACGGCAACAAATTCGGCGAGCCCGTAGTACAGGGTTACACGCGGTCCTTTGGGCTTCGCCTGCCGAGTGGCGAACGCCGCGAGTGGATCAAGCCGATCATGTTCAGTGGCGGGATTGGCCAGATCGACGCTCGCGACGTCGACAAGGGCAACCCTGAGCCGGGGATGCTGGTGATCAAGCTCGGCGGGCCGGCGTATCGCATCGGGATGGGGGGCGGTGCCGCGTCCAGCATGGTGCAAGGGGAGAACGTCGCAGAGCTCGACTTCAACGCGGTGCAGCGCGGCGACGCCGAGATGGAGCAGAAGGTGAACCGCGTCATACGGGCGTGCGTCGAGCTGGGCGATGACAACCCGATCGTCAGCATCCACGATCAGGGCGCGGGAGGCAACTGCAACGTGCTGAAGGAAATCGTGAGCCCCGAAGGTGCGCGCATCGATGTGCGTGCCATCCCAGTGGGCGACGAGACCCTGTCGGTCGTGGAGATCTGGGGTGCGGAGTACCAGGAGAACAACGCGCTGCTCATCCGACCGGAGCACGCGGAGGTGTTCCGCACGTTGTGCGAGCGCGAGCATGCACCCTTTGGCGTCGTTGGCCGCGTGACCGGGGACGGGAGGATCGTTCTGCACGACGATACCGATGACTCGACGCCCGTCGATCTCGAGCTCGACACAGTGCTGGGCGCCATGCCCCAGAAGACCTTCGAGCTCGATCGGATGGCGCCGAAGCTCGAGCCCTTGCGGTTGCCGGCTGGAGTCACCGTGCGCAACGCATTGGACCGGGTGCTCCGGCTGGTCTCGGTGGGATCCAAGCGGTTTCTCACCACCAAGGTGGACCGTAGCGTCACCGGCCTCGTTGCCCGGCAGCAGTGCTGTGGGCCGCTCCAACTCACGGTTGCCGACGTGGCGGTCATCGCCCAGAGTCACTTCGGAACCACGGGCGCCGCGACGGCGATCGGCGAGCAGCCCATCAAGGGACTCATCGACCCGGCCGCGATGGCCAGAATGAGCGTAGGTGAGGCGCTCACAAACCTGGTGTGGGCCAAGGTGAGCGCGCTCCAGGACGTGAAGTGCTCCGCCAACTGGATGTGGGCGGCCAAGCTCCCGGGAGAGGGGGCAGCCCTGTACGACGCGGCCAAGGCGATGCACGACTTGATGACCGGGCTGAGGATCGCGGTGGACGGCGGCAAGGACAGCTTATCGATGGCTGCACTCGCGCCGGACGGCGTGGGGGGCGACGAGACCGTGAAGGCGCCCGGGAGCCTGGTGATCTCGGCCTACGTGACGTGTCCGGACATCACCAAGACCGTGACGCCCGATCTCGAGCTCCCGGGAGCGGGCCGTCTCCTCTACGTCGATCTCGGTGGCGGCCGGCACCGGCTCGGTGGGTCGGCGCTGGCCCAGGTATACGAGCAGATCGGCCACGAGTCCCCCGATGTAGACGACGCAGCGCTCCTCGAGCGCGCGTTCCACGTCGTGCAGCGGCTCATTGACGACGGGACTGTGAGTGCCGGCCACGACCGCAGTGATGGTGGGCTGCTCACGACCCTGCTCGAGATGGCGTTCGCCGGCGACTGCGGCATCGAGGTAGATCTGGGCGCGTCGGCTGCCGGGGTGATCGCCGCGCTCTTTTCCGAAGAGCTGGGACTCGTGCTCGAGGTCGATGCTGCAGGCGAGCGGAGCGCGCTCGACGCGTTCCGCCAGAGCGGGGTGCCGTGCGAGTCCATCGGATCGGTGGTTCTTACGAGGCGGGTCCGCGTACGGGTGGGTGGTGAGACGGTCCTCGATGAGGATCTGGGCAACCTGCGCGATCTGTGGGAGGCGACCAGCTTCGAGCTGGACAGCCTCCAAGCGAATTCCGACTGCGTTGCCGAGGAGCGTGCGGGTCTCAGCAGCCGCCGGCTGCCGCCCTACGGGATCTCGTACGTCCCGCAACGCACCGCCACCGCCGTGCTGGCGTCCAAGACCAAGATCCCGGTGGCGATCGTCCGCGAGGAGGGGTCCAACGGCGACCGGGAAATGGCGTCGGCCTTCTATGCGGCGGGCTTCGAGCCGTGGGACGTCGTGATGTCGGATCTGCGCTCCGGCCGCATGACACTCGACCGTTTTCGCGGTGTCGTTTTCGTTGGCGGGTTCAGTTTCGCCGACGTGTTGGATTCCGCCAAGGGCTGGGCCGGTGTCATCCGGTTCAACGATGGGCTGTGGGCGCAGTTCCGGGAATTTGCCGGGCGCCCCGATACGTTCAGTCTTGGCGTGTGCAACGGCTGCCAGCTGATGGCGCTCCTCGGCTGGGTGCCGTGGCCCGGGATCGCCGATGCACTACAGCCTCGCTTCGTGCACAATGCCTCGGGGCGGTTCGAGTCACGGTTCGCCACCGTGCGGGTCCAGCCGAGTCCGTCGCTCATGCTCCGCGGGATGGAAGGGTCGACGCTCGGCGTCTGGGTGGCGCACGGGGAGGGGAGGGCGTATTTCCCCGATCAGTCGGTCCTCGGTCGCATCGAAGCGGAAGGTCTCGCCCCGGTTCGGTTCGTCGACGACCACGCGGAGATCACCGAGGCCTACCCCTTCAATCCCAACGGATCTCCTCGAGGCATCACGGCGCTCTGCTCCCCCGACGGACGGCATCTCGCGATGATGCCCCACCCGGAACGGACCTTCCTTCCCTGGCAGTGGGGCTGGATGCCGGCTGCCTGGCGGCGCGATCTCGAAGCATCCCCCTGGCTCCGCATGTTCCAGAACGCGCGGGAGTGGTGCGAGCAAGGCGGCTGAGCCGACGCCGTCACCAAGTCCCAATCGTTGCCATGGGTAGACGTTTCGCCCCGCGCAGCCATTGCGGATGCCCCAATTCCGAATCAATTTGTCTGATATGAACCTCCCTCCTCGATGGGCAGGTTCCAATCACTTCTCCAGGATGGGCCTATGACCGATCCCACGCCCCACGTGGGTGAGATGGGGATGGGGGACCGCGCCAGGCGCCGGCAGGCCGCGCTGCTGCGGCTCAGCACCGAAATCGCTGCCGCACCGGACGAGGACCGAATCTGCCACGCCGTGGTGCACGGTCTCCGCGACGAGCACATCGGTTACAGCTTCGTGGGCCTGTTCCTGGTCGACGAGGCGACGGGCGACCGGGTCATGCGGGCCGCCGTGGGGTGGTCCGGCATTCCGGACGGCTGGAGGGTGCCGGCGGGTGCGGGGCTCTCCGATCGTGCTCTGCGGGACGGGAAGCTGCATTACACGCCCGACGTCACCCAGGAGCCGCTGTACATCCCGGGCCTCAGCAGCGGCTCCGAGGTCGATGTCCCGCTCATCATCGACGGCCGTCCCCTCGGCGTGCTCGTCGTCGAGAGCGAGCGACCCCAGGCCTTTGCCGACGAAGACGTCCACATTCTCACCGCCGCTGCCAACCTGGCGAGCATTGCCATCGGTCGCGCCCGCCTCCTGGAGCGTCAGGCGGAATTGTTGGCGGCCGAACGTCGCCGAGCGGACGAGCAGCGTGTGCTGCTCGAGACCCTGACGGATCTTTCGTCCGAGTTGGAGCTGTCCAAGCTCCTGCAGGCGGTGCTGGAGCGTGCCATCAAACTCCTCGGCGCGAGTGGTGGCGAGCTGGCCATTTACGACGCGGGCGCGAGCGAGCTGGAGATCGTCGCCAATCACCATACGGGTCAGATTTCCGTAGGCACCCGGATTCGTCTCGGTGAAGGGGCGATGGGTCACGTCGCGCGCACGCTCGAGCCGCTCATCATCGCGGACTATGGCGAATGGGCGGGGCGATCCGATTTGTACGCCCAAGTGGACGCGCACGCCGCGCTGGTTCTCCCGCTCCTCATCGGCAAGCGGCTGGTGGGCGCGATCAACTTCTGGCATGCGGATCGGACGAAGCAGTTCGATGACGCCGATCTCCGGCTCGCGAACCTGTTTGCCCCGCAGGCCGCCGTGGCGATCGAGAATGCCCATCTCTTCGCCGCGGCGCGGCGTCAGCGGCAGTACTTCGAAGAGCTGGTGCAAAACAACCCAGTGGCCATCGTGACGTTGGACCCGGATCACAACGTCATGTCATGCAATCCGGCGTTCGAGCGGCTGTACGGCTACATCGAATCGGAGATCGTTGGCCGCAACCTGGACGACCTCATCACGACCGAGGCCACGCGCTCCCAGGCGGTCGCCTACACCCAGCAGGCCGGCGATCGCGCCGTGCACGGAATGGGGCAGCGCCGACGGAAGGATGGGACGCTCGTCGATGTGGAAGTGCTTGCCGTGCCCGTCGTCGTGGATGGCAAGCGTGTCGGCATGATGGGGCTGTACCACGACGTGACCGAGTTGCTCGAGGCGCGCCATGCGGCCGAGACGGCGAGCGAGGCGAAGAGCCAGTTTCTCGCCAGCATGAGCCACGAGCTCCGCACGCCGCTCAACGCCATCCTCGGTTACAGCGAGATGCTCCAGGAAGATGCGGGCGATGCCGGCCAGGAGGATTTCGTCCGGGACCTCGAGAAGATCCATTCCGCGGGCCGGCACTTGCTCACCTTGATCAACGATGTGCTCGATCTGTCGAAGATCGAGGCGGGCAAGATGGAGCTCCATCTCGAGACGTTCGAGGTGCGCCCCGCGCTGGACAGCGTGGCCACGACCATCGCCCCCCTTGTCGAGCAGAACGCCAACGTGTTGCGGCTCGACCTCGCCGCCGACCTGGGTGCGATGCGCGCCGACGGCACCCGGGTGCGTCAGGTGCTGCTCAATCTGTTGTCCAACGCCAGCAAGTTCACCGAGCGAGGGACCGTAACACTGCGCGCGGAGCGTCAGGCAGCGCCAGGGGGTGACCAGCTCCTCTTTGCGGTCACGGATACCGGCATCGGCATGACGCCTGAGCAGCTCGGGCGGCTGTTTCAGGCCTTTGCGCAGGCTGAGGCGTCGACCGCGAGCAAGTACGGTGGTACTGGCTTGGGTCTGGCCATCAGTAGGAAGTTCTGCGAGATGATGGGCGGAGAGATTACGGTCGAGTCCATCCCGGAGAAGGGCACCACGTTCACCGTGCGCCTCCCTGCCGACGCTGGGCAGGGACAAGAACCCGCTGTTCCGGCTAGTGCAGCGACGGGCGAGCCGGACGCGGCCACGGTCCTGGTGATCGACGACGATCCCGCTGTGCGGCAGCTGCTGGGACGGATGCTGGGCAAGGAGGGATTTCGAGTGGTGGAGGCCGCGAATGGTGAGCTGGGTCTCGCGCTGGCGCGAAACGAGGCACCCGATGTGATCACGTTAGACGTGCTGATGCCGGGTATGGACGGCTGGGCCGTGCTCACGGCACTCAAGGCCGAGCCTGGGCTGGCAGCGATCCCGGTGGTCATGCTGACCATCACAGACGAGCGCAAGCTCGGGTTCTCATTGGGCGCGTCAGAGTATCTCACGAAACCGATCGACCGAGCGCAGTTGAGCGCGGTGCTCGCCCGCTACCGACGGCCCCCCGGGGCGGGCGTGCTGATCGTGGAGGATGATGCAGCGACCCGGGCCACGCTCCGCCGCTCGTTGGAGAAGGAGGGCTGGACCGTGACTGAGGCCGAAAACGGGCGGGTCGGCCTGGAGCAGCTCACCGGCGAGCCGCCGGCGCTTGTCCTGCTCGACCTCATGATGCCCGAGATGGACGGGTTCGAGTTCCTCGACGAGTTACAATCGCGGGATTCTACCGATCCACCACCGGTGGTGGTGATCACCGCCAAGGACCTGACGGATGCCGACCGCCGGCGCCTCAACGGCGGGGTGCGCGGTGTCGTTCAAAAACGATCGCAGAACATCGAAGGGCTGTTGGCTGACGTGCGTCGGCGGGTGGCGGAGCACGCGCGGAACGGCGCTCCCGAGGTCACGGCGTGAAGACGGGAGGCACTGGGACCGCAAAGGGCGGCGAGCAAGCGTCTGGCCGGCATCGCGAGGCGGCACTGCTCCGCCTCAGCACCACAATCGCCGCGGCCGACACGGAAGCCGATATCTGCAAGGCCGTCGCCCACGGCCTCCAGGAACCGGCGCTCGGGTTCGACTTCGTGGCGGTGCTGCTCGTGGACAAAGCCACCGGTGACCGGGTCGTGGTGGCGAGCCGCGGATGGGACAGTGCTCCGTCAGGGCTCCGGGTGCGTCCCGGACAGGGCCTCAGTGAATTGCCGCTTCTGGATGGCCGGCTGCATTACACGCCGCAGGTGACCGAGGACACTCGGTACCTCCCGACCCGCAATGAGGGGTCGGAGGTCGACGTCCCGCTCCTCGTGAACAAGGAGCTGGTCGGTGTCCTCGTGGTGGAGAGCAACCGCCCTCAGGCATTCGGCGCTGACGACTTCGAAGTGCTCCGGGCAGCCGCGCATCAGACGGGCATTGCTATCGGCCGGGCCCGGCTGCTGGCAGCTGAGCGGCAGCGCGCTGACGAGCAGGAAGCGCTCCGCGCCACCATGGCCGCGCTTTCGGCCAAGCTCGAGCTGTCGGAGCTGCTGCAGGCGGTGCTCGAGCGCGCCGTACAGCTCCTCCACGTGAGTCATGGCGAGCTTGCGATTTACGATGCCGATCGCGAGGAATTGGAAATCGTCGCGAGCTACAACGTCGGGAAGAAGGAGACGACCGGCACGCGAATGCGGCTTGGTGAAGGGGCGATGGGGCACGTTGCGCTGACCCGCGAACCACTCATCATCCCGGAATACCAGGCGTGGGCGGGACGGTCGGGCCAGTATGCGCAGGTCGAGTTCCACGCCGTCATGGTGGCGCCGCTGATGATGGGCCGGCAGTTCGTCGGTGCGATTGCCTTCATGGACAAGGATCGCACGCGGCAGTTCGGACCGGACGATCTCCGCCTTCTCGACCTCTTCGCACCGCAAGCCGCCGTGGCCATCGAGAATGCGCGGCTCTTTGCGATCGAGCGGCGCCGCGCCGAGGAGCAGCAGGCCCTGCTCGATACCATGAAGGACCTTGCGGGCCAGCTCGAGTTGTCGAGTGTGCTCCAGCGCGTGCTCGAGCGCGCGGTGGCGCTGCTCGACGTCACCGGGGGAGAACTGGCCACATATGACGAGGCGTCAGGGGATCTGGTGATCGTGGCCAGCCACAACATGGGCACCGACGCCGTGGGTGCGCGGATCGCGATGGGCGAGGGCGCCATGGGCCGCGCGGCGCAGACGCTGGAATCCCTCATCATCCCGCGCTACCAGGAGTGGGAAGGACGCTCGTCGCAGTACACGCAGAGCACCGTCCAATCGGTGATGGCCGCCCCGCTCCTCATCGGGTCGCGACTCGTTGGGATCATCGCCAGTGTCCATTCCGACCCGGACCGGGATCTGGGACGCGAAGACCTTCGACTCCTCGAGCTGTTCGCACCCGAGGCAGCCATCGCCATCGAGAACGCACGGTTGTTCACCCAAGCCCAGCATCAGCAGCAGTATTTCGGCGAGTTGGTGGCGAACAGTCCGGTGGCGATCGTCACGCTCGACACGCAGCACAACGTCGTGTCGTGCAATCCGGCGTTCCTCGCGCTCTTTGGCTATACCGAAGAGGAGGTGCTCGGTCACCACCTCGACGATCTCATCACCACGCCGGAAACGCGGGCCCAGGCAGTCCAGTACACGCAACAGGCGCTGGACCATCAGGCGGTCCGGGCCATCGCGCAGCGCCGACGCAAGGACGGCACCCTGGTGGAAGTCGAAGTGCTCGGCGTCCCGGTGGTCGTGGACGGCACGCTCGTAGGCATGATGGGGCTGTACCACGACATCACGGAGCTCCTCGCAGCCCGCCGCTCGGCCGAGATGGCCAACGAGGCGAAGAGCCAGTTTCTCGCTGCGATGAGCCACGAGCTACGCACGCCGCTCAATGCGATCATTGGCTACAGCGAGATGCTCCAAGAGGACGCCGCGGCCGCAGTCCAGGACGCATTCATTCCGGACCTGCAAAAGATCCATTCGGCGGGTCGGCACCTGCTGACCCTGATCAACGATGTCCTCGATCTGTCGAAGATCGAGGCCGGACGCATGGAGCTCAATCTCCAGGCGTTCGAGCTCGACCGGACGATTGACGAGGTGGTGACCACCGTCCAACCACTGGTCACCAAGAACGAGAATCAACTCGTCGTGCGATTGGATGGCGAGTTGGGCACGATGCACTCGGATCAGACCAGGGTGCGCCAGGTGCTGCTCAATCTCCTTTCGAATGCCTGCAAGTTCACCGAGCACGGAACCATCACGCTCGCCGCAACGGGGCGAACAGTCGCCGACGGTGATGAGTGGGTGACGATCGGCGTCACCGATACCGGAATCGGAATGACCCCCGAACAAGTCGGCCGTGTGTTCCAGGCCTTTGCACAGGCGGAGTCGTCCACGGCGAGCAAGTACGGTGGTACGGGGCTCGGTCTGGCGATTTCGCGGCGCTTCTGTCAGATGATGGGCGGAGACGTCACCGTCGAGAGCGAGGAGGGGAAGGGTACGACGTTCACCGTGCGGCTCCCGGTGCGGGCCCCGAGCGGTGATGGCGGGGACGAGGGAACGATGTCGGCCCGCGAGGCGCACGCTCAGACGGATGAGCCCGTCGCCGCCGGCGCCGCCGGCACCGTGCTGGTGATCGACGACGACCCGACGTCCCGCGCCCTCGTGCGGCGCCTGTTGACTCGAGAGGGCTTCCGGGTCGAGGAGGCCCCCGACGGCGAGACCGGTCTCTGCCTTGCCCGGGAGCACCGCCCGGACGTGATCACGCTGGACGTGCTCATGCCCGGCCTGGACGGCTGGTCGGTGCTGGGACTGCTCAAAGAAGATCCCGAGTTGGCCGACATTCCGGTCGTGATGCTCACGATCGCCGACGAGGAGCAGCTGGGCTACGCGCTGGGCGCGTCGGAGTACCTGACGAAGCCGATCGCCCGCGATCGGTTGGTCGCGGTGCTCCGGAA
This sequence comes from Gemmatimonadota bacterium, assembly GCA_029863245.1. Lineage (GTDB taxonomy): Bacteria > Gemmatimonadota > Gemmatimonadetes > Gemmatimonadales > GWC2-71-9 > JAOTVV01. The sequence goes on from JAOTVV010000019.1 coordinate 38,447, forward strand.
GCACGGCCGGAAGGGTTCTACGCGGCAGGTGCTGGTCGTGGAAGATGACCCCGCGACCCGTGCCGTGCTGCGGCGGACTCTGGCACAGGAGGGCTGGCTGGTCGAAGAGGCGGAGAACGGCAAGGTCGCGCTGGCGCGGCTGTCCGATCGGATCCCGGATCTCATCCTGCTCGACCTGATGATGCCGGAAATGGACGGCTTTGCATTCCTCGAAGCGTTGCGCACCGTGCGGACGTGGCAGGCCATCCCGGTCGTGGTGATCACGGGAAAGGACCTGAGTGCGGAGGACCGCCGCCGGCTGAACGGCGGCGTCGAGCATGTGGTGCACAAGGGATCAGGCGGCAATGCTAACGACCTGCTCGCCGAAGTACGCGACCTGGTGGCGAGCCGGCTGGCCGGCGCGCGCGCCCTGGAGGGAGGATGAGCGGCCCGCAGGTGGACCGCAGCCGTGCCGCCGTCGCGTTGGCCCAGATGCGTTCGGCGCTGCTCCGCCTCAGCACGCGGATCGCCGAAGCGCGGGACGAGGACGAAGTGTGCCACGGCGTCGTGGCGGCACTGCGCGACGAGACGTTCCGCTTCGCTGGCGTGGGGCTCTTCCTGGCCGGTAGTGCGACCTTCGAACCGGCCCTCAAGGCCAGCGCTGGCAGCTTCGACACGTTGGGGCCGGATGTCGCCGAACTCAGACTCCAGCTCCGCATCGGAGAGAGCGCCATCGGTGAGCTCGTCGCCCAGCGCCCGGTGGGGCAGGCCTTTGAGAAGGGCGACGTGGAGATCCTGACGGCGGCTGCCAATCAGGCGAGCATCGCGATCGGCAGGGTCCGTCTGCTCGCGGCCGAGCGTCAACGGACGACGGAGCAGCGCGCACTTCTCGACACGCTCTCTGACCTTTCGGGGAAGCTGGAGCTCGACAAGCTGCTTCAGGCGGTCCTGGAACGGGCCATCACCCTGCTCGACGTGACCGGTGGCGAGCTGGCGATCTACGAGGAGGAGACCGAAGAGCTCGCGATCGTCGCGAGTCACCGGATGGAAATGAATGCCGTCGGGTCGCGGATGCGGATCGGTGAGGGCGCGATGGGGCACGTGGCCATGACACACGAGCCCCTGATCATCCCGCGGTACCAGGACTGGGAAGGGCGGTCCGAAAAGTACGGGCACAGTAGTGTCCAGTCGGTGATGGTCGCCCCGCTGCTCATCGGCACCCGGTTGGTGGGCGCCATCGCCAGTGTCCATGCAAACCCGGCTCGCAAGTTCGGCGAGACGGATCTGCGATTGCTGAACCTCTTTGCCACGCAGGCGGCGATCGCGATCGAGAATGCGCGACTCTATACTGCCGAGCGGGAGCGGGCCTCGGAACAGCAGGCCCTCTTAGACACGCTCCAGGATGTTTCAGGCGAACTGGAGCTGTCCAAGCTTCTCCACACGGTGCTCGAGCGGGCCGTGAGCCTGCTCCACGTGACCGGTGGCGAGCTGGCCATCTACGAGGAGGACACCGAAGAGCTGGTGATCGTGGCGAGCCACAACATGGAGGTGAATGCCGTCGGCGCCCGCATGAAGATCGGCGAAGGGGCTATGGGACACGTCGCGGATAGGCACGAGCCGCTTATCATTCCGCGCTATCAGGAGTGGGCGGGCCGGTCGGACAAGTACACGCAGAGTACGGTGCAGGCGGTCATGGCGGCGCCCCTGATGATCGGCCACCGATTGGTCGGTGCCATCGCGAGCGTGCACGACGATCCACAACGCCAGTTCGGGGACAGCGACCTGAGGCGCCTCACCATGTTCGCGCCGCAGGCGGCCATCGCCATCGAGAACGCTCGCCTGTTCAGCACCGAGCGTCGCCGCGCGGAAGAGCAACAAGCCCTGCTCGACACCATGAAGGACCTTTCGGGCGAGCTCGAGCTTGGGAAAGTGCTTCAACGGGTACTGGAGCGGGCCGTTTCGCTCTTGAAGGTGACCGGTGGTGAGCTTGCGACGTACGACCCGGTTGCCGGAAACTTGCGCATCGTGGCGAGCCACAAGATGGCGTTCGATGCCGTCGGGACCACGATGCCGTTGGGTGAAGGCGCGATGGGGCACGTCGCTCAAACGCACGAGCCGTTGATCATCCCGAATTACCAAGAGTGGTCGGGGCGCTCGGAGCAGTACACGCACAACACCGTGCAGTCCGTCCTGGCGACTCCACTGCTCATCGGCAAGCGGTTGGTGGGTTGCATCGCCGCCGTGCATGCCGATCCGACTCGCGTATTCGGATCGGCGGATCTCGAGCTCCTCGAGCTGTTCGCGCCACAGGGCGCGATTGCCATCGAGAACGCGCGACTCTTCGCCGAGGCCGAGCGGTACTTCGAGGATCTCGTGCTCAACAACCCGGTCGCCATCGTCCGGGTGGATACGAACTACCGGATCACGTCCAGCAACCCGGCGTTCGAGCGGCTGTTCGGCTACACCAAGCAGGAAGTGGTAGGCGCCGATCTGGATCGGCTCGTCACCACCGAGCAAACGCTCGCCGAGGCGCATGCCTATACGGAGGCGGCCAAAGGTGGGCGGACGAGCTCGGGCATCGGCCAGCGGCGCCGTAAAGACGGCACGCTGGTGGACGTCGAGGTCTTCTCGATTCCCATCGTGGTCGAGGGCACACCCGTTGGCATGATCGCGCTGTATCACGACATCACGGAGGTGCTCCAGGCCCGTCGTGCCGCCGAGGAGGCCAACGAGTCCAAGAGTCGCTTTCTCGCGAACACGAGCCACGAGCTTCGGACACCGCTCAACGCGATTATCGGTTACAGTGAGATGCTGCAGGAAGAAGCCGAGGACGCGGGGCATGGCCAGTACGGTGCCGACTTGGCCAAGATCCAGGCCGCGGGTACGCATCTGCTCTCCCTGATCAACGACATTCTCGACCTCTCGAAGATCGAGGCGGGCAAGATGGATCTGCATCTCACGGACTGCGACGTGCGGCGGGTGGTCGACGACGTCGCGACCACCGTCGTGCCGTTGGTCGAGCGGAACAGCAACCGGTTGGAGCTTCGTTGCGACGGGGAGCTCGGCGTCGTTCGGCTCGATGCAACGCGACTCCGGCAGGTGTTGTTGAACCTCCTGTCCAACGCGGCCAAATTCACGGAATCGGGAACCATCACGTTGTCGGCGTCACGGCACCGCAATGGTTCGGAGCAGGAGGAGTTGGCGTTCCAGGTGTCCGACACCGGCATCGGCATGACGCCGGAGCAATTGCTGCGGGTCTTCGATGCCTTCGCGCAGGCCGACGCGACGACGGCCAGCAAGTACGGAGGAACGGGTTTGGGCTTGGCCATCAGCCGCCGGTTCTGTCAGATGATGGGCGGCGACCTCGAGGCGATCAGCCACCAGGGGGAGGGGACGACCTTCACGGCCCGGCTCCCCGTGGTCTCGTCGGCATGACGGAACGCGCGTCGCCGCGCCTCACGTCGGAGCGACTGATCACCGGTCGCGGTGGCCTGGCCCGGCGTCAGGCTGCGTTGCTCCGCCTGAGCACGGCGATCGCTGCTGCCCACGACGAGGCGGCGATCTATCGCTCGGTGGTGACCGGACTGCATGACGAGGCGCTGGGATACAACTTCATCGGTGTCTTCGTGGTCGATGAGGCCACCGGAGACCGCGTACTCAAGGCCAGCGTCGGCTGGCCGGATGTACCCGTCGACTGGCGTGTGCCGTTCGGGAAGGGACTGAGTGCCCGGGTCCTCGAAGATGGCAAACTGCACTACACCGCCGATGTCACCCGCGCATCGGAATACCTGCCGTCGCTCAACAGCGGCTCCGAAGTGGACGTTCCCCTCCGGGTAGACGATGCGACCATCGGGGTGTTGGTCGTCGAGAGCAGCGAGCCCAATGCCTTTGGTACCGAGGACTTCGAGATCCTCACGGCTGCCGCGAATCAGGGCAGCATCGCGATCGGCCGAATTCGATTGCTCACTGCCGAACGCCGTCGAGCCGATGAGCACAAAGCCTTGCTCGACACCATGCAGGACTTGGTCGGGGAGCTGGAGCTGTCGCGCGTCTTGCAGGCCGTGCTCGAGCGGGCCGTCTCGCTCCTCGGCGTGACCGGTGGAGAGGTGGCGATCTACGATGAAGATCGACGAGAGCTCGTCGTCGTCGCGAGTGAGAACATCGGCAAGAACTCCACGGGTACTCGCCTGGCTCTGGGTGAGGGAGCGATGGGCGCGGTGGCCGAAACGCTGGAACCGCTGATCATCCCATCGTATCACGAGTGGCTCGGCCAGTCCGGGAAGTATGCCGACGTGACGGTACACGCGGTGATGGCCGCCCCACTGCTGATCGGCCGGCGGTTGGTCGGGGCCATCGCGACCGTGCACTCCGATCCGAACCGGGTATTCGGGCCGGAGGACCTCCGCCTGGTCAATCTTTTTGCCCCGCAGGCGGCAATCGCGATCGAGAACGCGCGGCTGTTCACCTCCGAGCGCCAGCGGGCGGAGGAACAGCGTGCCCTGCTCGCCACCATGACGGACTTGTCGTCCGAGCTGGAGCTGCCAAAGGCGCTCCAGGCCGTGCTGGAGCGGGCCGTGACGCTCCTGGGGGTGACCGGCGGTGAAGTGGCCATCTTCGACGACGCGACGCAGGAGCTGGAGGTGGTCGCGAGCGAGCACATCGGCAAGGACTCGACGGGCACTCGCCTGAAGATGGGAGAGGGCGCGATGGGGGTCGTGGCCCAGACACTGGAGCCGCTCATCATCCCCTCCTACCACGAGTGGCTGGGGCAATCCGAAAAGTATGCCGACCTGTTGGTCCATTCAGTCATGGCCGCGCCGCTCCTGATCGGCGGCCGCCTCGTAGGCGCCATCGCAACGGTGCATTCCGACCCGGACCGAATCTTCGGGTCCGAGGATCTCCGGCTCCTCAACCTGTTTGCACCGCAGGCGGCGATTGCCATCGAGAACGCTCGGCTCTACACTGCGGCGCGACAGCAGCGCGAGTATTTCGAGACGCTGGTAGAAAACAGCCCGGTGGCGATCGTGACACTCGATCGGGAGGAACGGATCGTGTCATGCAACCCGGCGTTTGAGCGGTTGTTCGGGTATACGAAGCAGGAAGCCGTCAACAGCAATCTCGACGCGCTCATTACGACCGAGGCGACGCGATCGGAAGCCAAGGAATACACGCGAGAGGCGTTGGACCATCCGGTTCACGGGATCGGCCGGCGCTCCCGCAAGGACGGCTCGCTCGTGGACGTGGAGGTGCTCGGCGTGCCGGTGATCGTCGATGGCAAGCGTGTCGGGCTCATGGGCCTCTACTACGACATCACCGAATTGCTGCGTGCGCGACAGGCCGCCGAGGATGCCAACAGTGCCAAGAGCCAGTTCCTCGCCAGCATGAGCCACGAGCTCCGCACACCGCTGAACGCGATCATCGGTTACAGTGAGATGGTGCAGGAGGAGGTCGAAGACCTGGGTCACGACCAGCTGAGCGACGACCTGCAGAAGATCCACACGGCAGGCAAGCATCTGCTCTCGCTGATCAACAACGTTCTAGATCTCTCCAAGATCGAGGCGGGGAAGATGGATGTGTACGCCGAGCCCTTCGAGATCGGGGTCATGCTGGATGAAGTGACGGCAACGGCACGGCCGCTCATTGACACCAACCACAACGACTTGGTGGTACGCGCACCATCGGACCTCGGGTCGATGCACACGGACCTGACCAAAGTGCGGCAGATACTCCTGAACCTGTTGTCGAATGCCAGCAAGTTCACCGAGCGTGGGACCATCACCTTGGAGGTCTCGCGGAAAGCACCCCTGACCGAGGATGGTCCGCAACTGGTGTCGTTCGAAGTCTCCGATACGGGGATTGGAATGTCGCCGGAGCAGATGGATCACCTGTTCGAGGCCTTCTCGCAGGCGGAGGCATCGACCACGAGCAAATACGGCGGGACCGGTCTCGGCCTCGCTATCACCAAGAAGTTCTGTCAGATGATGGGCGGCGACATCCAAGTGGAGAGCGCATCCGGACGGGGTTCGACGTTCACCATCCGGCTGCCGGCGGAAGTGGCGCCCGCGCCCGCCGGCTCGATATCCGACTAGATCACGGAGAGAGTATCGATGGCCAAGATCCTCCTTGTCGAGGACAACGAGATGAATCGCGACATGCTGTCGCGGCGCCTGATCCGGAAAGGCTACGAAGTAGCCATGGCCGTAGACGGCCGTGAGGGCGTCGACATGGCGCGCAGTGGTGACTACGACATCGTTCTCATGGACATGAGCCTACCGGAGATCGACGGGTGGGAAGCGACGCGCCGCCTGAAGCAAGCTGCCGAAACGAAGGCTCTCCCGATCATCGCGCTGACGGCTCACGCCATGGCCGGCGATCGGGACAAGGCGCTCGAAGCGGGGTGTGACGACTACGATACCAAGCCGATCGACCTGCAACGACTCCTCGGTAAGATCGAGGCACTGCTGGGACAGAGCACGTGACCGATCCCTCCACTGCGCACGCTCCCGCGCCGGATCCGATCTCGGGGCTGCGCCACGATCTCCGCACCCCGGTGAACCACATTCTCGGCTATGCCGAAATGCTGCTGGAGGATGCCGAGGAGCCGACGCATGCGGAACGGCGGCGCGCGCTCCGGGAGACGGTACGCGCGGCACGTGACGTCCTCGGCCTCATCAAGACGGCGCTGCCGGCGTCACGGGACGACATCGCACCGGAGGAGATCGGTAGCCTGTACGATTCTCTGCGGGAACCTCAGGGGAAGATCCTGAGCACCATGCGGGATCTGCTGACGAGCGACGGGGGCGACGCCGCGTTCCGAGAAGATATTCAGCGGATCATCAAGGCGGCCGAGCGGCTCGCAAAGCCCGACGCGGCCGTCACCAGCACGGCCGCCGCCGCGGAGGTGGCCAAAGCCACCGAGGCTGGCTCCACCGATCGGGGCGCTGCGCACGTCCTCGTCGTGGATGACGACGAGGACAACCGCGAGGTGCTGCGACGACGGCTCGAGCGCAACGGGTACCAGGTGGGGTGTGCAGAGGACGGCAGTCGGGCGCTCGAGATGCTGACGGAGCAGGCGTACGATCTCGTGTTGCTCGACGTCATGATGCCGCAGCTCGATGGGTACCAGGTGCTGGAACGAATGAAGGGAACGCCGGCAACGCGGGACATCCCGGTGATCATGATCTCCGCGCTCGACGACGTGTCCAGCGTCGTACGCTGCATCGAGCGGGGTGCGGAAGACTACCTCCCGAAGCCGTTCGACCCAATCCTGCTCCGGGCCCGGATCAGCGCGAGCCTCGAGAAGAAGCGGCTGCGCGATCAGGAGGTCCAACATCTCGAGCGTGTGGCGCAGATCATCGAGGCCGCCAAGCGGATGGAGGCGGGGAGCTACCGTCCGGGCACCCTGGCCGACTTGGGCGCCCGGGATGACGAGTTGGGTCAGCTGGCCCGCGTGTTCGACGGGATGGCCCAACAGGTCCGTGCACGAGAGGATCAGCTGCGCGACCGCATTCGGGACCTCCGGTCGGAGATCGAAGCCGCGCGCACAACCCCGGCCGATGCAGAGACGGCGGTGAACGGAGGGAACCTCTCTACAGGAGAGGCCTTTGCCGAACGCTACGAGGTCGTGTCCTTGATTGGTCGAGGGGGAATGGGCTCGGTTTATCGTGCCCGTGATCGCGAGCTGCTGGAAGACGTGGCGGTGAAGACGCTGTTGCCCCAGCTCGTAGCCGACGAGACGGTCATCGAGCGGTTCAAGCAGGAGATCAGGCTGGCGCGGCGGATCTCGCACCGCAACGTCGTGCGCACGCACGACTTCGGTCAGTGGGGCGGTGTCTACTACCTCACCATGGAGTACGTGGAGGGGATCACGGTGCGGGCGCTCATCGATTCCCGTGGGCAGTTGGGCGTCCCATCGACGCTCGCCATCGGAATGCAGCTCGCCGAGGCACTGAGTGTGGCGCACGAGCAGGGTGTGATCCACCGCGACATCAAGCCACAGAACCTGCTGCTGGACCCCGAGGGGGTGCTCAAGGTGATGGACTTCGGTGTGGCGCGGCTCGCCAAGCGGCAGTCGGCCATTACTGAAGTCGGACTGGTGGTTGGCACGCCAGCCTATATGTCGCCGGAGCAGTTGTTGGCCGAGACCGTCGACGCGCGGTCCGATCTCTATGCGACGGGCGTGGTGCTCTACGAGTGTCTCACGGGCAGGATCCCCTTCGAGGCGAGTTCACCCGTGACCCTGATCGCGAAGCTGCTGCACGAGGAGCCGACGCCGCCCGCCGAGGTCAATCGAGACATCCCGCCGGCCCTGTCGTCACTACTTGTGCGTTTGCTGGCCAAGAAGCCCGAAGACCGCGTCCAGAGCGCGGCGGATCTGATGCAGCGCCTACGCGAGATCGCGTAGTCTCGCTCAGCTGTGAAGCGCCGGCGCGATCGGTGCCGCCAGGCAGTGCTCCGGGATGCCGAACGCCGCCACTAGCGCCACCGCGTCGGTACGCACGTCTCGGCACAACTGATTGATCAGCGCACGGATTGCCCGTGACTTGTCGGGCGCCAGGTAGCCGCTCTCCAGATACCATCCGCGATCGGACTCAATCCGCCAGAGGGCATAGAGCGTCGCGATCGAACGCAGCGCGTCGCCAAACGTTTCATGCCCGGCTCGGGCGGCGCCCCCGAGAAACCGCTCGACTACGATGCGCTCGATGTGTGCGCGGGCCACGGCCACGAGGTGGTCCTGACACACGTTGAACGCCCCGAACGAATCGTATCCCTCGTCGAGCAGTCGCTTGAGCCGTCGGGCCACCGATCCGAGGAGCCGCTCCTCCCGATAGCGAAATGCGCCGTTCAGGAACTCGGGGTCGCGCAAATGGTCGGGATCGGACTGTCGCGTGACGAGCGGGTTCAGGTCCGCGATCGTGCGCACCGTGCGCCGGGCCAGGTGCCGCAGGATTCCAAAGAAGCGCATCTCGCCAAACTGGTGACGGTACTCGGTGAGCAGATCCTTGGCCACGAGCTGCAGCAACACCGTGTTGTCACCCTCGAACGTGGCGAACACGTCGGTGTCGGCCTTGAGATCGGCAAACCGGTTCTCCGCCAGGTAACCCTGGCCCCCGCAGGCTTCGCGACACACCTGGAGCGTCTCGATCGTCTGCCAGGTACTCAACGCCTTGATACCGGCGGCGAGGGCCTCGACTTCGCGCACGTCGTCATCGGAACGTGCGAGAAACCGCTCCACGAGGTATCGGGTCGCGAAATGGAAGGCATACGCGGCCGCAAGCCGCGGCATGAGCCGTCGCTGATGGGTCAGGTAGTCGAGGATCACCATCTCAGCCTGACCGGCAGGGCCAAACTGCCGGCGCCCGTCGCCGTACCGGATCGCGATCGTGAGGCCCGACTTGGCTGCGGTCACGGCGGCGGCGGCCACACTGATTCTCCCACCCACGAGCGTGCTCAGCATCGTGAAGAATCGTCGGGACGGGCTGGCAATCGGGCTCGTGTACTCACCCTCGGGGCTCACCGTGGCGAACCGGTCCAGCAGGCTCTCCCGTGGCACGCGGACGTGATCGAACCAGAGCCGCCCGTTGTCCACGCCGTTCAAGCCGAGCTTGTGTCCACAGTCTGCGATCCGGACTCCAGGAGCCGGGCCCCCGTCCGGCCCGCGTATTGGCACAAGAAACGCGTGGACCCCGTGGTGGTCTCCGTCGATGTCGAGCTGCGCGAACACGGTGGCGAGCTGCCCGTGCAGTGCCGCGTTGCCGATGTAGTCCTTTCGCGCGTCTTCATGCGGTGTGTGGATCTCGAATTCCCGTGCATGCCGATCGTACCGGGCAACGGTCTGGAGATCCCGCACATTCGAGCCGTGCCCGGTCTCAGTCATTGCGAAGCACCCGGGGAGCTCGAGAATGCCGATGGAGCGGAGGAACCGTTCATGGTGGGGGGTGGTACCGAGGCGCAAGACGCTGCCGCCAAACAGCCCGAACTGCACTCCGAACTTCACTACCAGACTCAGATCGAAACAGGCGAGTGTCTCGAACGCCGCGATGAAGGCGCCCAGATCGTCTTTGCCGCCGTATTGTTTGGGAAAGGCCAACGCGCCGAGCCCGGCATCGGCTAGCCGGTGACACCAGTCGAGCACGCGCTCGCGGTATGCGGATCGGTCGAGGCCCGGCTCGTAGCGAAAACCGGGGTCGCGCAGGACCGTCCTGACGCGATCGCGCACCTCGCTGTGGTCGCCGTCGAGCAGGGTCCGCAGCTTCTCGACGTCGAACCGCGGCTCAACCGTTCTGACCGGCGCGGCCGGCGCTTCGACGGCGAAGATCTCCTGCGACGCCTCGGTGGCCACCACGCCCAACGCGGCCTCCATCTGCCGAAGCGCCCGGCGGGCCTCAGGACGGTCCCACTCGCCCAGTTCACGTGCGGAGTGTTTGGCGAGGTCCAGTCCGAGGTCCGATAGTGACCGCTGCTGTGGTGGGAGCGCATCGGCCAGCCGGCGCATGGTGCGGAGGAGGTGCTGGAGCTGTCCGGCGTTAGGGGGTGCCGATGGGTCGAGCCACTGACGGACCGACGCGCGTGTCCCGTCGTCGAGCCACGCCTGTCCCGTCAGGGCCGACGAAATCGCCTCGAGCTCGTCGTCGCTGAGCGTCCCGTCTGCCCACGCCACGTACACCAGCGGGAGGATTGGGAGAAGGTGGGGATCACCGAGATCGGGCTTGTCGGCGATATCCGGCGTCTCGTGTGGTCCGGGTCGAGCCATGGCGTGCCTTTTCCTCTGCGCGAGCGTCGCACACGCGGAGATCCCGGTCTCCGCCGTGTAGCCTGAAGGTATCCTCTTGCGTATTGTAGTAAGCCACCCTACGGGGGAAAACGTTCCACATGCTTCACCTGCTCGCCGACCTCAAGAAAGGGCTGACGCGCACCTATACGGTGGAGCGCGAGCTTGGCCGTGGTGGCATGGCGAGCGTGTTCCTCGCGACCGACCTCCGACACAGCCGTCAGGTAGCGATCAAGGTGATCCGGCCGGAGATCGCCCTGTCTGTCGGCGTCGGGCGGTTTCTCCGGGAGATTGGGATCGCCGCGCGGCTCAACCACCCGCACATCATCCCGGTGTACGACTCGGGCGAGGCCGCCGGGCTGATGTACTACGTCATGCCGTACGTCCCGGGGGAGTCGCTGCACACGCGACTCGTTCGGGCCGGCCGCCTCGAAATCGACGAGGCCGTGCAAATTGCCCATGAAGTGGCTGGAGCGCTGGCGCACGCCCACTCGCAGCATGTTGTGCATCGCGACATCAAGCCGCCGAACATCCTGCTCGCGGACGGGCACGCGATCGTAGTGGATTTCGGGATCGCCAGGGCGATCGGGGAGGTGAGTCGGGAATCCATCACCGCCCCCGGTATCGCCGTCGGTACCCCGACGTACATGAGCCCCGAACAGGCGAGCGGCGAGCGGCACCTCGACGGGCGCAGTGACATCTACTCGCTCGGCTGCGTGCTCTACGAGATGCTCGTGGGTGAGCCTCCATACAACGGTGCCACGCCGCACGCCATCATCACACAGTGTTTCTCCAAGCCGATTCCGTCGGCGCGCCAGGCAAGGAGCGAGATCGCAGACTACCTCGATCGAGCGCTCACCCGAGCCCTGGGCAGGTTGCCGGAGGATCGGTTTCAGACTGCGGTCGAGTTCGCCGAGGCACTCGTCACCCCGCAGCCGATCCATGTGGTCACCCCGCAACTGAAGTCGATCGCGGTGCTGCCGTTCCTCAACATCGGGTCCGACGTGGAAGACGCCTTCTTCAGTGACGGCATCACGGAGGAGATCATCACCGCGCTGTCGCGGCTCCGGGGAATCCGTGTGGCCGCGCGCACCTCCTCGTTCGGCTATCGCGGGACCGAGCTGCCGATCACACAGGTCGGCAGAGAGCTCGACGTGGCGACGGTACTGGAGGGAAGTGTGCTCCGGATCGGTGACCGCCTCCGGGTCACGGCGCAGCTCACCGGCGTGGAACACGGACGCCTTCTGTGGTCGGAGCAGTTTGACCGCGAGATGCGAGACGTGTTCGCGATCCAAGACGAGATCGCTGAGGCGATCGTGACGACACTCCGCGGTCGGTTCGCGACGCCGCACGAGCAGTTTGTCCGACGCTACACGGAGAACGTCGAGGCATACGAGCTGTATCTCAAGGGGCGGTACGCGGGCAAGACACGACGCCGGTCCGGGCTGCTGAAGGGCATCCGCTACTTCGAGCGCGCGATCGCCGCCGATCCCGACTATGCGATCGCGCACGCCGGCGTGGCAGACTCGTACAGTCTCCTCGCGTGGTACCGCTACGTTGCACCGCGTGAGGCATTTCCAAAGGCGACCGTAGCAGCGATGCGGGCTCTGGAGCTGGATGATCTGCTTCCGGAGGCGCACACCTCGCGTGGAACGGTGCGGTTCTACTACGATCGGGATTGGAACGCCGCCGACCGTTCGCTGCACCGGGCGCTCGAGTTGGACCCATCGCACGCCCCGGCGCTCCACACTTCGGGGGAGTTGCTGGCCTCGCGGGGCCGGCTCGACGCAGCGCTGGTGCAGGCCAACCGGGCACAAAAGGCGGAGCCGCTCGCCCTCAATGTCAACGCGGGTGTCGGCTGGATTCACTACTTCGCCCGGGAATGGGACGCCGCAATCGATCAGTTCCAGCGCACCATCGAGCTGGATCCCGATTACGTCTTCGTGCACTGGTTCCTGGGCCAGGCCTATTTGGCGTCGGGCGATGTCGAGGCGGCGATCGCGACGCTGCGCCGCGGCGTCGCGTCGAGTGACGGGCATCCCGCGATGAAGGCCTACCTGGGTCACGCGTATGCGCGTGCCGGAGCCGAGGACGAGGCGCGGGCGTTGTTGCAGGATCTGACTCGCCGGGCCGCAGACGTCTACGTGGCGGCCGACTACTTCGCGGTGATCCACCTCGGGTTGAGGCAGCACCAAGCGGCCCTCATGTGGCTCGAGCACGCGTGTCGTGAGCGGTCACTGCATCTCGTGTTTCTCGGTGTAGATCCGTTGTTCGATCCGATCCGGGCCGAGCCACGATTCCGCGGGATACTCCAGAGCGTCGGTCTTCAGTGAGGTTGACATGACCATTCGGGCGGCGGTGATGACGGCTCCACGGGCACCGATCGTCGTGCAGGAGCTCGACGATCCCGTGCTGGAGCAGGGGAGCCTGCTACTAGAGACGATTGCCAGTGAGGTCTGCGGCACCGACGTGCACCTGCATCACGGTCGTTTGGATGGCGTGCCCTATCCGATCGTGCCCGGTCATGTGAGCGTGGGCCGCGTCATCGACACCCGGGGGATCGATGCCGACGCGCTCGGGGAACCGCTGCGCGTGGGGGACGTCGTCACGTTCTACGACGTTCACGAGGTGTGCAACGCCTGCTACCACTGCACAGTGGCGCAGCAACCCAATCGCTGTCCCAGTCGTCGCGTGTACGGCATCACCTACTCCGCCACCGAGGGACCGTTGGGCGGATGGGCGGAGCGGATCTATCTCAAGCCCGGCGTGCGGGTCCTGCGCATTCCGAAGACCCTCGATGCGGACGACGTGATCGGCGGCGGCTGCGGGCTGTTCACCGGATTCGCGGCGGTGGAGCGCTCGGATCTCGCGATGGGTGACGTCGTGGTCGTGCAGGGGGCGGGGCCGGTCGGGCTCGCGGCAGCCGCGTTTGCGTCGCTACGCGGCGCGGTGAGTGTGATCGTGATCGGCGCGCCCCAGACCCGTCTGGATCTGGCGTTACGTCTGGGTGCCGATCAGGTGCTGCCCTTGGAGATGCCGATCCGCGAGCGGGCCGACGCCGTGCGCGCTGCAACCGGCGGACGCGGGGCAGATGTGATCGTGGAGGCGAGCGGCAACCCCGATGCCATTCGTGAAGGACTCGACCTCCTACGTGACGGGGGCACCTACGTGGTCGGAGGACACTATACCGATACGGGCTCCGTCGAACTGAACCCCCACCTCCACATCAACCGGCGCCACGCCAATATTCTGGGGCAGTGGGGGACCGATTTTCGCCACATCGTGCGGGCGCTCGCGCTCCTTGCCAAGCACCGGGACCGGCTCCCGTTCCGGGACGTGATTGGGGCTCGGTATGGGCTCGATTACGCGGATCGTGCGCTGGCCGACGTCGCTGCCCTCCGGGTGACCAAGGCGGTCATCGACCCCACCCTCTGACGGCACGCCCCGGGTCCAGCGTGCTGGCGGTGCGAATCCGCTACGGGTAGAGCCGGGTCACCCGCCAGCGGTCGCCATCCCGATCGTACTGCAGGCGGTCGTGCATCCGATTCAGACGACCTTGCCAGAACTCGATACGCTCCGGTCGCAGTCGATAGCCGCCCCAGAACGCAGGAAGCGGAACCTCGTCTCCCGGATAGCGGCGATCCACGTCCGCGACGCGCCGCTCCAACTCGGCGCGGCTCGAGAGCGGCGCACTCTGCTGCGACGACCAAGCCGCGATCCGGCTCCCTCGCGGTCGCGTGCGGAAATAGGCTGCTGACTCCGCCTCCGACACCCGTTCGATGTGACCCTCCACGCGCACCTGGCGTTGGAGGATCGCCCAGTGGAGGACGAGCGCCCCGCGGGGATTCGCGCCGAGGTCGGCAGCCTTGCGACTGTCGTAATTCGTGTAGAAGACGAAGCCGTGCTCGTCGACACCCTTGAGCAGCATCATCCGCGCCGAGGGGGCGCCGTCGGGAGTCGCCGTCGCGACGGTCATGGCTTCCGGCAGGAAGATGCCGGCCCGCTTGGCATCGTCGAACCATCGGCCAAAGAGCCGAATCGGATCGTCCGATGCCGTGAGCTCGGGGATACCCTTGCTGACACCACGGCCGAGGGTAAAGAGGGCGCGTAGGGTGGATCGGAACGACACGGGAGTCCCTAGAACAGCTTGCCGGCGAGCGACGGCTGTTTGTCGGTGCGCGTCCCGATCTTCACATGGGTAGAGAGCCGAACGACACCCTCGCTATGCAGGGTCTCGTGCACGGTCTCGATGGCGTCGAGGATCGCGCGGAGATCTCCCTCGATGTTCGTCCCGTTGGCATGCAGCTCGACGTGGAGACCAGATGCCTCGAGCAACGCATGCGCCCGCTTCACCTGGCTTCGAACCGAGACCCCGGCACCGATCGGAATCACCTGGATTTCTGCAAGAGCCTTCATTGCGGCCTCTCGTCTAATCGTCGATGGTCGCTCTGCGGCGCGCAGTGCCGGTCTGCCGCGACCGTTCGGATCTTAAGACCGAGGAACGTCGACCGCTACGGGGTAGCTGGCTCTTGGGCGATCGCCGCCGGTGCGAGCGACATCACGGATGCAGCGGCTGAGGGCGCCGTAGAATCCGCCAAAGCGAAAATCGGCGGGCTTTTCGGGAAGAAGAAGGAACCCGAGAAACCCAAGCCGAAACAGGCGACGATCATGCGGGTGAATGGTGAGGTGACGGAGTGTGACACCTCGCCCTTGGCTGACGACCTGTTCATACCGCCGTCCGGATACTCGCGGGGCGAGGGGTTCTAAGGGGCACCTCCCTCGCCGACTCGCACCTGCGGCTCATTACATCCAGTCGCGTACCACGGTCCGATCGCCGATGCGGATCTCGGCGGGGGCGCTGGGATCGAGCACCCACTTCATACGCGCCACGCCCTCGGTGATGTCCTGGAGCGATCCGCAGGTCGAGATCCTCAGGTGACCGTCCATGCCGAACTCCACACCGGGGACTGTCACCACCAGAGCCTTCTCGAGCAACTGCTTGGCGAGCTTCGTCGAATCCTTCTCGTAATGGCGGAAATCGGCGAAGCAGTAGAACGTGCCGTCTGGCCTGGTGGCCGTCACGCCGCTGAACGAATCGAACTCTGCCATCAATGCGTTGCGATTGTTCTCGAGAGTGCGACGCAGGCCCTCCACACTGCCCTGCTCGCCGTTGATGGCGGCCACGGCGGCGTGCTGACCGATGGCGGACGGGCAAGAGGTCTGATGGCCCTGGATGTTGGTCATGACTTGAATGAGGCCCTTGCTGGCCACGGCCCACCCGATGCGGAACCCGGTCATCGCGTACTGCTTCGAGACGCCGTTGATGACGATCAGCTTTGATGTCTCCATCGGTTCCCTGGCGTACGTGTAGCAGCTGATCGGCGTGCGACCGTCGAACACGAGTCGATGGTAGATGTCGTCCATGATCAGGTAGAGCCCGCGCTTCTCGCAGCGGCCGACGAGCTCCGCGACGAACTCCTCGGCGTACATGGCTCCAGTCGGATTGTTGGGGCTGTTGATCATGACGGCCTTGGTGCGGGGCGTCACCTTGCGCTCGATGTCTGCGATGCGGGGATGGAACGACCCGTCCTCGGTCAGGACCGGCACGGGCACCGCGCCGCAGAGCTTGACCATCTCGGGGTAGCTCACCCAATACGGAACCGGAAAGATGACCTCGTCTGTTGGGTCGAGGATCGCCTGAAGAGCCACCATGATGGACTGCTTCGCCCCGTTTGAGGCGATCACGTTGGCCGGGTCCACGGTGGTGCCGTAAAACTCCTCGGTGTACTGGATGATCGCCTGTTTGAGGGCCAGGGTGCCGCCGGCCGGCGTGTAGCGTACTTCGCCCGTCTTGAGCATGGCGGCCGCGGCCGCCAATGCGTCGGCCGGCGCCTTGGATTTCGGCTCGCCGCCGCCCAGATGGATGACCGGCTCGCCCTTGGCGCGCAGGGCAGCCGCGGTCTGGTTGAGCGCCAGCGTTGCGGACTGGCTGATGGACGATCCGATCCGGCTGATGGTCATGGGAAATCCTTTGAGCTGAGCCGCTCTTGCCACTGGGCCCCCGGTCTGCCGCCCCCCGGGCGGGTGGTCAGCCCCAGGGAAACCGACCAGTACGTGCTGCGGGAGAGTCGGAATCTACCCCTCTGGCCCTGGGGCTCTCAAGGCGAATCGCAGCCGCCAACGCTTGACGTCGCCGGTTCAGGCACTACCGTAGACGCGTAGACCATACGGTGGAGCTTCCCTTGGCCGCATCCGACGTCACATTCGCTTCGATTCCCGACGCCCTCAAGGACGTCCCCATGTTCTCCGAGCTGCGGGACAGCGACCTCGTTCGGCTCGCGGGTCTGCTGCACCGCCGCCGGTACCGGAAGAATGAGGTGATCGTCCTGCAGGGCAAACGGGTCACCAGTCTGTCGCTCGTTGCCGCAGGACGGGTGAAGTTGGTCGTCACCGGGGAGGACGGCAACGAGGTCATTCTCTCGACCCGGGGCCCCGTGGATTTCTTCGGCGAGCTCTCGCTGTTCGACGACCATCCACTCGAGGCCAGTGCCATCGCGATGGAGGACTCCGAGCTGCTGGTCCTGTCGCGCGAGGACTTCCATCGGAGTCTGCGGGAGCTACCGGAGATCGCGGTCGGACTCCTGCGCGCGCTCTGTCATCGGTTGCGGCAGGCCGACAGCCGGATCAGTGCGCTGACACTGCTCGACGTCCCGCAGCGCGTGGCGCACGTGCTCTTGGAGCTGGCTGACGACAACGACGGAACCCTGATCACGCAGCCCGTGACCCATCGATTCCTGGCTCAGCTCGTGGGCACGAGTCGGGAAACGGTGTCGCGCACGATGAGTCAGTTGGCGGAAGACGGCGTGATTGCCGTGACGCGCGAGAACGTCGCGGTGCCCGAGCGGCGGCACCCCGCGCCGGCCGCGGGGGCCGTCGTCCAGGTCAAGCGGCGAGCCATCCGCATCCAGAACCGGGCCCGGCTGGAGGCGGCGGCGGGCAAGACGCTCGGCTAGGCGCGACCCAGCTTCCCCAGCTCCTCCTCGATTACCCCCGTGAACAGCGGGACCTTGTAGCCGTTCCTCTTGAGGGGGACGGCGCTCGCCATGGCCGCCACCGCAGCCCGGCGGCAGACGTCCGGCTCGAGCCGGCTCCCAACGATCACCGACTCGGCTTCGCGGGAGCGCCACGGGACTGGGGCCGCCCCGCTCAACACTACGCGGCCGTCGACAACCCGGCCGGCGTCAAACCGAAGCGCCAGTGCCACCCCGGCAAGCGCGAAGTCCCAGGACCCGCGCGCCCGGACCTTGCGATAGCTGCTCCGGATTCCCGTCCCTGGCCTCGGCACGACGGCGTGCGTCACCACCTCGCCCTGCGCCAGCACGGTCTCGCGCTGAATGTCTGCGCTGGGGAGGACATAGAACTCGTCCAGGGACACTGTCCGCCGCCCCTTCGGACCCGCGACCTCCACCGATGCGCCGAGGGCGAGCAGGGTGGGGGCGGTGTCGGACGGGTGGACGATATAGCACCGCGAGCCCCCGAGAATGCAGTGATACTGGTTCTCGCCGGCCAGGGCATAGCAGGTCGTCCCACCCTTCCTCAGGCAGTGGAATTCCCCGCGGAAGTACCAGCACCGGGGTCGCTGGCACAGGTTGCCCCCGATCGTTCCCTGATTGCGCAGTTGCGGGCTGGCGACCTCGGAGGCCGCCTGCGCCAGTCCGGGATAGCGCTCGCGCACGGTCGGATTCCCAGCCACCTCGGCCACGGTGGTGAGCGCGCCGATCCGGAGCGCGCCGTCGCGTCCGGTCGCGATGCCCCGCAGCCCCGGCAGCGCCGTGATGCTCACCAGCTTGTCGGCGTGGAACACGCGGTCCCGCAGGCACCCGAGCAGGTCGGTCCCGCCGGCATGGATGCGTGCCCCGTCGGCGGCGAGTTGCCGCACCGCCTCATCGAGCGACTGCGCGCGGATGTAGGCAAAAGTCGGTAGCATGGCTCAACCTCCCTTCCGCGCGTCGGCCAGGAGCTGTACCACTCGCGCCGGTGTCGCCGGCGTGCTCGTGACGCGCACGCCGACCGCGTGGGTGATGGCATTGGCGATGGCTGGGGCGGTGGGAATCGTCGCTGGCTCGCCGATGCCCTTGGCACCCGTCGTGTTGGCCTCGTCGTCTGGCCGGTCGATCGGCACGCACATCATGTCGGCCGGCACGTCCAATGCGGTCGGGATCTTGTAGTCGTGCCAGTTGATGTTCACCATCTTGCCTGTCTGGTCGACGTCGAGCACACGTTCCTCCGTCATCGCGAGCCCGATGCCCATGGTGATCCCGCCGAACACCTGGTTCTGATAGGTGAGACGATTCATCACGCGCCCGCTGTCGTGCGCGCCGAGGAACCGGAGTATGCGTACCTCCCCGGTATGTAGGTTCACCTCCAACTCACAGAATTGGGCCGCAAAGGGATTGACGGCCTTCCCCTCGGGATTGGGTCCGCGATAGCCGACCCCGGTTACGGTCCCGCGGGCCCGGAGCCCTCGGAGTTCCGCGATCGGTCGCTCCGCCGGGGGATCGGCCGTGGATACGATCTTGCCGTCGCGCATCGCCAGCGTGTCGGCCGCGACCTCCATCTCTTCGGCGGCGATGTCGAGCACCTGGCGCTTCACATCCAGCGCCGCGGCCCGCACCGCCGGTGACTCAGTGGGTACCGTCTTGCTGCCGCCGCTCCCGGTGGCGTACGGCGTGCTGCCCGTGTCGGCGTGCTCGATCTGCACGGCGTCGGGATCCACGCCAAGCTCCTCGGCGACCACCATCGCCATCACCGTCTTGGTGCCGGTGCCGATGTCGCTCGCCCCCATGTTCAGGTT
>JAOTVV010000004.1 GCA_029863245.1 Gemmatimonadota bacterium
CCCGGCGTTGGGTCATAGGGCTGCTCACTCTCCAGGGCATGGCGGCACCTCCCACGGTGCCGCAGATTAGCAGAGTGTTACCTATGTACCCGGTCTAGTTTGTTACCCATGTGCCCGGTCCGTACCGGTGTGCCGTCTAACAAGCTGATGCTGCTGGCCGACGCAGACGCTCGATAAGGAAGTCGTAGATTTGTGCGCCTGGCGAGATAGGGCTACGTTCGCGGTCCGTCTTGCTCGTGAGCGAGTCGCCCGTCGCAGATTTGCGAACTGTTAAGCAGACCCTCTTTGAGGAGCGAGCACGCTTGGGATCAGATTCCTTCAGGATCGCCGCCATACAGGCATCCTCGGTGTTCATGGATCTGGACGCCACGATCGACAAGGCGTGCCGTTTGATCGAGGAAGCTGCGAACGAGCGTGCCACGCTCGCTGTCTTCCCCGAAGCGTTCGTCCCTGCGTATCCGGTTTGGGTCTGGTTCATCCCGCCGGGCCACACCCATCCCCTTCGAGCGCTCTACACGGCGCTCCATGAAAACTCCGTCTCAATCCCGGGACCCGAGACAGAGAGACTTGGAGAAGTCGCCGCCGACTGTCACATCACTGTTGCGATGGGGGTCAATGAGAGGAATTCCGAGGCGAGCGACTCGACGCTCTACAATACGCTCCTCTACATGGGCCCGGACGGTCAGGTGTTGGGCAAGCATCGCAAACTGATCCCGACGGCAGGAGAGCGGTTGGTGTGGGGCCAAGGCGCTGAGGGCGACCTTGAAGTATTTGATCTTCCCTTCGGGCGTCTAAGCGGGTTGCTCTGCTGGGAGAACTACATGCCGCTCGCGCGCTATGCGTTGTCGGCGTGGGGTGAGCAGGTTCACGTCGCCCCAACCTGGGATCGCGGCGAGCCATGGATCTCGACGATGCGCCATGTGGCTAAGGAAGGGCGGTGCTTCGTAGTCGGGGCGTGCCAAGCGTTCCACAAGGACGACATTCCCGATGCGCTCGAGTTCAAGGCAGCGTACCTCGACGCCGTCGACGGTTGGATCAACCCTGGCCTCAGTGTGATCGTGGATCCCGACGGCAAGATCGTAGCCGGGCCCTTGGACTCGGAGGAGGGGATCCTCTACGCAGACGTCGAGCCCCATCAACTCGTCGGCCCCCGCTGGCAGCTCGATGTCGCGGGCCACTATGCGCGGCCCGACATCTTCGAGCTGAGGGTCCATCGAGGGGCCCGGCCGTTCCTGCATGTAGAGGACGTCGCGGAAGACGCGGACGGGCAAGGGTCCGTCTAAACTAGCGATTGCGACAGACACGGAAGAACGAGGCAGAAGCGCTGCGCGCTTGTGAACGGGCTGGCAGTGCAGCAGAATCGCGAACCGTTAGGCGACACGATCTGAAGGCGTAGGCCCTCGACCTAGCGAAGATGCCCATTGAACGCGATACTCGCCACGCTCTGTTGCTACGCTCGAGAGCGTATTGCCAACTGAATGGCTAATCCCCACCGAAAGAAGAATTGTATGGAACTCGGCGCTTTCTCAATCAGCCTGGCCGTGAGGGATATCAAAGCTTCGAAAGCGTTCTACGAAAAGCTCGGTTTCACAGTCTGCGGCGGAGATATTTCCCAGCACTGGCTGATCTTGAAGAACGGCAATCACGTGATTGGTCTGTTTCAGGGCATGTTCGAGAGAAACACGTTGACCTTCAATCCGGGCTGGGACAACAACGCCCAGAAGCTGGATACGTTCACAGACGTGCGCGAATTACAGCGCCAACTGAAAGCGCAAGGCGTGGCGTTGGTGAGCGAGGCCGAGGAGAACACAACCGGACCCGCAAGCTTCATTGCAGTGGACCCGGATGGCAACCCGATACTCGTCGATCAGCACGTCTGATCGGTCGGTCGAGGCCTAGTCGAACTGCTGCTGCTGAGGATCAACACACATGATGGTTGCAGGCAATCGCCCGGCCAGAGATTTCAGCAAGACCGCTCACTGTGAGCAGTTAGGCCGGGCTCAGACACGATGAAGGCAATTGTCCAAGACACTTACGGCTCACCCGACGTCCTGCAACTCAGGGACATCGACACGCCAGTGCCTGGGGACGACGACGTGCTGGTACGCGTTCACGCGGCTGGCGTGGATCCGGGCGTCTGGCACGTCATGACGGGCCTGCCGTACCTGATCCGCATCATGGGCTACGGGCTCCGCGCGCCCAAGACTCGTGTTCGCGGCTTCGATGTCGCAGGGCGGGTCGAGGCGGTCGGCAAGAACGTGACGCGGTTTGAGGTGGGCGACGACGTATTCGGCATGTGCAACGGCTCGTTCGCCGAGTACGCATGTGCGAAGGAGGACGCATGTGCGCGTAAGCCGGCCAACCTCACCTTTGAGCAGGCAGCAGTCGTACCCAACTCCGCCTTCACGGCTCTCCAGGGTCTGCGGAACCAGGGAAAGGTCCAGGCTGGGCAGCGCGTGCTCATCATCGGTGCCGCGGGAGGCGTGGGGTCGTACGCGGTGCAGCTCGCCAAGGCCTTCGGCGCGGACGTGACCGGCGTGTGCAGCACGACGAAGCTGGACCTGGTCCGCTCCATCGGCGCCGACCACGTGATTGACTATACGCGTGAGGACTTCGCAGCGACGGGTCAGCGCTATGACGTCATCCTCGACACCGCGGGGGCCCGTCCGCTGTCCCGTCTCCGACGAGCCCTCACGCCCCGCGGGACGCTCGTCTTCGTCGGCGCCGAAGGGGGGAATCGGTGGACGGGAGGCATTGGCCGCCAGCTGCGGGCGGTCATGTTGTCACCGTTCGTGCGCCACAATCTGCGGATGTTCATCGCAATGGGAAACAAGGAAGACCTCGAGTTCTTGAAGGAACTCATCGAGGCCGGCAAGGTGACACCGCTGATCGACCGGACGTATTCGCTGAGCGAGGCCCCCGAGGCCATTCGGTATCTCGCAAAGGGACACGCGCGAGGAAAGGTCGCCATCACCGTGTGAGGTACGGACCGCGGCTTCAGAACGGAGACGGCGCCAAGAGCTAGGCGATGTGAACCGTGTGAGTGCCACCCAGCTCCGCTTCGAAGGCGGGCGCTGGGTGCGGGGTGTCGCAGACCTTCAGACGACGACTGTACGCTACATGCCATCGGGTGGCTTTGGCCGGAGCTGGGAACTCGTCAGGGAGAAGACGATGAACGCATACCTCTTGGCAGCTGCCGGCCTCAGCGCGGCAGGTGGTGTACTGCACTCAGTGCTCGGCGAGCGCCTCATCCTCTCGAAGCTGACGGCTGCGGGGCTGCCACAAGTACTCGGATCGTCGGCGTTCGCACTCAGGGTGTTGCGCCTATTCTGGCACCTCGTGAGTGTGGCGTGGTGGGGCTTTGCAGGGCTGTTGGCGCTCCTGGCCGTGATGCCGGTGAGTGACGAACACCAGCGACTGATCTGGGCGATCGCGCTGACATTTCTTGCCTCGGCAGTGCTGTCCCTTGGCGTATCGCGAGGCAAGCACTTCTCGTGGGGTGTCCTGCTGATCGTGGCAGTGCTGGCCTGGCTTGGCGGACGCTGAGGCCCTCCAAGGAAGACCGAGCTCCCGTCGAGTCAGTGACTTAGCAAGGTACTTGGGGTGTCGGAATTGATCTAAGAGGAGACCGGAAAGATGAACGTGTCCGAGAATTGGAGCGAGATAAAGAGAGTATTCACGGCGTCATTCAAGTCATCCTTTCATTATGCCGTTGCCACCGTGAACAGGAATGGCGAGCCGCACATAACCCCTATTGGCTCACTGATGCTAGGCGAACCCGGGCGCGGAATGTACTTCGAGGAGTTCCCGACCAATCTGACGCGTAATCTGCAGGTCAATAAGCATATTTGTGTATTGGCGGTGAATAGCAGCAAGTGGTTTTGGCTGAAATCGCTTCTTCTTGGGCGGTTCCCCACTCCGCCCGCAGTTCGGTTGCGCGGGACCGTGGGTGAAACTCGGGATGCTACTGATGCGGAGTCTGATCGTTGGCGGAGAAGGGTCAGGTATGTTCGCTCCAGTAAGGGACATGCGCTGATGTGGGCACGCATGAGCAGAGTTCGTGACATTGAGTTTACAGAGGTTGAGCCTGTACACATTGGAGAGATGACTCGTGATCTCTGGGAGAGTCAGTCGAGAATGGAGCATGTCTAGCCAGTAGCGCACCGCAGACATTTGACTGCGTTGACGTACCGATTGGCAAGCAGTTAGATGGGTAGGCACCATTGCGGTCCACCATTCGTTAGGCGTCGGAGGGCCATTGAGCGGTAGCGCACAGTTCAAGGAGCCGATCGCCTGCACTGAGGAGGAGCGCCGGGAGTTTGCGCGTCTTGTTCGCCAAGGTTTTGAGGTCGTGGCTGAGGGCTTGGATAGCCGCATTCGGGACGCGAAATGGCTTGCGTTTTATTATGCCACAGGTGACACGCTCGCGGCGGTCGCCGCCCTCAAGGCGCCCACTGAACCATATCGCGTCGACGTCTTCAGGCAGGCAGACGCGTCCGTCAGCCCTGATCATCATACACTCGAACTTGGCTGGGTCTTCGTCATTCCTGCCCATCGAGGGAACCGGATTGCTGAGAGTCTTTGCAGGCAGCTCTTGGCGCGCGTGCCTACGGTTGGTGTCTTTGCGACGACCCGCACGGACAACGTCCTCATGATGAGGATCCTTCTCGCCCTCGGCTTTGCGCGAGCCGGCAAGCCGTATCCGCGCCGCCGCAACGAAGAGCTTGTACTGTTCTTGCGGTCCGGGCCGACCGTCGTGGCACCACGCCCCACCGCCTGACCCGCGCATGCAGATATCGGGCGCGCGCGTTGAAGGAAGCCGTAATGACTGATCGCCGCCGGCAACACGAGCAAAACACTGCCCTGACCATTAATGACCACTTTGAGCGGTCGGGCGCGCTGGGACACTATGGGAGGATATTCTCGATTATGGCGCCAATGATCGCCGTTCGTTCTGCGCTAGCGTGTACGATGCTCGCTCTACTCGCGTGCGGTGGAGATTCTGACGGTGGTCAGGACTCCATTCCGGGCGAGTCCGCGGTGACCTCCAGGGGAGACGAACTCATGAGCCAAGCGGAACAGGACCGTCGCATAGACTACATAGAGTTTCTTGCCACAGACATTGAGGGGACCAAACGGTTCTACTCAGAAATCTTCGGCTGGGAGTTCACTGACTATGGTCCTGACTACACGAGCTTCACCGACGGTCGGTTGGCCGGCGGTTTCAGTGCAGCGCCGGAAGTCCTGACAGGCGGTCCTTTGGTCGTGCTCTATTCCACGAACTTGGAAGAGATCGAAACCCGCGTCCGTGAGAATGGTGGCAAGATCGTCCGGGAGACATTCGAGTTTCCAGGTGGACGACGCTTTCACTTCACCGATCCGAGCGGAAACGAGTTGGCGGTTTGGTCGGATCGATGATTCCCAGCGAGCTGGGTTTCAGCCGTACGGTGGGCCATCGGGAGCGCGGTGCGAACGTTGTCGCCATGGCGAGTTGTTGACCCCACACCGCTCGGAGTGGTGGGGGCGTATCAGTACCGCTGGCGGGGTCAGGGGCTGGACCACTCCTTTGCCACAAGATCCCGCTGTGCGCTGGCTGCTGGCAGGCGACGTGTCGATCCGCTGGCAGGTCATGCGCGATCTGCTTGTGACACCGCGCGCGGAATGGGAACGAGAGCAAGCCAGCGTGGCCAGCAATGGATGGGGCGCGCGGTTGCTTGCTCACCAGGATGCCACCGGGCGCTGGACATCTCGTCTCTACGGGCAGAAGTGGGTATCGACGACGTACTCCATGGTGCTGCTCCGGCGGTTGGGTCTCCCACGCAGCGATCGGCGCGCGGTCAGGCCGTGCTCGCTGTTCCTCGAGGAGGGCCTGTGGCACGATGGCGGCATCAACGCCACGGTGACGCAGGGGCGAAGCGAGACCTGCGTGACCGGGTTGGTGCTCGGCGTGCTGTCGTGGTTCTCGGTCGATGATCCGCGCCGAGAGTCCCTCGTCGAGTACCTGCTCCGCGAGCAGATGGATGACGGCGGGTGGAATTGCCAACGCGACCGGGGCGCCGTGCACAGTTCGTTTCACACGACCATCAACGTGCTGGAGGGCCTCAGAGAGTACGTCAACGTGAACGGACCCCTGGCAGCAGAAGTCGTGAAGGCCGAGGCGCGCGCACGCGAGTTCTTGCTAGTACATCGCCTTTACCGTTCGCATCGCACCAATGATGTCGTCAATCCTGCGTTCACGCGGTTTTCGTTTCCACCCCGCTGGCATCATGACGTTCTCCGGACGCTCGACTACTTTCGGTCCAGCGACGCGCCGTATGATGAGCGCCTCGAGGATCCGGTGGGCGTGGTGCTACGGAGGCGCCGCCCGGATGGTCGATGGGTCCTGCAGAATCGGCATCCCGGTAAGACGTTCTTCGAACTGGAGCAGGTCGGGAAGCCCAGCAGATGGAATACGCTCAGGGCGCTGCGGGTTCTCGCTTGGTGGCAGCGAGTAGAGAAGACGGGCCGGCTGGCAGGCACGTGGACGTGAGCTGGCGTTCGCCGCCGACCGTTGGGCGCACGTCGAGCGCTGCGGTGACAACAAAGTCAAAGTGGCAGGCTGCCTACTCCAATGGCCGCCGACGGACAGCTGATATTAGGTTGTACGGCGATGCCTCTCAACTATCCACTCCCGTTTCGGCTCAAGGTCCCTGGCGAGGACACACTGGACATGCGGGGGGCGAGATCGGTTTCCTATCGACTGGACGGGTTACTACACGTTGCAGCCGACCTACTCACGTTCGAGTGGGCGGCGACGCGGCGCACGCAGCGGGTCTCACTCACGGGGGTGAAGGACGAGGCTGAGGACTCACCGATCGGCACTCTCGAGGTTCCGAGGTCGTCGATCGCCCGGGCGCAGCTCCGTGGTGGGTGGTGGGCGCCACGGCTGCAGCTGTGGGCTGGGCGGATAGACGCCTTTGACGGCATCCCTGGCGCCCGTCCGGGAATGCTCACTCTCCGCATCCATCGTCGGGACCGGGGGCACGCACGGGCCATGGCCGAGGCAATCGCCCAGGCGGGGACGGAGGCGGAACGGACCCGAGACTGAGGTTCTCTATGCGAGGCACTGGAGCAAGACGCTCTCGTGCCAGACATGGATGAGATGAGACGGACTGCAACAACGCATATCTAAGGAGAAACGGAATGCTCAGATACGGAGTCGTGGTGGCTGGGCTGTCATTGATGGCAGCGGGAGTGCCATCGATTGCATCAGGACAAGGGCACCCTGATCCGGCAGTGCTGACTGCCGCTCAGCGCGAGGCAATGAGCCGGTTGGCCGTCATGGATGGGACGTGGAAGGGCTCAGCATGGACCATGCTGCCCTCTGGCGAGAAGCACACCATCACGCAGACAGAGAGGGTCGGCCCCTTCCTGAGTGGATCAGTGAAGGTCATCGAGGGCCGGGGGTACGAGGACGACGGTAGCGTCGCCTTCAACGCGTTGGCCGTCATTTCCTATGATCCGGCGACGCACGCGTACGCCATGCGCTCGTATGCACAGGGCCACGCCGGAGATTTTGTCATCACACTTACTACCGACGGCTTCCAGTGGGAAATCCCCGCCGGGCCCATGACAATTCGATACACGGCGGTCATCAGAGACGGTACGTGGAGAGAGGTTGGTGACCGGATTTCGCCCGACCGGGAGCCCGTCCGCTTCTTTGAGATGACGCTCACTCGTGTGGGGGATACGGACTGGCCCGCTGCAGGGGCAGTACACCCAAGGTGAAGGGGTTCGGCGCCCATAGCCGCCTCTACACGGCGAAGATCCTGCGTCTTTCCACCGACCTCCCTGTGGTCATCGAGATCGTCGACACGAAGGAGAGAATCGAAGCCTTCACTAGCGCACAGCCACCTTCACCCAGCTCGCCGTGTCCTTTCGCTCGTAGTCCACATACTTGATCTCGACCGTCAGACCCACCTCCAGATCACCGTATGTCCCTGGGGTGTTGGTCTGCCGCAGAGTCGATCGGTCCAGCCAGATCCGCGTTTGCTCCACGATCCGAATGGTCCGGCTTCCCGCCTCGCTTTGGACCGTGATGGTTCGATTCGCGGCATCGACGGCCGTGATTTCTCCCAGGTAGGCGTACTTCCCGGAGATTCCGGGAGAATACCCGATGGGGATGTACCGCTCGGTCTGTTCCTGTGCGAATGCGCTGGAACTACCGGCTGCTAAGAACAGCAGGGGCACGATGAGACCGATGATTGGCTTACGCATGGCAATGACTCCCTTGGTCTTCGTGTGCGGCCGTGTTCCTATCTCGGTTGTACCAACTGGGCACGTGCACGTTCCTGTGCTCGCATGGCGCCTTCGATCAGGCTGCCGGAGTACGCGCCCAACGCCTGCTCGATGAGGGCTCGCGATGCCTCGAGTTGCCCGACCGCTTCGGGATGGAGGCCACCAGCCCGCAGCACAAAGACGGCGTCTCCCGTCTCCTCGAGCGCCCTACCAAGGAGGACCCGTGCCCGTGCGGGAGATGCCTGCCTGCTGCGCTCCAACAAAGCGATCGTCTCCCGAATGTTCTCGAGCGCATTGATGACGCGGAGAAAGGCCGCGACGGCAACCACCTGCGTTCCGTCGAGATTGATCCCGCTGCCCGTCGCGCCTGTGATGAGCTGTCCCGCAGGAGAGTTGTTGAAGGCATCACCGTTGTAAAAAGCAACTGATCCTTCGATGGTCTCCACCGAGTTGTTGTGGAAAAACGGTCCCGTGTCGGCGGCTTCGACGAGCGGTGGCGTATTGAAGTTACCGTTGCCGGGAGAGCCCTGGCCATCATCCGGAGGGACGAGCTCGCCAGTGAGATCGGCCGGCTGGTCGGGCAGATCCTCTACCCCGGTATTGAAGTTGAGATTCCCGGCCCCCTCACCGAAGATCGCCGGATTGCCGTTGGCCCCCGCGTTGAAGTGACACGCGTTGCATTTTCCCGAAGCGTTGTCGAGGAAGATCTCCTGGCCCCGAGCCGCAACCACACCCTTGAGCGGAAGTGGCAGCTCCAGCTCCTCCTGACGCCCGAGCGAGAGCATGAATGCCTCGATGGCGTCCAGCTCATCGTCCGTGGGAAGGCGGAAGTCGACACCCGGTATGCGGTTCAAGGTGCGTGTGTAATGCTGAATCACCGCGCCGGTCGTGAAGGCTCGTAACGAGCCATCCCCCGGCGAACCGTCCCCAGACCAGCCGGTCTGCGGTCCCTGTGCGCTGTTCACTGACGTCCGAAGGGCCAACGTATGTGGGATCCCACGCATGTTGAAATTGTTGGCCAGATCGTCGAACCCGTCCTGATTCTCGACAATGAGCCCAAACGCGCGCATGAGGCGCGGGTTCTCGAAGTTCTCGGCAAGATCAGGATTGGTTTCGGCCACGAAGAGCGGGTCATCCGGCGGTAACGTCGCGATAAATGCCGGCGAGAGCCCGAAGTTGTCCTCCGCCCGATGACACGTTCCGCACGTCCGCCCATTCCCATTGAACGTTTCCTCGAAGAAGAGGCGTTCGCCCTCTACAACGGGGTTCGGGGCGGGAGGCGGCGCCGGCGGCACACACGTGGTGAGCGCGATGACACCAAGAGTGAGAAGCGTCGTGACGGCGAGATGCCTTTCAAGATGGCCCTGGTGCACGAGAATACCCTCAAGAAAAGGGGCGGGCGGCGAACGAAGCTGTGGTGCTGCGAACGGCGGGGCACCACACTGTGCTTCTTGCAGCAGGCACCCAGAGGCCGGGCGCGATTGCCTGCATAATACCGTAGCCTTGGAGAAGATCAAGCGCCTGGTGGCATTCCGGCGCGTCAAGCGCAGAGGGCCGGCGTCGCCGCGCCGGCCCTCTGCACAGAACGCTGCGACTATGGCATGCTGCTATTCCAAATGTCGCGATACAGCATCCACGTACCACCGACGTTCTTCCACACCGCGATGTAGCGTCCGTGGTCCCGGTGCGAGCCATCCGCAGCCGTATCGACGAAGGTGCCCACTTCGACAGCCATGCCGTCACCCTGCATGATCTCGACGGGCGTGATCTTCATCTGCGACCCGCCAGCCGCTTCCAGCGCGCCGCCGAGGGCTTGCATGATCGCCGCCCGACCCTGTGCCGGCTCCATTCCGGGCGCCATCAGAACCGCGTCTTCCGCGTAGAGCGCCGCGACGGCGCCGGCATCGCCCGAGTTCCAGCCAGCCGCCCATGCCACGGCGCCGCGATGAATCGCGGCTTCGGCACCTGAGTCCTTCTGACCGAGAGCGGTCGAGGGGAGTGCGAGCAGAGCCCCGCACAGGATCGGTACGAGTGAACGCATAGTGGGTGCCTCCGATGTGAGATGAGAGCGCAGGTTCCACCCGAGAGCCGCATCGCCCAGCGAGCTGCGCAACCCAACAAAGACGCGGTGGCGAGATTCTGTCAACTCTGTGGGCGGAGTTTTGCCTTACAGCGGGAGCAGTTCAGCCAAGAGGGGCCGTTGTAGGCCGGTTCATTTCCCGACGGCCCGTTTCACCGCATCGGCCACCTCTTCCACGGTGCCCGTGCCGGGGACGATCGTCAGCACTCCCAGCTCGCGGTAGTACCCAACCAGCGGCGCCGTGGATCGCCGGTATACGTCAAGCCGCTGTCGGATCGTCTCGGGGGTCTCGTCGCTGCGGGCCTCGGCGGACGCCCTGGCGAGGAGCCGTCGGACGAGCTCCTCCTCGGGCACATCGAACAGCAGGACCGCCCGCGCCCCCTCCCCCCGCTCCGCGAGCAATCGGTTCACGGCCTCGGCCTGCCGGATGGTGCGAGGAAAGCCGTCCAAAACGATCCCTCGTTCAGCGTCCGGGGATGCCAGCTGTTCCCCAACGAGGCGCACGATGATCTCGTCCGGCACCAGCTCGCCTCGATCCATGTACTGCTTGGCTTCGCGTCCCAACTCGGTGCTCCTTTGAACGGCGTCGCCGAGGAGCTCGCCAGTGGCGATCGTGGGCACGCTGAGCCGACGCGCGAGGATCGCACCTTGAGTGCCTTTGCCGGAGCCGGAGGGACCAAGGAGGATGATGTTCATCAGTAGGTGCTCGGTGGTTGGCAACAACGAAGCGTTAGGCGGTCACGGTCTCCGGTCAAGGTACTACCAGCGGCCCCCTCGTGCCGAAGCGACTCGGACACCACCGCTCCGCGGGGGGCCGCGCTCTGCGGGCACGTCGCTGGGACGGCGGTTTGCCCCTGACCTCGGCTCCAGCGATCTTGCAGCCGTCATGACCGAGCGACGATACAGCGAGGAGGAGGTCGCCGCCATCTTTGAGCGGGCCGCCGAGGTGCAGCAAACCGCCCGGC
This sequence comes from Gemmatimonadota bacterium, assembly GCA_029863245.1. Lineage (GTDB taxonomy): Bacteria > Gemmatimonadota > Gemmatimonadetes > Gemmatimonadales > GWC2-71-9 > JAOTVV01. The sequence continues at coordinate 11,323 of JAOTVV010000004.1, forward strand.
GTCAGCTCCCCCCGGGCGAGGGCATGACGCTCGCCGACCTGCAGGATATTGGCCGCGAAGTCGGGATTGCACCGGAGTTGGTGGCCCAAGCGGCGAGATCGATGGATCAGGGCGGCCGCGCAGCGTCACGGACGTTCCTTGGTCTGCCGATCGGCGTCGGACGGACGGTCGAGCTCGACCGGCGGCTCTCGGAGGAAGAGTGGGAGCGCTTGGTCGTTGACTTGCGCGAGACGTTCGACGCGCGGGGCACGGTGAGATACGACGGCCCGTTCCGCCAGTGGACCAACGGCAACCTGCAGGCCCTGCTCGAGCCCACAGCAACCGGACACCGGATCCGTCTCCGAACCATCAAGGGCGACGCCCGTGCCCTGATGACCGCGGGGCTCGGGAGCCTCGGCGTCGCGGCGGCGGTGCTGATCGCTTCGGCCGTGGCCGGTGGACTTGGCGACCCGGGGTCATTGGCAGGTGTTGGACTCCTGTCTGCCATCGGGTTTGGCATGCTCGGGATCGGCGCGCTCCGCCTGCCGGGCTGGGCAAAGCTGCGCCGGCGTCAGATGGAGGGAGTGGCCGCGCGGCTGGCGCTGGCGGCAGAATCGCAGCCCACTGACGATCCGCTTATCGAGGAAGGCTGAGCCTCCGGCGCATCCATCCGGAATCTCTTCGCCTCCTCCGACTGGAGGCGAGCTGAAGAAACGGCCCGGAACACCACTGCCAACCTTCGACTGGAGCACCAGGAATGGGCGTAGCAGATGGCGGCACCTTGCATCACACGTGTTTTGTGGTGTACGACGTCGAGAAGGCCGCGAAGGCGCTCGCGGCCTCCCTGTCCATCAAGCCGTGGAACGTGTGGACGATCGAACCCGTGGAGACAATGGTGCGTGGCAAGGCGGTGCCCTTTTCCTTCCGCGTCGCGATCGCGCAGGTCGGTGGCTCACACTACGAGCTGCTCGCCCCGCGCTCGGGCAAGAGCGTCTACGTCGAGCATTTGAAGTCGCACGGCGAAGGCTTTCATCATACCTGTATTGCCTACGGGACTCTCGAGGCTATGCGGGCGGCGCGAGACGAGCTCTCGACCCAGGGACGGGAGATGATCCAGAGCGGGAGCATGGGAGAGCTTGGCGAATTCTGCTACTTCGACATCCGCGAGACCGGTGCCGTGCTCGAGTTGCTCTATCTGAAAGAGCTTCCTCCGCCGGAGAAGACGATTGCGTAGCGTCTCGGGACGCGGCGGTGGCCGTCATGGTGGCGAGGCGCGCAGGTCTGTGATACGTTCGCCGAACCACCATGAGCCGCTTCACTGACGCGCTGGTTGTCACCCCGCTGGCCGACGGCAAGACCTGGGTCGTCCTCCGCGATTTCGGCTACGACGTTGGTGCGGAGGACAGCGGCGACCGCATCGATGTGGCGATCGGCTTCAAGACCGATTTCGCCTCGATCCCGCGGCTGTTCTGGATCGTGCTCCCCAAGTGGGGACGCTATGGCAATGCGGCCGTCGTCCACGACTGGCTCTACTGGACCCAGGAACGATCCCGTCGAGAGGCAGACAACATCTTCCTCGAGGGGATGTGCGTCCTCGGCGTGGGTGGCGTGACGCGAAGGACTATCTATACAGCCGTACGCTGGTTCGGCTGGCTGGCCTGGATCCGTAACAGGGCAGACCGGACCGTCGGCTTCGAGCGGGTCGTGACCGACCTCCAGCTCAAGGCGATGGTGGCGTCCCGGCGACCCGGGATGGTTCGGCGCGTGGTGGGCTACGCGGCCCGTCGACTCATGCGATGAGCTGACCCGGGACGATGCCAATCCCCACGACGCGAGCGGAGCTGGTAGACATGGTTTCGACGAGCTACACCAAGCTCGAGAAGGAGCTCAAGACCCTCGAAGCCGACCAAGCAGCACTTCCATGCGTGGACGCTTGGACGATCAAAGACCTGCTCGCCGTGCGTGCCTGGTGGACAGAGCGCGTAGTCGACTGGATCGAGGCAGGCCCGACAGCCTCACTCGAGCTGCCGGCAGCCGGCTACCGATGGAGCGAGACGCCGCGGCTCAACGCCGCCATCGTGAAGGAACACGCGGCCGAATCATACGAGAGCCTCCGCGAGCGATTGACGCGGGGCGTCGAACGTGTGCTCGCGACCATCGACGCCCTCGACGACCGTGCGCTGCTGGAGATAGGGGTGTTCGGTTGGGCGGGCAAATGGCCGATCGCCCGTTGGATCTCCATCAACACCGCTCGGCAGTACACGACCGCCCGTACCTATGTGCGCCGAGCCGTGCGCTGCGGCAAACTCGGCAGGTGAAACGCTGATTCACGGCGCCATCACGGACAACCTCGGACGGGACCCATGGCAGAACCCAAGACCAAACCCACCAAAGCGAGCGTCAAGACGTTCCTGGACAGCGTCAGCGACGAGGCGAAGCGCGAGGACTGCCTCACCGTCATGAAGATCATGAAACGGGCGACGAAGGCCGAACCCAAGATGTGGGGCACGAGCATCGTCGGCTTCGGCAGCTATCACTACAAGTACGCGAGCGGCCGTGAAGGCGACTGGCCTCTGACCGGGTTCTCACCGCGGAAGCAGGCGATGACGCTCTACATTATGCCTGGCTTCGAGCGGTACGAATCACTCATGCAGAAGCTCGGCAAATACACGACGGGCAAGTCCTGCCTGTACGTGAAGAAGCTCGCCGACGTCGATCTCGGCGTGCTCGAGGAACTGGTCCAACAGTCGGTCAAGCATATCGCGCAAGCCTACGCCTAGCGGTCGTGGACTCGCCCAAACCGAGGAGCGCACACACCATGCGCCATTCACCCTGCGTGCTTTGTCTTCTCTTGCTGAGTGCGTGTGCGGCCGGTCGTCCGCCACTCGACGACGCAGAACGAGCGGCCATTGCGGCCAGCGTCGACTCCGCAACACGGGCGTTCGAGGATGCCGAGCGGGCGCGGGATGCAGAGCGAGTCATCGCGCACCTGGCACCGGAGTTCTACATGTACAACGACGGCATTCGCGCGGATTACGCCTCGGCCGCCGCGAGCATCCGACGCTCGCTCGGTTCGTTTCGGCATTTTGAGCCGGGGTTCGAGAATCTGGAGGTGCGCGTCCTGGGCCCACATGGGGCCGTGGTCTCGTTCACGTTCCAGGACTCGATCGTCGACGGCACTGGACAGCTCCTGCGGTTTCGCGGACCGACCACACTCGTGTGGGAGCTACGCGGGAACGGCTGGCGCATCACCTATGCGGACGCCGATCACTATCAGGACATACCGCGCTGACAGTGCGACCCGTCTGGACGGGGTGGCGCGAATCGGGATTGACGGATCCGGTTCGCCCGTCAACCCGGGACCGATACTCCAATACGGACGTACCTGGGCCATCATTCCGTCGGTCTTGCTCACGTGTGGCGTGGTCGGTTCACTCGTGGGCGCCATCCACGGGCTGTTCCTGCTCCGTATCGTTAGCGACACTTCCTTGGGCGGCTCCGCGGCGTGACGGGGCGGTCCGCTGCATGTGCTCGAGCAACGAGCAACGCCGCTTCACGCTTGACGAGCGACCCCACCGAGAGGCGCGCATGATAGACCAGATCCTCACGGCGTGGCAGGTCAACAACCGCGTCAACCTCCTGCTGATCGACCACATCGACGACAAGGGGATGCGCTGTACGCTCTCCACTCGCGGCGGTCGCAGCGTCGTTCGCCAGTTCGCACACCTGCACAACAATCGGATCTGGCACCTGACCCGCCGAGCCAAATCGCTCGCCGCAGATGCACACCTCTTCGACACCCATGACGAGCCGGATCGGCACACACTCGCGGCGGCGCTTCGGGATTCGGCCGAGCGAATCGAGCAGCTGATCCGACTGGCGAGCGAGGGTGCACCAGGCGTTCGGACCTTCAAGCGTGGCTTGATCCCGTACATCGCCTACTTCATCGCCCACGAGAGTCACCATCGGGGCAGTATCCTGCTCACGTTAAAGCAGAGCGGCCACGCGGTGGACAAGACGATCCGGGATGCGATCTGGGATTGGGACCGGGTGTGAGCAGCCGCACCCTGCGCAAGTGGCTCCTGATCTCCACCGGCATGCTCTGTGTGGGGCTGGGTGGCGTGGGCATCGTGCTACCACTGCTTCCCACAACACCGTTCCTGCTCCTGGCTGCCGCCTGCTTTGTTCGCAGCTCCGACCGCCTGTACAACTGGCTCACGAGCCATCGTATGTTCGGGTCGTATATCAGGAACTACCGCGAGCACGGAGGCATGACCACGCGTGCGAGGATCCTCACGCTTGTGGCGTTGTGGGCCGGAGTCGGCTACGCGGTGGTCGGCGTCGCGCGCTCTTTGTCTCTCCGTCTCGTTCTGCTCGTCATCGCCGTCTCGGTGACGGTCTATCTCATGCGGCTCAAAACCGTCACTCGCGACGGGCCTCCCGCGCATGTGCCGACCGGCAAGGGAGAGGCTCCAGGCGCCTGACATCGGGCCTCCGAGAGAGACCCCTCAAAACGGCTGAGGCGGCCGAAAGCCTGTCCCCCGATGGCGCCGTTACCGACCCTGTGGCCCATTGGTAACCCTCAGTCACGGGGACGTCTTTCGTGGCCGGCCGCCGCTACCGTAGGACCCTGGGAATCAAGCAGTTAGGGACCCAGGCACCGCCCCGTCCAGTGAGGCCCTCGATGGACTGAATCTTGCGTCCAAACCCATGCATCTTTGGCTGTTGTACCACGTCGCCCTGACCGGGTATACCGAAATCGGATGAAACGCATCCAGATTGGCATACGACCGCTCGACGAGCGCACCGGCGGCTTCACGGCGGGCGGGGTGTACGTGCTCGCCGGCGCGCCCGGAAGCGGCAAGCTCGGCGCCTTGCTCCAGTTCCTGCACACCGGTCTCGACACGGGAGATCGGGTGGCGCTGCTCACGGCCATGGCGCCGGAACAGGTGATCGAACAAGCGCAGCACTTCGGCTTCGACCTCCAAACCCCCTGGGAGGACGGGCGCCTGCGGCTCCTCGGGTTCGCCGACGATTTCGATCGACGGCTGCTGAGCGCCGCCGAACCTGCGCAGGCCTTCGACGAGCTTTCGGACCTCGTCGGTCGGGATGTGGCGCGCGTCGGGGTGGATCCCGGAAAGCCTCTCTGGGAGACCCGCGCCGGGACCTCACTGGCCAGCCGGTTCGTCGCCTGGGCCGAGTCGACCAAGGCCACGCTGCTGGTCACGATCGCCAGTGACCTCTCGGACACGCTGTCCCCCTCCACGGAGTGGGTACTGCAAAGCGCAACGGGTGTGCTGAAAATCGAGAGGCTCCCCAGTGGGCTCAGGCAGCTCTGGGTGCGTCGTCTCAGCCCTCCGATCGATCACCAGGGAGCCATTTCGTTGGAGGTCGTCCCCGGTAAGGGGCTCTGTGAGCCGACGGGGCGATTCGACCGACGACGAACGGACACACCCATCGGGAGCGAGCGGCGTCTCCTCCTGCTCACGTTGACCACCGCTCCGGAGGAGTTGCTCGCCTGGGCCCGCACCCGGTACGACACCGTCGAGCTGGCCGAGCCACTCCAACTCGTGTCGCAACTCCAAGAAGGCGAGGAGTACGGGGTCGTGTTGGTCTATCTCGATCGGGACGGCTGCCGCGAGGCGGCGGAGACCTGTCGGGCCATTCGACCACTCACCGGTGCACCGATTGTCTTGGCGACCGACGATCGCCTGCGGGCTACCGATCGCACGCAGGCCCTCGACGCGGGCGCAAACGACTTCCTCAGCGACAACTTCAGCTTCGTCGAGCTGGCCTCACGCATCGATCGCGCCATGCAGGCCGCGAGTGGCTTGCCACAGGCGCGCCGACGAGAGAAGGAGGCTGTCACGGTTCCGGAAGGGGTGTTGGACGCCGACGAATTCGACCGGCGGATCGGCGACCGACTTCGGGAGTCGCAGGCACTTCCGTTCGCCATGATCCAGATCCGCTGTGGCGCTGCCGTGGGTCGCATATTGGGCGAGGTGCTGGTCAAGCAGGTTCGCGACGCCGGCGACTGCGTCGGAAAGACGCCGGACGGCTTCGGCGTCGTGTTGCACGGCGCGCGACCCAAGCAGGCCGAGGCCTACCTGAGCCGCGTGCGACAGGCGCTCGCACAACTCGTGGATCAGCCATCCGCCTTCGACGTCACCGTGATGTCGAGTGCCACGGATGGCAATGCCATCGTCAAGGCCCTCAGCGCTGCAGCGGCGTAGCCGGCTCGGAGCAGCGCCGGCTCACCGACGAGGCGTCTGACCATGCCCTCCGTCCCGAGGCGCTCGCGATCCCGGGTCCCCTACTGGGTCCGGTTTTCGATCACGGTCTTCGGGCTCACCGCCGTTACGTCGGCGTTCGTGCTCGTCGTCCTGCCGCAGCGCTTCGTGCTTCAGGCCGGGCTCATCGAGTCGGGCATCACGTTTCCGGCAACGACCCCGCCGTTCGTTCCGGGGTCACCTCCGCAGGTCCGTCGACCGCCGCCCGACGTGGCTCGTACCGCTCCTCCTCCTCCTCCTATTCGCGCTGGGCCGGCGGAACAGTTCTGGGCCTCGGTGCTGCCCATACTTCGGGCGGGCGAGTTGGACCGGGCACTGCCACAGTTTCGTGCCTATCTCGCGGCGCATCCCGACGACCGTGACGTGTGGCGAGAGTTGGCTGTGGTGCTCGCACGGCTCGGGCGGTATGACGAAGCGGAGACTATCTACGTGCGCCTCCGCCGAACCTCAGACGATGCGGTGCTCACGCTTCAGCTTGCGCGGCTCCTTCGCGACCGCGGTGACCCGGAGAGGTCCCTCGCGCTTTACGACACGCTACTCGTGGCAAGCCCTGGGGACGTTACGCTCCTCGTTGAGCACGCACAGACACTGACGTGGGCCGAACGGTATGCGCGTGCCGCAGCCGTCTACCGGCACCTCCTGGAGCGCGATTCCACCAACCATGCCGCGCGCCTCGAGTTGGCGCACGTGCTCTACTGGGATGGTCGGCGCACTGAGGCTCTGGAGGTGCTGGCCGCGATGCCCAGCGATGCGTCGCAGGGTGTCGAAGCACTTCAGCTCAAGACCGTCATTGCGCGAGAGCTCGCCTCCGTCGGATCTCCGGCAGACACGCTCCTCGACGGGGCTCGACGTGCGGTGATCGCAGGGGATTTCGACGACGCCGTCCGGCGCTATGAGCGGTTGCTGGCACGCAATCCGAACGATGCGGCCCTGTGGCTCGAGTGGGCGGATGTGCTTCAGTACCAGATGCAGGATTTGGCGGCCGCTCGCGACGCGCTGAGGCACCTGGCCACGCTGCGTGACCTCAGCGTGGACGAGCGCTTTCGTCTCGTCCAACTCCACGCCTGGACCGGGGAAGAGACACGTGCCAAGGCCATGCTGGTGACGCTGCTCGAGGAAGACTCCACTCGCGTTGAAGGTTGGGCGTTGCTCGGTGACCTCTACCGCTTCCGCGATGCCCGGATTGAAGCCCGGAATGCCTATCGCACCGCGCTGACGCTCGATCCCGGGAGCGTCCCTGCCCGGGAAGGACAAACCGCGCTCGAGCGACAGGCGGCTCGAGTCCTCGAGAACAGAGAACGGCCGAGCGCCGGACCGGAAATCCTGTACTTCCGAGACTCGGACGAGTTCGAGCGCATGGATCTCGGGGCACATGCGAGCTACCAATGGGGAAGCACGGTGCTGTTGGCGCGGGCCGGGTACCGCAGGCTCGAGGGAATCGCACTCGGCGGAGCATCCGGCCAAGAGAGGGGACCGTATTTCCAGTTGGAATTCGCCCGCTGGTGGCGACTCGGGTCGCTGCGGACGTCGGTGTCAGTCGGTGTCGAGCATCTCGCCGCCACCGGGACCGAGCCGACCTTCGCCGTTGCGGTCGCGCTTCCGGAGGCGAACGGAACCGCGATCGAAGTGTCCTACGACCACGGCCCGGCCTTCCACCGAACCGTCACGCTCGAGAGCGTGCTGGGCGCCATTCAGGCCGACCACGTGCAGGCATCCGTGTTTCGGTCCCTCGGTCCCCGCTGGGATCTCTCGGGACTTGGCGCCGTAACCTCGCTCCGCGGCAGCGCTGGCGACAATTGGCGCTTCAACAGCTTCGTGACCCTGCGGCGCGAGCTGGCAGGGCCGTTCACCATCGCGCTCACATCGCAGGCCCTCGCGTTCACCACGGCTGCGCCCACTCTGGGAAGCCGGCGGCTCTACTGGGATCCGCAAGCGTTCGTGGCGGGCGGTCTGCAGTTCGAGGCACGCTCTCCGACCGCGGGCGTGTGGAACGTGTACGGCCGCGTGACACCGGGGGTCGGCCTGGTGAAGGAGCGGACGGCTGCCGGGCTCGATCTCGTTCCCCAGCTCGCGACCGAGGCCGGCGTCGGATACGATACGCCGCGCATCGCGTTCATGGCCGGCCTCGCTTACCTGCGGGGGCGGGAAGGCGAATACAACTCACTAGGCGCGAACGTGAGCCTGGGGATCCGGTACTAGCATGGCTTCCCGACGGCGGACGTTCATCTCGCTCTTGCTGACGGTCGGCGTCGTCGGTGGGTCGGTGTGGCTCACGCTCTGGGCGCTCCAGTCACCCCTCGCCGTGCAGCGATTCCTGGTACGGCTGGTCGTGATCAGTCTGATCATCTTCCTCGCCATCTTGTTCGTGCGGTATTTCTCCCTGCTGTGGTTCGCGTTTCTCCAGCTGCTGGAGAAAACCATGCAACCGCAACGCAAAGAGGTATCGCTCCCACCCGTGTCGGTGATCGTGCCTGCCTACAACGAGGGTGCGGTGTTAGAGTCTGCCATCGATGCGCTGCTGCGAATCGACTATCCGACCTTCGAGATCATCGTCGTGGACGACGGCTCGAGCGACGACACCCTCGCCGTCGCCCAACGGTGGGAAGGTCAGCACGGTGGCGTCGAGGTGCGGGCGTTCACAAAGGCCAACGGGGGCAAGGCGACGGCACTCAACACCGGCATCGCTCAGGCACGCTACGCGTTCGTGCTCTGCATGGACGCTGACTCCGCGATCGCCCCGGACACGCTCCGCGAAGCGATGCCTCATTTCGGAGACCCGTCCGTCGGGGCCGTCGCGGGGAACGTGAAGGTGGTCAACCGCGTGAACTTGCTCACACGCCTCCAGGCACTCGAGTACATCGAAGGGCTGAACATGCCCCGCCGGGCCCAGGGGTTCATCGCGGCCGTCAACATCGTGCCCGGCCCCGTCGGACTGTTCCGGATCGAGGCACTCCAGGAGGTCGGTGGATACGACAACGATACCTTTGCCGAAGACGCCGATCTCACCCTGAAGCTGATCACCGCGGGGTGGAAGATCGTCTACGAAGAGAACGCCATTGCGTGGACGCAGGCACCCACACGGGTGCTCGATCTCGTCCAGCAGCGATACCGCTGGACACGCGGCATTCTCCAGGCCATCCGCAAGCGCAAGCGGATCCTCGTGCAGCCGTTCCCGGATTTCCCGCTCTGGATGTCCGGCATGGAGATGGCCTTCGAGGGCGTTCTCTGGCCAGTGCTGAACGTCTATGGCCATCTCTTCTTTGCCCTCGTGGCGCTGCTGTACGGCATGGGCGAGCTGTTGCTGTACTGGTGGATTCTGCTCACGTTACTCGATCTCGTGGCAGCGTTGATCACGGTGGCCATGGAGGAGGAATCCCTGTCACTGGTTCCGCTGGCCGTCATCTATCGCTTCTTCTTCATCTTGTTTCTCGACGTCACCAAGACCTTCGCGGCGGTCGAGGAGGCGTTCAGGCTGGGCATGGAGTGGGGCAAGCTTCGCCGCATCACCTATCGCGAACAGGCCGGGATCGGTGGACCGTAATTCCGTGCCGTTGAGAGAGGTGTCATCATGGGTGTGATCGACCTACTCGTCACCATCATCGTGGTCACGATCCTCGTGACGATCGCGCTCGGCGTCATGACATACATTGCGTACAAGTTGCGCTTGTCACGGCGACCGGCGTCGGTCGATGACGAGGTGACGGGACCGCGGTTTTTCGTCTTGCGCCAGCCGCCTGCGGCGGGTGCTCGCTCGAGCGAGGGGCATGTCACCGAAGCGTGATCCGGTTCCGCGGGCCCGCACTCCCTGGCAGTGGTTGCGGGGACTGCTCCTGCTCGGCGTGCTCGCGGCGGGTGTCGTCGCCGCCGGCATGAAGCTCTGGCAGGACATCGACATTCAGCGCCTGACCCGGAGTGTGATCCTGGCCGACCCGCTCACGGTGCCTCCAGCGCTCGCACCGGCCCCGGCTGCATCGTCACCGCGACCGTACCATGCCGTGCTGTACTACTCTCACGCCAGCGCGCGGCATTTCCCAGACTCGACGTACTACCCCACGCTGCTGGACCGCTGGGAGGGCCTCATCGCCGCTACCGGAGCCCGGGTTTCGCGCGTCTCCAGTGCCGCACAGGTGGACGCACTCGACACAGAGGACGTGGTGGTCGTTCCGTCGGCGGTCTGCCTAGGAACCAGCGAGATCGACGCGCTGCGTGACCACGCGGATCGCGGGGGTGGTCTCCTCCTCACATGGGCCGCCGGCGCGCGGGACTCCGTCTGCAACTGGCGTGGGTGGGCTGCGGTGACCGCACTCACGGGAAGCCGAGACATTCGCGAGATAGAGCCCCGGAGTGGGCTCTATCTCACCATCCCGAGCGACGTCGCCCTCTCGCCGGGATTCGACCCGGGCACACGGGTGGAGTTGCGCTACGAGTCCCAACTTGCGGCCCAAGCCCAAGGGGCACGCATCTACTGGTCGGACTGGGCGCTCAACGTGGCTCCCGTAGCCGGCGCGAACCCGTTCAATGCCGCCGTCCTCGCCGAAGTGACGGATGCCGGCGGCCGCATTGTCTGGTTCGGCTTTCGCTTGGCCCAGGGAGCGCGTCCCGAAGACGAGCAGCGCCTCGAAGCACTCGCGGCCAACGGCGTGCGATGGGCCGCCGGCGTGCCGACAGCCGAGATTCTCCCGTGGCCCAATGGTGCGCGGGCCGGTCTCCTCATTGCCCAAGACGTGGAGTCGGGATTCCCGAATGCCGCGGCGCTCGCGGCGCTCGTGAGGCGGAAGGCTGTCCCCGTCACGTACTTCGTGGTCTCGCGCCTCGCGCTCGATTACCCGGAGCTCGCCGAGTCACTCAGCACCGTGGGCGAAGTTGGGAGTCAGACGTCCGACCACACGGTCTTGTCCGGTCTCTCGTTGGGGGATCAGCGTGCCCGCCTGAGCCGTACCTGGGCGGAGGTACGCGGCTGGACAGGTGACTCGGCTTTCGGCCTGCATCCTCCGGAAGAACGGTTCGACGCCAACACACTGCGTGCGTGGCGGGACGTCGGTGGATCCTACATGGTGGCCGTGAACGAGTCGCGAACCGGGAGTCCCGAGGTCTTCGAGACTCGGAGCGGAGAGATCGTACTCCTGCCCAGAATCATCAAGGACGACTACAACGTCTTCATCCAGGACGGTGCGCTGCGCTCCCGCCGCTTGTTGGAGGCTTATCTCGAGGGACTGACCAAGGTGCGATCGCTCGGCGGACTGGCCGTCGTCTCACTGCGGAGCCAGGTCGGTGGCGATCCCGGACGGGTCAAGGTGATCGGTGAGGTGATCGACAGCGCTCGAGCGGCTGGGGACTGGTGGATCGCCTCCGGTCGTGACATCGCCTCGTGGTGGTCCGCCCGGCGATCATCGTCACTGCGGTTTCTCGAGACCGTTGGCGATGACATCGCGGTGGAAGTCACCGCGCCCGCCAACGCACCCTTGTCCGACGCCTGGATCCATGTGCTCCTTCCCAGGAATTCCGCTGCACTCGTTCCCTACGTGGAGCGCCGGGCGGTAGCCTACGCCGAAACGCCGTTGGGATTGCGCGTGGCCCTTCCCGACGTCGCACCCGGCGAGCGGGTCGTCGTCATGCTCGTCGAGAGACCCGGAACCACCGCAACGGGCACCTGACCGCGAGTCCCACCTGCGGCCGGATTGGGCTCACGACCCATCTGCGCCCAGCCGTCCAATCGCTAGCTGACGGCTACGATCCCTCTCCCGGTATATTTCCACTCATCGGGAGAGAGCGTCCCATGCCTCCAATCGAAGTCCACCGTGTCGACGCCTACCGCTGGCAGGTGAAGCGAGCGGGCGGCATGCGCACAGACGGGCTCATCTTCGCCGACGACCAACTGATGCATGATCTCGAAGGGGACCAGTGCATACAGCAGGTCGTGAACGTTGCGCATCTCCCCGGCATCGTTGGCCCATCGATTGCCATGCCCGACATTCACTGGGGCTACGGATTCCCAATTGGTGGCGTCGCGGCGTTCGACGAGCACGAGGGCGTCATTTCACCCGGAGGCGTCGGCTACGACATCAACTGTGGTGTGCGTCTGCTCCGGAGCCCGCTCCCACTCGCCGAGATCCGGCCCAAGCTCGCTCGACTCATGGACACGCTCTATCAGGGGATCCCTTCGGGCGTGGGATCGGCACGGTCCGATATCAAGCTCTCACCCAAGGAGCTCGACCGCGTGTTGGAGCAGGGCGCCAAGTGGACGGTGGACCAGGGCTACGGTACACCGGGCGATCTCGACGCCATCGAGGCCAACGGGACCCTCCCCGGCGAGCCCGACCGCGTGAGCCCACGCGCCAAGGAACGTGGCCGCTCTCAGCTCGGCACCGTCGGCAGCGGCAACCATTTCGTGGAAGTGGGCTACGTGGCTGAGGTGTTCGACGAAAGCATCGCCGCCCGACTCGGCCTCGGCCCTGAGACCGTCACGTTCTTCATCCATTCGGGCTCGCGTGGCCTGGGCTACCAGGTGTGCGACGACCATCTCGACGTCATGGTCCGTGCCGCCGCGCGATACGGCATCGACCTGCCCGACAAGCAGCTCTGCTGCGCCCCGTTGCCAAGCCCAGAGGCCAAAGCCTATTTTGGCGCGATGAACGCCGCTGCCAACTATGCGTTCGCCAACCGCCAGTTGATGGCCCATTACGTCCGGAAGGCGATCAGCACCGTGTTCGCGCGGGACATCGCCGACCGCACCACGTTGGTGTACGACGTGGCTCATAACATCGCCAAGTTCGAGACCCACGAGGTCGCCGGCCGCACGCGGCGGGTCTGTGTCCACCGCAAAGGCGCGACCCGTGCGTTCCCGCCGGGCCACCCGGAGCTTGGCGATCGATATCGCGATATCGGCCAGCCCGTGCTCATCCCGGGCGACATGGGTCGCTACTCGTTCGTGCTCGTCGGGACCGAGGGCGCGTTTGCCGAGACGTTCGGCTCCACGTGTCACGGCGCCGGCCGGCGCATGAGCCGGCATCAGGCCAAGAAGCTGGCACGGTCGCGCAACGTGCCCAAGGAACTGGAGGAACGCGGTATTCTCATTCGCGCTGCGAGCCGCCGGACCGTGGATGAAGAGATCCCGGAGGCGTACAAGGACGTATGCCAAGTGGTGGACGTGGTGCATGGCGCGGGTATCGGGAAGAAGGTGGTGAAGCTCGTGCCGATCGGGGTGTTGAAGGGGTGACCGGCCTCGAGCGAATCCCCACCGTCATGGTTCCCGACCACGACGACCTGATCGCCCTCGTGGCCGATCGGATTGCGACGGTCATCGACAGCACCCTCGCCGAATCCGGCCGCTGCGTCCTCGGACTCGCCACAGGCAGCACGCCACTCGGGATCTACCGCGAGCTGATCCGTCGTCACGTTGCGGGGGCGCTCGACTTCTCGAAGGTGATCACGTTCAACCTCGACGAGTACTACCCCATGCCCGCCGAGAGCCCGCACAGCTATCGGCGGTACATGTGGGAGAACTTGTTCGCCCACGTGAACGTGAAGCCGGAGAACGTCCACATCCCCGACGGCACCACCCCGCGCGAGGGTGTGCGGGCAGCCTGCCAGTCCTACGAAGCGGCGATTCACGCCGCCGGCGGTATCGACCTCCAGATCCTGGGCATCGGCAAGACGGGCCATATCGGCTTCAACGAGCCGGGCTCCGCGCGCGGTTCGCGAACTCGACTCGTCACGCTCGACACGGTGACCCGTCGAGACGCGGCGGCGGATTTCTTCGGCGAGGACAACGTGCCGCGCGAGGCGATCACGATGGGAGTCGGCACGATCCTCGCGGCGCGCGAGATTGCACTGATTGCCACGGGCGAGCACAAGGCGGCGATCGTACGACGCGCCGTGGAAGGCGACGTCTCCCAGGATGTGGCGGCCACGTTCCTGCAGGATCACTCCGGCGCGACCGTCTATCTCGATGCGGCGGCCGCGGCCGACCTCACGCGGATCGCCACCCCGTGGCTGCTCGAACCCGTCGAGTGGAACCCGGAGATGAGCGAGCGCGCGGTGGTATGGCTGGCCGGACAAACCGGCAAGGCGATCCTCAAGCTCAGCGCCAAGGACTACGCGGAGAACCACTTGAGCCCGCTCCTCGCCCAGCATGGTTCGCCCGGAGCGATCAACGGCGAAGTGTTCAACCGGTTGCGTGACAAGATCCGGGGACGCGCGCGGCTCCCCAAGGACCGTCGCGTCCTAGTGTTCTCGCCACACCCCGACGATGATGTGATCTCGATGGGCGGCATGCTTGGCAAGCTCAAGGAGAACGGCAACACGATCGTGGTTGCCTACATGACGAGCGGCAACATCGCCGTGTTCGACGACGACGTGAGGCGCTACCTCGACTTCGTCGACCGCGCGGCCGAGCCACTGGGAATCGCGCACACCACGCTCGATGCGGGGCGCTTAGAGGCCCAACGGAGCCTCGATAGGAAGCGTCCTGGGGACGTGGACATTCCTCTCGTGCAGGAGCTGAAAAAGGTCATCCGCGAGTGCGAGGCCATCTCGGCGCTCGAGTCCTTTGGCCTTGGCGCCGATACCGGGCGGTTTCTCAACCTGCCATTTTACCGCACGGGGCAGGTACGCAAGCTGCCTATCGGACCGGAGGACGTGCGGATCGTCAGCGCGTTGCTGGACGAGGTTCGACCCGACATCGTGTTTGTCGCCGGCGACCTCTCCGATCCGCACGGCACTCACCGTATGTGCAAGCAGGCTATCGAGCGCGCACTCGCCGACCGTCCCGATCCGGCCCCCGAGGCCTGGTATTACCGCGGCGCGTGGCAGGAGTGGTCGATCACCGAGGCCGACGCGCTCGTGCCGTTGTCCTACGAGGAGCTCCGTAGAAAGATCACGGCCATTTTCAGGCACGAGTCGCAGAAAGACACGGCCCCGTTCCCCGGACCGCACGATGAACGGGAGTTCTGGCAGCGGGTCGAGGCGCGGAACCTCGAGACCGCAGCGATCGCCGACCAGCTCGGGCTAGCTGAGTACTACGCCATGGAGGCGTACGTCGTCCGCAGAACCTCCGGCGACGGGTGACGTCGCAGCACCCTGTTTCTCGAGGCTCGCCGCCTGCACCTGACTGGCGGTCCCGTCCGTCCCCTGCCTATTCCGCCAGCAGGCCTTGGACTTCCTCCTGGGCTTCCAGTAAGCGCTGGATGTCGGCCGCTACCTCGCGCGCGGTGCCGAGCCGGCTGGTAACACTCGCTACCTCGATGGTGCCCGCCGACAATCGCAAGAAGTCGAGCCGAAGCGTCTCGAGCGCCGCCACCGCGTCTTGCATTCGCCGTTGCGCCTGATCACGTAACCCCGTGATTCGCTGCTGCACGTCGACCCGCCTCTCGGCAGGCACCGATCCGTGCGCAGCGGAGAACTGGAGGGCGTCGGTGCATTCGTCCACGAGGCTGCGCATCCGCTGCGCGTCGTCTTCCAGCCCGCGGACGACGTCACGCAAGTCGGGCATGGACCGGCGCGTCGCGGGCGGCAATGCCTCATACAGGCTCACCACCGCGGCTCCAACCGCCAGTTCGGTGGGCCGCCCGGTAAGCGCCGTCGACGGAAGCGCAATTCGCTTGAGTCCGATGCCGGAAAGCCGGAACAGCCAGTCACCAACCCGACCCTTCCAGCACTGCCACCGCCGGCGCGCCTTCTTGTCGGAGCGCCGGTCGGCGCGCAGCCCGGTCACGGCACCCGTCAACGCGAACGCGCCTGACGAGAGGTACATCATCATGAGCGCGGCTTCAGATGGATAGGCACCGGCGAGGATGGCGCCGATCAACCCGATGGCGCCGGCAAAACCGGCATACGCGATACGCCGCAGGCGGGTAGCATGCTCTCGATACCGCTCGCCATAGAGAAACACCAGTTCTTCCTGGCGCGACTCGAGATCCTGGCGCAGCGCTTGAACGACATCGTCTCGGGCATACCCCGAGCGCAGCACACCGCGGATGCGTCGAACGGACCCGAGGAGTGGCAGCGAACCGGCCCCGGCCAAGAGCGCTAGGAGCGTCGGGAGCCGCGCAAACCCCGGCAGGTTGAATAGGGCGGTGATCGTGAGTGGCACGCCTACCCACAGGAGGACGAGCGCGAGGACGAACCCCAACGGACGTTCTCTGCGCTTCAATTGCTCCACGAAGAGCCGAACCGGTACCGGTACTTCCCGCCGCACGTCGAGCGCGGCGCCGAGCCGGTCGGCAAGATCCAACGCCGCGTCCACCCGCTGCTCGCGGTCCTTCACCAGACAGCGATCGACGATGTCGCCAAGTCTGGCCGAGATCCCGGGCGCCAGGGTGGCGAGCTTCGGTGGATCGGTGCTGAGGTGATGTCCCATCATCTTGGCCGGAGAGCTGGCGTCGAAGGGGTACCGCCCTGCTAGCACGAGAAATCCCAGCACGCCCAACGAGTACAGGTCGCTCCGGGCATCGACCGGTTCACCGCGGACCTGCTCCGGGCTCATGAACTCCGGCGTCCCGACCACCTCGCCGTCCTCATTCGTCGATTCGACGACCGCGATACCGAAATCCGTCACGAGCGCGCGGCCGCTTCCCTGCTCCAAGAGGATGTTGTCCGCCTTGATGTCGCGATGCACGACACCCTGGCCGTGCGCATAGACCAGCGCCCACGCGATTTCCCGAAGCACGCGCACACCTTCGCGTACCAGGAGCGGGCCGCCGTTGGCGATGCGCTGTGCCAGGGTCTGGCCTTCCACATACGTCATGACGAAGAACACGAGATCGCCCTGTTCCTCGACCGCATGGATCGGCACGATGTGCGGATGAGAGAGCTTCGCCGCCGTGCGCGCCTCGTTCAGGAACCGCTCCCTGAGGTGGGACTGCCGCGCGAGGTGCGGCAGGAGCAACTTGATGGCCACCGGCCGATCGAGCATCACGTCCCGCGCGAGGAACACCACACCCATGCCACCGCGCCCAATCTCGCGATCGAGCGAGTAGCGACCGGCGACTTGCTCCTGCAGGTCGAGGAACTCGGACGTGAGGACGCTGGACATCCCGGAGAATGTCAGACACCCCGGCAGACGGTCAAGACCGCAAGAAAAAAAGAGGCGGCCCGCTCACCCGAAGATGGACGGACCGCCCCACGCGCTGGCTACCCGGAGTCAGGGGATTGACTCCCTCTGTTCTTCTTCACGCCGCCACTGCTTGGGCTGCTTCACCCGCTGTAGGGCGGACGGGAGCTCCGGCTTCCATTCCCAAGCGGCCTGGCCGGGCCGCAAGGTTCACCGGCGCGAGCGCTGCAAGTCAACTGGGTCGCGGACCAGCTTCTTGCACTGCACACCGAGGCGCTACATCGGCGTGGGCAAGGCACGCGACTGGCCTTGCCTGCCCAGGAGAGGTGATTCACCCGGATCGTCGAACGCCCGAAGCCCTTTGTATGCGTCGGCGTCCTCCCCGGAATTCCCTCCGCGGGCCGCCACGCAGGGCGTGGCAGAGACTAGTGAGGTCCCGACCCTTCCCCTGCTCGGCACCGCTCAATCTAGGCACCGGGCAACCTCACGCAAGTGCCGATCTTTCTTCGGCTTACGCTACTTCATGTGGTTTGTATGTGGATCGACGATCCGCGGTTTTGCTGGCGTCCTGGCAGCCTTTCCACCCGATGTGGAGTTGTGCAAAAGCGCCGACCACATGCTTCCACATGGCAGTGGGCGTGCTGGGTGGAGCGGCGGTGTCTAGCGGGGGGTGGTGCCTGGCCTGGAGTGGCTCAGTTTGACGGAAGGCGCGGCTCGATCTTGATTCCCGCAGCACCAGCGAAGCGCGCAGAGGCCCCATGGAGCGCGAGCAACGACTGCTCGAGCCGACTGGTGCGGTATGGGCCCCACGCTTTGAGAGAGTCGGCCCACTCGCCGGGGCCCGTGGGCGCCAGTCCCTGCTCGCACACGTCCCGCAGCACACGGCGCACCGATCGCATTTGCTGCACGAGATCACGCTCGGCCGCACGCAGCTCATCTGCGCGCGCGCCGAGACGCGGATTGACGCGCACACCGGGCTCGGTTTCCACGAGGGTGGCACCAAGCGACTGGCAGGAGGACTGGAGCCGACGAGACCGGTTCTCGACAGTTCGCGCGCCCGCACTCTGGAGGTCGCGGCGAAACCGATCGATGTCCGACCGCACCCGCGAGACGGAATTGCGGAGCGTGACGAGTGCCGTTCGGTATCGCTGGGTCACGCTGTCCGACGGCACTGCACTCTGTGCGTGACCTTCGGCCCAGCTGCCCAGCAGCGCGGCGCAGACAATGATCGCGACAAGCGGCAGCCGACTCACGCGGTACCCACCTCTCGATAGACGTACGGATCGCCGGTCGAGAGCGGCGCGAACAGCAGCCCACCACCAGTCGTGGCAAACCACCCGGAGACGAGCACGTTGGACACTTCGGGCTCCGGCATCTCGAACACCGCCGCAAGCCACCGGCGCACGTGTCGCAGCTCTGGTGCGCGGCGCGAGAGCAGCGACAACACGCCTCCCACACCCTGCGTCGCCCGCAAGAAGTGCGCAATGGCGTGCACGCGCTGCGCGAAATCGTAGGCTCGGACGCCGGGCTCGTCGTACAGCAGCGACCCCTCGTAGGGATCGGCGGGCGGCGCATCCATGCGCGGCCCCATGTACACGAACCGGCGTCGCGTGTCCTGGCGACGCTCCACCACCGCTGCGGCATACTCCCCGCCGAGGCGTGCAGCGTGAATCAGGTCGGTATCGTGCAGAATGCCGACGGTGATGGTCCACTCCAGTGCCGCGAGGGCATTGTGAAGCGGACACCCCATGTCCTCATCGTACGCCACCAGCCGGGGTGCCTCACCAGCTCGCTGAAAGAAATGGGCGAGCGCGCTGGCACGGTCGTCCCACACCTGCGTTGATCGATTAATGGCCGGCATCGTCATCAGCTGTCCAAGATACACCTACCCCGGAGAGGGGCATAGGGGCCACCCGACCCGTCACGGCCTACACCTGTCGAGTCTCGGCGCTCCGCAGTAAACTGTCCTCTGCACCCACTGACGACGACGGTACCGTGCCCTGGAGATACCGCATACTCGCGCTGTTGATCGGTGCCCTGGCCCTCCCGGCCTGGGGCGGGACGCAGGCGCAAGACGACCATCCCCTGCTCCGGCGCTGGGTTGGCTCCCACGCAGGCCGACCCCTCGTGCTCGACTTCTACGGCGATACGATGCTCGTGGTGAACGATGATCTGGTTCTGAGCTTCGAGAGGGAGCTGAACCGGGTGCGTGTGTACGGCGACTCGGCCTTCACGCTGACGTACTGGTTCGTGCGAGACCGCCTCCTCGTGCAGACCGAAGGGGGAACCGTCATCACCATGGCTCCCCAGGGGGCCTTGTCACGGAGCCTCTTCGGCGGTCGCTGGCGCGGCTCGGGCGCTGGTCAGCGCCCCGTGGAGCTGGAGATGCTGCGTGGCGGCGTCGCCCGGTGGCGATCGCTCCCTGACGGCCGGTGGAACGGCGGGGAGTGGGACCGCACCGCTCGCATCATCACCTTCACGTGGCTCCCCGACTCCATCGTCTGGACGGCCCAGTACGACCCAGCGGGCGCGGCCCTGCTGTTCTCGGAAACCACACCTGGCAGCGGCACGACCATCCTGCGGCACGCCTATCGCTGGTAGGCGGGCGCTCGCTCCGAGTAGGGTTTGTGGGGGTCGCCTAGCGGCGGCCGGCGGGCTTCCTGGCGACCCGCTTCGTGGCCTTTTGCTGTGTCGCCTTCTTCTTCGCCTTCACCGCGGGATTTCCTGTTGCCTGTTTGGCCTTCGGGGCGCTTGGGCCGTGGGTCGCTTTCTTGGCTGGGCGTCCCTTGGCCGGTCCGGTCTTGGCTTTCAACGGTCCGGTTTTGGCCGTGGACGGCTTGAGCTTGGCCCCAAATGGTCCGGTTTTGGCCGTGGGCGGCTTGAGCTTGGTCCCGAACGGTCCGGTTTTGGCCTTGGACGGCTTGAGCTTGGCCCCGAACGGTCCGGTCTTGGCCTTTTTTTTGCCCCGCCTCGCAGGAACGTGACCGGCGCGTTTCCTCGACCGTCTGCCCGGCACCGCCGCCCGGACCTCCGCCAGCAGCTGCTCACCCTCGCTGTTAGGGATCAACCCCCGGCGCACCGCGTATTGGATGAGTTCTTCTACATGTTCGTGCCTGATCGGCTCGATACCAGCACCAGCCCTGATCATCCCGACGAGCGCGTCGGCAACGGGGCTCCGCAGCACATGCACAATGCCGGGAACCGATTCGAGTAGGGCCGAGATCTGCGACCCGCCGAGCTCGCGCTTCATGGGTGTTTCCCTACGTGGAAAGGGTGCGCCGCGCGCCAAGCTAGCGGGAACGGAGGTCAGAGTCAAGCCGGCCCCAGGCGAGCCAGAATGACATTAATCGGTTGGGCATCAACGACTTGTGTGATGCGCCCGGGCTGGCAGCTACTTCACGGATCGGGAAGCGTCGGTGGGTCGCTTGGGCCGAAAGGGCTGGGGCGCACGCCTCAGGATTCGCCACTCCGACTGGGCCAGTAGTTCGGCCAAGACGGTGCGGGTCCGCTGGTCGACCGGCATCTCAAGTTCCATTTCGAGACGGTAGTCAGCCCGATCGCGGCCCCGGCCAAGGAGCGTAAACCCCGACCGGCCCGGGTGAACGGCATCGATTTCCACCTCGGCGACGTTGACGTAGTCTTGGTCAGGCTGGTTCGCGGTCGTCATGGATCGCTCCCACTGGCGCGCTATGATGAGAGTGTGCGCCTCACGACGCCCGCCGTCAAGAGGATCCTGGGGTTTGCTACGCCTCCCGGCGGCGGATAGATTTCGCCCAGCCAGCCAACATGGGGAGTGGATTTCGTGGGACGTCGAGGCATCAAGGAATACCGAGCCGCCGAAGCACTTCAGCTCATCCTGGCCGATCGCGACAAGGAGCCGCTGGCCTGTCCGTCCTGTGGGCACGCCCGCATCGAGCGGATCCCCAAGCGCCGACTGCCCAGGAAGATGTTCCAGTCGCACAGGCATGTGACGCTCAAGTGCACCAAATGCGGGCGCTCAGCTGTGTACATACCGCGTGACGTGACCCAGCCCTCGGAGAGCCAACTCATCAGCTAGCGGCCGCCCGAGGACCACCTGGTGCTGTCGCCGGCCCCGCGCCCGATGGGTAGGGGGACAGCGGCCCGTTCACACTACCGTAACCGTCGATCGCTCGAACGCGCTGACCAGCGCCAATTCGGCGCTCGCCTCACACCCAACCCGGCGAAGCGCCGCCAGGTGAGCTTCCAGTTCTCGCGGCTCGGTCACCCGAAGCTTGACCAGATATCCGCCCCGTCCGGTCACAAGGTGGCATTCCTGAACGCCTGCCCCGTCGCGCCACTGAGCGATCAGGCGTTCCACATCCGTATTGGGGCCGGGAAGCACCCGGAGGAAGGCAACGAGCGGCCGGCCGACCCCGGCAGGGTTCACCGCCGCGTGGTATCCAGCGAGGATTCCGGCCACCTCGAGCTTCCGCACCCGCTGGAATACCGCCGGCCCACTTAGGCCAACGGCCTCACCAAGCTCCTGATAACCCAGGCGTGCATCGGCCTGTAGCAGAGAAAGTAGCTGACGGTCGATGCGGTCCATCTGTTAACACGCTCCGGAATTGTGCAAAATGTGGTTTTGTCAGATCCGCTGTGCGTGAAATGTAATTAGCAATACGAGACAAATGCAGTGCCAACATGGGAAACCCCAGAGAGCAGAACGACCACAAACAAGGCCCGAATGCCAGTCGCATCCGGGCCCGGAGTGGCCGGTTTGGCGGCCCAGCGTCAGTCTGGGGCCAGGAAAATCCGGTTCCAGCGGATATTCGTCAGGAACGGCAGCGGCATGAGTCCGGTCCGGTCAAAGCTGTAGTAGATGAACAGCGGTCGACCCTGAACGCGGTCCCGACCGAGAAAGCCCCAGTATCGGCTGTCGTACGAGTTGTCGCGGTTGTCGCCCATCACAAAGAACGAATCGGGCGGCACCACGAGCGGGCCCCAGTTCTTGAGCGTCGGCAGGTAGGTCTGGCGATCGCGGCTCTTCGCCAAATATCGCAATTGCCAGTCGCGCATTCGCGGATCGACCGGATCGTAGGCCGTCATCGATTTGACGGCGTAGGGTTCCTCGGAGGGCTGCCCGTTGACGTAGAGGTCGCCGCCGGCCATCGAGATGGTGTCTCCCGGCATCCCCACGACCCGTTTCACCACGTTGATCCCTGGCTCTTCGGGCGAGTTGAAGATCACGATGTCCAACCGGTTGGGCTCCCGGATCGCCGGCAGTCGGGTGCCCAAGAGCGGGATCTCCGCACCGTACAGCGCCTTGTTGACGAAGAGGAAATCCCCAATCTGCAGCGTGTTCTCCATGCTACCCGAGGGAATGCGGAAGGCCTCGACCAACAACGAGCGCACGAAGAACCAGATCACCAGCGCAATCGCGATGGACTTGATCCACTCCTTCGCCGACTGGGAAGCCGGCTTCTTCGCCGATACAGGCCGCGGCTGCTCGCGCTCTCCGTTGCGCCCTTCGGCCGTGTCGCTCTGTGATGCCACGTTCGTCCTCGCTTGTCGCCGACGTCTCTCGGGAACCCTTAACGTTCTACCCAATCGGCGACGAAGATGTTCGTCTCGCCCGGCACCGCTCCGAAGCGGTTCGAGGCAAACACGAGCTGCTTGCCGTCGGGCGAGAACATCGGAAAGCCGTCGAAATCCCCGTGGGTCGTCACCCTGGTCAGTCCGCTGCCGTCGAGGTTGACGAGATACAAGTCGAAGTTTCGCTCACGTGGATTGTGGTGATTCGTCGAAAAGATGATGCGCCGATTGTCCGGCAGGAAGAACGGCGCGAAGTTCGCTCCCCCTAGGTTCGTCACTTGCCGCCGATCAGTGCCGTCGGCATTCATGACCCAGATCTCCATCCGGCTGGGCCGAACCATGTTCTGTGCGAGAAGTGCTTGGTAATCCGCTACGGCTTCGGGGGAATCCAGGTGCGATGCTCGGTACACGATCATCGTGCCGTCGTGCGAGAAGAACGGCCCACCATCGTATCCTACCGAATAGGTCAGACGGCGCACGTCGGATCCGTCGACGTTCATCGTATAGATCTCGAGATCGCCATCCCTGGTCGACGTGAAGACGATGCGTGTGCCGTCGGGCGACAGCGTCGCTTCGGCATCGTACCCCGGCGTGCCGAAGATCTTCCGGAGATCGCTGCCATCGGAGGCCGAGGTATACACGTCGAAGTCATACAGACCCCAAACGTAGCCCTGGCTCATGTCCGGGGGCTGCGGGCAGGCGTCGCCCGCGTGGAGCGTGCTCGAGTACACGATCCGTTTGCCGCCATCGTAGAAATAGCCGCAGGTGGTTCGGCCGAGCCCGTTGGATACCTGCCGCATCCCCGACCCGTCGACGTTGATGACATACTGCTGATCGCAAGTACCGTCGCCCTCCGCGCGCTGGAAGATGAGCTTGGTGCCATCCGGCGCGAAGTAGGCCTCGGCGTTCTGGCCCCCGAATGTCAACTGCCGGATGTTGGCGAAGTAGGCCTCACCGGGTTCGGGCTGGCGCGTTACCGCTGGGCCGGACTCGTCGGGTGACGCGCGCTCCACGCAGGCCGAGAGCACCATGAGCGCGATCCCGGCCCAGACGGCGGGCCGGACGTGACTTCTCGAGAGAGATGGGAAGATAGACATCCTTAAAGTATAACCACCCCGAGGGAACCCTCGGGGTGGCATGGTCACAGACCGAACAACGGGAGCCCTAGAAGAACACCCCCAATTCGAAGCGAGCGGCCGCGCCTTTGGCGTCGTTGAACCAGCCCCCGAACGATCCCCCCATGACCTGAAGCAGGAGGTTCCGGGTCTCCACACCGATGCCCGCAGTGTAGCCGATGCCGGTGCTTCCGCCGAGGACGAGTCCCAGACGAAGCGGGACCGCTGGCACCAAACGCCAGGTCGACCAGAGATCCACGGCCAGCGGTATCTGGAAGTCGCCCCCGAGCGGAACGGTGGCGCTCATATCGAGCTGGAGAATCCGGTTCGCCCACGCTCCACCCGAAAACCGCACGAAACGCGGGAGCGTCACGGAGAGTCCGTCTACGGTGTCCTGAACCGCGAACTCGACAGCTTCGAGAGAGTCGGCGATCTCCTGGATGTCGGTCGAGTTGACGTTAAACGTCAATCGGCGCCGCTCGACCTGGTCGATCGTCACCTTTCCGATGTTGCCAAGCAGCCCCTCGAAGTAGACGCCGGACGTGGGCCAGTCCATCCGCAGCAAGAAGTCCATGGCGATACCCGATCCTCGACCGGCGAACTGGACGTTCGGGGTATGCGCCGCCTGAATGTCGACGTTGGCACTCACCAACTGCCCGCTCACCAGCACCTGCGCATCCTCCAGGAGCGTGCGCTCCTCCCCGTACGCGATGGGAAGGAGATACCGCCCGCCCGCCCCCACACTCATGTGCACCCCGTCTTCCGACCCGAGGGGGCCAAGACGCACCATGGCGTGCGCCCCAATCTCCTGTGTGGCGAGCCCGCCGGCCTTCGTGTCACCCACCGAGAACTGCTGCTGCGCAGCATTGCCTTCGAGCAGCAGGGATACCATCTCCCGATCGACCACGAACGATCCGTAGCCACGTCCCTGATAACTGAGCCCGAGGCTCAGGTGGCCCCCGAGGGGCCCTCCCAGATACACCCCGGCTTCCGCCTGGGCATCGAGGAGCGCGTCCTTCCCGAGCGGGATCAGGCCGATGGCATTTAGGATGTCGCTGATCAAGAGCGAGTCCTGGTTCTCGAGGAAGACCAGCGCGCGGATATCAGCCGCTGAGAGCGCGTTGTTGCTGCCGAACGCACCGACGGAGAACACCATCCCCCAGCGGGGAGTGAGCACGTGCCGGAATGGGTCGACCCTGAGTTGCGGTGTCCGCCGATAGGCAGGTTCAACCCGCGCGGCCGGCGAGGTCTCAGGCACCGTCTGCGCGCGGGCCGGCGCCACCACGAGCGCGCCCGTCATCAGGGCCAGCAGCAGCCGTTTCATTGGCCTCCTCCCCGCTTGACGTCGATGACGACACTCGAGTTGAAGATGGCCTCATCCCCATCCCCTAACGCCGCGCGGTTGTTGCCGCCAGGGCCTGGCCTCACCCGGGTGCGGAGCGTTGCCGTGAACTCGATACCCAGCAGCGGCTCGATGTCACGGCCCACGAGGAGGATCTCGACCGTGTCGACCACCGGCGCGGTGACCCGTCCCGCCGCATCGAGTGTGGGGGCGGAGACCTGAATCGGGCTCACCACAACGGCGTTCGGGTCCAAGAACGCATCGGCGTTGCCGAGGTCGCCCGGGGCGTACGCAAGGTCGATGTCCAGCGCGAACGGCGTGCTGTTGGTGACCACCGCTGTGACACCGGCGCGCACCAGCAAGTTCTGCACGATGTCGTCGATGTCGTTCTGTGTGAAGTCGAGTCCGTCTTGCAGCGAGTTCTCTGTGATCACTACCCCGGTGTCCGGTACGGTGAAATCGAAGCCCACAAACAGATCCGTCACGAGGTAGACCGAATCGGTTCGTGTGATGCGGGACGGCTGTCCGTCCCCCGCACTGGCGTCACCACTCCCGACCACCGCCACCCGGCTGCCTCCGAGCAGGAGGTGCACGACCCGGTCTGCGAGCTGGGGCATCGGGACCGTGATCGTGTTCGTCCCGGTCCGTGGCACCGTGAGTGTCGACTGACCGGGATCGGTGACCGGAATCAGAATCGGCGTTCCTGCTCCGTCGGTCTCGTAGAGCGGGACCCCGGTCGCTGGGTCGCGTGGTACCTGTCCGGTTGGGGTGAGCTGCACGGCTCCGAGGGCGAAGTTCGCCAACTCGACTGGCGCGTCTGCGGTGTTCCGGAAACGCAGCGTGCCGGTCGCCGCGTTCAAGGTCGAGGCAATCACGGCGTCCTCGAACTTCCCGAAGTCCACCGAACCGAGGGTGACCTCGGTGAAGTCCTCCACCGAGTCGGTGAGCTCGGCCGTGACCTGCGGATCGAGCGGGCCACTTAAGGCCAGCACGTCGAAGTCCGCGATCCCAACCTGCAGGATGGCGTTGTCGGCATTGGCGGCATTCAACGGCGACCCCGAGAGCGTCGCCGTCGCCCGCAAGTCGAGGACGGCCGAGCTGGGGAGCAGAGTCCCGTTGGCCAGATCGAAGACCAGCACGTCTGTGGTGTAGCTGCCGTCACCCGGCGCCGCCGGCAGGACGGACGACGCGGTGAGGGGCGACCCCGTCGGATCGAGAAACCCCACGAATGTGACAGTATAGGTCACCGTTTCGACCAAGCGATTACTGGTCGTCAGCGTCAGCGTTCCAGCCAGGACATCGACCTGGTCGATCGACTGCAGGCGCGGTTCCGTCGCGAGGGCCGGGAATTGGGCCGTGGAGTCGACGAGCGTGCCCGGGGGCGCGGCCGCAAGCACTGCCGGATCGAAGCTCACCGCGACGTCCGTGACCGTGACGTTCTGGAACTGCAGGTCGTCGGCCACCGCGACGGAGACCGACTCCGGATCGAACGCGACCCCCTGGAGTCCGCCGATCACGGTGTCGCCCTGAATGTCGAGATCGGAGCGGTCCAACGTATCCGTGGCGAGCGGCAAAACGTAGCGCACGGTATCTGCGGGACCGCGGGCGAGTTGGTTCCGGGCATCGGTCACACTCGCGGGCTCACAGGCCACGAGCCCAAGGAGCATGCCGAGTGTGGCGAGTATTGGCAGCGTGGTACGCACGGTTCCTCGTTCTGGCGAGTATCAGGCACTGAATGTGGGGGCGGCGCGGGTGCGGGCTAGGATCTGGATCACACCGGCGCCCCCCAGCCCGGGCCTATTCCGCCCCCATGAACGGGTATCGGTAGCCCGTTGCGGGCACGAAGGTCTCCTTGATCGACCGGGCCGAGACCCACCGAACCAAGTTCAGCATCGAGCCGGCCTTGTCGTTGGTGCCGCTCGCGCGGGCACCGCCGAACGGCTGCTGGCCCACGACGGCGCCACTTGGCTTGTCGTTGATGTAGAAGTTGCCTGCCGAGTGCCGGAGTGCGACCATGGCCTCCCGCACTGCCCTCCGGTCCTGGGCAAAGACGGCACCCGTCAGGGCGTACGGCGACGTGCGGTCCACCAACGTGAGCGTCTCGTGCCACTGGTCGTCCGGATAGACGTACACCGTCACGACCGGCCCAAAGATCTCCTCGCACATCGTGCGATACGCCGGCTGCTTCGCCTGAATCAGGGTGGGGCGAATGAAGTAGCCTTCCGTCATATCGGCCTCGCCGCCCACCAGGACCTCTGCGTCCGGTGACTTGCGCGCGTCTTCGATGAACGCCGTGTGGTCCTTGAACGCGTTTTCGTCGATCACCGCACCCATGAAGTTCCGAAAGTCCGCTACATCGCCCACCGCGATGCCCGCGACCTCATCGAGCAACCCGCCCTTTATCCGCTTCCACATGGCCGCGGGGATGTAGACCCGCGATGCCGCGCTGCATTTTTGCCCCTGGTACTCGAAGCCGCCGCACACGATGGCCGCACGCAGCGCCTCGTCGTCGGCGCTCGGGTGGGCGACGATGAAGTCCTTTCCGCCGGTCTCACCCACGATGCGCGGATACGTCTTGTAGTCGGCGATCCGTTCGCCGATCGTGCGATAGAAACCCTGGAAGACCGGCGTGGAGCCGGTGTAGTGGATTCCGGCAAAATCTGGGCTCGCGAGCGCCGCCTCAGTTACGGCCCGCGGGTCGCCCGGTACGAAGTTGATGACGCCGGGGGGGAATCCCGCCTCCTCGAACATCTTCATGAGGTAATACGCGCTAAAGACAGCCGGCCGGGACGGCTTCCAGAGCACGACGTTCCCCATGAGCGCCGGCGATGTCGGCAGGTTGCCAGCGATCGAGGTAAAGTTGAATGGGGTGATCGCGTAGACGAAACCTTCCAGGGGCCGATACTCCATCCGGTTCCACATCCCCGGAGCCGACATGGGTTGGTCCGAATAGAGCTGCTCGGCGAAGTACACGTTGAATCGGAAGAAGTCGATCAACTCGCACGCGCTGTCGATCTCGGCCTGGTACACCGTCTTGCTCTGGCACAGCATGGTCGCCGCATTGACCGCATCCCGATACGGGCCCGCCAGGAGGTCGGCGGCCTTGAGCAACACGCTCGCCCGATCCTCTGATGACCACGCCGACCACTCCTTCCACGCCTCCGTGGCAGCGTGAACGGCCCGCTCGGCCTCCGCCTGGCCTGCCATGTGCCACGTGGCCAGCACATGGCCGTGGCGGTGCGGCATGATCGCCTTCTTCGTGCGCCCAGTACGCACCTCCTCGCCCCCGATGATCAGGGGGATCTCGATCTCGCGCGAAGACATCTCGGCGAGGGTCGCCTTGATCGATGCCCGCTCCGGGGTGCCTGGCGCATAGGACTGCACCGGCTCGTTGTCCGGCATCGGTACCTGAAACGCTCCACTCATCCCACTAACACTCCTTCCACCCGACACGTAACCGTGATCTGCGATGTCGTGAACCGACGTTCAATAATGTCACGGACGCGGGCGCCCTCCAACTCCGCAGCCGCAGCCCGATACAATGTGCCAACGCCTGCGACCCGCTCTCAACGGGGGACGCAGGCGTCGGCAGGCGGTGAATTCGATCAGAAGTGAAGGTGAAGCTCGAGCGTCACCCGATCGACGTCGTCACCCTCGCCGGCGTTGTCCAGACGGACGTAGAACGCCGAGAGTTGGACGAAGGAAATGGGGAACACCTCCAGGCCGACTCGGGTGCGTGCACGCTGGTCTTCGGTGAGCACGGTCGTGTCGTCTCGAATGCTCGCGGTGGGGTTGTGAAACCCGTGGGTCGCCTTGAGGTTCACGCCACGGCGTAGCTGCAGATTCCCTTCGACAAGAGCCAAGAACTCGTCGTTGTTCTCCACCGCCGGGTCATCGAAAGAATCGAAGACGGCATCCACCTCTCCCAGCAGAGCCAGGGGACCGACGGAAATGCCGCCAAAGGCCCCGACAGTGTTCGTCTGGAGCCCGGGACCGCTATTGTGAGAGGCTGAGGCGCCCACCCGAAACCGCGAGAGCGTCAGGAGCGCGCTCGACGTCAGCATCTTCTGGCTGTTGCCCTCCGACGCGCCGACGCTCCCGTTGGTGAGGGCCACGAAGAGCGAGAGCGGTCCGGGCTCGATCCCGATTTCGATGCCGAGGTCCGGCGTGAGATACGTGAACCCGGTTTCCTCCCGAATGAACTCTCCGTCGTCCCACAGCCGCCAGCCGTACGGCAGCATGAACTTCCCGACTTTCGCATAGCCGTTGAGCGGCAGCTGCTCGACCAGTCCGAACGCTTCACGCGCTATGGCTCGGTCTGGGCCGACCGTCTGGTCGACATAGAACGCCACGCGGTTCGACACGAGCCGTGCCTCGAGCTGCACCTGGGCCTCGGAGATGTCGAACGCCGTGTTCGGTGCGATGCCGTCTAGGGCATCGCCCACATTGACATTCCATGAACCCAGCGTCCTGAGGTCGAGACCCACCGACAACCAATCGTTGAGACCTCGACTGCGGATGTCGGCAGACCGCATGGGTAACTGTGTCTGGGCCCAGGCGCTCCCGAATGCGTTTCGTCCTCCGCCGCCCGTGCGGTTCACGTGACACTGTGCGCACTTTGCACCAGTGCGCAACGCCAGATACGGCTCTGCCGACGCCTCCTGGAGGGGAAACGCGGCCGCCAGCACGACGGACGCTGCACCCAGACCGGTTCGCAGTGACATCACCCGACCTCCGTTTGTGAAAGCGTTTCCCGACTCAACGAGATCAGTTGTTGGTCGCCCCACCCATGATCCACGCCCGAATGAGATCGATCTGGCTTTGGGTGAGTGGCTGGCCACCCAACGGCATGCGGCCCCCGCTCCCGCCGACGCCCCCTTGGGTCCCTTGGATCTTCTGGACCAGATAGCTCTGATCCGGCTGCCCC
Organism: Gemmatimonadota bacterium; assembly: GCA_029863245.1. Lineage (GTDB taxonomy): Bacteria > Gemmatimonadota > Gemmatimonadetes > Gemmatimonadales > GWC2-71-9 > JAOTVV01. The sequence continues at coordinate 41,579 of JAOTVV010000004.1, forward strand.
GGCTCGATCCGAGCCATGGAGGGTAGCTCGTTGGAGGCCACGTTGACGGTGTTCGCGAATGCCTGCCCGGAACTGAGGCTCATACCCTGGGCTGGAGACGCCCCCCCATGGCACCCGGAGAAGGCACAGTTCGCGGTGAGAATCGGCTGCACGTCGGCGGCGAGTGTTGGCGCGCCGCCATTACCACCGCCACCGGGGCCTGTACCGTCCCCCGCGCAGGCGAGCCCAGCCGCGACCACGAGCCCAAACGTAACCGCTGTACGACGTGTCTTGGTCATCAGACGACCTCCAGGAGGAAGAGGAAGAGGAAAGCGCCAACAAGGGAAATCGTACTTGTCCTGTTTCCTCCTGCAACCCCGGCGCGTTCCCCAGAGTTCCAGGGAATCTGATCGTAAGTGAGTAAGTCACAATATGATACACACATTGCCCGCGGGTGTAGCGCTGCGGGACGTTGGCCCGCGTCGTTCCGGCCAGGGTGGCGTCGGCGGCCCGCCGCGGCTAGTCTCACCTTCCGCAGGCTCGCGCCATTCACAGGTGAGGTTCCCATGCGCTCCATGCTAATCATCGCCGGGTTCGCCGTGCTCGGCTCCCCGCTCATCGCTCAAGAATCCACCCGGCCTGCCGATTGGAAGGTCCGGTTCGACCGGCCGGCCGAGGAATCGGCGATCGAGTTCGTGACCATGAGACCGGGGTGGCATGTGACGACCGGCCCGGCGGCCATCCTCTATCTCCCGGCGAACCTCGCCCGCGGTACCTATCGCGCGCGGGCCGTCGTCCATCTCTTCCCAGGCGAGCGCCGTGAGGGATACGGGATCTTCGTCGGCGGGCAGCATCTCGAGGACGACAATCAGACCTACACCTACTTCCTCCTGCGCAAGGACGGGCGGTTTCTCATCAAGCGACGGGCGGGGACTGAAACGCCGGTGCTCGTGCCATGGACAGCCCACGAGGGCATCGTACCCCACGACGGGGGGGAGGGGACCGTCAAGAACGTGATCGAGATTGCCGTCGGTCCCGAAACGGTGGGTTTCCTTGTGAACGGCCAAGAGGTGGCGAGCCTTCCGCGCGACCAAGTCGACACAGAGGGCGTCGTTGGACTCCGGGTGAACCATGCGCTGAACCTGCACATCACGGAGCTAGTCATCGAGCAGCGATAGTCCCTCACTCGAGCGGCGCGGCGAGCCCGTAGCGTTCCAGAAGCGCCCGGTCTACCAGCAGATCACCGAGGGCCGCGTCGGCAACCACGCGGCCCTCGTGCAGTACCACCCCCCGACGGCACAGAGACTCGGCAATCCCGAGGTCGTGCGTGGCGACCAACAGGGTCTCTTCGCGCCGGAGCAACAACCCAACAAGCCGGCGACGACTGCGCGCATCGAGATCACCGGTCGGCTCGTCCAGCACCAGGACCGCCGGACGCGAGACCAGGACCGTCGCGAGGGCCGCCAGGCGGCGCTCCCCTCCGCTCAGGTGATGAGCCGCTCGGTGCTCCACCCCGGCAAGGCCGAGTTCTGCGAGGGTCTCGCGGGCCAGGTGAGCTGCCTCGTGGGCTGGCACCCCGTCATTGAGCGGCGCGAACGCGACGTCTTCCAAGAGGGTCGGCAAGAACAGCTGGTCGTTCGGGTCCTGAAACACCAGCCCCACGCGGCGTCGCACATCTCGCAGCGTGGAGGGAACGACGGTTATCCCCGCGATGGCCACCGAGCCCGCCGTCGCCGGGAGGAGCCCGTTGAGATGCTGTAACAGGGTGCTCTTGCCGGATCCCGTCGGCCCCAACAGGGCAACCCGTTCACCCGCAGCGACGGCGAACGACACGCCGTTGAGCGCGGCGGTGCCGTCAGGATATCGGTAGCTCAGGTCCGACACTACGACGAGCATTTCCATGTCAGGACAAGATGTGGGCGCCGCCCAAGACGATGCCGACCAGTAGCACGAGCATCACCAAGGCAAGCGTCGAGCGGCGGTCCCAACTCTGTGAGAAGAGCGCGGGGACATCGCCAGCGTAGCCACGCGCCAGCATGGCTCGATGCGTGCGCTCGCCGCGTGAGAAGGCTCGGGAAAGACCTGCGGCCGTGATGCCGACGAGAAGACGGCGACGCGTCGTGCTCCCGGTTCCAGCATTCCGCGACCGAGCAGCACGCTGGAGCCGCTCCAGTTCGTCCACCAGGATGTAGAGCAGGCGGTAGCCCACGCCGAGTGAAGCGGTCACGACGTGCGGCAACCGCAGCTCGCGGAATGCGTGCAGCAGTTCGGGGAAACTCGTCGTCGAAACCAGGATGACGGCAGCACTCAGTGCGACCGACGCACGACCGAGCACGAAGGCGAAACGCTCGAGCCCCTGACTACTGACCTTGAGCACACCCAGCGTGAACAACGGCTCACCGGGAACGAGCACGAGCAGTCCGGCAGACGCCAGGAAGACGAGCACGAACGGACCGGTCGTACGGATGAAGAGCTGTCGTGCCGGCACGCGAGCCGCTCGCGCGATCAGCAGCACGGCGAGAAAGAGCACGGCCAGCGGCATCCATGCCCCGAAGGGGAGCGCGGCGGATCCGGCCGCCAGCGTTACGGTTCCGAGGAGCCGTGCGGTCGGTACCGTACGGGTGACCGGCGAGACCACCGCCGCATACTGATCGACGTGCCGGAAGCTCATGCCCTGAGACGTCCGCGGGCGAGCAGTCGGACCACCACCCATCCCAGGCCGAACACCACCACGACCCCGATGAGGGCGGCAGCCCACGCGCCACTCGCCGGGGCACCATAGTCACCGAAGGGAGTGGCACCAACGCTCTCCTGCTGCGCCAATCCGAGTCGGCTCGCTGCTGCCTCGAGCACGTCAGGCCGAGTCGATGCCACGTACCCCGCTGCCATCGCCAGCAGAGCAGTGACGCCTGCCACCCCCAAGGCGAGCGGCCGCGACACCGGACGGGCCCCGGCCGAAACGGTGACCAGCTCGGGCCGAACTCTGAGTAGGGTCGCGAGAATCGCCCCCGTGAGGACCGCTTCGACGACACCGACGAGGATGTGGCCACCACCGACCACTACCAGCGCGGGCTTAATTGGGATCGTGCCGGACGCCGCCAGCTCGACCGCCACCGCGCCACCGACGAGCACGGTGGACAGGAACGCCGCGACCGCTGCCGCACCGACTCTGCGTCGATCGCCCACCCCGACTAGGGCGAGAAACCACCGATAGAGGAGCACACCCGCTCCCACACTGATGATCGAGAGGTTCAGGGTATTCGCCCCCAGCGAGGCGATCCCGCCGTCCTGGAACAGGAGCGCTTGCACCAACAGAACGGCGAACAGCACGAGCATCCCCGACCATGGCCCTACGATCGCGCCCACGAGCACACCGCCCAACAGGTGGACGCTCGTTCCCGCCCCGATCGGGAAGTTGAGCATCTGGCTGGCAAACACGAACGCGGTCACTGCGCCTAGAATGGGAGCTTCCCGCTCGGCCAGGTCCCGCCGTGACCGGCGGGCGGCGACCGCGAGCGCGGCTCCGCTCGCGATGGCCGTCCCCACCATCACCGTGCCGCTGAGAAAGCCGTCAGGGATGTGTGCCAAGGATCGCTCTCACCTCGAGGCGTGGGGGGCGCGGATCGGAAATGAAGCACGGCATGCGGAGGCCTGTCCATAGCGAACCGGCACCGGCAAGAAAAAGCCCGTGCGACTCGGCACGGGCTGTGGCGCGGAGTGGCCAGGGACGGAATTGAACCGCCGACACGCGGATTTTCAGTCCGCTGCTCTACCAACTGAGCTACCTGGCCTCGGGGCCACAATTATACACAAACCCCTGGCCGACGGGAGAGCCCACGTACTGCGCCGGTCCGTCGCCCGGGAGCCACTTTACGGCCCCAACGGTGCCCCATCGTCCTCGGCATCTCCGGCACCTCGGAACTGCTGGAGCTCTGGGGCGTCGGGATAGCGCTCGAGCACGAGTGCGATGACCCGCTGCGCTCCTTCGGGGTCGCGCTTGACCATGCGGTAGATCTCCTCGAGGCGAATCGCCGCGTTCAGATCCACCTGCCGTGAGCTGCCTCTGGCCAGATGGCTCTCCAGTAGTCGCACCAGTTCGTCCAGGCTCGGGCGCGCGGTAGGGTCGGACATCCCGACGCCACCGCCTGCCACGGTGCGCACGATCCAGTCCCCGAGCGGCTCGAACACATGTTCCAGCAGGAGGTCCCATGACCACCAGATCGCCCCGAAAGCCGCCGCCGCCGCGAAGAGCCTGGGCTCGCGGTCCACAGCGAAAGCCACTACCAGCAGCGAGACCGTGGCCGTGCCGAACACCATGCGCACGACTCGGCTGACCGTGAGCTCGGAGCGGCGCGTCACGAGGGTTCCCCGGCACTTTCGCCGGCCCGGGCCGCGTGCGAACATTCGTACGACAACGTGTCGCACCAAGCCACGAGGGTCCGATGAGGGAATACCAGGCGGTCATCGTCCGTTTGCAGGGAGCGGCCCGCGAAGATGAGGAGGCGGTGACCGACCTTCTCAACGAGCGCGCCCGCATGGGCTGGAACCATCAGAGCGTCAATCCCATCGGTCGAGGCAGACTCCTCGTGGTGTTCTACCGGGACGCCTGAGCCCGGATTGTCCGGTCGGAGGGCCACTGAGGGTGCAGGGCAGGCGGCTCTCACCACCCAAGCCCGCAGTCCTTCCTCCGGTCCATGCATCTCGCACCCGCCTGCAACCAATCGCATCCGCCCCGAATCTACTCTAGGAGGAAGCGTTGACGGCCGAAACGCCACCCGAAACCTACCGAAGTCGCCGGGCGTACGACGGCCGTCTGGTCAAGGTCGACGTGGACACGGTCCGAGCGCCGACTGGAGTGACGTTCGACCTGGAGATCATCCGCCACCCGGGTGCCGCGGCCATCGTACCGCTGCTGTCCGAACCGGGAGCCGCCGATCCGAGCGTATTGCTCCTCAGGCAGTATCGGCATGCGGCAGGAGGGGAGCTCTGGGAAATCCCGGCCGGCGTCCTCGAGCCGGGCGAGCCTCCGGCGGCCTGTGCCCGACGGGAGCTCTTGGAGGAGACCGGTGCCGAGGCTTCGTCCGTCGAGCACTTGACCACCGTGTACACGACACCGGGATTCACCGACGAGCAGATCCACTTATTCTTGGCTACTGGGATCACGGTCGGGGAACCGAAGCACGAGCTCGACGAGTTCATTCAGGTACAGGTGAGACCGCTGAGCACCGTGCTTCAGATGATCCGCAACGGCGAGATCGTGGACGCGAAGTCCATTGTTGCCTTGCTCTACGTGGCCGGATTTCGGCTCGGAATGTGAGGGCAGGGTGTCCCCACGGGGGGACATGGGACCGGGTCGACGCAGGGAACGGTGTGGCGAACGCCTCCGCTAAGCCATTGTCCTGCAACGGATTGACAATTGCGACTAGGCGTCACCCGTACCCGGTATGGATTGTGCCTATTCTGCACGTGGAAGGAGGACGCGCCAACGGCCTTTTTCGTCCGAACGAGGCGTCCGCAGGTCGACGCCGAGGAGCCATGACATGACCGCAGGGATCGAGGTTCGGCAGCGGGCTCGTCCCGCCACTGTCCAGGGGGCGGTGAGCGCGGAGCGCGAGACGCTCCGCGGGGTCGACGATTCTCAGGTGGTGGCGGCTTATCTTGCCGGCAGGCAGCGCGCCTTCGACGAGCTGGTAGGTCGATACCAGAAACGGCTGCTCAATTTCGTGCATCGCACGATAGGCGATCGCGAGCGAGCGGAAGACCTCGTGCAAGAAGTCTTCATTCGGGTGCATCGTCACCTGCACCGCTTCGACCAGAGCAAGAAGTTTTCGACGTGGATCTATACGATCGCGTCGAATCTCGCCAAGAACGAGCTCCGGAACCGGAGCCGGAGTCCGCTGGTGTTGTTCCAGACCATCAAGAAGAACTGGGAGGCCGACCACCGACCGCTCCAGTTCGAGGACAAGCGGTCTCGCCCCGAAGACCTCTACCGCAAGCGCCACCTGCGAGAGCTGGTGGAATGGGCGGTGGCACAGCTCCCCGAGCATCATCGGGTGGTCTTCGTGCTGCGGGAGCTCGAGGGCAAGACCTATGAGGAGATTGCGGAGATCACCGACTGCAATCTCGGTACGGTGAAGAGCCGGCTCAACCGGGCCCGGAATCGATTTGCCCAGATCATCGGGCCACTTCTGGACTAATCCGCCGCCCACCTCGCCAGCCTGAGACGGGCCGGGACGGACACGCCGTTCCGGCCCGTCGTTGCGCTCCGACCTCCCATCGCCGATCTGGAACTTCCCCCGGTGTGCGCCGGTAGAACGGGTGGACTCGATCTCGACAGGCCAATGGACTGCACGGAGTTTCTCAGACACTACTCGGACTACCGCGACGCCCGGCTCGCCGAGCCGCTCGTAGCGCGCCGGATGCGGCGGCATCTGCGGGCGTGCCCGCGGTGCATGCGGTACGACGCCCGCGTGTCGCGAGCGGTGACCGTGCTCAAGACCTTCAGCGACCTCGAACCGTCGTCCGGTTTCCGGCGCAAGCTGGCGGGGCGGCTGCTGGCCGAACCCATTGCCGCGCCCGAGCCCGTGATGCCCGCGTCAGCGGGCCTCATGGTCGCGCTCATGGCCGCGACTGGGGTGGCACTGGTCGTATGGGACCGTGCCTCACCGACCACCGCCGAGTCGCTCCCACCGGCCAGCGCCTCGATGCAGGCCCCCGTTCCCGCCGTGATCGCGAATCCGGGGATCCCGTTCGTGAGCTTCACCACCCTGGCGGTGCCTCCGTTCGGCGGTGGGTGGCGGACACCTGGCGCGATCGACCAGCCGTTCGTGTCTCATACCGCCATTGGCCCCTGAGCCACCAGGCTTTCTTCGCCTTTCCACCATCGGTAACTTCCGCCACGTATGGCGGCCTCCCTCTCCTTCGACACCGCACACCGCCGGATTCGGCAGGGTGAGATCGCTCCGGCCTACTACCTGACCGGGACCGAGTACATCCTCAAGGATGACCTCGTTTCTTTGCTTGTCGAGCACGTCGTGGACCCGGGCACTCGGGACTTTAACGTCGATATCCGGCAGGCGAGCGATCTCGACGGCGAGAGCTTCCACGCGCTCGTCGAGACGCCACCGATGATGGCCGATCGGAGACTCGTGGTCGTCCGGAACGTCGAGCAGTGGCGCAAGAACAGCAAAGTGTGGCAGGTGGTCGAACGCTACCTCGATCGTCCCTCCCCAACGACCGTGCTCGTCCTGGTCCTCGGGGCTGAGGCCAAGGTGCAGGCGGGAATCGCGCGAATGGCGGCCCACGTCAAAGTGGACCCGCTACCGCCAAACCGACTCACGAAATGGGTGGCGGCCAGGGCTAAGCGCGCTGGCGTGCAGCTTGCCCCACGAGCCCTAGACCACTTGCTCGAAGTGGTGGGAAACGACCTGGCACAGCTCGGGACGGAACTCGAAAAGCTCGCGGCGGCGGGCGCCGCCGGCGAGGTGGACGCCGAGACCGTGGAGCAGTTCGTGGGCGTCCGTCGCGGCGAGACCGGAACGGACTGGGTGGCCGCCGTGCTGTCACGGGATGCTGCGAAAGCAACCGAGATGCTGCCTGTCGTGTTGTCGACGTCCGGTGTCAACGGGGTACGTCTCATTGGCGCGATGGGGACGGCGTTGGTCGGCCTTCGCATTGCGCGCCGGGCGCTCGACAAGGGAACGGCCAAACGCACAGTGCGGGACGATCTCGAGCGCCAAGTTCGGGCGGCGCGATTGTTCAGCCTCCCGAACTGGAAAGCCGCGGCCGCAACCTGGGTCGGGGCTGCGGACCGGTGGGGCGCGGTCGAGATCGACGACGCCATCGAGGCCGCCGCTACGGCGGACCGGGCGCTCAAGTCCACGACGATTGCCGACGAGGCGAGCATTCTCACCGACTTCGTGCTCACGACGAGCATCCGAAAGGTGGCCGCATGAGATGGATGTTGGTGGTGCTTGGGAGCATCAGTGTCGCCCGCCCGATCGCGGCACAAGACGACTCCCTGCTGACCGCGGCGGTCCAGCTTGCGACCGAAGGCCAGGGTGATTCCGCTCGCGCGCTGGTGCAGCGGCGTCTCGCCGCCCTCTCGCCGTCGGACTCGCTCTATCCGCAGGTTCTGTACGTGTCGGGCGTCGTGGCTGGTGACGCCGGCACGGCGATGACGAGTTTTCGCCGTGTCAGTATCGAGTTCCCGGGTTCGGCTTGGGCGGACCGCGCCTTGCTTCGGCTGTCCCAGCTCTCCTACGCCTCCGGCGACATGGCAGCGGCGCTCCGAGCCGCCGAGCGAGTCTTGTCGGATTACCCCTTGAGTACCGTCAGGGCCGAGGCGGCGTTCTGGTCCGGTCGCGCCCAGCTGGAATTGGGGAACGCCGCGGAGGGCTGTCGGCTCCTCACCGACGCTCGGCAGGGCGCGGTGGACGATATCGAACTGGCCAATCGTGTGCAGTATCACCTCCAGCGGTGTGAGGCGGTGCTGGCCGGGACGGACCCCTCCCGTGCTCAGCCGCAGCCCCCCGCACGCCCGGCCCAACGTGTGATCTACAGCGTCCAGGTCGCGGCCGTCGGTACCGCCGTGGCCGCCGACGACCTGATGCGAGCGCTCCGCGCCGACGGCTACGACCCGCACGTCGTTCGGGCAGAGGATGGACTCTTCCGGGTCCGCGTCGGCCGGTTCCCCGTCCGGGACGAAGCGCAGCGCATCGCGAACGACCTCAAGCGTCGCCGCGGTGGCAGTCCGTTCGTCGTGGAGGAACCGTGACGCGGAAGGCGCCACCTGGCACGCCCGCCGACACACCGCTGATGCAGCAGTATCGGTCCATCAAAGCGCGGCACCGCGATGCCGTGCTGTTTTTCCGCATGGGGGACTTCTACGAGATGTTCCATGAGGACGCCAAGCTCGCCGCACGGGAGCTTGGCCTCACCCTTACGATGCGCAACAATGGCGCCGCGGCCAACGTCCCCCTCGCCGGTGTTCCCGTCAAAGCTGCCGGTGAGTACCTGCGCCGTTTGGTCGAGTCGGGCCACCGCGTGGCGATCTGTGAGCAGGTCGAAGACCCGAAGCACGCAAAAGGTCTGGTGCGTCGGGAGGTAGTCGAGGTCGTCAGCCCAGGCGCGGTCCTTGCCCATGATTGGCTGGACGGTGCCCGCAACAACTTCTTGGTCGCCTTGAATCCGGGTGAGCGGACGGGGGTCGCTGCGATCGACCTCTCGACGGGCGAGTTCATCGTCGAGACCGTGGACGCCGACGAGCTCGCATCCACCATCGCCCGCTACGATCCTCGCGAGATCGTCGTGCCGGACGGCGGCGCCCTGCCTTCGGCCGTCGCGAATGTGGTGGTGACCACACGCGAGGCGTGGGACTTCGATCCCGCGCACGCGGCCGAGGACCTCGCTCGACACTACGGTATGCGCGGTCTCGAGGGACTCGGTATCACCGAGGCCGACCAACCGGCGCTGGGCGCGGCCGGCGCCCTCCTCCGCTATGCCAGCGAGTTGCAGCCGGTGGGGCTGCCGCCGCTCACGCACCCCACGGTGCGCCGCGTCGGCGACACCATGCCGTTGGACGAAATGACCCGGCGCAACCTGGAGCTCGTCGAGCCGCTCCGGCCCGGAGACCGAGGGGTCACCCTCCTCGAGGTCATCGACCGCTCGGTCACACCGATGGGTGCACGCCTGCTCCGCCAGTGGCTGTTGGCGCCCCTCCGTGCCGTGGACCCAATTCGGGAGCGGCTCGATGCTGTCGGTCTCCTGGTCGAGGATCAGCCCGGACGAGAGCGGATGCGGGAGGCGCTCGACGGTGTGCGCGACATTGAGCGCCTCGTCAATCGCGCCGCCGCGCACCGCGCCACACCGCGGGACCTCGGCGCATTGCGCGACTCCCTGTGCCGCCTGCCGGACGTGAAGAGCGCCTTGGACGGGCTCAAGACGCGCGAGGCCAGCGCCCGATTGGAACGACACGCAACGGAGTTCGACCTCCTCACTGACCTCGCGGACCTCATGTCGCGGACACTGGTCGACGAGCCTCCGGCGGCGTTGGGCGATCGTGACACGGTTCGCGCTGGGGCAGATTCCGAGCTGGATGAGGCTCGCGATCTCCGCGACGGCGGAAAGCGCCACATCGCAGGCATCCAAGCCTCCGAACGGGAGCGAACCGGCATTCCGTCGCTCAAGGTCGGCTACAACAAGGTCTTTGGGTACTACATCGAGGTGACCAAGAGCCACCGGCGGGCCGTGCCCGAGCATTACGAGCGGCGGCAAACGCTGACGAACGCCGAACGCTACGTGACCCCGGAGCTCAAGGAGTACGAGGCCCGCGTCCTGGGCGCGGAGGAACGGACCCTCGCGCGGGAACGGGGGCTCGTCGACGAGCTGTGCGACGCGGCGGCCACCCGCCTCGGGCGCGTGCGCCACATGGCCCGCGCCGTGGCTGCGCTCGACGTCTTTGCCGCGCTCGCCGAGACGGCCGTGCGGCAGCGGTACGCCCGCCCGACCGTCGTTGACGGCATCGAGCTAGACCTGCGCAGCTGTCGACATCCCGTGGTCGAGCGTATGCTGCCGCCGGGGAAGTTCATCCCAAACGACATCCGACTGGATGCGGCGGCCCGCGTCATCCTGCTCACCGGGCCCAACATGGCCGGCAAGTCGACGGTGCTCCGACAGACCGGCCAGACCGTCATCCTCGCACAGATCGGATCCTTCGTTCCTGCGGAGGCCGCGACCGTCGGCATCGTCGACCGCGTGTTCACCCGGGTCGGCGCCAGCGACAGTCTGGGCCGAGGGCAAAGCACCTTCATGGTCGAGATGAACGAGACCAGCTCGATCCTGCACGGAGCCTCCGACCGGAGCCTGGTCCTCTTGGACGAGATCGGCCGGGGGACGGCTACGTACGACGGCGTGGCCATCGCATGGGCGGTGACGGAGTACTTGCACGATCGCATCGGCTGCAAGACCATCTTCGCCACCCACTACCACGAGCTCACCCAGCTCACCGAAGAGTTGCAGCACGCGAGGAACTTCAACGTCGCGGTCCGAGAGACCGGAGAGGACATCGTCTTTCTGCATCGCCTCGAACCTGGAGGGGCCGACCGCTCCTACGGTATCCATGTCGGTCGGCTGGCCGGATTGCCGCCCGAGGTCGTCAGCCGAGCCGAGGAGATTCTCGGCCTCCTCGAGGCTGGCCATCATGTGGCGGGCGAAACGCCACCGCCCACCCCCGACGCCGGCCAACTCACCCTATTCCAGCCGGGGGCGCATCCCGTGCTCGACGCACTCCGGGCCTTGGAGCCGGATACGATGACTCCGCTCGAAGCCCTGAGTCGACTGGCAGAACTCAAACGTCGAATCGAGGGGACCTGAGCATGCGATACTGCTGGATCGCGCCACTCCTCGTCATGGCATGCGGTGGTGGTGACCGCACGACGACGGCGAACGATACCGCCGAACGCGGGTTCGAACCGCCTGTCGTCACCAACGCCGAGTCTCCCATCGCCTACCCGGTCGCCGTGTACCAACAACGGATCGAAGGAACCGTGATCCTGCGCCTATTCGTGGACGAGCGTGGCGAGCTGGTCGCCGATTCCACACGGATTGCCGAAGGCAGTGGCAACGTCGCGCTCGACTCCGCTGCGCTTGCCGGCGTGGCCGCCATGCGATTCGCCCCAGCGCGTCGGGACAACGCCCCGGTCGCCACGGCTTTTATTCAGCCCGTGCATTTCCGACTCCCGGACGGCTCCTAGCCCAGAGGTCTCTGTGTCCAAACGACATCTACGCCCCTACGCGGATGTGCTGGAGACCATCGGCTGGACGCCTCTGATCCGGTTGAATGCGGTCACGGCAGGGATCCGCACCCCCGTCTACGGGAAGGCCGAGTTCTTCAACCCGGGCGGGTCGGTGAAGGACCGGATCGGAGTGGCCATAATCGAGGATGCCGAACGGCGCGGCGAACTCAAGCCGGGCGGAACCATCGTCGAGGGCACGTCGGGAAACACGGGCGTCGGCCTTGCGCTCGCAGCGGCGCTGAAGGGCTACCGCTGCATCTTTACGATGCCTGACAAGATGTCACAGGAAAAAGTGCGTCTGCTCCGCGCCTTCGGGGCTGAAGTCATCATTACACCGACCGCGGTGCCCCCCGACCACCCCGAAAACTACGTGATGAAGGCCAAGACCATCGCGGCCCAGACCCCGAACGCCGTCCTCGCCAATCAGTTCTACAACCAGGTCAATCCAGAAGCCCACTATCGCACCACGGGACCGGAGTTGTGGGAGCAGACCGATGGTCGCATCACGCACTTCGTCGGCGGGGCGGGCACGGGTGGCACGATGAGCGGAGCAGGCCGCTATCTCAAGGAGCAGAACCCGGCCGTCACGATCGTCGTGGCCGAGCCCGAAGGATCGATCTTCGCCGAGTATCGCCGAACCGGGGTCGTCGCCCAGGGGTCTCCGTACAAGGTCGAGGGGATCGGCGGCGACAAGGTCCCCGGTACGCTCCACTTCGACTACATCGACGAGTTCCTCACCGTCAGCGACCGGGACGCGTTCCATATGGCCCGACGCATCACGCGGGAAGAGGGGCTCTTCGTGGGCGGCTCGACGGGCCTGATCGTCTGCGCTGCCCTCCAGATCGCCCGCCAGGTTGACGATCCAAACGCGTGTGTGGTCGCGATTCTCTGCGATACTGGAGAACGCTATCTCTCAAAGGTCTTCAACGATGAGTGGTTGCGAGAGAACCAGATGCTGGAAACCGAGCTCGTCACCGCCGCCCGGCTCCTGGCCGCAAAGGACGAGCCGGCACCCGCGCTCGTCACCGTGACCCCGGCCCAGACTGCACGGCAGGCCCTCAATCTCATGGAGACCTATGATGTCTCCCAACTGCCGATCGTCGAGGGCGGCGCGTGCGTCGGCTCCGTGACCGAAGGGACCCTCATGGCCCGCGCCATCGCGCAACCCGCGATGCTCGACCGACAAGTTCGCGAAGTCATGGATCCTCCGTATCCGGTCGTCGACGAGACGCTTCCGCTCGATCGGTTTGCGGATCTGCTGTCCCGAGAATCGCCCGCCGTGCTCGTCAGCCGCGGCGAGGAGCTCATCGGAATCGTCACGAGGTACGACGTGCTGCATCAGATGGTGGGTATCAGATGACGCCGTGCGACTCGGAAGCTCGCCAGACCTCCTTGCAGGTCTTCAGATCGTGACTGACCCGCGCCAGACACCGGCCGAGGGCCCACACTTCCTCCTGTCCGCCGAGGCAATGTTCTCAGCTGCGCACACGCTGCCGGGCGTCCCGATGTGCGAGCGGATGCACGGCCATAACTGGCGGGTGCGCGTGACGGTACGGGTGGCGCAGACCGACGTCGATGCTGTGGGAATGGCGGTCGACTTCCGCGTCATCGAGCGAGCCGCGCGGGACGCCGTCGCCGACTTCGAGCACGCCCACCTCAACGAGTTGGAGCCATTTCAGGACCGCCCGCCGACTGCCGAACGGGTCGCCCAGGTCGTCTGTGGCCGGGTCACGGGACGGCTCGCGGACATCGCCCCATCGGCCACCGTGGAGGAAGTGGAGGTGTGGGAACTGCCGCAATACCGTGTCAGTTATCGGCCGGGACCGGCATGATCCGCGTCGTCGTGCTCACGGGTGGCTCCACACCCGAACGGGATGTCGCGCTGGCCGGAGCATCACAGGTGGTTGGCGCCCTCCGCCGTCGGGAATACGACGTGACGGTGGTCGACACCGTCACGGGCCAGCTGTCGGCCCGGAAGGAGCGGGAGTTGCTGCGGCCGGAGGTCGGCACGACTCCGCCGTCCGCCGAGACGCTGCGGGAACTCGCCGCCAAGGAACTCGGTGACGCCCTGACGACACTGCCGACCCTGCAGAGCGCCGAGCTGGTGTTTCCGGTGCTGCACGGGCGGCAGGGTGAGGGCGGTGAAATCCAGGCGCTCCTCGAGCGCGCCGGCATTCCCTACGCGGGGAGCGACCCCGACGGCAGCGCCCTCGCCATGGACAAGGACCGCGCCAAACAGCGATTTCAAGAAGCCGAAGTGCCGACCCCAGCATGGCACATGTGGCCCGCTGACGAGACGGCCATCGCCGAACTGGGCCTGCCGGTCGTGGTCAAGCCATCGAAGGTGGGTTCGACCGTCGGGCTGACGGTCGTGCGGTCCCTCGACGGCATTGCCCCAGCCGTGAGCGAGGCGTTCCGCTACGATGACCAGGTGCTCGTCGAGGCCTTTGTTGCCGGGCGCGAGTTCACGGTCGGCGTCCTCGGCAATCGAGCTCTCGCCGTGGGGGAGATCATCCCCGACCACGAGATCTTCGATTACGAGTGCAAGTACACACCCGGCATGACACAGGAGATCTTTCCCGCGGACCTGCCCGCCCAGCACACCCATCACATGCAGGAGTTGGCCCGGTCCGCGCACCAGGCACTGGGCCTTCGGGATTTCTCTCGAATTGACTTCCGCCTGGGAGTTGACGACATCCCTTACTGCCTCGAGGCAAACACGCTTCCCGGCCTCACGCGTACCAGTCTGCTGCCGCAATCGGCCGCTGCGGTCGGGATCCCGTTTGACGATCTCTGCGACCGGATCTGCCGACTGGTGCTCGCCCGCGCCCCTACCCGGAACAAAGCTCGGGCAAAGGGGATGTAACTCTTAGAGAGTATGCGCTACCAATCATCGTTCGCCCTGAGCCCGTGGGTCCGCGGCCTCATCGCCGCCAACGCCGTGGTGTACCTCCTGTCACTCACGGTGTTCACCGGACCGTGGTTGCTCGAGACCTTCACGTTCCAACCGCACCGGGCCGTGGAACGGTGGTGGACGCCGCTGACGTACATGTTTCTGCACCGCAGCTTTCTCCATCTCGCCTTCAACATGTTGATGCTGTTCTTCTTCGGTCCCGCCGTCGAAGAGCGGTTGGGGAGCAGCCGCTTCGCTGCCTACTATCTCTTCTGTGGTCTCGGTGGGGCGGTCCTGTCCTTTGGTCTCATGCTCACCACACCCGTAGCAGCCGTGTACGGGGCCTCTGGAGCGGTGTTCGGTGTCGCCTTGGCGTTCGCCATGTTCTGGCCGGATGCCCCGATTTACATCTTCCCGCTACCGATTCCCATCAAGGCAAAGTGGGTTGTGGTCTTCTTCGCCACCTTGAGTCTTCTCGCGGCGATTCTCGGCGCCCGCGACGGCGTTGCCCACCTGGCGCACCTCGGCGGCTTCCTCTTCGGCTTCATCTTCCTCCGCAGCGAATCGACCATTCGTGAACACGCCCGCGAGGCCCTCCAGCGGCCCCGGCTGGCGCACGTCGTCCCGCCGAAGCGGAGGGGGGAGCGCGAGCTGGTGGAGGCTCAGCCACCGTCGCCCCCCACCGAGCGGAAGCTCGACGATGCGGTCGACCGGGTGCTCGACAAGATCCACGAGAGCGGGATGGACAGCCTCACGCCCGACGAACGCCGCCTGCTCGATGAAGTGAGTCGACAGCTCCGCGACAACTGACCCGGAGCACACCGTGCCACGGATCCTCGTTCGACAAGGCGACATCACCTCCTACGGCGGCGACGCCATTGTGAACGCGGCCAACAACCATCTCCAGTTGGGTGCTGGCGTCGCGGGGGCGATTCGGAGGGCTGGTGGGAGCACCATTCAGGAGGAGTGTGACCGGCTCGGACCGATTCGTGTCGGCGCAGCAGCGATCACCGGCGCAGGTACCCTCAGCGCACGATGGGTGATTCACGCCGCCGCCATGGGCGACGAACCCGTGTCCGAGCGGTCCATCCGGGAGAGCACCCTGGCCAGTCTGGATCTGGCAGCACAGCACGGGGCGCAGCGCATTGCGTTCCTGGTGCTCGGCAGTGGGATCGGCGGGTTCGACTTTGTCCGGGCGGCAACCATCATGCGCGATGCCGTCATCGAATCCCCGGCCGTTGCCGCGCTCCAGGAGATTGTCTTCTACGGGTATGGGGCCGAGGCCGCTGCCGAGCTGAGCCGCATCTTGGGATAACGACCCTGGTCCTGCTGGCCGCGCTCGTCGCGGCGCCCCAGGGATCGGATTCGGTTCACGCCCGGGCCGAAGCGTTCCTGTCCGAAGGCGAGCTGCGCCAGGCACGAGCCCTCCTCGAACGGCACCTCGCCTCCCACGGTTCCGACACACGCGCCGTCCTGCTCTTGGGACGCGTGCATCTCGATTGGCCGGTCGTGGGCCGCTGGCAGGCGCTGCGGCTCTTCCGCAAAGCCGCGGCGCTCGCGCCTGACGATCCCGCGCCATGGTACTGGAAGATCAAAGTCGGACGCTATCTCGGCAGCGCCGACGGCGAGGCGCTGATGAAGAGTGGCATCTTCGGCGTATTCGAGCGGCATGCCGACTATCGGGACGTGTGGGCCTTTTGGGAGGAGATCTATCACAGTCCCGGCGTGCTCCTCCGAGCTGCCGCGATCCTCGAGCGGCATGCCGGTCACCCGATCGCCGACCTGCGACGGGCGCAACTGCTCACCGAGGCAGGCGAGTACGATGCCGCAGGGGAGCTTGCGGCCGCGCTCATTTCGGGTGGCCGGACCGACGGAGGTGTGTGGGCCATCCGAGCCCAGGCTGCCCTCGAATCCGGTGATACCGCCGCCGGGCTCGTGTTCTACCAACAGGCGCTCCGCCATGCAGCGACCGACTCCCTGGAACTCCTGTGGCGGCAAGTCGCACCCATCGCCTGGCCCGACGAGGACAGCTCCTATGCCCACACCGCGCCCGCAGACCGAGAGGAGTTCTTCAGGGCGTTCTGGGCCCGCCGAGAGCCGGACCTCCTGACGGCGCCGAACGAACGGGTCGCCGAACATTTCGAGCGCCTCCGCCATGCCCGGCGCAATTTTCGCCTCCGGCATCCGCAGTCGCGATTTCACTACTCGCCGGAACGCCGCGCGCTCATGAGCTCGCAAAACCGTCGCGTCCTCGAAGCGCTTCTGGACTTCGGCATCGTCGCGGGCATCGTGCCCGGCCGATCCCGGTTCGCGGACGAGATCCAAGCCGCTGGTGTCGGCGTGGACGTTCGCGACGTCCCGGAGCCCGACTCCATTACCCGCTATAGACGCTACGGCTTCGACGGCCGCGGCCTGATCTACCTGCGCTACGGGGAGCCGCAGCGCCGCTTGGTGGACCACCAAGCCGAGGTCGAGGCCTGGGACTATGCCGTCGGTGGCTCGCTGGCCCGCCTGGTCTTCGCGCGCGCGTCCTCCGACTCCGGCAGCGACATGGTGTTCTATCCCACCAGCCGCGGGGAGCTGCACAACGTCGCCGTCATGCTCGAGCGAGATGCCACGTCGGTCGCGGCAAACCAAGACGTCTTCGTCTGGGCGGCGTTCTTCCGTGGCGTCCTCGAGGGCGAGCAGTCGGTGTACGTCGGAGTGATGGCCGACACCAGCGCCGCTGCCGTCTGGGACGACGAGTGGATCGAAGTCGGCAGGCACGTGGGCTTGGCGCCGCACGTCTTCACCCTTGCCCGCGGCCCGTACACCGTTGGGGTGGATACGCGCCACAACGGGAAGCGTGGCCGTCTCCGCGCGACAATCGAGGTTCCGACCTTATGGCGTGGGACCCTCGCACTCTCCAGCCTCCTTATCGGCGTCCCGGTCGACGACTCCGCCTTCGGGCGCGACGAGGTCGCGCGAGCGATGCCAGGCGACGGCCGTCTCCCCCGCGACACGTCGCTCGCGCTCTATGCCGAGATCTACGGGCTCTCCATCGACCGGGCGGGGAGAAGCCTCTACGAAGTGGAGTACCGCTTCGAGCCGGTGGGAGGGGGGCGCGCGGTGACCCTGTCCTTCGATCGCTCGGTGTTGGGTGGCGCGGTCGTGCCCGAACGCATCCTCGTTCAGCCCGGCAGGATACCTGCGGGACGGTTCCGCGTGCACTTGACCGTTCGCGACAAAGTGCGGCGCCGCATCGCCCAATCCACCTACATCACCGTCGAGCTGCGCTGACCGTTCCCGGGGTTGTCATCCACGAGGCGGGAACCCAAATTGGGGTCGCCTCCATGCTCATCAACCTCGTCCCAGAGTTCTTCCGCGTCGTCGAGGCGCCGGATCCTTTGGAGGCCTATCGTCGCTACCTCGACGACCACCTCCCCGTTCTCTCGTCGTACTGGCACAACTACATCCTCGACCTGGCGAGCCCGCACGTCGACGACGTGATCGGGCGCGCGCTGGCCGCCGACCGTCGCGACCTGCACGACGTGCTGGATCGCCTCGACGTCCCAGCCCTGGCCGAAGACGTCATGCGGCGGTGTGAGGATCTGTTCGAGGTCGACGTTCCGTTCGATGTGTATCTCATGGTCGGCGTTGGCGGCGCGAACGCCGGCGAGTTGGTGGTCGGCGGGCGAGGCATTGCCTTCGTGTGCCTCGAGCACTTCACCGGTCGACCCAACCACGAGTCTCTCGGCCTCGGCCTGCAGCCCGAACTCATCGGGCCCTGGATTGCCCACGAGGTGGCACACGCCGTGCGGTACACGGCCCCTGAGAGTCGAAGCACGCTTGCGCGGGTGATCCGGGAACTACGCGGGACCTACGACCTGTGGGAGGCCGGAAGCCGGGCCACCTTGCGGGAGTTGCTCGTGAACGAAGGGCTCGCCGTGGCCGCGTCCCGCGCTGTCGCCCCGGGGTTCGACTCGTGGGACTACCTCGGCTATACCCGTCGGCAATACCGGCGCCTCCGTCAGCTGGAGGCCTTCCTCGCCCGCGTGACCGAGTTCGACCTGGATCGGCAGGGGCTCGGCTACCGGCTGCGCTATCTCACCGGCGGCGTGTCGGCTGCACAGCGGCTCGTCGGAGGAAAAGTCATTCCGGAACGGTCCGGTTACTATCTGGGTGCGCGGATGGTCGAGGCAATCGTCGCCGAGTCGGGCATTGCACGGGCGCTGCGCGCCGACGCAGTCGAGTGCCGAGAGTCCGAGGAGCGCGCCCGCGGGATTCACACGGCCTAGTCGCTTCGACGCGTCACTTCCCCACACAGAACGTCGCGAACACCCGATCGAGCACATCGTCCGTCGTTACCAGGCCGATCACATCCTCGAGCGCCGTCACCGCCGCTCGCAGGTGTGTCGCTGCGACGACGCCATCGAGCCCGACGCGCCTCGCCTCGCGGAATGCGCCCACCTCGTCCCGCGCGCGCTCGAGCGCGAGCCGGTGGCGCTCCCTCGTGAGGACCGGTTCGATCGACCCCTGAGCGGACATTCGGTGGAAGGCGTGTGCAGCGAGCGCGTCCCGGACGTGGTCGAGCCCGGTCCCGGACGTCGCCGAAACGGGGATGCCCTCGGACGACGGCGGTGGTGGTGTCACGAGGTCCGCCTTCGTGCGTGCCAGCACGATCGGCACGGTGGCTCGAGCGAGGAACGCTTGCTCGTCCGCACCTGGAGCCCGACAGGCCTCGACACAGAACACGATCGCGTCCGCAGCCGCGAGGTAACGGTGACTCACCTCGACGCCGATTCGCTCCACCACGTCGGTGCTCTGCCTGAGGCCGGCGGTATCGATCAGTCGGAACGGAAAGCCGTTGCAGGTCGCCGCGGCTTCGATGGCGTCCCGCGTCGTACCTGGGATCTCGGTGACGATCGCTCGTTCACGGCCCAGGAGTGCATTGAACAGGGACGATTTTCCCGTGTTCGGCCGACCCGCGATCACGGCAAGGGCGCCCTCGCGCAGTCGCTCGCCTTCCGCCGCGGTCCCCAAGAGGGCGCCGATCGACACCTCGAGGGCCGCGACCTCCTCCTCCACCCGAGCAGGCGGAACCGGCCCGGAGTCCTCCTCTGGAAAGTCGATGTCGTAGCTAATGAGGGCCTCGAGCTCGAGCACCTGATCCCGAAGGGCACCGATCCGGTGAGAGAGCCCTCGGTCGAGCTGAGCGAGCGCCGCGCGTCGCTGGGCGGGCGCGGTGGCGTCTACCAGATCGCCAATGGCCTCGGCCTGCAATAGGTCCATCTTGCCATGCTGGACGGCCCTCCTAGTGAATTCGCCGGGAGCCGCCTGTCGCGCGCCAATCGCGAGCAGGGCCCCGAGAATCTCACCGCACACCAACAGCCCGCCGTGGACGGACAATTCCACGGCATCCTCGCCCGTGTAGGAATCCGGTGCGTGATAGGCGACGTACACCGCGTGGTCCAGCACGTCGTTTCGGTCGGGGTGGACGACGGTGCCGAGACGAGCCGTACGAGGGGGATCGGCGCGGAACCCGCGCACGACTCGGCCGACGACGTCATGCGATCCGTGCCCGGACACGCGGATGACGGCGAGAGCGGACCGGCCTACCGGCGTCGCGAGCGCGGCGATGATGTCTGACAGCACGGCCGACCCTTGGGCGCGCCGCCGCCTACTCGCGCTTGCCCGTGCGCCGGAGGCGTTCCCGGGCGATCAACCACTGCTGCGGGATGCTCGCGATATTGCTCACCGCATAGTACAGGTTGAGCCCCGAGGAGAGCTTCAGGAAGATGAAGGTCAGGAAGGGCGGCATGACATACAGCATCATTTTCGCCTGCGGGTTGGGCGGCACGCCCATCTGGCCAAGCTTCGACACCGCGAACATCGACAAGCCCATGACGACCGGAATGATGTAGAGGGGGTCGGCGCGGGAGAGATCCGGCAGCCACAGGAACGGTACCCCTCGGAACTCGATCGTCTCGCGGAACACGAAGAACAGGGCAAACAGGACCGGCATCGGAATGAGCATGGGCAGGCAGCCGCCTACCGGGTTCACGCCATGTTCCTTGTACAGCTTCATGGTCTCCTGCTGCACCTTCTGCGGGTCTTGTTTGTACCGCTCCTGGACCGCCTTCACCTCCGGCTGGATGGCCTGCATTGCCGTACTCGACCGCATGGCCTTTTGGTTGAGCGGCCAGAGCAACACCCGCACAGCCATACCGAAGAGGATCAACACCCAGCCGTACGCCATGTTCAGGTTCTCGTGCATCCACAGCAGGACGACGACGATCATATTGGCGAACGGCTGAATGATCGGTCGGAAAACCCAGCCGTAGGGGTTGATATCCTCGAAGTCGTGCCCGATGCGCGCGAGGCGCCGGTATTCCTGCGGGCCTACATAGACCGAGAAGCTGAAGCTGCCAGCCGGCGACGGGATGGACGTCACGACGTCGACCCTCGTCGCGGTCTTCCCCTCCCGGGTCCCTCCTACCACCAGGGCACCCCCGAGCTTGGGTTGGCCCTCGCCAATGGTCAGCACGTTCGCCACGAAGTACTTCGACTTGATCGCCAGCCACTCGAACGGGCCATCGAGCGTCTGCGTCTCACCCGGATCCAGCGAGCTGAACTTCAGCCGCTCGGTGCGGCCGGCCTTCGACACGACCGCATAGGACCGAGCGTCGTCCGTGCTGTCGGCCTCGACGAGGGCAATGCGCGGCCCGAGGGCCACCAGCACCAGCCCGCCGGTCGGCAGACCCAGGATCCTCCCTTGGACGTCGAACAGGTAGTGGTCCGGCCGGAACGTGTAGGTCAACTCGACCGTCACCGCTCCGCGCCGCCCCACGAAGTCCAGTGCCGCTCCGGCTTCCTCGACCGAGAGGCGCAGGGTGGACGGCTCCAAGCTCCAGTCAGCGAGCCGCAGTGTATCGCTCCCGATCACGAACTCGTAGTCCAAGAACCGTGAATCACCCGGAATGATCGACGCGGTTCCGCTGTCACCGGCGGCGAACGTGCGATAGTCCCTGAGGCGCGCGCCGACGAGGCGGCCGCCTCGGGTGGAGAACCGGAACTCGTAGAGCGGCGACTCCACCACGACCTCCGCAGCCGCGGCCGGGGCCGGCACGTCGTCCGCAGCGACGATCGGAGCTGGCAAAACCGGCACGGCAACCGTCTCGGCGGGCACGGCCTGGGTGGTCTCCGCCGGCACGGCAGAGTCCGATCCCGCCGACGTAGCCGGTGGGGGTCGCTCGGGCGGAAAGAGGATCGATGGCAGCACGGCGATGATCAACATCAAGCCGATGGCCAAGAGCGTGCGGCGATCCATCAGCAATCAGTCACGGGACCGGGTCGAATCCGCCCGAGTTGAAGGGATGGCACCGAAGGATGCGCCGTAACCCCAGCCACACCCCGCGGAGCAGCCCGTACCGCTGCACCGCCTGCAGCGCATACATCGAACACGTCGGCGAATACCGGCACGGTGATGGGAATGGCGAGGCCACGATCTGGTAGCCGCGGATCAATGCGACCGCCGCCCGCTTGGGCCAGTCGGTCACTCGGAGAGCGAACGCGCCCACGACTCCAAATCCTCGGTTAGCTCTGAAAAGGAGGCCCGATACCCGTCGGCGCGGGAGCGGATGACCACGTCGGTGGGCCCCAGGGCGGTGAGCACCCGTCGCCGTAGGATCTCTCGCAATCGGCGTCGCAGGCGGTTGCGGGAAACGACGGTTTGGCCGAAGAGCGGCACCACGAGGCCGAACCGTGGATGCCCAGAGGTGTTGCCTTGCCACGAAATGTCCAGTCGCGGGGTACGACGGCGGCGACCATGCCGTTGAACCGCCGCCATGTCTGATGTGCGCGTCAGGCGCCAGGTCCGAGGGATTCCCTCGGACCTCAACGCCCTCCGTGCTTGGACGGCGGCGACACTGCGAGGCGCTTGCGGCCCTTTTTGCGCCGTCGGCTGAGCACCGCACGTCCCCAGCGGGTGCTCATCCGTGCCCGGAATCCGTGCTTGTTGACTCGCCGCCGGTTGCTCGGCTGATATGTTCTCTTCATAGCGTCAAAAGTCTCTCTCGAGCGGGCCGTAAGCTAGCTGCCCACCCGCAAGAGGGTCAAGGTTGACTTTTCCACATTGGGGAGATAGCATCGGTAGCCCTTTCGAACCCCTACCGTAGTGTCCGCCTAGAATTGATGGAGTTTTCAGCGCAACAAGCGTGGGCTCGCCTCCTCGATGCGGCCCGCACCGAGCTACCGGACCCGACAGTTCGCACCTGGTTGGATCCGCTCGAACCCATCGCCCTGGAAGAGGGGCGGCTGCTCATGGCCGCCCCCGATCAATTCGCCGTCGAGTGGAATCAGTCGAAGCATGCCGGCCTCTTGGCTCGGCTGGCTGAAGCCATCGTCGGGTCGAAGCTGGACGTGGTCTTTCAGGTCCAGGAAGAGCGGGCGCGACGGCCGCAGATGGACTTCTTCGTCTCCCCGCCGACGGAGGACGGCCCGTCCCGCGGTGGTAACACCCGGCCGCTCAACGAGCGGTATTCATTTCGGACTTTTGTTATCGGCAAATCGAACGAGTTGGCTGCCGCTGCCGCCCACGCCGTCGCGGAGGCGCCCGGGAAAACCTATAATCCGTTGTTTATCTACGGTGCCACCGGGCTCGGGAAGACCCACCTCATGCAGGCCATCGCACACGCCGTGCTCGAGCGTGATCGCGAGAGCCGCGTCGTCTACATGGGCGCCGAGCAGTTCATCAACGAGGTCATCGAGAGTATTCATAGCCGCACCATGGCGGATTTCCGCCGGCGCTATCGGGAAGCGGTCGACATCTTCCTCGTGGACGACGTGCACTTCCTGGAAGGCAAGGAGATGACCCAGGAGGAGTTCTTTCACACGTTCAACGCGCTCCACGAGGCCCAAAAGCAAATCGTCCTGACGTCAGACCGTCCGCCAAAGGAGATGCCCGGGCTGGAATCCCGGTTGGTCAGTCGGTTCGAGTGGGGGATGGTGGCCGACATCGGGCAACCCGACCTCGAGCACCGGATCGCGATTCTTCGCAAGAAGGCCGAGCAAGACCACCTCGAACTCACCATCCCGGATGACGTGCTGCGGTTCATCGCCGAACACATTCGGAGCTCGGTTCGGGAGCTGGAAGGCTGCATCATCAAGCTCCTGCTCTACGCCTCACTGCGGCACCGCGAGGTCTCGATCGAGCTGGCTCGCGAGGCCCTGGCCGACAAGATCCGGCAGGCCGCCGGCACGGAGTCTGCCCGGACGGCGCCACCGAGCGTCGATCGGGTCCAAGAAGTCGTGGCCCGGCGGTGGGGGGTCACCCCGGAAGGCCTGCGCTCGAAAGCGCGGACCAAGAGCCTCACCGTTCCACGGCAAGTGGCGATGTATCTCGCCCGGGAGCTACTTGGGATGCAACTCGTCGAAATCGGCCAGGCGTTCGGCGGGCGAGATCACTCGACGGTCATTCACAGTGTCGACAAGGTCCAGCGCACGATGGCGGCGGACCGGAAGTTTCGCGACAGGGTGGAGCACGCGAAGCACGAGGTTGCCTCGGTGGCGTGACCGGGGGACTAGTGGACAACCGTGTGGAGGCTGGGGACGGATTCTGGACTCAGGCGCGATTCCAACGGAGTGTCCACACGGCATCCCCGGTGATTCACAGGGCCCGAAAGAGGGAAACCACAGAGGTGAAAGGGGTTGTGGAAGTCATCAAGGTTTCCATACGCTCTACTAGCACTACTAGATAGTACATACTAACGTAACTAGTAGTATTTCTTTTCCACGCTTGCTGGGGTTGGGGCATGAAGTTCACGATCACACGGGAGCGGTTGCACGAAGCTTTAGTCGCCGTGGCGGCGAGCGTCCCGACTAAGACGACGCTTCCAGTGTTGGCGAACATCCTGATAGAGGCGAAGGCCGACGGTGTTCGCATCTCCGGGACGGATCTGGACATCGCAGTGAGCACCGTGGTGCCGGCCGAGGTCGACGGGGAAGGCGCCGTCACCGTACCGGCCAAGAAGCTGCTCGAGATCGTCCGGGAGTTGCCAAGTGCAGCGATACGCCTCGCCGCCTCAGGAGAGCAACGTGTCGATCTCGAATGCGGGCGGTCAAGGTTCCGTCTCCTCGGCATCCCTCGGGAGGAATTCCCCAACTTCCCGCCGGTGAGCTTCAAGGAGAGTTGGTCGGTCTCCTCGGGTGACCTGCAAAAACTCATCAAGCACGTGAGTTTCGCGTCGTCGACGGAGGAAAGCCGCCCCATCCTGAACGGCGTGCTGTGGGAACTCCGCAAGGACGTGATGCGGATGGTTGCGACGAACGGGCACCGGCTCGCGAGGATGGATGTGCCCGTGGCCGGATCGGCCCAGGCAGCCGATCTGATCGTGCCGCCCAAGGCGTTGGACCAGGTGGGGAGGCTCTTTGGGCCAGCAGACGAGGTGGAGATCGCCAAGAGCGACAACCATCTCGGGTTCCGGACCGGATCGACGGTCGTCTTCACTCGCCTTATCGAGGGGCCGTACCCGAACTACGATCAGGTCATTCCCAAGGAGAACGACCGGGCGTGCACCGTCGAAAAGGACGCCTTGGCGAGTGCGCTTCGCCGAGTCGGTGTCGTGGCGAGCGACCAAACCCACCGGGTCCGCCTGCAGTTCAGTGGCGGCACCCTCAAGCTCAGCGTCAGCACGCCCGATTTGGGAGAAGCCCAAGACGAGATCGCGGTGACCTTCGACGGAGATCCACTCGAAATCGGGTTTAACGCGAACTACCTGTTGGAGGTTCTGAAGTACATGCCGACCGGCGAGGTTCGGCTGACCTTCAAAGCCCCGGAACGGGCGGCCACGGTCGAGCCCGTGGGGTGGGACGACCCGGCAGCCTACCTCTGTCTGGTGATGCCGTTGCGCCTGGTGGACTGAACGGTGTTCCCCCGCCCGCGGGAGCCGCGGACGGGGTGATCTAGAACTGCCGACTCGAGACGCCGGTCAGGCTCATGTGCTCGAGCCGTGTCACGCCGGATCCCGCGGGACCCGACCCGAGCAGAACTCCTCGATCCTTGCCGCCCACTACGAGTCCCACGGCCCATTGCCGCATCCGCATATCCCCGTTCAGATCGACCGTACTCATGGCGGCGAACGGCAGCGACCCACCCAGCGAGAGTCGTATGCCTCCCCGGTACGCCATGTCGAAACCCGACGCTGCCAAGCGCTCGGCTGCGACCACCTCGGCGCCGAGTTGGAGGTGCGAGGCGAGAGCGCTCACATTCACGGCGAGAATGCCGGTCAATGGCTGTTTGACGTCCCGAGGCGTTGGTCGCCCGATGTTCTGCAACACGGCGGCGAGGTCCACCGGAAGCATGGCGGGCCGGTAGCGAACCCCGAGATCGATGCCGCGGTGCGACACGTCCTCTACCGCGCTTCCCCGGTAGAAGCTCATCGCGGCGCCCAGAGAGCCCCGGCGAAACGGCACCGCCAACCCGAAACGCAGGGCCCCGGTATTGGGATCGATCTCGAAGCGGTCCCGCTGATAGCCCACCGAGATTCCGCGGGAGTTGAGGCCCAGCGTCCACTGCGCGAGGCGTAACCCCTCGCCCACGGGGCGTTCGAGTACGAACTCCGCCATGACCGACGCGTCGACGACGGTCGCGAGGCCAGCGGGATTGACCCACAGGGCGCGAACCTCGTTGGCCGATGCGGCCAGCAGATAGTCCGCCGAGCGCGACCGCACGGACTGAGCGGTCGCGCTCTGAACGGGAAGCACCGCGGCGGCGACGGTCGCGACAACGAGTCGGCGTAGCAACCGACTACCGAACGACTCGTACGGTGTCGTGCCGGATCTGCGTCACGGGAATCATCGCGCCCATCGCGGCGACCGTGGCGACCAGGTTCGACGTGTCGGCCGTGGCGCCACCGAGATAGCGTCCGTCCTGCGCGAGATACAACAGTGATCGGCGTACGCCCGAGCCGTCGATGCCGATATCCATGCCACTCTGCGACCCGCCGCCGGAGACGGTATAGTCGGCCACCGCGGCGACCTCGAGCGCCTGAGTACCGTTGCGCGTGAGCCAGTCGCGCGCTTCGAAAGACGTCGTCGTCTCGACGCCAAGGTCCAGCCCGCCGCTCTGCGTCGTGGTCGAGGCGCTGTCCGACCAGGTCTGTCCCGGAGCCAGGCCCGCGATGGGAATACGCGGGAAGAACCGTTCCATGGCCGTGTTGAGTTGCTCGGCGAACTGCCCACCCGCCGTGCTACCCTGAAAGGCCAGGATCTCGCCGTCCGGAGCCAGGATGCCGCGGTAGGTCGTCCCCGCAGCACGCTGGATCTCCTCCTTGGAAATCCCGGCGGCGGGAGGCAGGTCCGACATCTTCGGCGCGGAGTCGAGCGTGATCGTCAGCTGTGCGGCTCCACCGGTCTGTACGGCCGTGGCGGTGATGTAATACGTGAGGCTGAAGTCCACCGTCTGCACCTGGCCACCGAAATCCTGCTCGGTGTGACTGTGCGAGGCGATCTCGTACACGGCGGTGAACGGGCCGTAGGTGAAGGTGCTCGGTAGCTCCGGGGCCGCAGCGGTGCGTGCGGTGGATCCGGAGGCGCTGCATCCCACGACCAGCGCCGTGGCCAGGAGGGCGGCGGCGCCTGCCAGGCGCTGGTGCCAGGGAGTCAGAGATCTCATGTCGTGGTTCCTTCTCGTTGGAGGAGTTCGTCCTTGGTCCGACCGAAGACGGCGACGACGTGCCCGCCATCCGCGGTCACCTGCAGGAGCTTCCACCCTTTGCGGGTCAGCTCCGTGCGCCAGGCGATCAACCGCTGCCACCGCTGCTCCGAGGTGCGAAGCACCCGCAACTCCGCGACGTCCTCCCACGCCGGTGGGTAGGGCCGGTCGGGATCCCCGGGCTTGGGTCGGGCTGGTGGCATGCGAATGAGGTCCCTGGACGCGGCTTCATACCCGATCGCGGTCGAGTGGTTCGGAGTGGCGGAGCCGTAAGCCGAGTTCTGTTCGACGGCGAACCGCCGGACGGTCATCTCTCTTGGGTGCCGGTCGCCCGACACCTCGTGCGGCCTACCCGCGGCTGGAAAACGGTCCGGGCCGGACCTCGCCGCCTATTTGGCCTTGCTCCGACTGGGGGTTGCCGTGCCACGCCTGTTGCCAGGCGCGCGGTGGGCTCTTACCCCACCTTTTCACCCTTACCCGTCTCGCGACGGGCGGTGTCTTTTCTGTGGCCCTGTCCGTCGCCTCTCGGCGCCCAGGCGTTACCTGGCAGTCTGCCCTGTGGAGCTCGGACTTTCCTCGGCACGCCATAATGGGCGAGCCGCGACCGCCCCGCTCCGCCACCCCGACCAATAAGATAGCGGGCTCTTCCCGAGCCGCTAGCAGGCGCCACCATGCCGTTGCAATCGTTTGAGCTCCTGTTGAGCGCTCAATGCCATCTTCGGCCGTCGCATGAAGCGGGGACGCAGATGCTCGAGCAGGCTTGTCCGGTCGTGACCACGGTGGTCGACCCTCCCGACCGCGTCCGTCTGGACGCGGGCGCCCAGGGCAGGTTCCAGCCGCTGCATACCGAATCAGTCTACGAAGCCATCCGCTCGGTCCGGGAGCGTCCCGTCAATACAGTCCTCCTGTCGCCGGGGAGAGTCGATCACGAGCAGCTCTCGACGGTGACGTCACTCGTGCGGCAGTTTCCGGGGGTGGCGACCGTGGCGGTGGTCTGCCGCCCAGTTCCCGCGCCACCGGACCGGCTGCTCGCACTCGGCGCCTGCGGGGTACGACGCGTGCTCGATTTGAGCGGGCGGGACGGGTGGCGTGAGCTCCGCGCCCTGGTGGGCGACACGGCTACGCCGACAACTGGGCGGATCCTCGCCGGCGTGCTGCCCGCGCTGGCCGACGCCGCCACCGACTGTCGTCGCTTCTTCGAGCTGGTCGTGCGACTGGCCCCCGCCACGGTTTCGGTGCGGGCGCTAACCCGCCGCCTGGGTGTCGGGGCAAGCACGCTGATGTCCCGGTTCTTCCGGGCCGGACTCCCGTCCCCGAAGCGCTACCTGGCGGGGATTCGCCTCCTCTACGCGGCGGGCCTCCTCGCGTCACCCGGGTTCGCAATCGCCGATGTCGCCTATCGGTTGGAGTACTCCTCGCCGCAGAGCTTCGGACGGCACCTGCGGTCAGTCCTGGGCATCACCGCAGCCGACTTTCGGCGGCGGTATCCGTTCAATGTGGCGCTTGAGGATTTCGTCGCGCGTCTGATCGATCCGTATCGAGAGACCTTCCGGACGTTCCGTCCCCTAGATCACGGGGTGGCAGACCTTGGACACCGCTGAGGGCGTTCGGCGCGGTGCGGGGAAATCAGGCGCGCGACGACCCTGGAGCGACATCTAGGGTGGGCGGCAGGCCGAGATCGCGCAGCGAGAGTAACGAGCGGAGCGTAACACCGGCGTGTTCGATGGCCTCCCGCCCACCCTCCTCACGATCCACCAGTGTAATCACGCCAAGCACGTGCCCTCCTTCGGCCGCCACCGCGTCGATGGCACGGAGGGCCGACTGTCCCGTCGTCACGACGTCCTCCACCACCACCACGGCGGCCCCGGTCGAGAAGCAGCCCTCGATCCGCCGCCGTGCTCCGTGGGTCTTGGCTTCCTTGCGCACCGTGAACGCGTCGATCATCGGAGGTGCGGCACAACTCGCGCGGGCGATGGCATACGCAACGGGGTCAGCGCCGAGGGTGAGCCCCCCAACGAGCGATGGTGCCCAGCCAGCTCGACGGACGAGCGCCAGGCCCAGCTCGCCGATGAGCTCGATGCCCGCAGCCGACATGGTGGTCTTACGGGCGTCAATGTAGTAGGTGGACGGGCGTCCGGAAGCGAGAGTGAACTGGCCAATGGTGACCGACCGCTTCCGGACGAGTAGAGCAAGGGATTCCAGCCGGTCCCTGGGAGGCATTGTCACAGATTCGGACCAGAATCGATGGTAGTAGTGATGGCTACTACCATTCTGTCGTCACGCCTCGGTGTCCTTTCGACCCTTGAACAGTGATTTCATTCGGCCCAGCAACCCGGCATCCGGCGGGACGGCAGCCGCGTCGCCAGGGCTGGTGGCACCCGAGACGGCGCCGGCCAGATCCTGCGCAAAGGCCAGCACGCTCTCATGCCGACCCGTTGGGTCGCGGGAAAGGGCCCGCATGATGGCCGCCTCGACCGCCGACGGAAACCGGAGGCCCGTGACGGCCGAGTTGAGCGGGATCGGATCCTGGGTCAGGAGCTGCTGGAACAGCTCGCGAGGCGTACGGCCCGGGAACGGATGGACGCCGGTGAGGAGGTAGTATGCGATGGTCCCCAGGCTGTAGGTGTCCGCGGCTTCGTCCACGAGGGCACCCGACAGCGCTTCCGGGGCCACGTAGTTCAGCGTCCCCACGAAGAAGCCCGTTCGCGTGAGCCGCTCCGCGTCGTCGAGTTCCGCATCGCGGGCGATCCCGAAATCGAGGAGTTTCACCGCCGTCGTCTTCGGGTCGTAGATGATGTTGTCCGGCTTCAGATCCCGGTGGATGATGCCCTCGGCGTGCGCCGCAACCATCCCCCCGGCAAGTTGGGAAATGATGTGCGCCGTGAGTCTCGGAGCTAAGCGTCCTGTACGGTGTACGAAGTCGGAGAGCGGTTCACCGTCGGCCCACTCGAGGGCCAGGAAGTAGAGGCTGTCCAACTCGCCGTAGTCGTATGTGCGCACGACCGCCTCATGGCAAACGCGCGACCCATAGCCCGCCTCGCGCAAGAACCGCTTGACGGCCGTCGGGTCCTTGCGCATGCGTTCCTTGAGGATCTTGACCGCACAGGTGCCACGTTCGGCGTGTTCGGCCCGGTAAACGGTGGCGGTGCCGCCCTCGCCCACGCGGTTCAGGAGCCGGTAGCCGGCGATCGTGCGTCCAGTGAGATTCTCAGCCATGATAAGTCGGAAAAAGTAACCGTCACGTCCAGAGGTCTGCAAGCTTGAGAGCAGTCTTGTCGCCGAGAATGCCGAGGCACTGGGGTCGCTACTGGCTGGTCGCTGCCGCGCTTGGGCTCGGGAGCTGCGGGCCCTGGCAGCGGGTTGGGAGCGAGCCGCCGCCCCCGGATGCGAGCACGTACGTGCCCCGCCTCTTCGACCTCACTGTGGTCTATCGCGACATGGGCCTTCTGATAGCCGAGAAGCCGCTGCCGTTTGTGGCCAGCGTGCGGTTCCTCGCCGGTCCGTCGCCCGACGTGACGATGGCGCTGGTGGGGCTCTCGCTCACCAACCGAGCACTCTCGTTCCGGCGTGCGGGAAGTGTCTTCGAGGCCCCCTACCGGGTTGAGATCGCGTTTCGGCGCGACGGTCGGATCATCGAGCGGCACGCCGAAGACCAGGTGGTCCGAGTCGAGCGCTTTCCGGAAACGCAGCGTGCCGACGAGAGCGTCGTCTACCAGCAGTTCGTGCCGGTGCCACCGGGCGATCTCGAAGTCACGATCTCGGTGCGGGACCAGAACGGCACCAACTACGGGCAGGTCGAAGGCCAGGTCGTCGTTCCCGGGTTCGCGCAAAGCGGGCTGTCCTCGCTCGTGCCGGCCTATCGGGCGGCGAAGCGGTCGGCAACCACGGAGCTACCGGATCTCGTGGTGAACCCTCGGGCCACAGTGCCCTACGGCACCGACTCGCTCCAGTTCTTCCTCGAGGTCTACGGCTCGGCGCCGGAAGCGGTCGTCACGGTCCGCGCCTTCGTACGAGCGCCCGCGCTTACGGAGGTCTGGCAGGACAGTGTGACGGTCGGCCAGGGTGGGCCGCTTGCCTCCCTCCTGCTCGCTGTCCGTCCCGAACTGCTCCCCATGGGGGAGCTGGTGTTCGAAGCGACGGTGTCGGGTGGTCGGGACACCGCGACAACGGCGATACTCGTGGCCTTTTCCGAACAGTGGGCCGTGGCGAATTTCGACGAGACGCTGTCGCTGCTCAGGTATTTCGGAAAGGACGAAGTGATCGCGCAGCTTCGTGACGCGACCCCTGCGGAACGCCCGGCTCTCTGGCGTGCGTTCTGGCGGGCAACCGACCCCAACCCATCCACACCCGACCATGAAGCACTCGAGATCTATTTCGCTCGAGTCCAGGAAGCGAACGAGCGATTCAGGGAAAGCGCCGAATCCGGCTGGCTCACCGATCGCGGCGAGGTGCTCATCACCCTCGGGCCGCCGGACGAGATCTTCGACTCGAGCTCAGACCTGCAGGACCGCGGTGTTCGTCTGATTCGGTGGGTGTTCACGTCCGATCGGGTCACACTCGACTTCGTGGACGACACGGGATTCGGGCAGTTTCTGCTCACGCAGCGGTCTCGCGCCGACTACATGATCGCCTTGAATCGATTGCGCCGGGGCACGTAGGCCATGCGGGGCTGTGCGCTCGCGCTGGCGTTCGCGGCACTGGTCGGCATCGCTCCGAGTGTGCCCGCACAGGTGCCGCTCGCCGTGCGAGTGGACTCGGTGTCGTCGTGGCACGCCGCGCCCGCATTGCGTGCCCGTGCCGCGAACGGAACGGCCACCCGTCTGGACCTGCTGCGACTCGCCGAGATGGAACTCACGCTTGGCCGCCCGACCCGCGCAATCGCGATTCTCGAGGGGCGCTTCCCACCAGATGCACCGGACGCCGATCGCTTGATCCTGCTCGGTATGGCGGCGCACGAAACCGGGGATTTCGCCAGCGCGACCGACCACTTCGCGCAGGCGGCGGCCATTCTCCAGGGGCGTGATCGGGGCATCCTCTTGAGCCGGGCGGGCGACGCAGCGCAGCGCGCGGGGAATCTGTCGGACGCGCGGGACCATTACGCGAACGCCGCGCACGAGTTGCCGGCGATTGCGGGCTGGCTTGCGGTTCGAGAGGCTGCCGTCAGCGACGACCCCATTCGCATCATCGACCTTCTGCGCCGCGCGCCGCCCGAGGCCGAGCGCTTCGCCGCTGCCGTGCGTGCCGACGTCTTGCTCGCGGCCGGAGACTCGGGTGCCGCCGTGCCCGCGCTGGTGCGGTCCGGTCAACTGGCGCGGGCGGTCGAGGTTGCAGCCACTCTCGGCAATGCGGCCATCGCGCGAGAGCACACCTACGCGCTGCTGCGCTCCACTGACACGACCGAGCTGCGCCTGGCGCTGGCTCGGATCGACGGAGGCCTCGCCCCCGCAGTCGCCGAGGAGTTCTTCCGGGTGGCAGCGGCGTACAGTCGCCTGGGCCGATCCGCCGACGCGCTCCGCGTGCTGGCACAGGCAGTGGTGGCCACCGACTCCGGTCCGGCGGCCTTGATCCGCCTCGGCGATCAGCAGGCGGCATCCGGGAAGCGTGACGAGGCCCTGCGGTCGTACGAGCGCGCAGCCCAGGCTGGCCCGGAGGGTGCACTCGCCAGCTACCGCGGCGCACGGCTAGTGATCCGGATGGGGCGCCAAGCGGACGGCTATCGCCGCTTAGCGGAGTTTGCAGACCGACACCCCGACCATGCCGAAGCACCGCTTGCCGCGTATCTAGTTGGTGATTGGCACCGGGATGGTGGGCGCGACGACCAGGCCGACAGCGTCCTCGCCGCGCTCGCCGGACAGTGGCCGGCGTCGGACTATGCCAGCCGCGCGCGGCTGGGCATGGCCCGAGAGGCACTGGCCCGAGCCGACACCGCCGCTGCCGAACGGTGGTACCGCGACGAGATCGACGCCGGAGCGCCCCAGCGACGAGCGGCGCAGTACTTTCTCGCGAGGATCACCGCCAACCGCGGTCCCGACGGGCCCGCCGGGCAGCTCTGGGCCGACCTCGTGACCACCGATCCATTCGGCTACTACGGGACAATGGCACGCCAGGCGACGGGGGCCACTCCGCCGTACCCTGCGCCCGTGCCTGCGGCGCTGGTGTCGCCGGCCGCGGCCACGGTGTTGGAGCAGGTCGATCTGCTGCAGGCGTCCTCGCTCCACGCCGAGGCCGAGGCGCGCGTCGCGCGGGCCCGATCGGCCGACGGGTACTCGGCGGACGAGTTGCTCGATCTGGCGGAGGGGTTCATCGAGCGCGGGTGGGTCCATGAGGGCGTGTCGCTTGGATGGGAAGTGGCCCGATCCCGCTCGCTGGGCGATGCCCGTGTCATCCGGGTGGTGTTCCCCTGGCCCATGCGATCGATGATCGAGCGTGAAGCGATCGAGCATGGCCTGGATCCGCATCTTCTGGCCGCGCTGATCCGTCAGGAGTCTACCTTTCGCACCGCCGTCGTGTCCCATGCCGGGGCGTATGGTCTGATGCAGCTCATGCCGCCGACGGCTCGTGAGCTCGCCCGGCGGGTGGGCCTCCCGTGGGACGAGCGGCTCCTCACCGTCGGGCCCGTGAACCTCCACCTCGGGGCGACCCACCTGGCGTCGCTGCTGCGCACGTATCGCGGCGACGTGATCGCTGCACTGGCCGCCTACAACGCCGGCGGCCGTCCCGTGTCCCGATGGCTCCGGTATCCAGAAGCAAACGATCCGCCCATGTTCGTCGAACGCATCCCGTACGTCGAGACGCGCAGCTACCTGCGGTCGGTGCTGCGCAACTGGGCGCTCTACCAGGGACTCTATCCCATAGCCGAGGCGGCCGAGGCCGACGAACGGTGACGGCGACGGGCCTTCGGCGGTTGCTCCACGCGAGCACCGCGTCGGTCGTCCTGTTGGTGCCGCTCGTGTCGTGGACCGGACTGCGCACGGCAGTCGCCGGGGCGGCAGTCGGTGCGCTCCTCCTCGAGACGCTTCGGCTTCGGGTGCCCAGCGTCGGGACTCGCCTTCGTCGGCTGGTGCCGGTCTTCCGCGATCGCGAGATCGCTCGCCCCAGCGGCGCCATGTGGTTGGCGGTGGGTTACGGTCTGGCCGTCCTGCTTCCCGCGCCGGCAGCCGCCGGCGGGATCGTCGTCGGCGCAGTCGCTGATCCGGCCGCGTCATGGATTGGGTCGCTCGGCAGGGCGATCGGACCGAAGACGTGGCGGGGCAGTCTCGTACATCTCGTGGTGGCGGTGGCGGTGCTCGCCGCGCTCGGGTTTCCCGCGGTCTCGGTCCTGGCCGGCGCCACCGTTGGCTCCGCGCTGGAGCGGTGGCCGGCTGGACTGGACGACAACCTGCTGATCGCACCGGGTGTTGCCCTGACGCTGACACTGTTCATGTGAGCGTCTGGCGACGGACCGGCGTCCCGTTGCTATCTTCACCGCATGACGCAGGAATCCCCACCCCGGGTGTTTCTCATCGATGGATACGCCCTGATTTACCGTGCCTTCTTCGCGATGATCGCCCGCCCCCTGCGGACGAGCCGCGGCGAAAACACCTCGGCTGTCTGGGGGGTCGCGAACTTCCTGCACCGTCTGGTCGCCGATTACGACCCGACCTATGTCGCGTGGGTCCACGATGCCGGCTCGTCATTTCGCGACGAGGTTTTTCCCGACTACAAGGCCACGCGGGAGAAGCTCGACGACGAGTTGCAGGAGGACTTCGATCGATCGCTGGAACGCATCGAGCAACTGCTCGTGGGGTTTGGCGTGCCGTTGGTCGTGGTGGACGGCTATGAGGCGGACGATGTGATCGGCACGTTAGCCACTCGAGCGGCAAACCGTGGCATGCAGGCCGTCATCGTGTCGGGAGACAAGGACTTCTATCAACTCATCGCGCCCCACGTGTCGCTCCTGAACCCGGGTCGTGGTGGTCCGGCTGCCGTGGATTCCCAGTGGGTGGATGCCTCCAACGCACGCGAGCGGTTCGGCGTGGCCCCCGACCAAGTGGTCGATTACCTGGCGCTGGTCGGTGATTCGTCAGACAACATCCCCGGGGTGAAGGGCGTTGGAGACAAGACGGCGCGCGAGCTTCTCGAGACCTACGGCGAATTGGACACCATCCTCGCGCATGCGAGTGACGTCAAAGGCAAGCGGGTGCGAGAGGCACTGCTTGCGGATGCCGACAACGCCCGGCTCAGCAAGAAACTCGTGACGATTCGCCGCGATGTGCCGGTGAGTGCGACCATCGACGACCTCTCCAGGGCGCCGATGGACCTAGAGAGTCTCGAGGCACTGTACACCGAGCTCGAGTTCCACACGCTCATTCCGAACGTTCGGCGCGAGCCCGGCAGTCGTGCGCCGGCGGCCCGCGACCACGCGATCGTCGACTCGCCCGAGGCGCTCGCGGTGATGCTGCGCGAGCTGCGGAAGGTCAGCACCGTTGCTTTGCGTGTGGAGGCGAGCGCCGCGGACCCGCTGCGGGCCAAGCTGGTTGGTTTGTCACTGGCGATTGCGGGCGACCGTGCGTGGTACCTACCACTGGGGCATCGCCTGCCGGACGGTGAGCTCACGGCGGCGGCCGCGCCGCGCAACCTGCCGTCGATGGGCGAGCCCGTGATGCAGGCACTCGTGGGTGTCCTGGAAGATCCGCAGTGCGCGAAGGTCGGCCACGATCTCAAGCGAGACGCCTTGGTGCTTCGGCGGGCGGGGGTGACCCTTCGGGGTCTCCGCTACGACGCGATGCTTGCGAGCTTCGTGCTCGAGCCTGGACGCCGGTCACATGCACTCGAGGTGCTCGCACTCGATCATCTGGGGCGGCGCCTCACCGCCGCCGAGGATCTCGTCGGGAAAGGCAAGGGTGAGCGCCCCTTTGCGGAAGTCCCACCCGACCGCGCGGCCGCCCATAGCTGTGGCGGCGCGGTGGCGATATGGGAGCTCCAGGCCTTCTTCGCACCGCAGCTCGAGTCGCACGACCTGACGGCGCTCCTCGGCGAGATGGAGATGCCGCTCATCGATGTGCTGATCGACATGGAATGGCGGGGGATCGCGGTCGACACGAGCTGCCTGGCACTGTTGTCGAGCGAGTTCGGTGAGGAGCTTCGGGAGCTCGAGGCGAAGATCCACCGCGAGGCGGGAACGGACTTCAACATCAACAGCACCCCACAGCTGCGCCACGTCCTGTTCGAGAAACTCAACTTGCCCGTCCTCAAGCGCACCAAGACGGGAGCCTCGACCGACGCGGACGTGCTGAGCGAGCTGGCAGCGTCCGGCCACACGCTTCCGCAGCTCTTGCTGGACTACCGAGAGGTGAGCAAGCTGCGCTCGACCTATCTTGATGCCCTCCCGCTCACGGTTCACCCGGATACCGCTCGCATTCACACCAGTTTTTCGCAGGTGGGGGCCGCTACGGGACGGTTATCATCGTCAAGTCCGAACCTCCAGAACATCCCCGTGCGGACGGCTCGTGGTGAGCGAATCCGCCGGTGTTTCGTGCCGGCGGCGGGTGCGGTGTTCGTGGTTGCGGACTATTCGCAGATCGAGCTCCGACTCCTGGCCCACCTTTCGCGGGATCCCGTCTTCCTTGCCGCGTTCCAGCGCGGCGGTGACATCCACCGGGAAACAGCGGCCGTCATCTTCGATGTGTCGCTCGACGAGGTGACGGCCGAGATGCGGGCGCGGGCGAAGACGATCAACTTCGCCACCATCTACGGTCAGGGGCCGTTCTCGCTCAGTCGCCAGTTGGGCATTTCACAGGAGGAGGCTCGCAAGTTCATCGATCTCTATTTCGAGCGGTTCGCCGGCGTCCGTCGATTTCTGGACGAGTGCATCGCGGTGGCGCGCCAGCGGGGGTACGCCGAAACGCTCTTCGGGAGACGGCGCTACATTCCGGAACTGAAGGACCGCAACTACAACATGCGCGCGTTCGGTGAGCGGGTGGCGATGAACTCGCCGCTCCAGGGTTCGGCGGCCGACCTGATCAAGCGCGCCATGATCAGTGTGGCCGGGTCGGTGCGCGAGCGCCGACTTTCGGCGGCGATCGTGCTCCAGGTGCATGACGAGCTCGTGGCCGAAGCGCCCGAGCGGGAAGTGGAAGCGGTGTGCGAGGTGCTTCGCGAGGAAATGCAGGGAGCCGCCGAGCTGTCGATTCCGCTCGTGGTGGAGATTGGAGTTGGACCGAATTGGCTCGACGCGAAGGGCTAGGTGCGCTTGTCGGTGCCGATAGGGCCCGTGCATACTTCCCGAAGCTCTGTCAGCGTCGACTGATCCCTATGCGACATGGAATGTGGAGCCGCCCCGCCACTCGTGGTGTCTCGCTGATCGAGATGTTGATCGCCATGTCGATCGTCACGCTGCTGGCGGCCATTGCGCTGCCGCAGTATCGAGATGTGCGCGAGCGGGGCTACATCGCGACCATGCGAGGGGACCTGCGGAACTTGGCGGTCATTGAGGAATCCCACTTCTACGACACAAGCACCTACACCGCAAACCTCGCCACGCTGGAGGCCAAGGGGTTTCGCAGGAGCGGCGGGACGCTGGTCCAAGTGCACGAGGCCACGGCGATCGGGTGGTCGGCGTCGATCTCCCACGCGGCCACGCTGCGGCAGTGCTTCGTCTTCGTCGGTGCGGCTGCACCGGTTGGTTCGGCAACGGAGGACGGGCGCATGGACTGCGGCTGATGGGGTGGCGGCAGTTTGTGTTGTGGCGTGAGGGCGTCGCGTACGCTCTCCAGGGCGGGATGTGGCTCCATCCGTTCGTGCTACGCGGTCAGCGGTGGGCGCACCTGGTTTCGGCCGATCGCGAGGCGTTGCTGGCGGCGGGAGCGAGGCTCCGGCTGCGACCCGAGTGGCTCCAGTTTCGTCCGCTCAAGCACCCGGTGACGGGGGTGCGGGAAGCGGCTTGGCACTGGGATCTGCGGGGGCCTCGGCTGGAGTTGGCGCTGCAGCTGGCGGTACCACGGGAACCGCCCCGCTCGTACCGGCATCCCCCCCGTCGCCGCTCTTCCTGATCCGCCGCCCCCCTGGCCACCAGTTCCAATCTCCCGCGAGGTGCATGATGGAGGGGACCAGAACCATCCGAATGAGCGTCGCGTCGAGCAGCACCGCCACCGCGAGCCCGAAGCCGAGGAGCTGGGCGGCCAACACGCGCGAAAAGGCGAACGTGCCAAAGACCACCAGCATGATGGCGGCCGCACTAGTGATGACCGATGCCGTGGCCGTGAGTCCCTCCATCGTCGCCTGATCGTTGCGGCCGGTTCGGTCGAACGCCTCCTTGATGCGCGACAGCAGGAACACCTCATAGTCCATGCTCAGGCCGAACACGACGGCGAACACCACGACGGGAATGGCCACGTAAATCGCTTCGGTGGGACCCGCGAGCCCGAACAATCGAGCGCCCACCCCCTTCTGGAAGACCAGCACGAGAATGCCGAACGCCCCGGCGACCGAAAGGAGGTTCATGAGAACCGCCTTGATCGGCACCAGGATCGATTGAAACGCGATGAACAACATCAACGCCGTGGCCCCGACCACCAATGCGACGACGAGCGGGAACTGTTTCAGCAGCGCGTCTTGGAGATCGGTATTCGCCGCATGGAAACCGGTGACCATGACGTCGACGGAGTCCAGGCCGGGAATACCGGCCGCGACCACTCCGCGGAGGCCACGCACGACGTCCATGGATCCCGTGAACGAGGTCGTATCCCTCAAGAGGACGTCAATCAACGTCGTGCGGCCGTCCTCCGAGAGATACGCGGAGTAGAACTCGGGGGAGCGCGCGCGCGCCGCGTCCAGGTTGCCGTAGAGGGCCGTATACCGCAGCAGCGACATTCCAGGGCGGAGGTCGACCACGCTTCGGACCTGGTCCACGTGCGGGTCGGCATTGATCGAGTCGGATAGTCGCTTCAACCCTCGCAGGTACCGGGTGCCCACGATCCGCGCGCCCGCCGGGGCCTGCACAACGATGCGCACCGGCTGGAGCGCACCGCGGGCGCCAATCCGGTCAAGCGCGCGAATGGCGTCGGACGACTCGGTGCCGGACGGATACCATCCCTCTCGAGGCAGGCCGATCTTGATGTAGGCGATCGGCCAGGTGATCGCGGCGGCGACCGTGCCCCCCAGAACCAGCGCCCGCCACGGATGGTGGCCGAGCCATCGCGACCACCGTTCCCATCCGGTGGGCGCATGGTAGAACGCCAGGCGCTTGGCGAGCCATCGCGGTCGATCGATGCTCCGTCCGAGGAGGGAAAGGACACCAGGGAGCAGCGTGACAGACAGCAACACGGCCCCCGAGACGACGAACAAGCCCCCGATGCCAACGGAACGCGTCTCGGTGGTCGGCGTGACCAGCAGCGCCGCGAAGCCCAGCAGGACCGTGAGTCCGCTCGTCACCACCGCTCGTCCCGCCGTGGCGATCGTCCGCTCGGCGGCCTCCCGGCGGCCACGGCCCCGATTCATCTCCTCGCGGAATCGCGTGACCATGAGCAGCGAATAGTCGATCCCGGTGGCCAGGCCAAGCATCGAGACGATGGTGAGCACGAACACGGACATGGGGTAGAAGCCGGCTGCCACGCTCGTGAGGCCGAGCGCACAGACGATCGCAAACACACCAACCAAGAGTGGGAGAATCGCCGCGACCAGCGCGCCGAACGCCACGACAAGAATCACTGCGCTGATGGGCAGCGCCTTCTGCTCGCCGACGCGCGTGTCCTCTTTGCTGACGGTGCGGATGTCGTAGTCCAGTGCCGGACTGCCGGTGACATGGGTCTCGAACGCGGACGCCCACGCGATGCGCTCGAGCGTACCGTGGATCGCCTCGTGGAACGGGGGGACGTAGTCGGCGGCACCGCGCTCGAGGTTGGCCTCCATCACGGCGACGAAGAACGTCGTCTTCCGGTCCGCGCTGACGAAGGTGCTGTCGTTGGCGTCCAAGTAGGACAGCGTCCGCGCGACGTAGGGTTGGAGCGCCGCACTGAGCGTCAACGAGTCGAGGATCGCCCGGTACCGGAGGCTGTCGATGGCGACCGGACCGGTGAGGGTGACGATGAAGTAGTCGGTGACCGGCTGCTGGAACGCGGTGCGGATGAGGTCGTCGCCGCGCTTCGACTCGGTGTCCAGGAGCGTCTGCCCCTGCACTTGGAGCGTCTCGTGCACTCGGAGTGCGCGCGGCAAGGCAAGGGCGGCGACCAGCAACCAGGCCGCGAGGATGGGAAAGCGATAGTGGATGATAGTTCCGGGGAGCGTCCGGATCACGATCGTGACCCCGATCTCGACGGCGCTTCTCTGCCACGCCTTTCAGCACACAACGGCGACCTGCTCACAGTGATGCGTTTCTCGCTCTTGTATCCGGATGGCGACCAGATATGATAGACGCCCCGCGCACGGGATGCCAGGGTGAGAGGGGGCTCGTCGTGGTCCCGTATCTCGTTTTCTCTCCGACGGTTGCCGTGATCGACGTCAGCGGCGGAGGCCATCGGGATCTCGGTCGAGCGCTCGAACGAGCATGAGGGCGAACGCCGCGTACCGGGCCAGCCCGGCGAACGGAAAATCGGGCGACCAGTGGTCGGCAGGCTGATGATAGTGGTCCCATCGCTGCCTGAGTGCCACCGAGCTATCAACGGACATCCCTTCGTAGGCCTCTGACCCGGGAACGATGAACATGGCAGGGACGCCTTCGCGGTGGAACGGGAAGTAATCGGAGTTCGCTCGGGCGGGTGACGTGACGACCTGCCAGCCCTGGCCGCCGGCGACGCGAGCAGCGAGCGCCCCCAATCCGGTTCCGTCGGCGCTGTCGACCCCGGCCACCCGCCAACTTACGGGCGGCGCCGGTGGCGCACCCGCGTCCAGGTTGATGACCGCCGCCGTTTGACGAAGCGGCCAGAGGGGATGAGCAACGTAGTAATCCGAGCCGAGCAGCCCGCGTTCCTCGCCGCTGAAGAAGAGCAGCAGCAGCGAGAATCCGAGGGGCGGTGTCTCCTCGCGGGTAAGGGCTTCGGCAATGCCGAGCACCATGGCGACGCCGGCTGCGTTGTCCGAGAACCCGTTGTAGGTCGAGTCACCGCGCGCGTCTGGCAGGCCCACGCCGAGGTGGTCGTAGTGCGCGGACAGGACGATGGCCGTGTCGCGGCGGGTGCCCTTCCCCGGGAGCACGCACGCCACGTTGGCTTCCTCGATCGGCCTTCGGGTGCTCTCGATCTCGACCCGAAGGGACCAGGCAAGCGGCTGTGCGAGCGGACGCGCGTTGTCGTCGACCATCGCACCGGCAAGGAGTGCCCGCGTCACACTGGGACCGGCCAGTAGCGCCGGCATGCTCGGCAGGAACGAGGAGCGGACGGCGCGATCACGATGGTACAAGCGCGTTCGGCCGCGGCTGCGGACGTAGAGTTCGAACGTCTCGCTCTCGGGGATCAAGTGGATCATGCCGACCGAGCCGCGTGACGCGAGCGTGTCGGCGGCTGCTCCCCGGACGGGTCCGAGCGTGACGGCCACGGCCCCGCCAACGTCGAGTTGGCCGAGCCCCCCGGACGCGATTCCGGCTTCAGAGCCGACGAACACGGCGGCCCCTGCGAATCCGACCAACGTTGGCGCCGACCCGACATCCGGAACGAAGTCCTCGAGGTAGAGGAACTCGACGGACCCCTGGGGGGTCGAAGCGGTCAACCGGCTGCCGGCCCCGATTCGGGCCTCTTCGAGCCGAACCCGCTGGCGGTACGATCCTGCAATGGGTTCGAGCCCGAGTCGTTGGCACTGGCTCTCGATGTACAGTGCCGCGACGGCGGCACCCGCGGTTCCGGTTCCCCGACCCAACAAGAGGTCGTCGGCGAGGAACCTGGTATGGGCACGAAGCAGCATGGTATCGATCACGGCCGTCTGGCCCCGAACGGGGCCCGGCGCCACGGTGCCCAGGATCAAAGCAAGCAGAATTCGACGCACGGTGTACCCTTGTTGGCAGACGTATTGGGAATGACGTTCTTATCATACACCGGAAACGCATGTTGCTGACTCAAGCTAGGAAGAGCACCGGGCCCAAACCGCCCCAGGTAGGGAGTCGCTC
Organism: Gemmatimonadota bacterium; assembly: GCA_029863245.1. Classification (GTDB taxonomy): domain Bacteria; phylum Gemmatimonadota; class Gemmatimonadetes; order Gemmatimonadales; family GWC2-71-9; genus JAOTVV01. The sequence goes on from JAOTVV010000004.1 coordinate 84,010, forward strand.
CTCGTGACCATTGGAGCCCTGCTGTTCTGGGTGGCGCTCTTCCAGGCTAACCCGGTCGCGGCCCTCGAGCGGTCTGTCGGCAACGGGATTCGCGAAGGCGTGTATCCCGGCGCGGTGGTGGTGATCGGCACCAAAGACACAGTGCTGTGGAGTCGAGGCTACGGACACTTCACGTGGTCGCCAGCCTCCGCCGTTCCCGACCCCGACAGCACCCTCTTCGATTTGGCCTCGCTGACGAAGGTCGTAGCCACGACCACCGCGGCGATGTTGCTGGTGCAGGAAGGTCGGCTCGACCTCGACAGAGCACTACAGAGCTACCTCCCCGAGTTCGCCGGCCCCGGCAAAGACCGCGTGACGGTGCGGCATCTCCTGGAGCATCGCACTGGGCTTCGCGCGTTCCTTCCGCTCAACCGAGTTACCGAGAGCGCGGAAGAGGCCAGGACACGGGTCTTGGCGGAGCCTCTAAGGCTGGATCCCGGCGGCCAGGTCGTGTACAGCGACCTCAACGCTATGCTCCTTGGCTGGGTGGTAGAGCTGGTCGCCGAGATGCCGCTCGATCGGTACGTCGAGGAACGGCTGTTCCGGCCGATGGGCATGCTGAACACGCGGTTCCGCCCGCCGCGGACGCTGCGGCCGCGAATCATGCCGGTCGGTCTGTGGCGCGGTCAGGCGATCGCGGGTGAGGTGCACGACCAAAACGCCGCGCGCCTGGATGGCGTTGCAGGCCATGCCGGGCTCTACAGCACCGGTCACGACCTGGCCCGCTTTGCCCAGACACTGCTGCGGGGTGGAGTCACGCCCGGCGGAGATGAGCTGTTCGCCCCCGGGGTGGTGCGTCACTTCACCCGACGCGGAAGTGGGAATAGGGCGCTTGGATGGGAGATGCGGGACACGACCACTGCCGAACAGACAGGCTCGTCCCTCTCGGCCGCCGCCTTTGGTCACGGCGGCTTCACCGGCACCTCGATCTGGATCGATCCCGACGGCGATCTCTTCGTCATTCTGCTCACCAACCGGGTATTCGCACCACGGACTAGAAGCTCGATTACCAAGCTCAAACGCGTCCGCGGTGAGCTGGCCGACCAGGCCGTGCAGCTCCGCCACGAGTGGTGTCGGGCCCGGTCAGCGGCAGAGACCGATCGATGCGAGTAGCCGGGCGGGTTGGCACCGCACCGATCCCCCCGATTCGTCCAGTACTCATCTACGACGCGTCCTGTGGATTCTGCCGCCGGTGGGTCGGCCGCCTGCGGCGGTGGGACCGGCGGGCGAGGATTGACCTGCTCCCCTTGGATGATGCCCGCGCCGTCGCCCTATCCGGCCAACCGGTGGAGCGGCTTCGGCTGGCCGCCCATGTGGTGAGCCCGCTCGGTGGGGTGTTTGCGGGAGCTGCGGCAGCCCGGGAGTTGTTTCGGTATCTTCCAGGTGGGCGGTGCGTGGAAGCGCTGACCGCGATACCGGGCATGATGCCTATTGCCGAGCGAACCTACGCGTGGATTGCGCGGCAATGGGGCCCGGCGCACTGATGGGCGCTGATCGGCCGGAGACGGCCGACGTGGTACCGCCCGATCCACTGACGGAGCATGTGCCAGCAATGACCGAGACCCCTTCGCCAGCACTCGACGAGACCGCCGTCCGGCAGGCGCTGAGAACGGTCAAGGACCCGGAGGCAGGACTCAACATCATCGACTTGGGATTGATCTACGATGTGGAGATCGATGCCGGGAAGGTCGACGTCAAGATGACGCTGACGTCGCCGGGTTGCCCCGCCGGCGGACAGATCATGGGCGACGCCGACCAGGCGATCCGAAAACTCGATGGCGTGCAAGATGTACGGATCGAGTTGGTCTGGGATCCCTACTGGACCCCGGAGCGGATCGACCCGAAGGTTCGAGCGTTCTTGGGATTCTAGGTCCCGCTACCCACCACGGCACGTAGGACAGGCTCTACCCCGAGCACGGTGCGCTGCCAATTACGGAGTTCGGTCACCGACGCCAAGGCCTCGGGGGTCTGGGGTATCGCACGAGCGATGGCTTGGAGCGTCCCATTGGGACACACCAATCCCGGGTCGAGATCGATATCGGCCGCTCGCTGGTTGCGAACCGCCTTGAGCCGGTCGAGACGGGCGTCATACTGCGCATCGGGAGGGGGTCGCCTGGTCCGTTTCTGACGCGGAAGGTCAGCGTCCGGGATGCGCAGGGCCTCGGCCACGACCGCTAACATCTCGGCCCCGTATCGCCGCAGGACGGAACTCGGAAAACCATCCACCGCACTCATCGCCGCCCGTGTCGAGGGTGCGGCCCGCGCAAGTGCGATCAGCACGCTGTTGGAAACCACGCGGAACGGCGCGCGGTCGAGTGCGCGTGCCGTGCGATCGCGCCAGTCGTGCAGGCGCTCGAGGATGGCCAGGTTCCGGGGCGCCAACACCTTTGCGCCTTTGAGCCGCAGGTGGGCGCCGTCCTCGTCTCGCTTGGGGGCGCTCCAACGCACCGCTTCGAGGTGTTGGAACTCCTCCAAGGCCCACTCGAGTCGACCGAGCTGCGTTAGGCGCTCGGCGAGGAGATGGCGGAGTTGAAGCAGATACCGGGTATCATCGGCAGCGTACCGGAGCATCTCAGGCGTGAGGGGCCGCAGTGACCAGTCGGCCCGTTGGAAGCGCTTGTCGAGTTTGACGTGAAAGTGTTTCTCGAGTAGGGACCCCAGTCCCACGGCAGGCTCCCCAGCCAGTTGCGCGGCGATCCGCGTGTCGAACACCCTGCGGGCCCGAAGTGCGTAGTCCCTGTCCAGGACGCGCAAGTCATAATCAGCGTCGTGGAATACGACTTCGGTATCGGCATGCCCAAGGAGCTTTCCGAGTGGCCGGAGGTCGCCCACCGCGAGGGGGTCGACCAGTGAAGTGTCCTGTCCCGCGCTGAGTTGGACCAGGTACACCCGATCCACGTAGCGGTGAAACGAGGCCGATTCGGTGTCGAGCGCGACGGACGGGAGACCGGCCAGGCGATCCACGAGTCGCGTAAGCTCCCCGGCGTCGGTGATCAGGGTGGGTTGGTCAGCCAGTGGTCGTCTCCGGCAACGGATGGGTCATGTGAGTCCGCCAATATCGACACAGTGTCTAGACGGTGTGGAAAAAACGCCAACGTGAACTGGAACAAGCACTTACAGGGCAACAACAAGCATCACCATTGCGACAGTATCACGACCGTAACGACACATCGACTTGTGTGCTGGCCGTCGTTGCTGTGTCCGCGGGTCTGCCGAAATCCCCACCCCCAAGCTCTCGCAGGAGATGTCTGGCCGGTGTGGCTTCGGCAGGTAAGTTTAGCGACAGCTTGCGGGTAATACACAGTGAATCCCATTCCGCCAGCAGATCGCGGTGCCGACGCTGGTGGTAGCCGGTCGAGAAGATGCGTTGATTCCGGTCGGGCAGTCCCGTGTGATGGCGGAGCAGTGATCTCGGGCTCCGGTCACCTGGCTCCCGGTGAGCAACCCATGGCGACCACCCGGGTAGGCGAGGTCCCCGAATCCTTGTCGTAGGCCGTCCCGCTACGGCCGCTCGGTCTCCCGCGTGCTGGGTACGCCGTGCCGCCCCTCGTTGGCGTAGTGCTTGTCCCATTCGGACCGCAGACAAAACGGATCGAGCCCGGTGGGGCGATCAACCATGAGCACCCCGTCGAGGTGATCGATCTCATGCTGGAGCAGTTCGGCCAGCGGGCCCTCTGCCTCGAGGTCTTGTTGCCGTCCTGCCAGGTCGAGGTAGGTCACCTTAACGGAGTGGGCCCGCTCGACGCGCACCAACAGGTCGGGGATCGAGAAGCAGTCGTCCCAGACGGTGAAGTCCTCAGTGCCGATATCGGTGATTTCTGGGTTGACCAGAAAGCAGGGCTTGTCGGCCTCCAGGTACACGATGCGCAGCGGCGCGCCAATTTGCGGGGCTGCGAGTCCGCGACCCCTGCCGAGTCGCGCTTTGAGGCTACGGAGCGTGTCCTGAAGGTCGTCGGCTACGACGCGCACGGCGGGCGATCGGACTCTCTTGACCGATTCGCACCTGGCTCGCAGTATCGGATCACCAAGCTGTCGAATGGGTCGAACTGCCATGCGTCGTCTTCCTCGTGCCAGGGGACAGTGGGGCTCACAATCTAGGGAATTCCTGTGATCGCAGCCATCATTCCAGCCGCAGGGAGATCGCAGCGGATGGGTGAGCCAAAGGCACTGCTGCCCTATCGTGGGGCCACGTTCCTCGAGACGATCCTGCAGGCCTGCCGAGCGCTGGGCCTCAATCGGCGGATTGTGGTCCTGGGTCGCGACAAAGACCAAATTGCTCGGGCCATGGATCTCTCCGGCGAAACCGTGCTGCTTAACCCCGACCCAGCCTCAGGCCCTCTACGTTCTGTCCAACTTGCGATTCGGCAGATTCTGGACCATCCCGTGGAGGCGGCACTGGTATGGCATGTCGACCGCCCTCACGTGGGCATTGCGACGGCACAAGCCATGATCGATCGGTTTCGGGAGGGTGGGGCGGCGATTGTGGTACCGGCCTACTCCGGGAAACGGGGTCACCCGGTCCTATTCGCGCGAGCTGTTTTCGAGGAGCTCCTGACTACCCCCGCCAGCCATGGGGCCCGCCGGGTGGTCCGCGCCGACCCCGGGAGGGTTGCCACGGCACCGGTCAATGACCGGGCCGTCTGCGAGGATATCGACACGCCAGAAGACTATGCCACGTTGCTACGACAGGTCGATCCGCGCCCGACCGAGTGACGCCAGAGGATCTGTCGCGGGGCTCAATGAACGTCATCCGGGTCTGAGCTAGCCGGCCCGCGTTGGACGTCAGGGTTCAGGAGATCCCGCCGGAGGTAGACGGTGGGGGCCAGGGAGCCGAACTCCGACACGTTTCCGTCCGGAATTGTACCTAGACATTTACCAGACTCGTCAACGAGATCCTGGTGCGTGGGAGGGGCGTTGTGCTGGGTGCGATTCCCAGCGCGGGGTCCGCTCCCCGACTTCCCGAGGACTTGATCGGTCCGGTCTGCAGCCTGGGATGGCTCCTTCACCTTGCTGGTCATGTGGCCCTCCCTTCTCCGGTTTCAAGGTACCCGCCGAACTCAGATCTATTCACTTGGGAGAGCTATTACCGGGAAAGCGTCACGTAACTAAAAGGCTCAGTGATGAGAGTACTTATTACAAGACAGTCTTCTGTGAGGTACTTCGTGCCTTTCTAGCTAAAGAGATTGACTTGTCGTGGCGTGGCGCTGTCTGTCGTGCGCGAAGAGCTCCACAGGAGAGAACCTGGCGGGACAGGGCCGTGCGGCAGCCATGAGCGGCGGCCTCGACCGTGGCAAGATGCGTCTCAAGGAGCTCTGCGGTCGGTTCGCCAAGGCCTAGCGGGAGCACGGCCGGAGGCCTCTTTCTGGTGCGGTGGGCCCGGGGTCGCCTGGCTATCCGGGACTGGTTTTCAGGGGTGCGGGCAGTCGGTGCCGACCCGCCGGTTCGTCTCTCCCGGCCACCGACCAATGGCTACGACCGGATATCGCGGTATGGGTTAACGAACAATTTCGTTGAATTAGTTGCGGAAAGCGGGGTCTGAGATTAGCATTTCATCCATGGATTCAAGCATGCCAGGGCTCGCTGGGCACAGGGGCTTACGAGGTGACATCCTCCTCGAGTTGAAGAGGGCGCAACCGTCTACGGCAAAGGAACTTGCCGACGTCTTCGGCGTGTCCGCCAATGCGGTGCGGCGTCATCTCAAGGAATTGGAGGTCGAAGGCCTCATCGAGTACCGGCGAGAGCAGAGAGGGACTGGGGCGCCGACCAATACCTATCGATTGGGTGCGAACGGTGAGGCGCTGTTCCCCACCCAATACGGTCAGGCCCTGACCGACGTGCTGGCCTACGTGGCTCAGCACAGCGGGCGGGATGCCGTGCGGGCGATGTTTGCCCAGCGGTTCCGGACACATGCTGAGCGGCTCCAGGTGGAGTTGGCCGACGCGACCCTCGAGGACAGGGTGGCCGCCGTCGTGCGCGTGCTGTCTGAGCAGGGCTTCATGGCGGCGTGGTCGGTGGAAGACGACCAGCTGAGGCTTGCGGAGCACCACTGCGCGGTTCGAGCGGTGGCCGAGCAATTCCCGGAAATCTGCGCCGCGGAGGCGGAATTCCTGCGCGAGGTGCTGCAGATCGATTTACAGCGTGATTCTTACATTCCAGATGGATGCAATGCGTGCGAGTACACCATCGCCAAGCCGGCGCGAGTGGGTGAGGCGAACGGCGGCAGCGCACCCACCAACGAGGAGTCCTGAATGTCGTCGTCGGCGATCGACCAACACGTCAAGGAGCCCTACAAGTACGGGTGGTCCACCGACATCGAGTCGGAGCTCGCCCCGAAGGGGCTCAACGAAGACATCATCCGGCTCATCTCCCAGAAGAAGAGCGAGCCGGAGTGGATGCTCGAGTGGCGGCTCAAGGCCTATCGGAACTGGCTCAAGATGACAGAGCCGACGTGGGCCAACGTGAGGTATCCGCCCATCGATTATCAGGCGATCCACTACTACGCAGCACCGAAGAAGATGGAGGGGCTGACCAGCCTCGATGAGGTGGATCCGAAGCTCCTCGAGACCTTCGAGAAGCTGGGGATTCCGCTCCAGGAGCAGAAACGGTTGACTGGTGTGGCCGTCGATGCGGTGTTCGACAGCGTGTCGGTGGCAACGACGTTCAAGGAGGAGCTCAAGAAGTACGGGGTGATCTTCCTGCCGATCTCGGAAGCGATTCAGGAGCATCCGGATCTGGTGCGCAAGTACATCGGGTCAGTGGTGCCACCGAACGACAACTTCTTCGCCGCCCTCAATTCGGCCGTGTTCACCGACGGTTCGTTCGTGTACGTGCCGAAAGGCGTCAAATGCCCGCTGGAGCTCTCCACCTACTTCCGCATCAATGCTCTGGCAACCGGGCAGTTTGAGCGCACGCTCATCATTGCGGACGAAGGCAGCGTGGTGAGCTACCTGGAGGGCTGCTCGGCCCCGATGCGAGACGAGAATCAACTCCACGCGGCCGTGGTCGAGCTCGTCGCGCACGAGGGTGCGCAGATCAAGTACTCGACGATCCAAAACTGGTTCCCGGGCGATGAAGAGGGCAAAGGCGGGATCTACAACTTCGTCACTAAACGCGGCCGCTGCGTGGGCGCCAACTCGAAGATATCGTGGACGCAGGTCGAGACCGGATCGGCGATCACGTGGAAATACCCCAGCTGCATCCTCGAGGGAGACAACTCGATCGGCGAGTTCTACTCGGTCGCGGTGACCAATAACTACCAGCAGGCCGATACCGGTACCAAGATGATCCACATCGGGAAGAACACCCGCAGCACGATCGTCTCCAAGGGCATCTCGGCAGGACGCAGCCAGAACACGTATCGCGGCGAGGTGAAGATCATGAAGGGGGCTGCGAACGCTCGCAACTACTCGCAGTGCGACTCGATGCTCATCGGCGACCAGTGCGGCGCCCACACCTTCCCGTATATCGACGTGCGCAATCCCTCGGCCATCATGGAGCACGAGGCCACCACGTCGAAGGTCGGTGAGGACCAGATCTTCTATTGCCTACAGCGGGGCCTTTCGGAAGAAGATGCGGTCTCGCTCATCGTGAATGGCTTTTGCAAAGAAGTCTTCCGCGAGCTTCCGATGGAGTTTGCGGTTGAAGCGACACGGCTACTGGCCGTGAGCCTGGAGGGGAGCGTCGGGTAAGCCGATACGCACCCGCACCACACATGACTCAGGACAACGGACGATCGAATATGCTCGAAGTGAAGAACTTGCGCGCCGGCATCGAAGGAGTCGAGATCCTCAAAGGTCTGGATCTGACCGTAAAACCCGGTGAAGTGCATGCCATCATGGGACCGAACGGCTCCGGGAAGAGCACGTTTGCCCAGGTGCTCGCGGGACATCCCGCCTACGAAGTGACTGGTGGAACGATCACGTTCGAAGGGAAGGATGTGCTCGAGATGGCGGCCGACGAGCGTGCCCGTGCTGGCATGTTCCTCGCCTTTCAGTATCCGATTGCTATTCGCGGTATCACGAACGCCTACTTCCTCCAGTCCGCCGTGAACGCCGTGCGGAAAGAGAGGGGGCTCGAGGAGCTGGATACCCTCGACTTCGCCGAGACGCTCGAGAAGAAACTCGAACTGATCGGGTGGGACGATAGCTTGATCCACCGGGCCGTGAATGACGGGTTCTCTGGCGGCGAGAAGAAGCGCAACGAAATTCTACAACTGGCCGTACTTGAGCCCAAGCTCGCGATTCTCGACGAGACCGACTCCGGACTCGACATCGATGCGGTCAAGGCGGTGGCGGATGCCGTGAACACGCTCCGCAGTGCGGATCGCTCGTTTGTCATCGTGACGCATTACGAGCGGATTCTCAACTACATCGCCCCTGACCACGTCCACGTGTTGGCAGGTGGCAAGATCGTCATGTCTGGTGACATGAAGCTGGCGCTCGAGCTGGAGGCGAAGGGATACGACTGGATCACCGAGGGTGCGGCGGTGGCGACATGACGAAGGCCGACACGCGCAAGAGCGTCGCGGCGGAACTCAAGCAGGCTGCCGAGGCGTACGTGGAGGCCCACGGGCGGTTTGCTACGAATGGGGCCGCAGCCGCGCCGAAGTGGCTGAAGGAACGGCGTGACCAGGCCATCTCCCGTTTTGCCGAGGTCGGGTTTCCCAGCACCCGGCTGGAAGAGTGGCGCTTCACGGACGTCAAGGCCATCGCGCGGACATCCTTCGCCCTGGCGGGTGAGGCGGATCTAGGTGGTCTGGAGGCAACGGTCTCGGCCCACGTCGTCGGCGCACCCGATCAACACGTCGCGGTCTTCGTGAACGGACGGTTCACCCCGTCGCTGTCCCGGCTGGGCCAACTTCCATCCGGGGTGCTCGCCGGCAGTCTCGGCGACGCGCTGAGCCGTGACACGGAGCGTGTGCAAGGGCTCCTCGGGCACCTCGCCCCGGAAGAGGCCAACCCGTTTACCGCGCTCAACACGGCGTTCGTTCACGACGGTGCGTTCCTCTACGTGCCAGAGGATACGAAGTTGGAGCGTCCGGTACACTTTCTGTTTCTGTCTGTACCGGTGTCCGATGTGCCGTTGGTGATCCACCCGCGCAACCTGATGGTCGTGGATCGCGGAGCGCAGGCAACGGTGTTGGAGACTTACGCCACCCACGGTGAGGGCGTGTTCTGGACCAACGCCGTGACCGAAGTGTCGGTGGGCGAGAATGCCACCCTGGACGCGTATCGTATTCAGCGCGAGAGTGAGGACGCGTTCCACACGGCGGCGACGCACTCGCGGCAGGAGCGAAGCAGCAACTACTCGTTCATCACCTTCAGCTTGGGCGGTGGTCTGACCCGGCACGACATCAAGGTCGTCCTCGATGGGGAGGGTGCGGACGCGACCCTCGACGGACTGTCGATGCTCCGCGGGCGGCAGCACACCGACCACCATACGACGCTCGAGCACGCCAAGCCCAACTGCACGAGTTGGGAGTATTTCAACGGGGTGTTCGACGACCGGGCACGAGGCGTATTCAACGGACGAATCATCGTGCGCCCCGGCGCTCAGAAGACGGACTCGAAGCAAACGAACAACAGTTTGCTGCTGTCTCCCTCGGCCCGTGCCGACAGCCAGCCGCAGTTGGAGATCTACGCCGACGACGTGAGGTGCACCCACGGAGCAACCCTGGGACCGATCGACGACGACCACATGTTCTATCTCCAGAGTCGAGGCCTCACGGCGAAAGAAGCCGAGGCCCTGCTGACCTATGGGTTCGGCTCCGAAATCCTGAATGCCGTGAAGTCTGCGCCGCTCAGGCAGGCCCTGGATCGGCTGGTTCGACGCTGGCTCGCTGAGGCCTAACAGGGAGCAGCGGCGTGCGCCAAGTCTCGACCCCCCTGGTCGCGACCCGTGCTCGACGGGACGTCGCAACCGTACGGCAGGATTTCCCTGTCCTGTCCGGCACCGCCAACGGCCGCCCGCTGGTGTATCTCGACAACGCCGCCACGAGTCAAAAGCCGCGAGCCGTTATCGAGTCCCTGGTGCGGTTCTATCAGACGGAGAACGCCAACATTCACCGGGGCGTCCACGAGCTCAGTCAGCGTGCGACGCTCGCGTACGAAGCGGCCCGGGCCAAGCTCCAACGCTTTCTCAACGCCGGCGATCCCCATGAAGTGATCTTTGTCCGTGGCGCGACGGAAGCCATCAATTTGGTGGCATCCAGCTTTGGCCGAATCCGTTTCCGCCCAGGCGACGAGGTTGTCGTGTCTGCCATGGAGCATCATTCCAATCTCGTGCCCTGGCAGATTGCCTGTGAAATTGCGGGAGCTCGTCTGCGTGTCATTCCCATGTCCGACGCCGGCGAGCTCGACCTGGATGCGCTGCGGGACATGCTCGGCGACCGGACGCGTCTCGTCGCGGTCGTCCACGTGTCGAACTCGCTCGGAACGATCAACCCGGTGACGGAGATCGTCCGGATGGCGCATGACGCCGGTGCCCCCGTGTTGGTGGACGGCGCCCAGGCCGCACCGCACATGCCGATCGACGTCCAGGAACTGGATGCGGATTTCTACGCCCTCTCGGGCCACAAGATGTTCGGCCCCACGGGCATCGGGGTGCTCTACGGCAAGGCCAAACTGCTCGAGGCGATGCCACCCTATCAGGGGGGCGGCGAGATGATTCGTTCCGTCACCTTCGAGAAGACGACGTACGCACCTCTGCCGGCCAAGTTCGAGGCGGGAACCCCGCACATTGCCGGTGCCATTGGTCTCGGGGCGGCCGTGGATTATCTCCGCGGGCTGTCGTGGGAGTGGATCCAGCATCACGAGCACGACCTCCTGGAGTATGCGACCGAGCAACTCCGGTTCGTTCCGGGCCTGCGTATCGTCGGGACGGCAGCGCGGAAGGCAGCTGTGATCTCGTTCGTCCTCGAGGGCGTTCACGCACACGACATCGGGACCATCCTGGATCAGAGCGGGATAGCGATCCGGACCGGACACCACTGCACCCAACCCGTGATGGACCGCCTCGGGATTCCGGCCACGGCGCGTGCGTCCTTTGCCTTTTACAATACGCGAGAAGAAGTCGACGCCTTGGTCCGAGGCGTCCAGGAAGTTCGAGCGGTATTTGGGTGATGGTGGATCTTCGGGAGTTGTATCAGCAAGTCGTGCTCGACCATAACCGCAGCCCGCGCAATTTCAAACAGCTTCCCAACGCAAACCGCACGGCGGAAGGCACGAACCCGCTGTGCGGCGATCAGATCACGTTGTACCTGGTCGTGACCAACGACGTGATCGAAGACGTGGGCTTTCAGGGCGCCGGTTGCGCAATTTCCCAGGCATCGGCCTCGTTGATGACGGCAGCGGTCAAGGGCAAGACGAAGACCGAGGCCGATGCGCTATTCCATGCGTTCCATGCGATGGTGACCGGTGGTCCCAACGGTGCGATCGACGAGAAGGCGCTCGGCAAGCTGGCTGCCCTGTCGGGCGTGCGGCAGTTCCCCGTCCGGGTGAAGTGCGCGAACCTGCCCTGGCATACTCTGCACGAGGCCTTAGCGGGCTCAGGCGATACCGTGTCGACCGAGGAGGGCGGATCGGACACGCCGGACGACCCCGACCGCCGATGACGGATTTCCAGAAAGCCATCCCGCTCGACAACCTCAGGGACGGCATCCCGCAGAGCGTGATCCTACCGGATGACCGGAGGGTGTGTCTGGTGCGAGTCGGTGACCGGGTGTTTGCGGTCGACGACCGGTGCTCACACGCGGATTTCCCCATGGCCGACGGGGAGATGGTCGATGATTTCGTGGTCGAGTGTGCGCTTCATGGCGCCCAGTTCGACGTCCGCACCGGTGAGGTGCTCGAGCCGCCGGCCGACGAGCCGCTGCCGATCTTTGAGGTGAAGGTGGATGGTGGCACGGTCTGGGTGGGTGGAACCGCGCCGTAGCCAACCTCGCCGCCCGAATAGACTCGTCCGCCCCCCGAGAACCTCCTAGCTGGGAGTGATTCCCTGGCGGCGACACTCCTCGGCGATCGCGCGGACTTCCCATCCTTTCATCGGCCCGGCCACGGCGCGAGGGCTCCCACGCTCGGTCCAGACTGCGACTCCAAAGCCGTCTGCCGATACAGCAACGACGCCTGACCCAAGCCGTATTCTCGTCGGTTCCTCAGGTGACCGTGCGAAGTAGGTGAGGGGCTTGCCGTGGTAGTGGTACACGATTGCAGCACTCGGTGCGCCTGACCACTCGACGACACGCGCCCCCGTCAGGACCGCCCCCGAGATGCTGGGAAGGTCGATCGGAAACCCGACGTGCGCATTGAGCCACTGACGAACGACGGCCGGATCTGAGCTCTCGATCGCGATCGCCGCGGTCGTAACGGCGATGCGGGCCTCCTTGGCGAGTGGCTCGGCAAGACGACTAGCGGGCGATCCGGAGAGAACGACGAACAGCAATCCGGCAGCGATCAGGCCTCCGCCACCTCCCACGGCCAGTCGACGCCCGCGGATGCGTCGTCGCTCCTCTCCACGCAGCGAGGTGAGTATGCCTTCCCGGAGGTGTTGCGGCGTGCGCGTCCGACGTGCCCACGTTGTCAGCCTGCTGACGATTGCCTGGGAGGCCTCGAAGAACCGTTGACAGGAGCGGCAGCGCGCAAGGTGCTCGAGCGCTCGGTCGGCCTCCCGCGTCGACCTTCGTGGCCCGGGCATGGGATCGAGCACGAGGCGGGCTTCTTCACAGTGCACGGTGACATTCTCCTTCGGAAACACGATGGTGGCACGGCGCCTTCACGCCCGTGTTCCGGCCAAACTGTTCACCAGGAGAAACGGTCCGTTTCGATCCACGGTTCCCCGTCGTGGGGTCCACGCGGTATTCTACAAGCTGCTCATTCCCGTTTGGCCGAGGTGCGAAGGAGATCGATGCAGAACCAAATGGTGATCGAAGCCCAAGGCATCACGAAACGATTCGCCGGACACACAGCGGTCCACGCTCTGTCGCTGCAGATACCGACGGGTTCCGTGTACGGCCTGCTGGGACCCAACGGTGCCGGAAAGACCACCACGATCCGGATGCTCATGAACATCATCGTGCCCGACGAGGGCTCGATCCGGCTGTTCGGGCTGGAGGACTCCGGTCGAGATCTCAGCCACCGCATTGGCTACCTGCCGGAAGAACGAGGGCTGTACCGGAAGATGCGGGTTCTGGATTTGGTGGTGTTTCTGGCCGAAGCGAAAGGGGTGCCACGAGGGACCGCAAAGCGGGAAGGACTCGAGTGGCTCACCCGCCTCGGGTTGGGCGACTGGATCCGGAAACCGGTGAGCGACCTGTCCAAGGGAATGCAGCAGAAGGTGCAGTTCATCTCCACGATCCTGCACCGGCCGGAGCTCTTGATTCTGGACGAGCCTTTTTCCGGCTTTGATCCGGTGAACACGCAGCTCATGAAGGATATCGTCCTGGAGCTGGGCCGACGCGGGACCACCGTGCTGTTTTCGACGCACATCATGGAGCAGGCTGAGAAGCTCTGCGATTCCGTGTGCATCATCGCACGGGGTGAGAAGGTGCTCGACGGCCGTCTGTCCGACATCAAGCGGCACCATGGGGGACTGCATCTGATTCTTGCGGTCGAGCAGGGTGTCGAATCGGTCCACGCGCTGCTGTCCGATCGCTCAGTCGTCGCAAAGGCGGACAATTACGGCTCCTATGCCGAGGTGGAACTGGTGGCGGGCTCCGATCCGCAGCGGCTGCTCGAGGCGTTGATGAGGGCGGGGGCGAGAGTGCGCCGGTTCGAGATCGCCGAGCCCACGCTCAACAAGATCTTCATCGATATCGTCGGCGCAGATGCCGCAACGCCACGGGCTCAGGAGGCCCGGGCACATGCGTAAGATCTGGGTCGTCGTGCGCCGCGAGTTCGTGGAGAAAGTTCGCAACAAGTGGTTCATCATCTCGACGGTGCTCGGTCCGTTGCTCATGGCGTCGTTCGTGGTCTTACCGATCCTGATGGCCGAACGGGGCGGCGCGCAACGGCGAATCGTGGTGGTAGACCTCGGGACGGTCGATCTGGCCGATCAGTTGGTCGGCGTGCTTCGCGCACCGCTGCCGGTGACGGCCACGCTGCTCAGGGTTGAGGTCGCGGATTTGGCGGACGTGGCGGATTCGTTGACCGCACTCGTCGGCGCCAAGGAGGTCGATGGGTATCTGATCGTGTCGGAGGAGGCGGTGGAGGATGGGACGGTCGAATACCGGGGCTCGAACGTCTCGTCGATGGCGGACATGCAGGTGCTCGAGCGCCTGCTCCGCGAGACGGTCATGACGGAGCGACTCGGCCGTGCGGGCGTCGATGCGGAGGTGGTGCAGCGGGCACGCATCCCGCTTCGCATGCGAACGCTGAGCATCCGCGGGGGAAAGGTCACGGAAGGGTCGGGTGAGTCCGCCTTCATTCTCGCATACGCCGTATGGTTGGTGCTGTACATGGCGATCCTTCTCTACGGAGTGCAGGTGATGGGGGCAGTTGTAGAGGAAAAGACGTCGCGCGTCATCGAGCTCCTGATCTCGAGCCTTCGCCCGTTTCAGCTCCTGGCGGGCAAGGTGATTGGCGTCGGGGCGGTGGGGCTCTTTCAGCTCGCCATCTGGGGTGTGTGCGCGTGGCTCCTGTTCCAGCAGCGGGACCTGGTGCTGCGGCTGGTCGGGATCGACGCGGGGCCAACAGGAGGATTCGCGTTCCCGGCCGTCCCCCTGGAAACCATCGCGATCGTGCTGACCTACTTTCTGTTGGGCTACTTCCTCTATGCAGCGATGTTCGCGGCGGTCGGCGCCATGTCCAACTCCGATGCCGAAGCCAGACAGGCGCAGACGCCGGTGATCATGCTGCTCGTCATCCCCACGGTACTGATGCTCGGCATTCTGCAGCAGCCGGATGGGGCCATGGCGGTGAGTCTGTCGCTCATTCCGTTCTGTTCGCCGATCGCCATGCCGGTGCGCTGGGCGGCGGCGACTGTGCCAATCGAGGAGCTAGCGCTTTCAATCGGGTTGCTGGTCGCGGCCCTGCTGCTGGTCGTGTGGGTCGCAGCCCGGATCTATCGAGTGGGTATCCTCATGTACGGGAAACGCCCCAACCCCAAGGAGCTATGGCGCTGGATCCGCACGACCTAGCGGGGTAGCGGTTGTGGTGGGCGCGACGCGAGAGACCGATCTGTAGAAGGCCCTAACGCCGGCGGCGGTGACGAGTCTATCTTTCCCGCCCGATGGGCTCCCATCCAGAAGTGATCGTCGTGGGCGGCGGCCACGCCGGGTCGGAGGCTGCAATGGCGGCAGCCCGACTCGGCGCTCGCACGTTGCTCATCAGCTCCAATCTCGACACGATCGGGCAGATGTCGTGCAATCCCGCCATCGGCGGAATTGCCAAGGGGACAGTGGTCCGAGAGGTCGATGCGTTCGGTGGGGTGATGGGTCGAGCAGCCGACCGGGCGACGATCCAGTTCCGCATGCTCAATCGGTCCAAGGGACCGGCCGTGTGGGCGCCGCGCACCCAGTGCGACCGGGTGCTGTATCGGCGAGCGGTACGCAGCATTCTGGAGGAGCAGGAGGGCATCGAGTTCCTGCAGGGCATGGTCGGCGGACTGCTGCTGCGGGGAGACCGGGTGGCGGGCGTCCGACTCACCGATGGGCGCGAGTTCCGCGCGCAGGCCGTGGTGCTCACGGCAGGCACCTTTCTGCGCGGACGAATTCACATCGGGACGACGACCAAGGTCGCCGCGGGCCGGGCCGGAGACCCTGCGGCGGTGGAGATCGCCGAACAGCTCGAGGCGCTGGGGTTGGAGGGGTCGCGATTCAAGACGGGTACTCCCCCCAGGATCGATGGTCGGTCGGTTGACTACTCCCGACTCGAGCGTCAGGACGGTGATGCTGCTGAGTTCCGGTTTTCACATTTCGCTCGCCGGTCGCGGCCACCCCAGCGACCGTGTTGGATGGCCTGGGCGGGTGAACCGGTCAAGGAAGTCATTCGGCGGCACCTTCATGAATCGGCCCTGTACGGTGGGGACATCTCGGGGCGGGGTCCCCGGTACTGTCCGTCGATCGAGGACAAGGTAGTCCGGTTCCCCGCAGCCGAGCGGCACCAGGTGTTCCTCGAGCCGGAGGGGCTGGACACGACAGAACTCTATGTGAACGGGCTCTCCACCTCACTCCCCATTGACGTCCAAGTGCAGTATCTGCAAGCTGTTAGCGGCCTTGAGCGCGTGAGAATGACCCGTCCGGGGTACGCGATCGAGTACGACTACTTCCCTCCACAGCAACTCGCGGCATGGCTCGAGCTGAAGGCCATCGAGCGGCTCTTCTTCGCCGGCCAGATCAATGGAACGACGGGATACGAGGAAGCGGCGGGCCAGGGACTCCTGGCCGGCATCAATGCGGTGAGGCGAATAAAGGGGGAGGAACCAATTGTTCTTTCGCGGGACAGCGGATACATCGGGGTCTTGATTGACGATCTTGTAACTCGTGGTGTGGACGAACCTTACAGGCTTTTCACGTCACGGGCCGAGTTTCGCCTGCTGCTGCGCCAGGACAACGCCCTCAAACGCCTGGGCCCACTGGCCGATGCACTGGGGATGCTGAGCTCGGAGGAAACGGCCGTGCTGCATCGACGGTTGGAACAGGAGGCGGCGCTGGTACAGCAGGCGGAGCAGACGTCAATTGCGCCTGATGCAGCGAATGTTGTATTGCGGGCACGCACACTGCCGGAAATCTCCGGACCGCGACGCATAGCCGAGGTGGTCCGCCGACCCACGGTGGGGCTGAGAGAGGTGATGAGCAGGGTCAGCCATGGGATGGGGGATGGGTTTGACGAGGATGCCTGGATGTCCGCTGAGATTGAGATCAAATACGCTGGCTACCTGGAACGCGAGCGGGCTGCAGTACGGAAGCTCGCCGAAATGGCAGGATTCCGTCTGCCACATGGGCTGCCCTACCACGATTTTGGGAATCTCAGCACTGAAGCTCGCCAAAAACTGGAGCGGGTGCAGCCCGAATCCCTTGCCCAAGCTGGCCGAATCCCTGGCATTTCGCCGTCCGATCTGCAGAACCTTGTTCTCGAGGTGCTCCGCCGCCGCCGTAGTGTGGCCTAGGTCGTCAAAGACGCACCGCCGTACTACTTCACAGGCGAGCTGCCTGAATCCATCGTTTCACGTGAAACAGAAACGGTCGCGCTCTGCTCAATCGCAGGCAGGACCTGCTCTTGTTCTCCTAGGGCAGCGTTTCACGTGAAACGGCGGGGTGATCAGACTTCTAGCGTGGCTGATAGTGCACGGGTATATTCCGCCCAATTGGGCTCACGCCCCCAGCCGGATCGATCCTCTGCAACAGGGTTGCATAAGTCGATGTTATATATAGTGATATATGATGTCTAACGTCATTGCCGTCGCGAACCAAAAGGGTGGTGTCGGCAAGACGACCACGGCGGTCAACGTGGCGGCATCACTGGCAGCGGCCGAACACCGGACCCTCCTCATCGACGCCGACCCGCAGGGGAACGCAACCAGTGGGATTGGCATCGCACAGGCCGACATGCATGGGTCGCTGTACGATGCGCTCATCAACGAGGTTCCCCTGACCGACGTCGTGCATCGGCGGGTGAACTTCGCGTCTCTGGATGTCATCCCGGCCACGCAGGACTTGGTAGGCGCGGAAGTGGAGTTGGTGAACTGGCCGGCCAGGGAGAGCGTGATGCGTCGTAGGCTCGCATCGTTGCGAGAGACGTACGAGTTCATCTTGATCGACTGTCCGCCCTCACTTGGGCTCCTTACGCTGAACATGCTCACGGCCGCTGACGCCGTGCTGATTCCCATTCAGTGCGAGTACTACGCGCTCGAGGGACTCTCGA
This sequence comes from Gemmatimonadota bacterium, assembly GCA_029863245.1. Classification (GTDB taxonomy): domain Bacteria; phylum Gemmatimonadota; class Gemmatimonadetes; order Gemmatimonadales; family GWC2-71-9; genus JAOTVV01. The sequence goes on from JAOTVV010000004.1 coordinate 101,904, forward strand.
AGTTGCTCAACACGGTGCGACTGGTGCAGCAGAATCACAATGCAAACCTCACCATCGAGGGCGTGTTGCTCACGATGTACGATCCGCGGCTGAATCTCTCGAAGCAGGTCGCGACCGAAGCAAAAGAGTTCTTCGGCCGGCAGGTGTTTCGCACGGCGATTCCGCGCAACGTTCGGCTCGCGGAGGCACCGAGTTTCGGCAAGCCTATTCTGCTGTACGACGTGCAATCCGCCGGGGCCAAGGGCTACCTCGCGGTGGCGCAGGAGTTGGTGAAGCGGACTGCCGACGGTGCGCGGAGTGAGACGCTCGATGACCGAGCGCTCCAGCGAGCGGAAGCGCAAACATGACGGGTCCCAGCGGGAAGCGCCGGCTTGGCCGCGGGCTCGAAGCCTTGCTCGGTCCGACGGCGACAGAGGGGAAGGAAGATGGATCGCTGACCGAGCTGCCAGTCGCTGCGCTCCGTCCCAATCGCTATCAGCCCCGCCATGTGCTGGATGAGACGGCGATGGCCGAGCTGGCAGCATCGATGCAAACCTCCGGACTCCTGCAGCCAGTGGTGGTTCGGCCGAGCGACGACGGCTACGAGCTCATTGCCGGCGAGCGGCGTTGGCGCGCAGCCCAGCGCCTCGGCTGGCGGGCGATCCCATCCGTGGTACGCGAGGTTGACGATCGTACCTTGCTCACGTTGGCGCTGGTGGAGAATCTGCAGCGGGACGCGCTGTCGCCGATCGACGAGGCGCGGGGCTACGAGCGATTGATCTCGGAGTTCTCGGTGTCCCAGGTAGCTGTCGGCGAGCTCATCGGGCGCGATCGCTCGACGGTGGCCAATGCGCTTCGACTGCTCAAGCTCCCGAGCGACGTGCAGGAGATGGTGCACATGAACCGTCTCTCCACCGGACATGCGCGGGCGCTGCTGGCGCTCGGGAACGAGACCACGATCCTCGCCATGGCCCGCCGCACGCTGGAACTCCAACTCTCGGTGCGCGAGGTGGAAGATCTGGTGCGCGGCGGTCAGCCCGCGACGCCCCGTCCCCGGTCCCGGCGTGGCCAGAAGCCACGGGACCCCGCCGTCCGACGCGTGGAGGAAGCCCTACGGGCGCGCCTGCGGACCGACGTCCGGGTCTCGACGCGAGGGAAGTCCAGCGGACGCCTGACGATCAATTTCTATTCCGACGACGATCTGGCGCGCATCCTCGAAATCGTCTTGGGCGAGGTCTTCGAAGGATGAATCGCCGGGGCGTGACCGTCATGATGCATCGCGATGGCGATGTCGAGTCGCGGTCGATTCGACTCCCGTTGTGGGTGTTTCGACTCACCGTCATCGGCGCGCTCGTCGTGGCAGTCTTGCTCGTGGTTGGGGCCGTCCTGTACGCGCCCATCGTGCGGACGGCGGCGCGGGTCCCGGGCCTCAACCGGGAGATGGCACAGCTCAGCGAGGAGAACGCAAAGGTTCGCGAGCTCACCCGGACGTTGGAAGGACTCGAGGCCCGTTACGAGCAACTCCGCACTATGTTGGGTGGAAACCTCGTACCCATGCGAGGTCGTGAACTGTCCTCCGCCACAGTTGCGCGGCCGATCGTTGCCCGTCGGCCCGACCAGGCGCGGCGTTACGAAGAGGGACCATCGGTGCCACGGTACTGGCCGATCGACGACCGAGGTGTCGTGACGCGCGGCACGGTGGCCGGCTCCTCCGGCGGCGAGGCGCATGCCGGTCTGGACATCGCGATTCCCATCGGCACGCCTATCCGGGCGAGCGGGGGGGCAACCGTCCTCGCAACCGGTGTCGATGTGTCCTACGGACTGTTCGTGCGGTTGACACACCCGGAGGGTTTCGAGACCATGTATGGTCACGCCTCGCGGGTCTTGATCGGGGTCGGCGACACCGTGCAGGCAGGCCAGGTCATCGCCCTGTCCGGATCCACGGGCCGCTCGACTGCACCCCATCTGCACTTCGAGATCTTCCGCGATGGGCGTTCGATCGATCCTTTCTCCTTGGTTCAGGGAGGCAACTGACGATGGCCGTGTTTTCTTCCGGCGGAAACGACAAAAAGGCAGACGGGGGCGCGCGAGTCACCGGCCGCGATGCTGGTATCTCCATCATTGCGCCGGGCACGCGCTTGATCGGTGAGCTCATCACCGACGGGGTGGTCAAAGTCGAAGGCACGGTCGAGGGCACCATTCGCGCGGAGCGCGAGGTGCTCATCGCCAAAGGTGGCCTCGTGGAGGGTGATATCCACACCCACGAGGCGGTCGTCGGCGGCAAGGTCGTTGGGTCCATCTTTGCCAGCGAGCGGATCGAGGTTCAGCAGGGGTCCGTGGTGCAGGGCGACATCGTCACCAAGCGGCTGACGGTTCAGGAAGGCGGCGAAGTCAATGGCAGCGTCAAGATGGGTGACGCCGACCCCGTCCCGAGCCGATCGAAGTCCCCGCCGATGGGGGTGGCTTCGTAAGGCAATGGGCCTCCCTCTCGACGAGCTCACAGCGTATCTGGATCGGTTTCTCCGCATCGCGGAGGTTCGGGATAGCCCGAACGCACTGAACGGACTTCAAGTCGCCAACGACGGGCAAGTTGAGCGTCTTGCCGTTGCCGTGGACGCCTGTCAGGCGACGATCGACGGCGCGTCGGAACGTGGTGCCGACACGCTCATTGTCCATCACGGATTGTTCTGGGGCGGACTCGAGCCAGTGACCGGGCGGCATGGGCGCCGCCTGCGCACGCTGATCCAACGCGGCATCGCGCTCTATTCCGCTCACCTTCCGCTCGACGTGCACCCGGAGGTGGGCAACAACTCAGTGCTCGCACGCCGCCTCGGTGTCTCGCAACCAGAGTGGTTCGGCGAATACGAGGGGCAGGCCATCGGCGTGATGGGCACGCTCCACGTGACGCGTGACGTCCTGGTCGAGCAGGTCACGACGCTGCTCGGCACAGTCCCGAACGTGATTGCTGCGGGTCCGAAGACAGTCCACCGGATCGGCATCGTCACCGGTGGCGGGGGCGACCTGATCAAGCAGGCCGTGGATGCCGGCGTGGACACCTACCTCACTGGGGAGGGCAAGCACCACACGTACTTCGATGCCGAGGAGTTCGGCGTGAACGTCATATACGCCGGTCACTACGCAACGGAAACCGTCGGCGTGAAAGCCCTCGCTGAGCACCTGGCCAATCGATTCGATCTTCCCTGGGACTTCCTCGATCACCCCACGGGGCTATGACGACTCAGCGAGCGATACGGTGGCCTTGGCCGATGGCTTCGGTGTGTCTCGTCGTCGCTGGCCTCCTGGCGACGTCGTGTGCGCGAACAGCGCCAACGGACCCGGGACCGTCGCCCGTAGATATCGAGCCGCCCGACTCAGTGCCGCTCGTCGATTCGTTGGTGGTTCGGGACACGATGCCGGTGGCCGACCTGCCGCCGGTGCCGGACGTCCCCGCTCCGGAGGCGGAGCCTCCCGAGACGATCACTGTGGCAGTGCGGGACCTTCGTGTGTGCGCGGGCGGCGACGTAATGCTGGGCAACAACCTCGACACGCTGTGGGTGGTGCGGGCGGGCACCAGGCTGGGCTGGGCCGTCCAGGCCTTCCCGGACCCGGACGCGCTGCTCGCTCCCCTTCGGCCCCTCGTCGAAGACGCGCAGGTCGTGCTGCTCAACATCGAAGGGGCGATTGGGGAAGGCCCGGCGCCCACGAAGTGCCGGCTCGGCTCGCAGACGTGCTATGCATTCCGGCAGCAGCCGGGAACCGCCGAAGCGTTGCGCCGTCTCGCCCCGGGTGAGGTCGTGGGCAACGTGGCCAACAACCACGCGTTGGATGCGGGGCGCGTGGGCTGGGACGCGACGGTGCGGCATCTCGGGCTCGCCGGCGTGTACGTGACCGGGTACGACACGCTGCCCACTGTGGTCGAGACGGTCGGTGGCGATACGGTGGCTTTCCTCGGTTTCAGCAGCGCGCAGGCTGGCCCGGATCCGCGCGACCTCCTGGGTGTCCGCCGCCACGTAACCCGTGCCGCGGTACGGTACCCTCGGCTCATCGTAACGATGCACATGGGAGCGGAGGGGCGCGATGCGCAACGTACGCCGAGTGAAGCCGAGTACTACTTGGGGGAGAATCGCGGGAACGCCGTGGCGTTTGCGCGGGCTGCGGTCGAGTCTGGCGCGTCGGCCGTCTTCGGCCACGGTCCTCACGTCATGCGGGCCGCGGAGTGGTATCAGGACGCGCTGATCTTCTATTCGCTCGGGAATCTGCTCACGTACGGCCCGTTCTCGCTGGTGGAGCCCTTGAACCGTGGCGGTGTGGCGTGCGTGGTGCTCGATCCGGCGGGCCGCGTGAAAGACGCGGTGCTGCGCTCGACGTGGCAGCGGCCACCGGGCCTGATCACGCCAGACCGATCGCAGCGGGCGGCATGGCTCGTCGACTCCTTGAGTGCCCTCGATTTTCCGACCAGCGCCCCCCGCTTCTTCGGTGAAGTGGTTCTCAAGACGCCTGGTCGGTGATCGACGACGACGCGATCCGGGCATTGCGCCGCATTCCGTCGGCGCCCGGTCGCTCCAGAGGGGTCCACCCATATCGATGTGTGAACTCGTCGTCGGACATGGCGAGCAAGTCGGCGAGGTCGAGCCATTCGAGTTCGGGATGCCGGTCAGGCATCGGGTCGTCGGCCTGCCGCGCAAACTTCTCGTTCCACGGACATACGGCCTGACAGATGTCACAGCCGAAGACCCATGGTGCCACGGCCGGCCACAACGATGGCTCGACTACTCCCTGGTGCTCGATGGTCAGGTAGGAGATGCAGCGCCGACTGTCCAGGACCCGCGCCGTGGGAAAGGCGACGGTAGGGCACGCATCGAGACAGCGTCGACAGCTTCCGCATCGATCAGCTTCGAACGGCGGGTCGACGGCAAGATCGAGGCTCGTCAACACGGCGGCGAGAAAGAAGTACGATCCACCCGCGGGGGAGATGAGCATGGTGTTCTTCCCGATCCAACCGAGCCCTGCGCGCTGGGCCAGCTCTCGCTCCGGTACTGGACCGGCGTCGACATAGGCGCGGGCGATTGTTTCCTTGTCCCCCAGTGTGCGGAGGTAGGCGGCGAGTGCGTCGAGCGGTACCCGGAGCGATTGATGGTAGTCGCGTCCCCGGGCGTACTTCGCGACGCGACCGGCTCCGTTCCTTGGGGGCGAGTCGGGCTGGTAGTAGTTCTTCGCGACCACCACAGCGCGGGTCACACCGGGGACGATGGTGGCCGGCTCCAGCCGCCGGGCAGCCTGGCGGGCCATGTACCTCATGGTGCCCGCCATCCCTTGCTCGATCCAATGGGTGAGCGCGGCGGCATGCGGGGTCGGACTGAGATCGCAGATACCCACGCCCTCGAAACCGAGACCATGGGCCCGCGCCCGGACGAGCGCTGCCCTCCGCTCCGGACTCACAGATGCATGACCGTGCGCCGCCACGTGACGAAGCGAATGACGTCCTCCACCGACGGCACGGCAAACTCGTCACCGTATGCCGTGTACATGCGCCACCGCATATACTCCGTGGGCGGAATGGGGAGAAATGGCGGGTGGCGGTACCAGCGTCGCGCGCGGAACGCCCAGACCGTCCGGATGAGATCCGCGCCAAGCCGTGGCCGCACCACTGAGCGGGCGGCCAGGGCCACGGTGAGCCGCAGCCAACCCTTACGTCGGTCGGAGGCAGGAACGTGAGTTGGATTGTTCAAGTCATCTCGCTGATGGGCGCGGGTCTTGTGCTCGGAGCCTATTTCGCGTTACAGCGCCGGGTGTGGACGAGCACCGGCAATTCCTACCTGTGGTTCAACTTCCTCGGTGCCCTGCTGCTGACGGTCGTCGCCGTCGTGGATCGCCGCCTGGGCTTCATGGTGCTGGAGGCCGCGTGGGCAGCCATCAGTGCGTGGGCGATTCTCGGGCGCCGTTCGAATGTCGCTCCGGCGCGCGGGCGCTGACCCCCCCACAGGATACTTGTATATTGGCGCCTATGGCACTCGCAAGGACCTCCGGCGCCCACGCGCTCGCCCACTATCGTGCCGAGTTCCCGATCTTCGAGCAGCTGATCTATCTGAATTCCTGCTCTCTGGGGGCACTCTCCACGCGGTCCCGTGAGCGGGTGCAGGCGTTCATGGACGTGTGGGCGTCACGCGGGGCGGCCGCGTGGTACGATGTCTGGTGGGAGGCGCTCGCCGAACTTCGTGCAGGATACGCGACCATCGTGGGGGCTCGGGCTCCCGAAGTCGCACTGCACGCCTCGATCTCGACAGCCACATCGGTGCTCGCCGGGATCCTCGACTATACCAAGAGACCGAAGGTGGTCACTACGGCCCTCGATTTCCCGACCGTGGCCTACCAGTGGTTGTCCCGTCGGCACGGTGGGGTCGACGTGGAGATCGTCGAGAGTCCGGACGGGGTCACGGTACCCGTTGAGCACCTGGCGGCCGCGATCGACGAGCGAACGGCGCTGGTCGCAACATCACACGTCTATTTTACCACGGGGGCGGTTCAGGATATCGCCGCCGTAGCGCGCGCCGCCCATGCGCGGGGCGCGCTGTGCTACATCGACGCCTACCAGAGCGTCGGCCAGCTCCCCCTCGACGTCCATGCAGCTGAGGTGGATTTCCTGACGGCCGGCGGTCTGAAGTGGTTGCTCGGCGGACCGGGCATTGCCTTTCTCTACGTTCGGAGCGAGTTGATACCGCGCTTCACCCCGACAGTGACCGGTTGGTTCGCCCATGCGCGCCAATTCGAGTTCGACCCCCGAACCATCGAGTGGCACGCGGATGCCCGTCGTTTCGAGCAGGGCACCCCGGCGCTCGCGGCGGTGCATGCGCAGCTCGGCGGGCTGGAGATCATCCGGGAGATCGGTGTGGCGCGGATCCGCGCCGTCGTGGCGGATCTCACGGAGGATCTCATCGAGCGGGCCAAAGCGGCCGGGCTGTCCCCGCTGGTTGCCCCCGACCCTGCCGCCCGATCCGCGATCGTAATGATCCCACAGGCCGATCCTCCCAGTGCTGTGCGGCGGCTGGCGGATGCGCAGGTCGTGGCCGACGCCCGACCGGGGCACGTGCGTCTGTCTCCCTTCTTCTACAACCTTCAGGACGACAATGTCACAGCGATCGAACAGCTCTCAACCGGGTGACGGGAAGCCCCAGCCTCGACCGCCACGCCTGACGGCCGATGAACGACTGTTCGTGTCGCCACATCTCGAGCGAGCAGCGTTCACCCAGACGGATCCATGGCGAGTGCTCCGGATCATGGGCGAGTTCGTCCAGGGTTTCGAAGAGCTCTCGGAGGTAGGCGAGGCCATCACGATTTTTGGCTCGGCGCGCGCCACGCCGGGAGATCCCGTCTACGCGGCAGCGACCGAGACGGCACGCCTCTTGGGGGAGCAAGGCTACACCGTCCTCACCGGTGCAGGGCCGGGCATCATGGAGGCCGCCAACAAGGGTGCGCGGGAGGCGGGAGCCCCTTCCATCGGACTCAACATCGAGCTGCCCAACGAGCAGCACTCCAACCCATACGTCGACCGTGTGGTGGATTTCCGGTACTTCTTCGTGCGGAAGACCATGCTGGTCAAGTACTCGTCCGCCTTCATCGTGTTTCCCGGGGGATTCGGGACGCTGGACGAGATGTTTGAGGCGCTGACGCTGATTCAGACGGGCAAAGTACGGGACATGCCGGTGGTTTTGTACGGAACCGCCTACTGGTCGGGTCTCGTTGCGTGGTTGGAGCAGACACTCGTGGCCAGCGGGAAGATCGCGCCAGAAGATATGGACATCTTCAAAGTCGTGGACACGCCTGCGGAGATCGTTCGACTTGTTATCGCGGCGCGCGGCCGTCGCCGAGAGAACGTGATCCCATAGCGACAGCTTCCGTTGGAAGGGAACGGCGATGCCTGAGAGGAAGAGCACACTGCTTGGTGGAGCGCCCATCAGCCCCCGGCCGATTCGGGGAGACGAGTCGGTCGTGCAACTGATGGAAAACGCGTTTCTCGCCTACAACGCTGGCCGCCTGCGAGAGGCGTCGCAACTCTTCGCGGAGCGGATGTTGGAAGACGACGTGACCGTAGCGATGAGCTTGACGGGCGCGATGACCCCGGCCGGCATCGGGATGTCCTGCGTGATCCCGCTCATCGAAGCAGGGTTCGTCGATTGGATCGTCTCCACGGGGGCCAACCTCTACCACGACTGTCATTTCGCCCTCGGGTACTCGATGCATCGCGGAACGCCCCGCGCCGACGACGTAGAGTTACGAGCGGAAGGCGTCGTAAGGATCTACGATATCTTCTTCGACTATGCCGTGCTGTTGCAGACAGACGAGTTCCTGCGGCAGGTCTCGCAGCAGGACGAGTTCCAGCGGCGGATGGGGAGTGCCGAGTACCACTATCTCCTGGGGAAATACGTTCACGAGCGCGAACGAGCCCTGGGCTTGAGCAACAAGTCCCTGCTGGCCACGGCATACGAACACGCCCTCCCCATCTACACGTCGTCGCCAGGCGATTCGTCGATCGGCATGAATGTCGCGGAGTTGCAGTTGGACGGATACAAGATCGGCTATGACGTCTCGGCCGACGTCAACGAGACCGCCGCCATTGTGCTCGACGCCAAGCGCCGTGGTGGCAAGAGCGCGGTGCTCATCGTGGGTGGCGGGAGTCCCAAGAACTTCGTATTACAGACCGAACCGCAGATCCAGGAAGTGCTGGGAATCGAAGAGCGGGGACACGACTACTATCTGCAGATCACCGATGCCCGCGTGGATACCGGGGGACTCTCCGGTGCCACGCCGGGCGAAGCCGTCAGTTGGGGAAAGGTCGATCCCGAGCAACTTCCCAACTCGGTGGTCTGCTACCTCGACGGCACCGTCGGATTGCCGCTCCTCACTGCGTACGCGTTGGCCAAGCGGAAGCCGCGGACCCCGAAGCGGTTGTACGAACGGCGGGCGGAACTGATGGAGCGACTGCGCGTGGAGTATCGGAAGGCCCGTGAATTCCGTGACGCCAGGGCAAACGGGTCGGCGCTCCCCGACGTCGACGACATCGACCTCCGCAGCTTCTAACTCAGTCGGCCGCCTCGGTCAGTTCGTGTCGGAAGGCGGTGCCGCGCTCGACTTCATACCGATAGGCGGCGAGCTCGGCCTCCCGCCGGGCATCATCCCACTCCATTTCCCGGACGGCCAGATCGGCAATGGCCGGAGCCATCTCGAGGATGGCCTTGGGGGCCGCGTAGAAGAGGTGGGTCCGCCGAATCAAGAGGTCTGAGAGTGTGATGGCCATCTCGCGCCGCATGGCGTGGAGGAGCTCTGCCCAGAGTGTGGTGTGTCCGGGCACGACAGGCTCATTCAACTTCGGGTCCGACAGGGCCAAGCGCGCGACGGCCGGGGCCTCGCTCCCGTAGGTGTGAGCCAGGTGGAGGGCGACGGTCTCTGAGAACCCGTCGGTGATGGCGGCTGTGGCCACGACGTCGAGATCACGCGATTCACCACCTGGCAGCGGCTCTCGGTGCGTGGGTGCCCGTGCGGGGACCACCCTGCCGTCCCGCTCGTGAAGGTGGTGGGCAATCCGGTCGACCATCTCGGCCGCCATGCTGCGGTAGGTGGTGAGCTTGCCGCCGACGATCGACAGCAGCCCGTTCTCGCTCTCGATAATCACGTGCTCTCGGGACACGGCAGCGGGATCCGTGGTGTCCTCTTGCCGCACGAGCGGGCGGACCCCTGCCCAGGTAGCCAGAACGTCCTCCGGCCCTAGTCGGGCGTCCGGGAACAAGGCATTCGCCGACCGAAGCACATAGATGACGTCCTCGCCGCTGGCACGAACCTCACCAGGCCCGCCGTCGAGCTCCGATTCCGTGGTCCCGATGTACGTGAGCTCACCCCACGGGACGATGAACATGACCCGGCCGTCGATGGGGGAGATGAACGTAATGGCCTCATGGTTGCCGAGCGCCCGTTTCGGCACGACGATGTGGACCCCTTTGGTACAGCGAAGGGCCGGGACGCCCCCGTCCGGGAGTCGCACCTCATCGGACCATGGGCCAGCAGCGTTCACCACGATGCGTGCCCGTACGAGCCTCGTGATTCCGGTCACGAGATCGGTGATCTGGGCCCCTCCTACCTGACCCCCTGCGAGTTCCAGCCGCTCCGCGCGGGCGTAGTTGGCGACGATGGCCCGGTGCCGATGGGCGTCCCGTACGTTGGCCAGGGTCAGGCGCGCATCGTCGCACTGCGCATCGAAGTACCGAGCACCGCCCTTGAGCCCCCTCGGCCGGAGGCCCGGCTCGGCCTGGAGCAGCGCTCGCTTGCTCAGCATCCGATGGAGACGCACATTTCTGAGCAGGGCCAAGAGATCGTACAGCACGAGCCCGGCTTCGAGTTTCCAGGTCGACAGCCGGCTGCCCTCGTGAATCGGGAAGAGAAACGACCGTGGCCAGACGAGATGAGGTGCGATCCGGAGAAGAGTTCTCCGCTCACGGCAGGCCTCGAAGACGAGCTTCCAGTGGCGGTGCTCGAGGTAGCGCAATCCGCCGTGGACGAGACGAGAGCTTCGGGAGCTCGTGCCCGCCGCGAAGTCCCCCATCTCGACGAGGGCAGTGCGGATGCCACGCATCGCGGCGTCTCGGGCAATCCCGGCACCGGTAATCCCGCCACCGATGACCAGGAGATCGACGGGTTCCGCAGCCATGGCTTCGAGGTTGGCTGCCCGGGTCAGGTAGGAAAAAGGAGCGTCCATTTCGTGTCAGCTGCCAGCGGCCGCAGCGTCCCCAGCACATGGTTCCAGTGGCACGTGCGCCTTATCCACGCCGACGTGCGGGTCCTCGACTTGGCCTGCGGCAAGGGAATCCATGCGATCGCGGCAGCTAAGCGGGGTGCCACGGTGGTTGCCGTCGACGGCGACGCGACGCGGTTGCAGGAAGCGGAGCGGGCGGCGCAGAAGGCGAAGGTGGCCGTCGAGTTCGTGCAGGCCGACCTGTCCGGTGCGCCGATCCCCAATGGCCCGTACGGTTTCGTGTTGCAGTTCAACTACCTGGATCGCCGCCGCCTTCCGGACTTCCTCGACGCCGTCGAGCCGGGCGGCTACTTCCTGGCCGAGACGTTCCTGGAGCAGCAACGGGAGTTGGGGTGGGGGCCGACCTCGGATGAGCACCTCCTGAAAACGGGCGAGCTGTGGACCTTGCTCGGGCATTTCGAGATCGTCCTGGCCCGCGAAGTACTGGAGACCCTGGACGGGCGCACGAAAGCCGTTGCGAGCGTCCTCGCGCGCCGCCCGCCCGAATGATGCGCAGGGCGGACAGGCTGCCACAAGAGTCATAGTAACACCGACGATCCTGCTGGCCCGCTTTCCCCCCCCTCAGTAGCTTTCCGTCATCATGTCTCAGACAGCGAACGGGCGTCGGGTCGCCGTGGTGGCGGGCTGTCGTTCACCCTTCAGCCGGGCCGGCACGGATCTCAAGGACGTGTCGGCGGTCGACCTTGCCCGCCACACGGTGGTGGAACTCGTGCACCGGGCCGGTCTCCGCGGCGCGGAAGTGGACGAGGTGTACTTCGGCCAAGTCGTGGCGAGCCCGCTGGTCCCGAACATCGCGCGCGAGGTCAGTCTCCTGCCACAGTTCCCCGCGAGCATTCCGGCGGCAACGGTGAACCGAGCCTGTGCGTCGTCGAACAGCGCTATCGTGATGGGTCACGATCAGATCCGGCTGGGCCATTCGGACGTCGTGATTGCCGGTGGTGCGGAGAACCTCTCGGACATTCCCATCCTGCACTCGAAGCGGTTTTCCGAGATCCTGGTCGGTCTCTCCAAGGCCAAGACCGTAAACGATCGGGTGAAGCTGTTGTCGGGGTTTCGTCCGAAGGACCTCGTCCCGGTGAGCCCGGCCATCGCCGAGCCGTCCACCGGTGAATCGATGGGGGAGTCGGCCGAGAAGATGGCCAAGCTCAATGGGATCAGCAGGCAGGCGCAAGACGACTTCGCCGTTCGGAGCCATCGGCTCGCGCACGCCGGGACCGAAGACGGTCGCCTGACCGCGGAGATCGCCCCGTTTTTCGCCGACGGTCATGCGGAGCCCATTACCCGCGACAATGGAGTGCGGCCCGATACGAGCGTAGAGCAAGTTGCCAAGCTTAAGCCGGTGTTCGACCGTCGGTACGGCAGTGTCACGGCCGCCAACAGCTCGCCTCTGACCGACGGTGCGGCTGCGGTGGTGCTGATGGCTGACGAGACGGCCCGTGCGTTGGGGCATGAGCCACTTGCCTACATCCGGTCCTATGCCGTCGCGGCACTCGATCCGGGAGATCAACTGCTCATGGGTCCGGCGTACGCTGTGCCAAAAGCCCTTGAGCGTGCCGGGATCGGCTGGAAGGATCTCGGGCTGGTGGAGATGCATGAGGCCTTTGCTGCCCAAGTGTTGTCGAACATCCAGGCACTCGAATCGAAGCAGTGGGCGGTCGAGAAACTCGGCAGGTCCGAGGCGGTCGGCGAGGTGAATTGGGAGACGCTGAACGTCATGGGAGGATCCATCGCGCTCGGCCATCCGTTCGGGGCAACGGGCGCGCGGATCACCCTCACCCTCGCAAGCGAGATGACACGCCGCGACGCCCAATTCGGGCTCATCTCGGTCTGTGCGCAGGGAGGGATGGGCTTCGCGATGGTCTTGGAGCGTCGATGACGGCGGCGCTAACGGCTCGTGTCGAACGAGGCATCGCGTGGCTCGAGCTCGATCTGCCCGCCGAACCAGTGAACAAGATCACGCGCGGCGTGCGAGAGGAGTTCGAGCGCGTCCTCGACCGACTTGCCTCAGATCCGGACGTGCGAGCCGGGATCTTGATTTCCCGCAAAGCCGGGTCGTTCATCGCCGGCGCCGACATCGATGAGTTCGGGGGTCTGGCCTCTCGCGGGGAGGCGCACGCGCTCGTACGCGGAGGGCAGGTCCTAGTGACCCGGTTCGCCACGCTTGGTAAGCCGATGGTGGCGGCGATCAACGGGGCGTGTTTGGGTGGTGGGTTGGAGACCGCGCTTGCCTGCACCTACCGCGTTGCCGCGGACGATCCGAAGACGCTCATCGGGCTGCCAGAGGTGCAGCTGGGCATTCTGCCGGCGGCGGGCGGTTGCCAGCGTCTCCCCCGACTCATCGGAGTTCGTGCGGCACTCGATCTGATCCTGGCCGGCAAACAGGTCCCGGCTCGGCGCGCGCATCGAATCGGGATCGTCGACGAGCTCGTGCACCCGGCCATTCTCGACCGGGTTGCCGAGGAGGCGGCCGCGAGACTGGCTTCGGGTTGGCAGCCGAAACGGCGTCGTGCTGGACTGGGAGATTTCGCTCTCGACGACAACCCTCTCGGTCGGCGGTTGGTGTTTTCGTCCGCCCGGAAGCAGGTCCTCAAGAAAACCGGTGGACACTATCCCGCTCCGCTTGCCGCGTTGCAGGCCGTGGAGCACGGGATGAAGCATGGCATGGAAGCCGGGCTCGATGTCGAGGCGTCGCTGTTCGCCGAGTTGGCGGTGAGCGCCGTATCCCGCAATCTGGTGAGGATCTTCTTTGCCACGACGGCGCTCAAGAAAGACCCGGGCCTGCCGGGCGACACCCCCGCACCACATCCCGTCAGCAACCTCGGGGTGGTCGGGGTGGGCTTCATGGGTGCATCGATCGGTGCGGTAGCAGTCATGAAGGCGCAGGCCGACGTGCGGTTCAAGGACCGTGACGTGCCCAGCGTTGGCAGGGGACTGGCGGTGGCGCACCGGCTGCTGGATGAACAGCGGGAGCGCCATCGCCTCACCAGATTCGAGCACCGTCGCCTGAGTCGGCTCCTTTCGGGTGGCGTGGGCTGGGACGGTCTGGGCCGTGCCGATCTCGTAATCGAGGCGGTGTTCGAAGATCTCGAACTCAAACAGCAAGTGTTCGCCGAACTCGAGGCGCAGGTCGGCGAGCGGTGCGTTCTGGCGTCGAACACCAGCACGATTCCGATTGCGGAGATCGCCCAGGGACTCCAGCGGCCGGATCGCATGCTCGGTATGCACTTCTTTTCGCCAGTCGAGAAGATGCCGCTGCTCGAAGTGATCGTCAGTGAAGGAACGGCGCCGTGGGCGACTGTCACGGCGGCGGCCTTCGGCCGGAAGATGGGGAAGACGGTGATCGTTGTCCGTGACAGTCCAGGGTTCTGGGTCAATCGTCTTCTCGCCCCTTATCTGAACGAGGCCGGCCGGCTGCTTCAGGAAGGTGTTGCCGTCGAGACCATCGACAAGACGATGGTGAAGTTCGGGTTCCCGGTTGGGCCGATCACCCTGATCGACGAAGTGGGACTCGACGTCGCGCTGAATGCCTCGAAAGTCTTGCACGCCGCGCTCGGGGACCGATTGCAGCCCACCGGGGGATTGCAGCGCATGCTGGAGGACGGCCGTTTCGGCAGGAAGAACCAGCGAGGGTTCTTCCGCTACGAGGGTGGGAAGCGTCGCGATGTCGACATGGCCGCGTACGAGATCATCGGAGCCCACCCGGATCCGCAGGTTCCGCGGGACGACGTGCAGCCACGCCTCGTCTACATCATGCTCAACGAGGCCGTGCGCGCGCTCCATGAAGGGATCGTTCGCAATACTCGCGACGGCGATATCGGGGCCGTGTTCGGCATCGGGTTTCCGGCATTTCGCGGCGGCCCGCTGAGGTACCTGGACGAAGTCGGACTGCCGCAGGCCGTTGCGACGCTCGAGACGCTGGCTCAGCAGTACGGGGATCGCTTCGCGCCTTGCGAACGGTTGGTCTCCATGGCGCGCACGGGCGAAGCCTTCCACCCCCAATGATCGGCTAGCGCCGCATGCTACGCAGCACCTTTCTCTGGCTCAGCGAGCGTCGAGGCGTGCTCGATTTCGTGAAGCGCAACGGCCTTGCACGCCGAGTTGCCACACGATTCGTCGCCGGCGAGACTCTGGAAAGTGCGATCGAGGCCGGGCGCGTCCTCAATGCCCGCAACATCACGGTGAGCCTCGATCTGTTGGGCGAAAGCGTTTCTTCGCCCGAGGAAACCCGTCTGGCGCGTGACGCTATCATTCGAACCGTCGACGGCGTGGCCACGGCGAAGCTCGACGGGAACGTCTCGGTCAAGCTTACCCAGCTCGGTCTCGATATCGACACCGCCCTGTGCGCCGAAAACATGCGCGCCATTCTGGACCGAGCCCGGGAGTCGCGCACCTTCATCCGCATGGACATGGAGGGCTCGAAGCACACGGAGGCGACGCTGCGGCTGTTCTATGATGTTCTGCATCCCGAGTATGACGGGCTCACGGGCGTCGTGATTCAGAGCTACATGCGCCGATCCGCAAAGGACATCGACGACCTAGTCGGTGCGAAAGCCAGGGTCCGATTGTGTAAGGGCGCCTACGCCGAGCCGCCGGATGTTGCCTTTCAAGAGCGAGCGGACGTCCGGGCCTCGTTTTCGCGGCTCATGCGCAAGCTGCTCGAGCACGGGGACTATCCGGGTATCGCGACCCATGACGAAGTGCTGATTGGCGAGACCGTGGCCTTCGCGAAAGAGCGTGGCGTTGGTGCTGACCGGTTCGAGTTCCAGATGCTCTACGGCGTGCGGCGCGACCTCCAGGAGTCCCTGCGCTGGCAGGGGTACAACATGCGGGTGTACGTCCCGTTCGGAACGCACTGGTACCCGTATCTCATGCGACGGCTCGCCGAGCGTCCGGCGAACGTGGGTTTCATGGTCGGCAGCATTGCGAAGGAGGCTTTCGGTCGTCGGTGAGTGACGACACGACTCTTGGTGGCTATCAGGACGTGCACGATCGTCCACCGGCCTTCGGAGGACCGGACGGTCGCGCGTATTCCGTGGCGGTGTACGTGGACGAATCGCCCGATGCCGATGGACGGTTCGGCGCCGCGCTGCTATTCGTGCAGTGGTCGGTCGAAGGGGACCGCGTGGTGAGCCATTTAGAGAGTCCGTACTTGACCTTCGCCGACACCCCCCAGCGTGCGGAGGCCGATTTGCGGCAACTCTCCCTCGTCGAGGTGAAACGTCACCTCGACGCCGTGGTTGCCGCGAATGCGGAGCATCCGGACTGGTAGTGAGCTTCGACGGGATGGTGCTCTCCAAGACGGGCGGGCGGTATCTCGTCCGCGCCGGCGAACGAACGCTGGAAGCCAGTCTTCGTGGTCGTCTCAAACAGGGAAACCAGGATCCGCTGCTCGTCGGTGACGTCGTCGCCATTCTGCCGCATGACGACGGTTCCATCACAATTGAAGATCGAAGGCCACGCCGCTCGGTGCTCAAGCGGCGGATGCCAGGACGATCACGCGGGGTACGGGCGGTTGCGGCGAATATCGATCAGGTCGTTGTCGTCGGCGCGGCGGCCCTCCCTGACTGGGATCCGCACCTGATGGATCGATTCACCGCAGTCGTGTCGGCCAATGATCTCCCCATCGTGATGGTCGTGAACAAGTGCGACCTCGTCGACGACTGCGCGGAGATCGCCGCTCCCTACCGACAGGTGGGGTATACGCTGGTGGTGACAAGTGTCCCCGAACGTCGGGGCTTGTCGGAACTCCAGGAGTTCCTCGATGGACGTGTGTCGCTGTTGATGGGTCCGACGGGCGTTGGCAAATCGAGTTTGTTGAACGCGCTGCAACCGGGGCTCCAACTGCGAACGCGCCCCGTGAGCCGGCGCTCGCAGAGCGGCCGGCATACGACGGTTGCTGCCGAGATGCACCCATTTGGGGAAACGGGTTTCGTGGTGGATACACCGGGCCTTCGTGACATCGGCCTCTGGGGACTAGAGCCCCCGGAGGTCGCTGCCGCGTTTCCCGAGATCCAGCGTGTCGCACCCGGATGTCGGTTCGACAACTGTCGCCACTTGAGTGAACCCGGATGTGCGGTCGTGGCGGCGGTGAGCGAAGGAGCGGTCGCGGAGAGCCGACTCGTGTCCTACCGGCAACTCCTGGAGGGAGCGACTCAGGCGGCCCGCCCGTGGTCGCAGGGAAGACGACGCTGATGGCCAGCCGACGCTGCTGACATCCTGCTGAGCGGTTGTCGCGACCGCTCCGAGGAGGAAGATCCTGAATCCCGATCAATCCCGAGCCCTCGTCCGTCCGTTTGACGGATACCGCTTTGCGGCGCGAGACCGACTGAACGAGCTCCTGGCGCCACCGTATGATGTCATCACGCCGGCCGACCGAGAGCGCCTCGCGTCACGACATCCGGACAACATCGTGCACTACATCCTGCCGCAGGGCGGTGACGACCCGTACCTCCACGCTGCGGGGACCCTGCGCCGATGGATCGGGAGCGGCGTGCTCGAGCGTGACGGTGCACCGACAGTCACCGTGCTGCGCCAGACGTTCGTGCAACCGGACGGCCAGACCGTCAGCCGTGCCGGCGTCATCGGCGGGATCGCGGTGGAACCGTTCTCAACGGGTCGCGTCAAGCCACATGAGCGAACACACAGTGGACCAAAGGCCGACCGCCTCGCCCTGCTCCGCGCCACGGAAGCCATGTTCGAGGAGTTACTCTTGCTAGCGCGAGACCCCAGCGGTGATTTGCGGGAGGCAATGGACGCGGTTATGCGGAGCCCCCCGTGGGGAACCGCACGCGTCCAGGAAGCGGACGTCACCATCTGGCACGTCGCTGGCGCCGGAGCCCAGACCCTGGCCGGCGCCGCCGGTTCCGGTGCGCTATACCTGGCCGATGGCCACCATCGGTATGAGACGGCGGTGACGTACGTCGGCGAGAATCCGTCAGCAAACCGGATTCCGTGTCTCGTTGTTCCCATCGATGATCCGGGGCTCGTGGTCGGCCCCACGCACCGGCTGCTCTACGGGCCACCGATCAATGCCGGAACACTGGTTTCCCAGTTCCGTGAGCGATTCCAACTGAGGGAACTCCCGCCCGAGGCGCACTATGTGGAAGAGCTCGCTCCCCTTGCGTCACGCGGTACCGCGTGCGTGCTGGTGCTTCCCGGCAGCCAGGCACTTGCCCTGCTTCTCAAGAGCGGCGCCCGCCTGGGAGATCTGCCCTTCGCGGGCGAGCCTGCCGTCGCCGCTCTCGATGTCGCGAGGGTCGACGAGCTGATCGTGAAACGTCTCGCGGCGGCTATGGGGGAGACCGCGCGAGTCGAATATTCCTCAGACTCCGCCTACGTGATCGACGAGGTACGCACCGGTCGAGCGGCGTACGGCGTGCTGCTCAATGCAACCCCCGTCGAAGCTGTCCTCGCGGTAGCCGATGCGGGCGCGGTGATGCCGCAGAAGTCGACGTTCTTCACCCCCAAGGTGCCGAGCGGTGTGGTCGGCATCCGATACTCGGCATGACCGCCGCTGGCGGTCTCTCGTCCACCCTTCGTTGCGTCGGAGATGACCAGGCATGAACGCACGTCCCCGGGAGCGGATACTCGCAAACCTCGAATCCATATACCGTGAGGCATACAGCCTAGCCTCCACGCAGGAGGACAAGGAGCGGATGCAGCAACTCGATGCCTCGTTCCAGCGGGAACAGCTGATCCTGGAGGTGCTGCTCGACATCCGTGATGCGATCGTGAGTATCGGTGACGTTCCGCCGTCGAAGTCCGCGTTGGAAAAGCTGGACGCTCTGAGAAAGCTGACGAAGCTTCGCTGACCGAGTATTATTACCGGCCATGACCTCCCGAGCGGATTCGAAGAGCGGCACGAGCCAGCAACCGAAGCGGCGACGGACGGCGCGCTTCGAGAAGGCCGAGTTGCTCGACATCTACCGCATCATGAGTCTCTCCCGCCAGCTCGATGACAAAGAGATCCAGCTCAAACGCCAGAACCGCATTTTCTTCCAGATCTCGGGTGCTGGTCACGAGGCCGTCCTCGTCGCCGTCGGCAAACTCCTCAAGCCTGGCTACGACTGGTTCTACCCCTACTACCGCGATCGTGCGTTGTGTCTGGCGCTGGGAATGACGCCTACGGAGATGCTTCTGTCGGCAGTCGCGGCGGCCGACGATCCGAACTCAGGCGGTCGGCAGATGCCGTCCCACTGGGGCCGAAAGGATCTCAACATCGTGAGCTCCTCGAGCCCCACCGGGACGCAGTATCTGAACGCAGTAGGGTGCGCAGAAGCCTGGCTGCGCTATGCTCGGATCGTGGATATCCCCGACCGTGAGACGCTGAGCCGGCGCGACGAGGTCGTTTTCTGCTCCTCAGGCGACGGCACCACGAGCGAGGGCGAGTTCTGGGAGGCGCTCAACACGGCGAGCAACCTCCAGCTGCCTGTCTTGTTCCTCGTGGAGGACAACGGGTATGCCATCTCGGTGCCGGTGGAGGTGCAGACCGCTGGTGGGTCGATCTCCAGCCTGGTCGGCTGCTTTCCGAACCTCTACGTGGACGACATGGATGGCTGCGACCCGATCGTCTCGTACGAGGTTCTGGCCGGCGCAATTGCCCATTGCCGCACGCGGAAAGGGCCGGCGTTGGTGCATGCAGACGTGATTCGGCCGTATTCACACTCGCTGTCCGATGACGAAGTGCACTACAAGTCATCGGAAGAACGTGACGTCGAAGCGAGACGGGATCCGCTGGTCACGTTTCCCGCCCGATTGCTGGCTGAAGGGGTCGCGACCGAGGCTGAACTCGCCGAGATCCGGGCGAAGGTCGAAGAGGAAATCGAGCTCGCCACGGAGGTCGCCCTGGCCTCTCCGCAACCACAGCCAGACACCGTCGAGCTCTACGTGTATTCCCCGGACGTGGATCCCACGAGCGAAGACTTCGACACGGAGGACGATCCGCAGTTCCACGGCGACCCCACCACGATGGTGGATCTCCTCAACAAGTGCATGAGCGACGAGATGACGCGTGATCCGCGCATCGTCGTGTTCGGCGAGGACATCGCGGACGTATCGAGGGATCGAAACCTCGAGCAGGTCAAGGGAAAAGGCGGTGTGTTCAAGGTGACCTGGGGGCTCCAGCGGAAGTTCGGGGGCGACCGCGTGTACAACTCGCCGTTGGCGGAAGCGAACATCGTGGGCCGGGCCGTGGGGCTTGCTACCCGCGGCATCAAACCAGTGGTTGAGATCCAGTTCTTCGACTATGTCTGGCCGGCCTATCACCAAATCCGCAGCGAACTCGTTCTCCTGCGGTGGAGGAGCAACAACGCCTTCAAAGCCCCCGTGGTCATCCGGGTCACCTACGGTGGCTACCTCAAGGGCGGAGGGATCTACCACTCGCAAACCGGGGCCGCGATCTTCACGAGCCTGCCGGGGCTGCGTGTCGTGTGTCCGTCGACGGCGCTCGACGCCAACGGACTGCTACGCACGGCAATTCGGTGCGACGATCCCGTCCTCTTCCTCGAGCACAAGCACCTCTACCGACAGACGTACAACAAAGCCTCCTATCCCGGGCCGGATTTCATGATTCCCTTCGGGAAGGCGAAAGTGGTTCGGGCGGGCAGCGACGTTACCGTCGTGACGTACGGCGCGGTCGTTCAACGCTCGGTCGTGGCCGCGAAAGCGCTCGAGGAAACGGAGGGGATCAGCGCGGAGGTGGTCGACTTACGGACGCTGAGCCCGGTGGATTGGGCCACCATTGGTGACTCGATCCGCAAGACCAACCGTGTGGTCGTCGCGTATGAAGATTCCATCTCGTGGGGGTACGGAGCGGAGATCGCGGCGCGCATAGCGGACGATCTGTTTCCCTGGCTCGATGCGCCGGTCCGGCGGGTCGGCGCGCTCGACACGTTTGTCGCTTACGCACCGGACTTGGAGGACGTCATCCTCCCGCAAGTCGAAGACCTGAGGCAGGCGATACGGGATATCGCTTTGTTCTGAGTGTGGAAGGTGGGGAGTGGTGACGCGGACCACGGTGCCATCCTGCCGCGTGGTGACTGCTCGACCCGTTATCGTGTTCGATACCCCCCCAACGCCTCCTTGATCTCCCCCGCCGCATCGATGGCGGCTTCCACGTCGATCTTGAGGGCGCGCGCGGCCTGGGTGGCGGAGGTGAGGTCGCTCAAGACCTCGGCCACGCCGGCCGAACGAAGTCGCAGCAGGTCGAACCGCACGTTCTGGATTGCCAGGACACAGGACTCGAACTGGCCTTCGATCTTCCCTCGCCGCGTGGTGAGCTCGGCCAGCGTGGCCCGTTGGCGCTTGAGCAGGTCGAGGCGTCGATCCTTCTCCGAGCTCGTCTCCTCCCCCTCCAACTCGGCAATGCGCTCCTCGAGCTGGTTCACCGCGTTCTGGTCGACCTGACCCTCCATCTGCTGGAGCGTGCGGGCGAGATCGGTGGCGCGCTGAAACAGTGACTCGACGGTGGGGACGACGTCCGGGAGCATGACCCGCTCCGACTCCGGAAGGCGGTCGATGAGTTTGATGATGGCCGAGTGGTCCTTGCGCATTTGCTCGATCTGGCCGGCGAGCAGACCGAAGTCGCCGGTCGTCGGCGCCGGGAGTCTCCGCCGCTCCGACGGATGGGAATCGTTCGGAGACGGGAGCGCGTCGTCGGCGGGTGGTCGATTGAGCACATCGCGCATACTGTAGCCGGCCGACCAGAGCTTCCCATACTGGGACGCGAGCCCAATCCCCCAGCCGATCGCGGGAAAGAGAAACCATGGCGTGGCCAGGCCCGTCACGACATTGAGGAGCAGCAACCCGCCGTTCACGGACACATATGACGCGAAATTCCCACGGAACTTCCGCACCACGGTGGGCTCCCCCACCGGCCCGACCGGGCTTTCTTCAGTGTCACGGCGCTTCACTGCGCGATCACGCGCTCTAGCCTCGCGGGGCCGGCCGGATGATGCGCGTCCTTCCTCGAACCACCGCCACCAGTCGGTGTCCTGCTTGGCGGCGGGACTGGGCCGAGGGCGCCGCGCAGGGCCCGGGTGTCGTGACAGCGCTGACCGTGGACGGTAGGGGCCCGACGAGCGGCTTTCGAGCGCGCGGCGAAGGGTGTCGGCGGTGGGCCAGCGATTCTCGGGTTCTTTGTCGAGGCACCGAGCGACCGCGGCGACGAGATCGTCGGGACAATCGCGGCGGAGCTCTTGGATGTTGGGAACCGGCTGCGTCACCTGCTTCAACAAGATGCCGGCGACTGTCGGCGCCTTGAACGGTACCTCACCCGTCAGCATCTCGTAGGCGACGACCCCCAGGGAGTAGATGTCGCTGCGCGCGTCGATTTCGCTGTCCCCGGCTGCCTGCTCGGGGCTCATGTACGCGGGAGTGCCGATCGCGACGCCCGTGCCGGTGAGCGTGCCACCGCTCGCGTCCGTCAGCGCCTTGGCTATTCCGAAGTCGGTGACCATGACCCGGCGTCGCGTACCCTCGAGGAGGATATTGTCGGGTTTGATGTCCCGATGCACGATCCCCATGGCATGCGCGAGCCCCAGCGCATCGGCCGTTTCCTTCATGATGCGCCGGGTTTCTTCGATCGGGAGGCGCTCTCGACGCCGGAGGCGAGCGGCCAGCGACTCGCCGTCGACATAGCCCATCACGAAGTACACGAGGCCGCCTTCCTCGCCAACGGTGTGGATTGGAACGATGTGAGGATGCGAGAGCCTGGCCGCGGTCTGCGCTTCCCGAGTGAAGCGCTTGCGAATCTCCCCGCGGAAGGCTAGTTCGGGCGGGAGCACCTTGATGGCGACGCGACGCCGAAGTCGTATGTCACGCGCGCTGAACACGATGCCCATGCCGCCCCGTCCGATCTCCCCTTCGATCTCGTAGGAGTCGGACAGCACATCGGTGAGTCGGGCTTGAAGCGTGTCTTGGATATCGTCAGCCATGTAGCTTTAGGTCTGGACCGGGGATAGATTAACGCAATCTGCTACACACGGGCAACCGGGAGCCATCAGACCGAGGCCGCAATGCGCTGGGTTACGGACGATGCGGGACGCCGGTGGTCCGCCGAGCGAGTCGGGCGGACGTCGGGGCTGATTTCTACCAAGAAGGCCAAGCCCTCGTTCCCAGAACCGGCTGACATCATCCGCTTTGAGTGCGAAGCGGACGGGGCCGAACCGGCAAGGGAAGTGCAGGCGCGTGCCGGGCTTCTAGAACAGCTGACCGAGTCCGAACTGCGCGCGCTCCTCAACGTCGCCCCGCGAGCCCCCTGACGCCCGTTCTTTCTCGCCTCTCGTACGTCAATCTGGCAGCACCCCGGTTCCAACGGTACGTTCGGCAGGTACCTCGCTCCGATGCGAAGGGTTCCAGTCCATTGACGACCCATACTGGCAGGGCCCAGCGGCATGCTAGCTGCCCATTGAAGACGTGATCGGTCACATACGCCAACCACAGTCTCGCCGAGAGGTGAGGTGAATCATGACTGACCGCACGTCCGGACGAGTGCGATTGCCTGTGCTCCCGCTTCGGGAAACAGTGATGTTCCCCGGGGTAACGGCGCCCATCGGTGCCGGCCGACCGGCAACATTGCGGGCGATCGAGGCCTCGTTGAAGGGTGAGGCCAAGCTCATCTTTGCGGTCGCCCAACGAGAAAACGTCGATAATGCCCAACCGGAGGTGTTGTACACCACCGGAACCGTCGCCCGCGTGGGGCAGGTCCAGCGTGGGCTAGGCGGTATTCAGCTTCTCCTGCACGGTGAGTACCGAGCCGCGGTCTTACAGTATTCGGAGAATGCCGGTCACCTGGAGGCGGTGGTCCAGGAGGCACCGGATCTCCTGCCGCTCGATTCTGACGACGCCGCCTTCGTCGCCCTCTACAAGGAAGTGCGTGAACGGGCCAGCGATCTGGCGCTGAAGATGGGCCTCCCGCAAGAGGTCGTGGAGCAGGTGCTCGAGGGAGTGGAGGATCCGGGACGGTTTGCCGACCTGGTGGCGGGGTACATCGATATCACGCCGGGCGAGCGACAGGCACTACTCGAGACACGAGGCGTCGAGGAGCGACTCCGCCGCGTCCTGATCCACGTCCAGCGGCAACTCGAGCTCGTCGAGGCACAGGAAGAGATCAAGACCAAAGTTCAAGAGGAAATCGGTGAGCGGCAACGTGAGATGTTCCTCCGGGAGCAGCTCAAGGCGATCCAGAAGGAGCTCGGTGACGATGGATCTCAGGAGGTCGAAGAGCTTCGAGAGCGCGTAGAGAAGCTCGCCCTTCCCGACAGTGTCCGCGAAGAGGTCGAGCGGGAGCTACGGCGGTTGGAGCGCGCCGGCCGCGACTCCATGGAGTCGCAGATCATTCGCACCTATCTCGAGACGATCGTCGAGTTGCCGTGGAGCGTCCGCAGTGAGGACCACCTGGATCTCATCGAAGCGGCGACCATTCTCGATGAAGACCACTACGGCCTCAAGGACGTGAAGGACCGTGTGCTCGAGTTCCTCGCGGTGCGCCAGTTGCTCAAGGTGCGTGCGCCAGACGAGCGCGTGACGGGTCAGGTCGGGAACGAGGATGATCGAGGAACCAAGGGACAGATCCTGCTCTTCATTGGCCCGCCAGGTGTCGGGAAGACGTCCATTGCGAAGTCGATCGCGCGGGCGATGGGACGACGGTACATCCGCATTTCCCTGGGTGGTGCCCGCGACGAAGCCGACATCCGGGGACATCGACGTACGTATGTCGGCGCCATGCCCGGTCGGATTATCGAGGGCATGAAGCGCGCTGGCACGAAGAACCCGGTGTTCCTGCTCGACGAAGTGGACAAGCTCGGCGTGTCGTTTCAGGGCGACCCGGCGTCGGCCCTGCTGGAGGTTCTCGACCCGGCGCAGAACGACTCCTTCACCGACCACTATCTCGGCCTACCGTTCGACTTGTCGGAGGTGCTGTTCATCGCCACGGCGAACTTCCGCCAGAACATCCCGGCGCCGTTGCTGGACCGTATGGAGACGGTGGAGTTCAGTGGGTACACCGAGGACGACAAGCTGATCATCGCGCGGCAGTACCTGATTCCGCGCCAACTCGGCGAGTCGGGGTTGAGCGAGGTGGAACTCAAGCTCGGTGACAGCGCCATCCGGACGCTGATCCAGGGCTACACCCGGGAGGCCGGCGTGCGTCAGCTCGAGCGAGAGATCAAGAAGATCGCTCGAAAAGTGGCGCGCAAGATCGCGACGCACGAGCTCGAAAAGGTGGCCATCGAAGGGGACGACGTCGACGAGCTGATCGGACGCCCCACCGTGCACCCGGAGCGGGCAGCGGGAGAAGATCAGGTAGGAATCGCCACCGGGATGTACTACACGCCGGCGGGCGGGGACATCATGTTCGTCGAAGTATCAGTCATGCCGGGGCGGGAAAACCTGGTGCTCACGGGGCAACTCGGCGACGTCATGAAGGAGTCCGCCCAGGCGGCGCTCACCTACGCCAAGACCAACGCCCGCGCACTGGGTATTGATCCCAAGGCCATCACCGATAAGGACGTGCACATCCACGTGCCAGCCGGCTCCATCCCGAAGGATGGCCCCTCTGCGGGCGTCACGATGGCCACGGCCCTGATCAGCGCGCTGTCGGGCATTCCGGTTCGGCACGACCTGGCCATGACCGGCGAGATCACGCTGTCAGGTCGCGTGCTGCCGATTGGCGGTGTGAAGGAGAAGGTCTTGGGTGCCTGCCGAGCCGGGATCACCAGCGTCATTCTGCCGGGGGAGAACCTGGCCGACCTGGAAGACCTGAGCGAGGATGAGCGGCGGCGGATCCACGTCGAGCCGGTGGATGATCTACGAGCGGTGCTGAAGATCGCGCTCCGGCGGCCGGATGCCGTTGAGCACGAGGCACAACGGGACGAGACAGAACTCGCGCCGTCCGCTCCGTAGCCCGCTCCGTCCAAGCTCGGCGCCCGCCGGTCACCAGGTGAGCGATCGGTTGAGGAGGGCGATCACCGAGTCGACCCACGAAGGTGCAGCAGACCTCGGCCCCGTCTCACCCGTCAGTGCCTGGTTCAGCGCGACCCACCCCAGAAGCAACACCGCGGCCTGACGGCCACAATCCTCAGGGTCGGCATCGTCGCGGAAGTGTCCCAGCCCCTGCCCCCTGGAGACCTCGGCGGCGACTCCGCGCACCAGATCACGTGCGACCCGGGGCGCAGGCGCCCCGCCACGCAGCCGCGCTTCGAGCGCTCCAAGTAGGATCGTCCGCACGTGGTTCGGGTGCGCCGACAGGTGGTCAGCAGCAAGACGTAGGAGATGGCGGATCCGCTCACCCGGGGTCCCGACCGGGCTGGGGCCTCCCCCTGCCGCGGGAAGGATTCCGTCTGCGACCGAGCGAATCGAATGCTCGTAAAGCTGCCGTTTTGAGCCAAAGTAGTAATAGAGCAGCTGCTTGTTCACGCCTGCCTGCCCAGCGATGCGATGGACCCGGGCACCGTGAAACCCGTGGTTAGCAAACTCAGCAACCGCTGCAATCTCAATACGTTCGCGAGTATCGCTCATCGTCAACCAACCGGTTGGTTGAAACGTTGATAATTGTGCCGTGAGCAGGATGCTGTCAAGATGTCACGAAGCGATGGCTGTGAGCGCCGCCCGCAGTGTCCCTGTGAGTATCGGGTCGGAGAACCAGAGCCCCGCTGGTTCCGCGAGATCGAGTTGGGCGATGATTCCGGCCTCGTTGGTGAGAATGGCTCCGATCGGCACCCCAAACCGGTTGACGACCGTATTGACCTCCACCGTGGCGCTGAGGACGAACGGGACGGTGTCCGGAGGCGCACCAACAGCGTAAAGCGTAGTAGCGCGGTTGTTTGCGGCCCGCGCCCGCCATATGGGCGCCAGGGAGAGCAGGAGCTCGGGGGGGCCAAGAAACGTCACCTCGTTTGCCCTCACGGCCGTTCGGAGCGCTAGCGCCTCAAACTCAGCGCTGCCCCGAAACGGGACGATTGCGGCCTCTCCGTCCGAGCGGATCTCGGCGATCGCTTCTTCGAGGCGGTCGAGCCGCGCTGCCTGCTCCCTCGTGATTCGAGCGAGCAAGGCGCCTGGGGCCACGGCGCGGAAAACCCTGGGGCTGGCGTCCACCACGACGGCGGCCTCTTTCGCCACGAGGCCGTTGAGAGCCTGGTAGGCGTTGGCCCTGGCAATTGAGAGCCGCTTGGCGATCGCGTACCCGGAGGAAGGGCCGGCCCTGAGAAGTGCCGAGTAGGCCAGGCTTTCGGTCGGCGTGTAGCCGAAGGACGTCAGATCTGGGGTTTGCATAGAAGTAGCATGTGCTACTCCTATCCTATTCCATTTCTGTGTAGTTCACAAGTGCTGGTGAAGCGGCGTCAGATGTACTCCGTCTCCCACCCCGCCAGCTTGGCGATCAGAGCCAGTCGGAAGGTGACGTCGGCGCGCCGACGCTCGGAGGTCTTCCCATCGAGCTCCAACGGGAACGCGAAGTCGCCAAGCTTGGAGCTGCTGCGCGGGATCGAGCGGAGGTTCTTCGGGCTCCATACGCCGTCGGCGTCACAGTCGCGGTACAGTCGAGCCAAGATGCGCTGGGCCGTCCCCGAGGTCTCGAGGACGCCCATGCGGACGAGCAATTCGATCCAGTGGAGGGCGAAGGGCAGATCCTTTGGGTTGCCGGCCGAATCCGCCTTGAGGGGGTCGCCCAGGAAATGGTATGTGGGCGTGATCGCTTTTCGGCCCACTTGAATGACCCATGCGCGCTTGGTCGCTGTCTGGGCCAGGTAGTGGCCAAGTCGGTCGACGAAGCCAGCGCGCTCGCGGAGCATGCTCGGCATGTAGGCAATGATGGCTACTGCGAACAGGCTCGGCGGACACGCCTCGGGGTGCAGCATGTTGCGGGCGCCCTTGCGGACAATCGGCTTCTCCGACAGCTCGCTCCGCAGGTGGCGGGAGATATTGGTGGCGATGCGATGTGCGGCGCCCCGTACGCGGGGGTCTTCGCTGTGACCCGCATGAGCGAGGGCTGCGGTCGCGCCCTCCCGCAAGAACTCGCGGGCCCACAGCCCGAGCGCCGGATTGGTTTTGGCGCCTTTTTGGTACTCGAAGAGCAGCGCCGGATCGGAATCGCGCGACAGCAGGCGGAACAGCGGCCGCTCGGCGAGCCGCAATGCTCGGTCATCGCTCGGGAGGCCCAACTCGACCAAGTGTCGGTATTGCGCCACTGTCCCGACATCGTTGATACTCTGTGCCTTGGATGCTGCCAACCCGAGGATGTTCTTGCCCCAGATCCCCGTGGTCTTCTGCTTCCGGGTAGTCTGCGTAACTCTCTTGTACTGAAGGAGTTCCTCCCGTAGGAGGTCTACGTCAGCAGGGCTGGCCGATCCGGACGGAAGGATCTCGTGGACCGTCCTCCAGCGGATTGGGACGCAGGCATGTTGGCGAAGCCAAGTGACCGGAATCCGGTGAACAGTGGGCAGCTCCAGAGCGAGCACTCCTTACGAAAAAGCCGGAGCCGAAAACGGGTGGGCGAGAACATACGCAAGTTGGCGCCGTTAGGCCAGTACTTCGACCCTTTAGGGCGTGCGACGCGGTGGCGCCGCACGGAGCCGACGCAACTCGAGCCGGTCGCCGGCGGCCCGGAACTCGGCGTCAGGCTTCCACTTAGGGTAGGAGTCCGCCATTGCCAGCCCCCACACGAGCCTTATGGCCATCTGTACCTGATCGTGTAACCCGTCATACCGGGTCTCCTGCTCGACGGCGTCCGAGGGATGGTGAAAGCGGTTGGCCAGGTAGTCTGCTTCCCGCTCCGCCCCCCACGACTCGGCCCGGTCCCGATACGAATACCCCGCCCGGAGTGTGAGACCGGGGATCCCGGCTATGGCGAATGGCAACGGGTCGAGGTGATAGACCTCTGCAACCGCGCCAAGTGGCGGGGCAGTGACAGTCCTACCGTCCGCCGCGGCCGCCTGCCGAAGGAAGTCCTGTAGGGTGGACTCGTCCGCTCCAAGGCCCATGACGTCATGCACCCGCCCCCGGAGGTTGGCCCGATCGATGTTGACGACGGCGACCATTCGTTCTGCGGGAATGGCCGTGCGCCGGACGAACTCGTCTGCACCAAGGCGCCCGCTCTCGGTTGCGGTTGTGGCGAGGAAGATCACCGAACGCCGTGGGCCGCCGTCGCCGGCGACGAGTCCTCGAGCCACGCCCAGGAGTGCAGCACTGCCCGATGCGTTGTCCTCAGCGCCGTTGTACACGGAGTCGGTTCCCTCCGCGATGCCAATGCCGAGGTGATCGTAGTGCGCCGAAACGACCACGACGTCCCTGGTGGCGAGCGAGTCGGCGCCGCGTAACAAGGCGATGACGTTGGCCGACGACGTTTCGCGAATGCGGTTGCGGATGCTGATCACGCCATGGGCGCCGAGCGGAATAGGTTGGAAGCTCGGTTGTGCTGCACGCCGTACCAAGAGGTCGAAGTTGCGCCCAGCCGTTTCGGTGATGCGCGAGATGGCGTCTTCGGTGATCCACGCCGCGACCCGGAGAGTGGTCGTCGCAGGGGCGGGTGGTCGCACCCGCTCGCCGCCCCACGTGTGCACGGTCGCGTGCCAGGACATCGGGGAATCGCCGTCACGATGGATGAGCACGGCCCCGCGGGCGCCGACGCGTGCCGCTTGCTGGAGCTTGTAGGCAACGCTTCCGTAGTATGTGGGGCGTTTGCCGCGAAACCGCGTCGTGTCCTCGCGTCCAGGGTCACCCACAAGAAAGACCAGAATTCGGCCGGCAACCGCGACGTCCTTATAGTCGTCCCACCCCCACTCGGGCGCATCGATCCCGTAGCCCACGAACACAAGATCACCGTCAACGGTCGTCGCCTCCTCACTACGCTCGCTCCACGCGACGAAGTCCGTCTCCGGTTCCAGGCTGGTCGTGCTGCCCTGCCCACCCACGACGAATGAGGCGCGGGGTTCCAGGGCAACGAGTCCGAACCGCTGGAAGTAGGTGCCGTCGTCACCTGCGGGCTCGAGCCCCAGGGCTTGGAACCGCGAGGCGATGAAGCGCGCGGCGATTTCCCCTCCCGGCGTTCCCGGGGCCCGCCCTCCCAGGAGGTCGTCGGCCAGGAACTGCACGTCAGCACGCAGTTCGGCCACGCGAGGTGCAGCCAGCGCACGCGCAAGGCGCGCGGCGGCCTGTGGGGCCCCCTGTGCGCACACCGAGTTGGACACGATCGCCAGCGTGGCCACCGCGAGCAGCGAAGTTCTGAACACGCGCTCATTCATCGCACTGGTACCCTCACGGGGTGCAGCGGACTTTGGAGATCCGACCATCACGGCCAAACGCCGACTCGCTGGTCAGCACGAGCGTCGAGTCGTCGAGGAAATCCACGGCCTCCCCCTGTTCCCACCCACCGAGCCAACATCCTCCTATGGGCCTGGCGCCGTTGCGGTCGAGTACGAAGAAAAGGATCTCGGCATAAGTCCGGATCACGAGTTGGTTGCCGTCGGGCGAGACCGCGGCTCCCGTCACCTGACGGCCCAAGGCCCGCTGATGTGCCGCGTCGAGGGTCAGCCAGGGCGCTAGCCGCAGCGAGCCCCCCTCGAGTTCGTCCCGCATCGCCCGATACAGCGTGATCGGCCCGGCTCGACCTTTTGTTGCGAGGAGCAGATCGCCCTGGGCGGTGATGGCGAGGGCCTCGACGTCCTGCGGGCCGTCTTCATAACGCAGGCGGATGTCTCGAGCCTCGAGGACTCGATCGCGAGGGGCCTCTGTCGACAGGGTGCGCGGCTCGGGGACGACATAGATGTGGACGCTCTTGCGGTGCTGCAGGTTGTCCCCGGTGTCGCCGACGTAGAGGCACGGGTCGTCCGACCGGGGACATGGTCCGAGGGCAACATCCTCCCAGTCCACCGCGGCGGCGTTCCGCACCTCGAACCGCGCGAGGAGCGTGCCATCCATCGCGACCGCATAGAGAAATGGGCCGTCACCCGAGTCGTTGTGTGTCCACAGAATGCCGGGATGCTGACGGCTGACGGCCACGCCAGAGCTCTCTGAGATGGGTGTCCGCAGCACTCCGATCGTCTCGACGGATTCCGGCCGGGACACCTGGGCCGCCAGAGGCGCTGAGGGGAACCATACCACGCCACACAGCAGAACGGAGATCATCCGGAGCCGAGCTCTGACCAAGGGGTCTGTCCTCATGGATTCGAATTGTACTTCGGCGCTTGCCTGACGGAAACGGAACGGTCAACTTTCGAGCCCCATGATCGAAAGCCTCCAGGCCAAACCGATTCCCAAGCGCCCCGACCGCGTCCGCTTTGACGGCCGTGTGTTGTTCCTGGCCGACGATCCGGACCTGATTCGTCGCCAGCTCGACGGCGAGGATCTGTCGTGGCCGGTGCCCGCTCCTCTGCGGGACAACATTTCCACCGACGAGATCACTCCGGCATACATCTGCTACTACTATGACGAGAGGCTCGGGGACTTCCCGTATCTCGGTCTTCAGGCTGGCGAGGAGTTCCCCATCACGCGTGGCAGGGTGAAGGAGGGAGGGTTCGTCTGCTCGGTTAGCGGAAAGCGCCGTGGCAAGGGATCGTCACGTGAGCAGTCTCCCTATGCCGAGATGTGTGCCGGCATTCGACTCGTGATCGCCGAGAACATCGAGCGGATCTACCGGGAGAACTGTCAGAACCTCGGCATTCTCACGACCACCGATTTCTCGCTCATCGATCGCATCCGTCGCGGCGAAGAGATCCCGCTCGAGACGTTCACCAAGGGCGAGGGAGATATCACCCGGGGCATCATCGAGTTCGGCGGACTCTTTCAGTACAACGTGGCCCGGCTGCAAGGAAATGTGACGGTGCCCCCGGTCGCGACACGACCCCGGCCGTTGACACTCGCCGAGAAGATCATCGCGCGACACTGGGTCACCGACCTCTCTCGGGATGAGGTGGGGGTGCAGGCGGTCGCTCCCGGCGACGAGGGCTTCGTTCGGACGGACATCCGTTTCAGCCATGAGTACGTGACGCCGATGGCAGCGATCTTCTGGCGGGACTTCGTGGGCGCGCACGAGCGCATCGCGGATCCCGACTCGGTGTTTCTGTTCCGCGATCATCTCACCTTCCTCGAGCTCGCGATGACTGAGGAGCGCAAGGCACAGGGATTGCTGGACGTTGCACTCGAGCTCAAGGCGCAGCAGGAGGAATTCGCGGCGCGGCAGGGCGTGACCCTGTACGGAGAACTGCCGCGCATCGGTCCCGGCATGGCGGTGCAAGGATCCGAGGCCATCTGTCATTCGAAGATTCTGGAGCAACACGCCTTGCCCGGACATCTCATTATCGGGTCTGACTCGCATACGCCACATGCCGGAGCCATCGGTGCCGTGGCGTTCGGCGTTGGCACCACGGCAATCTTCAACTCCTGGCTCACGAAGGACGTCAGGATCATGGTCCCGCCGTCAGTGCTCGTGCGGGTCAACGGTCGGAAGCCTGAGAACGTGACGGCCAAGGACTTCATGCTCCAAGTCCTACGGCATCCGTACGTGAGAAACGGCCATGCAATCGGGAAGATCGTGGAGTATGCCGGACCGGCGGTCGAGGAGCTGTCGATCGACGAGCGGGCGACGATGACGAACATGGCCGCCGAGGTCGGGGCATTCACGGGCGTAATCCGCCCGGATGAGAAGGCGGTGGAGTTCCTCGTGCAGGAGCGGGGCATGGATGCCGCCGCCGTGCGCCGGAGCCTGAAAGGGCTCTACTCCGATGACGGGGCGGAGTTCGAGACTGTCATCGAGATCGACGCTGCCACACTAGAGCCGATGGTGGCTTTGCCGGGTGACCCGGGCAACGGACTCTTCATCAACGAGCTTGGCGATGTGGTCAAGATCGACATCGCGTACGCCGGATCATGCACGGCGGGCAAGAAGTCGGACATGGACATGTATGCGCGGGTATTCCAGGAGGCGGTCGAGCGCGGTGCGCAGGTCCACCCCGACGTGAAGTGTTATCTCCAGTGCGGATCGCAGGAAGTGAAACGGTACTGTGACGAGCGCGGCTACCTGGAGCTGTTTCGACGGGTCGGCGCCGAGTTCATCGAACCGTCGTGCGGCGCATGTATCAATGCCGGACCGGGCGTGTCGTACGATCGGGAGACGGTCACGGTGAGCGCGATCAACCGCAATTTCCCCGGCCGCTCCGGTCCGGGCCAACTCTATCTCGCGAGTCCCTATACGACGGCGGCGAGTGCCATTGCGGGGTACATCAGGGCGTGGCAGCCTACGTCGGTTGGTGCGGGCGTTGGCGCCTGATACGACTCGGTACCAGAACCATCCTCCAACTGTTCGTCAGCTATCGGCCCTGGTCGGGGGTGGCCGTCTCGCTTGGGCGGATCGGAGGACGGGCGCTGGGGCGAAGCGCGGCGGGGGGATACACGCCGCGGGCATTCCAGAGCACCCAGTCGGTGAGCCCGAGGTCTTCGACGGCCTGTATTTGTGCTCGCACCTCCAGTGCTGAATACCGCACACGGTAGATCGTGAACGCCTGGAGGTAGGGTCGAATTCGGGCGGGGCGCGCCAGGCCACGCGATCGAGCAATCGCGTCCTCCAGGGCGCGTCGCACGACGGTATACGGCTCGGTATTCGGATTGCGAATGCCGAAGAAGCCGCGGGCGTAGTGACTGGGGTAGACCATCGGGAGAAGCACGTCTGCCGAGGCGGCGAGGTCTTCCCAGACCTGGCCGATGCCGAGATCCCCACGGGCACTGGCGGTGAGTCCGAAGACATCTAGCGTGAACGGAACGCCCATCTGCGCCACGCGCCGCTGCAGCAACTCGACGTTGCGCCTGATGGCGTCCCGCTTGCTCTCGCCGGGACGGCGGGCAGGGTACACGGTCCGGTCAAGCCGGTGCGGCGGCTCGTCGGGGAACCGCACGTAGTCGAACTGGATCTCTCGAAATCCCATGAGGACCGCTTCAGCGGCGATTTCCGCCGCATAGATCCAGACGGAATCGTTGTAGGCGTCCACCCACGGCTCACTCAGTCCATCGTGCCAGAGCCCCCCGGCCGAATCATGGATTGCCCACGCCGGCTTTCGTCGTGCGAGCAGGGGGTCGCGAGCGACGACGATACGGGCGATGGCGTGAATGCCACGGGCCTCGAGCTGGGCGAGCCGAAGGCGAGGGTCGGCGATGCGCAACACGCCGTTCGCGCCAATGTACTCCGCTGTCGGGACGCTCGAGCGGTAGGTGAGGAAGCCGGTGGCGTCTTTGACGTCGATGACGAGCGCATTGATCTCGGTGCTGTCCGCGAGAGCCAGGAGATCGTAGAAGCGGCTGGAGCCGAAGATCCATCCGTTGACATAGAGGCCCCGTACCGCCGCCGGTGGCCGTCCGTGCGGTGGCGGCGGGATGGGAATCGTTGCTGTGACGTTGGACCGAATGGTCTCGGAGTAGTCCGGCGGTCGTGGCGCGTGATGGGGGTGCCAAGGCTCGCGGCGCTCCGCCGGAGGCTCCGGCATCCGAATGCGCGCGAGCGGCGGACGGACAAGACCGAGCAGATAGTCCGGGGGTGGTCCGACGAGGTGTGGTGGCTGGAGCCACGTCGAACGCTCGGCTTGCTGGGCGTGCCCCGTGCCACCCATCAGCAAGACCGACCCGATCATCAGGACGACGTGAACGCGACACACAACCCGCAAGTCCTGGTCCCAGCCTTTCTCTCCGGATGGTGAGGTGGTGTGAGACACCACGAGACGGCGCGGGGAGCCCCTCGCCGTCTCGTCGCTGCACGAGATCCGGACGGTGTCGATGCCCTCTACGGCGTCCCGCCCTCCAGCCGCCGCAACTCGACTCTTCGGTTTTGCGCGCGCCCCGCGGCAGTCGCGTTGGTCGCGATCGGCTCGTCGGGGCCGTATCCCCGGGAGACCATTCGCGACGGGTCGACACCCTTCTGTGCGAGGTAGATCTCCACCGCCTGCGCGCGCTCCCGTGACAGCCGGCTATTGAGCGCTCGAGAGCCGGTGATGTCGGTGTGGCCGGCGATCTCCACCCGCACGTCGGAGTGCGCCAGCAGTGACGCCGCCACCTCGTCGAGAATCACGTACGACTCGCGCGTGAGGGCAGATCGACCGACCTCGAAGTTCACGCCGCGGAGGATGAGCGGCTGGACTTCACCCCGCTCGACCACGAACAGGATGGGGCAGCCAATCGAATCGACGCGCTGCCCGGCCCTCGTGTCGGGGCACCGGTCGATGCTGTCGGGAACCCCGTCGCCATCGGCGTCGGTGACGATCGCGCAGCCCAGAGCGTCCACCTGCCGGCCGGCCGGCGTGTTTGGGCACCGGTCGATCCCGTCAGGCACGCCGTCGCCGTCAGCATCCGTGGGACAGCCCGCGGCGTTCACCGCCACGCCTGTCGGTGTACCCGGGCACTGATCCAGGCCGTCCAGCACACCGTCGCCGTCGCCGTCCGAAGAACAGCCATTGACGTCGACCGTCGCTCCCCGCGGTGTGTCGGGGCATTGGTCGAGGCCGTCGAAGACGCCGTCCTCGTCTGCGTCGGTCGGACATCCGTTAGCGTCCACCAGGGCGCCCGCCGGCGTGTTGGGGCAGACGTCGACCCCGTCCACGACGGAGTCTCCGTCGGCGTCACTCGGGCAACCAGCAGGATCGACGATCGCGCCGGCTGGTGTGCCGGGGCAGCTGTCCAACCCGTCGAAGACGAGGTCACCGTCGCCATCGAGCGGACAGCCGGCGCCGTCCACCAGCGCGCCATAGGGCGTCCCGGGACACTCGTCGGTTGTGTTGGGGACGCCGTCGCGGTCGGAATCGCGCGGCGAGCCGCCGAAGGCGAACACCGAGAGACCCATTGCCGCACCGAGGTTGAGAGCGCTCTCGTTGGGGGCGACCAGCTTCGAGGATGGCAGGTAGTCGAGTCGCCCTTCCACCCGCAACGCGGCCCGACCACCCAGCGAGGCGACGTTACCGAGAATGAGATGACCCCCGTCATCCCCAGTCTCCATGGCACCGCGATACTCGGAGTGGGTGTAGCCCGCACCGAGATAGAACTTGCCGAACCCGATCTTCGGGGCGTAGAAGTACAGCGTACCGCCTAGGCGAGTCAGGTCGACATTACGGCCCGTGGTCTGTTGCTCGGCCTGGGTGAAGTCGCCGCGTGCCTCCACTGAGAAGTAGTGCGTGAGGAAAAGACCCAGCCGGCCACCGGCTCCGAACTCGGAGGACAGACCGACCGTCTGGTCGTCGTACTTGGTGTACGTCCCCAGTAGGCCGAGTTCCAGCTGGCCGGGGCTCACGATCTGACCGAGGACGGATCCCGGGGTCAGGAGGAGGGAGCAGGCGGTTATCGCACCGCAGAGCGCTCTTCGGGGTCTCATGGCACAGAATCTAAGATATTGGGGCGGGCGGAGCACGTCGGTGTCCTACCGCACACGTTGGCGGGTGCTCGTGGGCGGTCGTTAGCTTTCGACCTCGGTGTTACCACCTTCCAGCCCAGGAGGGCGTGCGTGCAGGTTTCGATTCAGTATTGTGGCGTCTGAGGGTACGAGCCCAGGGCCGCCAGTTTGGCGGCCGAGATCGAGCGTGATTACCCGAAGGCCAACGTGAAGCTCATCGAGTCGTCGGGTGGGGTGTTCGAGGTGCAGCTGGACAGCGACCTGGTGTTTTCGAAGAAGAGCCTCGGCCGCCATGCCGCACCCGGCGAGGTGATGCAACTGATACACGCGCGCCTCGGATCCTGACAGGGTGCCGGATCCGCCGACGCACCGCGTGGGCGGTCGCCCCCGTTCCCGAATCCGCGACCATTACCTCCCGCCCGATCGGGAGGCGTTCCGCCGTGCCGAGCCGCCAACCGGGCGGGTCATCGTCATCGCTCCCACTCGGGCCGCCTGCGAGACGATCGAGCTCGCGTGCAGGCTGCACCTTGAGACCGTGCTCGAGCGCGAGCACGGGGAAGAGATTCGGCACCTCGCAGCCGGCCGAGCCGGGTTCGGGATCGTGGCGGGGACCGGAACCGGCAAGACGCTCTCGATTCGACCGATCGCGGAGGAGACCGTGGGCGTACCTCTCCGTATAGGAGTGGTGAATCGCGAACGCGAAGCGACACCCGAGACCCCCACGTGGAACGTCGTGATCGTGACGACCGGCATTGCCCGCCGCTGGTTCCAGGACGAGCTGATTCTCCCCGAGGACACGCTGGTCATGGACGAGATCCACCAGACGTCGGCGGAACTGGAGCTGTGCCTCGCTCTGGGCAAACGGGTCGGCTGTCGATTCATCTGGCTGTCGGCGACCGTCGATCCATCGTTCTACGCCACCTACTTGAATTCGGCGGAGGTGCTCGAGACGAGCGCCTTCGAGCCGTCCCTCTCGGCGAAAGTGACGACGCACCACGTGCGGCCGCTGGAATTCCTCGACGAGCGCTTCGTCCGAGGGGTGGTCACAGAACAGCGTGGCGTTGCCGTCTTCCTCCCCACACGGGCGGAGGTCGAAGCGGTCGCACGGGAACTAGGCGGATCGTGGGGACGACTCCACGCCGCGTTCTATCATGGCGGCGAGCCGATTCGGGTGATCAAGCCGTTTCTGGACGGCACGGCCCAGAAGCCATTCGTGTTGGCCATGACGCAGGCCGGACAGTCGGCGCTCAACATCCACGGGCTCGACACGGTGGTGATCTACGACGCGTGCTACGCCAACCTGGTGCACCGCGGACGCAACGTGCTCGCACGCCAGTATCTGGGTCCGAACGAGATTTTGCAGATGGCAGGTCGGGTCCATGGCCGCGTGGCCGATGGCCGAGTGCACATCCTCACGGATCGGGAGATCGATTTCTTCGCCCTCGAGCCGATCCCTCCCAGCTTCCAGTTGGCTGGTGACAGCGAGCGAGTGGCGCTGACGGCGGCGGCGCTTGGTGTGGACCTCACCGACCTCGATCTCCCCGTGCCACTCGATCGGCGAGCCTATGCGGCTGCGGTCCAGCGGCTCGACAGCCGCGGGATCGTCGACCACGGCAGACTCACCGACTATGGGCGCGACGTGGAGGCCATGCCGGTGGATCGCGCATGGGGTGAACTGTTGGTGCACGCCGATCCCGACATGGTCCCCTATGTGGCCGTGGCGGCGAGCGTCGATTCCCTCCACCGCATGACGCGCGACAACCCGGATCTGACCGGGGTGATCGCGTACGGAAGCGACCACCTGACGGCCTACAACTTGTACGCCGAGGCCGTCAACCAGTATGGAATCCTCGGCGAAGTGTATGGCCTGCCGCGACATCTCTTTGCCGAAGGTATCGACGAGTGGGCCGCGGATCGCGGGGTGTTGGTGAAGGCGATCGAAGATGTGGCGCTCGGCATGGCGTCGGTGTACCGCACGCTCGAGATCCCCCTTCCGCGCGATCTCCCAACGGCAAACCGAGGTGTCGTGAAGCGGTTCCAAGATCTCATGGCGAAGATCATGCCGTTCGATCTCGTGATCGACGGCGAGACGGTCGACGGTGAGCGCGTTCGATTGTCGGACTCCTCACACTGTGACCGCCAGGGCGCCATTGCCGGATCGGCACGGTACTTCGCCGATCGCTTCGGCGTGCCGCGCGGCGTCATCGAGGGTACGAACATCCCCTTCGATCTGATCAAGCGTTACTCGGCACGTACAGAGCCGCGTGTGGAGCTTCGGGAATTCCGGCGGGGAGAAGGTTTGGCCGTGGTCCGGGGCACGGAGTACTTCGGCTTTGTGCTCACGAGTGCGCGCGAGCCGCTGGTTGGCGCGTTCCCCACGGATCTCGCCGAGCGCTCGCGGCTGGCGCTGGCCGCGGCGATTCTCCAGGGGAAAACCAAGCACCCGAATCGCAAGAGTGTCGCGCGGGCTGGCGGGCACCTCTCCGAGTACTGGAGACGCTCGGGCGGACGCCTCCGAGAGGCCGAGCCGCAGAGCGTCCTGGAAGTGATCCACGCGCAGCTCCGAGACGTGAGCAGCTACGACGAGTTCCTGGAGACTCCCCTTGTGCTCGACGTCGACGAACTCGTGCCCGCCGAGCAGCGCTCGGCGCTCGACGAACTGCCGGGATCGGCTCGGGTGTTCGGCGACCGGGTTCCGATCGAGTATACCGTCGAGGGTGGCAGGGCGGTCGCATGGCTCAAGCTGCGTGAGAAGCAGGCGCAGCGGCTCCGTGCAAGGGATCTACCGGACATCGCGCCGGAACTCCGGTTCAGCGTCGTGCGCGGACGGCGAGAGATCGCACGGGCCGCAACGCTCGAGGAGCTTCGAGAATCGCTCAAGCGCCTCCAGGCCAAACGGCAGAAACCACCGTATCGGCGGCGGCGACGACGGTAAGCCCTACGCGGTGAGCGACAGGACTCCGAGCCAAGCAGTAGTGTAGGCACCCTCGAGCTCCGGGACCGCGGCACCTGCCAGTAGCAGATACCCCACGCCAGCCACCACGCTGCCAAGAAACCAGCCGAGTTCCGCCTCACCAATACGGAGTGCTGCTCCGTGGGACTCGAACATGGAGCTGACGGCGGCACCGAGAGCCTCGCTGAACTCTGTTAGACTGCTACTGACCAGCTGCTCAGGAAGAGACGTGCCCGAACCGAAGAGAGATGTCCATGCCCGGAGAGTCCCATCTCCTGACTCGCTGACCAACAACGCCCAGGATCGCTCGACGGCCTGGGTCGGTGTGGCCGAGTCGAACACGGCGATCCAGCCTTCACGCCGTTCGGCCGCCAGGCGCTCGGCCACGGCGACCCAGAGGCGGCCCTTTGTCTTGAAGTGATAGTGAATGAGACCCTTGGCGCACCCACTTGCCGCGGCGACGTCTCCGACGGTCACTTTCGAGGCCCCCCGCTCACGAAGCAGCGCGAGCGCCGCATCGACGATCGTGGCCTGAGATTTCTCGCTATTCGTGCGTGGTTTTCGCATCTCCCCTCAACAGGTTGGCCAATCAGTCAATATTGCGTGCTCGTAGCCACGTCCGCCAGCCCCGGAAGAAACTGGCCGTTCGGTCAACACGGAACATCCTCTGGCGGTAATCGTTAACCAGATAGGTGTGAAACTCCGGTCTCGCACGGGCGTAGGAGACAGAAGAGCCTATGGTGGATCGAGTCGAAGGTCTGCTCTCTCCCATCATGCGGGCGGTCTTGGAAACGGTTTCCGAGGGTGTCCTGGTGCTGGATGGCGCTGGTCGTGTGGCGTACAGCAATGCGGCTGTCAGGAGAATGCTGCACGGCGCAGGATGCAGTGAAGGCCTGGAGGGACGTGTCCTTCTTGATGAGCTGTCCCAGATGGGCGGTCGTACCTCGCCGATCAGCCTCGACGGTTCCAAGGTGTGTGATGTGGTCGTGGTTCCCGCGCGCCAGAACGGAGAGCCGCACACCCTGGCCGAACGCGAGCGGGACGCGATCGTCGAGACCCTTCACGCGACCCGTGGGAAGCTCACGGAGAGCGCTCGCCGCCTCGGTATCTCCCGCACCACGCTCTGGCGACGATTGCGTGCCTATGGGATCGACCGCGCCCGATGGTCCCGTTCCTCCTGATCTGCGCAGCCCTCGCCGCTCCTCAAGCACCAGACTCCGCCACATTCCGTGATGCCGCGACGGCCGCTCTGTACGCTCGCGCCCGCGTCCGCCACGTGCGGCAGGACTCGTTGGTCCGGAACTACCGCGCCCTTGTCCAGACGAGGCTGACGGCAACTGCGGGTCGCAGTCGCTTCGCGCGCCAGATCACGCTGGTGCAGCACGAGTCGGTTGCCGAGATCGCGTGGGAGGAGCCCAACGACCTGCGGGTGAAGGTGTTGGGCGCCCGAGCCGTGGCGCCAGTCGTTCGTATCGTGCAGGGGTTCGGCGGCAAGGTCGAAGCCGGGGCGGAAGCCGAGTTGCGAGATGCGCTGGTGATGGACCGCCCCTGGTTCATTCCACGGGCGCTCGGCGACAGCGTCAGGGTGATGGGGGTTCCCGAGCATGCGGCGCTCCACCCCCTCGGGGACGGCGCGCTCGAGTACTACCGGTTTGCGGTGACGGATTCCGTTCAGATGCTGGTACCCGGCCGAAGTGTGCGCGCATTCAAGATGCGCGTGGAGCCCAAGTGCATCGGCCCCTCCCTCATCGCAGGCGACATGTGGATCGATGCCGAGAGCGCCGACGTGGTGCGCTTTTCCATGACATTTCTCGGCGACTACGTCTGGGAGGCTCCCCGAGGCGAGACGGCCAGAGACAGCGCGCGAGCGCTGAAGGAGAACGCCCAAGCTCGCCGCTTCCTCTCGGTCGAAGCCATGGTAGAGTACGCCCTTGTCGATCGCCAATACTGGATGCCCTACCGTCAACTCATGGCGATAACGGCCGAGGTGCCGTGGTTCGTCAATGTCGCGGTGCCAGCCACTGCGGTGACGACGTTCAGCGACTATCGCGTGAATGTCGACGAGCCGATCGCGTTCGTGGTTCCCGAGGAGGATTTGGAATTGGGAGAGGCTCGACGCCGTCTCCGTGCGAGGTCTGACGAGAGCGGGCTGCTCTCGGAGGACACGCTGTTCACTCGTCGGGAGCGACAGGAGGCCGGGTACTTCCGCGCCGGGCTGTGGAGCACGGGACGTTGGGAGCTGGAGGTACCTGCTGCCGATAGCCTGCGGGCCTACGCGTGGGACGCCAACCTGCAGGCCCTCGAGGATCCGCACGAGCAACGACGGCTACGAGAGATGTTTGTCGAGCTTAGTACCCTGCGGGAGGACTTGCCCCTCGAGTGGACAGGGAGACGGCGGTTCGGGCTGGCGTGGGAGGCTGCCGCCGAAGTCGCCCGCTTCAACCGCGTACAGGGTCCGTCACTCGGCGTGGGATTCGAGCTCCATCCGGGTCCCCGATTTACGACGGTGCTTGCTTCAGGTCGGTTCGGGTTCGGCGATCTCCGGCCCACCGCGACGCTCACATGGCGGCGCGACGGTCCGGTGGGCCGTTTCGATGTGGGCGGCTATCACACGGTTCGGGAGGCCGAGCCGTGGACGCGGGGGCTAGGACTCGGG
This sequence comes from Gemmatimonadota bacterium, assembly GCA_029863245.1. Taxonomy (GTDB): domain Bacteria; phylum Gemmatimonadota; class Gemmatimonadetes; order Gemmatimonadales; family GWC2-71-9; genus JAOTVV01. The sequence goes on from JAOTVV010000004.1 coordinate 143,647, forward strand.
AATTCAGTCAACGCGTTGTTCGTGGCACACGACGATGCGGACTACGTCCGGGTGTCGGGTGGTGCGGTGTCTCACACGTGGAACCACGGCATGCTGGCCAACGTGGAAGCACGACTAGCGTACGAGCACCATGCCAGTGTGGACGCGATTACCGGATCGGCCATCGCCGATTTGTGGGGTGAGGGAGCATTTCCGCCGAATCCGCCGGTTGTTGAAGGCTGGTTCTTTCGGGGCGTGCTCCGTCGGGGTGGCTGGATCGGGCCGCTGCAAGTGACGCCAGGCTCCGAGGTCCTGGCGGGTGAAGGGAGGCTCGCCGGTCGAGCGTGGATCGCTGCCAGTCTGCCGTTCACCGTCCTGGGACGGGGAGGCAGGTTCACCGTCCGGTCCGGCGGGCTTCGCGGCGACAGCATGCCGCAACTCGAGTTCCGGCTCGGCGGACCAGAGACCGTGCGGGGGTACGCATACGGGGTGCGGCGCGGACGGGAGATCTGGGCGGCACAGCTCGACCTTGCCCTGACCGGCTCACGACTCTTGGCGCCGGTGGCGTTCGTCGACGTGGGCGACACGTTCACGTCCGATCCGATGGTCGGAGCCGGCGTCGGGCTCTCAGTGCTCAACGGCCTGGTCCGGTTCAATCTCTCCCAGGGCCTTCGGCCGGTGAGCGAGGTCCGATTCGATCTGCTCTTTCGCGCGCCAAGGTGACCGTCTAGGTTGCAATCTGATGCAGCCCAGGCCCTTCATTATCGAGGAATACGTCCGGTGGTCGGACGTAGACTTTGCCGGGATCATCTTCTACGGGGCCTACGTCCGGTTTTTCGAGATCGCCGAAACGGAGCTGTTTCGAGAGGCGGGAGTGCCGTACAGTCAGGTGTTCGACCGATTCGGGATTTGGCTCCCACGGGCGCACCTGCACTGTGACTTCACGTATCCGGCACGCCTGGACGACCGGCTGCGGGTGGGGGCGTACTTCACCGCGTTCGGGAGGAGCTCGATTCGCATCAACTTCGACGTACTGCATGTGCGAGCCGGTGAGCTCGCGGCAGCCGGCCACGAAGTGCTCGTGTGTACCGATCGGGATAGTCTGCACCCCGTGACTATACCGGCGGAATTGCGCAGCGTCCTGGAGCCATTTGCGCTGGACGAGGCGGACGCACGTCATGCACTTGGGCTCGGGACAGGAGCAACCACGTGAACAAGCGAATGGCGCTCGTGACGGGAAGCCTGCTCGCCCTCGTCCTTGCTTGCGTGGGAGACGAGGAGCAGCCACCTCCGCAACCGCTACCGGTAGAGGGGCAATCCACAGCACCGGACTCGATCGTCATGCCGGCGTTTCCGGCATCGCGGCGGGGCTATCTCGTGGCGCGCAGCAGCGGCGTGTACGAGTTGAGCGGTGAGTGGCCCGCCCGGGCGGGGATGTGTGAGGACCCGGCCGTCATGGAGGTCCTGGCGCAGCAGCCGGGTGTGGGTACCATCGTGCTCCTTCGGCTCCCGCCGCCGCCCGAGCGGCTCGCGATATACCCCATCGCGATCGTGGATTCGGGTGCACCCCCTCCGCCGGCAGCCCAGATCGGGGTTCAGCTCTTCCAGGGCGCGAACGCCTATGCGTTTCAAGGCTTGGAGGGACAGGTAGTGCTGACGGGCATGAGCGACCGGGTGAGTGGCCGGTATGAGGTGACGCTGCGGGAGATCAGTTCCAACGGTCTGGCAAAATACGCCGGTGTCTTCGAATCCGTCATGCTGGAAACGCTGCCGGATGCGCAGTGCGACGAGTGGAAGCGGGAACTCCTGCCCACCGACTCGGTCACGGGCGACAACTAGCGATCGTGCCAGCTCCGATGGATCAGACCTACTTTCGCAAAGGATTCGGCCTCAAGCGAGAGATCGAGGGACATCTCGCGACCGACTACCACAGTCGCCTGGTCGACCGCATCCGCGAGTCCGACTTCACCATCGCGGTGAACGGTCTGACGATTCGTCTCGCGCAGGAATTCGGCTTCTGTTACGGTGTGGACCGCGCCGTGGAATATGCGTACGAGAGCCGCGAGAAATTCCCGGACCGACGCATCTTCCTCGTCGGGGAAATCATTCACAATCCGCACGTCAACGAGAAGCTCGAGACGATGGGCGTGACCGTTCTCCGTCCCGGCGACGCGGGTGATTTCGATCTTTCGGCAGTCGAGCCGGAGGATGTAGTCCTGATCCCGGCGTTTGGCGTGCGAGTCTCGGATTTCGACAGGCTCCGTGACATAGGCTGTGTGTTGGTGGATACGACGTGTGGCTCGGTCCTCAATGTGTGGAAGCGTGTCGAGAGTTACGCGCGGGATGGCTATACGGCCATCGTCCACGGAAAGCACTTCCACGAGGAGACCAAGGCCACCGCCAGTCAGGTCACCAAGTATCCGGACGGACGATACCTGATCGTCCGGGACATGAACGAGACGGAACTCCTGTGTCGCTACCTCCGAGGCGAGGAGGCTGTCGACGCGGTGCAGGCGACATTCGGCGAAAAGGTCTCTACGGGCTTCGTGTTCGAACGCGACCTCCAGCGGGTTGGCCTGGCGAATCAGACCACCATGCTGGCCTCAGAATCGCTGGAGATCGCCATGCGGATTGGTCACGCGATGGCCGATCGGTACGGCCAGGAGAATCTTGCCGATCACTTTCGCAGCTTCGGCACGATCTGCTCGGCCACCCAGGAACGGCAGGATGCGATTCTCGCACTCATCGAGGAACCGTTGGACGTGATGGTTGTGGTAGGTGGCTACAACTCGAGCAACACGAGCAACCTCGCCCGCATTTGCGCTCGCAAAGTAACCACCTACCATATCGCCGATTCGTCCTGCATCGATCCCGATACGGGCGCGATTCGCCACAAGCCGGTAGATGCCAAGGATGAGGTGACCACCGCCGAGTGGCTCACGTCCGAAGTTGGGCGGATCGGCATCACGGCTGGCGCCTCGACGCCGAACAACAAGATCGGCGCGGCGATCGAGCGCATTCTCCACACTAAAGGCCTCAGCGCTCCCTTTTGAACCGATGGCCTGCAAGGCGGCGGCCCGGCAGTCCAGTGCCTCGAACTGAGCTGTGACCACACGCTGGACGCCGTCGGCGACAGCGCTGATCGTCGCCAACCTGGTGCCGCTGGTGGGCGTCGTCCTGTTCGACTGGGACGTGTTTTCCGTCGTCTCTCTGTTTTGGCTCGAGAATCTCGTCGTCGGTGGGTTCAACGTGCTGCGCATGGCATGGGTTGAGCGGGGCGCAGAGAGACGACCCGCCGTGAAGTACGTGATGATCCCGTTCTTTGCGTTCCACTATGGCATGTTCACACTGATTCACGGCGTGTTCGTGTTCAGCCTGTTCGGCGGCAGAATGGTTCAGGGGATCGGCTTCCCGTCATTGGTGACCATCGTGGATGTCATTGCGACACAGAGACTGTGGGTCGCCGTAGCGGCGCTCTTCATCAGTCACGGGTACTCGTTCGTGGTGAACTATCTTGGCAGCCAGGAGTATCGAACCGTGACGCTGGAACGGCTCATGCACCAGCCTTACAATCGCATCATAGTCCTCCATCTCGTAGTCATTTTCGGTGGGTTCGTCGTGATGACGCTCCAGGAGCCGAGAATCGGTATCGCGCTGCTCGTGGTCATCAAGATTGTGGTAGACCTTCGCGCCCATCTTGGGGAACACCGGAAGCTGCAAACGGCGGTCGCCTAGCCCCAGTTCTTCGAGCCCGGCGCATGCCGCCGCAGGTCCTTGAGGAAGGTGGCCATGCGGACGGGTCGCTTGTCGTGAGGTGAGACCGCCTCGTTCCATTGCTCCTTTCCCACCGCTGGCTTGCGTGGCTGCCCGATGGTGAGCGGTCGGACTTCCTGCGCGATCACGTTCACCGTCCCGTCGTCCTTTGCCACCGTGCCGGTAATCCAGAGAAATGGCTCGCCGCGAATCGCAACCCGATCACGCTCGTAGATCTGGGGTCGAACGATGATATTGACCATGCCTGCCTCGTCTTCGAGCAAAATGAACGTGTAGCCCCGCGCCGTTTCGGGACGCTGTCGGGCGACCACGAGCCCCGCGACTTGGACGTCGCTGCCGTGTTCCAAGATCTCCATCTGGTCGCTCCGGATCACCGTTGTGGGTAGTGACGGCCGCAAGACGGTGAACGGATGGCCGCTCGTCGAGAATCCGAGTACCTCGTATTCGGCAATCAGACGTTCGTCGGCGGCAACGTCCCCGAAGCGGAGGCGTTCGTACGGATGCACGAGGGGCAACTCGAGCTGCCGACGGGTTCGGTGTCGGCTGGTGGACTCGGTTTTGGGCGGCAGCCAAAGCCCGACTTGCCAGAGGAGCTCGCGCCGGGTGAGCCCGAACCGGTCACAGCCGCCGACCCACACGAGGTACTCGATCGCGTCCCGGGACAACGCGGCCGGCGCACGGCGCACCAGATCGCCGAGGCTTCGGAAGGGACCGTTCCGAAGCCGCTCGTCGACGACAACCTCGGTCACGTCCCAACCCCAGTTTCGAAGGAACCCGAGCCCTATGCGGATGTGGCCGTCTTCGACCGTGCAGTAGACGTCACTCCGGTGGATGTCCGGCAGGAGTGCCTCGACGCCGTGGCGATCGGCGTCGCGCACCAATGCATCGATCGAGTAAAACCCCATGGGTTGGTTGTTGAATAGGGCCGTGTAATACTCGACGGCGTGGTAGTGCCGCAGCCATGCCGATTGGTAGGCGAGCAAGCCAAACGCCGCGGCGTGGGATTTGGGAAAGCCGAATTCCGAGAATGCCACGACCTGCTCGAAGACCTTGCGTGCCGTCGCCTCGGACACGCTGTGGCGGCGGGTGCCCTCGAGGAACTCCTCCCAGAAGTTCTCCATGAGTTCGCGCGATCGGCGCCGGCTCATCGCTCGCCGCAGCGCTTCGGCCTGTCCGGCCGAGAAGCCGGCCAACGCCTGGCACACCTGGAGGACTTGGTCCTGGAAAATGATCACGCCGAGCGTTTCGCCAAGCGCATCGCCAAGCAGAGGGTGCTCCACCGGCGGGTCGTAGGGGAGACCCTGGGCACGAGCGTGTCGCTGAGCCTCCCGCCGCCGCACGTACGGATTCACCGCACCGCCGACAATCGGTCCGGGACGGACGATTGCGACCTCGACCGCGAGGTCTTCGAGATTCCGGGGACGCGTGCGGCGGATCATCTGGATCTGCGCGCGGCTCTCGATTTGGAACAGGCCGACGGTGTCGCCTGAGCAGATCTGATCGAACACGTGCTCGTCCTCGAAGTCGATGCGACTCAGGTCGGGTGGTGTTCCCTCTTTCCAGGCCACGAGCTCGACGCACTCCTCGACCAGCGAGAGCATGCCGAGTGCGAGGAAATCGATTTTGATGAAGCGCGCGTCGTCGCACGAATCCTTGTCCCACTGGCACACGACGCGATCGGGCATCGCCGAGCGCTCCAGTGGAACGATGTCCACGAGCGGTCGACTCGAGATGATCATTCCGCCCACGTGTTGGGAGATGTGCCGCGGCAGTCCGGCAATCTCTTCGGCGAGAGCACAGAGGTCACGCCAGAGTGGGGCCTTCACCCGGTCGACGAATCCCGGCAACTGCGAGAGCTGCTCGCGGAGCGCACCGGCCGAGTGGTGTCCCGCGAGGCGAGCAACCTGTTCGATCTCCCCCTGGGGCAGATCGAGTGCCTTACCAAGCTCGCGCACCGCCGACCGGAGCCGATACGTGGGGAACGAACACACGAGTCCCGTGTGTGCGTCGCCGTAGCGCTGATACACACGGCGAATCAGTTCCTCGCGGATCTCCCGAGGGAAGTCGAGATCGATGTCGGGAACCGAGGCGAGGGTCTCGTTCAGAAAGCGACCGAGGAAGAGCCGATTGGCGACCGGGTCGATGTGCGACAGGCCGAGGAAGTAGCAGATGATCGACGAAACAGACGAACCGCGTCCCCGTCCCGGTAACAGGTTGCCGGTCGCTCGACGGCTCCCCAAGCGAACCTCGGCTGCCACCTCACGGGCCAGCTCGAAGAGATCGTGGTACACCAGAAAGAAGCCGCACAGTCCGTGACGCTCGACGAGCCGAAGCTCCTCATCCAATCGCTGTTCGGCCTCCCTGCGGTGTGGAGCGTTGGGGGGATAGCGGTCGTCGAGGCGCGCACGGCACAGTGCGGCCAAGGCCGCGGGGGCCGGTTGTCGGTCCGCACCGTGGAAGTCGGGGAAGGTATACCCGAGATCCGTCGTGAGGTCGAAGGCCAGGCATCGCTCGGCGATGTGGAGCGTGTTCGCAACGGCGTCCGGGCGATCACGGAACAGGGCGGTGACCTCCGCAGGTCGTCGAAGAAAGAACTCGCTATTGGGGCGTCGAACGTGATGAGATGCGTCGAGCGTGGTACGATGGCGGATGGCCACGAGGGCGTCATGGAGCCGATGCCGCTCTCGATGGTGGTAGTGGACGTCACCCGTGGCGACCACCGACAAGTGTTCGGCGTCGGCGATGTCGGCGAGCGTGCGGGTGAGCGCCCGATCGCCGCGGACCGCGTTGCGCTGCAGCTCGACGAAGAAGTGGTCGCTGCCGAACACCGCACGACAGTGCGCGGCGAAGCACCGGGCAGCGGTTACGCCCTCGCGAGCGAGCACGGATGGGAGCAGCCCCTCACGACATCCCGAGAGCACGATCAGCCCCTCGTGATGAGCTTCGAGTGACGCGAAGTCAAGGCGCGGGTCGCGGCGGTCGTCCCGACCCAGGTGTGCTTCGGTGAGGAGCCGGCAGAGATTGGCGTATCCTCGGGGAGTTTCCACCAAGAGCGTGACGTGTGTGCCATCGAGTAGGGTCACTTCGGCACCAGTAATGGCCCCGATCCCCAGGTGTTTGGCGGCCTGGGCAAAGGCCATGGAGCCGTACAGTCCGTTGTGGTCCGTGAGCGCAAGGGCTGGGTAGCCAAGAGCCTCCGCTTGGAGCACGAGCTGCTCCGGGAGGGACGCTCCGTCAAGGAAGGAGAAGGCGGAGTGGCAGTGAAGCTCGATGTACATGGACAGAACCGAGGGCGCCGTGCGAGCCGTTCGTGATACGCCCACTACGGCATCTGCAGAAACCACTGGCCGCTGTTCAGATCTTCGAACACAATCACGTGGCTTCCTCCCGCGAGCACGATGTCGAGGTAGCGCCGGGTGAGAGAATGGCGCCACCACTCGTCGTCGATGCGCCAGATCTCGATAATCTCCTCGATTGCCCGATAGTTCGGCTCGCCCGAGGTCGTGGTCGAGTGATCGGGCGTCTCGCTCGTCACGGCTGTGGGAAGTCCGTGGTCGTCCACCAAGACGTGCACGGGTTGCGGGACGTTCAGGGCTCGAAGTCGATCAATGCGTAGCGGCGTTCGGGCAGACGTGACCATGGCTGAACCTCGACGACGTGGGACAAGAGCGGACGCTTGAATCGTGTTTCGATTTCCCGAGCTGCGTCGTGCAGGGCCTGGCGACGGCCGGCCCTGGCCGAGCTGCTGGCATCGCGGGCAAAGAGTTGGAGCTCGTCGGTGCCCCGTGCGAAGGAGGTGAATTCCACGGCGAGATGCTCCACGGCACCGGTCGGTGGCGAGGACTCGAGTCGGGTGTTGAGTGGTGCGGCGATACGATCCCGGTGGGCGGACGGATCCTTGAGGACCACTTCGGTGAGCCATGAAACACCGTGCTCGAGCACGGCACGAAGGCGCACGACGTGAACCCGCCAGCCGGTACGGCGGGGATGACGCAGTCCGCGCTCGATCAACGTGTCGATTGCGTGCGCGAGCACGGCCCGGTCGGCAGCCGGTACCGGAAAATCGAGACCTGCGACGATCGGCTCGGGTCGCTGATGTCCGATGACGGGGTCGGCGACCTTTCCCGTCGCCAACCGCCACGCACGGCCACCCTCGGCGCCGAACTGGGACACCATGGCCAGCTCCGGCAGTCGTGCGACATCACCCAGCGTTGCGAGACCGAGTTGGCGGAGCCGCCGATGGGTGTCGCTCGTGATCGGGAGGACCGCAACGGGTTGGTGGGCCAGGAACGCCTGGTGCTCACCGTTGGGTACCACGACCACCGTACCGCGCTTGGCGCGCGTAGCTGCGACCCACGAGAGAAACTTGCCGCGAGCCCATCCCAAGCGGTATGACGGAGGGCCGGCGGAACGGTCGCATCCACCGTGCTGCCTCACCACCTGTGTCACAGCCCCGGCCTGCTCCAGCGGTCCGCCGTAGAGCCCGTTCAGGCCATCGACCCCGACGAAGACGCGTCCCAGCTCCACGGGCTCGATTACCGGGCTCATGTCCTCCAGGGCGAGGAGCAGGTGGGAGAACGTTTCGTCGTAGTGGACCGGATCGGGCTCCCGGAGTGAAAGGGACGGACAGAGCCCGATTGCCTGACTCACGGTCATGCCACTGCGCACACCCATGCGGCGCGCAGGGGACGACACCTGCCACAGGCGACGGGTCTCGTGCGGCGAGAGCAACGCCGTCGGCCGATGGATGAGTTCCGGGTGCCGTCGTTCCTCGCACCGGAGCGGGAAGAGGGGAATCCACAAACACAAGGCGAAATCGCTGCGCAGCACGGCTGATGTCGTCATGCGGCCTCGAACAGGCTCAATTGCGTGCTTCGCGGTGGCTCGCCGTCGGCATGCTCGTGCCCGCCGTCGATATCGGGGATGCCGTAGGCGGTGGCGAGGCGATGGAAACGCCGACGCACCGCACGACAGTACGTATCGGCAGCGTCCCAGCCATTGCGGTATGCCGCCAGGTACCGTGGTGCGAGCATGGGGAAGTGGCGTTCCAAGATGGGGAGGAGACGCTGGCGCACGCCCGGATAGAGTCGTAGGGGACTGGGATAGACGAACCGGGCACCCATGTCTCTGCCGGCGCGCAGCAGGGCGCGGATCTGGTCGACCGTGTCGGTGATCCCGGGCAGGATGGGTGCGACGATGATCCCGGCGCGGAGCCCTGCGGCGGACAGTCTGGCCAACGCTCGCAACCGGACGGACGGCATCGGCGATCGTGCCTCGAAGAGCCGCGTCACGTCGGGATCCATGCTGATCAATGAGACGTACACCGACAGGGTGTGTCGTTGAGACAGCTGCTTCAGTAGGCCGATGTCGCGGCAAACGAGCGGGCTCTTCGTAATGATCCCGACCCGCAGTCCGGCCTCGTCCAGTAACCGTGCGAGCACTGTCCGGGTGATCTGGTACTGCCGCTCGGCGGGTTGATAGGGGTCGGTTGCCGTCCCGATCAGGATGCTCTGTGCTCCGTCACGAGCCGTGCGGCGGCGCACACGCAGCAGGTCGCGCTCGAGAGCAGCGAGAACGCCCTCACGCGATTTGACGAGGATGCGGTGCTCAAAGGACTCCAATCCGGTCGGTGCGCCGAGATCGGTGAACGCACTCGCGTCGATCGTGCCGGCATCTCGTGCCCGTTCCACCACGTAGCGATGGGCAAACCGGGCGTAACAGTAGCTGCACCCGAACTCGCACCCGACATACGGGTTGAGGGACCAGAAGCCCATGCCAGTCGCTTCCGGGGCGTTGATGACGGAGCGCACGGGCAGCTCGACGAACTTGGTACCGCGCAGGCGGTCGGCGAGCACGGGAAGCACGGTCCCGTGGCTCGTCGAGAATTGATCCGTCGCGAAGAGAGACATTGCCCGCGGTTCCGGCTCTCGTCTCGACACTAGCCGCACCGCCCCCAGCCGCATGTCGGGCAGAATGCGCAGGCCGATGCATGGAAGAGCTGTTCCCCGCATTCAGGGCACGTGATCCAGTCCGGTGTCGTTCCGGCCGGAATGAGCCGCTTTGTAAGTGCTTTCTCAGCAATGAGTTGAGCGCGATCGGCGGGGCACATGTTCGGGGTATGTTCGGGCATATGACCGAATATAAACCGAAACTCATATCCTGCAAGCACTCTCCGAAATCTCGTTGAAAGCGAGAGTTCTCCGCCTATACGGTGGCTTGCCGCGCCAGGTACCCGTGGCGAAATTGCGCCCGGTCGTTGGCAGGCTCCTTTCAACGCACCCGAAACGACGGTCGGCTACGGTTTGCGCCCTACCGAAGGGTCTCGCACCACCCACGTACACTCTCTCGCCGCGCACCCTCTCGTGCGTGCCCTCGCGGTCGTCCTCCTCCTCTTCGTCTTCCTGCTTGGTGTCAACGGGCTGGGCGAGGGGTTCAAGTCGCTCGGTCGCGGCTTGCTCGATTCGTTTTTTGCGGCCACCGAGAACCCGTTCATGGGCTTGATGGTGGGGCTCCTCGCCACGACGCTCGTCCAGAGCTCGTCGGTGACGACATCGCTGATCGTCGGGCTGGTGGCGGCGCCGGAGAATCCGCTGCCTATCGCCAACGCCGTCCCGATGATCATGGGGGCGAACATCGGCACGACCGTCACAAACACGATCGTGGCGATGGGGCACATGGGGCGGAAAGAGGAATTCCGGCGCGCGTTTTCGGTGGCGACGTGTCACGACTTCTTCAACTACATCGCCGTCGTTCTGCTCCTCCCGCTGGAGATGCTCACGGGGTTCCTGCAGCGTGGGGCGACCGAGCTCTCGTCGTTGTTGACGGGGTTCAGCGGCATGGAGAAATACGACAGCCCGATCAAGGGTCTGCTCAAGGCTGCCCTGGAGCCGATCAGGGATGGGATTGGGGCCGTCTTTCGGTCGGATCGTCTCGCGGCCATAGCGCTCATCGTGTTGAGCGTCATGCTGATCTTCACGGCGTTGATGCTCTTGGTGCGGTTGTTACGCGAGCTCATGCACAGTCGTGTCGAGATCATCGTCTCGCGTGGCCTGCATCGCTCTCCGCTGTATGCAATGCTGGTGGGCATCCTCGTGACGGCGCTGGTTCAGTCGAGCTCCATCACCACGTCCCTCCTCGTCCCGTTGGCGGGAGCCGGGTTGCTGACCCTGCATCAGGCATTTCCGATCACGATCGGTGCTAATATCGGCACGACGATCACGGCCCTGATGGCTGCGCTCGCGGTGAGCGGTGAGCACGCGCAAGCGGGTATCGTCATCGCGCTGGTGCACCTCCTCTTCAATGTCAGTGCGACGCTGATCATCTTTCCGATCAAGGCCATCCGAAACGTGCCGCTCCGAGCCGCCACGTGGCTGGCCCGGGTGGCGATCCGCTCACGCGTCTGGGCACTCCTGTATGTCGCCGTGTTGTTTTATCTGCTGCCCGCGCTCTTCGCGGTCGTAAACCACTACCTGGGATAGCTGCGGAGGCCGCCATGCTTCGCGAACTGCTCAGCATTTTCCGCGCCAACGAGCCCTTAGCTGAAATGGGCCAGAACTTCGCGGCAATGCTGAGCCTGACACAACAAATGACGATCCAGGCCGGAGAGGTCTTCTTTCGGATGGATGCGACGCCGGAGGAGCGAACCGCGCTCTTCAAGAGGGACGTGCAAGTCAACAAGCTCGAGCGGGCGATCCGCAAACAGGTGATCGCGCACCTCTCGATCAGCGGGAACAGGGCCTCGCTGCCCTATTGCCTCTTGCTCGTCAGTCTGGTGAAGGACGTCGAGCGGATTGGTGACTACACGAAGAACCTCGCCGAGGCGCCCGAGTACTACGAGGGACCGCTGCCGGACGACGCCACTATCGCGGAGCTACGGGAGATCCGGTCGGGAGTGGAAACGGCGTTTGCGGCCACCTCCGCGGTGTTCGAGGCATCCGATCGCGAGCGGACGCTCGTCTTGATTCGCCAAGGCCGCGACCTCACGCATCGATGTGACCTGCTGGTCGAGCGAATTTCGCGCGGTGACTACCCGGCAAGCCTCACGACGGCCACGGTTCTGGGCGCCCGATACTACAAGCGCATCGCCGCACACATCTTGAACGTGCTGTCGAGCGTGGTGATGCCCCTGCACAAGCTGGATTACTACGACGAGTCGGAACTCGAGGAAGACGACTCCGAAACCTAGCCAGTCTCAGCGGGAGTCACCTTCCTGCTTCTGCCCGGTTCGGCTCAGGTCGATCATCTCCAAGCCCCCCGGGTGCATTGTCACGGGTACATCGTCCGTAAGCGTGGTGATCTTGCGGATGTGCTCCGCAATGCGCAACGCTCCGCGCTGGATCGATGCGGCGGACGCCTGCTGCTCCTTGTCGAGCTTCGGGTCGCTTGCGAGCAACTCGCTCTCCGTGACGACAGCAGTGAGCGCGTTGTTGATCTCGTGCCGGACCGCCACGGCGAGTTGGCCGATTGCCGCCGCGCGCTCCGCCTTGACCACGCGCCCGTAGTACTCGTGCAATTGCTCGGACAGCCATCCGACACTGATCGACAGACTGCCGTAGGCGATGTAGATGGGGACTGTAATCCGCCAATCGTCGGGAGTCAGGTTGAACGCGATGATCATCTGGACGATGATGAACAGTAGCGTTCCGCCGATCAACGATGCCACCGCACCGCGAAGACCATAGTGGAGTGACAGCAGAAACGCCGGCACCAGTGTGACCAACCACACCAGCTCGTCGCTCAGTCCGGGATCCTCTGGCAGGGCGATCTGCATGAGGACCGGCATGAGGTACGCTGCGACCGTATAGAGCCAGAATCTCGCGGACAGCGGCGGTCGGTGAGCGACCGGCATGAGACTGATTCGAGGCAAGGGCATCTCCCGTCTTCTATGCGTTCATCAGTGTATCGAATGTCGCGACCCGTGAAGATTGTCGAAAGCGTCCGTCGGAACCTCGCATGTGGCGCCGTCCCCGACGAGAATTCCATCGAAGTGAACATCGGCGGGCCCGGCGCGAGGTCGACACCGACTGCACCATGCCGCCAACGATACGGGCGAGCTTCCGTCGTCGAGAATCCGCTCCAATTCGCGCTCCATTCCTGTTGATTGGCCCGATCCCAGGTGATCCAGCACATCGTCGAGCGGCGTCAACAGTCGCAGATTGTGCTCGCGGCTGGCTGCGAGACCGCGAGCGAGCACTCGTCGTCGTAAACGGCGCGTCGCCGAGTCCATGGGACCGTGTCCCCACGCGGCCAGTCGATCCCGACACGTGTGCCACAGTGCGCGCATCAGCGCTCCCGGTGGCGCTCGATGGCTGGCTTGGTTCGAGAACAGACGTCTGATGATCATGTAGATCTCCCGAACGTCGTGGACGGCACGCGGCGGCTGACCCGCGAGCACGACGAGCTGCGGAACGGAATGACCATTCCATGTCCACCGAATGGCGGCCGCGAGCATGGGTGGGCCGCAAACGACCGCGACGCGGGCCGCACGGTCCGATCGTGACCCTTCAGAGCCGTCGGCGCGTGTGTGTTCTGCGCAGATCAGTGAGAGGTGCTCTCGGAGCTCCAAAAATGTGTTGAGCTTTCTGGCTGTGCCTACTCGACTGGTCTCTGGGACAAGGATCTCCATCTGGGTGACCGCCTTCACGGCGATTCGCCGCTCCATATGCAGCCGCCGCTCCAACGGCACAGGTGGTCGGAACCAGAGGACGTGGGCGTTGCGGTGCGTCGATCCCAGGCGGGCGACACGCCCCACACGCTGGGCGAGTCGCACCGGTGTCCACGGTAGATCGTAATGCACCACGACGGCGGCATCCTGGAGATCGAGTCCTTCTGAAACCAGATCGGTGGCGAGGAGCGTTGTCACGTCGCCAGCCGTTGAAGGATGTCGGGCCCGGCGGGCGTCTGGCGCGAAGCGGTCGAGTGCGTCATCCACCGAGATCGGCCCCGAGGCGATTCGCGCCCGTCCGGCGCCGACCACGGCCGTTCGTCTCCATCCCCAACGAGACGCAAGATCGATTGCGGTGCTGACGGCCGCAGTGAACACGATCACACGAGGTCGGCTGCGTGAGTCAAGCACCTGGGCCAGGCGCCGGGCCTTTGGATTCCGGTGGCCGCGCTCCGGCAGGAGCTTCAGCAGTTCGAGCAGGCGTGCTCGCTCGGCCATGAGTGCCGTTTCGAGATCGCGGTCGATTGCTGCCGGTGCGAGACAGGGGATCTCGAGCTGGAGATCGTCTCCGGCCCCGAACAGCCGCCGAGAGGTGAACCGCGAGAGCTGGATCCCCGACTGGGCTGCTGTCACCGCTCGGTCAGCGTAGGCCAGATGGCGGCGGAGCGTGAGACGCAGGGCTTCTACGGATGAGGCGAGCCGATGAAGGAGATGGGCGCGAAGCAGCGCTGCCGCTCCGGGTCCACTGAACCCGGCGAACCGGAGGCAATCGATACGCTCGAGGAGGGACACGAGTTGACGGGCGGCAAGTGGAGAGGGGCTGCCGAGATCCAGATCGACCGGACAAGGCAGGCGCTGCCCTGCGGATGGCAACGAGCGGGAAGTCCGCGCCACGGTTAGGACAGCCGCTCCCTCGGCAAGCATGACGTAATCCCGACTGGCAATCGTCTGCTCCAGCGATCGTACGCCAACAGCAGCGAGACCATGATCGGGCAGAAAGAGCCGCAGGATGGCCACGAGGTCGGCAGCACGGTTGACGACGGGCGTGGCCGTCACCAAGAGGACATGAGCGGCGGCCAACCCCCGGGCCAGTCGATCGTAGCGCTGCGTGCCCCGATTGCGGAAATGGTGTGCCTCGTCCACGATCACCAGGTCGGCTCCTGGGAGGTCCCGTCCGCGGCTCAACCCTTCGTGCGAGACGACGTCGATCTGGAGCCCCAGGTGCTGCGCGGTGCGACTCCACTGTGCCACGAGTGCGGCCGGAACGACAGCGACGACCCGCTCGTACCGTGTGGCGACCGCCAAGGAGACATACGTCTTGCCAAGTCCGACTGCGTCTGCCAGGAGCGCACCGCCGTAGATCGGGAGTATGCCAACGATCCGTTGCGCGGCCGGTTGCTGGTGAGGCAGGAGCCAAGAAGGGGGGGGCCACGCATCGACCTTCGGGCCGACGGTGGCCTCGGCAAGACTGAGCGCAATCGCGCTTGCCCCGCATCGCTCCAGACCATCCAGTTTCCACGCACCTGGCTCGCGCACGGCCACGAGATCATCTGCGGTGAGGCGACCCCAGCTTTCGGAGTTCGTGCTGAACGGTTGGGGAGAGATCCAGCGTCTCCGCAACCGCGGCGTCCACTTGGTCGAGGGAGACATCGTCGTTCCGTTGGGCTCGCTCGGTTACTGCAGCCAGATCGCTCAGGCCACGCTCGGTCCGCGGAACCGGCAGTTGTGCCACCACGCTCGCGTTGATGCGACGGTACCCACCTCGAGCCTCGCTTGCGACGACGGCTGCAAGAGCCGCAAACCAACACGAGTTGAGGATTGCCGTGATTGCCAGTGCGGTCATGCGGGTCCGCACTGATGCGATGTAGCAGCTGTTGAGTGGAAGGGCGTCGTGTTGGTCGGTGGCGTCCAGCATTACGGCACACGGTCGTCGTGCGATGTCGGGCCAGACGATTCGGTGGGCCCCAAGGGCCGACCCCGTCCGAAACACGGTCCACAGGGGCCCACCGCGATAGTCGGAGCGTCGCTCGAGTCTGGCGCGATGCCGCTCGAGATACGCTGCGGCACGGGGAGGAAGTGACGTGGAGGGTCGACCCCGGTGGTCGCAGGCCCAGAGGATCACCCGCGTCGCACCGGTGCGAAACGGCTTGACGTCACGACCCCGAACGACCGGGCGCAGTACGCTGATCTCTATCGGTGCCTCTTCTGAGCCAAAGCGCACCACGGCGAGCGGGCCTCGCGCAGTCACGAGCCGCCCCACGAACACGTCGTCAGCCCCCGTCTTGACCCCAAGCTGGGGTGTGACGACATCCTGGAGGGGAACACCGCTCGCCCGGAGGCGTTCGAGCGCCTCACGGCCGTGATTGGGAACGAGAATCCATGGCCCCGGATCCTGGAGCGCGGTCTGGCACACGCTCGCGGACGCGTCAAAGCCCAGCTGAATGCGGTGATCGTCCGGCGGCGCTGATTTATGCGCAATGATCGCGAGTGGATAGGTTGTGGCGCCAAAGCGCGCGGCCTGTCGGTCGGGGAGGCGATGGAGATATGTGACGGTGGTCTCCCGCACCATATGGCGCCGCATCGCCTCGCCATATCCCGCCGACGCTACTTTGCTCGGCACAATCAGGGCAACAGCTCCACCCGGTGCCGCGAGCTCCAAGAACCGCTCGAGAAAAGCGATGGACAGATCGGGGAGATGCGCGAACCCAGCGTTGTTTCGTGATCGCCAGAGTCGAAACCGCTGGGAGAGGTTGACCCGCATGGCCGGAGCGAGCCGTTCGGCACGCACCCAGGGCGGATTCCCAATGACGAGGTGAAAACCGCCGTCTGTCATCACGTCCGGGATGTGGACCTCGAAGGCGAAGAACGGGAGTGCGCCGTCCTCGAGAGCGGATTTGGCGCGCCGGAGCGCTTCGAGATTCTGCCGAGTCTGAAGCAGGTGCCGCCGTTGACCCGCGTTCAGGGATGCCGGATGACCGAACAGGTCCCGTCCTCGCGTCACGTGCTCGAGGTCCTGTAGCTGCGCCTGCGCCGCACCGATTGATCGCTCGACCATTGATTGTGCCAGTCGATGCTCAGCCCGGGCAAGTGCCGTCATGATGCGTCGAGTGGAGCGACCTCGGGCGTCGAACACCTTTCGTCGGATGGCGGCCACCTCCTTCACGATGTCGCGATTCGCGCCGGGTCCTCGGCCAAGGGCCAGTCGGGCGGCCGCGATCGGGTCGAGAAGGGAATCACCCTGGCGGACCACTCCATCCAGGTTCGGGAGCGGAACGATCTGGGAGATGTCGGTGGTCGGATCGTCGGCCACTACGGCGAGCCACAGACGAAGCTCGGCCAGCCGAACCGCCATGGGGTTGATGTCCACGCCGAAGAGATTCTCGCGCAGCACCCGTCGGCGCACCGTCCACGGGTCGAGGCAATCGTTGTCCTCGAGGCGCAACGTCAGGTCCGTGAGGATCTCAAGTGCGCCCAGAAGAAAGGCACCGGATCCGGCTGCGGGGTCGAGGATGCGCAGGATACGGAGGGCGCGCCGTGCCTGCACCCGCTCAATGCCGAGGAGTGGGTCGCCGGCCAGGAGGCGCCGTGCCGCGTCGGCGGACATTCCGCCCAGGCGTGGGAGCGTTGTGCCGAGTGCAGCCCTGACGATTTGGTGCACGACGCTCTCCGGTGTGTAGAAGGTTCCCGAGCGCAAGCGCTCCCGGGAGTCCATCAGCCGCTCGAAGACACGACCCAGTGTGTCGGGGGCTACGGCGTCCACTTCCTCGGCTTCCCGGACACAAAACCGATACCTGTCGAAGAGCCGATCGAAGGCGTGAGCCCAGAGTTCGTTGGAAAAGCGTGGCTGCCCGAGTTTCCGCTCGATCGCGTGCCGCTCGAAGAGTCCGCCGTTGAGATAGGGAATCGTGCCGCACGCCCGATTCGTCATGCGCTCGGGAAGTGGGCGATTGAGGGTGCCGAAGAAGAGAGGGTCCAGGACGCGCTCATGGAAGGCGATTCCGCGAGAGAGGCTCTCATCCAGCCTCTGACGGAGATAGTCGTGCTTGCCGTCAAGCCATCCCTTGGCCTGTATGAAGTAGAGAAACAGGATTCTCGTGAGTGTCAGCAGAACCGCCAGACGACGGTCTTCCTCACGGTGGTGGTCGTCGATAGTCGCCGCCATGCCGTCGAGCAGCGAGCTGAACTCCCGGAAGAAGTATTCGCCGACCGCCTCGCTAGAGAGCGTGTCCGCAACACGCAGCGCATGCGCCAATGCCGTCGAGTCGTTCCGGGGTCGGAGCTCGCGCATCTGCGCCAGCGCGACCCGGGAGGGCTGATGCAGGCTCACCCCGAGGACCTTGGAGCTGCCAGGCGTGCCCAGCCGTGGCGCCGCGATGGCCAACTCCCCCGGGCCCAGGGCCACGGCCAACCCGCGCAGCCCGGACGCCGAGAGCCTGTGTGCCAAAGCCCGGGCGGCGCCGCGGGGGTCGGCGCTCTGAATGGCGATGACCTTGAAGGCGTGCCACTTGGCCACCACCAGCGCGCCCTCTGCCCACGGTTCGCCGACCGGTCGATATCCGAGCCGGGCGAACAGGGCGCTCAAGTGGGTAAGCGACTCGAGTCTCGAAAGTCTCTCGACAAGCATGATCCGGTGGGTGTGAACCGAACCATGCTAGGACCGAAGCGACGAACTTTGAGAGGCGAATCCGTGCGCCATGGAGCAAAGGCGCGCACCCTGCGGAGGGAGCCCTACTCCACGTCGAGCGCTCGAGCCTGATCGAGATCGATGTCTCGCGCGATCGGTGGCGGCCACGCGCCTTCGCGCAGCTGATATTCCATCATGACCCGCTCGTTCTGGATTCGCCGCCTGGTACCAGCGTCAATCAATCGCTGCCGGACGGCGTCGTCGAGTTCCTGTTCATCGAGCCAACGGTGTTCCCCCTGCACGGGCTGCCACAGGTCCAGAAAGAGATCGTGCCCGATCCACCGATCTCCAACTATCTCGGGAGGTCGGCAGAAGTTGGTGTACCACCCCGTGAACGCTCCATCGCGCAAATGAAACCGCCCGATATCGTACCAGCGCTCCGGAAACACATACCACACGATCGGCGCACCCGGCTCCTGAATCACCGATTCGTCGACGTGGACGGAGCGGCCCTCATACGGATCGAGCAGCAAGACTTTGACGTCCGGGCGGTCGAGGACCAACGACTCTCGATAGACCGTGGTGGCTTTTCCCGGGCGGCGGTACTCCAGCTGAATGGGTCGTGCCATGTTCAAGAGCCTGCCGGTCGATGGGGACGCGTCACTAGCAAGCTAGTGCGCGATGGAAGGGGTGAGCAGACATGGAGCTTGAGAGGGGTTCCAACGCCGATATATTGCCATTGACGACTTCGGAAAGCGGCATCATGCGCACGTTAGTCCTGAATGGATTCAGCCGTCTCCGGCTCGGTCTCGTTGCGGGGCTCGTGCTTGGGCTCGGATGTGCGCGAGACCGGACACCCGGCTTCCTCACGGCAATCGACAGAGAAATCCAGCGGAGCGGGGCTGAGACCGTCGGCATCTACTTCAAGGATCTGTCTACTAGTGATTCCCTTCTGCTCGATGCCGACGCCCGTGTACACGCCGCGAGCATGATGAAGGTGCCGGTGATGATCCAGGTCTTTCGGGATGTGGAGGCGGGGGCGCTGGGTCTCGATGACAGCCTGGTCATCACGGCCACTTTCCGCTCGATCGTAGACGGTTCGGCCTACGAGTTGAGCGTTCCGGACGATAGCGACACCACGCTCTATCACCGCGTGGGCGAGCGGGAGTCGGTGCGGGAGCTGATGGACCGGATGATCACGGTCTCGAGCAATCTCGCCACCAACATGCTGATTCAACGGGTCGGCGCCGATCGAACGCAACGCACGATGCGGGAGCTTGGCGCGGACTCGATCGCGGTGCTGCGGGGAGTGGAAGACACGAAGGCCTACCAAGCCGGTCTCAACAACACCACCACGGCCCGAGACCTGGGTATCGTGTTCTCCGCGATCGCGGAGAACCGTGCCGCGAGCGGTGCATCGTGTCGCGAGATGGTGGAGATCCTGGCGAGACAGGAGTTCAACGAGGGCCTGCCGGCGGGGCTACCGGCCGGGACCAGAGTCGCTCACAAGACCGGCTGGATCACCGGCATTCGCCATGACGGCGGGATCGTCTTCCTGCCGGACGGACAAGCGTATGTGCTTGTCGTGCTCACGCGGGGTATCGACGATGTCGACAAAGCCGACCAGTTGATCATAGCCGTCTCTCGGATCGCGTACCGGTATGTGACCGGCAGCTAGGGAGGCTGGGGTCGTCACCGAAACCGAGAGGGGGAGCGGCGTTTCGCTCCCCCTCGTCGATATCAAGCACCTAGGGCGTCGGCGGCGACGGTGCCTGTTGTGGCTTGGGCTGACCCACGTTGAGGAACCGGAACACCGGCGCCTCATAGGTCTTCGGCAGGTACTCTGGGGGAATCGCCACCTGGTTGCCGTCCCGCTGCGCCCCGTAGTGCGGTGACATGATCTCTACGCCGGACTCGTTGAACCTGTCCTGAATGTTCTGGTGCAGCTCCGAGTACGTTCGGGCCATCACGTTCGGGTTGTTCGTGTACACGTTCAGCTCGTAACTCACGTAGAAGTCGTCGAGGCTCGTCTGTAACACAAAGGGTTTGGGTTCCTTCATCAGTCCGGACGTCGCTGCGGCTGCCGCGAGCAGCAGCTCTTGCACCTGCCGCCACGGTACGTCGTAGCCGATCGTCACGCCAGTATGAAGAATTACCCCGCCCTCTTCGGCAGTGGAGCTGTAGTTGATGATGTGGCTCGATAGCACCATGGCATTCGGAATGGTGATGTCGACGTTCTTGATAGTGCGGACCCGGGTGATGAGCAACGTCTTCTCCACCACGTCACCCACCGTGTCGGCGATCTTGACCCGGTCGCCGAGCTGGAACGGCCGCATGTAGGTCATCACCACTCCCGCCACGACGTTCGCGATCGCCGAGGACGATCCAAACGAGATCAGCACACCCAGGAAGACCGAGATGCCCTTGAATGCCGCGGTGTCGGAGCCGGGCATGTAGGGATAGATGACGATCGCCGCAAAGACGATGACCATGAAGCGGACGATCTTGTAGGTCGGCTCGGCCCAGTCGAGATGGAATCCCGGGACAGCAATCGCGCCGCGTTCGATCCCGCTGAACAGCAGGTGGATGAACTTGAGGAGGTAGTAGAACACCACCACGATGACCGCGATGGTGAACACGTTTGGCACATACGCGATGAAGTTGGTCCAAACGCGCCCGAGCGGGTTGAGCACGTATCCGAAGATCGTGTCGGCAAGCCCCCGGGTCCACGGAAAGAAGCTGAGGACGAGAGGCAAGTACACGTAGAACACAACGACCACGGCGAAGATCCGTCCCACACGCGCGACGAACAGGGCGGCGTCGGTCAGTCGATCGGCAGACAGTACCTCGAGCTTCTGGATCCGCAGCGACGGAATCTTCGTGCCGCGCCAGGACTCGATGAGTCGATACAGTCCCGGGAAGAAGCGGTTGAGCAGCTTCAACACCACGACGAGTGCCGCGGTCGTGACCAGTGTGAGCAGCGCGCCGATGAGGATGCTCTTCAGGGTCGCCCCGCCTTCCCCGCCTCGGATGGCCTCCTGAATAGCGTCGGCGTATTGCTGCGCCAGCACGGCTCTCGGCAGCCCTGCTTCGGCGGCGTCCCGCTCCGTGACGGTCATGACGACCGCGTCACCGACGCGGATGTCGGTGGCCCCCACGGTGTCCTGGACGACCAGGTCAGTTGCCCTGGCGAGTGGGTCGGCGGCCAGGGCCTCGATGCGCCGGCCCAGTGCAGCCGCCCGTTCCTCCGGCGTGAAGGGGCCCAGCGTGCCGTACAGCCGGAGCAGGGTGTCGCCGCGGAAGACGACCGGGGCTCCTGCGGGGGCGGCGGCTGGCGCTTGCGTGGTGTCTTGCTGTGCCGTGAGCGTGTGCGGCGCACCGAAGAGCACGAGCGCGACGGTGGCGACTGCGCCCATCCACACGAGGCAGCGGCGTCGGAACGATCGACTCATAGTTTTCATGGCGTGTTCTTCCCTGCTTCTCATCAGAAGCCGAACTGGAAATTCACCAGCAGCTGATGATGGTCGACTGCGGTGTCCCGCGTGTCGATCAGGTAGTTGACCTGGAACTCGGTGACCGCCGTGGGCCACGCGTTGAAGCCGAGAATCAGCAGATCGCTTCGATCCAGGCCGTTGTCGGCGTCGAACCCGTCGAAGCGTGCCAACACCTGCGTCTTGGGCGAGAGCATGTAGCCGACCGTCGTGTGGAAGCCCCACGGGCTGCGATCGATGCCCAACGTCGGCCGGAGCTCGGCATAGACCAGCTCGCCTGAGAGCAACCACCTGTCGACCGTGAGCCGTGCGTCCCCTCCCACATGGGTTCGCCTCCCGGCGAAGTCGGTCACGAAGCCGCCCCCGAATGTGGATCCGTCGTCGTCGCTGTGCGCGACGTTCACGCCGATCTCCAGAGCACGGCCGGTTCCGACCGGCCCCAGCTTGGGCATGACGGCGACGCGGCCGGCAAACATGAGGTTGTCGTTGTCGTTGCCGTTCGGCCTCGTGCCGTTGCCGTTGAAGATGCCGGCGCTCACCCCCACAGTACGTCCACGATCGTTGAACCGCGCCTGGAGGCCGATCTGTCGGCCGGGTGCGAGCGCCGTCACCGCCTGCGAGCGGTTGACGAAGTCGATGCTGGCAGCGGATGTCAGGAATTCGCGGCTGAAGGGAGCCTTGAACTGCCCGACGTCGAATGCGAGCATGGGGCTCGCCCGGTAGGACATCCGGGCATCGAGGATCGCGGGCGTGCCGGCGAAACTGGCCTGCAGGAAGTACCCGAAGCCTTCGTCCAGCTCACCCCGGAGCAGGAGACGGAAATTAGCGATGCTGAACCCGTTCTCGGTGGGCAGCGTCCTTTCCACCTGGAAGTCTGCGACGGCCTGTAGCAGGACGCCGAGGCTGAGGTAGTCCTTCTTGAACGTTTCCGTGAGCCGGTCGAATATCGGTTCGTCGGGTCCCTGTGCTGCCATTGTGCTCGGCCACGCCACCAGCGCGATCGCGAGTGTGGTGGCCAAGAGTTGTCCTCTCATCTCATCCCCAGATTGTTTGACGCTCGAACGGTTCGTGCCCAGCGTCGCGGGCGCGACACCGGGGGGGTCGAGCGCCCCCCCCCGGCGCACCGAATCTAGCAACGGTAGGTCTCAGCTAGAAGGGCGCTACTTCCCCCCACGTTCGCCCCAGCCGGTCAACCATTGGTCGATGGTTCTGCCGGCAGCCTCCCTGGCTCCGAGCCCGAACGCAATGGCACCCGCGAGTGCGATCGCGCCGAGAATGGTCCCAAAGGCGAGGGTGACGATCTCCTGGGCCACGCCGGTCTGTTGCAGCGCCATCGCGGTGGCGAGCACCACGATAGCGATCCGGGCGGCCGACGCGTACAGCCCGCCCCAGCGGCCAGCGCCCCGCGGGATCGCACTGTGGGCCAGGTTACCCAAATACAGGCCGACGCCGAAGATCACCAACCCGAGCAGCAAGCGGGTGCCAAATCCAAAGAACTCCGTGGCGAGATCGGAGAGCGCCCCGAACCCGAGCATGCTTGCCGCCTCGATCGCGGCGACGAGCATGATGGCCACGATCGTGAGATAGCCCGCGATCTGTGAGGGTGTGTTACGCGCTCGATCGCCTTCGACCCGCAGCCCGAGCTTGCCGAACAGGTCGTCGAATCCCACCCCAGCCAGGACGCCGGTCACGAGTCCGGCGACGACGCGGCCGACCATGAAGGCAATCCCGAGGACCAAGGCTGCCCCGAACAGGAGAGGCACGGCGGCCAGGATTTGGTTCAGCATTGAGGTTGCAGGAACCCCGCGGTCTCGGGCCGCGTTGTGCGTTAGGGTCGTGGGGGGACGACGTGAAATGTAGGAGGGCGTACCAGTTGCGGGTAGGTTCGATGCGATCAAGTCATTATCGATTAAGCGTTTAGGGTCACGTCGCAGGTCTTTGGGCTGGTGCGTCGGCCAGCACTGGTGGGGTGTGCTCTACGCGCTCACGATCCGGCCTGCTTGCCGCCGCCCAGGAGGTGGACGTCCACAGGCGGTGCGCCGACCAGTTCGAATGTCGCCGAGGCGAGTGCGACCCGGCCTCCCGTGGCATCGATCGCATCCAGCAGGCGGGAGAAGATCTCATCTTTGGTGGTCCGGCGCCGTTTGTAATCCACCACGAACCGCGCTGTGAACTCCATCCAGTTGTCGTTGGCGACGAGCGTCACCATGGGCTCGACGCTAGCGTCCTCGATCCGGTACTTGGCAACCATGTCCTTCCACGACTCCTTGGCCACGCCGGCGTATGCGCCCACCACGTCGGTCACCGTTCGGTGAATAATCTCCCGAGCCAAGCGGTGGTCGCACCCGTACTTCACCGGGACGGTGATCTCCTCCCACAAGAAGGGAAAATCGCCGGAGTAGTTGAAGACCGGTTCCTTGAAGACGAAACTGTTGGCCACGCGCACGATGCGGCCGTTATAGAGGTCGCCGTTCACCCAGTTTCCGCATTCCATGAGCGTCGTACGCAGCACACCAACGTCGATCACGTCCCCCCGGATGCCACCGAGTTGCACGCGGTCGCCCACGCGGTAAAAATTGCCCAGCGCAACGGCCACCCATCCCGCGACGCTTGCGATGACCTCCTGCAGCGCGAACGCGATTCCCGCACCGGCCACGCCGAAGGCGACCGTGAGCCCGCCGAGCTGATTCCGGAAGACCACGGTGAGGTAGAGGAACCCGGCCAGGTAGCCGAGGAACGTGATGATCTTCCTGACCCGATATCGGGTGTCGTTCTCGCGGACGTACCGTGGCAGGGTGCGGTGAACGGCACGTACCACGAGTGTGATGAGGAGCAGACCGACGAGAATGGCGACGATCTTGCCCACCGTCGGGTCAAGAAGGAAGGTGCGGGCGAAGTCTTCCATGGGGGTCACTAGGTCAAAGGCAATAAGGCAGACGCCCCGGCGAAGCGTCCGTCAGGGTACCGTACCTGACAACGCGTCGGCGTCCGAGTCCTCGCACCGTCCCCCGAGGTGCTTCGCGAGGAATCGCTCTGCGGCGGCGTAGAATCTCAGGCGATTCTCGGGTTTTGCGAAACCGTGGCCCTCGTCCGGGAACAGCATGTATTCGTGGTCGATCCCCTTCTCGCGCATCACCGTGACAATCTGCTCGGATTCCGATTGCTTGACCCGAGGGTCGTTCGCTCCCTGCGCGATCAGCAGGGGGATCCGGATGCGGTCCACGTGCGTGAGCGGTGATCTCGACAGGAGGAAGTGGCGATCGCCTTCTGGATTCCCCACGCGCTCGTGCAACATGGTGAGGTAGCTGGACCAGTACGGAGGGATGGTCTCGATGAAGGTGATCAGGTTGCTCGGCCCCACGATGTCGACCGCGCAGCGAAACAGGTCGGGAGTGAACGTCGCCCCGACCAGGGCAGCATACCCGCCGTACGATCCGCCGTAGATCGCCACCCGATCGGGGTCGGCAATGCCTCGCTCGACGGCCCAACGAACGGCATCGACGACGTCGTCGTGCATCTTGCCACCCCATTCCCGGTTCCCGGCATTCAAGAACTGCTTTCCATAGCCGGTCGACCCTCGAAAGTTCACTTGTAGGCAGGCGTATCCCCGATTGGCCAGCCACTGGGCCTCGGGATCGTAGCCCCATGTGTCCCGGTGCCACGGCCCTCCGTGCACGTCCAACACCATGGGGAGCCGCTTGGGCTCGACGCCAGGCGGCAGGGTCAAATAGCCGTGGACGGTGAGGCCGTCTCGTGCCGCGAGCGTGATTGGCTGCATCTCGGCGAGTGTGTAGGCCGAGAGATCGGGCCGAGTATGCAGCAAGAACGTCCCTGATCGGGTTCGACGGTCGAAGGCGTAGTACGAGACGGGCCCCGTGTCCTGGACGAACTCGACGATCCAGATCTGATCGTCGTGCGTGCGACTGTGGACGGTGAAGTCTCCGGGGTTCAGCGCACGTATGGCCTCGATGTCTTCCGCCAGAGCCGGGTCGAGGACTTCCCAGTCGAGACGGGCGCGAGTGAACGCCACCATCTGAATCGCCCGGGTGTCTTGATGAATGTGCACACTGCTCACGTCGTATTCCGGATCGGCAGCGATGACTTCGAGTGATCCGCTGCCGAGGGCGAGCGCACACAGTCGTGCGGCGTTCACGTCTCGCGAATCGACGAGATACAGCGTACCGCCGTCGAGGGTGAAGCCGAGAGGCCAGCTCGTCATGGCATCCTCCGGCCCCCACACGAGCAGCGATTGCCAGTCGTCATCCGGTCCGCTTCGCATGAGCAGCTCCGACCCGCCCTCCGGGGTGGAGGCCAATGCCGCCCTGACGTGAAAGGCGGTATCGGCAATCCACCCCAGCACGTTGCCGGGGTTCTTCGCGACCAACTCGAGCGCGTTCGACCGAAGGTCCAGATGGTAGACGTCGTGCAGCCGCCGGTCATCCTTGTTCATGGCGATGAGCAACTCGGACGGGTGCCGCTTGTCTCGGGCCACGATCTGGACCTGGACGGACTCGAACGGCGTCAGATCGTCGACCGTTCCGGTCTTGAGCGCGACTTTGTGAAGCCGCCAGTTCTCATCGCCGCCCGCATCCTGCAGGTAGAGGACATGCTTGGCGTCATGCGCCCAGAAATAGGCACGTATTCCACGATCGGTATCATGAGTGATCGGCCGAAACTCCTCGCCGGTGATATCGCCGACCCACACGTTCAGCACACCGTCTAGCGGTGCTAGATACGCCAGGTGGCTGCCGTCCGGGGAGACCTGCGGGTCGGCCTTTTCCGGATTGCCGAAGATGACGGATCTGGGAATCAGCAGCGGCAGCATGGACTCGGGCCCTCATGCGTGGTGAGGCATGTCGCATTCATGCTGCCTGCGGCTCCTCGGCGCGGCGCATGCCCGGATAGAAGTTCGTCTCCCCCTCGCTCTTTGCCACGATCACCGCACCCACGCTGTCACTGAAGATGTTGATGGTGGTGCGGAACATGTCGATGGGCCGGTCGACCGCGAGCATGGTGCCGATGATCAACCCGACCTGCGCGTCGGTGAAGCCGATCGCCTGCGTGACGATGAAGATCACCACCACACCGGCGGCGGGGATGCCGGCTGCGCCGACCGCCGAGAGCAGGGCGGTGAGGACGATGAGGAACTGTTGCGAGAAGTCGAGCTGCATCCCGAGCACCTGGCTGATGAAGATGACGCCGGCACACTCGTACAACGCCGTGCCGTTCATGTTGACCGTGGCGCCCATCGGCAGCACGAAGCTTGAGATGGTGTTGGAGACACCAGCCTTGTTTTCGACGTCGCTCATCGTCACGGGGAGTGTGGCGTTCGAGGAGCACGTCGAGAACGCTGTGACCATGGCGGCGCTCATGGCGCGGAAGTGGTAGATCGGGTTGATACGCGTCGTGACATAGAACAGCAGCGGCAACACGATGAGCAGGTGGATCAGGAAGCCCGTCAGGATCGTGCCGATGTAGAGGCTGAGCGTGATGAACAGACTCACGCCCGCCGACGCCACCGTTGCGACGATGAGTCCGAAGACGCCGAACGGCGCGACGCTGATCACGACATTGGTGATCTTCATCATCGCGTCGAACAAGGCATCGAAGAACTGCCGCAGAGTTTCACGGTTCCGTTCGGCGGTCCTCGTGATCGCGAATCCCAGGAAGATCGAGAAGAAGATGATCCCGAGCATGTGACCGGACGACATCGCCTCGATCGGGTTGAGTGGGATCATGTCGATGAGGATCTGGCCAGGCGATCGCGGAGTGACGACCGTGGATGGATCGAAGCTCTCGCCCACCGGAATGTTGGCCCCCACACCGGGTTTGATCAGGTTGGTGACGAAGATGCCGATGAGGATGGCCAGGAGGCTCGATACGAAGTAGTAGGAGAACGTCTTGAGACCGAGCCGGCCGATGCTCTTTCCATCGCCGACACTCGCCACGCCGCTCACGATGGAGCTGACAATCAGCGGCACGATGACCATTCGCAGCAGGTTGATGAAGATCGTGCCCAGTGACGCGATCAGTGCGAACAGCCACCCGGAGGGTTCGCCGTCATAGATGACCTGAAAGACGACCCCGACGGCGACGCCTAGTACCATCGCGATCAGGATTTGCCAGTGGAGCTGGAGCTTCATATCACCTCCGCGATCGATACACGGCAGGAGCGGGGCTGGCTAGACACGAGAATCTACTCAGGCCGCACGCCCTCGCGGGGTGTGCGCGCGGGCCGCCGCCTGAAGTAGACGGCATAGGCCATGACGTTTAGGGCGACGACCACCAGTCCCAAACCGATCTGGATCCGGAGCGTCAAGGCCTCCGGATAGACCATGGGAATGATGTAGTGCTCGACGAAGCCGCCATCGTACCCGGCCTGTCCAGCCTGTCGTCGGAGCGTGACCTCCCAGGGCGTGAGGGGGCAGATCCATCCCATGAACTCCACGAGGGCGCCCCAGGCGGCGCATGGGACGTGCACCCACGCCAGCCGGCGCCAACGCCACGCCAGGAATCCCCCAGCCACCACGAAGACGATGAACGCCAGGTGGAGTGTGACGAGCAGGTCGGCAGCCAGGCGGGCGAGCATGGAGCGGGCCTACGAGACGGGACGCGGGTGTCGGAGCACGCGAGCGCTATCTGCTCGAGTCGGTGCTCGGGCTTCCACCGTACCCGTCCTCCAGCCGATCGACCACGACCGCGGCGGTGAGCGTGCCGGTGACGTTGGTCGCAGTGCGTGCCATGTCGGGGATTCGGTCGACGCCGAGGAGCACAGCCATGCCGTCCAGAGGAATGCCGATCGTGCCCAGCGCCGGCGCGAGGCTGAGGACACTGCCACCGGGTATGCTGGGGACGGTGAATGACACGATGAACGTTGCGAGCAGGGCACCGCCGATGCCGGCCATGGGGAGCGGCACACCGTACAGCCAGGCGAGGAAGACCACGCATGCGCCCTGGAAGAGCGCCGCTCCCGCTCTCCCCAGGCCGGCACCCAACGAGATCACGAACCCGGCCACTGGCAGGGAAATCTCGAGGTGCTCGTCGGCGGCCTCGAGCATGGCCGGCACCGTGGCGGGCGAGCTGGTGGTGCTCGCGCCGATGATCTGGGGCGTGACGCACCCGCGGAGGAAGCGACGGACCGACATCCGTCCCACGAAGCGCACGGCCGGCACGTACACACCGGCGACGAAGATCAGCTCGCCGATCAGTACCGCGATCACGAAGATCGCCAGCGTCTGCAGCATGGCCCACCCGGCGCGAGCCGTCACGGGGGCGGCGAGGGCAAAGACGCCGACCGGCGCGATCAGCAGGATCCAGTCGACGAGCTTGATGAGCGCCGCGGCCACCGCGTCGGCGAGCCCGAGCAGTCGATCGCTGTCGCCTGTCGGGAGCGAGCCAGCCGCTGCGGCGAGCAGGATGGTGAAGACGAGGAGTGGGAGCAGCGCTCCATCCACAGCCGCACTGAACGGATTGCTCGGAATGAGACTGAACAGGAACTCGATCGGCCCCGGCAGCATCGGTGGCGGTGCCCCGCCAGCCTCCATGGCCTGCGCCGCTCCCTCGCTCGCCAGCGGCAACAGCGCTTTCATCACGCCCATGCCCAGCAGCACGCTCACCACCGTGGTCGCGGCGAAGAAGCCCAATGTAATCGCGCCCATGCGTCCGAGCTTGCGCAGGTTGCCCAACCGGCACACACCGACGAACACGACGGACGTCACCAGTGGGATGACGACCATCTTGAGGAGATCGACGAACGCATTCCCGAGCGGCTCGACCCCTTCTGCGAGCGCGACCAAGGGCTGGCTCTCAGTGATGGCCGCGACCAGGCCCAGCAGCAGGCCTGCCACGAGACCGAGCGCAATGGCGAGGTTGAGCTTCACGTCAGGCCCAATTACCCTTGGCGCTCTCCTTCAAGAGCTGCGCGGCGATCACGTTCCGCTGGATCTCGTTCGAGCCTTCGTAGATCTGCGTGATCTTGGCATCGCGCAGCAGCTTCTCGACGGGATACTCCTTCATGTAGCCGTACCCGCCGAAGATCTGGACGGCATCGACGGTCACCTTCATGCAGGCGTCGGAGGCGAAGGTTTTGCAGATGGCCGATGCCTTGGCAATGTCTTTCGCGCCCGAGTCGATCATCCGCGCAGCCGAGTAGACGAGCGCTCGCGATGCCTCGACGGCGATCGCCATGTCCGCCAGCATGAACTGGATTCCCTGGAACGACGAGATCGGGTGGCCGAATTGCTTGCGGATCCGCGCGTAGTGGGTTGCTTCGTCCAGAGCGCGTTGGGCGATGCCCACCGCTTGGGCGGCGACCCCCGGGCGGGCGTGGTCGAACGTTTTCAATGCCACGATGAAGCCCATCCCCTCGCGGGCGAGGAGGTTCGCCTCCGGGATCCGCGCGTCCTCGAAGATCACCTCCCGGGTCGCGGATGAACGGATGCCGAGCTTGTTCTCCTTCTTGCCGAAGGCGAGCCCGGGCGTGTTCTTCTCGACGATAAAGGCGCTGGCGCCACGCGCACCCTTGCCTTTGTCGGTGAGCGCGATGACCGTATAGACCTCTGCCTCGCCACCGTTCGTGATCCACTGCTTGGTGCCGTTGAGGACGTAGTGATCGCCATGCTTGATCGCGGTGGTGCGGATACGGGCGGCGTCGGATCCGGCGTCGGCCTCGGTGATGGCAAAAGCCGCGAGCGTCTCACCGCGGGCGATCGGCGGCAGGTAGCGCTGCTTCTGCTCCTCATTGCCGAAGAGGACGATGGGATAGGTGCCGAGCCCGGTGCCCCCGAACGCCAGCGCGATCCCGCCGCAGCCCCAGGAGAGCGCCTCCGTGACCAGTGCCGTCTCGAGGACGCCACCGCCCATGCCGCCGTACTCCACTGGGATCGACACGCCGAAGATGTCTGCTTCGGCCAGGACCTGCACGATGTCCCAGGCGAACTCCGCCGACTCGTCGTACTTGGCAGCCACCGGCTTGATCTTTTCCTCGGCGATCTGCCGGCACAGGTCGCGGATCATTCGCTGGTCCTCGGTGAGTAGGTAGTCCATGGGCACATCCGGTACGGTGCGGGTGTTTGTCAGCGGCCGCGGGGAGGGGGCACGGATCGGTGCGTTCCGGCCGACGAAATCGCTTACCATTCTATTCGGCAAACGACGGTCTGGCCAGCCGGCGGCGTACCGGAATGGCGAGCGCCGGTCCCGCTCGATAGGTTGTGTAACGCTCGAACCGGAGGGCTTCTGTGAGACACGCGCAACGCACCGTTCCACGCTGGGCGCTCATCCTCGGGGCATCGAGCGGGTTCGGTGAGGCGACGGCGAAGGAACTCGCCAAGAGCGGCTATGACATCGCCGGTGTTCACCTAGATCGTGCTGCCCGACTCGATTACGTGGAGGCGATCAAAGAGGAGATCGAGGCAACCGGGCACCGCGCTTGGTACTTCAACATCAATGCGAACGACGACGAGAAGCGGGTCGAGGTCATGGATGCTCTGGATGAGGATATCAAAGATACCGGCGGCACCGTGGCCGTTCTGATGCACTCCCTCGCCTTCGGCACGCTGAAGCCGTACATCGCGGAGGACGCCATCACGAAGCGACACATGCACATGACCATGGACGTGATGGCCCATTCGCTGATTTGGTGGACGCAGGACTTGGTGCGACGCGGTCTGATGCACGAGGGAGGACGGATCTTCGCGATGACGTCCTCCGGGTCCAATCGCGTGATCCCTTCCTATGGGGCGGTTTCGGCGGCGAAGGCCGGACTCGAATCGCATGTGCGCCAGCTGGCAATGGAACTCGCTCCGTTGGGTATCACCGCGAATGCGCTGCGCGGTGGCGTGACCCGGACGCCGGCAGCCGAGCGGATCCCGGAGAGCGACAAACTCTTCCTCGCAGCGGTGCAACGGAATCCCCACAAGCGGTTGACCGTCACGGAGGACTTGGCGAAGGCCGTGGTCGCGCTGTCGAAGCCGGGGACAGATTGGATCACCGGCAACGTGATCAACGTCGACGGCGGGGAAGAGATCTCGGGTTAGCGATCCGCGCTACCGGCTTTGGCGCCGCAGCTGGTCCAATTCGCTCTCAAGATGGGTCAGGCGCTGGAGCACTTCGTCTTCGCCCGGTTGGGTCGCCACGATCGGTACCCCGCGACGATTGAGCAGCGTTTCGACGAGGGCGTCGGTGTAGCCCACCACGGCGTGGGTGATGCCCCGGTCAATCGTGCGGTTCAAACGCAGCACCGCGGTCATCGACTGACGGGGGGACATCAGCGCCACGGCTTCCGACAGCATCCGGATGAGGAGCTCGCGGAGCTGCTGGAGTTCCTCTACCACCTCTCCCGCCGCCAGACCGCGAGCCGCCGCGGTCTGGCCGTACGCCTCACACGCCGCGAACCAGAGCTCGGTAGCTTGTCTCCGGAGGGGTCCCGAAAGCTCGATGATCAGGTCGATCAACAGCGCCAGATGTCGTTGGAGCGTGGGGCGACTCACGTGGGGTGCCTGGGCGACGCGTTCGGTGATCCACTCCAGCCACTGGGCGAGCAGATCGTCGTGATGTTCTTTGAGCGCCACCGTGAGAACATAGAGGGCGGGATTGGACGGCCGTGTCATCATGTGGCCGATCTGGCGGCGAGAGTTATCCTGCGCACGAGGCGGAATGTAACGGGCCGAATCGGGAGGTCAAAGCAGCGATCGTGGCGACGGTAACGACCATCCCGTTCGCGCTGACCGGGGCCGACGGCGCCCCCCTGCGTGGGGAAGTACGGACAGCCGCAGGGGGGCGCGATCGCCCCGCGGTCGTGATCTGCCACGGCTTCAAGGGCTTCAAGAATTGGGGGTTTTTCCCGCACCTGGCACTGCGCCTCGCACGATCTGGCATCACGGCAATCACTTTCAACTTCTCCGGCAGCGGCGTCGGTCCCGACGGCGAGTCGTTTTCGGAGCCGGAGCGGTTTTCCCGGTCAACTCCGACCGGTGATCTGCAGGATCTCGCCACCGTGTGGGATGCCCTGGCAGAGGGTGCGCTCGCCGCCGCCGTCGCACGGCCGACGAAGCTCGGAGTGTTCGGGCACAGTCGCGGCGGAGCAGCGGCTATCATTCACGCCGCCAGGCACTCGAACTGTGGGGCAATCGTGACGTGGGCCGCGATATCGTCGTACGCCCGCTGGGGATCGCGGACCGTGGCCAAATGGCGGGAGAGCGGGTCGCTCGACATCGTCAATGCGCGGACCGGCGAGGTGCTGCCGCTCCGCTTGGACTACCTCGAAGATCTCGAACGCAACGAGCACGTCCTGGATCCTGCGACGGCTGCTGGCCAGATCTCCGCTCCGTGGCTGCTGGTGCAGGGGAGCGTCGATGAGGCGGTGCCCGTCCGTGAGTCGAAACTCCTGTTTGCACATGTGAGCAAGGACGTGGCACGGCTGGAAATCGTCGAGGCCGGGAGCCACACGATGGGCGCGCGGCATCCCTGGGGGGGCTGGACACCACAGCTCGAGCGCGCCGTCGATCTGACGCTCGAGTGGTTCGTGAGGCATTTGTTGTGAGGAGGTGGGGACTGAAGCGACGACGGCCCCCGATGCGGGGGCCGTCGGTACGCGGGTTAGAGACCGGCCGCGTACAGCGAGTCGACCAACGTTGGTCGCCTTCTGGTCGCGAGGGCGATGAGCTGCCACCGGTGCAGCAACAGGCTCGCTGCGGCGAACGCGGCCAGCGCGATGAGTCCGACTCCAACGGTTCGGATAGGCACCTCCCTACGAGACGGTGGGCACGGTCACGAATCCTGAATTACGGCGTGCAATATGTAGACCACCGCAAGTGGGTCTCAGGTCACATGACGCTCGTTGTGACACTTCAATATCCTTCCTTTTCCCGCCGCGCGGCGTGATTCCGCTCACACTCACACAGGTCGGCGGGCGACTCGGCGAGCGAGCGCCGGTCCAAGCCGATATGGATGGGAGGATTCAGGCCGCCGTGGCGCTGGTGTTGGCAGCGGAAGAGAACCGGGGACTCGATTTGTTGCTCATCAAGCGAGCGGCGCTCGAGGGTGATCCGTGGTCGGGGCAAATGGGACTGCCTGGCGGTAGGAGGGAGAGTGGTGATCCCGACCTCCTGGCGACTGCCATCCGCGAAACGGCGGAGGAAACAGGCATCTACCTCTCCGAGCAGGAGCTACTCGGTGTCTTGGACGATCTCGCTCCTACGACGCCCGTGTTGCCGCCAGTGGCCGTCCGACCGTTCGTGTTCGGGCTGCCGAAGCGCGCTGCCGTACATCCGAGCCCGGAAGTGGCGGACAGCGTGTGGGTTTCAGTCGGCGACCTGCGGCGGGGCGCCAATGAGACGACGGTCACGGTCCGTGGCCGGGATCTCCGTGTGCCTGCGTACTTCGTCGGCGGCGACGTCGTGTGGGGCATGACACTTCGTATCCTCAATAATTTCTTCGACTTAGCCCTGTAGGGCCGGCTGCCGGAAGGTGGGGACCGCCCGTGGGGCCTTCCATGTTTAGCCTTAACTAATAATATTGTTTGCCGGGGCCACTTCAGACGGAGGCGCGAGCGCCACATGAGTGCATTGTCTAGGCAACGGGGTCTCAGCCGGTCAACCGAGGACTACCTCAAGACGATCTATGAACTGGAGACCCGTGACGGTGCGGCACAGACCAGTGCGATCGCCGACGCCCTCGCGGTCGCGCCCCCGTCTGTGAGCGGGATGGTCAAACGGCTTTCGGATTCCGGTCTGCTGGCGCACGTGCCCTACCGTGGTGTGCAGCTCACGCAGGTGGGACGGCGCACCGCCATGCGAGTTCTCCGGCGGCATCGGATTCTGGAGAAGTACCTCACGGCCAAGCTGGGATACGACTGGGATTCGGTTCACGAGGAAGCCGAGCGGTTGGAGCACGCGGTGTCCGACGAACTGATCGAGCGGATGGCTATGGCGCTTGGCAACCCGGAGTTCGACCCGCACGGCGCCCCGATCCCGACCAAAGACGGAACGGTGGCCGTGCCGGAAGTCACCTCCCTGTCGGAGGTGCCGGTCGGTGAAACCGCCGAGCTTCGGCTCGTGAGCGACAAGGACTCCGAGCTCCTCCGGTATCTCCGTTCGCTGGGTCTGCGGTTGGGCGTGGTCTTCGAAGTCGTGAGCCGGCAGCCGTTCCGCGGGCCGATTACGATCCGGTTCGCCGCTCCGCCCCAGGACGAAGAGGTTGTCGGATACGAACTGGCGCAGTCGCTGGGCTGCGTGATTAGAGGAGACGAGGTGGGTTGATGGAGCATCGATCGGTGTTGAGCAGACGCGAGCTCTTGACGAGAGGCCTCACTGGGGCTGCTGGGCTCGCGGCATTCGGCGCGACCGTGTCGGCAACGGACGGGACGCCGAGCCATACGCACGATCCCCACCTGGCCGGCACGGTCGGCGAAGTGCCAGTGGGCGGGTTCGATCCCATGGTCTTCCTGGAGCACTTCGATCGGGGCCGAGTCGGCCGGCTGCCGTCGGGCCAGACGCTTCGCGAGTACGACCTCGTGGCCATCGACAAGGAGATCGAGGTCGCGCCGGGGGTGTTCTACCCGGCGTGGACCTACAACGGCCACGTTCCCGGCCCGACCATCCGGGCATCTGCGGGCGACCGCATCCGCGTTCGCTTCGTGAACGGCGGGAGTCATGCGCACACCATCCACTTTCACGGTGTGCACGCTGCCAACATGGACGGAGTGTTCGAGCACGTGATGCCTGGCGAGGAATTCGTGTACGAATTCGACGCGGAGCCGATGGGACTACACCTCTATCACTGCCATGCGGTGCCGCTGAAGAAGCACATCGCAAAAGGGCTCTACGGGACGTTCATCGTCGATCCGGCCACTCCCCGCCCACCTGCGCGGGAAATGGTGATGGTTCTCAACGGTTTCGATACGAATTTCGACGGGGAGAACGAGGTGTACGCGGCCAACACCGTAGCGTTCGCCTACCAACGCCGTCCGATACGGATCGTGAAGGGCGAGCTGCAACGCGTATACATGACCAATCTGACCGAGTTCGATCCGGTGAACTCCATGCACTTGCACGGGAATTTCTTCCACGTGTACAGAACGGGGACCTCGCTCGTCCCTCACGAGTTCACGGACACGGTGATGCTGTGCCAGGGGGAGCGCCACATCCTGGAGTTCACATTCCAGCACACGGGCCGGTTCATGTTTCACGCCCATCAATCCGAGTTCGCTGAGCTGGGCTGGATGGGTCTGTTCGACGTCGTGGAGCCGGTGGCATGACGCAGCGAGGCCGTGCGATTTGGCCGTGGGCACTGCTGCCGGTGGTCCTGCTGGCGGCCATGGCGGTCGTGTTTGGGCAGTCGGGACTCGTCCAGTTCATGCGGCGTGGTGTGCCGCCGGTCGAGGAGCTCACCTTCGAGCGCGTCACGCTGAAGCCCGATGTCATCACGGTGGGGATCGTCAATGGCGGGCCGGATCCGGTCACCGTGGTGCAGGTTCTGGTGGACGAGGCCTTCTGGGCATTCAGCATCGAGCCTGGCAGCAGGATCCCCCGGCTGGGCAGAGCCACCATCGAGATCCCCTACCCGTGGGTGCCCAATGAGCGCCACGAGATCATGGTGCTCACCTCGACCGGTCTCACGTTCGCGCACGAGATTCCGGTTGCCACCGAGACTCCCTCGGCGGATCTCCGCTTCTTTGCGGTGTTCGCACTGATCGGGCTCTACGTGGGCGTGATTCCCGTTGCGATCGGACTGCTATGGTATCCGATGCTTCGTCGGCTGGATCGGCGCTGGGTGGACTTCGCTCTCGCTCTCACCATCGGGTTGCTGGTCTTCCTCGGTGTGGATGCGCTGCATGAGGCACTCGAGACAGCAGCACAGGTGGCCGGGGCGTTCCAGGGGACCCTGGTGGTCGCGGTCGGCGCTCTGGGCGCGGTGCTGGTGCTGCAGATGGCATCGGGTGGGTCGCTCAAGCGAGGAGGTGTCGAAGGGCGTCGCATGGTGGCCCTGCTCGTGGCCTTGGGTATCGGGTTGCATAACCTCGGTGAGGGTCTTGCGATCGGGGCCGCGTATTCGCTGGGAGAGGCCGCCTTGGGCGCGTTCCTCATCGTCGGCTTTATGCTCCACAACACCACGGAGGGCCTCGGGATCGTCGCGCCGATCGCGCGCGACGAGCCGCGCATCATGACACTGGCGGGCCTGGGTCTGTTAGCCGGCGGACCGACTATTCTAGGAGCCTGGGTCGGCGGACTGGCCTATTCCCCTCTGTACGCAACCTTCTTCCTCGCGGTCGGAGCGGGCGCGATGGCGCAGGTGGTAATGGCATTGTATCGGGTGCTCGGCAGTGAGGCTGTAGGTGGTGCGTGGACCCCGCTCAATGCCGGGGCGGTGTTGGTCGGAATGCTCGTGATGTACGCGACTGGTCTGCTCGTGGCATGACCCGGGCGGCCCCGAGCGTCTGCCCACCCGGGCGGACGTCGGCCCGTCCCTGCTAGCTCTCCTTTTCTCTCACCCGCTCCATACCGCGGAGAATGCCCCCCAAGCGTCGGTCCCGCGCCGGCCGCAATGCGTCGACCTGTTCATCGTACGCTTTCTCAATCAGGTGAATCAGCTTGCGCTGCTGCTCGGGCTCGAGCTGCGTCCAGGTTGCCAGATCCTCCCAAATCATCTCGAAGGTCTTGAGGAGATGCTGAAGAAAGCCGGACACACCCTTGTCTCCCGACGCGAGGTGGTAGCTCAGGTGCGGGCCGCCGGCAGCCCAGCCAAGTGCCGGTCCGAGTGACACTGCTCGGTCGAGATCTTGGACGTCGACCACCCCCTCGAGCACCAGGTCGATCGCCTCGCGCCAGACGGCGGCGGCGATGCGATTGACCACGCTCCCGGCCACGGACTTCTTGACCAGGACGGGGATGCGATCCAGCCCGCGGAGCCAACCCTTGAGGAGCTCGACCAGGGCCAGGTCGGTCGTCGGTCCGGGAACGATTTCGACCAGGGGGATGAGTTCCGGCGGGTTGAGAGGATGAGCGATGAGGCATCGGTCCTGCCGGATGCAGCGTGCCACGATGTCGGCCGTCTTGAGTGCGCTGGACGAACTGGTTACCAGCCGAGCCTCACCCGCCACAGACTCGATCGATTCGAACAGCCGCTGTTTCGTCAGGAGGTCCTCGGGTGCACATTCGATCACCCACTGTGCGTCGCGGCACGTCTCGAGGATGCTCCGGCCCACGACCATGCGTTCGAGCCCAATGGCCACGTCGTCGGGATCTGCCCGCTCCAGTTCCACCAGATGTCGGGCGCGAGTCTCGATATCCGCCGCCGCACTGTGCAACGCCTTCCCGTTGGTATCGAATAGCGCAACGGGCCATCCTTGCGCGACGCAGAGTGCCGCCCATCCCCGACCGACGTCGCCGGTCCCCACGATCGCAACCCGTACCTGCGCCTCGGTCATCGTCGTCTGATCTCCCTCTCTTGTGGTGCTCGCCCAAAGACTCGGGTGAGGAGGTCGTGCACGCGGTCGGTCTTCACGGCAAGTGCCACGGCTGTCGGCGTCCCCCCGACTGCCTCCCGGGTGTGACCGCGGTGCTCGCTCTCCTCAAGGTCAACAATGAGCGAGAGTTGCGCCAGGGTGAGCACACCGGGCTCGATCAGCTCGGCCACCGGCAACACGTCGTTCACGACGCACCCGTCGAGGCGCTCCTGGTTCCGATGGAATTCGACGTAGAACTGCAGTGCGTGGGCGAGCCACCGGGTGAGGTCGTCCGTCGATTCGCCATATTGCTCGACGGCCGTTCGGGCGAAGGTCAGGCGACGGGTGACGTCCAGACCCACCATCACGGTGTCGAGTCCTGCGCGCAGCACTATGTCCGCCGCTTCGGGGTCGCACCACGCGTTGAAGTCGGCCCACCGGTTGGTATTTCCGCGTTCACGGATGTTGCCGAACATGCCGATGTGTCGAACAACACGTCGGCGGACCAGGCTGCGGTCCCGGGCCACGGCCTGTGCGAGGTTTGTGAGCGGTCCAAGGGTGACGAGGGTGACCGGTCGATCGACGTCAGCGAGAACATCGAGGAGAATCTGCGGCTGGGGGTCGACCGGGGGTGCAGGCGGCACGGGTGCGTACCCCACACCGGACACCCCGTGGGTTTCGGGCGCGGTGACCAGGTCCCGCTCGAGCGGCCGATCGGCCCCCGGGTGGATCGGCACGTCGGATCGCCCGAGGAGACCCAACAAATGATGCGCGTTCCGGGTCGTTGCCTCGAGCGGCGCATTGCCGTAGCTCGTGGTGAGGGCGATGACGCTCAACTCTGGCGAGCGGAGGGCGAGCGCCAGCGCCACGACGTCATCGATCCCGGGGTCGGTGTCGATCACGATCGGCGTTGCGGACATGGTGGAAGTCTAAGGAGCCGGGTGGGTGAGCGGCAGCGATCCGCCCGGCGGACTGGGCTCCCTGGCGGCTCGATTCAATCTCTCGTAACCTTCTCGGCAGAGACACCGCAACGGAGGGTGGACGAACAGCGTGACCGGAGCGCCGGCAGACTGGAAGCAACGCCGAGAGGCCTTTGCGTCGCTGATCGACGAGTTCGGTAAGGGTTGGGAGCAGGGGAGCTCCGAACGCATCGCCGAGCTGTTCACCGAGCAGGCGACCTTCGTCCCGGATCCGTTCGGGTCGCCAGTCGTCGGGCGAGTGGCGATCGGTGACTACTGGGGCGACATCCCGTTGGAACAGTCTGAAGTGTCGTTCAGGTCCGGGGAGACGTACGTGGCGGGGCCGTGGTTCGCGACGGAGTTTCGGTGCACGTTCCGGCGTCGGCGAACCGGCGAGCCCGTGGATGTGCGCGGTGCCCTCTTTTGCGAGACCGAGGACGGACGGATCTCGGAAATGCGCATGTACTGGGACCGTCGAGCCGGGGCGTAAGTGCTGGGGAACGCCGAGATCTTGCTGGGTACGCAGGGCTGGAACTACGAATCGTGGATGCCGTCGTTCTATCCTCATGGGACCAAGCCTTCCGGCATGCTCGATGTGTACGCCCGTGCGTTTGGGACGGTGGAGGTGGACTCCACCGCCTACGGGATTCCCAGTGATCCAGCGGTGCGGGGATGGCGCACACGAGTGCCGCCAGGCTTCGTTTTCGCGCTCAAAGTCCCACAGGCGATCACGCACGAGCGCCGATTGAAGGACACGACGCCGCTGCTGCGTCGCTTTCTCGACCGGGTGGCGCAGCTCGATGACCTCCTCGGACCGCTCCTGGTCCAGTTGAGCCCCGGATTCCGCGCCACCGAAGGCAATCGTGCGGTCCTCCGCGACTTCGTCGGTGCCCTTCCAACCGAGTACCGGTGGGCCATCGAGTTCCGGCACCCGGGATGGATGTCTGCCGCCACGTTCGAGCTGCTCAAGTCCCGGAACGTCGCGACCGTCCTGGTCGACGGTCGATGGATCCGGCGAGAGTTCATGGCCGAGTTGGCCATCGAGCCGACTGCCGACTTCTCCTACGTGCGGTGGATGGGCACCAGCCGTAACCTGACCGATTTCTCCCGACCGCTGCTCCACCGCGCCGACGATTTCGCGTGGTGGTCGGAGGTGATCAGCACACTCGCCGAGCGGGTGCAGACGGTCTACGGCTACGCCAGCAATACCTACGACGGCCATGCACCGCACAGCGTGCGAGCGCTGCAGCAACTCGTAGGACAGGTGCCCGTCCCGCCCGAGGATTTGCGGGAGCAGGGAGAGCTGTTCCAAGAGACGTGAGGCCTTCGGTACTTCCTTCCCTCCTTGGCGTGACGCTGCTCGCGGCCGGGTGTGCCGAGCAGCCGCCGGTGCTGTCTGTCCCCGACGACGCGGAAATCGTGCTCGCAACGACGACATCCGTGCGGGATGCGGGCGTGCTCGAACTCCTGCTCCAGCCGTTCGAGACAACCCTTGGCTACCGCGTGAAGGTGATCGCCGTGGGCAGCGGACAGGCGTTGGAAATCGGCCGGCGTGGGGACGCGGATATGTTGATCACGCATGACGTCGACGCCGAGGTCGCGTTCATGCAGGACGGATTCGGCGCGGCGCGGGCTCCGTTGATGAGGAACGAGTTCGTCGTCGTCGGGCCGGAGCGGGACGAGGCGGGCGTTCGCGGTCGGTCGGCAGCGGATGCGGTGAGGGCAATTCATGCTTCGCGGTCGCGGTTCGTCACGCGCGCGGATCGGTCTGGTACCCACAGCAGGGAGAAGCGGCTGTGGGAAGCAGCCGGGATTGTTCCCGGCGGCGAATGGTACCTCGAGTCCGGTCAGGGGATGAGCGCCACGCTGCAGATCGCCGACCAGCTGCAGGCATATGCCCTGACGGACATCGGTACGTTCGTGAGCCACAAGTATCGTCTGGATCTCGAGGTCCTGGTGGAGGGCGACTCCGTGCTCGCGAATCCGTATCACATCCTGCTCGTCAATCCCGCACGGTTTCCGTGGGTGAACTACGAGGGCGCGCAGAGCCTGTCGGCGTATCTGAGGGGCGGGGCCGCGCAACGAGCGATTGCCGAGTTTGGCCGGCGCCAGTACGGCCGTCCGCTGTTCGAGCCGTTCGCCCCCACCGACGGAATGCGATAGCGCTCAGCGCTCGCTCTTCACGGGCCCCAACGGGCGGCTATCTTCCTCACCATGGCATCCCTGCCGTTGCTGGTGGCGCAGATCCGGCCCGCAAAGGGCGACTACGCCGGAAACGTGCGGCGAGTCGGTGGTGTCTTTGCCCAGGCCGCCGGCCTCCCGTCTCCGCCGCACCTCATCGTCTTTCCTGAAACCGCGCTCACCGGGTACTTCCTCGAGGGCGGCGTACGCGAACTGGCCGTGCCGGCGGGGGCGCTCTATCGAGATCTCGCGGCACAACATGCCTTGGCCGCGGCTCCGCCGGTCGACATCGTGCTCGGCTTTTACGAAAAATTCCGAAACCGACACTACAACTCGGCCCTGTATGCAACGTTGGGCGGTCCCGAGGCCGGGATTCGGCACATCCACAGGAAGGTGTTCCTGCCGACGTACGGTCTGTTTGACGAGGAACGGTTCGTCGAGCACGGCCACACGATCCGGGCGTTCGACACGGGGTGGGGGCGGGTTGCCATGGGTGTGTGCGAGGATGCATGGCACACGATTCTCCCTACGCTGGCCGCCCTCGACGGGGCCCAGCTCTTCGTCGTCCCCAGCGCGTCACCCGCTCGGGGCGTCGCGCCGGATCGAGAAGCCGGCGACGATCAGGAACGTCGACCAGCCAGCGTGCGGCGGTGGGAGATCCTCGCCAGACAGATCGCGTCCGAGCACGGGATCTACGTGGTGATCTCGCAATTGGCCGGCTTCGAGGGCGGGAAGGGCCTGCAGGGCAGCTCGCTGGTGGTAGATCCTCACGGCGAGATCGTCACCCGCGGCCCGGTGTTCGAGGAAGCACTGCTGACGGCGACCATCGAGCACGACGAGATCACACGCGCGCGGTTCGAGCATCCTCTGCTCGCCGATCTCGAGACCCAGTTCCTCAACCTGCTCGAATCCAGTGGCCGCCCCGGCGAGCCGGAGACGCCCCCCCCCGAGAAAGTCGAGATGCAGTCCGGGGCGGTTCCGGTGGAGCGCCCCAGCGCCACAGCACACCCTGTCATGCATCCGCCGGAGGGCGACGATCCGATGACGATCGATCCGGCCCTGACCGCTCGGTGGCTCGAGGCTTTCCTCCGCGACGAGGTCGTGCGGCGGCGTGGCTTCGGCAGAGGGATCGTTGGGCTTTCGGGCGGCATCGACAGTTCCGTCGCGGCGGCACTGGCCGCCCGGGCCCTCGGCGCTGACAATGTGATCGGTGTGCGCATGCCGTACCGCACGTCGAGTCCCGAGAGCCTCGAGCATGCCGCGCTGGTTGCCCGCGATCTGAAGATCGAGCTCGTGACCGTCGATATCACCGGTGCTGTCGATGCCTACATCGACGCTGTGGATCCCGACGCCGACCCGACGCGACGGGGTAACGTCATGGCGCGGATGCGGATGATCACGCTGTTCGATCTCTCGGCGAAGCGTGGCGCCCTCCCAATCGGCACAGGGAACAAAACCGAGCGCCTGCTCGGGTACTTCACGTGGCACGGTGACGATGCCCCGCCGGTCAACCCACTCGGGGATCTCTTCAAGACGCAGGTGCGCGATCTCGCTCGGTATCTGGGCATTCCCGGGCCGATCATGTCAAAGCCCGCCTCAGCCGACCTCGTGCAGGGACAAACCGACGAGGTCGATCTCGGGATCACATACGCGAAGGCCGACCGCATCCTCCATTGGTTGCTCAGGGGACTGCGACCCGAGCAGATCGTGGCCAGTGGTTTCGCGAAAGAGGAGGTCGATACCGTAAGCCTCCGCCTCCACTCGACGCATTGGAAGCGCCGTCTCTCGACGGTCGCCATGGTGAGCAGCACGGCGATCGGGGAGAGCTATTTGCGACCGGTGGATTACTGAGGCGTGCACGGCGCAGCGGGCAGTGTGACTCCGACATCGTGAGCCAGCGACCATGACCGAACCCGAC
Organism: Gemmatimonadota bacterium; assembly: GCA_029863245.1. Lineage (GTDB taxonomy): Bacteria > Gemmatimonadota > Gemmatimonadetes > Gemmatimonadales > GWC2-71-9 > JAOTVV01. The sequence continues at coordinate 186,678 of JAOTVV010000004.1, forward strand.
CTGACGCCCCGCCCCGTTTCGGCATCCCACACGACCATGACCGAGCTCATGATGCCGCATATGGCCAACGTGCTCGGCAACGTGTTCGGCGGCGTGATTCTGTCGCTTGTCGATCGGGTGGCAGCGGTCGCCGCCATCAGGCATGCCGGTGGGCCATGCGTCACGGTGTCGGTCGACCAGGTGGACTTCAAGGAGCCGATCCACGTCGGCGAGTTGGTGGTTGCGAAAGCAAGCGTCAACTACGTGGGACGAACGTCCATGGAGGTGGGCGTGCACATTCACGCCGAAGACGTGCCTACCGGGAAGCAGCGGCACACCAACACGTGCTATGTGACCTTCGTGGCGATCGACAAGGAGGGTCGTCCTCGTCGGGTGGCGTCCGTCGTACCCGAGTCCAGCGAGGAGCGGCGGCGCTACGCCGAGGCCGAGGCGCGGCGGGCGTCGCGTCGCCGGCATCTCGAGGGACGGCCATGAGTAGGACTGGAGTAGCCGTGGTGTTGAGTGGCGGCGGAGCGAAGGCCGCTGCGCACGTCGGGGCGATGAAGGCGCTCGACGAGCGTGGGGTGAAACCCGACCGATATGTCGCGACGTCGATGGGAGCCGTGGTCGCCGCGTGCTTCGCGAGCGGCATGCCGTACGAGGAGGTGCTCAAGCGCATGCTGCTGCTCTCCCGCCGCGATGTGGCGAGAATGTCGCCGTCCCTCGTGTTCGGTCCCTACGCAGACAGTCTGCTTCGGCTCGGCGTACTGCGTCGTGGCATCGGGCAGCTCGTGACGGCCCGCCGATTCACGGAGCTGACCGTCCCGCTGACGGTGACTGCGGTCGATGTGGATACCGGAGATCTCGTGCTGTTCGGCGACGGGGGCGATGTGGAGGTTCCCCTCATCGACGCACTCACGGCGTCGTGTGCGCTTCCCGTGTTCTATCCGCCCCTGACGCTGCGGGGCCGACGGCTTGCCGACGGTGGTCTGCGGGCCGTCCTGCCGCTCGAGGTCGCGGCTTCGTTTGATCCGGGCGTGATGGTCGCGGTCCGTGTGGGTCCGTCGTTCGCGGCGGTGCCGTCGGAGGGGGGCGACTCGGGCCCGCCGCTTCTCCAGGCGCACAATCGGGCAATGCGCACCATGATGGCGGCTCAGACCGATCGTGATATTGCGACCTGGGCCGACGGACCGATACCGCTCATCGTGATCGAGCCAAGGATCGAGCAGGCCGCCACCTTTGCCGTGCGCCGAGCGATCACGTACGTGGAAGACGGGTATCGGGCCGCTGCCGCAGCGTTGGAGCATTCGCCATATTCGACCCGGCTCACGGGCGAGGTATCGGGCGCGGCTCCTGGGTCCTGACGGCAGGCCCCGCGCGCGCCTCGGGTCTGTCCGTGGCCAGAAGCGGCGAGCAGTTTGTACTTTTCGGCGGTGGCATGGTGCGGCGTGACCCCTCTACGCCGGCTGTCGGCCATTCTGCCGATTCGAGTGAGGCGCATCCAGTGAGGGTGCGGCTTGGCATTCAGGGGATTCATCACATGGAGCGTTGATCGATGGCCGAGACCGCGGTGAAGCATTTCACGGTCGAAGAGGCGAATTCCACGCTCCCGTACATCCGCCGGATCGTTGAGGACATCGTCGAGGAGTATTCGGCGTGGAGGGACGCGATCCATCGATACGAGGTGATCGCGGCCGGCAGCACGAGTGACGAAGGCGAGACCGATGAACAGGTGTCGCTGCGCGTCGAGGTTGATGCCATCGCGCAACGGATCAACAGGTGCATCGACGAGCTCGCCGCGGTGGGCTGCATCTTCAAAGGCTTCGACGGTGGCTTGGTGGACTTCTACAGCCGCATGGACGACCGAGAAGTGTTCCTGTGTTGGAAGCTCGGCGAGCCGACGGTGTCCCACTGGCACGAGCTCAACGGGGGGTTCGCCGGCCGTCAGCCATTGCGCCCCGAACTGGTGAAAGGGGAGACCTCGTAGATGTCCTTCGTGTTGTTCGCCCACGTGCTGGGGACGGCGCTCTGGATTGGCGGTGGGTTGTCCGGCTTGATGTTCGACGCTGCGGCCCGCAGCGAACCGCCCGCGATTCAGATGCGGCTTCTGAGGGTCTTGGCGCGGCTGCACGCCGTGGTGATCGGCCTTGGTGCCCTCGTCGTCCTCGGGTCCGGCGTTCTGCTCACGATGGCGCTCGACACGGACGGACTCGGTGATCTGATGCGCGAACCCAAGCTGTGGGTGATGATCCTCGCCGGCATCTTCGCGGCGTTCATGGTGCTGTTCGTCTCACTGCCGCTCGCCTCGCGCGTGGGTGCCCTCGCGGCGGCGGGGTCGAAGGGCGACATTCCCCCTGCACTGGAAGCGTACCGGAAGCGGCTCGCAGTGGTCTCCACGATATCGGGGGGGCTGGCTGTCGTCGCGCTGCTCGCCTGGTACGTGTTTTGATGGGTGAACTGACAGTCCCCGCGCATAGGATCTGAATGGCAGACGAGCCCTGGCGTCTCTCCCGAGCCTACAGCGTCCCAGTGGAGAGGGCGGTCTACGATCCACGCCGCCAAATCGGCCGCTGGACCCTGCTCGCCGCGACCCATATGGGCCGCTTCTCGAATCTGGTGGTCGAGATGGTTCGGGGTCTCCCGGAGTGGCGCATCTGGGTTCCCCGCACGATCGACCAGGCCGCTCATGTCGGCGTGGGCTCGCTGTTCATTGTGATGCTGACGGCGGCCTTTGCCGGCGGGGTGACGGCTCTCCAGGCCGGCTACCAGTTCACGGGCAGCATCCCGGTCTACTTCGCCGCCGGTGTGATCGTACAGTCGCTCATTCTGGAGCTGGGCCCGGTTCTCACGGCGATGGTGCTCGCCGGGAGGATCGGCGCGCGGTACGCTGCCGAGTTGGGCACGATGCGGGTCACCGAACAGATCGATGCGCTCGAGAGCCTGGGACGCTCGCCGATCTCGCACCTGGTGATTCCGCGGGTCGTGGCCGGGACACTGATGTTGCCGATTCTGGTCCTCTTTGCCGACCTCACCGGCATCTTCTTTGGGTGGGCGGCGGCACGGCAGAGTCTCGCCATCACGAATGCCGACTTTGTGTTCGGAGCGCGCTATTTCTTCCAGCCCTACGACTTGTGGTATTCGCTCATCAAGTCGCTGTTTTTCGGGCTGGCGGTGACCATCATGCCGTGCTACATGGGGTTCAGCGCGCAGAAGGGTGCGGAAGGGGTGGGCCGCGCCACGACGACAGCCGTGGTCACCGCCTCCGTGCTGATCCTCGCGCTCGATGCATTCCTATCGCAGGTCCTGCTGTTATGAGGCTGCAACCAAGGAGACGGTCGGTCGGGTGGTCACGCGGACCGAGGTTCGGTCGTCGAGCGCCTTGCGGCTCCGGTGCGGCAGTTAGGGCGCACGGGACATTCGAGGCACTTGGGTCGGCGCGCGGTGCAGTACAAGGCACCCAGATCCATGAGCGCCTGGTTGAATTCCCAGGCACTCCGACGCCGGCGAGGCAACAGGCGCCGGGCCAGATCCCACCGCCGTTGCGCGGCGGATCGCGAGAGGTGCCGGCCCGCCGCGCGCGGAAACACGCGGCTCAGCACGCGGGCTACGTTCGTATCGATCGCGGGCACCCGCTTCTCGTATGCGAAGCTCGCCACGGCTCCCGCGGTGTACCGTCCGATCCCGGGAAGTGCCTCCAGGCTATCGAGGTCGTCGGGGATCGTGCCGTCGTATCGCTCGACGACGATACGGGCGAGGCGGCTCAGGTTGTCCGCGCGCCGGTAGTAGCCCAGCCCGTCCCACGCGTCGCGAACCGCCGAAGGGCTGGCGTCGGCAAGGGCGCGAATCGTCGGAAAACGCGCAAGGAACTGGCGGTAGAAGTCCTCCACGCGAGCCACCTGGGTCTGCTGCAGCATGACCTCGGACACCAGGATGCGGTATGGGTCACGCGTGTGGCGCCAGGGCAGATCGCGTCCCAGAGAACGAAACCACTTGAGCAGTCGGCGCTTGAAAGCGAGTGCGTTGCCGGGCAGTCGGGTACCCATGGCAGGAGAAGATACGGACACGGGGTGGACGCGCGATGATCGAGATGCGGGGCGTCTACAAGCGGTTCGGCGAGCACGTCGTGCTGGAGGGAGTGGACCTCACCGTGGCGCGGGGTGAGACGATGTCGTTGCTCGGTCCGTCGGGAACGGGCAAGAGTGTGCTGCTCAAGCACATCAACGGCTTGATTCACCCCGATTTTGGTGAAGTGTTCGTGGACCAGCAAGCGGTGCCGCTGCTGGGTCGAAAAGAACTGGCGAAGCTTCGGAAGCGTATTGGCTATGTGTTCCAGTTTGGGGCGCTGTTCGACTCGGAGTCGGTGTTCGAGAACATCAAACTCGGGATCACGAACGAAGACCATGCGGGGGACGAACCGTACTGCCGTGCCCGCGTGGGCGAGTGCCTGAATTTGGTCAATCTGCCGCCGGATGTCGCCGAGAAGTTCCCCGCAGACCTCTCAGGGGGTATGAAGAAACGGGTGGGCATCGCCAGAGCGATTGCCGGGGAGCCCACATATCTGTTGTACGACGAACCCACCTCGGGGCTGGACCCCGTGAACGCAGACATCATCGACGCGTTGATCGAGAAGTTGCAGGGCGAGTTGGGGGTGACGAGCATTGTCGTTTCGCACGACGTGCGCGGGTCGTTTCGTGTGGGGGATCGGGTGGCCCTGTTGGCCGGAGGACGGATCCGTATGGTGGGGACGCCCCACGAGATGCGGGAAAGTCGGGATTCAGCCGTCCGGAGCTTCTTAGAGCGCGATTTCGGTACGCCCACGACCACCTAGATCGAGAACGCCATGGACCTCTACTACAAGCAAGAGATCAAGGTCGGAGCAGTCGTCATCGTTGCCCTCGCCATCCTGGTGGTCGGCATGATGTGGCTCACCGGGCAGACCTTGCGCAAGGGTGGACGGGTCACCGTGCCAGTCGAGTTCGCCACTGTGAGCGGACTCACTGTCGGCGACCCCGTGCAGATCTCAGGTGTGAGTGTCGGCCGGGTGGCCCATATGCAACTTGAGAATTTGGGCCGCGTCATCGTCGAGCTCGAGGTTGACAGGCGGGTCCGCCCTCGGACTGATGCCACTGCCGAAATCCGGTCGCTCGATTTCCTCGGGGCGAAGTATGTTGCGTACGCGCACGGCGAGGCGGAGACCTTCCTGGAGCGGGACGCAAACATCGTGGGTGGTAGGGAGGGGGAGTTGGCGTCTTCGGCCGTGAAACTCACCGACCAGGCTGCCGTCCTGCTTGCACGGGGACAGGAACTGCTCTCCGAACAAACGCTGAGCCAGGTGCGAGCGACGCTCGAGGCGACGGAGCGTGCCATGTCGATCGTGGCGCGCCTCGGATCGGGACCGCTGGTTCAGGATGCGGGGTCGACGCTCAGCTCCCTCAAGGGAGCGGCGCAGGCACTGGACTCGACGCTTTCCAATCCGTCGATCAATGAGTCGTTGTCACAGCTCGATGAGATCACTGAAGGCGTGCGGGAGATGACCGACGGGCTCGCAGCGGTGACACAGAATCTGGCCATGATGCTCGAGCTGATGCGGTCTCCCGACGGGACGGTGGGCAAAATGCTGGGTGACTCCACGATTCACACGGACATGCACGAGGTGTTGGTCTCGCTCAGGATGCTGCTCGACGACGTCCGCGAGCGTCCCGGCAGGTATGTGAATGTGAGTGTGTTTTAGAAGGGGAAAGGGAAGAGGGAAAAGGGAAACGGAACGGGCATCCCGGCTCCTGTTCCCCTTTCCCCTTTGCCGCTTTCCCTTTTCCGCGTTTACTTCTCCCCCATGCTGACGGTCACATTTCTCGGTACCTCCGCGGCACGCCCCACCGTGGAGCGTGGCGTCTCGTCCATCGCTCTCACTCGTGGGGGCGAAACGCTGCTGTTGGAGTGCGGCGAGGGCACGCAGCGTCAGATGATGCGCTACGGCGTGGGCTTCACGTTCTCCGAGATCTTCATCTCGCATTTCCACGCCGATCACTTCCTCGGCGTGACGGGACTGGTGCGCACGCTGGGCCTCCAGGGCCGAGAGGAACCCCTGCGCGTGTATGGACCCAAGGGTGCGCGGCGGCACCTGGGGAGAGCCCTGCAACTGGGCGTCGAGCGGACATCGTTCGACATCGAGGTTCGCGAAGTCGAGCCGGGTGAGGTGCTCGGCCGCGATGATTACGATCTCGAGGTGATCGGAGTCGACCACGGGCGTCACGCCGTGGGATTCGCGCTCCGGGAGCACGAGCGCCTGGGCCGGTTCAATCCCGAGATGGCGCGTGAGCTAGGGGTACCCGAGGGTCCCCTGTGGGGCAGGCTCCATCGCGGCGAGCGAGTGGAGTGGGAGGAACCCGGCGATCCGCCGATCCGTCGATCGGCTAGCCCGGCGGACCTGGTCGGTGCCGCTCGGCCGGGCCGGGTGGTGGTCTATAGTGGAGACACGCGGCCCTGCGAAGACGTGGTCGCGGCCGCGGAAGGGGCCGACCTCCTGATTCACGAGGCCACCTTCAGTGAGGAGGAGAAAGAGCGAGCCCGGGAGACGGATCACTCGACCGCGCTGGAGGCAGGCCAGGTGGCGCTCGCGTCCCGGGTCGAGCGCCTGGTGCTCACCCACCTGTCGGCGCGGTACTCCGCCGCGCCGGAGGTGCTGCTGGAGGAGGCGCGCCGGGTGTTTCCGGAAACGGCCGTTGCCCGGGACGGGATGGCCATCGAGATCCCGTTCCGTGACGTCGAATAGCCAGCGCTACAAGGCTTTACATCCCGTCGGGCCGGGCCTAGTTTACCTCACCCTGCATGGGCTGCCTGCCCAGGCAGGGTGCTGTGTCTTGGGCGGGCCGGCCGGCGCGAACAGCCACGATCCGCCGAAACGTCTGGGGCTGTAGCTCAGTTGGGAGAGCGCCTGGATCGCACCCAGGAGGTCAGGGGTTCGAGCCCCCTCAGCTCCATCGCAGGTAGCATTGCCCCGTGGTGTAACTGGCAACACGTCTGACTCTGGATCAGAAGAGTCCAGGTTCGAGCCCTGGCGGGGCAACTCAAAGGCGCGGCGTGAGCCGCGCCTTGTTCGCTGCCCCGCCGGTCTCGGGTGCGTGCTGACGCGGCGCAATCGCGCCCTCGCGTCGGCCTCCGCCGCGCTGCCCCATACCCAGCCGAGACTCCCCGTTGCGGGAATATCGCTCGGCGCGCGAGGCACCCCCACTAGCGAGCATCGGCCCGAAGCTCTTCAAACGGTGAGTTGCGAAGCAGCGAATCCGTGGGGGGACGCACTTGGCGGCGGTCACGTTCACGATTATGGACAACTCGCCGACACCATACGCCCTACCCCACAAACGAGCCGAGGGTGTTCCAGCGACGATCGAAGATCACGTGCGTCGTCCACTCGCCCACGTACTGGGCCGGATCCCAGACGACATACCGTTTGTTGCCCACCTCGAGCACCACGAGCATCCTGTCCACCGCGGGGGTACCGGGATCGCTCACCTCGTTGTGGAAGGCCGCACCGGCGCTCCTGCACACGTTCGTCTTCGTCACGACCGTCACCTCGGCACTGTCTGCCGGCAGCAGGCCGTAGCGCTCGCGCTTGGCAACCAATCGCGGGTCGGTGGTGGTCACGAGGTCCACCACGTAGATGCGTAGTCCGATGGCCTGGGGCGCCGTGTCTGGCAGGCAGGTATACGATTGGGCATGCAGCGCCGTGGTGGCGAACGTTGCGAGCAACACCAGGCCCAGTAGCCGCAGGGACGCAGCCTCAATGAGCGGTCTCTGTTCCCAGAGAATCGCGGCCAAGTGCCAACAGATCCGGTGGCGTCGCACAAAGGTCCTCGGCAGTTCCCGACTACTCAGGCGCCACCATGCCCGCGAGGAACTTGTACTTCTTGCTGTCGAAGTACATGTAGACATCCACACGACCCTCGGGCACCATCGCGTACGCGCTCTTTCCGACCTTCAGGACGTACGCCCTCGAAATGAACCGATTCTCCTCCCCCTCGGGGAACAAGGCGTTGTACGCGTCCACAACCCGGCGGCAGATACGACCGTTCGTGACGAGTGACACGCCCTCGACTGGACGATAGGGCAGTCCCTGGCCGGCGAGGCGTGTTGGGTCGACGACGGTCACCGTCTGCGTGACGGACTCGGCGTGGAGAGCTGCGGTGTCCGGATCGGTGAGGCACGCGGAGGTCTGCGCCATCGGAGACCTCGCTATCATCAGGACGGACAACGCGGCTACTGCGGAAATGCGAAACACGGAATGCATGATGACTCTCCACTCGTACCTGCTGGTCATTGCGGTGCCAGCGGATCGCAGGTGCCGTCTCCGCTGCGCAGGTAGTGCTTGACCGTCTGGTCGGGCTCCGCCGGATCAGGAAAGATCCACACGTTGGTGTGCCACCCGATCAAATACCCTGTAGCAGCGGCCCAGCAGGTCACGTAGCTCGCCCTCCGGCGGGGCGGTCACGAGGCCTTCGGCGGTCCCGAGCGTTTGGTAGCCATGAAGGTCCCTTGTACGGAGTCCGCACTGCCCGCGAGGTGCGGGTGCCACCTAACGTGGCGCATCAGCGGCCGGCAAAGCCGGTCCGCTGCATGCGCTGGTTAGGTGGAG
>JAOTVV010000022.1 GCA_029863245.1 Gemmatimonadota bacterium
GGCACCGCGACGTGATCCGCAGTGGACGACGACCGGTCCCTACGGCGGCACTGGTGGGGTACACGAACGCCGGCAAGTCCAGCCTGCTCACCGCGCTCACGGGTGAGCGCACGTTCGTCGAGGACCGCCTGTTTGCGACGCTCGATACGCTTACGCGGGAGGCGGCACTCAACGGCCGAGGCCGCGTGCGCTTGATCGACACGGTCGGGTTCATTCGGAAGTTGCCGCACCACTTGGTGGCGAGCTTCCGCGCAACGATCGAGGAGGCAGGCAATGCCGATCTCCTGCTGCACGTGATCGATGCCTCGCATCACGACTGGGAGGAGCAGGTGGAGGTGGTAGACGCGGTGCTGCGGACGCTCGCCGTTGACGGCCCGCCCGTGATCCACGTGTTCAACAAGATGGATCGGGTGCCCGAGCCGGACGCTTTTCGCTCGCGCATGCATCAGCGCTGTCCCGAGGCGGTCTGCGTGTCGGCCCTGCGCCGTGAGGTCGCCGAGCTCGAGGAGGTGCTGGTCTCCAGATCTGCGGCGTACAACGAGGGTCACGCCCCAGGTCGGGCGGCGGCCGGCTAGTCGGTCACCACTCCCCTTGCTGCCGTCCACCAGTCACATTTACCGCTCCATGCCCACTCGCGTACGCCGTGATGCGCTCGGCCCGCCTATTGGTCGCCTCCTGCGGACCCTCTTGGCGCTGTCAGTTCTCGCGATGCCTGCGTTAGGGGCACCAAGCCTGAACGCGCAGGAGCGGTCGTCGCACTACCTCTACCTCGGTCATTGGGCGTACCGCTACGTGGACCTGTTGATGGCCCGCGGCCACCTTCCCGACCTCCAGCCGATGGTGCGCCCGTATCGGAGGCTGGATGTTGCCATGGCGCTCGCCAACGCACGGAGCAGTGGTGGCCTGGCCGAGAGCGAGATCGAATGGGTCGAGCTGCTGCAGGCGGAGCTTGCTCCCGAGCTGTTGGGCCGCCAGCTCGCCGACTCGGCAACGGTCGTCGTGTACGGTGGCGCAGAGGTGGGCGCACAAGTGCTCACTCAGCGGCATCGGGACATGTTTCGGCCCGAGGGCGACGAAGCGGCGTTCGGCCATCTCCAGCTGGCGGGGGCTCTGGACTTTCCGGGCGTGACGGCGGCGCTGCGGCTCCGCTACGACGGCTGGCTCATCAACGATCCGCAGTTTCCGGATGGTAAGGTGGTCGAGGAGCATCCCAACTTTCTGGGGCTTCTCGACTTCGCGGCTCGGGCCGAAGACGGGTATGCGGAGGTACAGCTGCCCTACGTTCGGCTCATGGCGGGCCGGATGCAGCGTAACTGGGGTCCACCCCGAACCGAGGGCCTTCTCGTCTCGGACTACTCCTACAGCTACGATCAGATCGGCTATCGCATCGGGAGCACCCGGCTTGCCGTGACCGGGTTCGTGGCGCAGCTCGATGAGTTCCCGGACTTCACCAAGCGGTGGTTCGCGGCGCACCGGCTGGATTGGCGGGTGAACGACGGGCTGGCTCTGGGCTTCGGCGAATCGGTCATCTGGGGTGGGGAGAACCGGAGCTTCGATTTCCGGATGGCGATGCCGATCGCCACGTGGTTCGTGGGGGGGTACGGCAAGGACTGGGAGGAAGGACCCAATCGCAACAACAGCTTCATCGACTTGTCGGTCTGGTGGAAGCCCACAGCCAAGATCGTCACCACCGCCGCCGTGATGTTCGATGACTTCCCGGGCGGTGGCTCTCCCCTGGCGCACGGGGTCGATCTCGGGCTCGCGCTTCCCTCGCTCTCCTCCCGGCTCGGGCTAAGGATCGGCTACGCACAGGTCGGGGCGCTCACGTACCGGACCGTAAGCGAGTATGAGCGGTACGCCTTTCGAGGGATCGGACTGGGCAGGGACCTGGCGGACTTCGATCGTCTGTCGGTGGAGCTGGATTGGGTGCCTACGTCCTCGCTGTTCCTCACGCCGACCGTGCAGGTGCTGCGGCGTGGGGAAGGGGACTTCAGGGACCCGTGGCCCGCCGGTGTCACGAATGACGGCCCCGTGCTGTTCATCGGGGAGCGGGAGACGACGCTCAGACTTGCGCTTCGCGGGCAGTGGATCCCCCGCCGACTCTTCTGGATCGACTGGGACGTGGGCGAGAATCTCGTGTGGTCGGCGGGTCACGTGCCTGGGCAACGCGCCAACGAATTCGTGGGACGGCTTCGCGTGAGCCTCGTGGCAAACGCGTGGGGCAAGTTGTAGGTTCTCGCACGGACGGGAAGGAGCCGCGAACCGAGGTGAGACCTTTGAAGAACGACGGTGCGATCCGGAAGGCATGGGTACGGAGCCGTGCGGCTCTCGTCGCGTTCGTGCTCGTCGCTGTAATTGGCGCGGAGCTTCCTGCGCAGCAAACCGGAATGGCATCGGCCCAATCGAGCGAGACGTACCTCGACGGATCTCCGTATCTGTCACTCGGGCACTGGGTGTACGACTACGTCAACGTGCTCATTGCACGGGGGCGACTCAGCGATCTCCAGCCACTGGTCCAGCCGTACAGGCGCATTGACGTCGCCCGCGCTCTGCTCCGCGCTGAACGCGAGAGGGATCTCTCGTCCACCGAAAGAGAGTGGATCGAGGAGCTGCGCCAGGAAATGGCGTACGAATTCCGACTCGTGGAAGGTGCCGCGAGCCAGGGTCTTCGATTCACCGGGGAGTTTGCCGCCGGCGGCAAGGCCATCAGTCAAAGACACCGCGATCCGTTGCGGCCTGAAGGTGACGCCGCCGCGTACGCGCTGCTCGATCTCTTCCTCGTGGGTGACGCGCCGCTGGTAGCTGGGGCGTTTCGACTGAGGTGGGATAACCACCTGCTGAACGACCCCCAGTTTCCGAACGGCGACGCGATCGAATTCCGAGATTGCGATTGGTTTGGCCAGTGCGCCCATCGAGTCGACGAGGGCTATCTCGAGCTGCAGGTGCCCTATATTCGGCTGTTCTTCGGCCGGATGGCCCGCAACTGGGGACTTCCCGGCGTGGCCGGTCTGATGGTGTCCGACTACTCGTACAGCTACGATCAGCTGGGGTATCGGTTCGGCAACTCGACGATCTCGCTGACGGGCTTCCTCGCCCTCCCGAACGATTTTCTTGGTGACACCGTCCGCTACTTCACCGTGCACCGGCTGGATTGGCAGATACGCGACGACATAACGCTGGCGGTGAGCGAGTCGTCGCTTTGGGGCGGACCGGGCGCACGCTTCGATCTCGCGCTCATCAACCCCGTCGGCATCTGGCAGATGAGCGGGAGTGACGCGCAACCAGAGCGAAACTCCAACGGCCTGATCGAGTTGTGGTGGCGTCCCCGCAACGACCTCGCCATTTACGGGGGCCTGTTGGTGGACAACACCATGTTCGGTGCGGAGGGAAACAAGGAAGGTCTCACCCAGTGGGGGTCGGTGATCGGGGTGCAGTTCCCGGCGCTCACGCCGACGCTGTCGGTACGTGCGGACCTCTCCGTCATCAACAGCCTCGCCTATCGAAGCCGTATCGGTCCGTTCGAGGCCTACACCCTGAACGGCATCAGCTACGGGCACGACAAGACCGGGGCCATCGTCCTGTCGGTCGGGGGAGACTGGTTCGCTCGGAAGGGACTTGTGCTGAAGCCCCGCCTCGACGTCATGTGGAAAGGCGACGCGGATGTGACCGATCCGTGGCCCGCCGACGCGTTCTCGACGTACCCCGGTATCCTGCCGGGCTTGGCGGAGGCGACCGTGCGCCCCGCGTTCCTCGGTCGCGCCCGCTGGTGGTGGGCCGACATCGAGTGGGATCTGGGGCTGAACCTGGTGAAGAACAAGGACAATCTATCTGCGGGATGGGACCTCGAGGGCGTGGGGCGGCTTCAGGTCGTGTTCAGGAAGAGCCTGCTGCGCTAGCTCGGTATGGCCGGTCCCGTTCCCGTTTCAGCTTTCTCCGTGTGTCTGCCCGCAGGGGACCAGTCACATCGGTGACGTCGCGGTCGAAGCTCCTGGAGTGTGGGCAGCCAAGTGCCACTCCGAGCCCTGGTAGGCATCGAGCCACTGGAGCTTGTTGCTGGCCAAGCAGCAGCGGAGGCAGGGGAAGGGATCTGTGCCTCGCGGGGCATCGGACCTCTGGCGCTGCGCGGCGCGAAGCTCCTCCAGGCGAGCGCGGTACAGCGGGTAGGCGTCGGCCAGCGGCGTGGTGCTCAGGTCGGCCACGACCTCGGTCTCGTTGAATCCGTAGTTGGAGAGCTGGCAGCAAGTGCAGATGCGCCCGCGGGTGTCTACGTAGAGGCGACGACCCGCAAAGGTCTCGCAGGGCTGTTCGATGCCGCCGAACGGATGCCCGTAATCGAGCGTGATCGCCGTCTTACGGTCGGATTCCCCCGCCATTGCTCGGATCTCTCGCGTGACCGCCCACCAGTCGTCCGGTCCGAGATCGCTGTCGCGGGCGGCCGAGCCAGGCGTTGGCTGTGGTAGGATATACCCGAGACCCAGACACCCAAGGGATTCTGCGAGATCCGCGGCGGTCCGTAGCTCGTGTCGATTCCGGCGATCGACCACCATCGACAGATAGCATGGGATCCGTTCACGAGTGAGCAGTGCCACGCCCATGAGCACCCGGTGGAAGCTTCCGGATCCGCGGTCGCCGTCGTGGGTGGCTACCGTCGCGCCGGAGAGGCTCAGGCGCACCGACTCCGGCGGGCACCGCCGCAGCAGCGGGAGGATGCGCTTAAGATGCCATGCGTTCGAGACGAAGCGATACGGCATCCCTCGAACGACGCAGCCCTCGACGATCGATTCGAAGTCGGGATGGAGCAGCGGCTCGCCACCGGTGAAGCTCGCCGCGACCGAGCCGAACATCGCTCGTGCCTGATCCAGGATCGACGCAATGAGTTCCGGCTCCAACGAACGCACCGTGGTCACGTCATCCCGGATGCAGTGGGGGCAGCGGAGGTTGCAGTGCTCCGTGATCGCAAAGCCCAGCACCGGCCGGGAATCCCACATTGTATGAGGCGTGACGGCACGCGTGACGGGTTTCACAGGCGAGCAACTCCAGAGAGGATGCTTCTACGCTGTGCACGGTGATGCGGTAGTGGCAATATTGGACGCAGTGCCGGATCTTGCAAGCTGAAGGAGCCGACTCGTGAAGCCACCCGCATTCGGTATCCGGGAATAGGGATGCCCGCTCTAGTTGCCGAGTGCTTGGCATTGCGAGCATGGACACTGCATGTGCTTGCCGGTGGCCCCCCTGCGGAAATCCCCACGAGCTCTCCCTCGGCCTGGGCGCATTTCCTGACCGTCGAGCGCTGTGCACTTCCGCTGAGCACGCGACTCGCCGCAGTCGGCCACCACACACTTCCGGTCGCGGCCAGGGCGCAGCTCGACCGAGCCACTCACAGCGAGTTGCAGCGGGTGCTGGCCGCGCGGGGCCAACTCGCTGGTATCGACCTGATCGCGTCCGAGAGGGAATGGGATGTTGTCGTGCTCAAGGGGGCCGTGGCGCTCGGCGATCCTCGCCGCGCCGTGGATCTCGCGGATCTCGACCTCCTGACCGCACCCGACGATGCCCGGGCGCTGGTTGCCGCTCTCGACGCCGGCGGGTACCGGAAAGCGGGATCCAGCAGCCCTCTCCACCTCGCGACACGAGCTACCGAGGGCGGGCTTCCCGTCGAGGTTCACACGCGCCTGGGAATCCTGGATCGCGAATCGTTCGAGACCCTCCGGGCCCGCTCCGTTCCGATGGCGGAAACGAAGCGGCTTCGGCGGTTGGCCTCAAGAGACCATCTCCTGCACCTGCTGACGCATGTGGGCGTGGCACATCCCTATCGGCGTGGCTCGATCCGCGACTTGCTGCTCCTGGCACAGGCCGTGCGAGAGTGCAGCGCCAGAGAGATCGAGGAAGCCCGGGCGATGATCGAGCGGCATCGGTATGCGACTGAGCTGCCGCGCCTGCTGGACATGGCGTGTGGTCTGGCGGCCGAGCAAGGATTGGTTGTAGACGAGTTTCGGTACCCGTCTGGTGCGGTCTACGCCGTCATCTGGTGGGATCTACGGCTCCCATTGCCACAGCTTCTCAAGGCGGACATCGGCATGTGGGCAATTGCCCTTCTCAGGGGGAGGGGAGACGTGGAGACCGAATGGGCCAAAGTGACGATGCGGACGCTGGGTCCGTCGTTCGCCGGCCCCATTGCTCGGGTGGAACGAACCATGCCACGCGTCGGGCGGATGGTGCGTGTGATCAGCCGGTTGATACGGGTGGCGGTGGCGATGCTGTTCGCGGTGCCCCTCGCGCTGCTGGCCGGATACGAGGCGCGCCGTGCCATCCGTGCGCTAGGCTAGGACATCAGCGGGTGGAGCACAGCCCGTAGCCGATCCGGGCTGCCGAAGGTGTCGAGTCCGAGCTGCAGGGAGTAGCAAGGAAGTACCGCCACGGAGGAGAGTGTCTCCATGACGGACGCTGCCGCTCGTCGATCTGCCAGCAGCCACGGAGACTGGCGCACAATGTGAAGGAACGCGTCGGGGGCGGACATCTCCGACACGGACGTCGGCTGATCAGGATTCACCGAAGTGAAGACAGCGGCACCGAGTTCGGTGGCTCGACGAAGGGTTGCGTTTCCCAACTCCGATGGATGAACGGTCCGACGCTGCCCGCAGGGAACACCTCGCGACCATCCCTCGTCGAGATGGAGCGGCCGAAGCCAGCCCTCCCCGCTGACTCGACCCGCACGGTAGGAGAGCACAACCTGGTCGTCTGACAGTAGCTCACACCCCGTCATGGCGAGGCTGGCGCAAGTCGTCGTCTTGCCTGAATGGGCATCGCCCACGACGAGCCATCCTTGGTGCCCGGGCGGGACGACCGCCCCGGCATGTATCAGGGCACGACCCGACCGGCCCAGGAGGAAGGCCGAGCCGATGGTGAGCATCGCGTAGACGTCGGCCGACGCCTTCTCATGGTTGTCGGGATCGGCCCACAGGATCCCCTCCAACGCCTCGAGATCGATTCGGCCCCAGGAGTTGGCCTCGCCCGTCAACGCAACGATTCCCGCCTCATCGTCGACGTGCGCTTCGACCGAACCCATACGCAGCGTGGCCTTCCCGGTGGGATCGGGTCGAGGCGACGAGCGCCAGGCTGCGACGCTCAACGTCGCTCGGGGTAGCGTTGTGTTGGTTGCCTTCTCGGCATTCAAGGGCAGCCACGGACGAACCAGCGGCCAGCACTCGGGCTGTGACTGGACGACCAGCGATTGGTCCTGGAGGAGTGCGTGCGCCGGCAGGCCGCCGGTGCGGTTGGCGCTCACCGGTCGAAGCAGAGCGGCACGTGGTCCTGGTCGGCGCCGTCGCCGCCCGGTCTCTCGACCCAAGCGTGAGCAGTGATGGCCTCCTCGGCCCCGGACTCGCGCGCCACACCCAGCCGGAGCCGAGCGGCGATTCCGCAGTGCCGAAGTGCGATGCACTCGGCAACGCTGCGGTAGAGACACGTATTGTGCCAAGGCGTGAGCGGAAGGCGGGCCAGGAGCCGAAGGGCAATGGCTGAAGCCTTCGTCGCCAGCGCCGGATCCCGAGAAACCAGGACGGGACGCTCCGGATCTCGCATCAGCTGGTCAAGATGCGAGCCCTCGATCCACCGAGGACTGCGAACGGCGGCGCTGATCCCGATTCCGAGTTCGAGCAGCGACATTCGTCAGGGCTCCACGAGACGCCGCTCGCGCAGCTCACCCAGCACCCTCTGAACCTCGGCCTCCGCGGTCGCGAGCTCCACGTCGAACTCCGCAACGAGCCGGCTCGCGATGTCGGCAAGGCCGACACCCTCCTCGAGACATCTCCAAATCGCCGCTCCGGTTTCGTTCAAGCGGTAGTACTGCTTGGTATCGAGGTGGAGCAGAACCGCCTCACCCTGGAGATGGGCGGTCAGCACGTCCTTCGAAATGGCCATGCGTTCGAGCCCGTTCCGGGAACCGTCCATCGTGCCTCAGTTCGCCCCTGACGGGTGTCCGGGCACGCCCGGACCGACGTCGATGCTCCAAACATCCCCCGGCGAATTGGGATCCATCCATCGCAGCTCGGGAATCCCGTCGGTCCACGCGGTGTAGACGAGACGACCATCCTTGGTCCACGTGGGCTGACCGTCAGGTCCTACTCGGTCAGTGAGACGCACCACTGCTCCGGTCGAGACTCGGAGCATGTAGATCTCGGTATCACCGGACCGGTTCGTCGCGAAAGCGACCCACGCCCCATCTGGACTCCAGGCCGGCTCGACCTCTGCGCTCGAGAGGGAATCGGGCACCAACGGTGAGAAGTTCCCGGTTGCCAGCGAATAGAGAAAGACGTCGGCGGTTCCCTCCGAGGTCGACACGAAGGCCAGCTGATCTCCGGCGGGCGCCCAGGTCGGGCTCGCCTCGATCGAGCCGCCGAACCCAAACGACCCCGTGACTCGAGCGGCGTTGCTTCCATCCGACGCGGAAATCCAGAGCTTCGGTACACCGGAGTCGCTCCGAGTGTATGCCAAACGTGTACCGTTGCTCGACAGGACCGGCGCTGCTTCCGTGACAGCGGTCGTGGTGAGACGTCGGGGCGTCCCACCGCTGGTGGAGGTGGCGTACAACTCGGCATTGCCGTCTCGATAACTCACGAAGACGATCGAATCTCCGGCAACGGTGGGGTCACCATCTTCCGCAGGACTCGTGGTGAGTCGCGCGGTGTCGCCGCCGTCGAGCGCTGCTCGGTAGATATCGCGGTTGCCGTCTCGCAACAGCTCGAACACGATTGTGGGTGGGACGAGCACCTGGGCATCATAGGCTCCCGTTCCGTACGCGCTGGTGACGGTGAGCCTGATCGGGCCGGCGAGGTGAAATACGGCCTGCTGGCCGGGAAGCAATGAGACTGCTCCGACCGGACTCGCGGACCATGTGACCTCGGAGTCGGCGAGCTGGCGCCCCTCGAAGCTGGCCCTGAGGGTGACCAACGCGCTCCGCTCCAGCCGGCCTTGAACCTCGATCACGAGCGGGTCCGGCGCCACAGCCTCACCGCACGCGAGCCCCAGCCACACAGCTCCCGCCAGAGCTGTGCAGCGACGGACCCATTTGCGAGGTCCCACGTGTGAGGTGTTCCCTCGCTTGTGGCCCACTGTAGCCTCAACGGTGGCGCGCATCTCTAAACGTACGGATCCGTCGTGCCCCTTCCAACTCCCGCCTCCCTCAGCACCTCCGCCACCTTCCCTGCGAATGTCCGCGCCGAGAAGTGATCTTCGGCCCGTCTGCGCCCGGCCATCCCGATGGAGCGGAGCACATCCGTCGGCAAGGAGAGTGCCGATCGAAAGATCCGGGCAAGCGCCGCCGGGTTCCGTGGCTCGGCGAGCCACCCGGCCTCCCGCCTGGGTCCGATCCCCTCGCCCAGAACTTCGACTGGGCCCCCCTCGCCGGCCGCGACGATCGGTACGGCGCAGGCCATAGCTTCCAACACCACCCGACCGAACGGCTCGGGTCGCAGGGAGTAATGCACGGCCAGGTCGAATTCCGGATACGCCTTCTCGATCTCGCGCTGGAACGGAAGCAGATGCACGTTGGGAATCCCGGCCTGGACCATCTCAGCGTACCCACCATTCCTCATTCGTTCTGAATCTGGCTCGTCCCGTGGTCCCCGTTCCCCTTTCCCGCCTCTCTCCCTCTCCGGTTCCTTTCCCCTTTCCCTTTTCCCTTTTTCCTTCTCCTTTCCCTTTTCCCCTTTCCCCTTTCCCTTGTCACCCCTTCCCGCCACCCCCTCCTGTCCCCCACTCACCACCACGCGGAACTCTCCCGTCACCTGGCGCAGCTCCTCGCCGAACTGATGCTCCGCCTCGGTATCGTAGATACTCCCGCCCACGATCACGAGGTGCGTGTCCGGGAACTCCTCGCAGATCTGCTCGAAGGCCGCAATGACTTCGAAGTGTCCCTTCCACCGCGCGTAGACGGCCGGCATGCCGACGAGACGATGCCCTCGCGGGATGCCGAGCTGGTCGTGAATCCAGTAGCTGCGCTCGCGGGGGTGGAATCGGTCGAGATTGACGCCGTTGTGGATAACGGTGACGTGCCCTCGGCCACCCGTTTCCCGCTTCCCACTTCCCGGCGTTCGATCCTCTTCCCCTTTCCCTTTTCCCCTTTCCCTGTTCTCTCCCCACCCCTCCGCCACCGCCTCACTGTTCGCAATGAGCCTAGCGGGCCTCTTACGGGCCGTCCCCAGCCAAGTCCCCCGGGCGGCCACCGGAGGGAACTTGTGGAGGTGCCACACCACGGGGTGCAGCCCGCCCCACGTGGCTGCGACGTGGGCCCGGAAGGCCACCGTGTAGATCACGTCAGCTTCCAGGACGAACGGGTGGCGTCGCAGCCGGCGTGACCAGAGCAGCATTCCGGCGAGTGAACTGGGCCGGTACCACTGACCACGCCGGAAGCCGTGCTGCAGGCTCGTCGGCGCAGGCACGACCTCGGCCGGCACCCCGATCTTGTTGAGGATGCCGACCAGGGGTCCGTCGGCTGGGAACAGCACCTTGAGCGCGATGTCGTGCTCGAACGCCCGGTTGGCGAAATCGAGCAGCACGCGCTCGGCGCCACCCAGCTCGGCGGTGCCGGCGATGGCGGTGACACGAAGCGGTTCGCCCTGAGTCGTCACGGGGACGATCGTAGCGCCGAAGAGCGGGGGTCGGCAACCTCGGCTGTCTCGTCGATCTCCTGACTCAGGATTCGATCTCGTGGGACGGCCGAATTCAGCCGCCGAATTGGGGATTGCAGGTTCTGGAGAGCCGCGGCGATATTGACACTGCAATACGGGCCCTTAGCTCAGGGGTTAGAGCAGCGGACTCATAATCCGTCGGTCCCTGGTTCGAATCCAGGAGGGCCCATTCGGCAGCGGGACCCCGCTGCCTCATGGTCCTTCCTGATTCGCGCCGGCGGGGCTGCGGACCACACGCGCTCTTTGGCCCGCCTTGGCGTCAAATCCAGGTGGGTCTGCCCGCAGCGGGATCCGCTGCCTCATGGTCCTTCCTGATTCGCGCTGGCGGGCCGGCAGACCGCTCCGCGCCCGTTTGTCCCGCCGTGGAGTCAAATCCCTGGGGTCCACTGAAGAGGCCGAGCCGCGCGGCAGTGGGGCGTCCGGTGTGGAAGCCGCCGATCGACTTCATCTGTCGCGAGGCCTTGCTTATCTTTGGGGTGGCCCGGGTGGTTAGCTCAGTTGGTTAGAGCGCCGGTCTCACATACCGGAGGTCACTGGTTCGAATCCAGTACCGCCCATTGACCACGCCCCGACCGGGAATTCCGGTCGGGGCGTTTTGTTGTCGGCCTGTAGGGGCTGAGCTGGGGTTGGGTTGTGGGTGTAGCGGGCTCTCAGACCGGGACCCACGACCCCGGAACGCGGGCGCCCCATTCTCGCGGTGTCGCGGGCTGACAGCCCGCGCTCGGCAGCGTCAGGCGGGTGGTGCGTCCTTTAAGGACGCTCTCTGAGCCGAGCCCGGCCTCTTAGGCCGGGACCCACAACGACGACGGCCACCGCGTTGTTTCTCTCCCGTGGTGGGTCGTTTTGGCTGGACAGCGCACAGCCCACCCTTGAATGTCGGGCCGTGCCGGTCACCCTCTACGCCCTCCTGACGTGGACCACGTTCAGGCGCGAAGCCAGCATTGACGCCTCAGTAGCACCGTTTCTGCGTCGGTTCCTGCCGACGGTGGCCCACAGGCATGGCGTTCAGATTCTGGAGATGGGGGTGGTCAGCGACCACTTGCACATCGTGCTCGCTCTCCCGTCCATCGTTCAGGGACTGAAAGGCGCCAGCTCCCGCGTGGCGAACCGCGACCGAATCGTGGCCGAGGGCAAGCTCCGATGGGCTTCCGGGTACGACCTGAGATCAGTGTCGCCGAAGGCGCTCCCGCAGGTCATGAGCTACGTGCGGAGGCAGACGTCGCACCATCCCTGTGGCCGAATCCCGGATGGAGGTGTCGCGGGCTCAGAGCACTCTCGGCAGCCATGACTAGTGGTGCGTCCTTGAGGACGCGCATTCAGCCGAGCCCGGCCTCTCAGGCCGGGACCCACACTGTGCATCCTTCAAGACGCCCTCTCAGCCGAGCCCGGCCTCTCAGGCCGGGACCCACGACCCCGAAACGCCGGCGCTCCGTTCTCGCGGTGTCGCGGGCTGAAAGCCCGCGCTCGGCCGCCTAAGGCGAGCGGTGCGTCCTTAAGGACGCCCTCTCAGCCGAGCCCGGCCTCTCAGGCCGGGACCCACACGCTGTCGCCCATGCGGCACGCCCCGCCGAGCCCGGTACCCCCGGGACTACGCCCAGACCTATGGACGAATCCGCACTCAAGCACTACAGTAGGGGCCCGGGGATTACCCTCGAGACAGGATGCGGCTCGTGCAGCGACTACTCGGATGGCTCCAGCGGCAGGTCCAGGACGTGCCAACTGACGTCGCGGTGTGCGAATTCAGGTGCCGCAAGCTGGACTGCCGCCACGGGGACTGGGAGATGTGTAACCGCCGTCTCCACCCAGGCTTCTACCCCGACTCGGCGAGCCCACCGGAGGCAAACACGGCGTCATAGCCGCACGCATCGATTCCCCCCGCCGGGCCCGCATCTGCTGACCGTCCCATACCGTCCCAAAACCCGTCCCAGCGGGCTAGCTTTGCACAACTCAGGGAACGGGCACTCGAAGGGGACGTGTGATGGTCTACTCCAACGCAATCCGGACAGCCCATCGGGGCGAGCTGAGCGCGATCGCCGACCAGGGCCTCCTCAAAGAAGAGCGTTACATCCACTCGCCGCAGTCGGCGAACATCATGGTCGAGTATCCGGCCGGCTCGGCACTCAAGCCAGTCCTCAACCTCTGCTCCAACAACTACTTGGGCCTCTCGAGCCATCCCGAGGTGATCGACGCCGCGCGGCAGGCGCTGAGCGACCGCGGGTACGGGATGTCGAGCGTCCGATTCATCTGCGGCACCCAGGACATCCACCGTGAGCTCGAGGCAAAGCTCAGCACATTCCTCGGCACCGAAGACACGATCCTGTTCCCGAGCTGCATGGACGCCAACGCGGGCGTGTTCGAGGCAATCCTGGGACCGGAGGACGTGATTATCTCGGACCGGCTGGTCCACGCCAGCATCATCGACGGGGTACGGCTCTGCAAGGCGGCGCGAGACATCTGCGAGCACTCCGACATGGAGATGCTCGAAGCCAAACTGAAGCAGCACCAGGACAAGCGCGCGCGCCTGATCGTGGTCGATGGGGTGTTCAGCATGGACGGCGACATGGCCCCGCTCGACCGCATCTGCACGCTGGCCGAGCGCTACGACGCGATGGCGTTCGTCGACGACAGCCATGCCACGGGGTTCATCGGCAAGACCGGCCGCGGCACGCCGGAGCACTTCGGAGTGATGGGAAAGATCGACGTGATGACCACCACCCTGGGCAAGGCACTTGGCGGTGCATCGGGCGGATGCGTCACGGGACGAAAAGAGATCGTGCAGCTCTGTCGGCAACGGGCACGCCCTTACCTGTTCAGCAACACGATGCCGCCGCCGATCGTGGCCGGGGCGCTCAGGGTGCTCGAGATCCTGAACCGCAGCACCGAGCGTCGCGACAAACTGGAAGAGAACACCAGGTTTTGGCGGAAGGGGCTCGAGGAGGCCGGGTTCATTATCAAAGAGGGAGAGAGCCCAATCGTTCCGGTCATGCTGTTCAACGCCAAGCTGAGCCAGGACATCGCACGGGATCTCTATCAGGAAGGCGTCTACGTGATCGGCTTCTTCTTTCCTGTGGTTCCCAAAGGGCAGGCCCGGATTCGTACACAGCTCTCTGCCGACCATGACGTCCCGCTGCTGGAGCGCGCGCTCGCGGCGTTCAAGAAGGTGGGCAGGAAATACGGGATCCTCGGGCTGGACGAACAGGGCGTAATCGACAAATACGGGCTGTAACGGCTGGTTCATCGCCGGCGCGTAGGCTGCTGTGCGGGCGGTGACCGACTAAATTTCGCTGGATTCGGGCCCCGGGGCCCTTCGCTCACTTCGACGAGGGGAGCACAATGTTCGAGATCCTCCTGGGGATCGCGCTGATCACCCTGGCCTCCAAAGTCGGGCCGGCCTGGGCCCGCCGCATCGAAGGGCAGGGCGCCGACCCTGAGGTGGCCCGTCGCCTCGGCGAATCAGAGGAGCGACTGACCCAAATGGAGGAACGACTCCTCGGACTCGCTGCCGAGTCGCACGAGCGCATGCTGGAAATGGAAGAACGGATCGACTTTGCCGAGCGCGTGCTGCAGCAACAACGGGCGGGGAAGAGGTTGGGCGAGGGGGGGTAGGACACGGGAAGCGGGAAGCGGGAAGAGGGAACTGGAAAGGGAAAAGGGAAAAGGGAAAAGGGAAAGGAGCCGGTCGCGCACAACGTTCAGCGCACAGCGCACCGCTCACAGCGCACAGCGTCCAGCTCACAGCTCACCAATGAAGTAGGCATCTGACACCGAGACTCGAGAACCATGAAGACCACTGCCCAGTATCTGGCCGAAGTCGACAAGTACAGCGCACACAACTACCACCCGCTCCCCATCGTGTTGTCGCGTGGGGAAGGGGCGTGGGTGTGGGACACCGAAGGCAACAAATACCTCGACTGCCTGGCTGCCTACTCGGCGGTGAACCAGGGCCATCGACACCCGAAGATCGTCCAGGCCGCCAAGGAACAGCTCGACCGGCTGACGCTGACCTCGCGGGCATTCCACAACGATCAGATGGGGCCGTTCGTCCGCGAGCTGTGCGAGTTGACCGGCTACGAGAAGGCGCTGCCGATGAACTCGGGCGCCGAGGCGGTGGAGACGGCAATCAAGGCCGTGCGCCGATGGGGGTATCGGGTGAAGGGAGTTCCGGCCGACCGCGCGGAGATCATCGTGTGCGCCAACAACTTCCACGGACGCACGACGACGATCGTGTCGTTCTCGACCGAGGAGTCGTACAAGGCCGACTTCGGACCGCTCACCCCTGGGTTCAAGATCATCCCCTACGGAGACTCGGCCGCACTCGAGAAGGCAATCACGCCCAACACGGTGGCGTTCCTGGTGGAGCCGCTCCAGGGCGAGGGCGGCGTGATCGTTCCCCCGGACGGCTTTTTGGGCTGTGCGGCAGAGATCTGCAAGCAGAACAACGTGCTGTTCGCGGCCGACGAGATCCAAACCGGACTCGGACGGACCGGAAAGATGTTCTGCTGCGACTGGGAAGACGTCACGCCCGACGTCTTGATCGTGGGCAAGGCGCTGAGCGGCGGCTTCTATCCGGTATCTGCCATGCTCGCCAACGAAGAGATCATGAGCGTGTTCCATCCGGGCGATCACGGCTCCACGTTCGGCGGTAACCCGCTGGGCGCCGCTGTCGCCCGCGCCGCACTCAAGGTGATCGTCGAGGAGCGGCTCCCGGAGCGCGCGCAGAAACTCGGCTCATGGTTCATGAACGAGTTGCGCAGCATTGACTCGCCGCACGTCAAGGAAGTCCGCGGACGCGGTCTCATGATCGGCGTGGAGATCAAGCGCGAGAGTGGCCCGGCCCGCCCGTTCTGCGAGGGTCTCATGGAGCGGGGCATCCTGGCCAAGGAGACCCACGAGCAGGTGGTGCGGTTCGCCCCGCCCCTGGTGGTGGAGCAGAGCGACCTGGAGTGGGCTTTGGCGCAAACCGCCGAGGTGCTCGCCGGCGCGGGAGTGATAGGCGGTTAAGCGGTTAGGCGGTTGGGCGGTTGGGGTAGCGCCGAGCAGACCGCCTGACCGCCTAGCCGTCGAACCGCCTATGTTCACTGTTCACAGCCTCCGCGGCGGGCTCGTCGAGTCGACGCACGCGGTGTCGGTGGCCGTGGTCGACGTGAAGGGACACCTCCGGGCCGAGGCCGGTAATCCCGATCGCGTGACCATCATGCGGTCGGCGGCGAAACCGTTTCAGGCCCTGCCGCTCGTACAGGACGGGGCGGCGGATCGATTCGATGTCTCCCCGCAAGAGCTTGCCCTTGCCTGTGCGTCGCACAATTCCGAGCGGCGCCAAGTAGAGTTGGTTGCTGCCTGGCTCGAGCGCATCGGGTGCGCGGAGTCCGATCTCGCGTGTGGGCCGCACCGACCCTTGTGGCGCGACCTCGCGATCCGCGACCTCGAAGACCCTCGGGAGCTGGACCCAGTGCCCCACACGCCCGTCGCGAGCAACTGCTCGGGGAAGCACACCGGCATGCTCACCCTTGTGCGGCACCACGAGTGGGACACAGCCGGGTACAACCGCCGCGGGCATGCGGTTCAGGATCGGTTGCTCGCGGAAATGGCCCGGTTCACGGGCGTGCCTGCCGACGCCATCGGGCAGGCGGTGGACGGGTGCGCCGCGGTCACCGTTGCGCTCCCGCTCAGGGCCATGGCACTGGGCTTTGCCAAGCTCGGTGCGCGGCACGAGCCGGCAGAGGCACGGATTGTCGATGCGATGGTGTCACATCCGGACCTCGTGGCCGGCAGCGGACGTCTCTGCACGGTCCTGATGACCGCCTTTCCGGGGCGCGTGATCGCCAAGGTAGGTGCGGAGGGTGTCTACGGAGCCGCGCTGCTGGACGAGGGGCTGGGGATTGCGGTCAAGGTGGAAGACGGTAACCCCTGGGCGTGCAACGTGGCCCTGCTGGCCGCGCTCGGGCAGCTTGGTCTCGAGGTCGAGTCCAAGGATGCTCTGCGGATGTTCGCCGCGCTTCCCATTCTCAACACCCGGCGCGACGAGGTGGGGGTGATGCGCGCAGTCGGGACACTCGCAAAGGCCTGAGCGTGCAGGGGCGAAATTGATGTGCGCTGGGCGGTACGAACCGCTAGCCTTCGGATCGAAACCATCGACGCCGTGGCAACTGGGCGGCGAAGCAGTGGCGGCGTTCCTGTCAGCGGTGTATCTGCCCGCCTAACCGCCTAACCGCCTAACCGTTCAACCGCCTATCATGAAATTCATCGATCGCGCCGTCATTCGGGTTACGGCCGGCACCGGCGGCTCAGGGGCCTGCTCGTTTCGACGCGAGGCCTACGTGCCTAAGGGCGGGCCGGACGGGGGAGATGGGGGGCGCGGTGGAAGCATCTTCCTCAAGGCGGATCCGCATCTCACCACGCTGCTCGACTACCGATACCGCACCCACCGCAAGGCCGATCGTGGCCAGCACGGACTCGGCAGTAACAAGACCGGGAAGTCGGGGGAGGACGTCTATCTGCCCATTCCGCCCGGCACGGTGGTGCGCAACGCCGAGACCGGGGTGGTGCTGGACGAGTTGGTGAACCCGGGTGACACGCTGCTCGTCGCCAAGGGCGGGCGCGGTGGCCGTGGAAACGCACAGTTTGCGACCGCGACGCACCAGGCGCCGCGCGAGTGGGAGCCGGGTGAGGAAGGCGAGGACCGCAGCATCGAGCTCGTGCTCAAGCTCATCGCCGACGTGGGTCTGGTGGGCGAGCCCAACGCCGGCAAGAGCACGCTGCTCTCGGTGGTATCGGCTGCGCGGCCCAAGATCGCCGACTACCCGTTCACCACGCTCTTCCCCAACCTGGGCGTGGTGGAACTGCCGGGGCAGCGGACGTTCGT
This sequence comes from Gemmatimonadota bacterium, assembly GCA_029863245.1. Taxonomy (GTDB): domain Bacteria; phylum Gemmatimonadota; class Gemmatimonadetes; order Gemmatimonadales; family GWC2-71-9; genus JAOTVV01. The sequence continues at coordinate 17,548 of JAOTVV010000022.1, forward strand.
CATGGCCGACATCCCCGGGCTCATCGAGGGGGCGCACGAAGGGAGGGGGCTCGGCGACCAGTTCCTGCAGCACATCGAGCGCACCAAGGTCCTGGTGTTCATGGTCCCGGTGGACAGCGATGACCCGCAGGCTGCGTACGATCGGCTGCGTGCCGAGGTTCGTGCCTTCGATCCGGACGTGGCGGCCAAGGAGCACGTGGTGGTGGTGACGAAGATCGATCTCCTGCCGCCCGACGCGGAGGTGCCGACGATCCACGCGGCGGAGGCGCGAGCATCGGTCGCCATCTCATCGGTGGCGCAACGGGGCATCGACCAGCTGAACGAGGCGCTCTGGAAGCTCGTGGCGGACACATCGTCGTCCGAAGCGGACGGCGGCGCTCCGCTTCCGTGACGATCGACGTCTCCTACGTCGCGCTGGCGCTCGTTCCGGGGATCGGCCGGGCGCGGCTCGAGGCACTCCTCAGGACGTTTCGGTCGGCGGACGCGGTGATGACGGCCGGGTTCGATCGGCTTCGGGCGGTGCCGGGCATGAGTCGGGCTGCCGCTACGGCTGTCGCGGAGTCATCGACCGAGACCGGCGAGCGCGTGGTGACGCAGGTGGACGACCTCGGCGGCGACGTGCTGGTGCCCGCCGACCCCCGATTTCCGGACGCGCTCCGCCGCATTCCCGACGCGCCGATCCTCCTCTTCGCGAAGGGACGATTGGATCTGTTGGCCTGCCCGTCTGTAGCGATTGTGGGGAGCCGGACCCACACGCGGTACGGCGCGGAAGTGTGCCGCCACATGGCGGGTGGACTGGCGCGAGCCGGACTCGTGGTGGTGAGTGGCATGGCGCGAGGCCTGGATGCGATCGCCCACGGCGCGTCGCTCGACGCGGGCGGTGGTACTGTGGGGGTGCTCGGAAACGGGCTGGGCGTGGTCTATCCGGCGGCCAACCGCGCACTGTACGACCGGGTGGGTGAGCACGGCTGCCTGCTCACGGAGTTTCCGCCGGGCGAGCGACCACATGCCGGGAGCTTCCCGCGCCGCAACCGCCTGATCAGCGGGCTCGCGCGATGCACTCTGGTGGTCGAGGCACGGGCGCGATCCGGCGCCCTCATCACCGTGGACTGTGCGCTCGCGCAGGCGCGGGAGGTGCTCGCCGTGCCGGGCCCGATCACGAGCCCCAGCTCGATGGGCTGCAACCGACTGATCCAACAGGGCGCCAAACCGGCGCTCGGCTTGCAGGACGTTCTCGAGGAATACGGCCTGTCGGGGTCGGTCGCAGAGTCTGGAGTCGACAAGAGCGACCTCCATGCCGACGAGCAACGGGTGCTAACCGCGCTCGAACAAGGGGTTGGACAGGTGGACGATCTCGCCCTGCGCCTCGACTGCACTGTGGCGGATGCGCTCTCGGTGCTCACGTCGCTCGAGCTCAAGGGTCTGGTGTCGCAGGATCGAGGAAGGATCTTTCGACCCACACTCGACGTGGCCGTCCAACCCCGGGACTGAAGCCAGTCATCCGATGCCGCACCTGTACGTGCACGTGCCTTTCTGTCGACGTCGGTGCGTGTACTGCGACTTCTCCATTGCCGTGCGACCGCGGGTACCGGCCGAGCGCTTTGTGGCCGCTATCCGCCGAGAGGCTGATCTCCGGAGGGGAGAGCAGTTCTGGGCAGCCCATCCGTTGCGGACCCTCTACTTGGGCGGAGGCACCCCGTCGCTCCTCCCATCCTCTTCGGTCGCCACGCTCGTCCAATTGGTGCGAACGATGGCGCGTGACGACGACCCCGCCACCGTCGAGGTCACGCTGGAGGCAAACCCCGAGGACGTCACCCCTGCGTCGGCTGGCGCATGGGCGGCAGCAGGCGTAAATCGCGTGTCGCTCGGCGTGCAGTCCTTCGACGGGCGCGTACTCCAGTGGATGCATCGCTCGCATGACGCCGAGGCTGCGCCACGCGCGGTGCGCACCCTCCGCCGCGCGGGCATCGATGCCATTTCCCTCGATCTCATCTTCGGCCTGCCCGAGACAGTACAACGCGACTTCCGCATCGATCTCGAGCGTGCCGTCGACCTTGGGCCGGATCACCTGTCGGTGTACGGGCTCACCGTGGAGCCGCGCACGGCACTCGGGCACTGGACGGCTCGGGGCACGGTGATGGCGGCACCGGACACGCAGCACGAAACGGAGTTCCTCCTCGCGCATGAGGTCCTCGGCGCCGCCGGATTCGAGCACTACGAGGTGTCGAACTTCGCGCGGTCGGGACACCGGTCGCACCACAATGCGGCCTATTGGAACGGCAGCTCCTACCTCGGGCTTGGACCGTCGGCACACAGCTTCCGGGACGGAGTGCGGAGCTGGAACGTGGCACCGTGGGCGGCCTACGCGACGTGCCTCGAGAACGGCGACGATCCCGAGGATGGACGGGAGCGCCTCACCCCAGTGCAGCAGCGGCTCGAGCGCGCCTACCTCGGTCTCAGGACCACGGACGGGGTCGATACTGCCGACGTTCCGGGATGGCGGTCGGCTGCCGGGGATGCGGCGGTCGAGGCCGGATGGCTCGTCGTGGACCGGTCTCTGGGCCGGATCCGGACCACGCCGGTCGGCTGGCTCCGACTCGACAGCCTGGTGGAGGCCTTGACCACCGAGCCCCAAGGTGGCTAAACTGAGCCGTTGACCACTTGGGATGAAGGTGGCTAAACCATTCGAAAGCAATGACTTCTAGCAAGCCGCACGGACCGCTGACCGAACGCGAGCGCCGGGTGTTGGAGGCGGTGATCCACATGTACGTGGAGACCGCCGAGCCGGCCGGCTCGCGAACGATCGCCAAGCGATACGACCTCGGCGTGTCGGCGGCCACGATCCGCAACACGATGAGTGACCTGGAGGACCGGGGCTACCTGGCCCACCCACATACCTCTGCGGGTCGTGTCCCCACCGATCACGCCTATCGTGTCTACGTCGATTCCCTCATGTCGCCGGCCGCCCTGCCCACGCCGAAGGAGCGAGATGCGCTGCGGCGCGAGCTGGCGAGCGGAGGGAACGGGATCGAGGGTCTGTTGCACAAAGCGGCCGAAGTCCTGGGCGTGTTGACCAAGGAGCTGGGCCTGGGGATCGCCCCCGCCTTCGGCAACGCGATGCTGGCGCGCTTGGAGCTGGTGCAGGCATCGCACGAGCGGCTGCTCATGATCCTCGTGCTCGAGGGCGGCGCGGCACGCACGCTCTTCATCGAGACCTCGAACGAAATCCCGCGGGAGGCGCTCGCCAGCGTCGCACACGTTCTGAACGAGCGCCTGGCGGGCCTCTCACTCCGGGAGATCCGCTCCAGTCTGGGTGACCGCTTGCGGGACGCCGGCGCAAACGATCGGAGCACGGAGCTGCTCAACATCTTCATCGAGGAAGCGGACCAGCTCTTCGAGATCGGACCGGCGGATGGGGGAGAGATCGTGCTGGGGAGCGCCCAGATGCTGGTGGACCAGCCCGAATTCAGCTCCAGCGAGCGGATGCGCAACCTGCTCGAGCTGACCGAGCGACGTGATCGGCTGCGCGAAGCGCTCAAGGAGCGCAAGTCGCCTGGGATCAGTGTCACGATCGGTGGCGAGCACCTCGACCCGTCACTCAAGACGTTCACGATCGTCACTTCTGTCTACGAGTGCGGGCCGTTCACTGGCATGATCGGCGTGATGGGACCGACGCGGATGCCGTACCACAAGGTCGTGACCTTGGTGGAGCACACGAGCCGCATGCTGGGAGAACTCGCGAAGTAGTGCCTATGGCTCGAGACCTCTACGAAGTCCTCGGTGTCCAGCCACAGGCGTCGGAAGCCGATATCAAGAAGGCCTACCGGCGCCTCGCCATGGAGCACCATCCCGATCGGAACAACGGGGACAAGGCATCCGAGGAACGCTTCAAGGAGTTGACCGAGGCGTACGAGGTCCTGCGCGATCCGCAGCAGCGCGCGCAGTACGATCGCTTCGGCATGGCTGGTGTGGGCGGCGGCGGCGGGCCTGGGGGCTTCGGCTTTGCCCACGTCGATCTGGCCGAGGCGCTCAACATCTTCATGCGGGATTTCGGCGGCTTTGGTGGATTCGACGCGATCTTCGGAGGCGGTGGACGGCAGCGGCGCACCAGGCGCCGTGGACAGGATGTGCGCGCGTCCGTGCGGCTCTCCCTCGCCGATGTGGCGCACGGGACGAAGCGCACGCTGAAGCTCCGGAGCCTCGATCGGTGTGATGGGTGCGAAGGGAGTGGCGCGAAACCGGGAACCGCGACGAAACCGTGCCCGACCTGCCGTGGCACGGGCGAGGTGCGCCACGCGTCGCAGTCGCTCTTCGGCCAGTTCGTTTCGGTATCGCCGTGTCCCACGTGTCGCGCCGAAGGGACGGTCCTGAGCGAGCCGTGTCCGGACTGCGGAGGTGACGGCCGGGTTCGCAAGGAGCGCGAGGTCGAGCTCGACGTCCCGGCTGGCGTCGATACCAATAACTACATCACGCTCCGTGGGCAGGGTGTGGCAGGGCCGCGTAACGGCCCGGCCGGAGACCTCATCGTCGAGTTCGATGTCGAGGAGGACCCTCGGTTCCAACGGCGCGGGAGCGATCTGGTGTACGATCTCCAGCTCTCGTTCAGCCAGGCCGCGCTGGGTGGTGACGTCACGATCCCCACGCCGTTCGGCGACGAAACCATCAGTGTCGAACCGGGTGCCCAAAGCGGTACCGTGCTGACACTTCGCGGAAAAGGCCTGCCCAACATCTCGGACGGCAGCCGGGGAACCCTGTACGTCAGGATCCAGGTGTGGACACCCACCAAATTGACCCCAGAGCTTCACGACCTGTTCGAGCGGCTATCGACGATCGAGGGTGAACCGCCCAAGGAAGGGGGAGGCCTGGGGCACAAGATCTGGGAAAAGATGAAGGAAGCTTTCGGGACGTGAGCATGAGCGATTGCCTCTTTTGTCGCATCGTGGCGGGAGAGATTCCGGCGAACCGCGTGACCGAAACCAAGCAGTTCCTCGCCTTCCGGGACATCAATCCGCAGGCGCCGACCCATGTGCTCGCCATCCCGAAGCAACACGTGGCCTCGTTGAACGAGGCAGACGATGCGATGCTCATAGGGGAGTTGCTGCTCTTCGCCCGTGACGTGGCGGCCGGCGAGGGCCTGGCCGACGACGGATATCGGGTGGTGCTGAACACCAACGCCGGAGCCGGCCAAACCGTATTTCACATCCACGCCCACATTCTGGGCGGCCGGGCAATGCGGTGGCCGCCCGGTTGATGCATGGTGCGCCCAGTCGCCGGGAGGAAGCCGGTGGACGTGTCCCGGTCAGTTGCAAATGGGGGAGTACCGCTCTAGCTTTTCAAGCTTGCGAAACCGAATCCGGCGGGACGAGAAGCCGAGTGACCGTGGCCGGCGGAAACTCGCGGTTGCGCGTCGCAGACAGCGGCGGTCCATGAAGAGGCCTTCGCGCGGGGCATGAGGCGCAGAGGCCACGAGGTCCGGCGGAAGGGGTGCAGGTGACGAGAGTCGCCGGCACCCCTTCCCCCGTTTCGCCAGTCGCTTCGCAGGACACCCTGGCCCAGCTGGAGTTCGGATCGGCCCTCGGTCTGGTGGCGGCGCACGCCGTTTCGGCGCTGGGCGCGGCGGCGGTCAGCTCGCGGCGACCCTCCACTGACGTCACCGCCATCAGGGAGGCCCTGGCCACAGTGGGCGAGCTGCTCGCCCATTTCCAGGACGGCGGGCGCTTTGCGCCGCGGCCGGTCGAGGACCTGGGCGAGACGCTCCGGCTCCTTGTCACGCCGGGGAGCGTGCTCGAAGGTGGTGCGCTGCGTGATCTCGCGGGCGCGCTCGAGGCGATGACGGAGACCGAGGCTGCGCTGCGAGCGCTGTCTGACGACGCGCCGCGTGTGGCCGCTCTGGCCGTGGCCGTGCCGCCGGCCAAGCTCGCGCTCCGGATCGAGCGGGCCATCGAGCCGGACGGGCGGGTGGCCGACGCGGCCTCACCCGGTCTCAAACGCGCGCGGCAGCGGCAGCGCGACGTCCGCCAGCGGCTCATTGCGTTACTCGAGCGGCTGCAACGGGACCTGTCCTCGCACGGGGCGGCCGGCGATGCGGGGGTGACGCTTCGGGGCGGGCGCTACGTCATTCCGGTTCGTCGCGACAGCCGCAGCGCGTTTCGGGGCATCGTGCACGGTGAATCGGCGTCCGGGACGACGCTGTTCGTGGAGCCTGCGGAAGCGGTCGAGCTCGGAAACGACCTCAACGCGTGCGAGGCAGAAGAGGTCCGCGAGACCCTCGCGGTGCTCCGTGGCCTCACCGACGACGTGCGGAATGAAGCCGGTCCATTACGAGACGGCATCGACATGTGCGTTCGCGCGGACGATCTGTACGCCCGTGCCAGGTACGCGCTCGAAGCCCAGGCCGCCGTGCCCGGCATCGAGCCCGCACCCACTGGGACCGCCGTCTCGGGTGCCGTTCATCCACTCATTCGCTCGGATGCCGAGCGCCCCGTACCGTTCGATCTCACGCTGGCCGATGGGGCGCGAACCGTAGTGGTGAGCGGTCCGAATGCCGGTGGCAAGACCGTCCTCCTCAAGGCCATCGGCCTCCTGTCGGCGATGGCGCAGAGTGGTGTGGTGCCGCCAGTCGGCAGGGGAACGATGCTGCCGTGTTTCCACCGGATCTTCGCCGACATCGGTGACCATCAGTCCATCGAGGCCAGTCTATCCACGTTCAGCGCGCATGTCGCTGCCCTGCGCACGATCCTGGTGGAAGCCGACGACAGGTCGCTCGTGCTGCTCGACGAGATCGGTGGCGGTACCGACCCGACCGAGGGGGCCGCACTGGCCGGCGCCGTCCTGGTATCGCTGCACGCGCGCGGCGTGCAGACGGTGGCGACGACCCACCTGGGCTCGCTCAAGGAGTTGGCTGCCGCGACGGACGGCATCGTCAATGCGAGTCTCGAGTTCGACGCCGAAACGCTGGCACCGACCTATCGATTCCTCATGGGAAAGCCGGGACGCTCGTATGCGCTCGCCATTGCGCGCCGGCTCGGCTTGCCGGACGACGTGCTGGCGCAAGCGGACGCGCTCACGCCGGAGGCGGCCCGGTCGCTCGAGGCGACGTTGGCCGAACTCGAGAGACGCGAGGCCGCGCTCGCCGGCCGCGAGGCCGACGTGGAATCAGTGCGGGCCAAGCTCGAGGCCGATGCCGTGAAGCTCACCCGGGGACTCGACGACCTCCGCGCGCGGGAGCGCTCCATCGATGTGCGCGCCCGGGAGCAGGAGGCATCGGGTCGCGAGCAAGCGCGCACGTTTCTGCTGGAGGCCAGGCGCCGAGTCGAGGATGCGCTCGGTGTTGCCCGGGCAGCGGTCAACGAAGCCACGGCCAAGGAGGCGAGGCGCCTGGTAGAGGACGGTGTGCGCGAGGAGGGGGATGCCTTGCGAAAGCTCGAAGAGGCCGCGCGAGCCAAGGGGTGGAAGCTCCGCACTGCGGATACGGCCGGCGCCGACGTGCCCGCTCCGCCGCCGCCGCCCAAGCGGACGCGTCCTCCTGGTGCCAATGTGGCGACCACCGTCGCCGGGGCCGAGTCGGAGATCGACTTGCGCGGCCGACGGGCCGACGAAGCGGTGGTGGAGCTGCGCCTGGCCATCGACGCCGCAGTTGTGGCCGATCTGCCCAGGCTTCGCGTGATCCACGGGAAGGGAACCGGAGCGCTCCGCGTCACGGTGGCTCAGGTGCTCGATCGGGACCCGCGGGTCACGAGGCACCGATTGGCACCCCCCCAAGAAGGCGGATCGGGTGTGACCGTCGTGGAGTTCCTGCCGTGAGCACGATCCCGGACGATGTGATTGAGCAGGTGCGGGACGGCGCGGACCTGGTGTCCGTGGTGGGCGAACACGTGGAGCTCAAGCGGACCGGATCCGACTATCGGGGACCGTGTCCGTTTCACGGCGGGAAGCACCGAAACTTCGCGGTCATTCCCAAGAAGCAGATGTTCTACTGCTTCGTGTGTCATGAAGCCGGGGACGTGTTCACGTTTTACATGAAGCGGTTCGGCATGGACTATCCGACGGCCGTGCGGGAGGTGGCGCGCCGTGCGGGCATCACGATTCCGGAACGGCGGTCGACGGGTCCCGACCCGCGGGAGCCGCTGTTTACGGCCGTGTCGGCGGCGGCTGACTGGTACGCCAGGCGCTTGCGAGAGGCGGACGACGCCGAGGTGGCGCGGGCGTATCTGCGGGGCCGGTCCTTCGACCTGGAGCAGCTGCTGCCGCTGGGCCTTGGGTTCGCACCACGTGGCAAGACCTTCCTCGAGGCGATGGCGACGCTGGGGATCGGTACCGAGACGTTGATCGAGGCCGGACTCGCCGTGCACCGTGAGAACGAGTCGGTGCGACCGCGGTTCTGGAACCGGCTCCTGTTCCCGATTCACGATTTGCGCGGGCGGGTGGTCGGGTTCGGCGGGCGGGTGATCGGGGAGGGTGAGCCGAAGTATCTCAACTCGCCGGACACGCAGGTGTTTCACAAGGGGAACCTGCTGTACAACCTTCATCAGGCAAAGAACGCGATCCGCAAGGCGGAACGCGCCGTCGTAGTCGAGGGATACTTCGATGTCATGCGCCTGGTCGATCTGGGTCTCGAGGAAACGGTCGCTCCACTCGGGACGGCGTTCACCGTAGACCAAGCCCGGCTGCTCGGGCGGTACACGAAGACCGTCATTCTGCTTTACGACAGTGATGCAGCGGGCCTGAGGGCCAGCTTTCGAGCGGCGGACATCCTACTCCACGCCGGGCTCCGGGTGGCGATCGCCACGCCGCCAGCAGGAACCGATCCCGATTCGCTCGCCGCCACCGGCGGCGCGGAAGCGGTGGGTGAGATCCTGGACGATGCGCTGGACGTGCTCGAGCGCAAGATCCAACTGCTCGAGCGGAAGGGATGGCTGGGCTCTCTCTCGGGGCGACGCCGCGCGCTGGATCGGCTGCTCCCGACCCTCCGCGCGGTGAGCGATCACGTCACGCGGGATCTCTACGTCAGCCGTTGTGTCGAGGCCCTCGGCGTGTCCCGCGAATCGCTGCACCAGGAGATCGAAGGCGGTCGCTGGCGTGCGCCGGCGTCCGCGACGCCGACTCGACCCGCCGGCGGCCAGTCTCCGCGTGCCCGGTGGAAGCCGCGACCTGAGCAAGACCTGCTGCGCGTCATGTTACGGTCGCCCGCGTGGCGTCCGCGCATTGCGGAGCTGTTGGAGAAGCTCGACAAAGGAACCGGAGTGGAGTGGGACCTGCTCCACATGGTGGCCGGCGCCGGCGAGGGCGTGTCGGACGGGGAACTGCTCGAGGCGACCGACGATGCCGAGGGACGGGCGCTCTTGGCGCGGCTGCTCGACGAACCCAGCGGGGCTCTGGCGGAGGACGCCACGGTCGACGCGGCGCTCGGCAAGATCGAGAGTCGTGTGCTCGAAGACCGACTGCACGCGATCGATCGGCGCATTGTGGTCGCGTCCGACGAAGAGAAGGCAACGCTGACACGCGAGAAAGAGACGCTCAGCAAACAAATTCGGTTACTCAATCCATCCAGGTGGAACGTTATCAAGAAAGGCAGGAGTGGCAGTGCACGCTGATCTCGAAGCTCTGTTGCGGTTGCAGGAGAAGGACAAGGTGGTGTTGCAGGTCGAGGCAGCCATCAAGGACCTCGAACCGGATATCCAGGCGCTGGACGCCGAGCTAGAAGGGGCCATTGCCAGCGTCGAAGCCGCCAAGACCCGCGCCACGGATGCCGACAAGAAGCGGGCGGATCTCGAGGCGAAGATCGAGACCTACCGTCTCATGCAAGAACGCAAGCGCCAACGTCTGGAGTGGGTGCGAGGGGCGAAAGAGGCGTCCACACTCATGGCCGAGCTGGATTTGGCGCGGACGGTGCTGGCACGTGAAGAGGCGGAGTGGGTCCGGTCCGCCGATCGGGTGCAGGAGACGCAGGTCGACGTCGGCGAGTGGGACGCCCGCCTGACGGAGTTGAAGGAGGCACAGGCGCCGAAGCGCGAAGAGCTGGCCGCACGCCTCGCAGAATACGACGACAGGCTCAAGACCGCACTCGCCGAGCGGCAGGAAGTCGCTCGAGAGGTGCCGCGAGAGCTACACGACCGGTACGAGCGCATCCGCCAGGGACGGGCACCGCTCGCTCTCTACCCGGTGACCAGCGGCGCATGCGGGCATTGCTACACGGCGGTGCCGCTCCATCGGCAGCAGAAACTTCAGAACGGCGACTCGACGGAGCCCTGCGAAGCGTGCGGCGTGCTCCTCTACGTCGAGGGGGAATGATCGAAGCCACCTCTCGTTGGATCGTCGCGCGAGACGTCGACCGCAGATCTGCGGAGCAGCTTGCGCGATCCCTCACCATTCCGCTGCCGCTCGCGACACTGCTGGTGCAGCGCGGATACGATGCGCCGGAGGCGGCCAAGGACTTCCTCAGACCCAGTCTCGACTCACTCCAGGATCCCGCGTCGCTTCGTGACATGGGGCGAGCGGTGGAGCTGGTGGTCGATGCCGTTCGAGCGGGCCGACGGATCTTGGTCCACGGCGATTACGACGTCGATGGCCAATGCGCGACGACATTGCTGACCCGGGTACTGCGCGCAGCGGGCGGTGACGTGGTGCCGTTCGTCCCCAATCGCCTGCGGGACGGGTACGACTTCGGTCCCGCAGGGCTCGCCGAAGCGCGGCGGGTTGATGCCGGGCTGATTGTCACCGGCGATTGCGGTACCACCGCCGTCGAGACCGTGCGGGCGGCCAAGGATGCCGGCATGCAGGTCGTGGTCACCGACCACCATCTGCCGAGTGTGCTCGCCCCCGCCGATGCGATGGTGAACCCTCAGCATCCGGACTGCCCCTCCGGCCTGAGCCAGCTCTGTGGGACCGGTGTCGTCTTCAAGCTCGCCCAGGCCCTCGTCGGTCCCCTGAGTCTTCCCGAGCACCTGCCACTGCATCTGCTCGATCTCGTGGCCATGGCAACGGTGGCCGACGTCGTGCCCCTCACTGGCGAGAACAGGACACTCGTTCGCCACGGACTCAAGGTGCTGCAGAGTTCGCGGTGGCCGGGGCTCCGGGCGCTGCTCGAGGTGGTGGGCGTGAGCGGGACTCGGATCCGCGCGGGGCACGTCGGGTATATCGTCGCGCCTCGGCTCAACGCGGCCGGCCGAATCGGTGAGGCCATGGATGGCGTGCGGCTCCTCCTCACGGATGATGAGATCGAGGGGCGGAGCCTGGCGCAGCGGCTCGAGACCATCAATGCCAGACGGCAGGCGATGGACGAGACCATGCTCGACGAAGCCATCGAAGACGTGGAGGAACGTGTCGATCTCGCCGCCAACTACGGTCTGGTGCTCGCGCGCGACTCGTGGCACCCCGGCGTCATCGGGCTGGTCGCGTCACGGATCGTGGAACGGTACTCGCGGCCCACGGTGCTCGTGGCGTTCGACGGCGACGTGGGGAAGGGGTCGGGGCGGAGCATTCCGGGATTCGATCTGCACGACGCGCTCACGGTGTGCGCACCCCACCTCAGTCGATATGGTGGGCATCGCATGGCCGCAGGCCTCACCGTGGAGCGCAGCCGACTGGAGGCGTTCAGGAACGCCTTCAACGACGTGGCCCGCGGGCGCCTCACGGCGGACGACCTGGTGCCGACCCAGCGCGTCGATGTCCTGCTGACGGTCGCCGAGCTCGACGACGAGCTGGAGCGTTTGTTCCGCCACCTCGAGCCCTGTGGTGCCGGCAACCCGGCGCCGGTGCTTGGCATTCGCGACGCCGCCCTCGCCGACCGCCGCATCGTGGGAGCAAAGCACCTGCGCTTCACGTTGACCGACGGGACGGGCAAGGTCCCCGCCATCGCGTTCAACTGGGCCGACCGCGTACCGCCCGAATGGCACGACGCCCCAGTGGACGTGGCGATCAAGCTCGACCGCAACGAGTGGCGCGGCACCAGCACGCTTCAGGCCCGGGTCGTGGACATCAGGGCCGCGAACTGATCTGACGCATGCGCATCATCGCGGGCGAATTCCGAGGGCGGATGATCACCTCCCCCGCCGATCCCCGCGTCCGTCCCATCACCGGCCGCATCAAGAAGGCGTGGTTCGGCATCTTGGAGCCCCACCTTCCCGATGCGCGGGTGGTGGATCTCTTCGCGGGGTCCGGCTCGCTCGGACTGGAAGCGCTCTCGCGCGGCGCGGCCCACGTGGATTTCGTCGAGTTCTCGAAGCCGTCACTCACGGCGCTCGGCGCCAACATCGCCGCGCTCGGTGTAGAGGATCGGGTCCGGATCCGGCGGGCCGACGCGCTGCGGTTCGCCGCCAAGCTGCCGGAACGGGCCTATGAGGTGGCGGTGGCCGACCCGCCGTTCTCGACCGACCACGCCACGCGCCTGATCGCTATCTTCCGGGACCGTCCGTTTGCGGCGATCCTCGCACTACAGCATCGGGCGGTACTCGAGCTGGACGGAGACGACACGCGCCGCTACGGCACGCACGCCCTCACCTTCTGCCACGCGCCATGACGAGAATTGCGATCTATCCCGGCTCCTTCGATCCCGTGACCCTGGGTCACGAGGATATCATTCGCCGCAGCCTCCACCTGATGGACAAGGTGATTGTCGCCGTGGCGGTCAATAACACCAAGGAGCCGTTGTTCACGCTCGAAGAGCGGGTGGACATGCTCCAAACGGTGCTGAAGGGCGAGCCGCGAATCGAGATCACGGCCCTGGACGGGTTGCTGGCCGAGTTTGCTCGAACGCGGAAGGCGACCGTGGTGATTCGCGGCTTGCGGGCCGTGTCGGACTTCGACTACGAATCGCAAATGGCGCTCATGAACCGGCAGCTCTATCCCCAACTCGAGACGGTGTTTCTGGTTCCCGCCCTGCACCTCACCTATCTGTCGTCGAGTCTGGTACGGGAGATCGCCCGGCTCCACGGGGACGTGAGCACGTTGGTCCATCCTGCGGTCGGCGCGGCGCTGAAGCGGCGGCTTGGCCCGTGAGGTTCCGTGACGACGCGCGCCGCCGTGCGGCCGCGCTGGGGCGAACCGTCATTCTGGCGGAGGGGTGGGACGACCGTATCCGGTCGGCGGCCAAACTGCTCGAGCGGCAGGGCGTGGCGCAGGTCCACATGTTGGATCGCTCAATGGCCGGTGATCAGCGGGTCGAGCGGGTCGCCGAGCACCTGGCGATGCGACGACCCGACAAGGTGCGCGGCGCGGCGCATGCCAAGGAGCTGGCCGCCGATCCGCTCAGGTTCGCAGCGTCGCTGGTGGCCTTGGGCGAAGCCGACGCGGCCGTTGCTGGAGCGACGTGCGCGACGGCTGACGTGATCCGAGCCGCCCTGTGGGCGATCGGCCCAGCCGCCGACATCGAGACGGTGTCCAGCTCGTTCTACATGGCGATTCCGCGCGAAAACCTCGAATTCCTCGGCGATCGTGAGGATCGGTTCGCCACGGACGACTTCGTGCTCACGTTCACCGACGCCGCGGTGGTGCCCGACCCCACGGCCGACCAGCTGGCGGACATCGCGCTCAGCGCGGCGCGCGATCGACGGCGCATCGTGGGCGACGACCCCTTCGTGGGGTTTCTCTCGTACTCGACTAAGGGGAGCGCCGAGGGCGACCGGGTCGAGAAGGTCCGCGCCGCGACTCGGCGGTTCCACGCGCTGGCGCCAACGATCCCCGCCGACGGGGAATTGCAGGTCGACACAGCGCTCGTGCCCGGTGTGGGCAGGATGAAGGCTCCGGGCTCGGCTGTTGCGGGGCAGGCTAACGTGTTGGTGTTTCCCGATCTTGACAGCGGGAACATCGCGTACAAACTGGTGCAGCGTCTTGCGGGCGCCACCGCTACGGGACCGATCCTTCAAGGACTGCGGCGGCCGATGATGGATCTCTCGCGTGGCGCCACTGCGGAGGATGTTGCGGATGCCGCGGCCGCCGGCATCTTGCAGACGGCCGAGTGAAGGTGATGCCACCACTGGAGGGAGCATGAGTTTCACAGTCCGGAAGGACGAACCGAAGGGCGTTGTCGTGGTCGGCGTGGACGGGCAGCTCATCGTCGGCAACCGGCACGACCTCAAGAAGAAAGTGCTCGATGCGCTGGATGCCGGTGACCGGGGATTCGTCATCGACTTCACCGCCACCGGCTACATCGACTCGTCGGGTCTCGGGGTCCTCGTCTCGCTGGCGAAGAAGATTCGCGAGTTGGACGGCGATCTGCGACTCGCCGGGCTCAATCGCGACCTCCGTACGCTGTTTGAGCTGACCAAGCTCGACACGCTGTTCACGATCATGGATTCGGCCGAGGAGGCGGTCGCCGCGTTCTGAGATCGTGACGGCCCCTCTGCGTTTGGTCGTGCGCCGCCGCGAGACGGCGGTGCTCGAAGGGCCTGGCCGCAATGTCGAGATCTCCATTCGCGTACCCACGGATCTCGACGTCGTGGAGGAAGCGGTGGACCTCGTGGCGCGCCATTGTCTCGCCAGCGGTGTCCCGCCGCGGGCGGCTCGCTTCGTCATGCGGGTCGTGCTCTGCGAGGCGCTCGCCAACGCCATCCTATACGGGAACCAGCTCGATCCATCGAAACGGGTAGACGTGCGCGTCGAAGTGGACGCCGCCGCCGTGACGCTCCACGTGCGCGACGAAGGGGCGGGGTTCGATCCCACCACGATCCCTGATCCCACAGCCTCGGACCGGATCGACGCCGACAAGGGCCGCGGCCTCTTTCTCATCCGCCAACTCGTCGACGAAGTGCGGTTCAACGATCGGGGGAACGCGATCTGCATGATTCTGCACCGCGCCTAGACCGCCTGGAATCCGTCCTCCAGTCCCTGGGGGGGATGTTCGGGTGCCGCGTCCGGCTGTGGCGTGCCGGACGGGGACGACTCCGCCCGGTGCTGGGTGGTGAGGGCGTGCCTGCGCCTCGATCCCGGTTGGACGAGCGCGGACTCGTGGAGCCGAGCGACGGCAAACGCCGGCTCATCCCCGTTCCCAGTCTTGAAGGGTACTGGTACGAGCTGGCCGACGGCGACGGGGATGCAAGCGGTGCGGAGGCGGCGCTGACCCCACTCATTGCACAACTCCTCGACGTTGAGCGCGAGACACTGGCCCTCGCCAAGCAGCTCGCGTCCCGGTATGAAGAGATCGAGCTGCTCTACACCCTCAGCGAGATCCTGGGCCGGACGTCGCGTCTCGACCAGGCTGCCGAAACCACTCTCCGTGCCGTGAGCTCCGTGGTGGGCGCCCGCCGCGCGTCCTTGTTCCTGCACGATGAGTCGGCGGGCGTGCTTCGGCCCATGGCCTCGATCGGCAAACCCGTGGTCGAGCTGGCGCCGATCCGGGTGGCCGATCCCGACTCGGTGGCGGCGCGGGCGTTTCGTACGAAGAGCACCATCACGCGCGACCCGCGCCATGCGGACGATCTGCCCCCCTCAGCAGAACATCCGGCCCGCGGGTATCAGGGCGAGGCATTCCTGTCCGTCCCGGTGATGTTTCGGGGGACCGGTGCGTCGCCGCATCCGGTCGGGGTGCTCAACCTTACCGATCGGGTCGGAGCCGACGCGTTCAGTGGCGGCGAGCAGCGTCTGGTGGGTGCTGTGGCGAATCAGATCGGCGCAGCGTTGGAACATGCTCGGCTCGTGGAACGCGACCTGATTCGTCAGCGCGTGAACCGCGAGTTGGAGTTGGCGCACGGGCTACAGCTCAAGCTGCTCGTCTCGCCCGACGTGCTGGGGACGGGCATCGATGTCGCCGCCCGGTGCATTCCGGCCAAGAGCGTCGGTGGGGATTTCTACCACTTCCTTCGCCTGTCCGGTGGTCGCTACGGCGTCATGCTCGGCGACGTGTCATCGCACGGGTTTGCCGCGGCCCTCATCATGGCCCTCGTGCTCTCCGCCGCGGGCATTCACGCCGCGGAGGCCGGATCGCCAGACGAGACGCTGCGCCGGTTGCTGGATTCGGTGGCGCAGGAGCTGGACGAGACCGAGATGCATCTCTCCTTGTTTTACGGGGTCATCGATCCGCGCGGCGGCGTCCTGCGGTACGCGAACGCCGGCCATCCGCACGCGTTTCGAATGGGCGTCAAGGACCGACTGGAGCGCCTCAAGGCCACCTCGCCTCCGTTGGGGCTCGCCGATCGGGATGCGATCGCGGCTGCGGAGACGCATTGGAACGCCGAGGTGGATCGGCTCGTCTTGTTCTCCGACGGCATCGTCGACGCTCGCAACGCTGCCACCGAGCCGTTCGGGGAGGAGCGGGTGCTGCGCATCGCGCGGAAGCACTTCGACAGTGCCAGCGCGGAGATCGTCGAGGGCGTGCTCGCCGCGGTGAGCGCCTACGAAGCCGTGGCGCGCGACGACCGCGCGATCCTGGTGCTCCGCGTCTAGTGGGCCGCCGGCTCGGCCAGCATTTTCTGTCGGACCCCTCGATTCTCGACCGGATCGTCGAGGCGCTCGCTCCCACTCCACATGACACCGTGATCGAGATCGGTCCCGGACGCGGAACCCTCACCCGCCGGCTTGCCCCGCGGGTGGGACGTGTTGTGGCGATCGAGCGGGACCCGCGATTGGTGGAAGCGATGGCAGAGGCGGCCTTGCCGTCGGTCGAGGTCGTAGAGGGCGACGCGCTCGCGGTCGATTGGCATCGCACGGTGCAGGGACCGTTCAAGGTGCTGGGCAATATCCCCTACTACATCACGTCGCCGCTCATTGACAAGGCGCTCGAGCCCCCGCGGCCGGCGTGCATCGTGTTTCTCATGCAGAGGGAAGTGGCGGAACGGCTGGCGGCGGACCCTGGGGGAAAGGCGTACGGAGCCCTGACGGTGGGCGTGCAGGCGCTGGCGCGGGTGGAGCGGCTGTTCGTGGTGCCTGCCGGAGCGTTCCGTCCGCCGCCTGCCGTGGATTCCGCCGTGGTGCGCCTCACTCCCCTCGCGACGCCGTTGGTCGCCGATGCGCGGCGCCAGGCGTTTCGGGAGTTCACCCAGGCACTGTTCAGTCGCCGCCGCAAGCAGTTGGGAGGGACTCTCCGGGCGCTCACGGGCCGCGAACCGGGCCAAATCGCGGCGTTCCTCGCCGGCCTCGGAGTAGCTCCCGCGGCCCGTCCGGAGACGCTCTCGCCGAAAGCATTTGTCGCCATGTTCGAGTGGGTCCAGCCGTGAGGACCGCGCGCGACGCTCCGCCATCGCGCGCGCGGAGGACGACGACCGCCGTTGAGCGTTCGGCGTGGCCCCGGCTAGATTGACGCGATGCTTCCCATACGCGTGACCAGTGAGATCGGGGCGTTGCGAGCTGTCCTGGTGCATGGCCCTGGTCGCGAGCTCCAGGCCGTCACGCCCGCCACCCGTCGCGAATACCTGTACGACGACATCATCGACATCGGATTCGCTAGCCGGGAGCACCGCACGCTCACGCAGGTGCTGGAGCGGTACGGCGAGGTCTACGAGGTGAGCGATCTCCTGCGTGACGTGCTCGAGCTCCGTGAAGCCCGAGAGCTCCTCATTGCCCGGGCGAGCAAGGTGATTCCCTCCGACTCGCTGCTCCAGCGGCTGGCCGACCGCCCCAGCGACGAGCTCGTCACCATGCTGATCGAAGGGGCCGAGGAAGAAGGCGGTCCGCTCACCAGCTATCTCAACGCTGTCGGGTACTCGCTGCCGGCGGTCCCCAATCTGTTCTTCACGCGTGACATCGGCATCGTGATCGGCGAGCACGTCGTGATCGGGTCCATGCGCCACGCCGCACGGTGGAGCGAGGAGCTGCTCATCAAGGCCCTGTTCTCGTTTCACCCCAAACTGGCGAACGCCGGTATTCTCTACGACGGCTCCGAAGAGCGCCGTGACAACTACACCCTGGAAGGGGGAGACGTCCATCCGGTGCGACCGGATCTCCTCCTCCTGGGCTACAGCGGACGATCGAGCGCCGCGGCCCTGGATCACATGTGCGATATCGTGTTCGAGCGCTGCCCGGTAACCGACGTCATCGTGGTGGTCCTGCCCGGCGAACGCACCGCGATCCACCTGGACATGATCTTCAGCCAAGTCGATCGGCAGCAGTGCGTGGTCTATCCGCCGCACTTCGAGGGTGCGGGGCGGCTGGGGGTGCTCCATCGCCGCAAGGGCGAGGCTGCTGTTCGAGAAGCACCCGATTTCTTCACGGCCCTTCGCGACGTCGATTTTCCGCTGGAGCCCATCTTCTGTGGGGGCCCGCATCGTGGTGTGCAGGACCGCGAGCAGTGGGGCTCCGGCTGCAACCTGGTGGCCGTGCGACCGGGTGTCGCGCTCGCGTACAAGCGCAACGAGGCCACTCTGCGGGAACTCGAGCGGGCCGGGTATCGGATCGTGGATGCTCCCGACGTTCTGGGGTCCGACGAGGCCCCCACGGAGCGGACGATCATTACGTTCCAGGGCGCGGAGCTGGTGCGCGGGGGCGGAGGCGCGCGGTGCATGACGCTGCCGCTCTACAGGGACGACCCGTGACCGATTCCGGCGTTCGGGTGGCTCCGGCAGGCACTCTGGTGGACCGGTCGCTCCGGTTCCTGGCGGATCAGGCGGCCGATAGCCTCACGTTAGCGCGGGACGTGCTCGGCATCTCCCGTGCGACCCGGGCGATCGCCGATCGAGTGGCGGTGGCGCTTCTCGGGTCTGACCCGCGCGTTCGCCGGCTAGGCGACGGCAAGTGGGCTCTGGCCGCAGCGGCTGGCGAGTCGACCGCCCTGGGTGCCTGCACCTTCGCGGTGGTCGATGTCGAGACCACGGGGTCCAGCTCCGGCCGCGGTGATCGGGTCACCGAGATCGGCATATACACACTGAGTGGCGGGAAGATCGAGCTCGCGTTCGAAGCGCTGGTGAATCCCGAGCGTCCCATCCCCAACTTCGTCTCTGCGCTGACACGAATCACCGACGACATGGTGCGTACGCAACCCACGTTTGCGGAGATCGCGGACGACGTGGTGGCGGCGCTGGCCGGGCGCGTGTTTGCTGCACACAATGCGCGGTTCGACTGGGCATTCGTCTCGCGCGAGCTGCGACGGACTCAGGACCTCGCCCTCGAAGGCCCGCGGATCTGCACGGTCCGGCTCACCCGCCGCCTCGTGCCGGGACTGCGCTCCAGGAATCTGGATGCGGTCGCCACGTACTTCGGTGTAGAAATCGAGCACCGCCATCGCGCCGGCAGCGACGCCTTGGGAACGGCCAGGGTCCTCAAGCGACTGCTCGACGTAGCGGAAGAGAATGGGGCACGCACCCTGGACGACCTCCAGGCACTTGGCCGACCGCGGCGCCGCCGGCGCCGCCGCCGCTCAGCGCTCCCGACCTCGGTGGAGGAAGCATGACGCTCGTGACCACGTTCACGGTCGGCCGGCTCACCTGTCATCTCCTCGACGGAGGGCGCCTGCGCCTCGATGGCGGGGCCATGTTCGGGGTGGTCCCGAAGCCCCTTTGGGAAAAGCGGATCCCGCCCGACGAACGGAATCGCATTCCCATGGCACTGCGCTGCCTCCTGATCGAGCACGACGCGGGTCCGATTCTCGTGGATACCGGGGTGGGCAACAAGGAAACCGCGAAGTTCGTGGAGATCTACGGAGTGGAAAACCGCGGCACCCGCGGTCCCACTCGGCTCGAAGACGCGCTCCATGAGGCGGGATTCGCGCCTGCGGACGTCCGGTACGTGATCAACACCCACCTGCATTTCGACCACGCGGGGGGCAACACCCACCAGGACCCTGCCGGGCGCGTCGCGCTCACGTTCCCGAACGCCACCTACGTGGTCCAGAAAGGCGAACTGGAATTCGGGATGCGATCCAACGAGCGAACGTCAGCGAGCTATCTGCCGCCGAATTTCGCGCCGGTCACCCAGGCGGGGCGGTGGCAGCTGGTTGACGGCGAAGCGGAGCTGGTGCCGGGGATCCGGTTGCTGCCGACGCCGGGACACGTTCCGTATCACCAGTCCGTCTTGGTGAGCAGCGGCGGCAGAACCGCATGCTATCTGGCCGATCTGGTGCCGACGACCGCCCATGTGCCGCTTCCCTGGATCATGGGGTACGATCTGGAGCCGATGGTGACCTTGGAGACCAAACGGCATCTGCTGGGTCGCGCGGTGGCTGAGGAGTGGCTGCTCCTCTTCGAACACGACCCGGAGCGGGGGCTAGGCAAAGTGGTGCAGGACAAGGCGGCACTGGTGTTTGCGCCGCTTGACAGCCGGTAGGGCAGGGGATACTATCCCCAGTCACAATACGGCAAGTAAGCGCCGCTGGCGCTTCACCCTCCTGCCACCCGTCGGGTGCGCGTTCAGGGTTCTGCGAGTGAGCGGGGCACGACGCCCCGCCGACGACGGACTCTTGGAGGGCTGAGTCCGTCTTTTTTGTTGTCTGCAGACGAAAGGAGGCTCGTCACTGGCCGTTTCAGACGACAAACAGCGGGTGAGGGTCAATCAGCAGATCCGTATCAGCCCGGTCCGGCTGATCGGAGATGATGGAGAGCAGGTGGGGGTCGTCCCCGTCGAAGAGGCGCTCCGTGCGGCACGGGAACGAGGGCTCGATCTCGTCGAAGTGGCGCCAATGGCCCGCCCCCCCGTGGTCAAGATCATGGACTACGGCAAATACCGATTCGAGCAAGCGAAGGCCGCCCGGGCGGCACGCAAGAAGCAGCATGTCATCCAAGTGAAGGAAGTGAAGTACCGTCCCGGGATCAGCGAGCACGATTTCGCGTTCAAGACCCGACACGCGCGGACGTTTCTGGAGGAAGGCAACAAGGTGAAGCTGACCATGATGTTCCGTGGCCGGCAGATCACCCATCCGGAGCTGGGCCAGGGCGTGCTCAATCGGGTCTTCGAGGCAGTCCAGGACATCGCCAAGGTCGAGACGCATGCCAAGCTCGAAGGGCGCAACATGACGATGGTGCTGGCGCCGAAATAGCCGGGCGGACGCAGAGGCAGTAGGCGGATGACGCAAGGGCGGATACGCCCGGCCGGTCGACCGCCACCGTCTGAGACAGGAAGCAGCGTTATGCCGAAGCAGAAAACGAAACGTGGCGCCGCGAAGCGCTTCAAGGTGACGGCTTCGGGCCGGATCAAGCGATCGCGCGCCTTCAAGAGCCACATCCTGACCAAGAAGCGTCCGAAGCGAAAGCGGCGTCTGCGTAAGGCGACGCTGGTCGCGGCGGCGGACGAGCGACGCATCAAGCGCCTGTTGAGGGCGTAGGAGCGATTCATGCCCAGAGTTCGGAACGCCGTCGCCCACCACAAGCGCAAGAAGAAGATCATGCGCGCGGCGAAGGGCGCGCGTGGCGGACGCAGCAAGCTGTACAAGTCGGCCAAGGAGAACGTCGAGCGCGGTCTGCGGTACGCGTACCGGGATCGACGCAATCGCAAGCGGGACTTCCGCCGGCTGTGGGTCGTGCGGATCAATGCGGCGGCGCGGACGTACGACCTCAGCTACAGCCGATTCATGTCCGGTCTGAAGAAGGCGGGTGTCGAGATCAACCGGAAGATGCTCGCGGACTTGGCAGTACGCGATCCGGCGGCGTTCGGCGAGTTGGCGGAGGTGGCCAAGCAGAGCCTGTAGTGGGGTGGAGCGCCAATGACCACGCCCCCGCACGCCCAGGAAGAACTCGACCTCATCGCGCAGACGGTGGACCGCGTGTCCACCGCCGACGCCGCGGTGCTGGCCGAACTGCGCACCGAGGTGCTCGGTCGCAAAGCGGGAAAGCTCACCCTGATTCTTCGATCCCTCGGATCGCTGCCACCCGAGCAGCGTCGCCTGCTCGGGGCACGGGCCAATCAGATCAAGCAAGCGCTGGAAACTGCCATCGCCGAGCGCGAGCGGGTGCTCCAGGACGACACCCGGCGAACGGTCGACGTCGACGGCACGATGCCGGCCCGCCATGCGTGGCGTGGTGCGCGGCATCCCGTGCTCGCCGTGGTGGACGAGATCTGCGAGATCTTCAAGGAACTGGGCTTCACCAGGGTGAGCGGACCGGAGGCGGAGACCGAGGACTACAACTTCACCAAGCTCAATATGCCGCTCGATCACCCGGCGGCTGACGAGCACGACACCTTCTATCTCGGCCCGGGGGCGCTGCTCCGCACCCACACGTCGCCCGTCCAGGCCCGGGTCATGGAGCAGTATCAGCCCCCGATCCGGATCGTGGTTCCGGGCCGGGTGTACCGGCGCGACGCGTTCGACCCATCCCACTCGCCCGTGTTCGAGCAGATCGAAGGCCTCGCCGTGGACGAGGGCATCAGCTTCGTGGATTTCAAGGCCGGCATCGATTACTTCGTGAAACGGTTCTTCTCGCCCGACACCGTGGTGCGGTTCCGCCCGTCGTTCTTCCCGTTCACCGAGCCGTCGGCCGAAGTGGACGTGCAGTGCCAGATGTGCAAAGGCAGCGGGTGCGCGACCTGTAAGCAGACCGGCTACCTCGAGATCATGGGGGCGGGCATGGTGCATCCCGCCGTGTTCGAGAACTGTGGCATCGATCCCGAGCGGTATACCGGCTATGCCTTCGGCATGGGACCGGATCGGATCACCATGCTGCGGCACGGCATCCCCGATATCCGCCTGCTGTTCGAAAACGACATGCGGTTTCTCTCGCAGTTCGTGAGCTGACGTGAACGTCTCAATCGGCTGGATCTCGGCACTGCTGGGTCGTGCGGTCGACCCGGACGACGCAGCCGCGCGGCTCACGATGTTGGGGGCCCCGGTCGAAAGCGTCGAGCGCATCCATCACGACCTCGAAGGCGTGGTCATCGCGCTCGTGGAATCGGTGGAGCGACACCCCGATGCCGACCGGCTCACGGTCTGCCGCGTGCACGACGGCACGGTGACGCGCGACGTCGTGTGTGGCGCGACCAATGTGGTGGCGGGCCGCAAGTACCCGTATGCCCCGGTTGATACCGTGCTGCCGGGCGGCTTCAAGCTCGAAGCCCGCAAGATCCGCGGTGTCCTCTCCAACGGGATGCTCTGCTCCCCGCGAGAGCTCGGTCTCGGGGAAGACCACGAAGGCATCATGGAGCTCGAGACCGACGCCGCACCCGGGACGCCGTTTCTCGAAGCGCTGCCCGTGGCCGACGTCCGGCTGGAGGTCGAGGTCACCGCCAACCGGCCGGATCTGTTGTGTCACAAGGGCGTGGCCCGAGAGCTGGCGGCGGTCTACGCCGTGCCGGTCAAGCTTCCGCCGATCCCGAACGCCCCCGACGATATCGCCGCTCCGCGGCGCGTTACCAAGAAGGGAACCGTCGGGGGCATCGAAGTGGTCATCGACGATGTCGACGGTTGTCCGCGGTACATGGCCGCCGTCGTCCGCGGTGTGCGTATCGGCCCCTCTCCCGACTGGCTGCAGGCCCGGCTCCGCAGCGTGGGTGCTCGGCCGATCAACAACGTGGTCGACGCGACCAATTACGTGCTGCACGAGCTGAACCAGCCGATGCACGCGTTCGACCTGAAGCTGCTCGGCGGGGCGAAGATCGTCGTGCGCCGGGCCGTTGCCGGGGAGCGGGTGGTGACCTTGGACGGCGAGGCGCGGGATCTGACCGCTGACATGACCATGATCTGCGACGCCAAGCAGGTCACGGCCATCGCAGGGGTGATGGGTGGTGCGGAATCGGAGGTCACCGAACGGACGACGGACGTCCTTCTGGAGTGTGCGTACTTCGATCCGAAGCGGATCCGGACCACGCGGCAGGCGCTCAAGATGAGCACCGAGGCGTCGTACCGCTTCGAGCGCGGTATCGACATCGAGGGTATGCCCGACGCGCTGCGTCGGGCCATTGCCCTGATCCGGGCCGTGGCCGGTGGGCAGGAGCCCGAGCCGGCTCTCGACGTGTATCCCAAGCCGCGAAAACAGAAGAGCGTCTTCGTTCGGCCGTCCCGCGTCGCACACCTGCTGGGTGTGCCACTCTCCCGAGACGAGATCGAAGCGAGCCTGGTGCGGCTGGGGTTTCCCGTGGCGCCGAAGGACGATCGGCTTCACGTGCAGATTCCGGGCTGGCGGCCGGACGTCACCCGCGAGGTGGACCTGATCGAAGAGGTCGCTCGGCTCCGCGGCTACGATTCCTTCCCCTCCGAGTCGCGGCCGCTGAGGCCCAGCGTGGTCCCGACCGATCCGAATGTGGCCCGGCAGGCGCGGCTGGAGCGAGCGTTCACGGGACTCGGTCTGTACCAGGCCCGATCGCTCTCCTTGACGGGGTCGGGCGGGTCGGATGCCTTCCGAGTGCAGAACCCCCTGTCTGCCGAAGACGCCTACCTGCGTCGCGATCTGCTGAGCGGCCTCACGCGCTCGGTAGAACGTAACTGGGCGGTCAGGGAGCGGGACGTGCGCCTGTTCGAGATCGGCACGGTGTTCCGGGATACCGGGGGGCCGTTGCCCGAAGAAACGACCCGGGTGGCGGCCGTGGTGACCGGAGCGCGGGTTCCCGCGCATTGGACCGGGTCGGGCAAGGCGCCGGATTTCGATCGGTGGGACATCAAGGCACTGTTCGAGACCGCCGTCCGCTCGATTTGTCCGGAGGGCACCATCGAGTCCACTGCCGACGGCTGGAAGTTTACCGAAACCGATGGGACGGTGCGAGGCTGGGCCGGCGCGCTCGAGGCCGATCGGCCCGCCTGGGCTGCGGTGCTGTTCGGGTTCGAGCTCGAGACCGGCGATGCCGCGCCCCCCGCCACGACCTTCGTGCCGCTGCCCACCACACCCCCGGTGGAACGGGACCTGGCGCTGGTCCTCCCGCCCGGGGTCACGGCGGCCGCCGTGGAGGGTGTGATCCGGGATGCCGCAGGAGCCCTCCTCGCGGAATTGGCGGTTTTTGACGAGTATAGAGGATCGGAAATGGCCGGGCGCAGCGTGGCGTGGCGTCTCGTGTTCCGCGCGCCCGATCGGACCCTCCGGGACACGGAGGCCGACACGGCCTTGGCCAAGGTGCTGGCTTCGCTCAAGGAGCGGTTGGGTGTCGAACGACGAGAGGCCTGAGTTTCGCGCGCTCGAGGAGCTCCGGGAAGTTCTGGGCGCGCTCGCCACCGAGTTGGCGACGTGGCGTCGCCGCGCGCTCAAAGCCGAGGCGGGGCAGGCCCAGCTTGGATTGAGTCAGGATCTCGTGGCGGACCGGGAACGCAGCAAGTCGCTGGAGGCGGAGAACACCGAATTGGAGCAGCGGCTGGGCGCGGCGCGAACGCGCGTCGAGGAGTTACTCGGTCGCCTGCGGTTCCTCGAAGAACAGGTGGCCACGGAGGAGCAGGGGCGATGAGTACCGAAAAGACGGTCGTGAAGGTCGCCATTGGCGGCGATGAGTATACGCTCAAGTCGGATCGCCCCCCTGAGTACACCCGTGCGGTCGCGGATCATGTGGACAAGACGCTGCGGGACATCGCAAGTTCCGGCGCCATGGTCGAGACGCAGAAGGCGGCGATCCTGGCGGCGCTCGCCATTGCCGACGAGCTATTCCAAGCCCGCCGGTCGCAGCGGGAGATGACCGACCGCCTGAACGCCCTGGGGACCGAGCTGTCTCGGCTGCTGCCGCCGGCGAAACGGCGATCCCGGTCGACCGGGGCGTTTGCGACGAGGTCCGAAGACCCTTAAGTTCGTCGGGGTCACGCACACGCGACCACGCGGCAACATCTAATCGATTAAGGCGCGCTCCCCCGCGACCGGGTTGGCAGCGTCGCTGGAGATAGATATATGGGAGCCGACCAGCTTCTGCCGTACCTGTTGGCCGTTCTCGGCAGTGGTGCGATTGCCGGGGCGGTCTTTTTCATAGTGGGGCGGCGGGTCGAGCGCCGGGATGCGGAGCGGGTGGGCCGGTCTGCCGCGCAGCAAGCCGAGCGGGTGCTGTCGGAGGCCAGACGAGAGGCCGATCAGGACAAGACGCAGCTGCTGCTGGGAGCCAAAGAGGAAATCCTCCAACTCCGTCAATCGTGGGATGCCGAGGCAAAGGAGCGGCGGGAGGAGCTGGAACGGCACCAGGAGCGGGTCGAGGAGCGGGAGACGCTCATCGACCGCAAGCTCAACACCCTGGATGAGCGTGCCAAGGAACTCGACGGGCGTGAGCGAGCCCTTGCCAAGGGCGAGCGGGATTTGGCCACCCGTGAGGTCGAGACTGAGCGGCTCCTGGTTCAGCGGCGCGAGCGGCTCGAAGAGGTGGCTCGGCTCTCGGCAACCGAGGCAAAGAAGCAGCTGAGAGAGGAGTTGGTGGAGACGGCGCGCAGCGAGGCCGCGGCCACCGTTCGGGACATCCGTGAGGAGGCGAAGCGGACGGCGGAGCGGGAGGCGAAGAAGATCATCGCGCTCGCCGTCCAGCGTGTCGCGGCCGACCACTCCACCGAATCGACCGTGTCGGCGGTCCCGCTCCCCAGCGACGAGCTGAAAGGCCGGATCATCGGCCGCGAGGGCCGGAACATCCGCGCCTTCGAGACGGCCACCGGGGTGGACGTCATCATCGACGATACGCCGGACACCGTCGTGGTGTCCTGTTTCGATCCGATCCGCCGGGAGGTGGCCCGACGGGCCCTCGAGGCCTTGATCGCCGACGGACGCATTCACCCGGGACGAATCGAAGAGGTCGTCGGCAAGGTTCAGAAAGAACTCGAGCAGCAGCTGGCTGAGATTGGCGAAGAGACGGTCTACGAGATGGGCATCCGGGGGATGCATCCCGAGTTGGTGAAGCTCGTGGGTCGCATGAAGTACCGCACGTCGTACGGGCAGAACATGCTCTCCCACTCCAAGGAGGTGGCCTGGCTCGCCGGCATCATGGCGGCGGAGCTCAAGCTCGACGTGCATCTGGCGAAACGTGCCGCGCTGCTGCACGATATCGGCAAGGTGCTCACGCACCAGCACGAGGGGACCCACGTGCAGCTTGGCGTCGAGGTCTCCACCCGGTACAACGAGAACCCGGTCATCGTCAGCGCGATCGCCGCGCACCACGACGACGTGCCCCACGAAACACCGATCTCCGTCATCGTGCAGGCTGCGGACTCGATCAGCGGGGCCCGGCCGGGGGCGCGTCGCGAGGCGTTCGAGACGTACGTGAAGCGCTTGAGCGCGCTCGAGGAGATCGCGCAGAATTTCCAGGGCGTAGAGAAGGCCTACGCGATTCAGGCGGGACGGGAGGTACGAATCGTGGTCATGCCCGACGAGGTGAGCGACGCGACGGCCGCGGAGCTGTCGGAGAAGATCGCGCGGCGCGTCGAAGGCGAGTTGCAGTATCCGGGACAGATCAAAATCGTTGTCATCAGAGAAACGAGAGCGGTGGATTTTGCCAGGTAACATCATCGACGGCAAAGCGATTGCCGAAGCGATGCGCGCGGAATTGGCGCCTCGGGTGAAGAAGCTGAAACAGCAGGGCGTCACGCCTGGCCTCAGTGTGGTGCTGGTCGGGGAGAACCCCGCCAGCCAGGTGTACGTCCGTATGAAGGGCCGGGCGTGCGAGGAGGCCGGGATGCGTTCGGACACGATCACGATGCCGGCCGAGACTACCGAAGCCGAACTGGCGTCGGTGATCGAGCGGCTCAACGGCGATGATGCCGTGCACGGCATCCTGGTGCAGCTCCCGCTTCCCGATCAGATCAACGATCAGGGGGTGTTGCACAGCATTCGACCCGACAAGGACGTCGACGGCTTCCATCCGGAAAACGTGGGCAAGGTCTCGACCGGCGATCCGACCGGATTCCGGCCCGCCACCCCGTATGGCGTGCAGCAAATGCTGATCCGCAGTGGGGTGGATCCGGCCGGCCAGCACGTAGTGATCGTGGGGAGGTCGAACATCGTGGGCCGACCGATGGCGTCGCTGCTGCTGCATAAGGGAGAGGGCGGTAACGCCACCGTGACGGTATGCCACTCCCGCACGCGGGACCTCCCGACCATCACGCGTCAGGCGGATATCCTGATTGCCGCGATCGGCCAGCCGGAGTTCGTCAAGGGCGACTGGATTCGCCCGGGGGCGGTTGTGATCGACGTGGGGGTGAATCGGGTAAGCGACCCCACCACCAAGAAGGGGTATCGGCTGGTGGGAGACGTGGACTTCGAGGCCGCCAGACAGGTGGCCTCGGCGATCACGCCGGTTCCCGGCGGCGTGGGGCCGATGACCATCACGATGCTGCTCTACAACACCGTCCAGGCCGCGCGCCAGTGGGCGGGGTAGACCTCTTCGACACGAGCGGATCGGCGTCGGCCGAAGGCGCCTGGAGCGTACGCGAGGTCACCCGCCGTGCTCGTCAGCTGATCGAGTCCGGCCTGCAGCGTTGCTGGGTGCGCGGCGAAATCAGCGGACTCAAGGCGTACCAGAGCGGGCATTGGTACTTCACGCTGCGCGACGCTCAGGCGCAGGTGCGGTGTGTCATGTGGCGGACCGACAATCAGCGTCTCGGACCGCCACCGGAGGACGGCACCGAGGTCTTCGTCGAGGCGCGACCCACCGTATGGGAAGAGCGCGGCGAGTTCCGGCTCACCGTCAAAACCCTCATTCCGACCGCGGCCGGCGGCCTGTGGCAACTGCAGCTGGAGCGGGCCAAGGCGGCGCTCGCGCGCGACGGTCTCCTCGATCCTGAACGCAAACGGCCGTTGCCGGCGTTTCCGCAGCGCATCGCGGTAGTCACGAGTCCCGATGGGGCGGCGCTCCGGGACATCCTGTCGGTGATCGGGCGGCGCTGGCCCGCGGCGGCCGTGTGGGTCGTGCCGACCCGGGTGCAGGGCGAGGGAGCGGAAGACGAATTGTGCGCGGCGCTGGAACGGCTGCATCGGATTCCGGACGTCGATGTGGCCATCGTGGGTCGCGGAGGCGGGTCGCGAGAGGACCTCTGGGTGTTCAATAGCGAGCGGGTTGCCCGGGCGCTCGCGGCGGTGCCGATCCCGACGATCTCCGCCGTGGGGCACGAGACCGACGTCACGCTCACCGATCTGGTGGCGGACCTGCGGGCGCCCACTCCGTCGGCAGCGGCCGAGGCCGCCGTCCCGGATCGCGGCGCGGTGCTCGATACCGTCGATGGGCTGGCCCGGCGGCTCGGACGCTCGCTGACCGGCCAGTTGGACATGGGCTCGCAGCGACTCGCGCGGACGGAAGACCGCCTGGCAGGTGTCATCGGGCGTCTCCTGGAGCGGAGCACGGCGCGGGTCGACGCCGTCTCAGCGCGGCTCGACGCGTTGAGTCCGCTCAAGGTGCTCGCCCGCGGGTACGCGGTGGCCCGGGACGGCCGTGGCCGAGTGCTCAAGAGCGTGGCGGCGTTGCGACCGGGCCTGGACTTCCGGCTCACGGTCGCCGACGGCGAGGTCGATGCCCGGGTGACGAAAGGGGAATCGTGAAGAAAGAGCGACCCACGTTTCGGGACGAGCTGGAACACCTCGAGGCGATCGTGCGGGCTCTCGAGGAGCGGGACATCGATCTCGACGAGGCCCTCAAGCTCTTCGAGGAGGGTGTCGCTCGACTCAAGAGCGCTCGGTCGTTGCTCCAGGATGCGGAAGTGGAGGTGAAGCGGGTCATCGAGCAGGCCGACGGGACGATCAAGACTGCCAAGCTCGATACCTGACCTCGGCGCGTTCCTCGATCGGAGCCGAGAGGCGGTCAATCGCGTGCTCGAGGAGTGGTGCGCGCGGATCGAGCCGGCGTACCCGGGCGCCCTGGGCCAGGCCATGGCGTACAGCCTCCGCACGCCCGGCAAACGGTTCCGACCCGCACTGCTCCTCGCCACCTATGGCGAGCTAGGCGGTACCGGTGATGCCGCGGAGCTGGCCACCGCCATCGAGGTCGTGCACAGCTACTCACTGGTCCACGACGATCTCCCGTGCATGGACGACGACGATCTGCGGCGCGGCCGCCCGACGACGCACAAGGTGTTCGGCGTCGAGGTCGCGACGGAAGCGGGCTTTCGCCTCGTCGAAGTATCCGGGCAAGTCCTCGCGGCAGGGGCGAGCAGGCTCGGTCTGCCGTCGGAGAGGAGGCGGGCGATCGCGGCCGAAGTCTACCGCTCGGCCGGAGCGACGGGCATGGTCGGCGGGCAGGTCTTGGATCTCGAAGCCGAGGGGCGCAGCATCGATCTGGCGGAGCTCACCGCGATCCACCGGGCCAAGACGGGTGCCCTCATCGCCGCGTCGGCGGTCGCGGGTGCGATGGCCGCTGGTGCCGGACCCGCCACGGTGGACGCGGTGCGGGACTACGGTCACGAGATCGGCCTCACCTTTCAGATCGTCGATGACGTGCTCGACGACACGGCCAGCACCGCCGAACTGGGGAAGACGCCCGGGAAGGACGCCGCACAACGCAAGGCGACGTACACCGCTCTCCTCGGTGTCGACGGGGCGCGCCGCGCCGCCCGGGAGCATGCCGACCGTGCCGTAGCCCTCCTCCGGGACCAGGGACTAGATTCAGAGCTGCTTGCAGGACTGACGCGTTTCATAGTGGAGCGGGGTTCGTGACCACCAGCGGATCGAAGCGAGGGAAGGCAGACCGAGGTGACGAGGGGTCTCTCCCGCCGTCTGAGCAGCTGCGGCACATCCAAGGTCCTGCGGATGTACGCGCGCTCCCA
The DNA here is from genome assembly GCA_029863245.1 of Gemmatimonadota bacterium. GTDB lineage: Bacteria > Gemmatimonadota > Gemmatimonadetes > Gemmatimonadales > GWC2-71-9 > JAOTVV01. The sequence continues at coordinate 48,032 of JAOTVV010000022.1, forward strand.
CCAGAGGCGCTGCAACCGCTGGCGGACGAGGTACGCGCTCGGCTGATCGATGTGGTATCGAAGACCGGCGGGCACATCGGGGCTGGGCTAGGCGTGGTCGAGCTGACGGTGTCGCTCGCTCACTGCTTCGAGTCGCCCACCGACAAGATCCTGTGGGACGTGGGCCACCAGGGCTATCCGTGGAAGGTGCTCACCGGCCGCGACCGCCTGCTCCCGACGTTGCGACAGAAGAACGGTCTCTCCGGGTTTCTCCGCAGATCTGAGAGCGAGCACGACATCTTCGGCGCGGGACACGCGGGCACGGCGATCTCCGCCGCGTTCGGTGTGGCCACCGCTCGCGACTTACGGGGCGACGACTATCACGTCGTCGCCGTGGTGGGTGACGGTGCGATGACGTGCGGGCTCTCGTACGAGGCGATGAACAATGCCGGACACTCGGGTCGCGACGTGATCCTGGTGCTCAACGACAACGGCATGTCGATCGCGCCCAACGTCGGGGCCATCAACAAGTACCTCGGCTCGGCGATCGCGAGCCCGTTCACGAACCGCGTGCGCGACCACGTCAAGCACTTGATCGAGCGGGCCTCGCACTACGTTGGCGGGAAGTCGATGGTGGATTTCGCGCGGACAGTCGAGGAGAGCATCAAGAACCTGTGGTCGCCGGGCATGCTGTTCGAGGAGCTGGGATTTCGGTACTTCGGTCCCATCGATGGGCATAACATCGAGGCGATGAACCGCACGTTCCAGTTCGTGAAGACGCTGCACGGGCCACGCGTGGTGCACGTCGTGACCGAGAAGGGCCGAGGGTTCCCGCTCAAGGAGCCGCATCCGGAGAAGTTTCATGCCCGGAATCCCTACGATCCCGAAACGGGCGTGCTGCGCTCGACACCGGCCACGGCGGCATCGTGGACCAAGGTATTCGGGACCGCCATCAGCGATTTGGCGGCCGAACATCCCAATGTGGTCGTCATCACCGCGGCGATGCCGTCGGGGACCGGCACCGATCAGTTCCAGAAACGGTGGCCCGATCGGTTCTTCGACGTGGGGATCGCCGAGGGGCATGCTACGACCTTTGCCGCGGGAATGGCGACACAGGGGCTGCGGCCAGTGGTGGCCATCTACTCGACGTTCCTGCAACGTGCCTACGACAACATCATCCACGATGTCGCGATCCAGAACCTCCCCGTGATCTTCTGCATGGACCGCGCGGGCATGGTGGGCACGGACGGCCAGACCCACATGGGCCTGTACGATATCGCGTACATGCTGGCGCTGCCCAACATGACCGTTACGGCGCCCAAGGATGGGGCCGAGTTGGTGGGGCTCCTGCGGTGCGCCCTGGCACACGCCGGCCCGTTCTGCACGCGCTATCCGCGCGATGCCGTGCCGGGCGAGGTTCCGGTCACGGCAGAGATTCCGGCCGTGCCGTACGGCTCGTGGGAAGTGCTGCGACAGGGGCGCGATGCGGCGATCCTCGCGGCGGGCGTCATGTGTCAGCCGGCAATTGAAGCGGCGGAACTGCTCGGGGCCGACGGACTGGACGTGACGGTGGTCAACTGTCGCTTCATCAAGCCGGCGGACCGCGCGGTGCTCCAATCGATTGTGGACGAGCACCGGTTTGTGCTCACCGCTGAGGACGGGACGGTCGTCAACGGATTCGGTGCGCACGTGGCGGCGTTGGTCGAGGAGATGGCGCCGGAGGTTCACGTGGTGATCGCCGGAGCGGCGGACCGCACGTACGAGCACGCGTCGCGGTCGGACCAGCTGGCCGAGGTGGGCCTCAACGCGGCAGGCCTCGCGGAACGCGTCCGCGCCTGGATGGCCAAGGAGAGCGTGACGGCAGGATGAGGGTCGGGGTCGTCGGCAACCAGCGGTATCGCGAGCTGGCCGGAGTGCTGGGCCGCCTCGGAGACTATGCCACGCGGCACGGTCACACGCTGGTCTCGGAGCCGGACCTCGAGCAGCATTGGCACAGCCCGGTCGACCGTTGGGGCACCGCAGACCCGACCCTCGACCTCGTGCTCAGCTGTGGCGGAGACGGCACGCTCCTGCGCGCGGTCCGCCACCTTCAGGGACGCGAAGTGCCCATCCTCGGCATCAACCTCGGGCAGATCGGGTTCCTCACCTCCGTGGTGCCAGGCGATTTCGAAGGGGCGATCGACGCGTTTGGCCGCGGGGAGCAC
>JAOTVV010000048.1 GCA_029863245.1 Gemmatimonadota bacterium
TGCGCGCTTTGTCTTCTTCCGGCAGCGCGTGATACACGGCCGCCACCCCCTCCACCAGCTCGCGCCAGGCGAGCATGTCGCCATAGTCCTGCGGCAGGCGGAGCACCACGCCGCGGTTGGTGGTGACGGCCGGCGTGATGCCGGTCGCCGCCGCGTAGCGCGCCATCGTCGGGGGCGGCAGGAACGGCAGCCCGAAGGGGAGCGAGAACAGGCCCCACGCGATCACGAGCGTCGCGATCCCCCACTGGCCTAGCTGTCGCACGCGCGCGTGCGCAAGCTGCTGCAGCGTCACGGCGCCCGCGGCGTAGAGGACGGGGTAGATTGGCCCCACGTAGTATCCTTTGCCCTTGAGGGCCGCGAGCACGGCGAACGCGGCAATCGCGACCCACGCCGCCACGCGATAGCGGCTGAGGTCCGGATGCCCGAGGAGGCCCGCCACGCCGATAAGGGCCAGCAACAGCCCCGGCCCGAACAGCAGTTGACTGCCCAGGAAGTCGCCCAACGTGGTGCGCTGGAGCTGCACCGCCCGCAGGTCCTGCATCTGACCCACCACCGGGATACCCAGGTTCACCTGCCCCACGATGCTCGGCAAACCGATCACGACGGCCACGAGGATCGCGATCCACGGCCACGGCCCGGCGAAGGACTTTCGACGGTGCGTGAGCAGCAACCCCACCAGGACCGCGAGACCGAAGAACAGGATGCTGAACTTGGTGAGGAGGCCCAGGCCGCCCGCCGCGCCGAGCACCAGCCACCAACGCGGGTCGTCGGAGTTCTGGAGCTTGATGAGCGCGTAGAACCCGAGCGTCCACCACAGCTGATCCAGCACCACCGGCTGGAACAGGTTGGCGGTGCGCAGGAACAGCGGACTGAAGAAGAGCGCCGCCGCCGCGAGCAGCATCGCCCCCTTCCTACCGCCCAATTCCCGCACGATCAGCAGCATCAGGAGCATGATGGCGGTGCCCGTGAGCGCCGGCACCATGCGCACCGCGAACAGGGACGTGTCGCCGAACACGCGCGCCGCGTTCCCGAGCAGCGCCATCAGGGGCGGGAAGTCCATATGCAGCGGCCGGAAGTGCGTGCCCATCGCGAGATACAGAAACTCGTCGCGGTGGAACTCGTAGGGCGTGATGATGTTGGTGACGACGTGGGCGGCGAGCTTGATCCCAAGCAGGGTGGCGACTGTGCCGACGGCCAGGCGTGGCAGGGTGGGGTGGGAGCTCGGGTCGGTCATGGACTCTCCGTCGTGGGTTCGCGTGATCCGGCGGCGCGGGATGTCACGGCACCGCGTCCGGCAATATGACGCGTTACCGGTGGTTCGTCACGCCTCCTCCGTGGCGCCAGCGAAACGGTGTGTCCTACCGTCCTACCGCCCTACCGTCTCTTCGAGCTACGTTCCCACTCGGAAACCCATATGCCTCGACAGCCGTAACGAGAGGGAGATCACGATGTCGGCATGGACTGCTCCCTTCGCGGAGCATCGGATTCACACACAAGGAGCGATCATGATGGATAGGGCGTGGAAGATGGTGATCGGTGCGCTGTCGCTTGCCGCGGCAGTCGCCGTGGTGGCGGCACCGGCCGCAGCGCAGACCAAGCTGCTGCGCTTCCCGGACATCCACGGCGACGCGGTGGTGTTCTCCTATGGGGGTGATTTGTGGAGGGCATCGGCGACCGGTGGGACGGCGATCCGGCTCACCGCTCACCAGGGGCAGGAGATGTTCGCGAAGTTCTCCCCGGATGGGCAGTGGATCGCGTTCACGGGTCAGTACGACGGCGACGAGCAGGTCTACGTGATCCCGGCCACGGGCGGCGAGCCGGAACAGCTCACGTTCTACCCTGCGCACGGGCCGCTCGCGCCCCGCTGGGGCTACGACAACCAGGTGTACGGATGGTCGCCCGACGGGTCGCGCGTGCTGTTCCGCTCGCTGCGCGACGCGGACGGCGGCCGCACCGAGACCGGGCTGTACACCGTCGCGGTGAGCGGCGGTCTCCCGGTCAAGCTGCCGATGCCCACGTCGGGCGCCGGCGACTTCTCCCCTGACGGCGCACGGATGGTCTACTCGCCGCTGTTCCGTGACTTCCGCACCTGGAAACGCTATGAGGGTGGCTGGGCACAGGACCTCTACATCTACGACCTCGCCTCGAACCAGGTTCGGCCGGTCGCGCACTCGCCGCGTACCGAGCGGGATCCGATGTGGGTCGGGAACGCGATCTACTTCGTGTCCGACCGCGACGGCACGCTCAACCTGTACCGGTTCGACGTCGCGTCGCAGGCGGTGGAGCAGGTCACCCGATCCGATACCTGGGACGTCCGATGGGCATCGTCGGACGGTCGCGGGACCATCGTCTACGAGCTGGGCGGCGAGCTGGCCGTCTACGACACCCGGGCCGGCACGGAGACGCGGATCACCATCACCGTGCCCGACGACGGGCTCAGTCGCCGGCCGGGCCGCTACCCGGTGAGCCGGTTCGTCGAGGCGTTCGACCTCTCGCCCAAGGGCGAGCGGGCGGTGTTCACCGCCCGCGGCGACGTGTTCTCGGTGCCCATCGAGAAGGGCCCGACCCGCAATCTCACGAACTCCTCGACCGCCCATGACCGAGACGCCGTGTGGTCACCGGACGGTCGAACGATCGCATTCATATCCGACATGAGCGGCGAGGATCAGATCTACTCGGTGCCCCAGGACGGGTCCGGTCCGGCCGTCGCGCTCACGACCACCAACGTCGGACAGCTGGGCAACCTCGTGTGGGCGCCGAACGGCGAGCACCTGGCGGTGGGCGACCACGACGGCAAGCTGTGGGCCGTGTCGGTGGCGGACAAGCAGATGATCGAGGTGGCGGACGACGCGTTCGGCCGGGTATTCGACCCCGCCTGGTCCCCCGACGGCCGGTGGCTCGCCTTCTCGCTCAGCGAGCACTCCGGGATGAACTCGCTGTACCTCTGGAGCGTCGCCGACCGCCGGCTCCAGCGCGTGACCGATGGGATGTTCAGTGCCTACTCCCCCGCCTGGGATCCTGCGGGCGACTATCTGTTCTTCCTTTCCGACCGCGAGTTCGCGCCACAGATGTCGTCGGTGGAGTGGAACTTCGCCGGCAACCGCACCACCGGCATCTTCGCCATGGCCTTGCGGAAGGACGTGACGCACCCCTTCCCCCCGCAGTCGGATGAGGTGACGCTAGAGGAGAAGGAGAGCGACGCAAAGCCGGCCGGTGAGGAGAAGCAAGACGAGCCGAAGCCGGTGGGGATCGACGTCGACGGACTCGCCGGCCGAGTGACCGCCGTGCCGGTCGATGCCGACAACATTGGCGGACTGGCCGCGGTGAAGGGCCACCTCCTGTTCGCGACGTCGGGTGCGCCGTTCTACGGCCGCTCCTCGTACGCGAGCCGCAAGATTCACATCTTCGACATGAAGGAGCGCAAGGCGTCGGAGCTCGTGGACGACGCCGGCGGCGCGGCCCTTTCGGCTGACGGCACCAAGATCCTGGTGCGTCAGGGCGGTGCGTACAAGCTGTTCGACGCCAAGCCCAACGCCAAGGACGCGAAGACGGTCTCGACCGCCGACCTCGCGGTGGACCGTGTGCCGAGCGAGGAGTTCGCCACGATCTTCGCCGAGGTGTGGCGCAAGTACCGGGACTTCTTCTACGTGCCGAACATGCACGGCTACGACTGGAAGGCGATCGGCGACCGGTACCGCCAGCTGCTGCCGTACGTGGCGCACCGCTCCGATCTCAACTACGTGCTCGGTGAGATGGTCGCCGAACTAAGCGTGGGACACGCCTACATCCAGGGCGGCGATTTCGAACTGCCGGATCGGCCGAGGGTGGCGCTGCCCGGTGCTCGGTTCGAGCTCGACGCACGCGCGAACCGGTACCGGCTTGCGAAGATCTTCGCCGGGCAGAACGAGGAGTCGAAGTATCGGTCGCCGCTCACCGAGGTGGGCGTGGACGCGCGAGTCGGCGATTACGTGCTCGCCATCGACGAGGTGGACCTCGCGGGGAACGACAACCCGTACCGCCTGCTGCGGCACAAGCGGAACCCGGTCACGCTCACGCTCAACTCGCGGCCCACGATGGACGGCGCACGGAAAGTCACCTTCCAGCCGATCTTCGACGAGTCGGACCTGCTGTATCTCGATTGGACCCAGGGGAACCGCGAGATGGTGACCCGGGCCACCAACGGCCGTGTGGGCTATCTCCACATCCCCGACATGGGCGCGTCCGGCGCCTACGAGTTCATCAAGTGGTATTACCCGCAGATCCGGAAGGAGGGGCTGATCGTCGACGTGCGTTCCAACGGCGGTGGCAACATCTCCCAGTGGATCATCGAGCGGCTGGACTCGAAGCTGCTGGGTACCCGCTTCGGGCACTTCAACGACTCGGCCAACACGTACCCCGCGACCGTATTCCACGGCCACATGGTGTCGCTCATCAGCGAGACGTCGGCGTCGGACGGGGACATCTTCCCGGCCCGGTTCCGCAAGGCGGGGCTCGGACCGTTGATCGGCAAGCGCACGTGGGGCGGCGTGGTCGGGATCACCGGCTTGGGCCCGCTCTTGGACGGCGGGATCGCCTACGTGCCGATCCAGGGTACCAACGACACCGACGGCAGCTGGATCATCGAGGGCTACGGGGTGGATCCGGACATCGAGGTGACCAACGATCCGCAGTCGGTGATCGATGGTAAGGATCCGCAACTCGAGCGGGCGATCGCGGAGGTCATGGCGGCGATGGAGCGGGAGCCGCGCCGGTTGCCGCAGCGGCCGGCGGATCCGGTGAAGAACTAGGCGGTAGGACGGTAAGACGGTAGGACGGTAAGACGGTAGGACGGTAAGACGGTAAGACGGCAAGACGGTGGAATGGCAGAATCGTCCGCCACAGCCTACCGTCCTACCGCCTTACCGTCTTACCGTCTGTTCGCTCGTCGCACTGCCCGCTCCCGGCCGCTCGATCACCGCGATCCGCCCGTCCGCCTGCGCCACCAGCAGCTCCGACCCCCGCGCTGCCAGCCCCACGGGGCGCTCGATGCCCGGTACTGCGTAGGCCGCGGTGACGAGCTTCGTGTCGAGATCGGTCACCAGTAGCGTCGAGTAGGCGGCGCTCACCGCGTAGAGCGTACGGTCCACGGCAACGGCGCCAGTGACCACGTACTCCGCGAGCGTGCGACCGGAGTCGCTCGGTGTAACATTCGTTCCGAGGCGAGGCTCGAACTCGGATGACAGCAACCGGTCCCCGCGGTCGAAGCGGGATACTACCATGCGCCGGTGCCGCGGCGACGGCACGGTGACCGTGATCAACTCGTCCGCCTGGCGGTCGTAGGCGAGCGACAGCACATACATCTGCCGAGCGCGCTCGGTGGCGAAGCGCGAGCGGCGCAGCTCGGTGACGCCGCCGTCGGTCTCCCGGAAATGGCGCCACTCGCGGTCGGGGTCGGCCGCGGGATCGAGCCGGAGCAGCACGTAGCTCTTGTTGGTCGCCAGCACGGCCAGCGTGTCACCCAGAAACGCCGCCCCCGCGAGCGTGGTGAGATCGATGCTGTACTGATGGTCCAGCAGCACGCGGTGTTCGACGCGCGACAGCGCGCTGTCGAGCAGGTACACGCCGTAGTGGTCGGTCACCGCGAGGAACCGGCCGGTTGCCGGATCGTGGGCGAGGCCCGTGAGCGTTCCGCCCAGCGGCGCGGTGATCGCGAGCCGACGCGTGATGTCGAGCACCGGCAGGTTCGCGAGCGGTCCGTTGGCGGGGTCGGCATCGACCTCGACGGCGGTGGGATCGGGTCGCGGAACGGTCCACGATCCCCGGAGCGAGATGCGTCCCCGCACTTCATCCTGATACATCCACACCCAGTGCCGCGGATTCAGCGAGAAGCGCACCGGATCGGCCTGGCCGATGAACGGCGGCGGGCCGGTGGTGATGAACGCCTGGAGCGTGTTCGCGCCGACCACCACCAGGAACAACCCGATGGCGAGCCGGCCCACGCGGCCGGTCGCGCGTGGCCCGTAGCTAGGAGCGTCCTCGCGCAAGAGCACAAGTAGTACCGCGACCGCGACCAGCACCACGAAGTGGATGAATCCGGCCCAGGCGTACGTGTGGATGCCGAAGTACGGCGCGGCGAAGCCCTGGCCCACGTCGCGCGCCAGGTGGAGCGCCGAGTGGCGGAGTGCCATGTACACGCCCCACGTGCCGAGCAGCACCACCAGGCCGATGTAACGGGGGCGGGGGCCGTAGCGCAGCACGAACAGGCCCACGAGTGCGATTAGCACCATCGACGTGCGTTGCGCCCAGCACAGGATGCAGGGCGACTCCCCGTACACCACGCCAAGCAACACCGCACCGCCCACGGGTACGGCGATCAGGACGATCACGACCCAGGCCAGCACCGTGCGCATCCGGTCCTGGGAGAGGAGCGTCACAGGTTCAGTCCGGGGACGAGCGACGTGTGGGTCCCGATGAGGAACAGCACCGCCATGATGATGCAGCTCACGATCAAGAGCCCGAACGCGAGCCGCTCCTTGTCCGGCCGCCGCCACAGGAGCCAGGCGGCTACCAGGATGATGAGGAAATTGAGGAATTCCATAGGAGAAGGATTGTGCGTTGTCCGGGGAGATCGCAAGCCGCGAAAGGCGGTACGACGGTAAGACGGTAAGACGGTAGGTCAGGGAGCCCACCCTCTTACCGTCTTACTGTCCTACCCGCTTACCGTCCTGTGCGGCCTGTTCGAGGAGCGTCGAATGGGGGATCTTCAGGGGGAATCCGCGGTCCGAGGAGGCCACATGACCCCGAGGCACATCCTGGTTCTGGGCGCGACCGGCATGCTGGGTCGGCCCGTCGTGCGGCGGCTGGTCGAGAAGGGCCATCGGGTGCGGGCGCTGGTGCGTAGCGTCGAGAGGGCGCGCCGTCTGCTTGGGGACCAAGTGGAGGTCGTCGAGGGAAGCGCGCTGCGAAGGGACGACGTGGGGGCGGCGATCGGTGGGTGCGACGCGGTCCACGTGAGCCTCACCCAGGATTCTGAGCTGGTCGCCATGCAGCACGTTGTGGATCTGGCGCCAGGCAGTCATCTCGAGCGCATCACCTACGTTTCCGCGACGACGGCCCGGGAAGAGAACCGCTGGTTTCACGTGGTGGACGTGAAAATGCGCACCGAGGCCGTGCTCCGGAGCAGCGGCATCGCGTTCGTGGTCTTTTGTCCGACCTGGGTGATGGAGACATTGCCGAACTTCATCCATGGAAACCGGGCAGCGGTGATCATCGGAAAGAACCCGCCGGCGCTGTACTTCTTTGCGGCCGCGGACTTCGGCCGGATGGTGGCGACGTCGTACGACGACGATCGCGCGCTAGGGAAGCGCCTGTTCATTCAAGGACCGCAGGGGATCACGCTGCACGAGGCGCTGGAGCGGTTCATCCGTGCCTGTCATCCGCACGTCACGGTGAGACGATTGAAGCTGTGGCAGGCGCGGTTGATCGCGGCGCTCACCCGGCGGGCGGGCCTCACCTACGTCACTCGGCTGATCGCATACTTCGACACGGTGGGGGAGCTGGGCGACCCGACCGAGGCGAACGCGTTGCTCGGCGCGCCGCCCATTGCGCTGCAGGAGTGGTTTACCATGCCGCGGGACGGCGGCCGAGGGCTGCCGCATTGAGCGCGGATCCAATCGTGGCTCCGGGGACTCCCACGATCACGCCATTGCCGAGCGGAGGAGACGGGGGACTCAGAGGCACGAGCTCTATCACGTCCACGTGACCAAGCATCGAGTCGCGGAGGTCGTCATGTTCTCGACGAACAGCTGGCGAATCCTGGTTGCGGCGGAGTTTCGCCTGATCGCTGCGTGCGTTGTGTGCCCGGTCGTCGTTGGACCGTCGACCGCGGCGGCGCAGGCTATCTCCCCCACTGGTACGCGTGCGACGGAGCAGTGGACCGTGACACGCGACCTGGTGATCGGCGAACCGCGTGCGACGCTCACCGTGGTGGGCGACGTCCTGGTGGGAGCCGACGGGTCAATCTTCGTTACTCAGCCACAAGACCAGCAGGTGCTCACGTTTGCCCCCGACGGCGAGCTAGTCCGCACGATCGGACGTCGCGGCCGGGGACCGGGTGAGTTTCTGGACCCAGAGTCCCTGGGATGGTGGGCGGATACGTTGGTGGTCGGGGACCGGGGACTCGGACGCATCAGCGCCTTCGACCCCGGTGGGAAACTCCACTACACCGTCACGACCCTCGTCCGAACCTCTGTCCCGCACCGCCCCCTGGGAATCCTCGCCAACGGGCTCATCGTGGCCGAGCAGTCGCCCGGATCAGATGACCTGATCGTCGACGGTGCGGTGACGGTGCGGCCGTTGCTCCTGCTGGATCGGGAGGGAGCGACGGTCGGTCATCTCCACTCTCTCTCGATCGGCCGGCACGACCGGGCGCGTGTCGTGATTCGCGTTGGCGGCGAGCCGACGTATTCGTTCTTCCTGCACCCGTTCCCTGACAGTGACCTGTACGACGTCGATCCCGAAGGACGTGGCGTGGTCGCAGTGTCGCAGGCCGGCGTGAACGGGAGCGAACCGCAGTTTGCGGTCGCATGGCTCACGCCTTCAGGGGAACGTCGCTGGACGAAGGTGTTCAGCTACACCCCGCAACCCTCGTCGGCCATGACGCGGGACACCATGGCGGCCTTGGTGGACAAGTTCACCCAGCATCCCTCGTTTCACGGTGTGCCGCGCGGCCAGATCGAGCGAAGCATTCGGAGGGACATCGACCTGCCGGCATTCCTTGCCCCCGTATCCGCGGTGGTCGTGGGCAGTGACGGAACGATTTGGCTTCGCCGCGAGCCGGTAGCTGCGGACGCCATGTGGATGGTGCTCGATGACCGCGGTGTCCCGATCGCCGAGGTGCGGATGCCGTTCGACCTCCGTGTCCAGGTGGGCAAGCCGAGAACTGCCCGCGCAACCGATTCGGGTCCGGCTCCCAAGGTGAACGCGGGAGATCCATCATCCGGGGAAACCCTGATTGATGTGTGATACTCTTTCGGTCCGGTGCGCACGACCTGCACCTTGATTGTGTCAGCAAGTAGCCCAAACGGATCGCTGAGGTTGACCGGATCCCCGTTGGCGAACCCATAGAGATTGAGCCCGCCCGCCAACCCGATGGGATCTTCCTGCGTGAAAGTCCGGTGCGCTCACGAGTCCCATGGCGTGAGGAGTGTTGTGCCCAATCGTCCAGCTGGAGGGCATGTCACACAAGGTGTATCGTCCGCCTTCATGTCCGAGTGCAGTGACCGCAGCGAAGCACGTGCCGCAGTGGGAGGAGACGACGCATGACTTTGCGGCCGTTGGGCGGCGACTCAGGGTTCCGGGTGGTATTCCTGGACCTGGTTCCGGTGAACGATCCACAACCTTCCCACGATGGAGCGTGACTGCACCGCCCCCAATAGCGTCCGCACCGCTTCGAGGAGGGCCCCGGGCGTGGCCCGCACCGGCAGACGAATCACCGCTATCCCACTGTAGGTCGCCGGATCAAACACCAGCGGATTGCCGAAGTCCAGATCCAGCGTCACGAGGCACCGCAACTCGGCGTGGGCTGTCTCGAGGACACGCCGATCAGTACAAGTCCTCAGTGCCGACCGCCAATCGTGGCGCGGACCACGAACGGCACGTCGAGGCTGTCCTTGGTGACCCAATACGCCGCCGGGGGTGGTGAGCCGATGAGGGGCCGTCATCGACCAGGGCGGGACGCCGGCCACGACGACGTAAGCCAATGGTACAAATCCACTTACGGCATCTCACGGGCCGTTTGGGATGGCTCAAACCGAATATCGATCGGGTCAAACCGAAATTCGGGCGCGGCGATCGACGTTCCGGATCCGCCGGTTCGGGTTCGAGAGCGGCGAAACCCTACGTCGCCCGCTCCGGTCGGCACTCCGCGCCTGCCGATCCGGGTTTCGGACGGGCCGATCCGAGTTTCCGGCGTGCCGATCCGAATGCCGAACGCCGCGATCGGAGCGCCGGGTGGGTCCGTCCGGATCCGGCGCATGCCGCGCCCGGTTCCGGGCCCGCCTGCGCGAGTTCCGGCCGTGCCGATCCGAACCCGGGCCACCGCGATCCGCGTGCCGGCGCACCACGCCGAACCGCGGGCAGCGCGGTCCGACGGGTGGACGTGCCCAGCCGAACTGTGGGCGTGCCGGCCGGGTTCCCGGCGTGCCGATCCCAATCTCCGCCGTGCCGACCCGAATGCCCGGCGTGCCGCACCCAGTTGCGACGGACCTGTCGGCAATTCGGTTCGACCCATCCGGAGTTCGGAGAGACCCATCCGAGATCGCGCGCGATCGATCGCGCACAGGACCTGTTGGAGACCACCGCTGTCGTTCAGGGCTTGGGCACGGCCACCTGGGGTGTCTGCTCGCCTGCCGGGGCGTGTTTTGTCTGGACTGCAACAAGGGGTTGTCTTCCTTGTGCCCGCGGTGCGGAGGAGACACCCCTCCCGCGTACCTGAAAGAGTTGTGGCAGCTTTCCCAGATGTGAGGGGTAGGGTGATGGGCCAACCGCCCAACCGCCTAACCGCTCAACCGCTCAACCGCCTAACCGCCTTCCGCGATCCCCAGCCGATGGTAGTACACCTGACCGAGATGCCACCCCAGATGCCACACGAGGTGAGTGAGGTAACCCTGCGTCGTGCTCCCTTCGAGCTGCGGCGGGGTCTTGCCTGGATACGGCTTGGCGAGCGCGGCGTCGTCCAATCCTTCGAGCACCGGCACGATCACGCCCCGGCACTCCCGGATGCGGCGCACCACCTCGTCGCGCGGCACGTCGCGCCCGCTGAACTCGCGATCGCGGTCCCGCACGTACCCCGTTCCCCCCAACGCCGCCCCGATCATGGCCAACAGCCCACCCACGACGTGCAGCGCCAGCGCGCCCGGCGGGTTCTTCTGCGCTCCCACCGTCGACCACAGATCCGCATCGCTCTTATACTCGGCGACCTCGTTCGCCAACCGATCCAACTCCCGACCATAGATTCGCGCGAATTCCTGACCCAAACTCATCGTCTCTCACCTTCCACTCGATGTTCAACCGCCTAACCGCCCAACCGCCTAACCGCCTAACCGCCTACCCGCCCCCAGTGGTACCGCAATCAACGTCACCGTCGCCGCCGTGAGCGTGCCGAGGATGACGGCCAACCCGAACCGCTGCGTAGGGGGAAAGGCCGACAAGCTGAAGATGCCGAAGCCCGCACAAATGATGAAACTCGCTCCCAGGATGGGTCGCCACAGCTGGGCCCGCGCCTCGAGCCACGCGGCGAGTGAACTGGCGTCGTCGGTCCGCAGCCGTCGCGCGCGGACCGCCAGATGGATCATCGAGTCGACCCCCATCGCCAGCGACACGTTCACCGCGGGCGACGCGATCATGTCGAGCGGGACGCGGAAGTGCCCGAGGGTGCCGAGGATCACGAGCGGGATCGCCGTGAGACATGCCACCATCACCGCCGAGGCGCGTGATGAGCGGGACACCACGAACGCCACCGCGATGAACAGCAACAAGAGCCCGCCGATCGCGTTGCGGAGGCTCCAGCCGATCAGTCGGCCCAGCTGCGCCTGCAGGTCGTACTGTCCGCCGACCATGACGAGGTCGAGGTCGCTGTCCCGCACGTACCGCTCCATGCGCTCGACGGTCTCGGCCCTGGACGCGTCCCGGCCGGCTTCTCGCATCCGCAGGTAGAACAGTCCCTGAGAGTGATCCGGGGTCACGAAGCTGAGCGCGACACGGCCCAGTCTCGGGCTCTCGAGGATTCTCAGGAGCTGGCTCCAATCGAGGAACCCGGCCAGCGGTGCGCGTTTGGCGTCAGCCAAGAGCACTGCGGGTGACAGCACCACGCCGACGGACGCATCCGCCTCCAGCGTGTCCTGCAGCGCCCACATCTTGTCGTAGGCGGCATCGGTGTCGAGCAACCCGTCGTCCGTCTCCCGCACCACCAGATTGAGCGAGCTGCTGCCGCCGTCGCGGTCGATCGCTTCGAGGCCGGTTCGGATGTCGCTCCCGCGGGCGAAGTAGGACAGGAGACTGGGATCAGTAGTGAGCCACCGCATTCCGAGACCGGTGATCGCGACGACGGCGCCGATGCCAATGAGCCAGCGCGCCGCGTGCGTGCTCGGCAGGAGCGCGCCGATCCCGCGGTCGCCCGCGCGCGCGCCGACAGCGGACGGCACGGTGCTCTCCCGGAGAAACGGGGGGTACACACCGTAGGCCACCGCGAGCGCCGTGAGGGTCCCGATGGCGCCGGCCATCCCCAGCTCGCGGAGCGGCTCGGCCGTGGCGATGAGCAGGCTCAGAAACCCGCACAGCGTGGTGAACATGCACCAGAACGACGGCACGATCGTGAGCCGCATGGCACGGGCGACGGGATCCGTCGAAGCCGAGTCGTCATGTGACCGCGTCGCCTGCCAGTTCGATGTCAGGAACACTACGTGCGACAGCGTGATCACGAACACGATGGTCGTGATGTTCGCGGTGAGGAGCCCGATCGCGATGCCGGCGAGCTGCGCGAGCGACAGCGTGACGGCACAGGCCGTGAGACACGCCGCGAGCGCGCCCACCACGATGCGGCCGCGGCGATATACCACGCCGATCACCAGGCCGAACACCACGAGCGCGGCGGAGCTGAACACCAGCAGGTCGCGGAACAGGCTGCGCCGAATCTGCTCCACGACGTACGGCACCCCCGACATCCGGAGATCCAGGTCCGGCCCGGCGTGACGCGCCACCACCGCCTCGATCCTCGGCACGAGGACGGCGGGGTCGGTGCCGTCGGTGCTGAGCACGATGTTGGTCGCCGTCCCATCCGGCGTGAGCAGCAGGCGGGACCACAGCGGGCTGGTGAACGCGTCCTGGTTCGCGGTGCTGTACACGCCGATCAGGCCGGGGACTTCCTGGAAGTCGGCGGTGAGGTCGCGGATCGCCGTCTCGTACGCGGGGTCCGAGAGGTCCGGAGTTTGGGCGCGCACGATGATCTGTGGGGGGGAAGGGAAGCGACGGTCGATCTCGATCGAGGCCTGGAGCTGGGGGTCTTCTTCCGAGAAGAAGAACTCGCTCTCCACGCGGGGCGAGAGGTCCACGTACCGCACCACGACCAAGATGCTGAGGACGGCAAGGCCGACGTACAGCGCCTCGGGCGGGAACCGACGCCCAGCGGGCCTGCGTGGCGGCGCGGTCACGGGCCGTGCCTCCCGCGTACGGCACCTGGCGTGCGGAGACCTGTCACGTCAGCTTTGCCGTAACGAACCAGGGAGCCAGAGCCATGTCCGTGACACGTTTGATGGTCGTTCCGATCGTGCTCGTGAGCCTCGGCGTCGCGCCTGCGACCGGCAATGCGCAGGACGCCGACGTGCGCGCCGCGATGACCGAGACACTGGCCGCGTGGAGTGCCGGCGACTTCGACCGGCTGGCGGAATTCTACACCGCGGACACCCGCGGCTTCCTGTTCGGCGGCGCGTTGCTGGTCAGGGGGTTCAATCCCGCCGCGCTCCAGGCCGCCTACGAGGCCGGCTTCCGCGCCACCTTCACGCTCCGCGGCCCCGACATCAAAGTGCTCGGCGATGTCGCCATCGCTGTGGCCTACCTGGACGGCACGCTCACCCTGCCGGGCGGTGAGGCCGAAGCCGGATCCTGGCGGTACTCTGAGACGCGGGTCCGGGATGGCGGGCGCTGGAAGATCGCGCAGTATCACTTCTCCAAGGTGACGATGCCGTCGCGCTAGCCGTCCACGTCGGGCCGTCGCACGATTGGTTTGCCCCGGCCTCCCAACGAGTTCGCCGGCGGGACGATCTCACCGTACGAGCTGGTGTCCAGCGGCGCAAGTCGTGAGGCGGGGTCGAACAGCGTCAGCGCCGCTCAGCACCCGCCGCGTTGAAGTAGCTGAACAGCATGAGCGCGATCAGCACAACGCCGAGGATAACGGAAGGCACGATTCGCGAGAGTGGAAACAGATCAACGGCAACGCTGTAGATCCCGCTGAGCAGCAGGCCGATGATGACCAACACGGTGATCGGTAGCACGCCGCGGCGCTCGACGGGCTTTCGGTCGGCCCACAGCAGCAGCACCGCCCAGGCGATCATCAACGAGGCGGCCAGCCCCATCGGGTATCTGAACCCGGGCAGCCCCATGCGTGACGGCACCAGCGTGAGCACACCGATCAGCACGTCTGCCACCGCCCCGGCCCAGTAGCTCGTCCGCAACCACGCAACCTGGGTCACGGTCGCTCCCACTCACCAGGCGACGTCAGCGCGCCAGTCACGTGACAGGCGTGCTAGGTGCCACGGTTGGCTCTTGGAGAAGCCACTCGAGCGCCGTCTGTTCGTCACGGAAGACCTCGACATTTGGATGGATCAACTCGGTGAGGGCCATGAACATCCGCGCCATCCCATACTGAACGTCACTTCCCACCAAGATCGCCGTGCGCCCGCACTCAAGCCGCGCGGCATTCTCGGCGACATTGACCGCTACCTGCTGGATGGTCTCCGGCGAGTCGGGCGGATCCACCCCGCGAGAATCGACGAAAACGGGAATGCCCGGAGAGACCGCGGGGTCGTTCTTCCGCGCGTGAAAGCTCGCCGCTTCCTCTTCAGGGTTGGTGCGCCCGCTGCGTGTGACGAAGAGGATATTGCGTTTGGAGTCTACGTAGTGTGTTACCGGCATAGTGTACCCAGCCCACCCCATGAGTGCGCGCTTGACCCGCGAGTAGCGGGGTCACGACCTCGCGTGTCGACATTCGAGTACCACTGAGCGGACCCGATCGACACGTCTCAGCGCGAATATGCGAAACGTGTCAGTCCCTGGCCAGCGACCGAGCACCCAGAGAGGGCGGTCCGGCCCGGGACGGACGGGCCACAGAATCCCCCATGGTCTTGGGGGCTCTATTCCCCGCGGCGACACCCCACCCCCCATTCCGCCCCAACCTGCCCTCCCTGCTACCTTTACGGGCGTTCCGCGCCAACTCGGCCGGAACGCGATCGACGACCCAACGCACGGAGCACCACGAGTGGGCACCACCAAACCCGATACGCCGCCCGACCGCCCGCGCCCTCAGGGCCGCGACTTTATTCGCGCCATGGTCCAGCGCGACCAGGACAGCGACAAATACGGCGGCCGAGTGGAAACCCGGTTCCCGCCGGAACCGAACGGCTACCTCCATATCGGCCACGCCAAGTCGTGTTGCCTGAATTTCGGCCTGGCCAAGGAGCACAGCGGCATCTGCCACCTCCGGTTCGACGACACCAACCCCGAAACGGAGGACATGAAATACGTCCGCTCCATCCAGGAAGACGTGCGCTGGCTCGGCTTCGACTGGGGCGAGCACCTCTATTTCGCGTCCGACTACTTCGAACAACTGTACCAGTACGCCGAAAAGCTGGTCCAGGACGGGAACGCTTACGTCGATTCCTTGAGTGAAGACGAGATCCGCGCGTACCGGGGCACGGTGACCCAGGCCGGCCGAGACAGCCCCTACCGCACGCGCTCTGT
>JAOTVV010000073.1 GCA_029863245.1 Gemmatimonadota bacterium
TGCCGGGCGAGGTTCCGGTCACGGCAGAGATTCCGGCCGTGCCGTACGGCTCGTGGGAAGTGCTGCGACAGGGGCGCGATGCGGCGATCCTCGCGGCGGGCGTCATGTGTCAGCCGGCAATCGAAGCGGCGGAACTGCTCGGGGCCGACGGACTGGACGTGACGGTGGTCAACTGTCGCTTCATCAAGCCGGCGGACCGCGTGGTGCTCCAATCGATCGTGGATGAGCACCGGTTCGTGCTCACCGCTGAGGACGGGACGGTCGTCAACGGATTCGGTGCGCACGTGGCGGCGTTGGTCGAGGAGATGGCCCCGGAGGTTCGCGTGGTGATCGCCGGAGCGGCGGACCGTACGTACGAGCACGCGTCGCGGTCGGACCAACTGGCCGAGGTGGGCCTCAACGCGGCAGGCCTCGCGGAACGCGTCCGCGCCTGGATGGCCAAGGAGAGCGTGACGGCAGGATGAGGATCGGGGTCGTCGGCAACCGGCGGTATCGCGAGCTGACCGGGGTGCTGGGGCGCCTCGGAGACTATGCCACGCTGCACGGTCACACGCTGGTTTCGGAGCCGGACCTCGAGCAGCATTGGCACAGCCCGGTCGAGCGGTGGGGCACCGCAAACCCGACCCTCGACCTCGTGCTCAGCTGTGGCGGAGACGGCACGCTCCTACGCGCGGTCCGCCACCTTCAGGGACGCGAAGTGCCCATCCTGGGCATCAACCTCGGGCAGATCGGGTTCCTCACCTCCGTGGTGCCAGGCGATTTCGAAGGGGCGATCGACGCGTTTGGCCGCGGGGAGCACCGGATCGAGCGGCGCTTCACGATCCAAGGTGCGATCGTCCCGTCGGCCGCCATTCGCCGCCCGGGGGAGCATGCCGTCAACGACATCGTGATCCACAAGGCGGAGGCGGTCCGGATCATCCGAGTGCGTGTCTCTGTGGATGGGGAGGAGGTGGGCCAGTTCACCGCCGACGGCATGATCGTCGCAACGCCGACCGGCTCGACGGCCTACTCTCTGAGCGCCGGTGGCCCCGTGCTGCTTCCGGATGTCGAAGCGATGGTCGTGACGGCCATCTCGCCCCATACGCTGCGGGTTCGCCCCATCGTCGTTCCCGGATCGGCCCACGTGACTCTGGAGGTGGGTGGGCGGGGACGCGACGGTGCTCTCGTGTCCTTCGATGGCCAGCTCGTGGGCCCGATCGAAAAGGGGGACCGTGTCGAGGTGCGCCGGGGCGACTTCTCGGTACTTCTGGTACGGCTTGGCGAAGAAGGGTTCTTCTCGAGGATGCAGAGGAAGCTAGAATGGGGCGACCTCAGCGATCGGGAGCTCATGTTTCGTGCTGACTGAGCTTCGCGTCCGCGACCTCGCAGTCATTGCGGACGTCACGCTCCCCCTCACATCCGGATTGAACGTCCTCACCGGCGAGACCGGGGCGGGAAAGTCCATGCTGGTCGACGCGCTTGCCCTCCTGCTGGGTGAGCGCGCGACCGCCGATCTCGTGCGGCCAGGGGCCGACCGTGCGGTGGTCGAAGCGGCATTCGACGTGGCGGGACTCCCGGGCATCCGCGAGGTTGCGGACCAGCTCGGCATCGACGTCGAGGACGAGCGCGTGATCGTCCGTCGCGAGATCAACCTGGAAGGCCGGAACCGTGCGTGGGCCAACGGGAGCCCGACGACCGTGTCGGCGTTGGCCGAGCTGGGACGGTGGCTGGTGGACCTCCACGGGCAGCACGAGGCCCAGTCGCTGCTCAAGGCCGCCGCACAGCGGGATATCCTGGACGCGTACGGCGACGCCGAACGCGCGCGCGCGCGTGTCGCGGTGGCGCACGCCGAAACCTCCCAGCTCAGGAGCGACGAGGCTGAGCTGGCCGCGAAGCGGGAGGACGTCGAGCGACGAGCGGACTACCTCCGCCACGTGGCCAAGGAGATCACCGACGCGAGGCTCCGGCCGGGGGAGGACGAGGAGCTGGAGACCGAGGCCCGCCGGCTGGGGAACGTGGAAGAGATCACTCGGCTGGCGGAGCGGCTCTCGGAGCTGCTCGAGACGGCGGACGAGCAGGCCGCGCTGGACGTGCTGGGCCAGGCGGCAAAGACCCTGGGGCAGCTGGAGCGGCTCGATCCGAGCATCGGTGGATGGGGTGATCTCATCGAGGCTGCCCGCGCGAACGTCCAAGAGTTGGCGCTCGCTGTGCAGCACTATGCTTCCGATCTCGAGTCCGACCCGGGACGGCTCGCAGAGGTCGAGCGGAGGCGCGATCACCTGTACCGGCTCACGCAGAAGTACGGGCCGGGCGTTGACGATGTCCTGCGCGCCGGCGGCGACGCAACCGCCGAACTCGAGTTGCTCGACACGGCCGAGTTCGACCTGGAGCGGCTCCGCGAGCGTCGCACCGAGGCCGAGGAGCGTCTGGCCGCTGCCGCCAGGGATCTGTCGGCCAAGCGGAAGAAGGCCGCCGGCACACTGGCAAAGGCTGTCGAGCGCTTGCTTCCGGGACTGGGCATGCCTGAGGGACGATTCCGCGCGGAGCTGCGTGCTGCTGCTGCGATCACGGTGTCCGGTGCCGACGACGTCACCTTCATGGTTCAGCTGAATCCGGGGCTGGAGGCACGACCGCTCGCCCAAGTGGCGAGCGGCGGGGAGCTGTCACGCCTCATGCTGGCCCTCAAGGTGGTGTTGGCGGGCCATGACGCCATTCCCACGCTGGTGTTCGACGAGGTGGATCAGGGCATCGGCGGCGAAGTAGCGGTGAAGGTGGCCGACGCCCTTGCCGAGGTGGGAACCTCACGACAGGTGCTGGTCATCACGCATCTGCCCGCCATTGCGGCTCGCGCGTCGCATCACGTGTCGATCGCAAAGCGGGCCCGGGGCGGGATCGCCACGGCCGATGTCGCGGTGCTGACCGGCGACCATCGCGTGGACGAAGTGGCCCGCATGCTCGGAGATGCCACCGACGATGTCGTGCGCCGGCATGCGCAGGAGTTGGTTGGGAAGGGTGGTCGGGCCCGGGTCTCGGGCGTCAGGAGATAGGGGGCCCCGCCGGTGACTGGCCCGGTGGCTCTCCTGCTGGCGCCGATCCACCGCCGAAGATTCTCCAGGACAACCGCAAGTAGAAGTGCAGGCTCGTGCTCTTCGGCATCTGCCCGCCCGAGCCACTGAAGACTGTCCGGTAGTCGACACCCGCCTCGACGGGCAGTCCGCTGGCCCGAACCGCGTGGTAGGCTATCCCTCCGCCAAAACCCATCGACTCCATGGACGTCTCGAACTCGAGAACCGCGGGATCCGGTGAGGAGCCAGGCGACGTCCCCGCCAGGGTAACACGGTCTGCCGAGCGACGGAAATACGTGGCCGATCCATATGCAGTGAATGCCGGGGCGAGACGGAGCGATGGGTAGAGGCCAACCCAAAGCATGTCCCCGAGGTTGCGGTTCACGTCCTCCAGCGTCGACAGCGGTGCGAAGGGGCGATCGTG
>JAOTVV010000049.1 GCA_029863245.1 Gemmatimonadota bacterium
CCACACACGCCGTGTCGGCGCTGAGCAGGATCATGTCGGCCGGCGGTGGTCTCACTGACGTCGTGTTCGAGCTCGTTGCCATGGCGGCACTCACGCTCGGCTTCTTTGCGGTTGGAGCGTGGTTGTTTGCCCGCCGCCATCTGAGCGGTTAGGCGGTTAGGCGGTTAGGCGGTTGGGCGGTTGGGCGGTGGCGGTTCCATCTCGGAAGCCCCGAACGCCGCGAGTCACCGCGCCGGATGGATCAGCCAGACCTCGTCAGCCAAATGCACACCGCGCGTCAGAGCCATGAGGCTTCCGTCCG
Organism: Gemmatimonadota bacterium; assembly: GCA_029863245.1. Lineage (GTDB taxonomy): Bacteria > Gemmatimonadota > Gemmatimonadetes > Gemmatimonadales > GWC2-71-9 > JAOTVV01. Next base: position 302 of record JAOTVV010000049.1, read on the forward strand.
GCGAGATGTCGAACAGCGTGTTGCGGCCGCTGAACACGAATTGGTCGAGGTGCCGTGACGGCCCTCCCTCCACGGGCACGACGTGGATTTCTTGCCCGCCGTGCGGTCCGATGATCCGGTAGCCGATGCGCGTTCCGTCGGGCCACCACACCGGCCACCCGCCCCGCTCAGTAAGGCGCCGCTCACCGCTGCCGTCCGCGGCGATGACGAAGATTCCACCGGCATAGTCCCGATCCCGGCTGAAGGCAATCCACCGGCCGTCGGGCGACCAGCGGGGGACACTGCCCGGTGAGTCCGTGAGGAGGCGCGGCTCGCCTCCGCCCACCGGCGCAACATAGATCCGCTCCACGTCCTCGCCGCGCACGTACGCAATCTGGGTCCCGTCGGGCGAGAGATCGGCATACCCGGCATTTTCTGCCGCGGGGGTCAGCGCGACGGGCGGACCGCCTGCCAACGGGACGCGCCAAATCCGGCTCGTATCGGTCGTCCAACTCTGGTAGAGGACCGACCCGCCGTCGGGCGTGAACCGCGAATAGACTTGCGGAAGTGATCCCGCAGTGAGCTGCCGTGACCTTCCGTCGGTTACCGACACCACCCAGATATGCCAGGCGCCATCCGCCTCCAACTGACTGATCGCGAGCGTGCTCCCGTCAGGCGAAAATGCCGGTCCCCAGAGCGGCGCTGCGTGGCGCCAGAGTGCACGCCGTGCCCCGCTGCGAAAGTCGTACACGTACAGCTCCGTGCGCCAGCGGGAGTTCACATAGGCGATGGTCCCGTCGCGCGCCACCGTCGGCTCCTCATCGGGCCCGGCGCCGGCGGTCAGGCGAATCGGCTCGCTCCCGTCCCTGGGAGCGATCCACAGATTGACCGACCCCCCGCGACTGGACGAGTGGATGATGCCGGCGCCGTCGGGTGTGTACACGGGTGAGCCGCTGTAGACTCCTGGCAGGTCGCGCGTGAGCAACAAGGCCCGGCCGTCCAGTGACACGATCCAGATCTCCCCGGCCACGCCGCCGGCGCTGCGCACCAGCGCAATCTCCGACCCGTCGGGGGACCAGGCGGGTGCGCGAAGGGTCAGGTACGGTGAGGCGTTCCGAAAGAGTATCTGGAAGTCGGTTCCGTCTCGCCTCACCGCAGCCAAGAAGTCGGGATTTCCGGCAGGGCGGCGCAAGAAGGCGATGCGCTCGCCGTTCGGCGACCACACCGGCGTGTGACCCTGCCGGACAACGAGCGCAGCGTCGCCGCCGAGTGTCGGGATGATCCAGATCGCCGGATCGTCCGCATCGGACGACCTGCGCGCGAAAGCGATGAACTCGCCATCGGGGGAGAACGCCGGAGAACTCTCGGCTGCGGAATCGTTCGTGAGCCGGATGACCTGCCCGCCCGCGACGCGGCGGATGTAGAGATCCACCTGCCCTCCCTCTTCCCGCAGCGCATAGGCAATGAGCTTGCCGTCCGGCGACAACGATGGCTCATCCACCTGCGCGGCGGTCGAGAGCATCAGGCTCACCCGACCGCCCGGACCGATGCTTCCGAAGTGCGCCCGGGATGGGCGGACGGCCCAGAGCGCGAGCGCGGCCACGGCGAGCACTAGCACCCCCGCCACGAGCACGAATCGGCGCCGTATTGCGGACTGGCGTGGCTCCGCTTCTGTGGTCGCGCGCGGCTCGGTCAGCGCCTCGCAGAAGGACCGCACCGTGTCGAATCGATCGGCGGGCGTCTTGTCGAGCGCGCGCTGCAGGGCGCGATCGACATGCTCGGGCACGGACGCCCGGATCGTCCGCACGCTCGGCCTGGGCTCGATGGCGTGCTTTGCGATGATCGCCTGGACCGTGGGACCCGTGAACGGCGGCTCCCCGGCGAGCATCTCGTACAGCACACATCCCAAGCTGTAGATATCGGCCCGCCCATCGAGCTTCGGATCGCCGGCTGCCTGTTCCGGACTCATGTAGAGCGGGCTGCCGACGGCGATCCCCGTCGAGGTGAGTGCCGAGCCGCCCGCCGAGGAGACGGCCTTAGCGATCCCGAAGTCGGCCACGAGCGCGTGGCCTCGCGAGAGGAGAATGTTCTCCGGCTTGATGTCACGGTGGACGACGCCCGTTTCATGGGCATAGTCCAGAGCCTCCGCAACCTCGCGAGTGATCTGGAGCGTATCGTCGATAGGCAGTTGCCGGTCGCGTCGCAAGCGGGCACGCAACGATTCACCCTCGACGTAGGGCATGACGTAGTACAGGAAACCGTCCGCTTCGCCGGAATCGTGGAGCGGCACGATATGTGGATGCTGGAACCTCGCGGCGACCTGGATCTCATGGAGAAACCGCCGCGCACCGAGCGTGGCGGCCAACTTCGGCAGCATCACCTTGAGGGCCACCTGCCGGTCGTGCTTCACGTCCTGGGCGAGGTAGACAACCGCCATCCCTCCACGGCCCAGCTCCTGCTGAATCCAGTAGCGGTCTATTAGGGCGGCGCTCAGCCGCTGCTGGTCGATCTGTTCGTCGTCAATGACGCCCGTCGGAGTGGCCTCGCCGCAATTCGGACAGAATGCGGCGTCGTCAGGTACGGGAGTGTCACAGGAAGTACAGACTCGGCTGGCAGTGCCCATGGGTTGCCCCCCAACCTCACGCCAAAGTGCGGCGTGAGTCAGCAGGCGTCAACGTGAGCGCAAACGAAAGCCCCGAGCGCCGCGTGACGCTTGTGGGCTTCCACGGGCCATCTGAACCTGAGTCTGACCGCCGTCTTCGGACGGATCAGAGTCCAAACGAATACCCGACCAGGAACGAGAGCGTCCGGTTCTTTCTCGAAACCAGCCCCTCGGCTCGTGTGTCAATACCGCTGAGGCCAAGACTGTAGGCAGCGTCCAAGATCACGGCACCCCTGCCCGCTCGGATGTCCAACCCACCGAGCGCCATCAGAGCGCCGCCCGTCGATGATCCCCAAACCCAGTCCGCCTCGTACTCAACGGCTGGTCCGACGGCCAGATGCACCTTGAGCTTCCCCGCCTCGTCGGTCGGGATCGTGAGCTGAGCCAAGATCGGGAAGTCGATGTAATGGAGGGCGTAGTCGACGTCGCCACTCTGCGCACGGTGGACGGTCCCGCCCTTCCGGGAGTAGAGGACCCCCAGCATCACGCCGAATCTCGGACCGAGACCCAGACAAAGACGGAGGCCGGTGTTGATCCCCACTTTTGCACCGACACCAGCGGCGTCGTAACCCTCGACCGCAAGCGTCGCGACGTTGACTCCACCCACCACGCCAAGGGAAACGCCTTGCGCGTGACCCTCCGTCGCGCTCGAAAGCGCCAGCACAACACCAGCGAACGCCGTGACCGGGACCTTGCTCATCTGATGCCTCCTCTCGTTGGCAGCGACGGCTGGAAGCCCGGGGTCAGAACGCGATGCTCGCTCCGATGCCGAAGCCATCCCGCTGCGGCACTATGCTCACGCGCAAGCGGTCGAGCGGGACTGGCTCCCAGCGATCAGTCTTGATGAGCAGACCGGTCACCCCACCCGCCACCGCACCAACGCCTCCCAATAAGAGCGCGCCGTACATTCTGCATTCGGGGTCGTCGACGAACCCACAATCACCAATGCTCGTCCACGTGATCGCTCCCGCAACGGCACCAGCCAGCAGACCCATTCCCGCACCGACCCACACGTGCGACTTGCGTCCGGCGTAGACGTCGAGCCGCGTGATCTCGCTGATCTCACATACCACTGCCTTGCCGGCAAGAACGACAAGCGTGTCGCCGCTCATGCTCTGGAGACGCCCAGGCAGCTTGTTGATGCCGAGGTCTGGTGCAGTTACCCGTACCCGCTGGCCGGGCTGCAAGGGCAGTTCTTGGGGAACGGCGTCGGTGAACGAAGCAATGACGAGAATGACGAGAAGGACGGCTGAGCGCATGGCTTCCTCCCATACGGGACGCGCCAATGTGCTGGCGGGCCGTCAAGGCAGCGTCAAGCAGAACCTACGCCCTGTGTCCCGCGAAACAGTAGAGGAGTTGTCGGCGATGACGGTGGGAGAGGCCCAACCGAAAGCCCCGAACGCCGCGTGACGCTCGGGGCTCGATGTCTCTGCAATTGTCGGAAGCTACGCCTTCGGCCTCAACTGCCTCCGCTCACCACTCCAAATCCATCACCCAGATGTCACTCTCGTAGTCCGCAATGGTGAGGTAGAGACGCTCGGGACCCACCGTGAGGAAGCCCCACACGGTCAGAGAGGGATCGTCGAACGCTACCACCTTGGTGGCATCCCCACCGTCAGCCGCGATCCACCACACCCCCAGCGTACCGTCCTCTTCGGTGAAGTAGCCGTACATCCTCGATCCGTCAGGCGAGAACCGGATGGGCCCGAGCAACTGCAGCGTGGCTGTCCACCGATCATAGCGCGCGAGGACCTCGCCGCTTCGGGAGACCCGCACAAGCTCCCTCCCACTCTTGCATACCAGGCTGGTTCCGTCGACGTCCCACTGAGGGTAGCCACAGAGGGAATCGGTCAGTTGGACGGGTACCCCCCAATCTCCGCCAACACGGTCACGTGTGACGACCCACGTCTCTGCCCCAGGCGTCCCGGGCGGAAACGAGCTGAAGGCAATCGCAAGTCCGTCAGGTGACCACACAGGATAGGCGTCGTCGCCGGGCATATCCTCCAGCGGGTCGGGGACGCCTCCCGTTGCCGGCACCACGAAGATCCTCGCCGCTCCGCTGTCGGGTGGCACCGAGTGGAACGCGATTTCCGAACCGTCCGGCGACCACTGGGGACTGAACGCATACCCCGGCAGATTGGCGATCATCGTTGCGTCCCCACCCGTCAACGGTCGTGTCCAAATGTCGGTGCTTCCCAGAAGCGTGCTCTCGTAGACGATCCGCTCACCGTCGGGGGAAAGGTCGTGGCTCTCAACGAGCTGATTACCCGTGGTGACCGGGATCGCCTCGCGGATCGAAACCACACCGGATCGAGGAATGGGAATCGACCAGACGTTCTGCGCACTTGGGAACTTGGCGTACGCGAGTCTCCGGCCATCCGCCGAAATCGAGATGGAATGCGGATCCGACGAGCTCAGGACGCTGCGGGGAGGCCCTCGTGATCCGTCAGGCCCTACCTCGACCACGTAGATACCTCTGGGGCCATCCCGGCTGGACACGAACAGCAGATGGCGGCTGTCGGGAAGCCACTGGGGGCTCACGTTCAGGTACTCCGCGTCCGTTACCTGAACGCGTTCGCCGCTGTGGAGATCCAGGATCCAGATGGAAGCAGCGAGCGCGTTTTGGGAGTATGTCCAAAAGGCGTTGCCCCGCACGTAGGCGATCATTCGTCCGTCGGGTGACCACGCAAGGGAGTGCAACGGCGCGTATCTATCCGACACGTGCACGCCCAGCAGTTGTCGCTCGTCTTGGTCTGCCGAGTAGGCGAAGATGCTGTCCCCAGCCACGAACGCCACTCGCGTTCCATCCCGTGACCATGCGTAGCGATCCGACTCGCGCGGTACACCGACGGTGCGAACGGGGCCGCCGAGCTTTCCCACCTCCTTCCACTGACAGCCGGAACCGGGTCCGTATGCACCTCCAGCCCCGCAAGCCCAGAAGCGCAGGGATGCGCCCTCAGGCGTCCATGCCGGGAGCCATTGGAGTTCGCTCCCCGCCTCGCTCAGGCGCAATCCACTGCCACCGCCGATGTCGACGGTGCTTTTCATGGCGATGCGCGGGGTCTGGCGGGGACCCACGACGTACGCTACTTCGCTCCCATCAGGCGAGAGCGCGGGCTGGAACTCGATACCCGGCTGGCTGGTCACTTGCTTGATGTTCGACGCGGTGATGGTGATCGGCCCAGGGGCCATCATGCGGAACAGCACCACCGCGATCACGATGAGCACTGCAGCGGCCAGAACACCTGGACCAAGCCAGCGCCGTGTGCCCTGTGCGATGGGTAGTGGCCGCGCATCGGTCACCGACGCCCTTGGCGAGATCGCCTCGCCAAACTGCGCCACCGGATTGAACCGGTCCGCCGGCGTCTTGGCGAGACTCCGCTCCAGCGCCGCTGCGACCCACCCCGGCACCGAGGGACGAATCGCGGTCACATTGGGCGGTTCCGCCGACAGGTGCTGATGCACGAGACTCTCGACCGTGGGACCGGTGAAGGGGGGTTGTCCCGCCAGCATCTCGTACAGCACACAGCCGAGCGAGTAGAGATCGCTCCTGCCGTCTAGGTCCTTCTCGCCCCCTGCCTGTTCGGGACTCATGTAGGCCGGGGTACCTATCGCGATCCCCGTCTCCGTGAGGCGTGCGCCACCCGCCGCATCGACGGCCCGTGCAATCCCGAAGTCGGCCACCACCGCATGGCCGCTCTCCAGCAGGATGTTCTCGGGCTTGATGTCCCGATGGATCACACCGTGGGCATGGGCATAGCTCAACGCATCGGCGACTTCCCGTGCCACTTGCAGGGCGTCGTCGATGGCAAGTTGTTTCTCACGCTCCAGTCGATCCCGGAGTGACTCCCCTTCCACGTACGGCATCACGTAGTACAGGAAGCCCTCGGCTTCTCCCGAGTCGTACAGTGGCAGGATGTGGGGGTGGTGCAGGTTGGCCGCGATCTCAATCTCGCGCAAGAACCGTTCGGGGCCGAGTGCGGCGGCAAGCTCCGGCCGGAGGACCTTGAGGGCGACCGGCCGGTGGTGCTTCACGTCCTCGGCGAGATACACCGTCGCCATCCCACCTTTACCCAACTCCCGCTCGATCGTGTATCGGTCGGCGAGGGCGGTGCGGAGGCGCTCCAGCAAATCGGTCATGGGAGGGACCTCGGTTGGCGCTGCCCCAAAGTAGGACATGCGATGCCGCTCGGCCAGAACGAAGGGCCTCGGACATCCCAAGAAAGTGTTGCGACTACGTTAATAGTCCCGCTCTACCGTCGCGCATGGAGGCCGCGATGGCCTGCCCGTTCTGTGGCGACGTGATGACGTGTTGGGCGCGAGGCCGCTACGCGCTACAACTCTGCTTCGGTGCGGGTGCGCCGGATGAGCGGTGGGACGTGTGGCGCTGTCCGACGTGTGGGTTCGTGGCGGTGTTCAGGACGTAAGCAAACCGCCCGGCGTGGGGCAACCGAAAGCCCCGAACGCCGCATGACGCTCGGGGCTGAAACAGCACCGCCCGGCGCGGGGCCGGGCGGTGCTGGCACTCGACGGTTTGAGCCGGTGCTGATGCTACCAGACCTTCACCTGTCCGCGGGCCAGGTCAGAAAGGAACGGATTGTCGCTAGGGAGACGTGTGAGGCAGAAGGAGGGATCGTCTGGCGGAAACCCCCCGGTCCATTGCGGGAAGATCGAGTAGCTGATTTGATCCGCAGGATCGTTGGCCGACGTGCCATTATCGATCACCGCGGTGATTGCGCGCTGACCACTCACGTCAACACCAAAGAAGGTCCCATGTGTAATCACGCCGCCTACCATTGCGCCGTTGTCAACAACGTTGAGGCAGTCAACAGAGACGTGAATCCCCTCGCCCCCGCCAGCGAACGTATCCTGCCATTGGCCGGATACACTGCCATCGGCTTTCTCATTCGCTACGAGCGAGAAATTGGCATCGCAGCCGGGAGGAGCACAGGCATCGGGGCCACCTACGGACACATGGTGAACCACGGGACCGCTGGCGGCGAACTGGGGACCGTCTACTGCGGGACCTGTGGACTGATCGCTGCACGACACGATCAGGGCGCTCATGACGAATACGGATGCTACGCTGCGTAACGTGCGCATGGTGCCACCTCCGAATCAGGAAACGGTGCGTGGTTTCCCGTCGCTGGTCTGGCAGTCGCGTCGTTGGTGGGCGTCCAAGGGCAGGCGTCGCTCTAGCGGCGTGGCCATCGTGGCCATCGGCAGGTCTAATACACGAGACTGCGGCGCGATCAATCCGAACGCAAGAGTCACAACTGCGCCACAATTGGACCCCCACGGTCGCGTATGCCCTTCAACCACCCCGTGCGGTAGACGTTGCGATGTTTACTGATACGGAACGTGCGTCGTCTGGATTAGGGCATTGTGTGGTGGAGTGCTGCGTCGTTTGTCCCGTGCTCGGGTGGCCACCCGTCGAAAGGACACCGCAACCGAAAGCCCCGAACGCCGCGTGACGCTCGGGGCTGGGATGGAGACAACGCGATATCTCAGGGGAGCACTGGGGGCCGGAGCGCATCACGAAAACGTGTAGGTCACTGCAGCGCACAACGATAGGAACTCGCCAGTTCACGGACGCTGATTGAAGCGAACGGGGGATATCGGGCAGTTCTTGACGCCAGTTCCGGCGTTGTTTGGATGGCTCGGTGAGCAGCCGCAGGGCGACATCCTCTGGCAGATAAGGCAGAGGAAGCGTATCGGGGTTAGATTTAGCCCGATTCCTGGAGCCGCGACAGAACTCTCCGACGGCTTCATGGCACCATGCTCCTCACCGAGCGTGTTGTTTCGTCCCAGTACCCTCCCAAATGCGCTCCGCGCCAAGGAGTAACGATGAACCGATTCGCCCAACCCGCACTCGCACTCTTTCTCGTTCTGTGTGTTCTCGTCCCCGCGACCGCGCAGGCGCAGCAGGCGAACCGCGCCAAGATCCAGGAAGCCATGAAGGCTGCGCCGCAGGATCTCGCCCGCAACGCCACGATCATGGATTGGGATCAGACGGTCTTGCGCGAGGGAACGAATGGCTGGACGTGCATGCCGACACCGCCAGATCTTTCTGGCACCGCCCCAATGTGTCTGGACGAGCAGTGGGTCGGTTGGGCACACGCATGGCAGACCCGGACCACACCCACCTTCACGGGTATCGGTATTTCCTACATGCTGGAGGGAGATGAAGGCGCGAGCAACTCAGATCCCTACGGCACCAAGGAAACATCGACGGACTGGGTCGTGGCCGGACCGCACCTCATGATCCTCGTTCCCGATGCATCGCTGCTGGACGGCATCACCACCGACCCCAGCACCGGCGGCCCGTGGGTGATGTGGAAGGGAACACCTTACGTGCACATCATGGTGCCTCTGAGCCAGCGCAAGTAGCGGCTCAGCGACCCTGCAATCCTGACGGGGGGGCCTCCGTGCCCTGAATGAGGCGCACGAGAGGATCCCCCCTGTTTGCAGTCCTCCACCCATCACCACCAACAGCACGCCGTTTTGCTCCGGAGCCGAAGGTTCCGCGTTCGAATCACGGCAGGCGCATGGTACGTCACAGCCCCAGAGCTACTTGGTGGTGGTGTTCGCGCCTGCGCTCTTTGAGCCTGCTGAGAGTTCTGCCCTCCCGTCGCGCATCCCTCACTGGAGGCGCGATGGACCATACTGTGGTGCGTGAGACGCTGACGGTGTGGCTGAGGTTACCCGAGCGGGAACGGGATGCGATGCTCCATGCGGCAAGGGTTGAGCAGTGGCGCGTGCCAGCGGTTAGGGTTCCAACCCGGTTGAGCTGACGACATCTTCAAGCACCGGACAGAAAGGGGGGGGATGTATAAGCCTGGCAAGCGCGAAGCCTGGTTGGCCGTCGTGACGCTGATTGTGTTGGCGATTCTGATCCTTACGGGCCGTCTGTAGCGATGCACTCAGGGAGGTGGGTGGGTAAGACGGACGGCCAGTAGGACTACCAGCCTCCGCACGCCCCGAACGCCGCGTCCCAGATCGTGGAACGCGCCGAGCGCGCGATCTATACGGGCCCAAAACCGGGAGAACGGTGCATCCGTAGGGTCGGGTGCGGACGCAGGCGGCACTCCACACGACAGAGGGTAACGCATGCCCCCAGCACTCGCCGAAGCCATTGGCCCAGTTCTCGCGATCCTCGGTGTCGGCAGCATGATCTTGATTGGGATGAAGATCCGCTACACCCACCTGCGGCAGACGCGCCTTGGCCAGGGCGGGCAGGAGGAGATGGAGCACCTCACCGAGGATGTTGCGACCCTGCGCGACGAGGTCCGTCTCCTGCGGCAGGACTTCGCCGAAATGTACGAGCGGGTCGAGTTCGCGGAGCGCCTGCTGACTCGGGGACAAGCCGAGGCTGCGGATGACGAATCATGAGGTCGTGCACCGTCGGAATGCTCTTCGTGTCGGCGGTCCTCGCGGCTGCCGCCTGCGGCAGCACCACCGAGCCGGGGTACGGCGGCGGTGACTTCACGACCGGTCTCACGTCCAGTGGAAGGGTGCGTACCTATCGCATTCACGTGCCGCCCACCATCACGCCGGAACAGGTGGTGCCGCTGGTGATCGTGTTGCACGGGGCGGGCCAGGACGCCAACGACATCCGTGTGCTCTCGGGCTTCGACACCGTGGCCGATGAACGCGGTGTGCTGGTCGTGTACTTGGACAAGGCAAAGGACAACACCCCGACCTGGACCTACTACGGCTTTCCGGGATCCAACGGCTTCGACGACGTCCAGTTCGTGGTGGACGTGATCGACGCCATGGCCGCGACGTTCGCCATCGACCGGGACCGGGTCTACGCCGCCGGTTTCTCCAACGGCGGACTCTTCACGCTTCAGCTTGGCTGCCAGCTCAGGGGCCGGCTGGCTGCGGTCGCCAGCGTCGCCGCGTCCCTGAGCGTGGTGACCCGGCAGCTGTGTACCCCGGAGACGGTGATCCCCGCCGTGTTCGTCCACGGCACGGCGGATGAGGCCTTCCCGTGGGCCGGGACACCGGACTTCATGGCGGTCGAAGAAATGTGGCGGCTGTGGGCGGATCTGAGTGGTTGTAGCTCGGGACCGACCGTCACCGATGTGGTGAGCCAAAGCCCCACCGTGCGGCGCCACGATTACGCCGTTTGTGCTCGCAGCGATCGCATATCGCTGTACGCGATCGAGGGCGGCGGCCACGCGTGGCCCAGCTCCATAGACTTCGCGGCGAGCGAGGTGATGATGGACTTCTTCGAGGGGATCAGTCGCTGAGCTGCGCCGGAGCTGCAGCGACGGCGAGCACGAACCACAGCGCGAGCCCTATGAGCGGTGTCGTTCAACCCGATTCTCCCAGGGGTTCACACGAAAAACGACAGCGTGCCGGATGAGCGAGGGATGAAGGGCGCCGGCGCCGGACTTCAAAGCAGCGAGGTGCCGGGGATCAGTGATGTCAAGGTGGCACTCGCGGCCAACACGCCATTGGAGTACGGCCTGGTACGGATGTTCGAGGCCCACTCGGAGGATGTTGACACGCAGGTGCGAGTCTTCCACACCATCGAGGAGGCGGTCACCTGGCTCACCGGGTAATACAGTCCTTTGCTGGCTGGCAACCGAAAGCCCCGAACGCCGCGTGACGCTCGGGACCGAAACACAAGCGCCCGGCGTGAACCAGGCGCTTGGATTTCTGATCTCGTTTGTGATTCCTTCCGTCAGTGCAGGTTGACCACCGAGGATGTGACGTTGCATTCCCCAGTCGGCCAGCAGACTATCTGCCAGTGTCCGTTGTACATCACTCTGCTGCCGTCGGCGGCCGCCGTCAGCTTGCCCTGTCCGCGGAACCTCCACGTGTTCGCGTTCGCCCCATCATCCGTACCGAAAACGTCGTTGTCGTTACTCGACATCCTTCCCCAGCCCTCGGCGACCAGGGCGTCGCCGAAGCAGTCTCCGGGCGTGTTCTCGTCACGGACGGTGATCCAGGCATCGCCCTGCATGTGCGCGTGGAGCCAGCTCTCGGGGACATCCCCGACATAGGTCCCGACATCCTGGTAGGACGCGGGGGCCTCATCCTGCTGGAGGCCGCAATCCGGCTCAGAGCCTCCGCCGAGGGGCACCGTACCCTGGCAGACTCGCAGACCGTTCTCCGCGTCCGTCCAGCAATTTATCCAGTCGAACTCGGCCCGGTAGACTTTGAAGTTGCCATTGTCCGGGTTGTTCATCCAGTTGAACACCGGACCATCCTCGATCGGTGCGACGGGTTGCGTGTCCGTGCACGCGATGAGCAACAGCGGGAGCAGGGCGAGGCGTAAGTAACGCATGTGTGCCTCCAAGTGAATCCTGGGACGCCATAGTAGGTGCTATGCGTGCTCTGCCAGTGGGCTGGTGGTCTCGTCGTCTGGCGGGCGTCTACTGCGACGTCATGCTTCGGCGTCTACAACGGCGTCGGTCTGGCGGCGGGGCTGTGAGGCCACCGACGGGAATGATTCCGTTTGTGTCGTGGGTAATACGACACGAGACCATCGCTGACAAGAGTCGTAGCAATGCCACAATTGGACCCCCACGGTCGCGTATGCCCGTCAACCGCCTCGTGCGGGGGGCGTTGCGGGGTTCACCGATACCGAACCTGCGTCGTCTGGATTAGGGCACTTTGTGGTGGAGTGCTGCGTCGTTCGGCCCGTGCTTGGGTGGCCACCCGTCGAAAGGACACCGTCCTTCGAAAGCCCCGAACGCCGCGTGACGCTCGGGGCGTGGGTACATGACCTTGAAGCAGCGAACGCAACTACGGGCAAATCACCCCATGGTATTCGAGGTGTGAAGTGCGGGGCACAGTGGACACGTCGGTCGTGCCGTGTAACGTCAGATTGCCCTTCTGTGCGCCCGCGACGAGTCGCATTGTGGTGTTAACGCCTATCAGGGGCAGGTGCGCTAATGTGCCTCGGAAAGCGTTTTCGAAGACCAATGTTCGTCCAATTAGAGGTTGCACAATGCCGCCTGTGACCGTCCATGTCTGCACAACAGGTCTGAACACGACCTTGCCGTGACGAACCACGGGTCCGGCCGCATTTACGACAGTACCGATAACGTCACCGGAGAGAGTGCCGGAGGGGAACACTATCGCTCCCGAGACGGTGGCGCATCCCGAATTACCTGCGAGCTCGAAGTTGGGCGTGAGTCCGTCTGTGCCCGTCGGCACATCGCCGCAACCGACCGCGAGACCCACGAATACCAGTGGAATGAGGAGCCTTTTCATGACGCACCTCCGAGATGTGGTGGAGACGCCGATGGTCTGGTGGTCGCGTCGTCGGTGGGCGTTCAGGTGGAGGGCGTCGCTCTAGCGGCGGGGCCGTTGAAGGGCCACCGGCAGGCCTAAACTCAGCGCACTAGCATAGGGCGTTACACACGGATGCCCAAGGACGGGATTTGTCCGGTTTGGATTGTGCCCAACCGAAAGCCCCGAACGCCGCGTGACGCTCGGGCTGGACTACTTCCGATCCCGACGGTATGCGAACAGACCGTCTTGTGCTGCGCTCTGCTGGTGCCGTCGCGCTAAGGATGCCTCACGGCTTTCCGGGGCACGTGTAGATTTCGCGGTATCGCTGGAGCTTCACGTTGCCGTCGTCGATCATGATTCGGTAGTCGATCCGGTCGTGGAGTTTTTCGCCGTCTTGGTTGACGTACCGTTCACGCGCTTGCCAGTGTTCGACGTACGTGGTGCCCTTCGGCTTGGTGAGAGAGCCACCTGTGTCCTCCGCCCCCACGAGGGTCCAATCGTCGCCCGATGTCAGCCCACGGATAGTCAGCGGAGTTTCTGTAGCATAGTCTAGCTTCCAATGCACAACCTCATTGCCCGAGGGGGTCGTCTCTGACCGGTAATAGCCGTCAATAGTGCCGGACCATTCAAGATCCTCGCCTCTACACTCGACGTAGACCACCAGTCCGGTTAGATCAGTGACCTCAACCCATGCGTCGCGTGTCACTTTGAACGACGGAGCGTTCATCTCAATGTCCGGCGCCACGGGTTGCGTGTCCGTGCACGCGATGAGCAACAGCGGGAGCAGGGCGAGGCGTAGGTAACGCATTGTGTACCTCCAAGTGAATCCTGGGGTAACGCAGTAGGTGCTATGCCTGCTCTGCCAGTGGGCTGGCGGTCTCGTCGTCGGGTGGGCGTCGTACTGCGGCGTCTACAGGGCGGCGGGGCCGCGAAGGCCACCGACGGGAATGATTCCGTTTGTGTCGCGATCAATAGGACACGAGACCATCGCTGACAAGAGTGGTAGCAATGCCACAATTGGGCCCCCACGGTCGCGTATGCCCTTCAACCGCTTCGTGCGGGGGACGTTGCGTGGTTCACTGATACCGAACCTGCGTCGTCTGGATTAGGGCACTTTGTGGTGGAGTGCTGCGTCGTTCGTCCCGTGCTCGGGTGGCTCACCCGTCGAAACGCTGGGCGCAACCGAAAGCCCCGAACGCCGCGTTGAGTTCGGCGCTCTAGACGATACCTCTCTGGTCCGCCAGCAACCGTCGGTCGAGCCCCTTGCGCCTGTCAGGGCGGCGGCACCGACCAGCGTCGGGGCCACCCCAGCTCACGGTACGTGATGGCTTCTCCCTATGGCGATCCGCGCCGCAACGGCATTCGTCGCCGACCCGTCGATTCCTCAGGTGCCTTCGCTGTCGGAGACGGCGTTCCGCGACTGGGCGCTTGGCTGCACCTCCAACCTGACCTGGAGCATCGGTCAGACGACGCCAGTCGAAGATTCGACACGTCCGGTCTCGCCGAATCAGCTTTGATCTGATCTGGGCTATCTCTCGCTCCAGGGCGGCCACTGTCGGCGGCGGCAGCTTGCCCTCGTGATTCCGACACCAATCTTCAACGGACCGCACAGCCGCGTCGCCAACCGAGCTTGAGGGCAACATCCCAACCGCTGCCATGCGGGGGATGCTCGCAACCCAGCGCCGGACATCCTCCAGCGTATCGAGCGGCCCAAGTTCCTTCCCGAGCTCCCCCTGCGTCAAGGGCCGCGCCCAGCCGGCGTTCTTCGGGCGCCCTGCCGCCACAGGGTCATCGTGAGACCGGGTGCCTCTACGCTGTTTGCCTCGCACGTCGTAGCTGGCCGCGTGGGCTCCA
>JAOTVV010000023.1 GCA_029863245.1 Gemmatimonadota bacterium
TGCCGCCAGGATCAGGGCGGTGACCTTGATGGGCCAGTTGTCGAGCAGGACGGCGCGAAACCTACTGAACGCGTTCTTCCACTGTGTCATTGGAGCCCAGGAGTCGACGCATGAGTTGGATCTGTGTAGGGTGGTCCCACTCGGCGGGGCCGATGATCTTCTTCACGATCACGCCGTCTCGGTCGATGACAAAACTCTCCGGCACGCCCGTCGTCTGGTAGATCCGCTCGATCCGGCCTGAGCGGTCGTGTAGAATGTCGAACGTCAATTCTCGGGCCGTGACCCACTCGCGGACATCCTCGGATCCTGCCGCGTCGACGCTGACCGCCACGACCCGCAGTCCGGCGTCGCGGAGCTCGTCGTAGAGGCGCTGCATCGATGGCATCTCCGTCACGCACGGCAGGCACCATGTTGCCCAGACGTTCAGGAGGATCACCTCACCGCGGTAGCTGCTGAACCTCACGGTGTCGCCGTTGGTCACGTTAACCGCCGTGAAATTGGGCGCCTCGCTCTCCACGCCGACCGGTTGCAGGGAGGGCATGAGCAGCAGTCCGGCAACCAAGCCGGCACCCAAGGTCCCGACGATCGCGAGAACGAAGATCCATTGACCGCGTTGCGTCATGTCACGTCACCGTCAAACAGCGTTTGCGCAGTTCCCGTACCTCCCGTGCCGGATCGTCGGCAGCGAAGATGGCCGATCCCGCTACGAACGTGTCGGCCCCAGCCGATCGCGCGGCGAAAATCGTCTCTCTCGATATGCCACCGTCCACCTCGAGGTACGCTGCGCTCCCTCGCTCCTCCAGGAGGTGGCGTGCCCGCCCGATCTTGCCCAGCGAGGCGGGAATGAACTCTTGGGCGGGGAATCCCGGATTCACCGTCATGAGCAGCAACAGGTCCAGATCGTCGAGGACCTCCTCGGCCAGGCCGAGCGGCGTACCGGGATTCAACGCGAGTCCGGCGAGCATGCCTCGCTGACGCACGGCCTCGAGCTGCCGTTGGACGTGGCGCGTCGCTTCCGGATGAAAGGTAAACACCGACGCGCCCGCATCGGCAAACGCGTCGATGAAGGTCTCGGGCCGCTCTACCATCAGGTGTACGTCGACCGGGAGCGTCGTGGTGCGGCGAACGGCGGCGATCATGCCCGCGCCGAAGGTCAGGTTCGGCACGAAGTGACCGTCCATCACGTCTACATGAATCCAGTCGGCACCGGCGTCCTCGACGAGGCGGATCTGCTCTTCGAGCTGGAGCAGGTCCGCACTGAGCACGCTGGCTGCGATCCGCATGCCGCTCATGGGGTGTCACCCCGCGCCAGGGTCACGTTGATGGGCGTCCCTGGGGCGCCCAGCGTCCCGGGGGCCGGGTCCTGATCGATGATCGTGCCCGGCGGGGCCGTCGGCATCGTTCGTCGCACCGACGTCCCGAGCCGTAGGCCGACTTGCGCGAGGGCTGAGTCGGCCTCGAACGGGGTCAGGCCGGCGAGGTTGGGCACGGGAATCGTCGGCGCACCCACGCTGACGACGAGGGTCACCGACGCACCGGGAAGGAGACTGGTGCCGGCCGGTGGCCGCGTGTTGATCACGACGTCCTTTGGCGCGGGTGCCTGTGTGGCCTCGGTCCGTCCCACCGACAGGCCAGTCGCAGCGAGGAGTTGCTCGGCCAGCGCGGCGTCGTAGCCGCTCAGATCGGGCACGGGAATCCGCTGCGGACCACTGCTGACCACCAGCGTCACCGTTTGGCCGCGCGTCACGGAGGTCCCGGAGGGTGGATCCTGCCACACCACGGAACCCTGAGAGGCAGTGGGGTGGCTTTCCGTACCGACCTGCCCCAGCCGCAACCCGGATTCGGCCAAACTCGCCGAGGCCCGGTCCTGAGGCAATCCGACGACCCTCGGGACGGTGATGGTCGTGGCGAAGATCGGCGCGGGAAACAGGAGGACCACGGCCACGAGATAGCCCACGGCGAACGCCCCCAGCGTGCCACCGACGAGGAGCCAGGTTCGTCCCCCACCGGGTGTGCGGCGAACCAGGACCGGGAGCCAAGTCGCCACCCAAGTCCCGGCGGCTTGGGCCCAGCGAGGCATGCCAGGCCGCCGTCCACTCCCCGACGTGTGTCGTCGAAATTTCACCCGCGTCGCCTCATGCGTGCGCCATACCCGCCATCGGTTCCGGAATCGGGAGGAAATATCGACAGGTCGTCGCTTTCTCGATAGAACCCGGGATGACGGTGAAGGAATCCGTCCACCTGATCCTCGTTCTCCTCTGGCTCGAGCGAACAGGTAAGGTAGATCAATCTTCCTCCGTCACCGACTGCGCTGGCGGTGGCATCCAGGATTTCCCGTTGGCGACGCGCTAGCTCGTGGATGCGGCGCGCGGTGAGCCGCCACCGAGCGTCCGGGTGGCGCCTCAGGGTACCCGTGGCGCTGCATGGCGCGTCAATGAGCACGGTGTCCAGACGTGCGGCGGCGAACGGAGGATAGCGCGCGTCGGCTGCCAGAACCAACACCTCCGGGGCGGTGCGGCGCAGAGTCTCGCGTAACAGAGCCAGGCGAGGCCGCGCGCGATCGGAAGCGACGACGCGGTGTCCCGCCGCCGCGAGCACGGCCGCCTTGCCCCCGGGCGCCGCACAGGCATCCCACACACGGCCGGTCTGCGGCACTGCCGCGAAGCGCAGGAGCCGGCCCTGCGCCGGGTCCTGCACTACGAAACCGCCATCGGCGAAGCCCGGTATCGACCGCACTGACGGTGTACGAACCACGAATCCGGCGCCGAAGGGCGCGTCCTCGAACACGATCCCCGAGGCCTCGAGCGCAGCTCGGAGCTGGTCTGCCACCCAGCGGGTGGGCCGGATGGTGATATCCGGTCGCGCGTTGTTGTGGCGAAGCAGGGCCTCTGTGCGGTCTGCTCCATAGCGCGTGAGCCATCGGTTGACCAGCCACCCCGGATGGGAATGGCGCTCGGCGAGATCGAGCCCGTCCGTGGTGGGAGCTTCTTCGCCGTCCGCGGCACTCAGGCGGCGCAACACCGCGTTCACCATGCCGGCGGGGCGGTTGCCGACTGCCGCCTTTGCCACCTCTACGGTGGCGGAGAGCGCGGCGTAGCCAGGCACGCGATCCAGGTACGTCAGCTGGTAGGCACCGATTCGAAGCAGATCCTTCACGTCGGGGTTCACGCGCTTCCAAGCCGCGCTCGTGAGCTGGCGGAGACGTCGGTCCAGCTCCCGTCGATGCCGCAGGACGCCCGCCGCCACCTCGTGCGCGAGGCGCCGGTCGGCAGCGGAGAGGCCCGTGGCCGCCTCGTCCAGCGCCTCGTCGAAGCGGCGACCGTCGCGGACGCGGCGCAGCACCGCCAGCACCGCCATCCGAGCCGCCACCCCTGACGGCATCGCTCAATCCAGCATGCCGGACGTGGGGCTCGAAGGGACCGCGATTTCCCGCGTCGGCATCCGCCCGGCCAGGAAGGCCAAGCGCCCGGCGTCGACGGCGTGGCGCATAGCCGTCGCCATTGCCACCGGATGGCGAGCGGCGGCCAGGGCCGTATTCATGAGAATGCCGTCGACACCCTGTTCCATCGTGAGGCAGGCGTCGGATGCCGTGCCGACGCCCGCGTCCACGATCACCGGAGCCGCGATGCGCCGTTTGATCGTTCGGATCGTGTAGGGGTTGATGAGACCGAGACCGCTTCCGATGGGCGAAGCGAGTGGCATGATGGCGGCGCAGCCCGCGTCCTCGAGCCGCAATGCGGTGACCAGGTCTTCGTTGGTGTAGGCCATCACCTTGAATCCCTCGCCCGCCAGGACCTTGGCTGCCTGGAGCAGTCCCGCGACGTCAGGAAGGAGCGTCTCTTCGTCGCCAATGACCTCGAGCTTGATGAATTCGTTGAAGCCAGCCTCGCGCGCGAGTCGCGCATACCGGATGGCGTCATCTGCGGTGTAGCAGCCCGCCGTGTTGGCGAGCAGAAAGTAGCGGCCCGGGTCGAGGTGATGCAGCACGCCCTCTTCCTTGGTTCGATCGAGATCGACTCGCCGCACCGCCACGGTCACCACCTCGGCCCCGGATGCCTCGATGGCGCGAACCATGGTGGCGTTGTCGCGGTATTTCCCGGTTCCCACCATGAGGCGGGATCGGAATGTCCGCTCGCCGATCCGGAGGGGCTCGTCCCCGATTCCCTCAGCTCGATTGTCCATCGACTCGTCCTTCTGCGACGGAACGGTCGCCAGGTCAACCGCCTCCGACGAAATGCACTATCTCGACCTGGTCTCCCTCGCCGAGCCGAGTGACCTCGAGCTCCGGCCGGCGCACGATCGCACGGTTCAGCTCGACCACCACCGCCCGCGGATCCAGATCGACCTGCTGCAGCAGATCTCGCAGCGAGGCGTTCGCGGTGACCCGCCGCGCCTTGCCGTTGACCGTCACAGTGATGGAATCCGTCATGAGGAGAAGGTGCGCGTGGCTCGATCCGGTGGACGTGGTGCCGGTCCTCGCGTCAATCCGGCCTGTCGGTGCTTCCCGTTAAACATAGCAGCATCCGCGCCGCGACCGCATTGGGATCGGAGGCGGTCCACAGCGCCGAGATGGCGGCGACTCCCCACGCACCGGCGTCCCGACATCTCTCGACACGCGCTGCGGTGACGCCGCCAATGGCAACTACCCGTGCCGGAGCCGCGTGCTCGATGGCCGTGGGTCCCAACGCCGGTCGCCCTGGATGGGACGGGGTGTCCCAGATCGGTCCCAGGAAGACGTAGTCGGCCCCGTCGTCCCACGCGGCCCGCGCCTCTGTTGGCGAATGTGTGGATCGGCCAATCATCGCGTTGGCTCCGAGCAGACCGCGGGCATCGGCAACGGAGAGTCCGCGGCTCGGGAGGTGCACGCCCGCCGCACCGAGGTGCGGAACGAGATCGACCCGGTCGTTGACGAAGAGGAAGTCCGAGGGCCAGCGCAGCTCGCGCGCCAGCTGGGCCAACGGCGCGGCGGGCAGGGATCGAGATCGGAGCTGGAGTGCCACCGGGCCGGCGGCCACGATCCGGGCTGCGAGGTCGGCGAGGTCGGGGAGCGCCAGAATCTGATCGTTGGTGACCGCGTGCAGGCGAGGGGGGTCTCGAGTCAGGCGAACGTGTCTCCCGTGGCGGCACCTCGGCCGCGAATCCAGTCGGCAGCCGCCATGCGCGGACGTCCGGCAGGCTGGACGTCCAGGAACTGCACGGCGCCATCGCCCGTCGCCACGATGAGGGCCGGATCGGTCTCGACGATCTCACCCGGGGCACCTTCGGCCGGCTCGATGCCCAAGATGGGGCCGAAGAGCTTCACTTCGCGGTCCCGAAGCGTGGTCCACGCGCCAGGCCGCGGATCGAACGCGCGGGCCTGTCGAGCGATGCGACTGGCCGGCTCCTCCCACCGTATGGACGCAAGCTCTCGGGAGATCTTGGGCGCGAACGTCGCGTGCTCGTGATCCTGTTCATGCCAGACGGCGGCGTCGGTCTCGATGAGGGCCAGGGCTTCCACCAACGCCAGCGCGCCCAGTTCCGCCAGCCGAACGGTGAGTTCGCCTCCGGTCTCGTCCGGCGCGATCGGGGTGGGAACCTGGAGCGCGATGGGCCCTTCATCCATGCGGGCGACCATCCGCATCACGGTGATCCCCGTCGTGTCGAGCCCCCCGAGGATGGCGTGCTCGATCGGCGCTGCCCCGCGAAGGGCTGGGAGCAGCGACGCGTGGACGTTGAGCATCCCCTTCGCAGGCACGTCGAGCAGCGCCTGTTTGAGGATATGTCCATACGCCACCACAACCCCGATATCGGGGGCGTGGCGCTCGAGCAATGCGACTGTGTCGGCGGTGTTCGGCGTCTCGGGTTGGAACACCGGGATGTCCGCCTCCTTCGCTGCCACGTGGACCGGCGAGGGCACCGTGCGCGAGCGGGAACGTCCCTGTGGACGGTCCGGCTGCGTGATAACCGCGGCGAGGTCGAACCCCTCGCCGACCAGCGCCCGCAGTGAGGGGACCGCAAACTCGGGGGTGCCGAAGAACACGATCCGCACGGTCAGAACCTCGAGTGGATCTCGCTCGGGGTGGAGATGTGCTTCAGGTATCCCTCCTGGCCCTTGCGGAGTCGGCGCCACTTCTGCTGCAGCATACGGCGCTTCAACGGACTCAGGTGGTCGAGGAACAGGATACCGTCCAGGTGGTCGATCTCGTGCTGGATCGCTCTGGCGAGGAGATCTGTGGCCTCGAATTGCATGCGCTCGCCGTCGAGCGTCGTGGTCTCGACCACGACGCGCTGCGAACGGTCGACGTCGGCAAAGATATCGGGGATCGACAGACACCCCTCTTCTCCCCGCGTCTTTCCGTCCCGTTCGAGGATCACCGGGTCGATCAACACCACCGGGCTCTCCTCGTCCGTGTGCACCACGGCGACTCGCCGCGCGGTACCCACCTGATTGGCCGCCAGACCGATCCCGCTATCGGCATGCATCGTGTCGAAGAGATCCCGGACGAGGTCCCGGACCTCGTCGTCCACGTCCCCAATCTCGGTGGCCCGCTCACGCAGGACCGGTGAGCCGAGGAGGTGGATCGGCAGCAGGCTCATGACCTCTCGGACTTGTCGGACAGGATGTTGGCAACCCGGTCACGCTGAACGACGAGTCGAGATTCGCCGCTCTTCACCGTGAGCTCGTCGTCCTTCATGTGCACCACCTCACCCACGATCCCTCCGACGGTCACGATGCGATCACCCTTTTTGATGTCGGCGAGACGCTCCCGGTGCTTCTTTTCCTGCTGCGTCTTGGGTCGGATGATGAGAAAGTAGAAAATGGCGACGATCGCCAGCATCTGGACGAAGAAGATCGTCATTCCACTGCTTCCGCCCTCACCGGAAGGGGCGAACAGGAAGAGCGTCTCAGGTATCACGTGTTCTCCGCGCGTTGTAACGGTTCAGCCATTCACGATGCCAGATATCGAAGGTACCAGCGAGGATGTGCGCGCGCGCCTCGGTTGCCAGGCGGACGAGGAACCTCACGTTGTGGAGCGACAGCAGCCGCAAGCCGAGCAGTTCCTCGGCAGCGAACAAGTGGCGCAGATACCCTCGACTGTAGGTCCGACACGTCTCGCAATCACAGGACTCGTCGAGCGGACCGGGGTCGGCTCGATGGGCCGCATTGCGGATGTTCACAGGTCCATCCGGCGTATACGCCGACCCGTTGCGGCCGTTGCGGGTCGGGGCGACACAATCGAACAGGTCGACGCCTCGGGCCACCGACGCTAGCAGATCCTCCGGAAACCCGACTCCCATAAGATAACGCGGCCGCTCCCGGGGGAGCTCGGACTCGAGGGACTCGAGGATTGCGAGCATCTGGCCCTTCGGCTCGCCCACAGCGAGGCCACCAACGGCGATTCCCGTCCAATCGGCGAGTCCCAACACGGTCCGCGCCATGGATCGGCGGACCTCGAGGTGCGCAGCCCCCTGGAGAATCGGCCAAAGCGTCTGCCGGTTGGGGTCGTCCGCAGCCAGGGCACGATGCCGATCCACGCACCGCTCCAGCCACCGCGTGGTTCGCTCGGCGGCATCTTCGGCCGCGCGCCGGTCCACCCCGCCCGGCACGACGTGATCGAATGCCATGGCGACGTCGGCGCCGAGGATCCACTGGATTTCGGTGGCACGCTCCGGCGTGAGTCGGCGACGTGACCCGTCGACGTGGGATGCGAAATCGACCCCGTCGTCATCCACGCGACGAAACCCCTCGAGTGAGAAGATCTGGAATCCGCCGGAGTCGGTGAGGATTGGCCGGTCCCACGCCATGAAGCGGTGCAGCCCCCCGAGTGCGGCAACGACCTCCTCGCCGGGTCGCACGTGCAGGTGGTAGGTGTTGGCGAGCACCATCTGCGCTCCCACGGCGTGGAGATCGAGCGGCGAGAGCGCGCGAACCGTGCCCTGTGTGCCCACCGGCATGAAGGTGGGGGTCTCGACCGTTCCGCGGGGCAGGGTGAGCGTCCCCGCCCGGGCACGGCCGTCGGTGGCATGGAGGGCAAACCCGAAGCCCGTCACACGACCGCCATGGCATCGCCGTAGCTGAACAGCCGGTACCGCTCAGCGACGGCGGTCCGGTAGGCCGCCATCGTGTGCTCGTACCCGCCGAGGGCCGCAACCAGCATGATCAGCGTGGATCGGGGCAGGTGGAAGTTGGTCAGCAACCGGTCGACCACCGTGAAACGATAGGGTGGAAAGATGAACAAGTCCGTCCACCCCGATAGAGCGCGGATGCCGCCGTCCGTCGCTGCGGCTTCGAGGGAACGGGCCACAGTAGTGCCGACGGCCCACACCCGCCTTCCGCGAGTCTTTGCCTCAGCGATGGCGTGGGCGGTCGCGTCCGGAACGGCGTACCACTCCGCATGCATCGTATGGTTGGCAGGATTGTCCACCTCGACGGGCTTGAACGTGCCTGGACCCACGTGAAGGAGCACGTCGACCGTCGTGGCTCCCCGGGCTGCCACCGTCTCGAGGAGTTCTTTGGTGAAGTGCAGTCCTGCCGTGGGGGCCGCCACGCTGCCGTCCGTGTTGGCATAGACGGTCTGATAGCGAAGGCGGTCCTCGGGCCGTGGCGGCCGAGTGATGTATGGGGGCAAGGGTACGCTCCCGAACCGCTCCATGACGTGTTCGATCGAGAGCGGCCCGGCGATCCGCAGGCGGCGCAGTCCGCCCCCCACCACGTCGACGATCTCGGCGGTGGCCTCGTCACCGAAGTACACCCGCCGGCCTGCCTTGAGCTTGCCACCCGGGTGCACCATGGCGAGCCAGGTACCATCGGGCTCCGAGTGTACCAGGAGTACTTCTGCCGGGCGGCCGTTGTCTCGGCGGCCGTGCAGGCGTGCCGGGATGACGCGGGAGGTATTCAGCACGAGCACGTCGCCGGGGTCGAGGAGCGTCGGGAAGTCGCGGAATCGACGGTGGGTCGTGTTCCCCGTTGCTCGGTCCAAGATCAGCAACCGGCTGGCACTGCGATCGGGGAGTGGGTCCTGTGCGACGGCCTCGGGGGGGTAGGTGTAGTCGAAGTCCGTGGCGCGGTACTGCCTAGCCACCGGGGGCGTCGAACATCGACGGCTGGCCCCCGGCGTCTGCGGGCGGGGTGTAGCCGAAGTGCCGGTACGCGCCGGGGCTCGCCGTGCGACCCCGCGGCGTCCGCTGGAGGAATCCCTGTTGGATGAGGAACGGCTCGTAGACCTCTTCGACCGTCCCTGGGTCCTCTCCAACAGCCACCGCGATGGTGTTCAGTCCCACGGGACCCCCATCGAACTTTTCGATGATGATCTGCAGGATGCGGGCGTCCATGTCGTCGAGTCCGTACTCGTCGACGTTCAGCCGACTGAGCGCCGCTACGGCCACATCGCGGGTGATCGTCCCGTCGGCCCGCACCTGGGCGTAATCGCGTACCCGTCGCAGCAGGCGGTTGGCCACGCGAGGGGTTCCGCGGCTCCGCCGCGCGATCTCGGTCGCCCCTTCGGCGTCCACCGCGACCTCCAGGATGGCCGCCGATCGCGAGACGATCTGCTCCAGGTCCTCCGTCGGGTAGTACCCGAGTCGCTCGACCATGCCGAATCGGGCCCGCATCGGCGGCGTGAGCATCCCGTACCGGGTGGACGCGCCGACGAGGGTGAAAGGCTCGATGCTCATGGGGATGGTCTGCGCGTTCGGGCCATCGGCGATCCGAATATCGACCCGGCAATCCTCCATAGCCGGATAGAGGAACTCCTCCAGTGCCGGACGCAGGCGGTGGATCTCGTCGATGAACAGGATGTCGCCCCGGCGCAGCGTCGTGAGCATTCCCACAAGGTCACCGGTCTTCTCCAGAACGGGTCCACTGGTGGTGCGGATGTTTACCCCCATCTCGCGGGCGAGAAGAATGGCCAGGGTGGTCTTGCCGAGCCCCGGCGGGCCGAAGAACAGGGTGTGATCAAGGGGTTCGCCCCGCTGCCGCGCGGCGTCGATGGCGATCTGGAGGTTCTCCTTGACGGTTGCCTGGCCGACGAACTCGCTCAGGTCCGACGGCCGCAGCGACTGTTCCGCCGACGCCTCTTCCGGCAGGATCTCGGGGGTGGTGATCTGCGGCCGGTTCACGTCTTGGCCACGGCGTTCCATCGTACCGGTCGGGCGTCCCGTGTGAGCCGATGCCGCGCGTGGCACGTCACGCAGCGGTCATTGGCCTGCGCCTGGTCCTGTTTCACCAGTTTCCGATTGGTCACGCCGCACTTGGTGCAATTCCACTCAGCAGTCTGCATCGTCTCGATCACTTGGGTTTCGTTAACAGTTGTAGCGCGCTACGAATTAGGTCAACCGTCGGGCCCTGGCCCCCATCGGACACGGCGGCGCGCACGGCTCGCTCGGCCTCGGCGGCGGCGTACCCGAGATTGACGAGCGCTTGCACGGCGTGCTCGGCTGGGGCGCCGGCCGATTCCTTAGCACCCGGCACCGCGATGTCCCGGAGCCGGTCTTTCAGCTCGAGCACGATCCGTTCGGCGGTCTTCTTCCCCACGCCGGGTACGGTGCACAGCGCGGCGAGGTCACCATCTTTGATCGACCGCACCACGCGGGTGCCACCCAGTGTCGAGACCAGCGCGAGCGCGAGCCTGGGTCCGACGCCAGTCGCGCCGAGTAGGCGCTGGAACAGGGTACGCTCGTGATCCTCGTCGAAGCCGAACAGGAGCCAGCCGTCGTCGCGCACGACGAGAACGGTCTTGAGTTCCACCCGACTTCCCACGGCGGGCATGGCCTCGAGCACGCCGAGCGGAACGGCGACCTCGTAGGTCACGCCGCCCTCCGTGACGACATGCACGCGGTCTCCCGTCTTGGAATGCAGCACGCCGCGCACGCCGGCGATCATGGGTTGACACCCTTGGTGAGGAGATACGTGAGAGCCAACGCCACGCCGTCCGCAGCGTCGTCCGGGGTCGGCGGCGTTGCGAGCTGCAACAGCCGCTGCACCATGAATCCCACCTGGGCCTTCGCGGCCGCTCCGGATCCCACGATGGTCTTCTTGACCGTCGCTGGGGAAAATTCCGCCACGTCGAGACCGCCGCGGGCCGCAGCCAGGAGGATGACGCCCCGGGCGTGTCCCAGTGTGAGGGTCGTTCTTACGTTCTTCGCGTAGAACACGCTCTCCAGCGAAAGGACGTCGGGTTGGTGAGTAGTGATCAGGTTGGTGATTCCTTCGTAGAGGGTGTCGAGTCGTGTCCACAATGGTGCGCGGGCCGCGGTCCGAATCACTCCGCATTCGATGAGCTGTCCGAGCCGGCCCTCTGCCGGCTCGACGACACCGTATCCCGTGACCGTCGTACCGGGATCGATGCCGAGGACCCGAATCGTCACCCGTCTACCGCCGCGAGGGTCTCCGCGTCGATATCGAAATTGCTGAACACTTTGGACACGTCCTCATGCTCTTCCAGCGCGTCCAGCAGCCGCAGCATCTGCTCCGCCTCCTTGCCATCGATGCGCACCGTGGAGGTCGGCATCATGCCGATCTCGGCCTCGTTCGGCTCGATACCCCGATCGGCGAGGGCGTCCCGCACGGCGTGGAGCGTGGTCGGCTGCGTAGTGATGATGTGCTGGTCGTCCTCCGTGGCCAGATCGTCGGCTCCGGCCTCCAGCGCAGCTTCCATCGTGACGTCTTCCGGGTAGCGGGCCGCATCCACGTAGATCAAGCCGCGTTTGTCGAACAGCCAGGCGACCGAGTTGGGCTCCCCGAGGCTCCCGCCGTTCCGCGAGAACATGTGTCGGATGGCTGCCACGGTGCGGTTGAGGTTGTCACTCGTGACCTGGACGAAGATCGCCACCCCGCCGGGGCCGTACCCCTCGTAGCTGGCCTCCTCGTAGGTTACGCCCTCGAGTTCGCCCGTCCCTTTCTTGATGGCTCGTTCGATGTTGTCGGCCGGCATGTTCTCGGCCTTGGCGTTCGCGATCGCCGTACGGAGCCGTGCGTTGCCGGCAGGATCCCCGCCGCCCTGGCGTGCAGCAACGGTGATTTCCTTGATGACCTTGGTGAATTTCGCGCCGCGCTTGGCATCGGCCGCGGCTTTCTTGTGCTTGATTTGCTTCCACTTGCTATGGCCGGCCATGCCACTCCTCCAACGATGCTCGCCGAGCCGGGGCTCGGGTCGGGATTCCCGTCTCACCTCTCACCGCCCAGGGAGCGCCCGCATGAGCCGAAGGTCGTGAATGGGGGCGATGATGCCGAAATATATGCGTCCGGCGGCTGAGAGGCGCCGCGCCTTGCCGGTCGGCCCGGGTGTCGCTACGCTTCCCGCGTGACGAGCAACCGTAGCGCCCCGTTCCTCATGCTGGCGGTAGCGCTGGGCATGGGAGCCTGTGGCGAGCCCGAACGCGAACCCGACCGCCCGGTCGGGGATGTCATGCAGGGCGCGCCTCTCTTCCTCCCGGCCCGCCTGGTCTCCACGTCGGGCAGTGCGGAGTCCGTGGAGTTCCTGTATGCCAGCCCCATCAGGGCCGACTCGGTGGCCGCATGGTATCGGAACGCGTTCGACGACCGTGGTTGGGACGTCGTTGGCGACGTTACTATGGCGGACGGATCGATCTCGCTCCACGTTGCCCGGCAGGGACCACCGCTATGGGTGATCATCCGGGCCGCACAAGCCGGTCAGGGCTCGGAGTTCAGCCTCATCGGTGCCGTGCGGGACACGGCCCGCGTACAACCGTAGCACCCCCCGCCCAAGGGATGCAGGCGCTCTCCGGCCGAATTCTCGCTGCCTACGTCACCATCAGCCTGATTTGGGGATCGACCTATCTGGCCATCCGGATCGGCGTGCAACATCTCCCGCCGGCGCTGTTCGGGGGTATTCGGTTCGTCGTTGCCGGGGCGATCCTTCTCGCGATCGCGCGGCTCCTCAGACGCCGCCTCCCGACCCGCGCACGTGACTGGCGCACGGCGGCGGTCGTCGGCATCCTGCTGCTCGCGATTGGCAACGGGCTGGTGATCTGGGCGGAGCAAACGGTGGAGTCGGGCTTCGCCGCCATTCTCATCGTGACTGGCGCCCTGTGGATGGCGTTGTTCGATGCGGTCATCCCGGGGAGTGATACGCGACCGACGGCCAAGCAGGTGACCGGCCTCCTGGCTGGCTTCGGCGGTACGGTACTCCTCGTCGGTGACTCGCTCGGGACTTTGGGCGTGGCGGCACTCTGGGGCGCGGTCGCGCTGGTCGTCGCGTCGGCGTCATGGGCCCTGGGGTCTATCTACTCCAAGCGGCACCCGGTCGACACGCCTCCCTACGTGCATGCAGCACTGCAGATGCTGGCCGGCGGCACGGTGCTGGCCCTGATCGGTCTCTTGCGGGGCGAGGCGGCGTCCCTCACCCTGTCGGCAGCCGGCGTCGGCGCGGTGCTCTATCTGATCGTGTTCGGTTCGATCGTCGCCTTCACGAGCTACGTGTACCTGTTGCGCCATGCGTCGCCGACGTTCGTCGGGACATCCGTGTACGTCAATACGGTCGTTGCCGTCCTTCTTGGCTGGGTCGTGCTCGATGAGCACGTCTCGCTGCGGACCTTTGGGGCCATGGCCATCATTCTCGGGTCGGTCGTGTGGGTGCGGCGGGAAACGGAACGCCCGAGCCCGATCGCGGCGGTGGTGGAACGGGTGTAGCGCCTGCGGCGGCTTAGGGGTTCAGGGCTCCGGATCGAGCATATCTTCGAATCGCAGCCACTGCTGGTAGAAGTACAGATCGATGAAACCCGAGGGACCGTTCCGGTTCTTTGCGATCCGGAGCTCGGTTGCTCCCTCCACACCACCGCCCGGCCTGTACATCTCTTCCCGATAGAGGGCCAACACGATGTCGGCGTGTTGCTTCACCGATCCCAACGCCCCGAAGTCATCGAGCGTTGGTCGGGGGTCGGGCCGACTGTGGACGTGCTGTGGGAGCTGCGCGACCACGAGACAGGCGATGTGCCGCTCGAGCGCCAGGGTCTTGAGGGCTCGAACCGTCACGGCGAGATCCTCGTCCTGCGTCGCGCGGAAGGTGTGAGGCGGCAACAGCTGCAGGTAGTCGATCACGAGCAAGGCCGGTTCTTCGTCCCAGGCCGGGGCGAGCGCCTCCTCGAACGTCTGCCCAACGATGGGGTGAATGCGGAGGCTCAGATCCCGGTACTTGAGGGCGGCGGCCCCCACGGCGGCGCGCTTGGGCTCCGAAAGTCTGGCGCTGCGCATCTCGTCAACAGTGACCCGCGCCTCGAGGGCCACCGCCCGCTCCATCAGCCGGTCCTCGTCCATCTCGCCGGAGAAGAAGCTCACCCGATATCCGGCTGCTGCCGATCGCAGGGCCATGGCAAGTGCCAGGGACGACTTCCCCGATCCGACGTCGCCCCCAAGCCCGATCAGGTCGCGGCGCCGCACTCCACCGCCCAGAATCTGGTCCAGCGACGCAAATCCGGTCGGAACCGTGTCGGGCGGAATGGTTCCCGGCACGAGGGCATCCACCTGGTTGACCAGGGTGGTCAAGGAATCGCGGTGGAGGCGGGGTGGCTCGCTCATGTCTTCCCTTCGGCCTGGCTCCGTTCGCGGGTGGACCTGCGCGCCGCCCGTGCGCCGGCACCAAGTGCATCGGCCGCCGCTGGGCCGACCCCTTCCCGGGCCGGCGCCGCGAGCTGCTGAAGCGCTCCGGTGATCCGAGCCGGCTGACCGGCACGAAGCTCACGGAGGCACGCCGGCAGCGCCCTGCGCAGCGGTGCCGGCAGCGACAGGCTGCTCAGCCGGTGCTCGAGACCGCCAAGGCGAGCGCTGCACGCCCGCTCACTGAGCGCGGCGGGTGGGAGTGCACCGTCGCAGTGCCGCACGACCAACCATAGGGCGAACAGGGCGTTGCGCTTCGGCCCTCGGGCCGCCTCCGCCAACTCGGCGAGCAGCCGATCTTCAGTAGCGCGAAGGTGGTCGGGCATAGCGCTCCGAGCGGGCAGCCATCATCGGTTCATGGAAGGTTCGGTTGCGTTCGGAATGTAGGCTGGCTCGAGGATGACGGCCAGCGTGCGTTGTTGCGATCACCGGGCGGGTCTAACTTGGGGTACGGTCCGGTGCCTCTCGTCGAGGGCGCGCGGATCCCGCGGTTCGACTCGACGGAACCGTCAGCCAGGAAGCAGTGACCTCACATGCCCCGTCCAAAGACGATTCTCTGGGTCGACGACGAGTTTGAATCCCTCGGTGCGCACGTCCTGTTCCTGAAGGAGCATGGGTACGAGGTGGAGCAGGCTGCGCACGGCGACGACGCGATCGCGCTGCTGCAGCGGCGAGCCTACGGCCTCATCCTGTTGGACGAGCAACTGCCCGGGAGACGGGGGCTGGATCTGGTGACCGAGGTTCGCGCGATCGACCCCGCGGTCCCGGTCGTTATGGTCACGAAGAGCGAGGAATCCACCACGATGCACGAGGCCATTGGCATCGAGCTCGACGACTACCTGGTAAAGCCGGTAAACCCGCGCCAGGTGCTGACGGTGGTGACGCGGCTGCTCGAGGGGGATCGCATTCGTCAGCAGCGGTTGGCTCGCGACTTCGTGACGCGGTTTCGAGAGCTCGAACAGCGACGCGGAAGCCGACCGGGGTGGCGGGAATGGATGGAGCTCGTCGTCGAGGTGTTCCAGTGGGAGGCGCGGCTGGGGCAGAGTGAAGAGAGTGGTCTACAGGAGGCACTGCGGGGCTTCCAAGTCAGTCTGCACGATGACTTTGCGGCATTCATCCGCGAGCAGTATCCGGGGTGGCTGGCGCATCCCGACCAGGATCGCCCCCCGCTGTCGGTGGACGTGTGCGGGGAGTTTCTCATGCCGCTGCTGGAGGCCCATGGACGGGTGATGTTCGTGGTCGTGGACTGCCTCCGGCTGGACCAGTGGGAACTGCTCAAGTCGCACGTGACGCCCTTGTTCGATCTCGAGGAATCGTACTACTACAGCATTTTCCCGACGGCCACGCCGTTCTCGCGCAATGCCATCTTCAGCGGCCTGTTTCCGATGGAGATCAAGGCCCGTCACCCGGACTGGTGGGGGGAACGGGACGACGAGAGCCTGAACGCCCACGAGGATGCCCTGCTGGCAGAGCAACTCCGAGATTTGGCCGGTCGGGCGGTCCCCGTCCGGTACGAGAAGGTGGCCACCGCCCAGGAGGGCGAGCAGGTGCTGAGGCGAATCCCGGGCTACCTGTCCCAGGACGGTGTCACCGCGCTCGTGTTCAATTTCGTCGACCAACTCACCCACGGCCGCGCCGAGAATGCGATTCTCTATGAAGTGGCCAGGGACTCGGCTGCGTTGCGCAGCGTGACCCGCACGTGGTTCGAGGATTCGGCGTTGTTCCGCGCGCTTCGGGAGGCGGAGCGCCGCAGTGTGCCTGTCCTGCTCACCACCGATCACGGGTCGATCCACTGCCATACCCCGGCCACGGTATTCGCCAAGCGGGACGCGACCGCCAATCTCCGGTATAAGTTCGGGGAGGACCTGAGGGCCGAGAAGGCGTCGACGGCGATCCTGGTCGACGATCTCGCCGCCTGGGGCCTCCCGAAGGGCCGTTTGGGCGTGCGGATGCTGCTCGCGACCGGCGATCACTTCTTCGTGTACCCGACGAAGCTCCGGGAGTATCAGGCGCGATACCGCGGGTCGTTTCTGCACGGCGGGGTGACGCCGGAGGAGGTCATTCTGCCGGTAGCATTGCTCACGCCAAGGAAGGCCTCGTGACGGCGAGCCGCTTCGGGCGGCTCGTTGGGTATGCCCGGCCCTTCCGGCTTGCCTTTCTCGCGGCGTTCGCCGCCGCCGTCGTGGCATCGGTGCTCGACGGCTTCATTCTCACGCTGCTCATCCCTTTGTTTCGGCTCCTCTTTGGCGCTACCGCCGCTGTGGCCGAGTCGCCCACCGTGGTGGAGCGGGTGCTTGATTGGACCGTGGGCGGTCTCATCCCCAGCGATTCCCGGGGCGCGCTCCGGGCGGTGGTGCTGGTCATTCTCGCCACGGTCGTGCTCAAGAACGTCGCGGCGTACGTGGCGGGATTCCTGAGCCACTACCTGCAGGAATCGGTTGCGCGCGACGTCCGCACCGACCTGTATCGGCACCTCCAGCGGCTCGGGCTCGGTTTCTTCCAGCGTACCAAGGGTGGTCAGTTGCTGAGTCGGATGGTTGCCGACGCCGATCAGGCCAAGTGGGTGGTCAGTGAGGCGCTGGTGGCCGTGCTGCAGAACGTGATACTGATCGGCGTCTACCTCGCGATTCTGTTTGCGCTGTCCTGGCGTCTCGCGCTCGTCACGCTCGTGGTCGCACCGACGGTGGCGCTCGTGCTTCGACCGATCCTCAGGCGGATCCGGTCGCGGGTCGCGGCCGCGTTGGAGGACAGGGGTGAGCTGACGGCGATCATGAGTGAAACGCTCGAGGGAGCGCGGGTCGTCAAGGCGTACGGGGCCGAGGAGTACGAGCGGCGACGCTTTGCCGAGGTAGTGCAACGCTATCGCCGCGGGGTTCTGCAGGTCCAGCGGGCGGCGGTGCTTGCCGGTCCCGTGAGCGAGACGCTCGGGGCGACCGTCGTGGTGTTGCTCCTGATGATCGGCGCGATGGCCGGAGGAGGCACGGCTCTGCGCCCGGAGATCTTTGTCGCGTTCTTGACGCTGTCGCTCCGCCTGCTCCCGCCGGTCAAACGGCTGTCGCAGTTTCCCGCCTACGCCGAGCAGGCGCTTGGGGCGGCGCAACGCATCTTCGAGGTCCTCGACGAGCCGAGCGACGACGTCGATACCGAGGCGACAGTGCCATTCCCGGGACTTCAGGAGACGATTGCGCTGCGGGACGTCTGGGTAGTGTACGAGGGGGACGACTGGGTGCTTCGCGGGGTGGATCTCGAGCTGCGCCGTGGGGAGATCCTCGCCCTGGTGGGCGCGTCCGGGGCCGGGAAGTCTACGCTTGCCGACCTTCTCCCACGATTCATCGAGCCCACGCGTGGCGGGGTGCTCGTGGATGGGGTCCCGCTCACGCGATACTCACGCCGCTCGCTGCGTCGGAGCCTCGGCATCGTGAGTCAGCATACGGTGATCTTCAACGATACCGTGCGCAACAACATCGCGTATGGCGATCAGGCGGGCGCGACCGATGCGGACGTGGAAGTCGCGGCACGAGCGGCCAACGCCCATGTGTTCGTGGAGCGGCTACCACACGGATACGATACGGTCCTGGGCGAACGGGGGATGCGGTTGTCTGGCGGCGAGCGACAGCGGATCGCCATCGCGCGGGCGCTGCTGCGCGATCCCCCGATACTCATTCTCGACGAGGCGACCTCTCACCTCGATCCGGATTCGGAGCGGCTCGTGCAGGATGCGATCGACCGGTTGCTTCGGGATCGCACCGTATTGCTCATCGCGCACCGGTCCTCCACGTTGATGCGCGCCGATCGGATCGCCGTGCTGGAGGGTGGGCGGATCGTGCAATGCGGTCGCCACGACGATCTGCTCTCGGCCGGTGGTCCCTACCGGCGCCTGCAGACGGTGGCAGGTCCAGCGACGCCTCGATCGATCGTGGAGGCGTGAGCCGGTGACCGACTCCATGATCCCGGTCCCCGCTCTCGAGGACGTGCGGCACGCCGTGAGGCGTCTCCGCAGCGCCGAGTTCCCGTGGACGGCTGAGACGACGTATCTCAACAACGCCAGTAGCGGGCCGCTCCCGGAACGCGCTCGGCGGGTCATCGATGACTTCGCGGCGAAGCGGACGGCACCGCACCTGCTGCCGGACCGCACGCTGCAGGAGATCCTCGCCGAGGCCAGAGCTACCGTGGCACGGCTGCTCCATGCCGACGTCGAGGAGGTGGCATTGGCAACGAACACGAGCTATGGGCTGAACGTTGCAGCCGGGTCGCTCCCCGTCGGGCGTGGTGAGATCGTGCTGGTCTCCGATCGCGAGTTCCCAGCCAACGTCTATCCGTGGCTTGCGCTTCGACGCCGGGGCGTAGAGGTGGAGCTGGTTCCGACCACGGAGCAGGGATGGCCCGACGAGGCGCATATACTCGAGCGGCTGACGGATGCGCGGGTCAGGGTACTCGCCATCTCCTTCGTGCAGTTCTCCAACGGCTACCGAGCCGATCTCCCCACGCTGCGGGACGCATGCCGGGCCAACGGGACCTACCTCGTGGTCGATGCCATCCAGGGGCTGGGACAACACCCAGTGGACGTGCACGAGCTTGGGATCGACGTGCTCGCCAGTGGTGCGCAGAAGTGGCTGCTCTCACCTTGGGGATCCGGCTTTCTCTACGTGCGGAAGGACTTGATCCCTCATCTGGAGCCGCCGTTTGCCGGGTGGATGGCGTTCGAGGGCACGGACGACTTCACGCGCCTCACCGACTACAGCCCACGCCACCGGACCGACGCACGTCGGTTTGAGGTGGGCACGTTGCCGTTCCAGGCCATGGTGGGGATGACCGAAAGCGTCCGCCTGCTCCTCGAACTGGGCATCGATCGGATTCGGGACTACCTGTGCGAGGTCCGCCGGCCCCTGCTCGACGCGACGCGCGAGGGCGCTTTCGAGCTCACGTCACCGACCGATCCCGTCCACTCCTGCTCGATCATCTGCGTTCGGACGCCTCACGTGGTCGAGACGTACCGCGCGCTCAAGCACGCGGGGATCGTGTGCGTGCTGCGCGAGGGATCGATCCGCCTCTCACCGCACTGCTACAACACGATCGAGGAGATCGAGCGGGTGGTAGAGATCCTGGGCAACGGATGAGCGGATCCTGCCTGTTCTGCGACATCGTAGGTGGCACCGCGCCCGCGTGCGTCGTGTTCGAGGACGATGCCGCCATGGCGTTTCTCGACCTCTACCCAGTGCACCGCGGGCACACCTTGGTGGTGCCCCGCGCCCACGTGTCCGACCTCACGGACTGTCCTCCCGCGACCGCGGCGCACTTGTTTGTGGTCTGTGCTCGATTGGCTCCGCACATCGTGGCCGAGGTGGGCGCGCACGGCTTCAACGTGTGGACGGCGAACGGGAAGGCGGCTGGACAGGAGGTTTTCCACCTTCACCTCCATGTCCTGCCGCGCTTCAATAAGGACTCGTTTGGCCTGCGATTCCCCGAGTCCTACCCGCAGGAGGCGGCGCGCGCCGAGCTGGAGGCGATGGCTGCGAGACTCAGGACTCGGATGTGACGAGGATGGCGTCGGTCTTCTTGCCGCGCCGCAGCCAGAGAAACCCCCCATCCATAAGCCGATCCGTGCCGACGGACACGTCCTCCGTCACCGCTTCGGCGTTTAGGTAGAGCCCCCGCTGGGCGATCAGCCGCTTGGCCTCCCCTTTCGACTTGCAGATGCCAGCCAGCAGGGCGAGATCGACGGCCGATCGGGGAGTCGACAGATCGACCACCGCCGTGGGCAGTTCGGCGGCGAGGAGCCGCCAGGTGGCGGCGTCGGCCTCGCGGGGCTCGAGCTCTCCGAACAGGATCTTCGACGCGCGGGCCACCCGATCGGCTGTGTCGGATCCGTGCACCCGAGCCGTCATCTCGTTGGCCAGTGCCCGATGGGGGATTCGCCGGCTCGCGTCGCCGGCGTGCTCGGACATGAGACTGGCGATCTCGTCTTGAGACCTGAAGACGAAAATCCCCAGCTGCGACGCCACATCGCGGTCGTCCACGTTCATCCAGAACTGGTGGAACTTGTACGGCGACGTCATCTCCGCATCGAGCCACACACCACCCTCTTCGCTCTTGCCGAACTTCCCTCCGGTGGCGGTCGTGAGCAGCGGGGCACACAGCCCGTGCACCTCCACACCTTCGACGCGCCGCACCAACTCCCGACCTGCCGTGATGTTCCCCCACTGATCCGATCCACCCAGTTGGAGCTCGCAGCGGTGCGAGCGGTACAGCTCGAGGAAGTCGTAGGCCTGGAGCAGCATGTAGCTGAACTCGGTGTACGAGATGCCCTCCTCGAGCCGGCTCTTGACCGACTCCTTTTGCAGCATGTAGGAGAGGGGGAAGTGCTTACCGACGCCACGCAGGAAGTCGACGAGGCGCAGGGGAGTGAGCCATTGGGCATTGTCGACGAGTTCCGCGTCCGAGGGACCGGGGCCGAACTCGAGGAAGCGCGCGAATTGCTCGCGCTGTCGCGCGACATGCTCCGCGATCGTGGAGGCGTCGAGCAGCGGTCGTTCGGCCCGTTTGCCGCTGGGGTCGCCGATCAGGCCGGTCCCGCCGCCCAACACGACGAGCGGCTTTCCGCCGGCCCGTTGGAGGTGGGCGAGCAGCATGAGGGGCACCAGGTTGCCGATCTGGAGACTCGGAGCTGTCGGGTCGAACCCCACGTACCCCGTGATCGGCCCCTCGGTGAGCCGCTCGGCCAGTCCGGGGGTGAGGTCCTCCACCAATCCCCGCCACGTCAGTTCATCGAGGAGCGTTTTCACCCCGCGAAGGTTATGTGGGCCCCATACGGCTGGCAAGCGAAACCGGGGGCGACTACGTTTCGGGTCTGATGACTGAACATCCTCTGGGCGAGCCTCCCGAGCGGAGGCCGCTGTTCACCCGGCCCGGGCGGGAGCGCGAGCCTGCTCCGACGGCTACGTCGATCGGTGTCCGCGACCGCCTCCACGCCGCGGGGGCAGGCCTCAGTCGCCTGTGGGGCAGCCCCGCCGCGCGCGCGGCCGCGGTCGCGCTCCTCTTTCTGGGCGCCGCCGGTTTCGGCATGGCGATCGGATCGTGGAACCGTGCCTGTGCCGGCGGCGCGTGCCCGTCTATCGCCGTGCTGGATTCCTATCGCCCCGATCAGGCGCTCAAGGTGTTTGCGGCCGATGGCCGCCTCATCCAGGAACTGGGGGTCGAGCATCGGACGGTGCTCAGCGCCGATGAGATCTCGCCGGCGGTGCGGGCGGCCTTCTTGGCCGCAGAGGACAAACGGTTCTACGATCATGGCGGCATCGACCTTCGGCGTATCGCGGGGGCAGTCCGGGCAAACATCGTCGCGATGGAATACGACGAGGGCTTTTCCACCATCACGATGCAGCTGGCCCGCAACGTGTGGAGCGAGGCGCTCCCGAAGGCCAAGTCACTGCGCCGCAAGATCCGGGAAATGCGGGTCGCCCTGGAGCTGGAACGGACCTACTCCAAGGATCGGCTGTTCGAGTTCTATCTGAACCAGGTGTTCCTCGGCGGCAGCGCGTACGGCGTCGAGGCCGGCGCGCAGCGGTATTTCGGCAAGTCGGCTCGTGAGTTGAACCCGGCCGAGGCGGCGCTCCTGGCGGGGATTCTCCCCGGCCCCAACGCCTACGACCCCCGGCGCTACCCTGCGCAGGCGGTCCGGCGCCGGAACGTCGTGCTCAACCTGATGCGCTCGCAGGGCTACTTCACCGCGGATGAAGCGGAGCGGTGGAAGGCCTACCCGCTGCGCGTGAGCTCCCGTGAGGATTACGGGGATGTGGCGCCCTACTTCGTCGAGTGGGTACGCCAGCAGTTGTATGCGCGGTTCGGGACCGCCATCTACGACCTGGGCTATCGCGTCTACACGACGCTCGACCTCGACATGCAGCTCGCCGCCGAACGGGCGATGATGGAGCAGCTCGAGCGCATCGAGGGTGGCGAGTACGGCCCGTTTCGTCACCTGCCCTACCAGCGGTACGTCGACAGCGTACAGACGCCGGGCGAAAAGCATACGCTCACGCCGTATCTCCAGGGTGGGCTGGTGACCCTCGAGGCCAGCACGGGCTACGTGCGGGCGATGGTGGGCGGGCGCGATTTCGCCGACTCCGAGTGGAATCGCGCCACCCAGGCTCAGCGGCAGGCGGGTTCGACGTTCAAGCCCTTCGTCTTCTCCGCGGCGGTTCGAGCCGGCAAGCCGCCGAGCCACATGATCGACGACGGCCCAGTCAGCCTGATGCAGAACGACACGATGCCGTGGGAACCACAGAATTTCGACGAGCGGTTCTACGGCCCGATGACGATGCGGCGCGGACTGATGCTGTCGCGGAACCTTGTGGCGGTCAAGCTGGGATTGGAGCTCGGCGTCCAGGCCGTGATCGGCGAAGCTGCCAGGTACGGGATCTCCACGCCGCTGCCTCGGTACCCGTCACTCTTCATCGGGTCGGCCTCCGTGATCCCGCTGGAGATGGCGTCGGCCTACACGGCCTTTGCCACCCTCGGAGTGCAGGCGGCACCGCTCGGGATCCTCCGCGTCGAAGACGCGGACGGCAACATCGTCTGGGAGCCGCAAGTACGCCGGACCAATGTCATGGATCCGGAGCACATGTGGCTCGTCACGAACATGCTGCAGGGTGTGGTGGACGGCGGCACCGCGGCACCGGCGGTGCGGGCACGCGGGGGATTCAGGCACCCTGCCGGCGGAAAGACCGGGACAACCAACGACGGGACCGACGTGTGGTACATCGGGTTCACCTCTGAGCTGGTCAGCGCGGTGTGGATCGGCTTCGACCAACCCACCAAGATCAAGGCCAATGCGCAGGGCGGCCTGCTCGCCGCGCCCGCCTGGGCGGCGTTCATGAACGAGGTGTACGAGCGCCGCCCGGCGCCAAAGGACTGGGCCAGGCCCAACGGGCTCGTCCTGTTGAGCATCGACGCCACCACCGGTTATCGGGCCACCGATTTCTGCCCGCGGCAGACCGTCTACTTCGAATGGTTCATTCCCGGCACGCAGCCTACCGAGTTCTGCCCGTACCACAATCCGCTGGGTCGCATCCTCGGACACCATCCCGGTCACCGCGACGGCCACATCGGCGACCAGCAGTGATGCCCCGATGGCCTCCCCCGTGCCGGTGCCCCCGGGGGTGAGCGATCGTCCATGAAGACCCAGCGACATGCGGCGATCCTCCGCGTGATCCGCACCGAGCGGGTCGCGAGCCAGGGGCAGCTCCGGGATCGGCTGCGTGCCGAGGGAATCAAGGTGACTCAGGCGACGCTCTCTCGCGACCTGCACGAGCTCCGACTCGTCAAGGCCACCGGACCGGACGGCGCCTCGTACTACGCGGCACCGGCCGAGAGCGCAGTCCTGCATCCGCCCCTGGAGCAGGTGCTTCCGGCCCTCCTGGTGTCGGTCGACGGTGTTGGGAACCTCCTGGTGCTCCGCACCTCAGCTGGCAGCGCCAATGCCCTCGCGAGCGCAATCGACCGAGCAGAATGGCCGGAAGTCCTGGGCACGGTTGCCGGAGACGACACCATCTTGCTCGTGGCCCGCTCGGCGAGCGCCCGACAGCGAGTCAGCGAACGGCTTGTCGAAGTCGTCGGGTCCCCGGGTTGACGCCGCTCCGCGTGGCTGTATTTTAATGCACTCCACTGCATAGAATTACAGCCACGGAGCATCACCATGGGTCCTCTCGTGACGCTCGCCTATTCCGGCGGGCTCGATACCTCCGTCATCGTCCCCTGGCTCAAGGAGACCCGGGGCGCGCGGGTGCTGTGCTACGTTGCCGACGTGGGTCAGGGGGCTCAGGAGCTCCGTGGCATCGAAGAGAAAGCGCTCCAGTCGGGCGCGGTGGGCTGTTCGGTCGACGACCTGCGGGCCTGGTTCATCTCCGACTTCGTGTTTCCCACGTTGCGCGCGGGTGCGGTCTATGCGCGAACCTATTTGTTGGGCACGGCGATGGCCCGGCCCGCCATTGCGGCCGGGCAGGTTCAGGCGGCGCGGGCTGCGGGCGCGTCCCTCTTGGCGCATGGATGCACGGGGAAGGGAAATGACCAGGTCCGCTTTGAGCTCACGTTCCAGGCGCTCGCCCCGGAGCTCGGCATTGTGGCGCCCTGGCGCGAGTGGACGTTTCGTGGACGTGAGGCCCTGCTCGCCTACCTGCGGCAGCGAGGGATTCCGGTGGACGCCACCAGCGAGAAGTTGTTTTCCCGCGACCGCAACCTGTGGCACTGCTCGCACGAGGGTGGCATCCTGGAGGATCCCGAGGTCGCTCCACCCGACGACCTCTTCCTCCGGACCGTCGACCCGGCAGACGCGCCGGATGCACCGGCCGATATCACGATCGGGTTCGAGACCGGCACGCCGGTCTCGCTCGACGGTCAGGACCTGGCCCCGGTCGCCATGATCGAGGCACTCAACGATCTGGCCGGCCGCCACGGTGTGGGGCGCGCCGACGTCGTCGAAGATCGGCTGGTGGGCATGAAATCCCGGGGCGTGTACGAGACACCGGCCGGTACGGTGCTGCGCGCGGCTCACCGCGACCTGGAGCAGCTCGTACTGGATCGCCGCACCCTCGCGCTCAAGGACTCGCTGGCCGCTCGGTACGCCGACCTGGTATACGAGGGACGGTGGTGGACCACCGAGCGGGAGGCGCTGGACGCATTGGTGGACGTAACACAGCGTCGCGTTACCGGGACGGTTCGGGTTCGGCTGTTCAAGGGCGCCGCCGCCGTGCTCAGCCGAGCCAGCGCGCATTCGCTGTACTCCGCGGCCCACGCGACCTTCGAGGCCGACGACGTGTACCGCCAGGCGGACGCCAGCGGATTCATCACGCTCTTCGGTCTCCCCGTGCGGATCGACGCCCAAGCTGCTGGTCGAGCCAAAGGTCCGAATCTCCGCGAGGTGGCGTGACCGACGGGGCCACGCCTCCACCACCACGCCGTCTCTGGGGCGGGCGGTTTGCAGGCTCCCTGGACGAGACGGCGGACCGGCTGAACCGAAGTCTTCCTCTCGATCAACGCCTCTGGCCCCAGGATGTCCGAGCGGCGCGAGCCTGGGTAGCGGCCCTGCGTGGTGCCGGTGTGTTGACGGCATCCGAAGCGCGCACAATCGCGGCGGGCCTCAATCGGGTGGCCGCACGGCTGGACGGCGGAGTTGCTGCGGATGCACCTGACGAGGACGTCCACACGCTGGTCGAGCGTTTGTTGTTTGAGGAGGTCGGCGAGCTCGCGGGGAAGCTCAACACCGGGCGCTCCCGGAACGATCAGGTTGCCACGGATCTCAGGCTGTGGTGCCTCGACGCCGTGGCCGAGGTCGATCGGGAGGTCACGGCGCT
Organism: Gemmatimonadota bacterium; assembly: GCA_029863245.1. Classification (GTDB taxonomy): domain Bacteria; phylum Gemmatimonadota; class Gemmatimonadetes; order Gemmatimonadales; family GWC2-71-9; genus JAOTVV01. Next base: position 25,936 of record JAOTVV010000023.1, read on the forward strand.
CGGAATCGCGCTCATTGACCGTGCGGAGCACGGCATCGACCTGCTCCTTCCGGGCTACACGCATGGACAGCGGGCGCAGCCGGTGCGATGGGCGTATGTGCTGCTGGCCCATGTGTGGCCGCTCGCCCGTGACCGACACCGCCTAGGTGCGGTGGCCGATGGCGCCTCGGAGCTTCCCCTGGGCGCCGGGGCACTCGCCGGCTCGGGCATCGCCATCGATCGCGAGAAACTCCGCACCGCGTTGGGCTTTGCCCGCATCGCCGGCAGCAGCCTCGACGTGACCGGCGACCGTGACTTTGTCGCGGAGTTCCTCTTTGCGCTGGCTATGATCGCGCTGCATCTCTCCCGGCTCGGCGGCGAGTTGATCAACTACGCCTCGAGCGAGTATGGGTTCGTTCGCTTGGCGGACGGGTACAGCACCGGGTCCAGCCTGCTGCCCCAAAAGCGCAATCCGGATGTGTTGGAGCTGGCTCGGGCCAAGAGCGCGCGGGTGACGAGTGGGCTCACGGGGCTGATGACCCTGCTTCGTGGGCTACCCTCTGGATACAGCAAAGACCTTCAAGAGGACAAGACGTATCTCTTCGACGCCGTCGACACGCTCCTCGCCACCCTCCCGGCCGTGCGGGGCGCGATCGAGACGCTGACGACGTGTCCGGAGCGCATGGCGGCGGCGTTGGATGGAGGTCTCATGGCGACGGACCTGGCCGATGGGTTGGTGGCGAGCGGGGTACCGTTTCGCGAGGCCCACGAGCTGGTGGGCCGGGTGGTCCGGCTGGCCGAAGAGCGCGGTCTCACGTTCGGGGCACTCCCGGCTCACGAGGTGACCGCGATCCATCCCTTGCTCCAGGGCCTCGTGGCGTCGCTTGGCTCGTGGGAGCACTCCGTGGAACGCCGGGCAACGCCAGGAGGATCGAGCCGGGCATCGGTGGCCAGGCAGATCGAGGTGTTGAGGAGTGCGCTTGCAGGTCAGCTGCGCCAAGCCCCAGGCGGACAGATCGTGCTGCCCTGACCTTCGGTAACGGTTGAGGGGGAGGGATGCGAGATCCCTCCCCCTCGGTGTCTGGCGCATCGGTCCGGGCTGTGCGTGGTCCCGCTCGTCCCCTCGACGCGAGTGCCTCGCCAGGCGGCAAGGCCGCCGACGCGCCCATGCTGTCCATCCTTTCCTACGGGGCAGTCGACCGCGCGGTTTCAGCTCCTGCGGCTGCCACCCACGAATGAGGATGCCTCGGTGCGGTGGATGGTCGCGTTCGCCGCGCCGCGTCCCAAGGGCCCGGCGGGTGAGGGTCGCGGGCTGCCTTCCGTAACACCACCCATTGCAATGTCTTAGGAGGGGGCGTACAATTAGGGCAATCTGCCCTCCCCGCCCGTCCCGGACACGGACGTGGCGGGCTTGTCGTAGCGGGAATGGAGGCCCGGTGCGCTGCTTGACTCTCAACGCCTCGTTCGAACCCATCACGATGGTTCCCGTCCGTCGCGCGCTGCGGCTCGTGATCGACGGCAAGGCGGAGATCGTCGAGGCCGATGGGCGCCGGGTGGTCCGCAGCGAGCGGCTCAGCATTCCGCACCCGGTCGTGATTCGATTGGTGCGGTTCGTTCATGTGCCTCGGAAGTTCCGCAGGCAGGTTACCAACACCTTCCTCTTCGCCCGCGACGGCTATGCGTGCCAGTTCTGTGGGCGGTCCGAGCCCGACTTGGGGTTCCGGGAGTGCCTGACCCGCGACCACATCGTCCCAATCTCGCGGGGCGGGACCAACGACTGGACCAACGTCGTGACCGCCTGCTCCACGTGCAACACGCGCAAGGGAAATCGGCTGCCCGACGAATGCGGATTCCACCTCCGGGCGACCCCGGCGGTGCCGCACTTCGTCTACCTGACGTGGGCAGTGCGCCGACTCACGCCGATTCAGGAGAAGTACATCCGGCTCTTCTACGGCAGCGAGACAGTCACGCAGCTGAAGGCGGTCTGAGTTTTCCGAGCCGGGCTGGTCAACGTGGCGTCGGCGAGCGGCACCCATTTCCACCAGCGGCACCAATCCGAGACCCGTCGATCATGAAAGCCCACACTGAGTATCTCTGGTTCAACACCAAGAAGCGACAGGACATCATCGACATCACCGACCGGGTGGCGGCGGAGGTGGAGGCGAGCGGCATCCAAGAGGGGCTGGTGCTCGTGTCGGCGATGCACATCACTGCCTCGGTGTTCGTCAACGACCACGAGTCGGGGCTCTGGCAGGACATCCTGAAATGGCTCGAGGAGACCATCGCGCCATGGGATCCGGACCGCTATCGGCACAACGAGACGGGCGAGGACAACGCGGCAGCCCACCTCCGAAGCCTCACGATTGGGCACGAGGTCATCGTGCCGATCACGGGCGGCGCGTTGGATCTGGGGCCGTGGCAGCGGGTCTTCTATGGTGAATGGGACGGCAAGCGCCGCAAGCGCGTGATCGTAAAGGTGTTCGGCGAGTAGTTGTAGGGGGTCTCGGCGGCCGTTACCTTAAAAGGTTAGGGCGTGCAGGAGGGGGATTGAGTTCGTACCATCTGGCGGAGCGATTCGACCAACAGGTCCGTTTGCACCCAGACCACGAGTGTCTCGTGATGGGCAACCGGCGGCTCACGTATGCTCAGGTGAGCGCTGAATCATCCGCACTTGCGTCGGGTCTGGCGGCTTTGGGCATCGAGCAAGGGGATCGTTTGGCGGTCGATCTGCCGAACTGGCCGGAGTGGGTCATCGCGCTCCTCGCCAGCGCGCGGTTGGGTGCCGTCTTCGTGCCGCTCCACCCGTCACTTGGGTATCACGAGGTGCGCTATCAGTTGCGCAATACCGAGGCGGTGTTGGCGCTCGCCTCCGAATCGCTGGGTGACGTCGACTACCTGGAGCTCTTCGAGGATTTGATTGGCGAGCTGCCCGACCTCGAGTACCTAGTGTCGGTGGGCCGCGAGGATTTCTGGTACGACGACCGCGTGTTCCGGTTCAGCGATCTCGTGACGCGCGGCCGACGAGCGTCGCCACCGATCGCTGACCTCGATCCCGCGGCGGCGCCGCTGGCCATCATCTACACGTCCGGCACGATGGGAAAGCCCAAGGGATCGGTTTTGACCCATCGCAACTTGGTGCACACCTCCTTGGCGGCGATCGAGGCACTGCAGCAGAACGATACCGACCGCGTGCTGGCGGCCGTTCCGTTTTTCACGGTCTTCGGGATGCAGGTCGCGATCGCCACGGTGCTGAGTGGCGCCACGCTGGTGCTCGACGGTGAGTTCGAGCCTGGGCGGGCGCTGGATCTCGTCGAGCGAGAGCGGATCACCCTCTTCAGTGGTGTGCCCACCATGTTCCAGCTCCTGATGGCGGATGCGTCGATCGGGAGCCGGGACCTTTCCTCCGTACGGTCCGGCATCGTGGCCGGAAGCCCGGTATCCGTTGACCTGGTGCGCCGGATCCGACGGTGGAACGATGTACAGATCGCCTACGGCCTGACCGAAACCGGACCAACGGTGTCCATCACCCGCTTCGATGATCCTCCGGAGCGGCGCGAGGGGACCGTCGGTCGACCGATTGGGGAGGTGGAGGTGCGGGTGGTGGACATTACGTCGGAAGCGTTACACGGTTCCGAGGCAGTAGGCGAGTTGGCGGTCCGAGGCCCGAACGTCATGGCGGGCTACCACCGGATGCCGTCGGCAACGAAGAAGTCGTTCACCGCGGACGGCTTCCTGCTCACCGGTGACCTCGCCCTGATCGATGACCAGGGGTACGTGAGCATCGTCGGTCGTCGCAAAGAGATGATCATTCGCGGCGGCTACAACGTCTTTCCGCGGGAATTGGAAGACGTCCTCCGGATGCACCCTGCAGTGGAATCAGCGTGCGTCGTCGGGGTACCCAACGAGGTCCTCGGCGAGATGATCTGCGCATGCGTGGTCCCTGTGGAAGGGGCTATCGTCTCGGGGGACGAACTGAAGGACTACTGCCGAGAACAAGTGGCTGACTACAAAGCCCCAGACTGGGTCCGTTTCTTCGACGCCTTTCCGATGACCGGGAGCGGCAAGGTGAAGCGACAGGAGCTGGCTCAGGTCGTGGGACTGGAATTGACTACGACGTGAGGGAATTCAATCCAGGGCGACCCACGCGGTCCGCCCCCCGCGAGCCGCTGGCGCAAGCGCCCAACGCGGCTCTGCTGATCGATTTCGACAATGTGACCCTCGGGATCCGGTCGGATCTCCAGAGCCAGTTGAGGCGCCTCCTCAATTCGGAGATGATCAAAGGCAAGGTCGCGGTCCAGCGCGCATACGCGGACTGGCGACGGTACCCGCAGTACATTGTGCCGCTGTCGGAATCGTCGATCGACCTCATTTTCGCGCCCGCCTTCGGCTCGAACAAGAAGAACGCCACCGATATCCGGCTGGCCATCGACGCGTTGGAACTCGTGTTTACGCGTCCCGAGATCGGGATCTTTATCCTGCTTTCTGGTGACTCCGACTTCTCGAGCCTCGTGCTCAAGCTCAAGGAATACGGGAAGTACGTCATCGGCGTCGGTATCCGTGAGTCGTCGAGCGATCTCCTGATCCAGAACTGCGACGAGTATTTCAGCTATACCGAGCTGACGGGTCTCAAGAAGGAGGCCTACGTCGAGTCCATGCGGCGCGACCCGTGGGAACTCGTCGTCGAGGCCGTGACGCAGATGAAGCGCGAAGACGACGTGATGCGGTCTGACCGGCTCAAGCAGGTCATGCAAAGCCTCGACGCGAGCTTCAACGAGAAGGACGCGGGCTTCAGCCGTTTCAGCAAGTTCGTCATGGAAGCCGCGCAGCGCGGTCTGATGACCATCGAAAAGATGGAGAACGGCCAGTACGCGATCGACGTGGGCGAGAACGCGAACGTGTCGCCAGCGGACGAGGCGGAGTTCAAGAAGCGGGCTCCCGCTCCGCGCGACAGGGCGCCCGCAGCCAAGTCGCGACGCAAGCGCGCGCCCCGACGACGAAACGGCGAGCCGACGGAGCGACAGGAGCCGCGCGAGCGTCAATTGACCCTCGCCGAAGCCTTCGAATTGCTCAAGCAGGCGCTCCTCGTGCTCGGGGCTGTGGGCGAGAAGTCGGTGGGATCCGGCGAGGCCCGAGACAAGATGGTCGAGCTCCTGGGTGAGGAAGGTGACCCGCTCTTCGAACGGCCGCGCTATCATCGGATGCTGCGCCAGGCACACGATGCGCACGTGATCGAGTTGGCAAAGACCGACGGCGAGGGCTATGACCTTCGGCTCACGCCGGATGCCGTGGCGGCTGGTGAGGGTAGCGATCGGTCGTCGGCGGACACGCCGCCGGCAGAGCCGCCGGACGATCAGCCGGCCGCAACGTCTCCACGCTCGCGTCGGGCCAGTACCCGCAAGTCCACGCGAGGGAGGGGGCGGGCGGCCGCGACCGACGCGGCGTCGCCGACGCCTGAGGCTGAACAGGGCGCGCCCGACGTAAAGGCCGCGCCACCCGAGAAACCGGCAACGCAGACCCCGCCGCCAAAGAAGCGGAATCCGCGGTTTCGGCGTGGTTCGCGGGGAGGCGCCTCGACCCCGCCGCGTGCGGCGCCGACCGACGAGACGACACCCAAGGAACCCTCGGGCCGGACATCTGCGTCGACGGCCGATACGAAGCAGCCGGCACACGGAGCGCGCTCCGTCGGTCCCCGCATTCGCGGCCGGGAGCGGCCGCACGGTTCGCAGCCCCCGGTGTCTGCTGGTCCCGGAGAATCGGGGTCGGGGAGGGTGGAAGAGTCGGCGTCTCGCCCGAAACCCGAAGACCCCGCGGCGTCCGGGGGAGCGGATCGTGAGCGTGACGTCCACCGCTCGTCGGCGCCCGCTCCGAAGTCGGATGTGGGGGACGAGGACAGTCTGCTGCGGCGGATGTCGGCGGCCTTGCAACGGGTGATGAAGGGGCCGGACACCGAGTGACGGGGAGGGGGTCTCCCCTCGGAACGCAGTTCTTCGCGCGCGACACCGTCAGGGTCGCGCGCGATTTGTTGGGATGTGTCCTGGAGAGCGCCATCGATGGAGCGATCGTCGCGGGACGCATCGTGGAAGTCGAGGCCTACGTGGGGAGCCACGACCCGGCGGATCACGGGTACGGGAATCGACAGACTCCCAGGAACCGGTCACTCTTCGGCCCACCGGGAACGATCTACGTGTTCCGCAGTTACGGTGTGCACTGGTGCGGGAATGCCGTGACCGACCGCGCCGGCGTTCCGACGGCCGTGCTCATTCGCGCGCTTGAGCCGGTGCGCGGGCTCGACGTCATGGCCGAGCGTCGCGGTGTCGCCGATGCGAGGCTCGCCTGTTCCGGTCCGGGACGCCTGTGCCAGGCCCTGGGCATCACCGGAGCGCACGACGGCCTCTCGTTGGTGGGTGGTCCACTCCGCGTTCTCCGTCGCAAGGACGGAACGAAGCGACGTATCCTTGTGGGCCCCCGCATCGGGATCTCACACGCCAAGGATTGGCCGCTCCGGTTCTGCCTGCCGGAGCGCCGCTGGCTCTCCCGGCCGCCCGTCGCGTCCGGTTAGGACGGCCGGGCTAGCGGAGGCTGCTCAACAGGAGCGCATTGAAGAGCAGCTTGAACGTGCCGTGCGTCTGCCCCCGATGCTGAGGGCGGAACCCAAACAGGATCGCGCGCCCCGAGCCCACCCGCACGTCTACCAACGCCGCCTTGCCGGCGAGCTGCTCCTCGTTCAGCGCGTAGCCGGAGCGGAGCGGGGCGTCGACGTACCGAGCCAGCACGCTCGCCGGCTCCGCTGCGTCGAAGGCCACGCCATTGGCGAAATACACGAAGGCGGTGGAGTCGACCCCCGACGTGAGTGGCGTTCCAGTCCAAACGTCGACGGCGAATACCGAGCCCGGAGCGTAGAACTCGTCGGCGTCCGGCATTCCGCGTCGCTGGCCGAACCCGTTGCGCACGGGCAACTCGAGCTGCGCGATCGCGAAGTCGCTGGAGCCATCGAGCGTGACCAGTGTCCCCCCGCGACGAACGAAATCGACAATGTGGGCTGCGCCCGGTTCCCCGATCCCACCGGCGTAGCGGGCCGGCACGATCGACTCAGGGTAACCGCGGAGTATGGTGTTCGCTCCCACGTCGGGGAGGAGGAGCACGTCGAGCCGCCGGTCGAGTCGGCCGGCGCGGATCATGGAGTCCGTGACGGTGACGTAGGGAACGCCGTTCTGCTCGAGCACCCATCGCGTCCATCCCTCGTCCATGCTCGCCGCCCACGGCTTGTAGAGGCCGATCCGTGGGAGGCGGTCCACCACGCCGCCGGACGGTCTGAGTCCGCGTGCCCCCCACGCGTCGAATCCGTAGGTGCTGACATGGTTCCGTATGAGAGCGGCAAGACGCTCGGGACCTCCCGCCAACTCGAGCACGACCGACCCCACCGGCAGCGTTGTGCCGGTCACTTCGACGGGCGCCCGCGTAACCCACACGCGCGCCCCCAGTCGCAGGGCGTCGCCGATTGTGCGGCTCTCCGCCGCCGCACGGTTGGTGAGCACCCATTGCGGGCCTGAGCCGTGCACCGCGCCGGGCCGCGGCTGGATGGTGGTCACCAATTCCGTGGGAACGTCGAACGGCTGCGCGATGGTACGCACGTCGAGGCCCATCTGCATGGACAGCGTCCACCCGGCGGCGTCGTATGGTGGGATCGGTGGGCCACCGGGATACTGGCGCCGGTCGGGGTAGTCCTGAGGCTCGAGCAGGTCCTTCACATGCGCGCGGAACGGCTGGGCTAGGAGAATGACCACGGTGCCCGTCGGGTACCGTTCCCCGTCAGCTACGAACGCCTCTGTGGCGCGTCGGATCTCGATTCCCGCCCCGATGAGCGCCCGGAGCAGGGCGGCCTCGGCGCCCCGGTCGCGCTGCTCGGGTGGCAGGAGGAACGCGTGGGGACTGCCCATCTCTCCAGCGACGATGGCGCGCTTGCCGAGCGTGACGAACCGACGCACGAAGCTCTCACGCTGAGCGGCCACGAGTTGTAGCAGGCCGTCGGCGGCGAGCAGCTCGTACTCGATGATGTCGCCCAGTCGCCACCATCCGCCTTCCCACGGGCCGGGGTAGTTCACGCCCTGGTCGCCTTGCCGCAGAGCCTCGGGTGATTGAAAGACGGGTGAGGCCAATCGTGCGCTTGCCGCTTCCGAGAGGATGCCGATCATGTTGTGCCGCGCAGGCACCGTGCGAAAGCCGCCATGCCACCAGAGATCGAAGCGCGTCTGGTGCGCCACCCCCGTCTTGCCCGCGTCATAGACGGATGCGGCCATGGCCGTGCCCACGAGATTGATGGCTTCGACGACGATCGGGTCGAGGTTCGGATTCACCGGATCGCTGAACGGCGGGACGAAGAGCCGCGGGCCGCTGTTTCCCATCTGGTGGACGTCCCACACGACCGCCGGGAACCACTCCCGATAGAGCACACGGGCGATTGCCTGGCTCTCCACCTGCGTGAGCATGTACCAGTCGCGGTTGTTGTCGTGCCCGACATAGGGATGGTACAGCCAGGGAAGTGGCCCGCCTTCGAACCGGGTGCCTTTGTGCTGGCGGTACCACGCGACCACCGTATCCAACCCGTCCGGGTTGGCAGAGGGCGTCATGAGCACGACGACGTTCTCGAGCACCCGGCGGTATCGCGGTTCGGACGCGAGCCGGTGGGCGAGCATCATCGAGAACTGGCTGGAGGCGACCTCGGTAGAGTGAATGTTGTTGTTGATGAACACCACCGCCGGCATCGAGCGAACTAACGAGTCCTCGAGCGCGGGACTCAGGCGTCGCGGGTCGGCGAGTTCGGCCTGGTGTTGACGGATGGCCTCGAGGCGCCGGTGATGCTGTGGCGCCGTAATGGTCGCCAGCAGCAACGGCTTGCCGAGCGTGGTACGTCCGATCGTATCGAGACGCACCGCGTCCGATTGCCGGGCGAGGGCGGAGAAGTAGGTGCCGATTTGCGACCAGTCTGCGAGAATCGAGTCCGCGCCGATCTCGATCCCGAGCACGGTGCTGGGATCGGGGACCGAGGAGTCCTGGGCAAAGACGGTGTGGGCCGGCGGCGCGAGCAGGAGCAGCGCTAGCCCCATCCAGCGTACGACGTGCCCGAGGAGGTTCCTCGAACGCAGACTGTGCGGCATGTTGGTCTCCCTGTTGGCGTGCTGAAACCTCACACGATGCTCCGGACGAATCCACCGTCGACGGCAAGGGCGACGCCCGTGATGTATCCCGCCGCCTCAGAAGCCAGAAACGCGACCGTGGCGCCCAGTTCCGCGGGTTCACCCAGGCGGCGCATGGGGATGTTCGCCACGAGGTCGCTGGTGATCTGCTCCACGGTTCTCCGCTGCGTGCCGGCTCGGCGGCGAAACAGCTCTTCGGAGCGCTCGGTGCGCATGTACCCCGGGCAGATGGTGTTCACCGTCACGCCGTCGGCTGCCACTTCGTCTGCGAGCGCCTTGGCAAATCCGAGGACACCCGCCCGTGCCGTCGTGGACAGGATGAGGTCGCCGAGCGGCTGCTTGGCTGCCACACTCGTGAGGCAGATGACGCGGCCCCAGCCCCGCTCGCGCATGCCGGGCACCACGGCGCGGCACAGATTGACGGTCGACAACAGGTTGAGATCGAGCGCGGCCTGCCAACTCGCGGGTGGGGCGGCCGCGAATGCGGTGGCGGGCGGACCGCCGGCATTGCAGAGGAGAATGTCGATCGGCCCGAGGGAGGCGATGACCGCGGAGACCACGTCCGATACCTGTGCGGGGTCGCTCACGTCGGCCTGGAATCCCTGGACCGGCCTGGCCGCATCCTGTGCGACGGACGCCACCGCGCGATCGAGTCGCGCCTGGTCACGCCCGTTCATGGCTACGGCGCATCCCTCCCGCGAGAGCGCTCGGGCTATGGCGAGGCCGAGTCCGGATGACGATCCGCAGACGAGGGCCACTCGGCTGTCGAGGTTCAGATCCATGGGCGTGTATGGGTCACCGGGTTGTCGAGACAGGGATGTCCCCTCGGGGCCGGCGGGGAATGTGCGAGTGGTATCCCGGCACAGCAAGGCCCGGCCGCGATTCGCCGTTGCGCAAGGCTACGCGAACGGGCCACTATTGGAACGCGTGAACGTTTCGGGGTACACCTAGCGTATGACTGTGAATCGACGTGACTTCGTGAAGACCTCGTCCCTGGCGATGGCGGCCCTCGCCGTGCCGGGTGGGTCCGACCTGCTCGCGCGTGAGCTGATGCCCGCCCAGCAGGCTACCGATCTGGCCTCGCGCCAGCTCTGCATGCTGGCGCTCGACGCGGCCAGATCGGCGGGGGCCTCGTATGCCGATGCGCGCGTCGTCGGGATCCGCCGTCAGACGGTTCGGACCCGCGAGGAGCGGGTGAGCGCGGTGGAGGAATCCGACAGTCTCGGCCTCGGCATCCGGGTCCTCGTGGACGGCGCGTGGGGATTCTCGGCAAGTCACCGGCTGACGCGGCAGGAGGCCATGACGTTGGCTCGCGCCGCGGTCGAACAGGCGCGGGTGAACGCCAGGCTGGGCGGTCGCGACGTGCAGCTGGCACCGATCGATGCCTATCCGGACGGCGAGTGGCGTAGTCCCATCGCCATCGATCCGTTCGAGGTGCCGGTCGAAGACAAGATCGCCCTCCTTCTGGAGGCCAATGCCGAAGCGCTCCGCGTCGATCGCGTGCGTTTCGTGAACTCGACCATTCGGGCGGAGCGGATCGAGACGACGTTTGCCTCAACGGCCGGCAGCATGATCCAACAGGCCGTGTACCGGACCTACCCGTCGATGAACGTCACGGCCGTTGCACCGGATCGTTCGGGCTTCGAAAGCCGGTCCTCCGGTGAAGTGGCCCCGATGGGTCTGGGATACGAATACGTCGAGCGCGTCGATCTCAAGGGACGAGCGGGCCCGTGGGCCGAAGAAGCGGCCGCCAAGCTCACGGCGCGGTCGGTGGAGCCGGGCGAATACGATCTGGTGCTCCATCCCAGCCACCTGTTCCTGACGATTCACGAGAGCATCGGGCACGCGACAGAGCTGGATCGGGCCGTGGGGTACGAGGCGGGCTTCGCCGGCACGACCTTCCTGGCGCCGCCGCAGTCAGTGCTCGGCACCTTCCGGTTCGGACCGGAGTTCATGAACGTCCAGGGTGACCGCACGCAGCGGGGCGCGCTGGCCACGGTGGGCTGGGACGACGAAGGCGTGGCGGCCGATAGCTGGCCGATCGTCCAAGATGGCGTGTTCGTGGACTACCAGACCACGCGCGAGCAGGCGCAGTGGATTGCGGAGTTCACGGGCAACGAGCGATCCCACGGCTGCGCCCATGCCGAGTCATGGCAGCACGCGCAGTTCCAGCGCATGCCAAACGTCTCGCTGCTCCCCGGTGAGGAGGGACATGGGCTCGACGATCTCATCGCCGCGACGGATCGCGGCATTCTGATCAGGGGACGCGGGTCGTACAGTATCGATCAGCAGCGGTACAACTTCCAGTTCGGCGGGCAGATATTTCACGAGATCAAGAACGGCCAGATCGTCGGGATGCTCAAGGACGTGGCGTACCAGAGCCGCACCCCCGACTTCTGGAACTCGCTGGACATGTTGGGGGGGCCGCAGACGTACGAACTCGGCGGCACGCTCTCGGATGGCAAGGGGCAGCCTCCGCAGTCCAACGCGGTGAGTCACGGTTGTCCCGTCGCGAGGTTTCGGAAGGTGCGCGTGATCAAGACGGCGGCCGTATGACCGCCGTGATGGCGGACCTCCTCACCGAGGGAGAGGCGCGCACCCTGTGTGAGCGCGCGTTGCGGCGGATCACGGCCGATGCATCCGAGGTTCGGGTGGTCGGCACGATGGCTGGAAACACGAGGGCGGCCGTGAATCGCATCACGACCGGTGGTGACGTCTCCGACCTGTCGCTGGTGGTTTCGGCATGGCTCGGCGCCCGCGGGGCCTCGGTCGCGACCAACCGCACTGACGATCGCGGGCTCGCCGCGGCAGCCGAGCAGGTGATGGTCCTGGCCAGGCTCGCGCCCGAAGATCCGGAGCACATGGCGCTGCCGAGCGACCAACGCTACGCGCCCATCGAGGCGTTCTTTCCCGCGACGGCGGGACTCGAGGCGACGACTCGAGTCGATGCAACGGTGGCGATGCTGAATGAGGCGAAAGAAGCGGACTTGGTCGGGTCGAGTTACGTCTCCCACGAGGCGAGCGCCCGGGCGATAGCGAACTCCGCGGGACTCTTCGCCTACCACCGAGCGACCGCCGTGAGCCTGTCGACCACGGTGCGGACCGCGGACGGTCGGGGGTCAGGTTGGGCCGGCGCCACGCACAACGACTGGGAGCGGGTCGGCCAGGCACAGCGGCTTGCGCGGGTGGCGGTGGACAAGGCGCGAGCGAGTGTCAACGTCGGGGAGGTCGAGCCGGGTGCCTTTACGGTGGTCCTCGAGCCGACCGCCGTCGCCGATCTGCTCCGCCTCCTCCCCCGAGCACTTGATGCCCGAACAGCCGACGAAGGGCGCTCACCCTTTTCGGCGCAGGGCGGCGGCACGAAAGCCGGCGAGCGGGTCGTGAGCCCGCGCGTGACGATCTTCTCCGATCCAGCCGACCCCGATCTCCTGACCGTGCCGTTCACGGACGAGGGGCTCGCCATCCCACGGACGACGTGGATCGAGGAGGGCATCCTGCGCAATCTCGCCTCCAGTCGCTACTGGGCGGACCGGCAGGGTCGTGCGCCGACGCCCCTGGGGGGCGGACTGAAGATGGCTGGGGGGAATGCCTCCCTGGATGCGCTCATCGGCGGGATCGAGCGGGGTCTCCTCATCACGCGCTTCTGGTACGTCCGCGCGGTCGATCCCCGCACGCTGCACTACACGGGGCTCACTCGCGACGGAACCTTCCGCATCGAGGGAGGACGTATCACCGGGGCCGTTCCCAACCTCCGGTTCAACGAGAGCCTGCTTGGGATGCTGGAGCGGGTCACGGCCCTCGGGGTCACCGGGCGAACCTTGTCATCGGGGGCGGGTGATCCAGGCCCTGCGATCGCCGTGCCTCCGATCGTGGTCGATGATTTCCATTTCACGTCGGTGTCGGACGCGATTTAGGCGTCGCGGGTCAGCGAGGAGATCGTGGAGGGGTCGGCGTGCCGGCCCCTTCGTGTTGTCGGCCTCAGGGCTTGGTGGCGATGAATCCGCGTGAGGCGTGATCGTGGATGCGCTCGAAGCGCCATCCCGCGTAGTGCGACTTGACGATCTCCGGGGCGAACGTGATGACGCCGTGGGCGGTGTCCGAGGTAAGCAGGTGGTGGACGCCTCCCGATGGCGTCCGTTCCATCAGCTCGCGGAAGAACTGCTCTCGGTCTGGTGCGTCGAGTCCAGCCAGCGTTCCGGGATCGAGAACCACCAGCGCCGGTGCCACCTCCGGAAACCACGTTCCGAGGCTCACAACGTACGCCTGAATCCGCGTTCCCAGGGCCTCGGCAGCCGCCCGGGTCTCAAGCGCCTCGACCTGGGTCACCTGTGGACCGATGAACACGACTGGCCAGTCATGGGCCGCGAGGTAGAGGCATACCCCCTGGGCACCGGTACCGACGGCCAACGCGTCTCCGTCCAGCTCCAGCCTCGAGACGAGCGATACCAGCGGCGAGCGCGGATCGATGCCCCAGTGGGTGGGCTCCTGCTGCGCCCGCCGCAGTCTGAGGTGTCGGGTGCGCCAGCGCCGGTAAGTCGGCAGGTTCAGGCGGCGAATGATGAGCCGATCCACGTGCTCGAGCACGAGCACTTCGGTGAGCACCAGCTGCTCCTCGGCGCCTGCGTCGAGCTCACGCACCGCGTCATCCGCGATGCGCATCAGTTCCGGGCGGCTGATCTGCTGCTTGAACTCCTCGATCCGCTCGAGAATGAACTCTCCGTATTCCTGGCGGAGCGAGCGTGGCGGTCGGCTACGTCGGGGACGAGGTTGTGGAAACGTCAGCACGGTTCGACGTGGACGATGACTTCGTGAAATCCGAGGTCGTTCCGGAGGCGGCGCTCGACGTCGTCGGCCAGATCGTGCGCGGCCTCGACGGTCGCGCTACCGTCGACCGCGATCGTCAACTCGACAAAGCGACGCTCGCGCACACCGCGGGACCGGATGTCGTACGCTCGGACCACGCCGTTCACGTCTTCGGCAGTGTGCTGGATCTCCTGCGGCTCCGTGACGAGTTGGTCGACTAGGACCGGAACGGAGCGGGCTACGATCTTGTACGCCAGCACGACGATGACGGCGGCAACCACGAGGCCCATGAGCGGGTCCACGTAGGCGTACCCGTACCGGGCAGCCACCACACCCGCGAGCACACCGATGGTGATGAAGACGTCGGCCCGGGTGTGTGCGGCATCGGCGAGCAGGATGTCGCTCTTCAACTCATGACCACGCCGGGTCTCGTACACGGTGACGACGGCGTTCACGAGGAGGGTCGTGACCAGCAGCCCAAACTCGGTGGGGGTGATGTCGATCGTGACGCCACCCACCGAAAGGCGTCCGATCGCCCGCTGCACCAGCTCGAACCCCGTGATGGACAGGAACACCACGATCGCCAGAGCACCCAACGTCTCGAACTTCTCGTGTCCATAGGGGTGATCCTCATCCGGCTCCCGTGCGGCGACCCTGATGACGGCGAGTGCCAAGATGTTGTTGAAGGCATCCACGGAGGAATGCACCGCATCGCCGAGCACGCCGAGGGAGCCGGTGCGGAACCCAATGACGAACTTGGCCCCAACGACGCCCAGGTTTGCGATGAGGAGGCCGATGAGAACGCGACGAACTTGTGCGGTTCGGTCGGATCGCGCCAAGTGCGGCGGCGGCATGACCTGCAACCTCGCTCGGGGCCGCTTCGATTGTCAACGGCTCGGTGAGCGTTGAGCCTGCGGCGATCGACTCTCGCTCGGCGGGATGGTCAGTCGGCGCGCACGAGCGCCCCTTTCAGGTAGCTGCTCTCGGGCACGGTGAGTACTTCCGGGTGATCGTCACTCTGGCCCACCAGTCGCTCGAGGACGATGCGTCGGCCGCTGTCGGCCGCGGCCGAGGCGAGCATGTCGAGGAAGCGGGCTCGACTCACATGGTACGAGCACGAGCAGGTGAGCAGCCGCCCCCCGGGCGCGAGCATCCGGAGCGCTCGGAGGTTGATCTCCTTGTAGCCTCGGAGGGCGGCGCTCACGGCGTTGCGACTCTTGGCAAACGCAGGCGGGTCCAGGACGATCGTGTCGAACTGCGCAGCGTCGTCGTCGAGCGATCGCAGTGCATCGAACGCATTGGCCTCGAGCCATTCGATCGGACCACCGGCGTTCAGCTGGGCGTTGGCGCGCGCCACATCGAGGGCAGGTGCGCTGGAGTCGATCGCGAGCACCGAGTCGGCCCGGTGTGCCATGTGGATGGCGAAGAGCCCCTGATACGTGAAGACGTCCAGGGCCCGACCGAGGGCGACGCGTTCCATCAGTTGCTGATTCGCGCGTTGATCCAGAAACGCCCCGGTCTTCTGTCCAGTGCGGAGCAGCGCCCAGTAGCGCACGGTGCCCACCCGCACCTCCACCCGTTCCGGTACCGACCCATCGATCGCTTCGATCGCGAGCGGCAATCCCTCGTGTCGACGCACGGACGCGTCGTTGCGGAGGAGGATCCCGGCTGGTTGAAGTGACGACCCGATGGCACCGAGCACGTCATGTCGCACGGCCTCGATGCCGGCGGTGAGCAATTGGACGACGACGAACTCCCCATACCGATCGATCACGAGGGCGGGCAACCCGTCACCCTCGGCGTGCACCACCCGGTAGGCCGTGGTGCCCGGCACGAGATGGGCTCGACGGGCCACCGCCTGCGCGATGCGCTCCGCCCACCACGCCTCGTCGATCGTGACGTCATCGGAGGTCAGGAGTCGGAGGCGGATCTCAGACTGCGGACTCCAGAGGCCGCAACCCAGAAACCGTCCCCGAACGTCCCGCACGTGCACCGGTCCAGCTGGGAGGTCGCTGTCCTCCACGTCCGAACGGTAGACCCACGGGTGGCCTCCCTGGAGCCGGCGCGCGCCACGTCGTGAGACAGCGACGGTTGGATTCATCCGCGTTTCAAGATGGCGAGACGCTTCCGGTTCCGAACGCGGGTATCTTGCAGACGGGCGACGCGCGGAGACAAGGAGACTTTCGTGAAGTCGGAACTGCGCCTGCTGGCCATCGTCGGGCCACCCGTGGTCGAGCTCGTGGATGTCGTCGATGCCTGCCACGAGGCGATTGCCGGCGGGGTGACTGCCGTGCAGCTCCGGGCCAAGGGCACCCCGGCCGGAGCGCTCGTTGCGCTCGCGCGCCAACTATGCGCGACGGTCTCGATCCCGGTCTGGGTCAATGACCGCGCCGACGTGGCGCTCGCTGCTGGCGCGCGCGGCGTGCACGTGGGGGCAGATGATCTCACGCCGGCGGCAATCCGTGCTCTGGCCGGTGATGCGCTCCGCGTGGGCATGTCAGTGGGTGATCACCGGGAGGCCGAGAACGCGCTCGCCTCGGCCGTCGATTACTGGAGCGTGGGGGCGATCTACCACACCGGCACGAAGCCGGACGCGGGCACGCCCATCGGGCCGGAAGGGTTCCGAGCACTCGCCGCGCTCGCACCGTCCGGTGTCCCCGTCATGGCGATCGGCGGTATCTCGCCGACCAACGTGACCGACATTCTGGCGGCCGGGGCCTGCGGTGTCGCGGTCAGCAGTGCCATCTTCGGCGCGCCGAACGTGCGGGATGCTGCTCGGGAGCTTCGCGAGATCATCGACGCGACGCTTCGGTAGGCTCGCGGCGGGCCGGTGGCGCGCTCCGGACCTCGCGGATGGTGCGGAGGTGTTCGGCGTAGGTGCGCGAGAAGACGTGTTTGCCGTCGGGTCGCGCGACGAAATAGAGGAACGGAGATCGAGCAGGGTAGATCGCGGCCTCGAGGCTCTTGTCCGACGGTGAGCCAATCGGGCCGGGTGGCAAACCATCGATTCGATAGGTGTTGTAGGGTGAGCGCGTTTGGTAGTCGCGCTCGAACAGTCGCCGGCGCCGTCCCAGGGCGTAGATCACCGTGGGGTCGGCCTGGAGGCGCATGCCGAGCGCCAGGCGGTTGTGATACACCGACGACACGTAGCGCCGGTCGGGTGGGTAACGCACTTCCCCCTCGATGATGCTCGCAAGCGTCACCAGCTCGTCCGGCGAGAGTCCCAGGGCCTTCAGGCGGGCGTCCCATGCCGGGTTCCAGCGACGCTGGAACTCGACCACCATCTGGCGCACGACGTCTCGGGCGGACGCGCCGACTGGCACGAGATACGAACTGGGATACAGATATCCCTCCAGGGTCGCGCCGCGGACACGCAGCACCCGCCCCAGGGAATCGTCTCGCGCCGCCGCCAAGACACTCTCAGCGGGAATGCCGAGTTGCGCTTCGATGGCGCCGCCGATTTCGACCAGGGTGAGCCCCTCGGCGATGGTCAACCGGCGTTCGGCCGGCCGTCCTGCCACCAGGATGCTCAGCACGGTGCCGATCGATGCGTTTCGCGGCACGTCATACGTGCCGGCCTGCACCGCGCGGCCTTGGCCCTTGAGGGTTGCATAGAAGCGGAACAGCGATGCCGACTCGACCACATCCTGAGAGGCTAGCGATTCCGCGACGGCGCGCAACGTGGCGCCTCGGGGGACGGTGACTGTGACGGTGTCGATGGTCGACGGTGCGTCAACACAGGCGACGAGCCCGAAGAGGAGGGCCACTCCGAGCCTTGTGCTCATCGCCGGGAGTCCAGGTAACTCTGCAGCAGCGTCGTGGCGGCGAGCTGGTCGATCTCTTTCTTGCGACCCCGCAGCCCGCCGCCGAGTGCGCGAATGGCTTCGAGCGCCCGGGCCGTGGTCATACGCTCGTCCCAAAGTACCACGGGGAGTCCGGCCTGATTGGCGATGCGGGTTGCCGTGGCTCGGGCTTCCCCGGCTCGCTCTCCTTCCGATCCGTCGGGGAGCAGCGGCAGGCCGACGACGATCCCCGTGGGCCGGTGGGCGTCCAGGTGTTCCTTGAGGCGCTTGAGCGGGAACCGCCGTCCGGGCCGGCGGGTCAGGGTCGCGAGTGGATGGGCGACGGTCTGCAACGGGTCGGTGAGGGCAAGCCCGATCCGCTTGTCGCCGATATCGATCGCGAGCAGGCGACCTGTGGCGGGGAGGTCGTCGGGCCGCGGGCTATCGGATCGCCCGGTCCGCCTATCGGCAGGTCCCCCGACGCTCATCCCTCCTGCATGGTGGCGAAGAACTCCTTGTTGGTCTTGGCGCGCTTCATGCGCTCGAGCAGGAATTCGGTGGCCTCTACGGTGGGCATGTCTGCCAAGAAGTTGCGCAGCAAATAGATCTTGCTCAGGGCGTGAGGCTCGAGCAGCAGTTCCTCTTTCCGGGTCGAGCTGCGCTGCACGTCGATGGCAGGATAGATCCGGCGGTCGGCGATGCGCCGATCGAGCACCAACTCCATGTTCCCCGTGCCCTTGAACTCCTCGAAGATCACCTCGTCCATGCGGCTCCCGGTCTCGATGAGTGCGGTGGCGATGATGGTCAGCGAGCCGCCGCTATCGATGTTCCGCGCCGCGCCGAAGAAACGCTTCGGCTTCTGGAGGGCGTTGGCATCCACACCGCCCGAAAGGATCTTCCCGGAGTGAGGGATGACGACGTTGTGCGCGCGCGCGAGCCGCGTGATGGAGTCGAGCAAGATGACCACGTCGCGACCGTGCTCTACCATCCGGCGGGCCTTCTCGATCACCATGTCGGCAACCTGCACGTGCCGGTCGGCGGGTTCGTCGAACGTCGAGGCGATCACCTCCGCCCCCTTCACGTTCTCCTCCATGTCGGTGACCTCTTCGGGTCGCTCGTCGATGAGGAGCACGATGAGCACGGCCTCGGGATGATTCTGCGCGATCGAGTTGGCCATCTTCTGCAGGAGGATGGTTTTCCCAGCCTTGGGCGGGGACACGATCAACCCGCGTTGGCCAAAGCCGACAGGCGTCAGGAGATCCATGACCCGCATGGAGAGGTCGCCCGAGGTCTGCTCGAGCCAGATGCGGCGATCGGCATAGCGCGGCTTCAGATTGTCGAAGGCGATTCGGTGCTTGGCCTTGTCGGGGTCTTCGCCGTTGACCTGCTCGACCTTGAGGAGCGCGAGGTATCGCTCGCCCTCTTTGGGTGGACGGACCTGACCGAGTACGGTGTCGCCCGTACGCAGATCGAACCGCTTGATCTGACTCGGGCTCACGTAGATGTCGTCGGGACCGTAGAGGTAATTCCAGTCGGCGCTGCGCAAGAAGCCGTAGCCCTCCGGGAGGATCTCGAGCACGCCCTCGCCGCGGAGGACCGTGTCGGAATCCAGGAGCGACTGTTCGATGCGGAAGATCAGATCCTGCTTGCGGAGGCCTGAGTAGTTGGTGATGTTCAGCTCTTCAGCGAGTGCGTGGAGCTCGGCGACTGATTTCCGCTTGAGTTCTGCGATGTCCACGGTTTTGGATGTCTCCGTCGTGTAACCCGAGTCAGGTGAGAGTGCGGCCGCCCTTGCGTCAGGCGCAAATCGGATCGCGGGGTGAGGCTGAGCGTCTCTTGGGGATAGCTACTGGATGAGTGGGTTTCGTAACGATACGGGTCGCCCCAGGGGGCGTCAAGGGGCGCCGTGAACGACCTCATCCCCTATCTCTCCTGGTGGCGCACGATCAGGACCCGCGATCGCGAGATCGTCGAGGCTCTCGTCGACCGAGAGCACCGCGGCCCATCGGCCGAGTTGCAGGCGGCGCTTGGCGCGTGGGACGGGTTGCACTACTGGAGCCGGATCGAGGGCGTCGATCGACTCGTCCTCATCAGATCCCTGCAGCCCCGGCAGCGCGAGCGCTGGTGGCTCCATGGTATCCTCTTCGCCGCCACGTTTCTCACCGTGTGGATGAGCGGGGCGCTGCTCACCGGCTCCTCGCTTCCGTGGGCCTTTCCGTTTTCCATCGATTACGCGCGAGCGCCGGAGTTCGTCGGTGAGCTGTTCGGGGAGCTGGTCCGCCTGCCGGGGAGCCTCGGCTTTGCCATGGCCCTGATGGCCATTCTCCTCGCGCACGAGTCGGGGCACTACATCGGGGCCAGACGCTACGGCCTCAATGCGTCGCCACCGTACTTCTTGCCCGCACCGCCGATCGTCAACTTCATCGGAACCTTTGGCGCCTTCATTCGCTTGCGCAGCCAGGTCCTCGATCGGCGTCAGCTCATGGACGTCGGGGCTGCGGGTCCGTGGGCCGGCTTCGTCGTGGCCATCGTCGCCCTGGTGGTGGGTCTCCTCCGCTCGCAAATCGTTCCCGAGCTCGGACCGTCCCATCAATTCGTGATGCTCGCCGAGTCCCGGATCTACCTCGGGGACTCCCCGATCTTCATCGCGTTCCGTGAGCTCCTGGTGGGCGAAGGGACCGTGCTGCTGCATCCCCTCGCCTTTGCCGGCTGGATCGGGATCTTGGTGACTACACTCAACCTCCTGCCGCTGGGGCAGCTCGATGGTGGACACGTGCTCTATGCCATGTTCGGGCGACGGCAGGGTGCGGTGAGCGCCGTTGCCTTCGTGGGACTGTTCGCTCTGGGGTACGTTGTCGGTCGTGAAGTCTCCCCCTGGATCGCGTGGTTCTGGTGGACGTGGGCAGGCCTCATCCTGATTGTCGGACGAGGCAGACTCGTGCATCCCAGTGTTCTCGATCCCCACCGACCGTTGCCGCTGAGCCGCAAGCTCTTGGGCGTGGCCACGCTCGTCCTGTTCCTCGCCACGTTCAGTCCGGTCCCCATGTTCCCGATGTGGTGAGCCGAACCATCACCCGCTCAGGGGTGGATCGACGCATCGGCGCAACACGCTCCGCCCTCGGCCAGGCACCCCGACTCGCACGACGGTGTATTGCGTAAGTGCTGAATCCCTTTATATTTGCGCAAACCAACGGACGAGTCGCTCATGGCGGGGAATCCGGTCCGCTACGGTGCGCCGAACCCCTCAGATCCGGTTATTCATGACCTTCCGCCTTTGCGCTACGAAGGCGGACTCGTTGCGTTGCAGCTCGAAGTGCGTCGCACCGAGGACGGAGTATGGCGTGGGCGGATCCACTTCGGATCGCCAGAGGCGGGTGCCACGTCCTCGACGGCGGAGATCTTCTGCGCCGTGAGTGAGGCGGACCTGTGGGAGTGCGTCCACGACCTGCGCGAACATCACGTCCGAGATCTGTACCGATCCCTCACCGAGTAGCGCACTCCACTCTTCAGCCCCCGTTCAGCTCTTCAGTCTCGTTCAGCCAAGACCCCACCAACGGGGAATTCGGCCGCGGCACAGACCTGCTCGGCGCGGGACTTGCAAGCTCCCGTGAGTTGAGCCCGGGTCGGGGGATGCTTCTTGACGACCCGTGACCCGGGGCGCAAGTTCGCTCCTCCAGTCCCGTGGTCGGCTCCCCCACGTTTGTGGATGGGAGCGCCGGAGCGTCGTATGCTTGAGATCCGCACCGCTTCCACCCGTCTTCGTTGCCTCGTCCCCCTCGCAGTGTTGTGTCTGCTGACCGGTGTCTGGAGCTGTGCCCCAGGGGGCGCCCAGCGGGTCTCACCGGAGGAAATTCCCGATCTCGAAGATCAGCTTGCCACACGGCCGCAGGACGGCGCCGCGCTGCTCCGCTACGCCGCCGCCCTGTACGCGGCCGACCGGTGCGACACCGCGACAGTCGTTGCGCGGGCGGGCATGGTGCGGGAGCCGGCGCAGGCGCTTGGACCACTCGTGTTGGGCCATTGTCTCGAGCGAGCCCAGGAGTACGACCAAGCCCTCACGGTCTACGCGAGCTACCTCGAGGCTCAGCCCGATCGAGCGGGATCGTCATCGGTCCGGGCGCGGCAGAGCATCGCGCGGCGCGACCGCGCCCTGGCGAACGCGCGCCGCGCGTTGGATCGCGAGGCAGAGCTCGCCCAGACGCCCAGTGATCCGGCGACCGTGGCCGTTCTGCCGATCGATATCGTGGGCGACTCCACCTACCGACCCCTGTCACTTGGACTGGCGCAGATCCTCACGACCGACCTCGCGCTCCTGCAGCGCTTCACTATGGTGGAGCGCCTGCAAATTGGAGTGTTGGTCGAGGAGATCCGGGTCGCGGATACGGGCCGGATCGATCCTGCGACGGCCGCACGCGTGGGGCACTTGGTGCGAGCAGGGAGACTGGTGCAAGGACTCGTGACGATCCCCCCGCGAGGAACCACGCGCATGGAGGCGAACGTCGTGCTCGGCACGGGTGAAGTGACCGCGCCTGCGCGACAGGCGGGCAAGTTGCGCGATCTGCTCAAGATGGAGAAGCAGCTGGTGGTCGACATCGCGCGGCAGCTCGGGTACCAGCTGTCGCAGGCCGAACTGCGCCTCATTCTGGAAAACGGCACGCAAAACCTGGCGGCGTTCATGGCCTATTCGCAGGGCCTCGATGCCGAAGATCGTGGAGACTATCGGTCGGCGGCGCTCTACTACGCGCGGGCTGTCCGGGCGGATCCGAATTTTCGCGCTGCCCGCGAAGGATACGAGGCGGCGGTTGCGGGCCAGCAGGCGGTTGACGCACCTTCCGCGGCGATCACCCAGCTGGCCACCGTTCCCACGCCCGCGCCGGACCAGCTCGTTGTTGGCACGCAGGGGAGCGCCCTCACGACGACCATCCTCGACGTTGCAGGGACACAAGCTGAGGTGACGGCACCGACGATCACGCCGACCAATACGGGGACCAACACCACGTCGTCCAGTCCACCGCCCACCGTCCGAGTACTCGGGACGCCACCGACGGCGTCAGGGTCGGTTCGCATCTTCTTCCGACTGCCATGAGTCGCACAGCCCTGACTCTCGGTATTCTGCTGGCGTTCGGCACGCCGCACGCCGCGGCTCAATTTCCCGTTCGTGTGTCAGTTTCGGCGTCGGTGGAGGGGTACTCGTTCGACCAGGGTGTCGTGTTCTCCAAGGTCGAGGAATACGCGTTTCCAGTCGGCATTGCCGTACCGCTGGGGCGCGTGGGTGAGCTCACGATCTCCACCGGGTACGGCTACGTGCGACTGTGGAGCCGCGACCAGAGCCAGCTGGCGCATCAGGAGATCTCAGGCGCGCTGGACACGCAGGCGCGTCTGTCGTGGAACGTTATTCCCGGCCGCCTCGTGGCGTTCGCGACGACGACGGTCCCGACCGGGGTCAAGACCGTGGAAGAGCAGGAGCTCGCGGTGCTCGGCGTGCTGTCCAGTGACATCATCGGCTTTCAGGCGCCGAGTCTGGGAAGTGGTGGCAGTGCGGGTGGGGGATTCGGCGGGGCCGTGCCGATCGGCTCCTCGTGGTCCGTCGGTGTGGGCGGGACCGTACGAAAGCCGTTCAACTACGTCCCCATTGTGGGCGACGGGCGAACGCTCAAGCCGGGGCTCGACATTCGCGTCCGGGCCGGCGTGGAGGGCTCCCTCGCGAGGCGAACCTACCTGCGCGTGGCCGGGATTTTCGCTCACCAAAGCAACGACGCCTTTGGCGATTCCACCAGCGGCATCGGCAACAGAGTGATCGGCTACCTCTCGCTGAATCAAGGGATCGGCAACGGCTCGCTCACCCTCTATGCGTTCGATGTCTATCGGGGTAGTGCCCAGCTCGAGCAAACGTCAATCGGCACTGCGATCTTGCCGCGGGGGAACCTGTTTGCCGCCGGGCTGCACTACGAGTTCCGCGTGACCGGGCGCCTGCAGGTTGGTCCACGCGCCGAGTACCGGTGGTCGGCGCAGGACGCCGGCGGTGACGCCTCCGGACTCGAAATTAACGGCGAAGCGTTTCGCTACGGCGGCGACGTCCGGTTACAGCTCATGCAGGGGCTCGCCGCAGTGCTTCAGGGCAGCGGCACCACCGGGTTCTTGGTCCAAGGCACTGAGCGTATTCACTTCAGGGGCCCGAGAGGAACACTGTTTCTCGAATGGAGTCCGTGACGGGGAGGGTCCGCGACTTCGGAAGCCACCGGCCTCGAGCGGCTTTGAAGCGCGCGCTCCTCGGCACTGTCGTGGCCGGTGCGGTCGTCCTGAGTTGCACCGATCGGATCGGCCCTCCAATCCCGCTCGCCGGCCACCTGGCCATTGCCCCGACGTTTGCGAACACTGCCGCCGTCATCGTGCCACTCGCCGCCGGCCGGTTCACCATCCGACGGATCCCGGGTGGTGAGGTCGTCCGCGATACGGTCGTGACGTTTGCCGCGGGCACCGATTCGGTGGACCTGACGCTCACCGTTCCGGTG
>JAOTVV010000021.1 GCA_029863245.1 Gemmatimonadota bacterium
GCCTATACGGCCGCCGGCGCCTATGCGGCCTTCAGGGAGAAGACGCTCGGCACGCTCGAGCCCGGGAAGTACGCGGATCTGGTGGTGCTGTCTGACGACATCTTCCGCATTGATCCCGCGGCGATCGCGACCGTGCGGGTGGACCTCACCATGGTGGGGGGTGAGGTGGTGTTCGAGAGATGAGCTTGGCAGGGAAAAGGGACAAGGGAAAGGTCATCGAGAAGGACTCCTGACCTTTCCCTTTTCCCTGCGCGCCCTTCCCCATTTCTCTACACTCCCGGATTCAGCATCCTCCCCATGAACAGGATCGTGCCTGACAGGCGCTCACGGATGGCGAAGATGAACGGGCGGTCGACACGGATCACCGTCGGAACGCTCGTCACGCCCACCCCGACCGAGGTAACGGCCGCCGCCGTGGTGCCCTCCTCGTTCACCTCCACAAAGGTCTTGTGCTTCACCTCGGAGATGTACGCCCGTTCGGGTCCAGCATAGAGGTTGCTGAAGTCGGCCTCTGTATCGGAAAACGCCACGGCCATGCCCAGGGCCTTGAGCACGTCGTTGAGCGTGACGTCGTACTCGAGGGTGAACTTCGGCATGACGACTTCGATCGAGTCATCCTGGAGCGCGGTGATCCACGCGTCCCAGCGATCGCGCGTCAGGGTTTTGGACAGCTCGATGATACGGCTCTCATCGTGAGGGACGACCAGCGTCATCGAGAACGCCCGGCCACCATATGGGAGATCGGCCACGAGCACCTCGCTGTCGCCGAACGCGCGCACGGGGATCTTCGCCCCCGACGACATGGTGGGCACGGAGGTCTGTGAGCCGTCGGTCAGGGTGAACGGAGCATTCCGTGTACGGTCCTTGTCGAACTTGGACGTCCAGTCGCCCTTGAAGTAGATGGCGTTGATCAAGTACATGATCATCTGGCTCGGGATCGGTGGCTCGATGATCCGATCGATTCGTCCCCGCGTCTTGGCGTGCACCCAGTCATTGATGGCATTGGCCGCAGTCGGGCTGTCGAAATTCAGGGCCGTGACCTCGGCGTCGAAATACTGGCGGTTGAGGTCGATGAATGCCGGAACTACCTGGATACCCTGCCGATACCAGATCGAATTCGCGATGAGCATCTCGACGCGGGGATCGAGATCGATGAGGAGCTGGATGAGGCTCTGATACGACTCGTTCACTTCCTGCAACGTGAGGCCCTGGAGCTCGAGCGTCTCCTGCATGGCGTCGCGCGTGGTGCCAGCCGCCCCGTTGTAGGTCATCCCCAGCGCCATCCCCACGCTCAGGGGGGAGATGAACACGTTGGCGCCGTCCTCCTCCTCCGTGTTGACCTGCCCGAACAGCTTGAACGCGAACCGATTGTCGGCCTCGACGAGTTGCTCCTCGGCCACGGTGAGCTGGCGAGGCAGTTCCAGGATCGGTTCCAACAACCCATCGCCGCAGGCGCCCGCTCCGACGAGCAGGGCGGCAACGGAGAATCGCAGGTGTCGCTGATGCATCGTTCGCTCCGTCATCGTTCACTCCCGCATACCCCGGTGGTGCCTCCCGGGTCACCCTCATGTCTGCGGAAGTCCGACGATAGCCTTCCCCTTGCCGCGACGCTGGTCGCGTCAGTCACCGCTCCCGGTGGATGAGCCACCGGTCCACCACCTGTTCCCCCCGCACCACGTCGTAGGCGTCGAAGCACGCTACGGTGAGACAGGAGTGGTTGGGGAGGATGCGCACCCGCGAGCCAACGGGGCGTGGCGCGTTGATGACGCCGTGCTCCTGACTCAGCGAGACAAGCCGTGCCTCGGGCTGGAGACGGCCGGCCGCGTAGTCGTCGAACAGCTCACCCATCGTCTGCTGCGGGGCATCGTGTCGACCCCTGTCCTTGGACAGTGCGAGCGCGCCCGCGTCGGTCACCCCGTGATCGCCACCCGGCTGGCACGAGACCACGCTGGCCAGCACGGTCACTGCGCAGTCACGGACCGCGCACGACCCCAACAGGACCTGTGTGTGGTCGTAGAATGCGTAGTTCCCGGGCCGGGCCTCGTCGACGCCGTCGAGATGATCGATCACGGCCATTGACGGGGTGGAGCCGACGCTCACGGCCGGGACGGCGATGCCCGCGGCGCGGAGCCGTTCGGCGCAGCGCACCATCGTGTCTCGCTCCTCGATCGCGGCCGCGAGCACCTCCCTCCGGGTCGGCCCACGGTAGGCGTGGCCGGAATGCGAGAGGATGCCGTCGAAGGTGAGGGTCGGGGCCGTGTCGATGGCCCGAGCGAGCGTCACGACCAGTTCGCCGCTCGGATCCACCCCCGCCCGGTGATAGCCGCAATCCACCTTGAGCCAGATGTGAAGGGGAACGCCGAGGCGGATCACCGCGTCGACCGCTTCGCGGGAGTCGACCACCAGTCGGAGGGTCGCCCTGGTGGAGAGCGCGCGAACCTCGTCGAGCCGCGACAGGACGAGTGGGAAGGCCCACGTGACGTCGTCGAATCCATGCGCCACGAACGCTCGTGCCTCCGGGAGCGTCGAGACCGTCACGCCGCCGGCGCCGAGTGCGCGCTGCCGCTGGGCGATCTCCACACACTTGTGGGTCTTGAGGTGCGGGCGCAGGGCGACTCCCAACTCCTCCGCTCGCCGCGCCATCCGCTCGAGGTTCGCTTCCAGCACGTCCAGGTCGAGGAGGAGCGCGGGTGTTGGGAGCTCGTGAATGGTCGGCATGACACGTCCGGTGATGGTCGCTGCAAGTTGAGAGCCCGCCGCCGCCGTGGCAACCGGAGCGAAACGGCCCCCGCCGAGGACGGCGGGGGCCGGGCGTCGCACGCCGCGGTGAGTGGGTCTACCGACCGACCAACTCCCGGACGATCCGGTCCGCGCCATACACGTGACGCAGGGCCTCGAGGATCCCGTCGGCGCGCACTGACACCGAGCGGGCACCTTCTGTGGTGTAGATGAAGTCACCCGACAGGCTCTCGATGTTGCCGTCGAACAAGAGCCCGACGAGCTCGCGATCGATGTTGATCACCGGACTCCCGGAGTTGCCGCCGACCGTGTCATTGGTGTGCACCATATTGACGGGCGTGCTCAGATCGAGTTCCGGTGGCGGTGTGTGCCACCGCTCGGGCAGCGCCCACTCCTCACGTCCCTTGTGGGCCGCCCAGCGATCGTACAGGCCGTAGAAGGTCGTGTAGGCCGGCGCCAGCGTCCCGTTGTACTCGTAGCCGCTCACCACCCCGTCGGCGATGCGCAGCGTGAACGTGGCGTCGGGCGCGACTTCCGTCCCATACACCTCGAACAGCGCCCGCGCGAGCTTGGTGGCTCGGGTCTGCTCCTGCACGGCCAGCATCTGGAACTGGGCACCCGCCTGCTGGACTCTGGGCAGGGCAGCCTGCACGAGGGCGAAGGCCGGTTCGGCACTGCTCATGATCGATGCGGGATCGTCGAGCAGCACTCGCCGCGCCTCGGGGTCCACCACGCTCGGCGACTCGGCGATAATCGCCCGCGCGGCGTCCAACGGCGCCCGGCCGGCGAGCGCCATTTCGACCCACGGGTCGTCCTCCCCCAGGAAGAAGGTGACGTCACCGATTTGGGCCTCGAGCATGTGGCCGTCCAGATCCCTGTTGATGTCGGTACCGTCGAGGCGGCTCCGCACTGACTGGACGATGCTATCGGGTGCCCCACCCGCGGCCATCTGTGCGTACTGCATCATCAAAGCAGCGGTGCCGAGGGTCTGCGACCTGATCGATCCGCCCGTGCCGAGCGATGCGAGCGTGGGGAAGACCTCTGCCATGCCCGACTGGATATCGGCGATTTCGTCCCACAGCGACCCATACGCGCGCTGGAGTTCGGGACGCTTTGCGACGTCGGCCCGGAATTGTCGCTCGAATCCAAGCTTGCGGCCCATGATCGCGGGATCATTCAGTGCCTTGGTGCGGCCCTGGTAGAGCTTCAGCCCGTTCATCCACCCGAACCACTGGTTGATGTAGCGCGACCGCTGATCGGGGTGGTGCTCCATGAAGTGCGCGAGGATGTCGGTACGGGTCTTGAGCAGCCGAGTGGTGAACGGCTCGTTGTAGTCACGGGCGAACTCGAGCTGCGCCATCGTGCTCAGACGCTCCGTCGACCCGGGATTGCCGATCACGAAGACCGCGTCGCCCTCGGTCACGCCGGTCCTCGTCCACCGGAAGTAGTTGGCCGGCCTCAGCGGCTGCCCGGCCTCGTCGTAGATCCGGAAGAGCGAGAAATCCAGATTGTAGCGCGGATACGTGAAGTTGTCGGGGTCGCCGCCGAAATAGCCGATCTGCAGCTCCGGGACGAAGACCAGGCGCACGTCGTTGTACCGCTTGTAGCAATAGAGGGAATACTTCCCGCCTTGGTACAGCGAGGTGACGCCGCAGTCGAGGGCGTGCAATGCGCTTGTGCTGTCGTCCACCAATTCGCTGCGCATCTCGATCGCCTCGAGCTGCTCGGCTTCGGACGTGGTGGGGTCGACGCCCCGCTCGATGAGGTCGGTCACGTCTTCCATGCGCACCAGCTGGTCGGCCCACATGTTGTCTGCGGGGCGCTCGTCGGAGAGGGTCGCGGCGTAGAAGCCGTCGTCGAGCAGGTTCTCCCCCTCCTTCGTAACTGCCGACGTGGCACCGCGGGCGCAGTGGTGATTGCTGAGCACGAGACCCTCGCCCGACACGAACGAGGCGGTGCACCCCGGGATGCGGAGCGACGCGAGCCGTACCTGGTCCAGCCACTCTTTGGTTGCACGGAAGCCGTAGGCTTGCTCGAAGTACTGCACCGGGGCGTTCTCGAACGTCCACATCTTGCCCATGTCGAAACGGCCCGGCTCGATCGATTCGATCGCGGGCTCTGCGGCCACCTCGGCAGGTGCCGGCGGGGCGATCGCGGGGGCCGGCGCCGCAACCGGGGCGGTCGTACCACTTGAAGCGCATCCGACGGCGAGGGCGGCGAGCGATACCGTGCCGAGGAACGATACGTGTCTGGTCATACGAATCCTCTCGAGAAAAACCACATCCATTGGCCGTCCGCGCTGGTGGACGGGGATCTGTGGGAGGGAACCCTGCCGTGGGCCCGGAATGCTGCGGGCGAAAGATACGAAGACGCCCGCCGTGGCGTGAAGGCCACGGCGGGCGTCGGTGCAGGCTGAAACTCGGGTTACCGCATCCGGAAAACCGGGGACAACATGACTTTGCCCGACCCCGTACCGTGCAGGTTGTTGTACGTGGAGCTGGGATCGAACACGAGATTGACGTCCGTCGGGTTGCCGTCGCCGTCGGCCGTAACCTCGAAATCGGTATCGGTCTTGAGCCCCGTCTGCATACCCGACGGGACGGTGACCTCGTGCGGCACGCCTGCCTCGAAGCTGGCCGCGTTCCCGACCTGGATCGGCTCGTTGAAGATCACATAGGCATTGCCGACCAGCAGCCGGACCTTGCGGTACATGCCGACCGGCACCTCGCCGGCCGCGATGATCAACGGATTGGTGGTCTCGTCGGGCAGGTTCGCCAGGTCGATCCACACGGCATCGGTGAGGCCCAGGTGAATCCAGTAGCCGCAGCACTCTTCGGCGTCAGGATCGGTCGCGACATCGCTCGAATCGGCGAGGAACGAGATACTCGTCACCTCGATCAACAGCGAATCGACCTGAGAGGGGCTCACCTTGCCCTCGGCATCGAGCCCGGACAAGGCCAGGCCGTCGACGATCTGGACCAAGGGGACCGCGCTCTGGCTCATCGTCACTTCCACCGAACCCGTGTGGTCGAGTCCGGCAGAGTCGGCGCATGCACCGGCACCTACGGCCATGGCGCCCGCCATCGCGAGCCCTAAGATCTTACGTGTCATAAGGTTAAATCCTCTTGAGGGGTTGCACTCGAATCGGTCATTCGTCGAAAGTAAGACGGGGCCGGGCTGGAAAAGGTAACGCACGGCCGTTTTCGGGCCTGCGCCTACCGTACCAGATGCAGGCGGTTCTGGCGGCGGAGCACCCACCGGGACGTGCCGTCCGCACCCAAAGCGGCGTCTTCCTCCAGCATCATGCGCACCTGCTGTCCGCCCCATTCCGGCACCGGCGACGTGGCCTGTAGCTCGATCGAGTACCAGGTAGAGGGCCTGACGCGCACGTCTCCCCGCCCGGGCACTCCGTCCTGGCGGTCCCACAGCCCAATGAGCGGGCCGGCCCCGTGTCCGTGGTCGCCGATGGGGTGCGTGTAGACGGTGCCGTCGATGCCCGCCTCGCGCATCGCCGCCAACGACGCGTGGAGGATCTCGTTCCCCGTGAGCCCGGGTCGCAACTCGGCCATCACGATGTCCTGCAGTCGATTCGCCGTTGCCAGGGCGAGGCGCAGCCCTTCCGGCGCATCCGTTTCTCCCTCGGCGAGCACGTAGCCCATATGCTGGGTATCGGTGTTGAGTCGGAGGGCCGTGAGCCCCACGTCGCAGTGCAGCACATCGCCGCGCAGGATCACGGGTGCCACCGAGTCACCCATCTCGACGCCGTGACGCTGGACATCGATCGTCGGGTGGAACCAGGTTCCGAGTCCGAGGTCGTTGACACGTTGGCGGAACCACCAGACGACATCGTCGGTGGTCGTCACGCCGGGGGCGATCACCGCGCTCGAGAAGGCTCCGGCGATGAGCTCGTGGACCAGGGCCTGCATATCGCGGTACGTCGAATCCATCGAGGTGACGCGCACGGCGAGGTAGTCGAGCGCGAGTGTTTCGGCGCGTCGCACACGGCTCACGAGATCGGGGCCCAGGGCCTCACGGAGCAGCTCCCACTCCCCGGCCGAGAGCCCGTCAGCGAAGTTGTGTGTCTGGGACATGTTGACGGCAATCGTGCGCGGGTCGCGCTCACGGACTGCGCGGGCCACGGCATCCCATTGATCCGGGCCCCAGAACTCGCGCTGACGTCCGTCGGGTGCCAGCTCGGTGGCGCGAACGGCTTGATAGACGCCGCCCTGCGAGCCGCCCCCGAGGGCAATCCGCTCGACTCCTCGGTCGAGGCCCCGATCGTGGAAGATGTAGACGGTGCGGCGTCGTGCGGCGAAGCTGGTGGCCGCAACGAGGCCCCGAAACAGGGGGTCCTCGTTGTATTCGCGCATGGCGATCAGCCACATCTCGACCCCGTGCTCCCGCATGAGCGCCGGCAGGACCACGTCGAGACGCTCCTGCAACCACTGCTGTTGCAGCGCGGCTTGCTCGCGCAGCGTGCCAAACGGACGGGTCGGTGCCGGATACTGGGCCCGGAGTGTGACGGGCTGAGCGGCGAACAGCAGGGCAATCAGGACTGTGAGCGTTTTCGTCATTTGGACGCCCTCGGTTTGGTTTTCACAGCTTGGGGATGCGGAGGGAACATAGATGAAGGTTCGGAGAACGGCCACGCGAGTGGACGTGAATACGACGAGCAACGCTCAGCGCGAGGGTGACCAGTGACGCGTCCCACGCCTCCAGACCACCAACTCGAAATGTCGGGTGCCGAGTTCACGGCCATGGTCGATGCCGCGATGGAGCGCATCGCGGCGCACGTCGATTCCCTGCCCGTGCAGCCGTCCCACCATCTGGAGGGCGCAGCCGCTCTCGCGCGCGCGCTCGAGGAGCCGCTTCCGGAACGCGGGAGTTCGCTGGACGAGCTGCTGCACACGCTGTTCAATCGCGCCGTGCCCACCAGCTTCAACACCGCCGGACCTGGCTACCTCGCCTACATCCCCGGTGGCGGGCTGCTGCACTCCGCCGTCGCGGACCTCATCGCCGATGCCGTGAATCGGTACACGGGCGTGTGGCTCGCGGCCCCGGGGCTCGTCCAGCTCGAGACCAACGTGCTGCAGTGGCTCGCCGAGATTGTGGGCTTCCCGGCGTCGGCCCTGGGCGTGCTCACCTCGGGCGGGTCGCTGGCGAACTTCTCCGCGGTGGTCACGGCCCGGGTAGATCGGCTGCCCGAAGATTTCCTCGATGGAACGATGTACGTGTCCGATCAGGCGCACCACTCGGTGGTGAAGGCGGCTACCCTGGCCGGGTTCCCGCAGCGGAACGTGAGGATCGTTCCATCCGACGAGCGGTTTCGGATGCGCCTGGATGCGCTTGGCGCGGCCATCGCCAAGGATCGGCGGGCCGGTTACCGGCCGTTCATGGTGGTTGCGAGTGCGGGAACGACCAACACGGGCGCGGTGGACGATCTGCGAGGTCTGGCCGACCTCGCCGCGACAGAGCACCTCTGGTATCACGTGGACGCCGCCTACGGCGGTTTTTTCGCGCTCACTGAGCGCGGTCGACGCGTGCTCGCCGGCATGGAGCGCGCCGACTCGGTCACCCTCGATCCGCACAAGGGGCTCTTCCTTCCCTATGGCACCGGCTCGCTCCTCGTACGGGACGGACGCCTGCTGCGACGCGCACATGCTACTGAAGGCGCCTACTTGCCCGCGATGCAGGACCGCACCGAGTTCGTGGACTTCTGTCAGGTGTCCCCCGAGCTATCGCGGCCGTTTCGAGGGCTTCGGCTGTGGCTTCCCCTCAGGCTCGTGGGCGTCGGCGCCTTCCGCGACGCCTTGGACGAGAAGTTGGATCTTGCCCGGCACGTGAGCCGGGAGCTCGACCGCATGAGGGGGATCGAGGTGATCGTCGAGCCCGAGCTGTCGATCGTGGTATTCCGCGCGAGCGGCGATGGGCCCGATGCCGAGGGGACCAATGCACTGAACCGGCGGCTGCTCGACGCCGTGAACCGCCGCGGTCGTGTGTTCCTGACGGGTACCACGGTCGGCGGCCGCTTCCTCCTGCGGGTCTGTGTGCTCTCCTTTCGCACCCATCGCGACCGAATCGAGCAGTGCCTGGAAGACATCCGAGCGGCGCTGACCGAGGTCCTGTGACGTGCGAGGCCGAGACTCGGCGCAGATCTGACAGACCCCCATGCATCTTTGGCAAACACGGGCGCCCAAACCGTCCGTGTGTCTGTCGATCTGGCGCATTCCGTTGGCATCCTGGTTGCCCTCCAGATACGCGGCGGTCGCCGGGTGGCTCCGGCGGCCGGAGACCGCAGCGATGAACGTTTCAATGGAGGAATGCACCATGCTGTACCCGACGATTTGGCGCCGCCAGGCACCCAGCCTGTGGGACGACATTTTCAATATCCGGAACGAGTTCGACCGGCTCCTGGGCCAGACCGAGACCCAGGTCGGCAGCGCGTGGGTTCCCGTGGTCGACGTGCGGGAGACGAAGGACGAATTGACCCTGCAGGCGGAGCTCCCGGGACTCACGATCGAAGATGTGGACGTGAGTGTGGAGCACGGCGTGCTCTCGATCACCGGTGAGAAGAGGCAGGAGGTCGAGGAGGGTAAGGAAGGATCCGAGTACCACCTGGTTGAGCGGCGCTACGGGCGGTTCGAGCGCCGGTTCTCGCTGCCGCGGTCAGTGGACGCCGAGAAGGTCCGGGCGGAGTTCGCCGACGGCGTCCTCCAGGTCACCCTGCCCAAAGTGGAAGCGGCCAAGCCGCGCAAGATCGAGGTAAAGGTCAGCGACATGACTCGACCGGGCAGCAAGTAGTCCGAACGGATCGGACGACATGGGGGCCCGGCTGGTGCCGGGCTCCTTTCGTTTTGCGGCTGTGCCGGGCTCCCTCACTCCTTACTCCTCACTCCTTACTCCTTACTCCTTACTCCTTACTCCTCACTCGCGTCTTCCCGTCTTCCCGCCTCTCTACCGCGGCACCGGAAAATGCCTGATCACCCCCACCGCAAACCGGTAGTCGTCTTCACGCGGGCCGCTCACCGGGATCCGCACTCCGGCACCGACCTCGAAGCCGCCGCCGACTTCCCAGCGGAACTCGGGCGCCACGAACCAAGTGGCCGGGCCGCCTTCGGTGGCGAACTCGACGATGCCCTCGACGATGGGTGTGAGGCCGAGCGGGGAGGTCCACGACAACGCGGTACTCAGCTCGACGTGTTCCGACTCGGGTTCCGAGGTCAGGGGAATCTCCAG
Organism: Gemmatimonadota bacterium; assembly: GCA_029863245.1. Classification (GTDB taxonomy): domain Bacteria; phylum Gemmatimonadota; class Gemmatimonadetes; order Gemmatimonadales; family GWC2-71-9; genus JAOTVV01. The sequence continues at coordinate 9,976 of JAOTVV010000021.1, forward strand.
GTGTCCGGCGGTCTGGAGCAGCCAGCGCCGCTCGGGTCCGAACGGGAGCCACGCCAAGAGGAACGGCGCGAACGCCGCGTGCTCCTCGCCCAGCCCGCGGTCCGCGTCGCCTGTGGGGATGTCGAAGTCACCGCCAACCGCCAGGATGAAGCGGTTCAGGTCGTTCACCACGGCGACCTTGGGGCCGATCCCGATATCACCGATTCCGCTCTCGCTCGAGCCCACCTCCGGTGACAGATGATGAAACGGGATGTGGGTGACGATGGAGAGATTCGGGATCAGCGCCCATTCCACTTCCAGTTGGGCGGTATAGACCTGTCCCTCGTCTCCGTCCGAAATGAAGAAATCCGGCCGGAGCTTGCGTTCGATGAACGCGTTCTCGGTGAAGAACGCGTCGATGAAGTGTGGGCCGGGGCCGCGGTGCGAGTGCACCTCGTCGTGGTCGTGGCCATGGTCGTCCGGTTGCTGCGCGTTGGCGATGGTGGCGCCGCCAACGAGCACGGCAGTCGCGAGAACGAGCGATCGCATGAGTCCTCCTCGAGTATGAGACGGTTCGAACTGGCTGCAGCAGCGAGTCGATCCGTCAGGCTCGTGGAGGAGGAGGGTCGAAGGCGGAGATCCAGGAGGAGAGAGGAGCCGGCGGGTCCGGGGTCTCGACCTCTCGGGCCACCGTCTCCTGATCCGCTACTATGGAAGGGGAGGGAAGGCCCACATTCTGGCTCCCGAACGGCGCCATGGCCGTCTGGGTCCAGCTGCCCGTGTGACATTGAGGCGCCTGGTGGTCGGCGCCGTGGTGCGCCCCCTGGCCGGGATGCAGCTCGAAATGGCAGGCGATCCCACAGGCCACCCAGGGCTGGAAGCCCAGGAAGGACAGCGCCAACATGAGGCTGGCGAATCGGGGTGAGCGCGACGCGGGCCTCGTAACCAAGTTGTAACGTCGGAATCCGCCATTTTGTTCCATCCCAGGGCCGCGGAGCGGTTGGGTCTCACTGCGGCAGGTTGGCGAGCCGCTCCTTCGCTTCCCGGTAGCCTTCGAGGATCGCCTCGCCGGCTCGATGGAACTCCATCGAGCGGATGTGGCCCAACTTCGGTTGAATCAGCAGGTCCGGTGGGTCCGCGTCGAGCCTGGTGGTGGTGATGAACGTCTCCATGATGCTGATCGAGGTGGTCATCACATCGAAGATGCTCGGCAGCTGCTCCCGGCTCCGCCACCGCTTGATCTGGGCCAAGGCGGGGAGCCCCACGCGAGCCATTCGCGTGTGCAAGGCCCGGGCGATCCTGCTCTTGACGTCGGTGACCGGCACGTCCCGCACCGGTGGTTCGGGGGCGGGGGGGGCAGCGCGTCCCCGGTACACTCTCCCGCCGACGACGCCGTGGTTCAGGTCCACCGCGATCACAAAATCGGCTCCCATGGCTCGCAGCACGTTTACCGGAACCGGGTTGACGAGTCCGCCGTCCACCAGGATCCTGTCGTTCCATCGGACGGGCGTCAGGATACCGGGAATGGAGAAGCTGGCTCTCACCGCTTCGACGATGTCGCCGTCCCGAATGGCGACTTCCTCGCCCGTTTCCAGATCCGTGGCGACGGCACAGTACGGGATCGGGAGCTGCTCGATCCGCGTTTCCTTGATGTAGTTCCGGATGAAGGCCGAGAGCTTTGTCCCGTCGATGAGCCCGGACTTCGGCAGGACGGCATCGTAGAACGACGCGACCTGCCTCCAGTCGAGCTCGAGCGCGACGTCCTCGAGGGCGTCGAGGTCTCCGGACGCAAACACCGCGCCCACGGCGGCCCCGATGCTGGCGCCCGCCACGTAGTCCACGCGCAAGCCGGCCTCGGCCAGGCCACGGATCACGCCGATGTGTGCCCAGCCACGCGCGGAGCCGCTGCCGAGCGCGAGCCCGACAGACCCCCGTACCCGATGCGTCTCTTCCGATGATGCCATGAGCAATTTCCGTGTGGGTCCGGGGTCTCCGTCAGAAGGGAGCGTGTGTTGCTGAGAAGCAAAACGGGTCAGCCAGGTCCGCTAACCCGTTGACCGTCGTTCGGTTCCGCATGGCGATGTTCGGGAAGTCCCCAACTGCTCGAATGTAACAGTATTCGAAGCGGCGGGCGTTTCGGCCCCAGAAACGCGGCCGGGCCAGCCGGTGTGCTGACCCGTGTTCCTGCACCCCGCCGTGGGCGGGCGTGGCGCGTGGGAGAAGCTCCGGAGGAGGGACTCGAACCCCCGCTCGAGGTCGACCCGCTTTGCGGCGGGCGACATCCAGGGGCTGGCAGCGACTGAACGCGACGACCAGACCCGCGCTGCTGGGAACGCTTAGGACAGGGGGCGACGGAGTGCCCCGAGCGCCGCGGAACGCTCGGGGCGTGGATGACGGTGATGATGTTCTCGAGCGGTACAGTGCGCTCGATGCCGTCTAGTTCCGTGACGGAAAGACGCCTTGGAGCGCGATCACATAGCGCATGCCGCAGATTGGCTCGAGCCCGCGCAGATCGGGCAAGGCGAATGTTGTGCGTCCGTCGCCTCCATAGGTGGTGCCCAACAGCGCGAAGAGCGCCGTGTTTTGCGAGATGGGGAGCAACTGTCCCTCGGCGAACGCCCAGCCGCGCGGCGCAAAGTTGAACCCAACGAGACCTATCGCGCCGAGGAACGGCTCGGGACCGACGGCGGCGGCACTCATGAGGTTGAGCCCCGCTCCGGAGGCCACACGGTCGCGACTTGGGGGATCGCCGCCACGCCCGTCGGTGGTGTCCGGGTTCAGGAAGAATGAATCAGGATCCCGTAACCAGCTACCCGTTGCGGGAAGGGTCTGCGGGCACCCAAACCCTGGTCCGGGAGGACCGGGATCACCTTGGTCGCCCTTATCCCCTTGGTCCCCTTTGTCGCCCTTCTGGCCTTTCTCGTTCCAACTGAACAGGACGTGGTGCCGAGACTTGCAGTCGGGACCGGAGTCGTCCGTCCGCACCCGGTACACCACGCCTGAATGCGGGATGTAGCAGGCGTAGATGATCGTATCCTGCTGCTCAGGCGACGGATCGTCTTGTGCCTGCAAGACGACGGGTGCTCCAACAAGCACCGCCAACACCGCGATGGTGGGCAACCGCAAGCCGGAGGGTGTGCGCTCGATCGTCATGGTAGCGTGCTCCTTGCGCTTGTCGTATGTGGAGTCCATTGGCAGTCACTCGCTCCTTCGGCCTAGGTGCCTGTCGAGTCAACGGCGTTCCTGACCACCTGGAGTGCCCCGTCCACGATGAGGGAGAGGACGTCGTAAAGGATCAGGGCCTCCGCGTCTTCCGCACCATCGCTCTCCCGTGCTGGTGTCTTGCCTTGGGCTACGCCCTCGAGCAGTCGTGACCGCAGCGCTTCGAGCGCGGTCATCGCATGCGTGAGTTCGCGTTCCGTGGGACGGTCCGCTAGCGGCCGCAGCGCGACGACAATCTGATCGGCGCTGGCGCGTCCCGCGATCTGGGCAACGAGTGGCCGCACGAACGCATCGTCCAGCAAGCTGGCGACGAGCTGAAGTGGATCCAAAGGCTGCACCGGTGGAGTCTCCAGCGCCGTCGGTGATGCCGGTTGCACGGCCAGCGGGCCGTCGCGGCATCCGACGCCGACGGATAGAAGTGTCAGTAGTCCGATGGTGATTCGGGTCATGACATCGCTCCGGTCGATGAGGCGGTGATTTCGAATGGTGGTCGTACCGGTCGCGTCTGCGGACGTGGACGTCGCACGCGAATGTCTGCCGGACGCCGAAGTCGTGTTGCCCACCAAACGATACCGCTCCCCGAGACTAACTCGGCGGCGTCACAAAACCGTGACGCTGGGCACAAATGGGCTGTGGCGGAGCAGGGAGCGGAGACAGTTGAGCCTGAAGGGGAAGAGAGAAGGGGAAGCGAAAAACGGGATCCCTGGCGCGTGCCGGCTGGTCGCCCCGGCTGTGCCTGATCCCGGTTCCGTTGGGTGGAACGAAGCTCCGGAGGAGGGACTCGAACCCCCGACCCGGCGGTTAACAGCCGCCTGCTCTACCAGCTGAGCTACTCCGGACTGCGCGGCGGCGGTGGAACCGCCGCCGCGCCGTCAGTCTAACCGCGCCCGGGACACCACGCAAGCGAGTCCGGCTGCCGTACGGAGCACCCGGCCGGGCCCAATCCCGGGGCCTCAGCTCACGAGCGACGGGGTGATGCCAAGGGCATCGCGCAGGTAGTGGCCGGTGGGGGTTTCGGTGCCCGCAACCTCTTCGGGCGTCCCGGCGGCGATGATGCGCCCCCCTGCGTCACCGCCCTCGGGACCAAGGTCGATCACCCAGTCCGCGCGCTTGACTACATCCATGTGGTGTTCGATGACGACCACCGTGTGGCCGGCGTCGACCAACCGATCGAGCACCTTGATCAGCGTGCGCACGTCGTCGAGGTGAAGGCCGGTCGTGGGCTCGTCGAGGATGTACAGGCGACGCTCCCGCTTGCGAGCGAGCGTGGCCAGCTGGCGGGCGATCTTGAGCCGTTGCGCCTCGCCGCCGGAGAGCGTCGTTGCCGGCTGCCCCAGCCTCAAGTAGCCGAGCCCGACCTGCTGAAGGTGCCACAGCGCCTTTCCCAGTCGCTCCTGGTGGCGGAATCGCGTCATGGCCTCGTCGACCGTCAGGTTTAGCGCGTCGTGGATCGACAGGCCCTTGATGCGGACGTCCAGGACTTCGGGCTCGAACCGCGTGCCTTCACACGCCTCGCACGGGACGAAGACATCGGCGAGGAACACCATCTCGACCTGAACATGGCCCGCGCCTTCGCACAGGCGGCAGCGCCCCCCTTTCGGGGCGTTGAAGCTGAAGGTGGTGGCCGTGAAGCCACGAGCCTGGGCCAGTGGCTGCGCCGCGAAGACGTCGCGGATCTCGTCGAATGCCCGCACGTAGGTGATCGGGTTGGATCGCGGCGTCCGACCGATCGGTGACTGGTCGATCATGACCACGTCGCCCAGGCTTTCCCACCCGGATAGCTCGTCCACCGCACCCACGGGTTCGCCCAGGTGTTCCTTGGCTCCGTGCGACCCTCGAAGCCGCGCCGCCAGTTGCCGGTACAGGACGTCATGCACGAGCGTGGACTTCCCGGACCCGGATACGCCGGTCACTGCCGTGAGTACGCCGAGGGGCACCACGACGTCGACGCCGGCGAGGTTGTGGCATCGCGCCCCCCGAATCGCGAGGTGTCGGGACGAGGGTCGGCGGGCGCTCGGAATGGGGATTGAGCGCTCCCCGCTCAGGTACTGGCCGGTGAGGGTACGGTGGTCGCTCGCCCCGTCCACCGGTCCCGCATACACCAACTCCCCACCCCGTTCACCGCTCCCGGGACCCAGCTCGATCATGTGATCGGCCGCCCGGATCGTGGCCAGATCGTGCTCCACGACCACCACCGTGTTGCCTTCATGTCGCAGGCGGTGAAGCAGAGAGAGGAGGCGGTGGATATCGCGCGGGTGGAGACCGATCGAGGGCTCGTCGAGCACGTACATGGTGTCGACGAGGCGCGATCCCAGCGCGTTGGCCAGCGAGATCCGCTGCGCCTCGCCCCCCGACAGTGTGCGTGTCTGGCGGTCGAGCGAGAGGTACCCGAGACCCACGTCGCGCAGGAAGTGGACCCGATCGTGGAGCTCGCGCAGGATGGTGGCGGCCACCGCCGCTTCATATGCGGTGGACTCGAGTGTCTCGAGCCAGCCGGCGAGGCCATCGGCCGTGAGGCGTGCGATGTCCCCGATCGAGACCCCGGCGATGCGCACGGCGAGAGCCTCGGGGCGAAGTCTCGCGCCGTGGCAGTCCGGGCACCGCTTGGCGAGCTGGTACTGACGGAGGAACACGCGGATGTACTGCTTGTACCGCTTCCGCTCGAGGGCGCGGAGGAACGGAAAGATGCCCTGGAATCGACCGGTCGCATTATGCAGCAGATACCGCCGGTCGGCCTTCGTGAGCGAGCTCCAGGGGGCGTCGTAGTCGATCTCACGGGACTCGGCCGTCTGTTTGAGCAGGCGCCGGCGCCGGGTGTATCGCGGCTTGGTCCACGGATCGATCGCGCCATCCTCGAGCGAGCGCTCGGGATCGGGCACGATGAGCGACTCGTCGTACTCGAGGACGGCACCGAAGCCGTTGCATCCCGGGCAGGCGCCCCGCGGGTTGTTGAACGAAAACAGCGCAGGGGAGAGCGGCACGGTCGGGGTATCGCACGCCACGCATTGGGGGTGCTGCGAGAAGCGCATGACCGTGGCGCTGCCGTGCACTTCGGCACGCCCTTCCCCTTCCGCAAAGGCGATCGCTATCGAGTCGGCCAGGCGCCCGCGACCGGACGACGTCACCGCAATGCGGTCCACGACCACGAGGCAGGGCATGCGATCCAGCCGCACATTATCGGGCAGCGTTTCGAGTTGGTGCACTTGGCCCTCTACCATGACCCGGACGAAGCCCATGGCACGGAGGTTCTCGAGCACGAGCGCATGACTGGGGCGGCCTGCGATCGGGAGCGGGAAACAGATGAGCACACGACCGTCCGGCGGGCGTTCGAGCAGCCGACTCGCCGCCGTGGAGGGCGAATCCACCGTGACGGGCTCGCCGCATACGTGGCACATCTGCCGGCCAATACGGGCCCACAGCAGGCGGAGATAGTCGGCGATCTCGGTTGCCGTCCCGACGGTGGATCGACTGGAGGTCGTGGGGTTCTTCTGTTCGATCGCCACGGCCGGCGCGACCCCGTCGATCCGGTCCACCACCGGCTTGGGCATCCGGTCGAGGAACTGCTTGGCATAGGTGGACAGGGACTCGATATACCGCCGCTGCCCTTCGGCATAGAGGGTGTCGAAAGCCAGCGAGCTCTTGCCCGATCCGGACGGACCCGTGATGACCGTCAACGCTCTGTGGGGAATCTCCAGCGAAATCCCCTTCAGGTTGTGCTGGTGCGCTCCCTGGATGACGATCCGATCGGCGGGCATGGCCCGAAGCTTAGCCGGATCCCGCGGCCCGCTACAAGCGCCGGCGTTGACGACCGGTGACGACAGACGATAGCTTGGCTTCCTGCCATGGTGAATCGCCTCGCCCCACAGCTGCTGCGTCGCGGCGTCGAGCTCTTCGCGCTGATCTCGGTGATCGTGTTCGCGGCGTTGCTCTTCTACGGCAACAACCTCGAGCAGTTCCTCCGGGCGATGGTCACCCTCCACTGGGAATGGATCCTGGTCGGGTTGGGGCTTGCCTCACTGGACTGGTTCGGCGGTGGTCTGCGGGTCTACGTGCTGGCGCGGCACGTGCATCCGGAGACGTCGTTCAAAGGCGCCGTGCTGTCGGCGGGACTCAACTTCTGGGGGACGCTGATCACGCCGACGCAGGCGGGCGGTGGGCCACTCGGAGTCTACGTGCTGCACCGGTACGGCACGCCGGTCCCGGTGGCGATGGTAGCGCTGTTTATGTCCTTCGTCGCAACGATTCTCTTTTTCACCGTCGCCGGTCCGCTCGCCGTGTTCCTCGGTGCCGGCCGATCCCTCGAGCAGCACGGCATCCTCGGCGACGCCGTGTCGCTCAACGATCTCTTTCGGCTGAGTCTTGGTGGGTTCATCGCGATGGGCATTGCGATGCTCCTCGTCATGATCTTCCCGGGCACGGCACGCCGGATCGCGCAGTGGATCCTGAGTCTGTTCGAGCGCCGGGGCCACCCGAAACTCGCAGGATGGGTGACGACGATCAACGAGGGGATCGATCACGCCCATGAGGCAATGGTGGCGTTCTATCGCGGAAAGGGGTGGCTGTGGCTCGGCGCGGCGATCCTGCTCACGGGCGCCGCGATGGCCAACAAGTTGCTATCCGGCTACGTCGTGCTCCGCGCCCTCGGGATCCACGCCCCACTCGTGGATGTGTTGCTCTTGCAGACGCTGATCGTGTTTCTGCTGTATTTCGCGCCCACCCCGGGAGGGTCCGGCCTCGCGGAGGTGCTTTCGGCCGCCGTGATGTCGATCTACGTACCGCGCGAGTTGACGCCATCGTACGTCTTGCTGTGGAGGATCTTCGTGGCCTACCTGACGGTGATCGTGGGGTCCGTGGTGTTCTGGCGGTGGCTCAAGCTCTGGGAGCAGCAGGCCAGTAGTGGCGACGGCGGGGGCCAAGGCCCGGCTGACGCGGTTTCGGTTGCACCACCCTCCGTGGACCACTAGCTTTTCACAATTCTTCCCGAATAGTGATGGATCGCAGGCGATGGCATATCTGGCAGTGCGTGGCCGAAGGATTCCCGTTCCCGTCGGAGAGATGGTGATCGGGAGCGATGCGGCCGCACATCTCGTGCTTGCCGGTGCGGATGTGGCCGGACGGCACGCGATCGTCCAGGGAACGCCGGATGGCCAGGCCGCCATTCGTCTCGCCGGGGGGAATGTTGAGGTGCGGGTGAACGGGGTGCGGTTGGGTCCGCAGCCGATTCCGCTGCTGCACGGTGACAAGGTGGAGATCGGCGGGACCGAATTGCTGTTCGTCGACGAGCGGCGCAGCGGGAGCACCCAGTACATGCAGGCGGTGGACCCGTCACTCTTCGAGAAGGGAAAGCCCACGGGCCGATCCGTCCCGGGAGGCACCGGAGGCAGCCTGGTATCGCTCACCGACGGTCGCGAGTACATCTTGGGTGACCGATCGGTCGTGATCGGTCGCGAGGCCGGGTGTGATGTGGTGCTGGCCTCCTCGAAAGCGTCTCGGCGGCATGCCGAGCTGATGGTCTCTGCGAGGGGGTACGTGCTCGTGGACAGCAGCACCAACGGCACCTTCGTCAACGGCGAGCGCGTGCACGGGGAGCATCTCTTGGCGCGTGGTGACGTGATCCGTATTGGGGACGACGAGTTCCGCTTTCATGCGGACGTTCCGAAGCCTGTCCCGACGCTCGTGGCGAGTGGGCCGCCGACACCGCCGGTTGCTGCGGCGCCCCCCCAGCCCAAGCCACCATCGAAGCCAGTGGCCGCACCGAAGCCTCCACCGGGCGCTGCCGAGCGTCTGAGTCACACGCTGCACGGGTTGCCTGCCGTTCCACGACCGGTGACCCCTGTGCCGAAACCTCCGCCGCCGGCGGTAACACCACCGGTGGCGCAACCAGCGGCCGCCGCGCCGAAGCCATTGGCCGACGCGCTCGCATACTTGATCGTTCGCAAGGGACCACTCAAGGGGCAGCGGCTTCCGATCAAGGTCCCAATCGTCAATATCGGCCGGGCCGACTACAACGACATCGTCTTGTCAGACGACAGCGTCTCGACGACACACGCCAAGATCCAGCGCCGCGAAGGCATCTGGGTATTGGTGGATCTGGACTCGACAAACGGCACGCTGGTCGACGGTGAGCGCGTGTCGGGTGAGGTCCCACTGGCACCCGGTGCGCTAGTGCGAATCGGCCAAGTGCAGACGATCTTCGAGCCGACCGACGATACCGTCGATCCCAAGAAGGGCAGCTCGACCCGGCTCATGGGCGCGATCCGTGTGCCCGACCCTCCACCCGACAAGCCGCGGACGTAGCGTGACGCGTACTGTGCGATTCACCTGTGCGGGCCGAACCGACGTCGGCATCGTCCGAGCGGGAAACGAGGACGCGTTCCTGATGATCCCCGACGCGGGTGTGTTCATCGTCGCGGATGGAATGGGCGGGCACGCCGCCGGCGAGGTGGCGAGCGAGATGGCGGTAACGATCGTCAGCCGCGCGCTGCAGCAGGTGGTGGGACGGTCGGACGCCGACGCGGCAGAGATCATTCGCCGGTCGCTGGTCGAAGCCAACGCGGAGATCTTCAAGCGCACCCTGGTCGAACAGGACAAGCGTGGGATGGGCACGACGGCCACCGCCATGGTGATCAATGGCGAGCGGTACATGGTGGGTCAGGTGGGCGACAGCCGTGCGTACGTCTTGCGCGATGGCCAGTTGCTGCAGATCACCAAGGATCACTCGTACGTGCAGGAGCAGGTGGATGCCGGGTACCTGACCCTCGAGCAGGCGCGCACGCATCCCTACTCCAACGTCATCACGCGCTGCGTCGGGGCCAATGCCGATGTCGCACCGGATGTCTACGGCGGCACCCTCCATCCCGGTGACGTGTTTCTGCTGGCATCCGATGGGCTCACCGGCATGCTCGAGGATTACGATCTGCACTCCATTCTGAGCTCGGACCGCACGGTGGGCGAGTTCGTCGACTCGCTCATTGCCGAAGCCAATCGACGTGGCGGCCTCGACAACATCACCGTCATCGTCATACGGGTCGACGCCGTCGAGCATTCCTCCTCGACAGAGTGACCCCCGGCCCGAATCCGCACGCCCTCGGCCGGGTGGCGGCCAACCACCTCGGACCGCTCCTCTACGCTCTGGAGACGTGCGCCCTCACCATGGAGCAGGCGGGCCGACAGGAGGAGGCAGGGTACTACCGGGCCCTCGCTAGCCGGTTGGCAGAGGCCGGTGGCTCTCCCCAGCAGGCCTCGACGGAGCCTCCCGCAGGGAATTAGCCGGTCGGCGCCAACGGCCTTCCGGCCTCGAGGTCGGCGTGCATCTGGGTGCCCGTGCGCTCCGCGAGCGCGAGGATGGGTGCCGAATTCATTCGAACCGGTTCGCCGACGAACACCCGGAGCCGGCGTGCCTGCGTGTGAAGCTCCTCGGCGATCCCGTGAATGCCGAGGAGTTCGGCGCGATCTTCCGCCCCGATCTGCTCGGTCCCGCCGTCCCGCATGCGGAGTGGGAGATCCACTGCGAGCATGGCCGGTTTGGCGGGGAAGTCCAACAACACACTTCCGGGGCGCATGCCCAGCTCTGTCGCCAGGCGATCCTCGACGATTGTCAGGAGGTCGGGATCGCGGGCCATCCAGTCGTCTCCGCCCGACGGCAGCTCGCTGGCCCGGATGTCGAGCGCTCGCTTGTACAGTTGCCGCCGCCGCAGCCGGTCGGATAGGTCGGTGTCGGGAAGTCCCCGCACCGCGTCCATTAGCGTTTCGTCGGTGCTCTCCGCAATCCAGTCGGCGTCGAGGTGGCCGGCGGCCATCGCCGATCGGATGAGCCGCTTGAACATCGCCGTGGCGCTTCGAACTGCGTGGTGCCAGTAGACGTTGCGGTACATCTGGTATTTCGCGAAGAGGAGCGACTCGAGCGCACTCACCCCTTTCTCGTGTACTCCCACGCGCCGATTGCCGTCGGGTGTCGACACCAGCGCGATCGAGTGGAGGAGTCGGTCCACATCGACGGTCCCGTAGGGGACACCGCACATCCATGCGTCGCGCGTCAGGTACTCGATCTTGTCGAGGTCGAGCGAGCCCGCAATGAGTCCCTGAAGCGGGCTCGGGCTCAGGCCGCGTATGAGCCGCACGAGTTGGTCCGCGAGACCGGGAATGCCGAACTCCGCCAGGGCGGCGCGCAGCTCAGGGTGGGCGAAATGGCGCGCCGCGAGGGTCTCGTGCGATTGGAGACCGGCCTCTTCTAGAGCGTGCGAAAATGGGTAGTGGCCGACGTCGTGCAGAAGTGCGGCGAGGGGAATGGTGGCGACCTCGTCACCGTCGAGGTCGCCGAGCTCCCCATGCTCGGCAAGATGTCCGAGCGCACGCCGGGCGAGGTGGTACGTGCCGAGGGCATGCTCGAACCGGGAGTGGGTTGCACCGGGGTAGACCAGGTAGGCGTGTCCCAACTGGCGCACGTAGCGCAACCGCTGCGCCGGGGCGCTGTCGACCACGTGGAGGCTTCGCGCGTCGATCTGGATGTTGTTCCAGACCGGGTCGCGGACGACCTCGAAATCGCCGGCCAGGGCCATGGTGGCCTACGGCGTGCGGGGTGCCGCCGCGCGGACCGCGGGGTCGACCTGGTCTTCGTAGGTCCGGAAGTTGTCGCGGAACATCTGTGCAAGCTTCGCGGCCTGTCGATCGTACCTCTCAGGATCGCTCCACGTCGAGCGCGGCGTCAGGATCGTCTCAGGCACTCCGGGCACCGCCAGCGGTACCTTCACCCCGAACACCGGGTCGGTCCTGGTCGGGGCGTCGTTGAGGGTGCCACCCAGGGCGGCACGGACCAGGGCCCGGGTGAAGGGCAGGTTGATCCGATGGCCTTCGCCGTACGGCCCGCCGGTCCAGCCCGTGTTCACGATCCAGCAACGGGCGCGATGCGTGGCAATTCGCTCGCCCAGCATTTTCGCGTACACGCCCGGATGCCGTGGTAGAAACGGCGCTCCGAAGCAGGCGCTGAAGGTGGCCTGGGGCTCGGTCACCCCTCGCTCCGTCCCGGCCACCTTGGCGGTGTAGCCCGACAGGAAGTGAAACATGGCCTGCTCTGGCGTCAGCATGGCCAGGGGAGGCATCACGCCGAAGGCGTCCGCCGTCAGGAACACGATGTTGCTCGGGTGACCCGCCCGACCCTCGGGGAGGTGGTTCGGGATGTAGTGGATTGGGTACGAGGCCCTGGTGTTTTCCGTGATGGAGTCGTCGTTCAAATTCACGCGACGACTCACCGGATCGATCACGACGTTCTCGAGAATGGTGCCGAACATCTGCGTCGTCGCGTGAATTTCGGGCTCGCCATCGACCGAGAGACGGATGATCTTCGCGTAGCAGCCACCCTCGAAGTTGAACACGCCGTCGGCGCTCCAGCCGTGTTCGTCATCGCCGATGAGCGCCCGCGTCGGGTCGGCCGAGAGGGTGGTCTTTCCCGTACCCGAGAGCCCGAAGAAGATCGCGACGTCGCCCCCTTCACCGACGTTCGCCGAGCAGTGCATCGGCAGGATACCGCGTGCCGGGTAGATGAAGTTCAAGATGCTGAACATCGACTTCTTCATCTCGCCGGCGTAGCGGGTGCCTCCGATGAGCACGGTCCGCTCCGAGAAGTTGATCACGATGAAGGTGCCGCTTCGGGTGCCGTGCCGTTTGGGATCGGCCTTCATGTCGGGCGCGTGCAGCACGGTGAAGTCGGCGGCAAAGGACGGGAGCTCGGAGATCTCCGGCCGGAGGAACATGTTGTAGACGAAGAGCGCGTGCCAGGCGTTGGGGGTCACGAACCGCACGGCCATTCGGTGCTTCGGGTCGGCGCCGGCGAACACATCGCGAACGAAGAGCTCCCGCTGGGCACCGAGGTGATGGATCACGCCTTCGTGCAGCAATCGATAGTGCTCCATCTCCATGGGCTGATTCACTTTTCCCCACCAGATCTCGGATTCCGATTCCGGCTCGCGCACCACGAACTTGTCGTTGGGAGACCGGCCCGTGTGCGGTGCGGTGATCGTGATGAACGGGCCACGAGCCACGATCTGGCCTTCCTGACGGTGGACGGCCGCTTCGTACAACGCCTCGGGGGGGAGATTCCACCGTACGGTCCCGCCAGGCATGAGTCCCGGGGCGATGGCGGATTCGGAGTCGCGTGGCGTCGGTCCGGTCATGGGCTGTTTCCGCGTCGTGTGTGGGTGCGAGCGATCCTGCAAACGCCACGAGACGACGCTGGTCGGGCGCAGGCATCCCTCAATTATACACGGAGGCGGGCGGCGATGAGGGTCAGCGGATCGGGGTGGTCGCCGCCACCGCAGGGCTCCCCGGCATCGGGATCCAGGGCAGGATGTCGGCGGGGGTGTGGTACAACACCTGGATCGTCGATCGGTCCCGCAGGGACGGGGCCGGGGCATCCGGTCGCAGGAACATGAGATCGTTCGGATCGGCGCTGTGGGCGAAGATCCCCAGCGCGTGCCCGAGCTCGTGCGCGGTGACCCGTGCCAGGCAATTCGCGACGTCGCTCGCTGCGAAGCCCGCGTACCACCAGACGTCGACCTCTAGGCGACCGGCGAAGCGTGTGCCACCGCTGGGATCCGCCTGTCGCGCTGGCACCAGCGTCACGCCCTCGCACACCAGGAGCGGAGGGTCGCCCGTGAGCGGTGCTTGGGGCGGCGGGTCACCCTCCATGAACACCAACACGTCCGCCGCCGCGGAGTCGCTCACCCGAAGACCGCGGAACTCGCCGTACAGGAACTGCCGCTCCCACATCCGGAGTCCCCGGTCGACGTACTGCGGGAGCGCGCCCGCCGGCTCGACCCAGAACCGGACAGGGAGTGACGAGTCGGGCCAATGAAACACGGTATCTGTGCCCGCCAGCCGGAACTGATACGGCGTGAGTCGCACCGGTGTATCGGGCGATTCGCACGCCGCGATGGCCATGGCCGTCGCGAGGGTCAATGGGAGGAGCCATCGTCGGGTCATCGAGCGCTCCAGTACACCGAGATGCCGCCCGAGACGCGGTGCACCGTGCGAGCTCCGACCGCACCGCCGGCCCGCAAGGCCTGAGTGACGAACTGATGCACGTCGTACGCCAGATATGCCCCGAGGGTCCACCGCGGCGAGATAGGCCGACGAGCACGCGCACCGAGACCGACTGTTGCGGCCAGGGGAGCATCGTCCTGGAACAGGGTGGCACTGCGATCGTCCGACCCCGGCGCGTACTTTATCGCGCCCACCGCGCCCTCGACGGTCCCCCAGTTGGTGAGCGTCCGCTCGAGGGTCACCGTGCCGGTCCACACGGTGAGCGGCAGCACCGTGAAGTCGGCGTCGAGCTCGTGGCGGGTCACGTCACTGTGGGCCCATCGCACGCGGATGCCCACGCTATAGACATCGGAGATCGGGGTGCCGACTGCGACGGCGATCGTTGGCGCCAACGCGGGCGCAACCGATATCGCGTTGACGATCACGTCCTGCGCAAGGTCCGACGTCCACATCCCGCCCACGTCGAGCCCGACGAGTACCTGGCCCCGGGCGGTGGGCGCCGCCCCGCAGAGGAGTCCGAGGAAAGTCAGCGTGAAGCCCCTCACGCGGGGCTCCGTTGCGGGACCAGCCAGCGGACGACGAAGGCCAGAAGGAGCGCCACCGCAAAGGCACACACCACGACCGGGCCCGTCGGCAAGTCGCTCTTGTACGACACGAACAGCCCGAGGATCGTCGCCAGCGTGCCCGTGGTCCACGCCACGGCCAACATCCGACCGGGGGTCGACTGAAAGAGGAACGCGATGACCGCGGGGATCACCAGGAAGCTGAACACCAGCAGCACGCCGGCGATCGCGACGGACGACGTGACCACTACCCCGAAGAGCGCATAGAACAGGAAGTCCCATCCCGCCACAGACCACTTCTTCTCGCGGGCGACCTCCGGATGCAGCGAGATGGTGAGGAAGCGCTTGCGAAGCAGCCAGTGGACGATCCCGAGCGCAGCGTACACCAGTCCCGTCTTCACGATCTGTGGCCAGGTGACCCACAGGAGGCTCCCGGTCAGTAGGTGCTCCACGTTTTCCGCGCCGCGTGGCGACTGGGATGCCACCAGGAGCGTGGCGGCCGAGGCGACAACGAACACGATCCCGATGATGGCCTCCTGGGGCACTCGGTCGTGTTCCAGTCGGGTCATGCTGAGGATGGCCGCCGCGATGAGCGTTGCACAGAGCGCGATGACATACCCCGCCTCTCCCTCTGGGAGCCCCGTAACCCCGGTGAGCCACTGGGATAGGCCAAGCCCGGCGGCAGCCCAGCCAAACGCGGCCACCTGTGCCAGGGCGAGATCCACGAAGATCACGCCCCGGGCAATGATGTGGATGCCGAGGTAGCCAAGAATCCCGGCCAGGATCAAGGAGGCGATGAGGGCGGGCAGCATCAGCTCGATCATGATCAATCTCGCATCAGGTGGTCGTGGGCCTCGCGATCGGGTCGCTCATGGATGGCCGGCCGCGGTCCCGCGAAAGCCGGCTGCCAGCGCGGACACCCAGCGATCGATCAGCTGGAAGTAATCGTCCACGCCGGCTTCGCCGCCCACGTGCTCCGGAACGATCACGGCATGCGCGCCGGTCCGGGATGCCACGCGCTCGACCTGGGTCCGGCTGAAGTAGTTGGCCGCAAACAACACGGGAATGTGCTCTCGCTCGATGAAATCGATCACGGTGCCAACGTGTCCTGGCGCCGGCGGAATGCCGGGCTTCGGCTCCACGAACATGGCGCACTCCACCTGGAACCTCGCGCTGAAATACGCCCAGTTCTTGTGGTAGCATACCATGCGTCGATTGCGGAACGGCGCGCCGTCGGCGAGCCAGCCCCCAACGTAGCTCGTGAGCGGCCTCCCCTGAAACGACTGTGAGCGGGCGAAGTCCCAGAACCGGTTGTCCTTGGAGAGAGAGAACAGGGTTTCCCCGCCCAGCATCTCGACCAGTTGGTCGCCGTACAGGCGTCGAAGCACGCGGTCCTCGAACGCGCGGAGGTTATCGTCGTAGGTGGCGCCGTTGTCTGGGTCCACCCGCTTCAACCCGGCCAGGATACTGCGGGCGACGATGATCCCGTTGATCGGGTCCGTGTGGACATGCGGGTTGCCGAAGACGTGGACGTCCCCGCCGGTTCGTGACACGCTCTGCGGGACGTCGAGCAACGTGACGCCGGCGTAGGCCACCACGTGGCCCGCCGCGCCCTCCAAGATCTTGGAGTTGTTTGCGCGATCGAGGAGGGCCGGAACCCACAATTCGAGATCCAGGCCCGTGACGACGAACAGATCGGCGCGCTGCAGCATTGCCACGAAGCTCGGGCGGGGCGTGACGAAGTGTGGATCCTCGTCGCCCCTGGCAATGGCTTGGACATCGGCGAGGGGCCCGGTGATCTCTTGCGCGATGGCCGCGTAGGTGGGGAGCGTGGCGACCACCCGGAGCTTCCGCTGCGCAGCGGCCGGCGCGGCGAGCACCGCCGCCGCGACGACCAGGAGCAGAACCCGTGGCATACTCCCAAGGTGATGATGCTGGGCTCGGCGTGCATATCGTGACATCGGTGTGACTCCCATCGAATCAGTATGTCTCGTGCTTGTGCGGACCCATTGCCCAGACCACTTGGAGCAGCGCGGTGTGGCTCGCCTCCAGTCCGCGGGGCTTCACGAGGTTGTATTGCAGCCGGATGCGCACCCACTCGCTCTGCCACCATGACACACTGGGAACGACCTGTACGATGCTGGGTCCCGAGCCGTATCCATCGACGTAGTCGGCTCGCACGCCCAGCACCCATCGCGGGCCGGAACGATAGTTCACCTGTCCGTAGCCACCGTGCCCGGTCTCGACCACGCCATCGATCTCCTGCCGAGCGACGTACCACTCCGACTTGATCAGCAATTCGCGAAACCGTGCGCGTCCGCGGGGAACCCATCGAAACGCGAGGTCGGTGCCCAGCACGCGGGAGTCGAGCAGGATCTCGTCGTTCTCTCCCCAGACGGCCGACGCGCCGAGCTGGACATAGCTCCCGCCCCCCACGTCCCAGAAACTCTGGAACCGTCCGAGCAGGCTGAGATCGTTTCCGTCGGCAAACAGCGTCTCGTTGGTCGCCTGCGTGACCTCGACCGCGAGGGTCTGCGTCGCGGGGCCAAGGGCGAGCGTCGGTGACGCGAGCGACAACCCCGTCTGGATGAGCCCGTCCTCGCCCAGAAACGCCACGGCCGCCAGCGGGCGATCGACTTCGAACAGGGCGTGCGTGTGCCAGCGATTGTAGAGACCGATGTCCTGACGAAACTTCCCGGCCTTGAGCCCCAGCGCCCCCGGCAGTCCCACCCAGTAGAGGTAGCCTTCCTCGATCTCGAATCCGCCGTGTTCTTCTTCGGCTGCCGTGCCGTCGGCGGTGGTGCCGGCGATGTCGAGCTCTTCCTCACGCGTCACGAAGATCTTTGTGCGTGTGTACGGATCCAAGGCGGATTGGAACGAGAACTCGAACTCGCGGGGGATGGCCCGGCGCTCGTTCTCCGTCCCGGCCGGCGCGGCGAAACTGCCGACGAAGTCGCCAGTCACGCTGATCTCGGGGTTCAGGAGCTGGAGATTCCGGGTGCGACTCTCCTGACCTGCGGCGGTGTCGGCCCGGGCAGCCGGGTCGCCGGCCGCCCGGCGAGCTGCGTCGCGGAGTGCGGCGAGCTCGTTCGCGACCGGGGTCGTGTCGCTGCCGCCGCGTGTCAGCCGCTCCAAGACCCGTTCGAGCGAGTCGAGGCGCGCCTTGAGCCGCTCGATTTCGGCCTTGAGCGTGTCAGCTGGCTGACCCCGTTCCTGAGCCGTCATCGGAGCGGCAAGGCCCACGAGCAGCAGCATGAATCCAAATGGTATTCGCATCGCACTCCAGTAACGAGTGGTGTGTTCCAACAACGAGATGTGGGGTTGGGCGGCCGCGTGGCGCCGCGGTCGACGTGCGACCGCTACGCTAGGGGCGGGGCGCGAACGGCATTCTGCCGAACCCGATGGCGGGCCGTGACCGGAGCGGCCTGGGACGGCACTTGGTGGACGGTGCCGGGCGCAAGAGCTGCTCGTACGGAGGTGGTCGGGAGCAGCGCGGCCAGAATCGTGGTGGCGAACGTACATCCGTCACCCCCGTGCAGCACGGGGCATGCCTGGGTATGGCCGGTCTCCACCGAGGCTTGCGACCGGAGGACTTCCGTCCGGGCGTGGAGCGGCGGTAGGCAGGTGATCGCTGCGAGGTACGCGATCAGTGCCACTGCCCGCGCGCCGCGGCTTTGGCGTTTCTGGAGCCGGGTGGCCATGCAAAAGTATAGCACCTGACGCGGTCCCGAGTTCCGTCAGCGCTGCACCAAGTCGCGAAGGATGCGACCCACCTGATCGTTGCCCAGCAGCCCGCGGAACCGATCGGCCCCTGGCCCGCTGGCGAACAAGGGGAGCAGTCCCGCCGTGTGTCCGGTGGTGGTATAGCGCAGGGTGGGGGCACCGGTGCTGTCCACTTGCACGGTGAGTCCACCCGTCTCGTGGTCCCCAGTCACGATGATCAGGGTCTCATGGTGGCGGCGCTGGTACGCAACTGCGACGGCGATGGCCTCGTTGAAGGCCAGCATCTCGGCGGCCAGAACGTCGAATCCCTGATTCCGGTGTGCCTGCGTGTCGGTCTCTTCGTTCTCGACCATGAGGAAGAATCCGTTCTGCTCCCGATCGAGGATCGCAATGGCGGTGCCGGTCATCGCAGCCAGCGACGGCGCGCGCTCCGGTGCCAAAGCCATGTCGCCCTCGGCGAACAGACCCAGGAGTAACTCCACGGTGTCGGGCCGAAGATGCTCGAGCTCCTCGGCCGTTTCGACATAGCTGTAGCGTTGGCGCATGGCTGCAAGGGCTGTCTCCGCCCCGTCCGTCGGAGCGAGAGTGAATATCTCCCGTCCGCCACCGAGTAGCACCGTGACGTGCTGAGCGGCCATCTGACGTGCCACTTGGAGATGGTCCCGCGAGGGATAGTGGGTCGCGAACGCGGCCGGAGTCGCATCGGTGAGCCGCGTCGTCGTGATGAGCCCTGTCGCCATCCCGCGGGCCTGGGCGATCTCGAGCACCGTGGTACGTGGCACTGAGTCAGGGCTAAGACTGAGCGCGCCCATGACGGATCGCTCGCCGGTGGCCAACGCGCTCGCCGCCTGGGCACTCTCGGTGACGAGGTGGTTCCACCCCCGAACATCGACCAGTCCAAGGGCCGTGAAGCGGTTCACTTCCAGGTCGGGGGTCGCGATGCGGGCAACAGCCCAGTGCCCGGCCCCGGCTCCGTCCGCAATGAACAGAATGATCTTCGATGGCGTATCCGTAAGCGGCCGGTGTGCAGCCGGGGCGCACGACGGGGCGAAGAGGCTCAGTCCCACCACACCCACCATCCACCGCGATTTCAGCATCACATTGCCTCCGCTGCCTCGAAGCTGTTCATTTGTTTCATGGTACGGCTCGGCTGCGGCCGGTATGCCGTTTCACCGCATCGCACTCCACTCGGGAAGGCTGGCATGATCAGACGGCTCTCCTCCGTCCTCCTCGCGGCATTGGTTCTTATGGCCGTGAACGTTGGACTCGCGCAAGAGGCGCCGCGACTTCGGATCCTGGTCGTCAACGACGACGGGTACCAGGCGCCCGGGCTGGTGGCGCTCGTCGATTCGCTGGTTCCCATCGCCGAGGTCATCGTTGTGGCGCCGCTCGAGCAGCAGAGCGGAACCGGACACGGGATCACGTATCGCGAGCCAATCAAAGTGCTGGAGTTCGGCAACCGCTACGCCCTTCCATGGTACGCCATCGATGCCAAGCCCGCGACCTGCGTGCGGCTGGCGCTGACCGTCCTGATGGATTCCCTCCCCCCGGATCTCGTGGTGTCGGGGATCAACACCGGCGACAACGTCGGGGCGTCGACGTGGATCTCGGGGACGGTGGCAGCCGCCCGCGAGGGGGCGCTCAACGGCATCCCCGCGATCGCGGTCTCTGTGGGCGTCGGATCGCATCAGGACTACGAAATCGCTGCCGGCTATGCCCGTCAACTGGTGGAACGGCTTCGCGCCCTCGGCAAGATCGCCCCGCCGCTCCTCCTGAACGTGAATGTGCCGGCCGGTGGCCCTGCCGGCATCAGGGTCGCACCCATGAGCCTCGATCTCGGCAAGCAGGCCTACGATCGCCGGTACACGCCGCGCGGCCAGCTCTATTTCTGGGATGCGTGGTCGCCGCCCGAGGGCGAGGCCGTTGAGGGAAGCGATCTCTATTGGTTCAGCCGCGGCTACGTGACGGTCACGCCGCTCCGGATCGATCAGACGGATACAGCTGAGCTGCTGATCTTGGAGCAGGGGCTCAACCGGAAGTAGTCGCCCGCGGCCGAGCGCTGCGCCGCCGACGCGATCGGCCATCAGAACGGTGTCCCGAAGGCCTCGTCGGAGAGCAGGGGCACGAAGCGGCACGCGCCGGCCCGCGTGGTGCGGAACCCTCCGGCGGTGCGCTCGATGATGGTGAGGTCCTGCAGGGCGCGATCGCCGATCGGGACGACGAGGCGGCCACCCTCGTCGAGCTGGTCGAGCAGTGGCCTGGGTGCGCTCGGCGCTGCCGCTGCGACAACGATGGCGTCGTACGGGGCTGCTTCGGGGCATCCGCGCGCGCCGTCACCCACGACGAGTGTCACGTTGTCGATCCCCAGCCGACACAGGCGCGCGGCGGCCTGCTCTGAAAGCGAGGCCAGGCGCTCCACACTCCACACGTGTTTGGCGAGCTTGGCGAGGATCGCCGTCTGATAGCCGGAGCCTGTCCCCACGTCGAGCACGACGGACCGCCGCGTTACCCGGGCAGCCTGCGTCATGAGCGCCACGATGTAGGGCTGTGAGATCGTCTGGTCGTACCCAATGGGGAGCGGACCATCGTCGTAGGCACGCTCGCGGAGATGCTCGGGGACGAACTGCTCGCGTGGGATGGCAGCCATCGCTGCCAGGACGCGACGGTCCGAGATGTCCCGGGCGGCCAGGTGCCGCCTGAGCATGGTGCGGACTGCCTGGGATCGGGTGTGGGCCACGGCTCCTCGAGACGAGACGACCGATCTGTTTCGCGGAAGATATCCTGTTCGGGTCACACCTGCAGAAGAGCCGCCGCCGAACTACGCGGCGATGCTCTTTGGAAACCGTGCCACCGCGAGCCGCAGCACGGCCACGGCGATGATCGCGAGCGCGACGTATTGGGGCCAGAGTGTCGCCAGTCCCTCGCCCTTGAGAAATACCGCGCGAATGATCTCGAGAAAGTGACGCACGGGGTTGAGCAGGGTCACCCAACGAAACACCGACGGCATGCTCTCGATGGGGTAGAAGAATCCGGACAGGATGATAGCGGGTTGCAGGAAGAGGAACATTGACATGAAGGCTTCCTGTTGGGTGCGCGAGATCGTCGAGATGAGGAGCCCAACCGCGAGACCCGACAGGATGTACAACAGCGCCGCCAGGAACAGGGTAGGTGGGAATCCCCGAATCGGGATGTCGAACCAGAAGACGGCAATGAGGGCGATGGCCGTGAGATCGATCACGCCGACAACGGCCACTGGAAGCGTCTTGCTCAACATGAGCTCCTGGTGGGTGAGCGGGCTCACCACCAACTGGTCCAGCGTGCCGAACTCCCGTTCCCGGACGACGGCGAGGGACGTCAGCAGCAGGCACATCAGCATGATGATCACGCCGACCACCGCCGGCACGTTGTAGACGCGACTCTCGAGATTGGGGTTGTACCACGCGCGCGTGCGGAGCTCGATGCCGCCGGAGGGCAGGGCGCCTCGCTGGCGTGCGCGCTCGAGCGCGAAGCGCTGAACGATGCGTTGGGCGTAGCCCTGCGCCACGGTGGCACTGTTCGATTCGGCCCCGTCGAGGATCAGTTGGATGCTGGTCCCCCCGGCCGCCAGGTCTCTGGCGAACCCCTTCGGGATCTCGATCCCTACGAGCGCGTCACCGTGATCCAGGGCCCGCACCAGATCGAGCGGTCGTTCCGACCTCCCCACGACCTCGAAGTACCCCGTGGCGCGAAACGCGTCGACCAGCTTACGCGATTCCAGGGTCCGATCGTGGTCGATCAGAAACGTGGCGGTCTCTCGAATGTCGGTGTTCACTGCGTAGCCGAACATGAGAAGCTGGATCACGGGTGCAACGAAGATGACTGCCCGGGTCCGGGGATCCCGGAACAGCTGGCGGAACTCCTTTCGCACCATCTCGCGGATCCGCATTGGTGAAGGGAGGGTCACGCGAGCTCCTTCCGAAACACGCCGATCGCCATGGCCAGACCGGCAACGGCGAAGACCACCATGGCGAGGGCATCTTGCCACAGCACCGACGCCCCCACGCCCTTGAGCAGGATGCCTTTGGTCACGGCCACGTAGTAGCGGGCCGACACCACATAGCTCAATCCCTGGAGCACGATCGGCATCGTCGCGAGGGTGAAGATGAAGCCGGAGAGGAGCAGCGCCGGGAGAAACGTCGCGAGCATGGCGACCTGCGTGGCGAGCACCTGCGACTTGACCGCTGCGGAGATGAAGATTCCCAGGCCGAGAGACCCGATGAGGAACAGCAGCGACAACAGCCCGAGGAGCAGCAGGTTGCCGCGAAACGGGACGCCGAAGAGCACGACGCCCACCGAGAGCGCCAGCGCCACGTCGAAGAGCCCGATCGCCACGTAGGGGACAAGCTTGCCTATGACGATCTCAAGGCGATGCACGGGGGTGGCCGCAAGCTGCTCCATCGTGCCCCGTTCCCATTCACGGGCAATCGTGAGTGCCGTGAGCATCGCCGCGATGATGGACATGATGACCGCGATCAAGCCGGGAACGATCATGTTGCGGCTCTCGAGCGTCTCGTTGTACCAGACTCGTGACTCCGCCGTCACCGGTAGGGTCACCCGTCGTCCGCGAGCGACGGCCCGGGTGGAGTAGCCGCTCACGATGGCCTCCGCGTAGTTCTGGGCGATGGTTGCGGAGTTCGCGTCGGCCCCGTCCAGCAGCGCCTGGACGATGGCCCCGCGGCCCGCGGCCAGGTCGGCGGAGAACGTCGGCGGGACGATCAGAACGAGACGCACCGCGCTCGACCCCAACGCCCGGTCAGCATCGGCAGGTGTCTCCAGATGCTCCACCACCGAGAAGTACCCGGACCCCGCGAACGACTCGATGAGTTCCCGGCTCTCCGGCGTGCGACTCTGGTCCAGGACGGCCATGCGAATGTTTCGGATGTCGAACGAGATGGCGTAGCCGAAGAGGACGAGGAGCACGAGCGGGAGGATGAACGCGAGGTACAGGCTCCGCGCGTCGCGCCGGAGCTGCAAGAGCTCCTTGCGACTGATGGCGAGCAGGCGGGTGAGACTCATCCGACCGGCGCGCCTCCTTCCCGTCGTACCAGCGCCACGAACACGTCTTCCAAAGACGGCGGAATCACCTCGAGCGCCTCGCACGCCAGCCCCGCCGAGCGGAGCACCCGCGGGACCTCGTCCATGGCCCGATCGCGATCGCGGACGAGCAGGTGCACGGCGCGTCCGAACATGGCCGCCTCCAGGACGACCGGGTGTTCGCGCAGCGCCTCCACTGCGCGCGCCGGGTTGTCCGTTCGGAGCTCGAGGAGAGGTTCCTGTACCGCTCCTCTGAGACGATCGGGACGGTCGAGCGCAATGAGCCGGCCCCGGTTCATCAACGCCAACCGATGGCAGTACTCCGCCTCCTCCATGTAATGAGTGCTGACGAACACTGTGGTGCCGGCCTCCGCAAAGTCGTAAATCAGGTCCCAGAAGTTGCGCCGGGACACGGGGTCGACACCGGACGTCGGCTCGTCGAGAAAGAGGATCGGTGGCTCGTGGAGGACGGCGCATCCCAGTGCTAGCCGCTGCTTCCATCCCAGCGACAGTTCGGCGGTCAAGCGCGTCCGATGGTGTGACAGGCCAGCCATCTCGAGAATCCAGTCGCGCCGCGCGGTGAGCCGCGCTCCCGTCACGCCGTAGAGACCGCCGAACAAGCGGATGTTCTCCTCGACAGTGAGATCGGCATAGAGCGAGAACTGCTGCGACATGTATCCCAGATTGCGCTTGACGATAGCGACCTCGCGGGCCACGTCGTGTCCGGCGACGATCGCCTGCCCTTCGGTCGGTCGCAACAGACCAGTGAGCATCTTGATGGTTGTCGTCTTGCCGGCGCCGTTCGGGCCCAAGAAACCGAAGATCTCTCCTTCCGCGACATCGAACGACACGCGGTCCACCGCGACGAAGTCGCCGAACCTGCGAGTGAGCGATCGAACGGAGACGGCGTCAGGCATGGGCTGGCGCGCTGGTGACGAGGTGGATGAACACGTCCTCGAGTGACGGCTCGCCCGCGGCCTCCTCGAGGATCGTGATGCCGGCCGAGGCGATGCGCGACTTCACGTCGGGCCAGTCGCGTGCGGGGTCGTCGAGGATCGCGTGCAGCATGTCACCGAACAGTACCGCGTGTTGGACGGCAGGATGCGCGGCCACGAGATCACGCGTCTGCCGCGGCGCGGAGGTCCGGACCGTCTGAATGCGCCCGGTGAGGCGCCGGCGGAAGCCCTCGGGTGTGTCGAGCGCCAGCAGCTGCCCGGCATGCAGCATGGCCACCCGGTCGCAGCGTTCGGCTTCGTCCAGATACGCCGTGGCGACCAAGACCGTGATACCGGCCGCCACCATCTCATGCACGATCAGCCACAGGTCGCGCCGCGAGATCGGGTCGACGCCGAAGGTGGGCTCGTCGAGCAGCATGATCTCCGGTTCGTGCACCAGGGCGCAGCACAGGCCGAGTTTCTGCTTCATGCCGCCGGAGAGCTGCCCAGCCAGGCGGCGCTCAAAGGGCCCGAGACCCGAGAACTGATACAGGCGCTCGAGGCGGCGGGCACGCTGGTCGGCCGGTACGCGGAAGAGATCGGCGTAGAAGTCGATGTTCTCACGGACCGTCAGATCGGTGTAGAGCCCGAACCGTTGGGACATGTAGGCGATGTGGCGCTTCACCCCCTCGGGATCGCGGGTGACGCTGACGCCTCCCACGCGGGCATCGCCTCCGGTCGGTCTCAGCACGCCGGCCAGCATGCGGAGCGTCGTTGTCTTTCCCGCCCCGTCGGGGCCGACGATGCCAAACAGCTCGCCGCGACCGACCGAGAACGTCAATCGGTCGACGGCCTCGACGTCCCGGAACCGCCGGGACAGATCGGAGAGGACGACGGTTGGTTGGGCCACGGTCAGCGAGGCGAGGTATCCAGCACCACGTCGGCCGGGAGGCCGGGTTTCAGATCGAACGAGGGGTCGTCGGTCACCTGGACCTTCACCCGATAGACGAGCTTGACCCGCTCGGCCGTCGTCTGGACGTTGCGTGGCGTGAACTCGGCGTCGCTCGCGATGAACACCACGCGCCCACCGTAGCGACGGTCCGGGAAAGCGTCGGCGGTGATCGTGGCCGGTGTCCCGATCGCCAGCCGTCCGACCAGGTTCTCCTGTACGTAAATGCGGATCCAACGATCGTCGGGGTTCATGATGGTGGCCACCGGCACGCCCGCCCCGACAATCTCGCCGACCTGACGGTGGCGTACCGTGACGATGCCCGCAAAGGGCGCCCGGATCACCGTGTTCCGCAACGCCGCGTCGACCTGCGCGACCACGGCCTCGCCTTGTGCCACCACGGCGCGCTGTGCCTCGACCTGTTCGCGTCGAGGGCCTCGCTCGAGGATTCGGACTCGCTCCTCTGCGCTCTCGCGCTCCGACTGCGCCAGTGTGAGCGCGGTTTGCAGGTTGTCGTCCTGCTGCCGACTGATGGCACCGCCCTCGTACAGTCGTGTTCCCCGGTCGGCATCCTGACGGGCGTTCTCGAGCCGGCGTTCGGCCGCGCGGAGCGCTGCCCGACCCTGGGCGATCTCCTCCTCGCGGAAGCCGCGCTCCAGCTCGTGCAGTCGGGCTCGGGCCGCCGTCACCCCTGCCTTGGCGGCCCGCAATTGGGCCTGCACTTCCGCTCCATCGAGCGCGGCCAGTTCGTCACCCGCAGCCACATTGTCCCCTTCGTCGACGTGCAGCTGCTCGATCCGACCCGGGATCTGGAACCCGAGGTCGGCTTCCGTTGCCTCGACCGTGCCGAACGCGGCGATCGTTGCGCCGTTGGAGCGTGGGCCAAGGATGGCGATCAGTGCCACGATGGCGGCCGCGACCACCACCAGCGCGACGATCACCCGTCGTCGTTGCTTGGTCATTGCTGGGTCTCCAGGATGGTCGTGAGCCAGGCGGGGGATAGCTCGCCAGTCGACCGGGCGAGTTCCAAACGGGCAACGATTTCGGCGTAGCGCGCTTCCACCAGAGACGCGCGCGCGCGTCGGAGATCTGCCTGCGCCCGGAGGTACTCGGTCTGAGTGCCGGCGCCGGTCTCGAGCGCGAGTTGTTCGATGCGCGCGACCTCGGCGAGCTGTGCCACGGCCCGGGCCACGGCGACGGCCCGCGCGCGCTGCTCTTCGAGGCTCGAGAGGGCCCGATCCAGGGCTTCGGCCTCCTGCAAGCGGACGAGCCGAGCCTGTTCGCGGGCGTACGCGGCCCGCGCACGGGCGCCCGAGACCGCGCTCGCCCGGGCACCACCGGTGAACAGGGGGTAGGACAGCCGCATCCCGACCTGCCACTCGAACACATACTCGCCTGCTGCACTACCCCACATGCCGTAGGAGCCCACGGCATCGAGGCGTGGGAACCACGCCGCCCGCGCGGCGCGGTGCGCCCATTCGGCGGTCTCCGCGTTGCGCTCCGCCCGGAGGACGTCAGGGTTCGTCGCCTCGAGCTGCGCGAGGAGAATGGCGCGTGGTGCAAGGCTCGAGTCCCCGAGGACGACGGGTCGGAGCCGGGTGGAGCGCGTCTCGGCGGGGTCCAGCGTGAGCAGGCGGGCGAGACTCCGCTCGACCGCATCGAGGCGTGCCGCGGTCGTAATGCGCTCGGCCTCCGCCTGCGCCAGGGCCGCCTCGACCCGCAACAGCTCGACCCGCGCGGCGCTCCCCTCGTCGAGCATGCGTTGTACCCGGTCTCGCTCCGCGGCGAGCGCCGCGAGATTGTCGTCCAAGGCCTCCACCACGCCGGCGGCCGAGAGCACACCGACGTAGGCGCCGGTGACGCTCGTGACGAGCTCCATCGTTGTCGTTGCCGTCCCCGCCTCCGCCAATCGGGCACGGGCCTTGGCGCTCCGGATTCGGGATCGCCGTCCGCCGCCGTCGAACAACAGCCAGCCGAGGTCGAGTCCGCCCTGGAGCAGCGTGCGGTTGAAGTCGGGAAACGCACCCACGTCCAGCTCGTGCAATGGGAAGACGAGCATGGGCTCCTGGAACCGCGTCACCATGGCGCGGGCGCTGAGCTGCGGGAGCCATTGCGCGGTGGCCTCGCCGACCTGGGCCGCTGCTTCGTCTTCGGCCGCCCGGGCCGATTGCACCGCCGGATGCGCCTCGAGTGCCAAGGCCACGGCGCGATCCAACGTGAGCGCGGCGCCCGTGTCGGCCGGAGTCTGGGCGGCGACCCTGGTCCCCAGGGCCAACGCCAGCATCGCCGCGGCGAGCGCGGTGCGGGAGTGAAGCGCGACTATCATCGGCGTGCCTCCAGCTGAGCCGACAGTCCGGCCCGAACGAATCGTACGGTGGTTTCGACCAAATCTTGTCGTGTGTGCCGCTCGTCCTGGTCGATCCCGATGGTCTGCTGCAGGAGATGACGAACGAGGGTGAGCCAGACCGGTTGTGCGATGATGCTGAGCGCGAGGAACCTGGGGTTGCCCTCGCGGATCGTCCCGTCGGTTTGCCCCTCGGCGAGGACCTGGGTGAGCGTGTCGTGATTGGTGCGGATAATCCGGCTCACTGCGTCCGGCGCGGGTCGCCCACTCGCCAGCTGCTGCACCATGAGGCGGGCGGGTTCCGGGTGAACCCGGAGGTATTCGAAGAACCCACGGAGCAGTGCTTCCACCCGGTCGAGCGGCGGCTGGCCGGAGCCTGCGATGCCCACCAGGTGATCCCTGAGTGGTGTCATTACCGACTCGGCGACGGCCTCGTAGAGCGCGCTCTTCGAGCCGAAGTGATAGGTGACGGCTCCCAGGTTCGCCTGGGCTCGCGACGTGATGGCGCGAATCGAGGTGCCGTCATAGCCGAGGGCGATGAACAGCTCCCGTGCGGCGTCGAGCAGGGAACGGGCAGTACCCGTCTGCTGAGTCATACGTATGTATTAACTCGAATGACCAAATACGGCAAGGACGCTGGGCGGGCATCGTATCCTATCTCATTGGTTTACTTACGCTTGAGCCAGTTCTGGGGATCGAGGGCGATGGCGCCTTCACCGCGGATCTGAAACTCAATGTGTGGGCCTTCCTCGGTTGCTGCGCCTCCCGAAAGGCCGATCACCTGACCGGCCTCAACGGCTTGGTCGGCGGTCACCGCGACCGATGACAGGTAAAGGTATACGGTGTAGTAGCCGCCGCCGTGATTGAGGATGACCAGGAGGCCGTAGGTCCCGTACGGGCCGGTACGGTCCACCGTGCCCCGAGCGACGGCCCGTACCGGAGTGCCGGGGGGCACCGCGATACCGATCCCGCGGCGCGTCAGCGTCGTGTTGTCTGGGCCGGCCTCGCGGCCGAACCGGTAGATCACGCGACCGTCGGCGGGCCAGTCGAGCCGACCCCTCGCGTCGTCTGTAATCGTGCTCGCTGTCGCCGGACCGCGAGCCCGCTCGCGCTCCAGGGTCGCGATGAGGTTGTTCAGTTCCTGCTCGGCCCGCGCAAGGGCGCTGAGCCTGTCGCTCGCCTCCTGCCGCGCGGCCTGCGTCGAACGGAGTGCCAGCTGACGGCGCTGCTCGAGTGACACATAGCGCGACAGTTCCTGAACCCGATCGCCGCGCTGCCGTCCCATCTCGGTGTGGACCGTCACGAGCTCCCGTCGGCGCTGTCCTACCCGGTCCCTGAGCTCCTCGATCTCCCGGGTGAGCGCCCGATCCTGTCGGCTCACGAGGTAGAGGTACTTGTAGCGGCTGAGCAGATCGCCGAAGCTCTCGGCGGCCAGCAGGACCTCGAAGATCCACAGTGACCCGCGCTTGTAGATCTCTGTGAGTCTGGTCTCCAGCACCGCGCGCTTTTCGGCGAGTGCATCCTGGGCCAGCATGAGGTCGATCGTGACGGTGTCGAGCTCCGACCCCAACGAACCGATCTGGCGGTCCAGCTCGTTGACGATGCGCGAGGTCGCCGACTTCTGCCGGTCGATGTTGTCCAGTTCCTGCGACAGGGTATGCGCTTGTCCCTGGAGCCGGCTGAGGTCGCTCTGCAGGCGGAGGCGTTCGCGGCGGATCTCTTCGAGGCGCTCCTGGTTTTCGCGGAGGCGCTGGGTGATCGTGGGTCGTTGCTGACCGGAGGCCGGGAGCGGGAGCAGGGCGACGAGGCCGATCGCCGCCAGGGTACGGAGGCCGATCACGTCGCCGGCAGATGGCGGTTCACGCTGGCGGCACTCGCGGCAAGGCCGAGCAGCGTTCCGAACAGCAGGAAGGCCGCCGCCTGGCCGGCCGAAAAGAAGGCGGCCTCGAACAGCGCCCGGGAGACGGCAGCGTACGCCACGTAGTTCAGCACGAGAGCCAGGGCTCCACCAAGCGCGCCCTTGATGGCTCCCTCCAGCAGGAAGGGCCGCCGGATGAACCCGTCGGTCGCGCCGACCAGGCGCATGAGCTGGATCTCGCGCCCGCGGGCGAGCACCGTCATGCGAATGGTGGTCCCGATGATGATGACCGCGGCGGCACCAAACGCGGCCCCGATCACGAGGCCCACTGCGGCGGCGATGCTGCGCAAGCGGTCGAGCTTTTCGACCCAATCACCACCGTACCGCACGTCCTCGGCGAAGCGGAATCCCTGTAGACGCTCGGCCACCGCTGTGACGTGCTCGTTATCGCGGAAGCCGGGTTTGAGACGGATCTCGAGCGACGCCGGCAGCGGGTTGGTCTCGAGGTCCGAGTAGACACCCTGGAACTCCGTCAACTCCTGCCGTGCCCGTTCGAGCGCCTGATCTTCCGTGACGTACTCGACCTCGTCCACTTCGGGGAACGCCTGGATGTCGCCGATGGCAATGGTCACGATCTCGACCGGTGTTCCCCGCGTCACGTACAGGACGATCTCGACCCGTTCGGCGAGACCTGAGAGCGTGGCGCGCAGGTTGAGCGCGACAAGGCCGAACAGGCCCAGAACGAACAGCGCGAACCCGATAGTGGTCACCGCCAGCAAGGAGAGCACTGGGGCCCGCCGGAAGGAACGCAGCGCCTCCCGAACCGTGAGTCTCATGCGCCGCTCGTCATGGGGACCTGTCCCTCACCCGAGTCGAACACGATCGCTCCGTCCTGCAGCTCGACGGTCCGGTAGCTCGTCGGCCGCACGATGCTCAGATCGTGCGTGGCCATGATCACCGCCGTCCCCATCGCGTTGATGTCGCGGAGCAGCTGAACGACCCCGCGCGTGGCCCGCTCGTCAAGGTTCCCGGTGGGCTCGTCGGCAATGATCACCACGGGATCGTTGACGAGGGCCCGGGCGATTGCCACCCGCTGCTGCTCGCCACCAGACAGTTCCCGCGGATAGGCATGTGCCTTCGCCGCGAGCCCCACTTGGGTCAGCACGCGCATCACCTTCGGACTGATGGCGTTGTGCCGCGCGCCGGTTACCTCGAGCGCGAAGGCCACGTTCTCCTCGGCGGTCCGTTCCTCGAGCAGCCGAAAGTCCTGGAATACGATGCCCATGCGGCGCCGAAGCCCGGCGATCTCCCGGCGCGACACCTCGTGCATGTGGGATCCCAGGACCCAGACCGTTCCCGAGGTGGGGGGCTCGTCGGCGTAGATGAGCCGCAGTACCGTGGACTTGCCCGCGCCCGAGTGCCCGGTGAAGAAGACGAACTCCCCCCGCGCGATGCGGAACGAGATGTCCTTGAGCGCGAGGGAGTCTTTCGTGAAGGCCTTGAAGACTTTGGAGAAGCGAATCACGGTCAGAGGCTACTGAAGGCTTCCTCGAAGTCGGCGATGATATCCTCGACATCCTCGATCCCGAGGCTCACCCGGATGAAACCGTCGGGGATGCCCTGCGCTGCGCGCTCTGCCGGTGTCAGAGAGGCATGCGAGGTAAACCGCGGTTCCGAGACCAACGTCTCCACCCCACCGAGGCTGGGAGCGTGCGCGGCTACCCGCAGCTTTCGCAAGACGATTTCGGCGGCGGTTGGCCCGCCGGCGAGCGTGAGCCCGACCATGCCGCCGAATCCATCGAGCGCCTCGGCGGCTGCGGCGTGGTCCTCGTGATCGGGCAGTCCGGGATAGTGCACCGTCTGGACGGCGGGCTGGGCGTGCGCCCACTCTGCGAAGGCGAGACCGTTGGCGTTGTGCCGCTCCATGCGGACCGCGAGGGTCTTCAGGCCGCGCTCGGTGAGCCAGGCCGCGAAGGGGTCGGGGGCCTGGCCCCACACCTGCATCAGCTGGCGGACTTCCTCGATCACCGCCTCGGTTCCCGCCACCACGCCGCCGATGACGTCGGAGTGCCCGTTCAGGTATTTGGTGGCGCTGTGGATCACCACGTCCGCTCCGTGCTCGAGCGGCCGGAAGTTGATGGGCGTGGCGAAGGTGGAGTCGACGATCATCGCGATGCCCCGTTCCCTGCAGAAGGTCGCGATGGGCTCGGGGTCGAGCACCCGTATGAGCGGGTTGGTCGGTGTCTCGACGAACACGGCCCGCGTCGTCTTCCGGATCAGTTGGCGCCAGTTTCGTGGATTGTCCGGCTGCGCAAAGGTGACGTCGATTTCGAGTTTGCCGAACTCCTCGACGAACAAGCGGCGCGTCCCACCGTAGATCCATTCGCTGGAGAGCAGATGATCTCCGGGCCGGAGCATGGCGAGATGGGCGAGGGCGGTCGCGCCCATGCCGCTCGCCACGAAGATCGCCCGTTCGGCGCCTTCGAGGGCCGCCAATTTGGCGGCCACAGAGATCTGGTTTGGGTTGTTGCCGTACCGCGTGTACAGCACTTCCTCACCGGAGCCGACCGGTTGGTGGAAGGTGCTGCTCTGATAGAGCGGGGTCACGACCGGTGTGCGATCCGGCTGGCGCTGTGGAGCGCCGTGAATCGCCTTGGTGGACGGGCCGAACTTAGGCTGCGTCATTCCGCTGCCCCCGCCGAGTGTCTGTCGGCAGGGTCCGGGTCACGGGGACCGGAGAATCGGAGAAGCTGCAGCAACTCCTTGGCGGTCCCCTCGGGGAGGACCAGGGCATCGTTGTCCGCCGGTGATCCCGGCTGGACCCGATCGGTCAGCGCAGACAGCGCCTTTCGCGCATCCTCGGGAACGGCTCCCAGCATTCGCACGCGCCCCTCGCGGTCCCGGGCGATCGCGGCCAGCTTGTGTCTCCGGAGCACCGGCTCGATGGCCTCGCAGTGCGACGCGGTGACGCCCTGTAACAGGAACACCCGCGCTCCGCCCTGCTCGAGGAGCAGCTTGCCGACGATCTCGTCGGCGCAGGAGTAGTCGAGCAATCGGACGGTGCTGAAGTCGATCACGGTCACGGGTTCCGTGTCGAGATCGTCGAGCGCTGCCTCGATGCCGTCGCGCACCGCCTTCCCAGTCGGGCGGGTTACGAGATCGCCGTAGGCGCTGGAGACCGTGTGCTGGAGGATGGCCTTGAGATCGATGAGTTGCATGGTCACTGGGCTTCCTGTGCGGGAACGATCATCAGCACCTGGCTCCCCGGAAACGGTGTGAGCCCCTCGGTCAGCGGCTGGTCGTCGTCCCAGGATGGGACGATGGAGATCCGCGCGGCGCCACTCCGGACGGCCAGCTTTCCCGACCACCGGTTCAGGTAGCGGGCGATACCACCGAGGCCCTGCCCCCGGCCCGGATCGCGGAACCGGCTCGCTCCCTGGAAGAGCGCCGCCTCAAGCGCGGTCGCATCGCTCCAGCGATCGCCGAATCGGCTGGCCTGTGTTGCCTCGAGCGATCGGCGAAACCCGATGCCGGCGTCAGCCACCGCAATGACCACGACCCGTCGTCCGAGGCGCCGCCGCCAATGATAGGCCTGAACCGCCACCCACCCCGATGTGCCGGCGTGCTCTACAATATTTTGACATGCCTCTGAAAGCGCCATAGCGAATCCCATGGTCGCCGTCGCTTCGAGGCCGAGTTCGCCGGAGAGTATCGCAGCCGAGCGCTCCTGAACCGATTCCACCACGCCGTGAACATCGTCCGTTCCGCGGACCGGTGTGATCGCGAGGAGGACGTCGGACGAGGTTGCCGGGGTCACACGCGGCACCTTGCCGTGGAGCTCGTACCAGTCCGCGGCGTGCGCGAAGAACCCGGCCCGGCCCCAATAATGGGCGACGTCGCGGTCGCCCGGCACCGTGAGCAGCGGCCGCTCCGGTCCATGCTCTGCCGCCCATTGGCCGGCGGCGAGGAGCCCCACCAACCCGAACGGTGAGGCCCACTGCGTGGCGTGCGCGTCAAAGAGGAGCCGATCGTCGGTCATGTCGCCGCAGGCCTTGGCGAACTGCTCGAAACTGCGAGCATCGAAGTGGCTCGGAACGTTGACCACGCGGGTCATGTGGGAATGATCTCCCCCCGAAGGTGGAAGTGCAGATGGCTCGCGCCGCGGTACCGCACGTTCCGCGCAGCCAGCACGTTGGCGGCGCGCACGGCTGCCACCGTCGGGCTACCGCCCACGAGGCAGCCGACCATGGTGCCGCCGAACACGTCGCCGCATCCCGTCGGATCGAGAACCTCGGCGGGCGGGGGCAACAGCCGCTCGGTGGTGATCGGTTGCGGTCCGGATGGGCGCCCCTGCCGGCACCTGAGGAAATCGAACCCCGGCGTGGTGAAGTACACGGTGCCCCGCTCGCCCAACGTCACGATCAGCAAAGCTACACCATGATGCATGGCCGTGGCAGCCACTGTCATGGCATCGTCGCCGATCAGCGCTAGCTCGTCCTGGTTCATCTGGATCGCGTCGAAGCACTGAAACCACTGCACCACGTCGGTCAGTCGTTGCGGCACGCGCGTTCCGTCGCTGTCGACCCCGAGCAGCAGGCTGTGGAGATCGGCATAGACGGGTCCGTCGAATCCGCGTCGGAGTGCCTGTGCCGTGTCGAGGGTCAGCTCGAAGCCCGAGATGAAGTTCACGTAGATCGCGTCCAGGTCGCGCACCAGCGGCCCCAACTCCTCCCACTGCCAGGGCGGTACACCTCCGCTCAACCGCTCGGCCCTGCGTTGCGCCGACTCGTAGCGAATTGTCACCCGGTTGTTGGGCTCCGGGACTTCGATGAATCGGGCTGCAGAGGACCGTCGCGTCAGCGTCGCGAGGAACCCGTTGGCCCGGTCGGCCATGTCGCGGCCGACCTTGATGAGTGGGACCATCGTCCACTCTGGCGGAAGCGACACCTCGAGCGCCGCGAGGGCGTAGGCGATGCCGCCCCACTCCTCCACGGGCCCGGTCCGGTCGCCCCGCCCGTGAATCGTGTCCCACACCATTGTACCGACGACGCCCAGTCGGTTCACGCCGCTCCCCACGTCTGCACCTTGAACACGGCGGCCGCGCCGTAGACACCCGCGGTTCCGGCCAGGGCGCCCGGCACGATCCGGCAGCGCTCGACCGCCGGCCGAAAAGCGCGGCGTGCCACCTCGGCGCGGAGCGGCGTGAACAGGCGATCGCCGGCAGCTGTCACGCCGCCGCAGATCACCACGATCTCGGGGTTGAAGATGTTGATCAGGTTGGCGACGCCAGTCCCGAGGAATCGCGCCGTATCGTGGATGACCTCGAGGGCATACTCGTCGCCGTCACGGGCCGCGTCATACACCACCTGCGCGGTGACAGCACCGAGCTCGCCGTTGACGTAGCGGTCCAATGTCGTGCTGGCGCCGGCCGTGACGCCCTCCACGGCACGCTCGGCAATCGCCGTTCCCGAGGCGTACGCCTCCAGGCAACCATAGTTACCGCACCGGCACCGCCGACCCGTGGAGTCGATGGTCATGTGGCCGATCTCGCCGGCGATATCGCTCGCGCCGTGAAAGATCTTGCCATCGAACACGATCCCGCCGCCGATGCCGGTTCCGATAGTGAGACCAACCACGACGTTCGCGTCACGCGCCGCACCGCGCCACCACTCGCCGAAGATGGCGCAGTTCGCGTCGTTGTCGAGCGTGGCGGGGAGCCCGACCGCATCCCTCACGCGGTCGCGTAGCGGGAAATCACGCCAGCCGAGGTTCGGGGTCAGCAGCACCACCCCCGTGCGCGTATCGAGCGGTCCGGGCGAACCGATGCCGACACCCGCCACGTCGAGCGGCGACGTTCCCAGGCTGGAGCGGGCGGTGGCCATCGATTGGCTCACCATCTGGGCGATCTGGGCCACGACGGCGTCGGGTCCATCCGCCACGACCGTGCGTTCTTTCGTGAGGCCCAGGGCACGGTGGCCGTCTTCGGTCACGGTTCCCACGACCACGTTGGTCCCACCGACATCGACGCCGACAATGTGTCGCATCGCTCGCTCCTTAATCGACACGCAGGACGGCGAGGAACGCCTCCTGCGGGATCTCGACGGTGCCAACCTGCTTCATACGCTTTTTCCCCTCCTTCTGCTTCTCTAGGAGCTTCCGCTTCCGTGTGACGTCGCCTCCGTAGCATTTCGCCGTAACGTTCTTGCGGAGTGGCCGAACCGTTTCGCGGGCGATCACGCGGGTCCCGATCGCCGCCTGAATGACGACCTCGAACAGTTGGCGCGGAATGAGGTCCTTCAGCTTCTCGGTGACCTTCCGGCCCCACTCCTGCGCCTTGTCACGGTGAATGATGATGCTGAAGGCGTCGACCGGCTCGCCGTTGATGAGCATATCCAGCTTGACCAGGGTGCCCGTGCGATAGCCGGACAACTCGTAGTCCATCGAGGCATAGCCGCGCGAGACGGTCTTGAGGCGGTCGTAGAAGTCGAGGATGATCTCCGCCAGCGGGAATTCCCAGTCGAGTTCTACCCGCGTGGGGTCGAGGTACCGCATGCCGAGATACTCGCCCCGTCGTTCCTGACCGAGCTGCATGAGCGCGCCGATGTAGTCCGTCGGCGCGGTGATGCGGGCCTTGATGAACGGTTCCTCGACCCGGTCCACCTCGGAGCCGGTCGGGAGCCTCGTCGGGTTCTCGATCACGGACATGCTGCCGTTCGTGAAATACACGTGGTACTCCACATTCGGCACGGTGGCGATCAGGTCGAGGTCGAACTCGCGCTCGAGGCGCTCACGCACGATCTCCATGTGCAGTAGGCCCAAGAACCCGCAGCGGAACCCGAAACCGAGTGCCACCGACGATTCGGGTTCGTAGTGCAGGGACGCATCGTTCAACTGGAGCTTCTCGAGCGCGTCGCGCAGCTCTTCGTATTTGTTGGCATCGGTTGGGTACATGCCGGCAAATACCATTGGATGCACTTCACGATAGCCGGGAAGGAGCTGCGTGGCGCGCCGACTGGCGTCGAGGATGGTGTCCCCGACGCGGGTTTCCTTGACCCCCCTGATGTTCGCGACCACGTACCCCACCTCACCCGCCTCGAGCACGTCGCAGGGTCGCTGTCCGAGCTGGAGATACCCCACCTCCGCCACCTCGTAGCGATCCTCGGGGTGGGTGCCGAACGCGATCTCCGTGCCCTTGGCGATGCGACCATCCACCACGCGGATGCTGGGGATCGCTCCCCGATAGCGGTCGTAGTAGGAATCGAAAATGAGCGCCCGAAGCGGATCGTCAGGGTTGCCGGACGGCGGCGGTATTCGACGGACGATGGCCTCGAGCAGGGCCTCGATGCCCAAGCCATCCTTGGCCGAGATTGGGAGGATGTCGGTCGGGTCGCTGCCGATCAGCTCCGCCAGTTCGGCCACCCGACGCTCCGGCTCCGCAGCCGGGAGATCAATCTTGTTCATTGCCGGGACGATCTCCAGCCCCGCATCGATGGCCAGCAGCAGGTTGCTCACAGTCTGCGCCTCGATGCCCTGGCTCGCGTCCACCACCAGCACCGCCCCTTCGCAGGCATTCAACGACCGTGACACCTCGTAGGTGAAATCGACGTGTCCCGGAGTGTCGATCAGGTTCAACTCGTACAGTTCCCCATCGCGTGACCGGTAGTTCATCCGGACCGCATTGAGCTTGATCGTGATGCCGCGTTCACGCTCGAGGTCCATCGTGTCCAGGACCTGGGCGCGCATCCGCCGTTTCTCAAGCGTCTGCGTGGCCTCGATCAGACGATCGGCAAGGGTGGACTTGCCGTGGTCGATGTGGGCGACGATGCAAAAGTTGCGAATGCGGTCCTGGCGCATGGCGCAATATAGCGGGCTCGGTCGGGGGCGTCGTGCCGGGTCCCACCGCCGAGCGCGTCGCACACGCTGCCTTCCGACGGCCGCATGCGCGCCCTATCGTTGTCGGCATGGATCGCTCCGGCTGCGTGATGCTTTCGGGTCGTGCGGTGCTCGTGGGCTTCAGGGATCGACACCGCGGTGAAGCTGTTCCACCATCTCTACCTGCTATCGAGACGAGTGAGCCATGACGTCACACAGATTTCTTGCCTCTAGCGCGATGACGGTTGCCCTCGTCGCAGCCGTGGCACACGCCTCGGCCGCACAGACGGTGCCGCGAACGGATCAACGGGTGGTGGCGAGGCACGGGGTGGTGGCGGCTGCACACCCGGAGGCGGCACGGGCCGGGCTCGCCATGCTCAGGGCTGGTGGAAACGCCATCGACGCGGCCGTGGCCGCGGCGTTTGCGGTCGGCGTCGTCGAGCCGATGATGTCGGGTGTGGGCGGGGGTGGCGCGATGACACTGTGGCTCGCCGGCGAGGGCAGCGCGTGGCACGTGGAATTCTACGCTTCATCCGGCGAAAGACCCGACTATGACCTGGATCGGTACGATGAGGATGAGGCGATCGCCGACTCACTCGTCGCTCCGGAGCGCTGGGTGGCGGTGCCGGGCGCCGTGGCAGGCCTCCTCGAAGCGCACGAACGGCACGGGGCGCTGCCGCGCGAGCAAGTGCTGGCACCGGCGGTCCGACTGGCACGACACGGGTTCATCGTGCACCCTCTGCTTGCCTCGGTCATTCGGGAGGCGCGCGACAAACTGCACTACGACCGGCGAGCCGCCGCGCTCTTCTACCCGGAGGAGTTGCCGTTGCAGGCGGGCGATCGCTTGGTGCAGCCGGACCTCGCGACGACCCTCGAGCGGATCCAACGTGAAGGACGGGACGGTTACTATCGGGGGCCCACGGCCACCGAGGTGGTCGCCGCGCTCTCCGCCGGCGCGAACCCGATCACCTTGAGCGACTTGGCGAGCGTCGCGCCGCGCTGGCGCCGCCCGCTCTGCGGCACCTACCGCGGCTACACCGTCCTCACGGCTCCGCCCCCGCTGGCGGGTGTCGAGGTGCTCCAGACCCTGGCGCTGCTCGAGCCGCTCGACCTCAGGGCGGCTGGACTGCCCATTCAGAGCGCCAGGGTGCTGGGTGCGATCGTCGACGCGATCCGGGTCGCCCGAACCGACTACGATCGGTGGATCGGTGATCCGCGCGATGCCGGCGTTCCCGCAGTGGGCATGGCGAGCCGCGCCTATGCCGCGGAGCGATCGTCGGTCGTGGACCTCGCATCCGTGCCGGCGGCGCTCGCGCCGGGGGATCCCTGGGCCGAGGAACGCCAGCCCGTGCCCGAGGCGTGCGTGGGGGTGGGGAGCTTCCCGGCCACGACCCGGGATCGGCCAATCGAAACGCCGGGGCGCTCGGAGACGGAAGTTAAAGGTGAAACGACCCACATCTCGGTGATCGATGCCGACGGAAATGCCGTGTCGCTCACCTACACTCTAGGGCTCTACTTCGGGACGGGCACCTACATCGGTGGCGCGTTCTACAACACGGCGTCGGGCAATTTCGGCGCGCCCGCCGCCAACCGACGGGGGCCGTTCCGCACGCCCCGCTCGAGCACCGCCCCCACACTGGTGCTCGCCGACGGACGGATCAAGATGGCGGTGGGCTCACCGGCGTCGGGCCGCATTCCGCCCGCAATCGTGCACACGATTCTCTACACCATCGACTACGGACTCGACCCGTGGACGGCCGTGTCGATGCCACGGATCTACCCGGATTTCTCCAGTCCGGTGGTTCGCCTGGAGCCGGGATTCGACACAGAGGTGCTCGCCGCGCTCCGCCACCGGGGCTATGAGCTCACCGCGCATGGCCCGCACGATCTGTATTTCGGGGGCGTGACCGTCGTGTACGTGGCGGAAGACGGACGCTTGATCGGTGCGGCCGATCCTCGGCGCGACGGGGCGGCGGTGGGGTATTAAACGGTTAGGCGGTTAAGCGGTTAGGCGGTTAGCATCATAGCCTAACCGCCCAACCGCCTAACCGTCTAACCGCCTGAGACGATCCTCTCGTAACTCTGTGGGTTCCACTTCGGCCGGTTGGCGGCGTTGGCCACGTCGAGACCGAGATAGAACATCAGCTGCGCGATCCGCGACTCCTTTTCCGCGTCGATCTTGTCCGGATTGTCGGTCGCCGAGTGGTAGTCCTCGTGGGTCCCATTGAAGAAGAAGAGGATGGGCACACCGCGCTTGGCGAAGTTGAAGTGGTCCGATCGGCCGTAGAAGTCCTGCTCCGGCCAGAGATCCTCGATCGCCGACATGTGCAGCTCCGGATGGGCCGCGACGACCCGGGCAAGGGTCGCGCCCAGATCCGAGTGCTCGCGGCCAATCACGACGATTGTGTCCTTCCAGTTTCTTCCCACCATGTCGGCGTTGAAGTTGGCGACCATCCGCTCCATTGGAACAGGTGGGTGCAGTGTGAAGTACTCGCTTCCCCAGAGCCCCTTTTCCTCTCCGCTCACAGTGAGAAAGATGATCGAGCGTTTTGGACGCAGGGTGAGCAGTGCAAAGGCCTCGGCCAGCTCGACGACCGCGACAGTACCGGACGCATCGTCATCTGCACCGTTGCAGATGTCGTCACCGTTCTTGGGCCGGCAGCTGCCGTCGGCCGAGGTGCCGACGTGATCCATGTGCGCGCTGAACACGAGATACTCGTTCTTGAGCACGGGATCCGATCCTTCGAGGATCCCCACCGTGTTGGGGGCAAAGAACTCGTCGGTGACTTCCTGAACGAGCGTCACGGTCGGGCGCAGGTCGGCAAGGGACGTCACGACCATGCGGTCGGCCTCACCAGCTCGTGCGCGGGCTATGTCGAACCCATGGGCCGCGAGTGCGGCCGCGGCGGTCTCGTCCCGGACCTGGACCCAAGGCGCGCGGGACTCCTCCAGCCACGGCTTCGACAGTCTGGTTCGCACCGGTCGATCGACGCGGAGTTGCCACTGGTCGTCGCTCATCAGGCTCACCTGCACGACCGCGGCGGCTCCCGTCTCCCAGAGTCGGCGGCGAAGGGCGAACACTCGCCTCGCCGCCTCGCCCACCGCTCGCTGGGGCTCGATCCAGAACACCACGGCACCCTCGACCGCGGCGGAATCCAGCTCGTCGCCCACAGCCGGCACGCCGGCAATCACCACCGCCGGACCGCTCACGCCGCCCGGCCCGGTCGCTCCGGCGGATGCGACGGCGTCTCGGCCCACAGGCCAGGACATACCCGCCGCAGGGGCGACGCCTGATCGCGCGACGTTGAGGCGGGTGTTCGCCAGCCGATAGTGCTGGATGAACGTGCCGTCATCGCCGCCCGGTACAAGACCAAACCGTTGAAACTCGGCCGCGATGTACTGCGCCGTTTTCTCCAGCCCGGGACTTGGTGTGTTTCGGCCTCCCATGGAGTCGTGAGCAATGATCCCGACGCGCTGTGCCACGTCGGCCGGCGTGATCGAGGCAACGGCACGGGCCGACGCCGCGGGGGCTTGCGCCGTGAGG
Organism: Gemmatimonadota bacterium; assembly: GCA_029863245.1. Classification (GTDB taxonomy): domain Bacteria; phylum Gemmatimonadota; class Gemmatimonadetes; order Gemmatimonadales; family GWC2-71-9; genus JAOTVV01. Next base: position 51,075 of record JAOTVV010000021.1, read on the forward strand.
ACGGCCGGCACGGTGGCGGCGGTCAGGACGAGTAGGGCAGCGCGCATGATGGGGACGTTCTCCTGTCGATGCGAAGGCATGACGGTCTGGATGGGGGTTCGCGACTCAAAGGTACACCCGACGGCCGGTGATGGTGTCGGGGGGGGGTCGGCGCGGTCCGCGGGTGTGCTCAGGGCCGGCGCGACGTGGACGGCTTTCGCTGCGGCAGCTTGCCTTTCGATGGGGATGCTGGCTTCCGACCCGTAGCGGTGGCCGGCGCCGGCC
>JAOTVV010000050.1 GCA_029863245.1 Gemmatimonadota bacterium
CCCTCTTCGGTCACCTGGTTGACGGGGCCGAGTGTGAGACCCATCCCATGGGTGAACACGAAGCGCTCGTTGATGAACGTTCGAGTGGGGAGCGACGCGGAGTTCAGCTCGCGCGGTGACAGCAACACCTGCCGATACTCCCCATCGATCCAGTAGCGGTCGTCGTCGACCGACACGAAATCGTAGTACGTGCGGATTTCCTGAAGCTGCCCGAACGTCTGGAGCAGCGGATCCCGGTCCCACAGACGTACGTTGCGGATGGTCGCGGCGTTGGCCTCGATGTCCTCGCGCGTGAGATGCGACTCGCCACTCAGTTCGCGCACGGTCACTCGATCGAGCCCCCACGCACTCTGGGTGGCAGCGATGTGCCGCTCGAGCTGCGGCGCCTCCTTGACGAGTTCGTTCGGGATAACGACGAGTCGCTGGATCGATGCGGCCGCCACGGACCCCAGAATCCCGACGCCAATGTACGCCGCGAACGCTATCACGGCGTGGCGCACGAGTCGCCGCCGCACGGCGCCCCACAGCACGAACCCCGCACCCACGAGAGCCACCACACCGGTAACCCGCAGCGCGGGCAACTTGATACTGAGGTCGGCGTAGCTCGCCCCGACAAACGGCCCCGTGGTCGCGTAGAGCACTGACGGGAGGTCCACGAAGAACACCCGCAGCGCGAGCGACACGAGCAGCAGGGCCAGCAGGCTGCCGAGATGGATCTGGGCGCCGGGCTCGACCGTCACCCGGCGATGGAAGACCACAATGTCGCGGCGCAGCAGATACAACGGCGTCGCGAACGCCAAGGCGAGGACCGTGAGACCCGTCACCAGCCCGATGCCGCCCGAGAGCACCGGCAACGTGAAGACGTAGTACCCGATGTCCCGGCCGAACACGGAATCCAGCACGCCGAAGTCCGTGCCGTGAATGAAACTCAGCACGGAGAGCCACGCCCCCGACGTGGTCGCCCCCACCAGCAGACCCAGGATGAGCGCGATCGGCAACATGGTGATCCGCATGACCCTGTTCATGTCGACGGAGGGCTGCCGACCTCGGAGGGGGACGATGAGGGGATCCGGCGCCACGCCCCGAAGCGGAAGACGCAGATTGACGTACAGGAAAACGGACACCACGACCGCCACAGCCGCCCCGAGCGCGATCTTGGTCACGAGTTGTGTCGTGAATATCCGCTCGAGCCCGAGGGCCGAGAACCAATACCAGTCGGCGAGAAAACCGGCGGCCGCTGGCGTCCCGGCGAATGCCAGGAACGCCACGATCGCAAGGCCGATCAGAACGAACGTTCTACGCATCATGATCCCTTTCCACGTTTTCTACCCCCTCCACTGCCACCTAGAAGGCAAACCCCGCCGTCGCATACACGCCGACACGGTCCTCGCTCTTCGCAAGCGCTACACTCAAGGTGTTGGCCGACTGCAGAAAGGCAATCCACAACCCGCCGCCGGCGGCCCAATGCCACGTGGACGAGTCCTCGCCATCGACAAACACCCTCCCCAGGTCCCCCAGTCCGAAGATGCCGAAACGCGCCGGGAGCACCAGGAAGACGCTCCCGATGTCGAACCGAAGCTCAGCGTTGCCGTACGCGGCCGCCTCCCCCGCGTAGCGGTTCTGGCGACCCAGGCGCACGCTGCGCTGATCACCGATGAATGCCGCCTCCTGGAACGGGAACCGACCCCACACTTTCTTGCCCCCGGCTCGGAGCGCGAGAGTCGGCCTGAGTGGGAAACCGGGAGGCGACAGATAGGTGCTAGCCTCGCCATGCGCCTCGCCGAACGACTCCTCGACGTCCCAAACTGACGGGTAGAAGCTGCCCCCCACGGTCACCCGCACCCCGCGCGTCGCCGCCGCCGTCACATCTCGCGTGTCCAGGTCCACCTGACCGCGAACGCCGACCTGGCCGAACCCGTCTTCGCCGTACAGGTCGAGATCGGTGAGGATACGACCCTGCTGCTCACTGGTGCGCGAAAAGGTGAGCGTCGGCCCCACGGTGAGCGTCGTCTTGGCGCCAAGGGGCAGCACCGCAGCGGGCTCAACCGACACGAGCTGCTGCCGAACCCGATAGTAATCCTCGGGTTGCGTCAGCTGTAACTCATTTCCCAGTCCGTTGTAACGAAGCACTTCGATCCCGGAAAGCGCCACGTCCAGACGTCCGCGCACCCTCGAGTTCAGGCGGTACACCTCGCCGGAAAACTCCGCCCGACCAGTGAGGGCTCCTGTGGAGAACCCACCGCGGAAAGCCACCCGCGAGGCATAGGGGAGCTTCCGAAACCCGTAGTCGATCACAGTCGCACCACCACCCACGAACAGCCCCACGTCGGGCCCGAACCCGGCCCACACCAATGACCGCCACCGATGGCCCCAATCGCGCGGCGGAAGCTCCGTGGGGAAGCGTTTGGGCGGAGGCGCATACGATCGACGGTCGACGTGGACCCGACCCGTGGCTTGGGCAGGTCCCGTGGTGTACAGCCGCACACCTCCTCCATCCGACCGATTCGCCACCTCCGCCTCTCCCTCGACGACGATATGCAGCGGGATCCCCCCAGTTCCCGTCACGATCACCCGATCCCGGCCCCTGTACAGGTAGATCCGAAGCTCGTTGGTCTCCGATGTGTGGAATTGGCGGCGATAGTACGGTGGGCTGCTCGGGGTGTCACCCACATCACCAGCGTAGAGGGCCACGTCGCTTTGGCCATCGGCGTGGCGGTCCACCACGACGGTCTCGGCGACGTCCGTGCCGTGGATGTCGACCTCGCCGGCCAGCAGACGGTAGTAATTCCCCGCGCCCTCGGGCAACCGGTCACGTCTGCGCCTGAGCGCCCAAGCCAACCGTGGGCCGTCCATGGCGTAGTACTCGGCTGGCAGTGCCCGCACTGACGCATCGATCACGGAGTCGGTCATGCGTCGTGCCAACTCGGCGGCCGTCGAGTCATACACCGACCGCTCCACGCCCACCAGGAAGCGGCGATCCACCTCACGCCCGTTCCATCCCCACCCAAGTACGCTGGGCAGGTCATCGCCGAAGTTGATGAGCTGAGGCGCGTACTGACGGGCAAAGCCTAGCAAGAGTCCGTCAAACTGCACAAACGCCTGGTCGCGATCCTCCGGGAGCGGAACCCAGAGGGTATCAGCGTCGGTACCGCGGCGAACGAAGTTCCACTGCCCGCGATGACGGTCCCAATCCCCGATCAGGAGATCGAACAGTCGAGCACGGAGGAGTGTGGCCACGTCGACACGCTGTCCGGGGCTCTCTCGGGCGCGGTCGATCATCTCATAGCCGTCGATGATCTCGTCCGCACCGGCAAAGGGCTCCGCGCCCGCAACCGTGGCCCGGCGCTCGAAGAATCCCAGCGTGCCGGCAAACCGCTCGCGGAATTCACCGAGACGCGGATCGTCGGGAAGCACCACCAACCGAGGAGTCGTGTGCAGCAGGCCCGCGGCCTCGAGGAGCGGTGCCACCACCGCCGGTCCCGCCGGGTGCTGCGAGCTCATCTGATCCTGAACGATGTCCTCGACGACGGTTCCCTCCAATTCGGGGGGGAGCACGTCCGGATCCTTGTCTACCGAGCGGAACCCGTAATCGTAGCCGTCCGCGCCGCGAAACCGGAGCGACTTGGTCTGGAAACCACCGCCCGCCGTCGTGGGCGTGAGGCCACCACCCTCGCGCCCGAGATCGAGCACCTCGACCATGAGTGGAGTGGTCCACAGATCCCGGTAGAGTTTCCCGAAGAAGAACCGGCGCGTCCCTCCGGCGCTGTAACGTTCGCCGGCGACGATCCGTGCCGAGTCGGGAGGCATCTGAGTCGGTGGCCGATCTTGGGCTCCCGCCTGGCTCGCGGGGGCGAAAGCCAGACAGAGCGCCACTGCCGTCCCCCGAGCGCGCCACTTACCGTCGAGTCGGGACATCAGGACTCCTTCACATTGGGGCCGACACCAGCCACATCGAGAACGCCTCGGTGGCGTTGCCGTTTGCTGTCACGGTGATGGTACCGAGCCGCACCCGCCCGTCCCGCAGCACGTCGACGCGCATGAAACCGCTTTCCGCTGCGGCGTACCGCGACTCGTCCAGATGGACCACGCGGGTGGTGTGTCCGTAGTATCCCCCACCGCTCACCAGGAAATGGGCCACCCGCTCGCCGTCGAGCACTTGGAGGTTGTGCTCGTGACCCGCGGCATAGAACAGCGGCCGACGCGCCCGGAATGCCGAGCCGAGCGAATCCCGCATCACACCGAACGCACTGCTGGTCAGGTCCTGCGACGAGATCCCTGACATGCGCGCGATGGGATAGGCCGAGCCGATGACCGGGAGGGGAACCCAGAGCCAGGATTTCCACGCCCTGAGCGGGAAAAGGTGATCCAGGATCCCGAAGTGACCACCGTGTATCCCGCCACTCGCCAGGGGATGGTGCGACACTACGCCGACGTGCCGGTCGCCCGCATCCCTGAGCGTTGCGCGCAGCGAATCCACCACGCCGCCAATGGTGTTGGGTGAGCATCCGGATCCCGGCCTGACCGGTTTCGCCCCGGACCGCAGCCACCACTCCGTGTCCAGCACGACGAGACGAAGTTTGGTCCCAATATCCACCACCACGGGCCCGGGACAGCCACCACCGGGGAGCATCACCACCGATGGCCGGCCCCGCTGCGCGATGAGGCGCTCCTGTCGGCGAACGGCCTCCCAACCATCATCCCCCGATGCCGCCCAGTCGTGATTGCCCGGTACGAAGATCCCGTGGGCCACGGTCGTGTCCACGACGTCGATCTGCGCCCCGAGCCGCTGCTCGGCGGCGTGGCGTCCCGGATCGGACTCGGCGGGAATGCCGGACGGATAGACGTTGTCACCCAGAAAGACCACGGTGGTCCGACCCGGATCCTCACGCACCATCCGCCCGAGCGTGCTCAGCACCGGGTCGCCGGTCGGGGGCGATTTTCCGGCGTCTCCGATGAGGAACACGGTGGCTTCGATGGCACCACTTTCTGGCAACGGCGCCGGCGGCGTCACCAGAGCGGGTGAGGACTGACAGCCGAGGAGTGCCAGCGCCAAGCCGCACATCCACCGTGGTTGCAAGGGCCTACCGTACTTCATAGTGCAAACATCCCCCTCACCCGTCGACTTACCAACCCCGGGGCCCTGGATCGCGTTCCCGCTCTCCGGAGATCCCTCGAATTCTGCCCCACCCGCGCCCTGCTGGCCACCCCCGAACATGGCACGGACACGGCGCCGCACCCGCGGTCTTGTCCGCACCGCGAATAACCCGGATTCTTCAGGGTACCTCTTCAGGAATGACCCGAGCAGGAGACGGTGCGGTTGGAGATCTCGGTGCAGGATGCCGGTGGGGACGGCGTGCTGGTCGCCAAGGTGCGGGCCGGAGATCGCGACGCCTTTGGCGAGCTGGTGCAGAAGTACATGCGGCGGGCGTACTTCGCCGCGCTCGGCCTCGTCGCCAACCATGACGACGCCCTGGACTTGTCACAAGAAGCGTTCGCCCGAGCCTTCCGGGCCCGGGGGAAGCTGGACCCGAGCCGACCGTTCTACCCCTGGCTGTACCAGATCATCCGTCGGCTCTGCTTCAATTTCCTGCGCGACAAGAAGACGCGACGAGCGCGGCTCGCCGAAGCAGGACCGTGGCTCGCCGAGCAGGCCGGCGCGCGTGCAGCTCAATCCGCGCCCGATCGCGAAACCGAGCGCGCGGACCTGCGGGTACGGATCGAGACGGCCATTCAGGCGCTGCCGCCGCACGAACGCGAGGTCATCGTCATGCGGGAATTCGAGGGACTCAAGTACCGTGAGATCGCCGATCTGCTCGGGATTCCGATCGGCACCGTGATGTCGCGCCTCTATACGGCGCGCAGGGCCCTGGCAGTCATCATCGGGGAGGCAGCATGAGGAACCCCGATCCAATCGACGAGCGTGCGCGCCAGTTGATGATGGGAGCGCTGGACGGCGAGCTCTCGCGCAGTGACCATGACGAGCTTGCTCGCCTGCTCCGGCACGATCCGGCTCTCGAGCAGGAATGGCGGCAGCTCCAACGCGTGAAGGAGGTCACCCAGACCATGTCGTTACGCCATCCCCCGGAAGAAACGTGGGATCACTATTGGACCGGTGTGTACCGACGGATCGAGCGCGGCGCGGGCTGGATCCTGGTGTCGGTCGGTGCCATCGTCCTGTTGTCGTGGGGACTGTGGCAGGCAGTCCAGGACATCCTCGGCGATACCGAGCTCCCGACCTTCATCAAGGCAGGAATCCTCGCTCTCGTTGCGGGCGGTGTGATTCTCCTGGTGTCGGTCATCCGAGAGAAGCTGATCCTCAGACGGAGTGATCCCTACAAGGACGTGATCCGATGATCGTGACACCTGCATCGTCTATCGCCGGCCACCGCGTCGTGAAGACGCTGGGTCTCGTACGCGGCAACACCATCCGGGCCCGCCACCTGGGCCGTGACATCCTGGCCGGGCTGAAGAACCTCGTGGGCGGCGAAATCGAGGAGTACACCAAGATGATGGGCGAGGCGCGGGAACAGGCCCTTGACCGGATGGTGGCCAACGCAAAGGAGCTCGGGGCCAACGCCGTGACCGACGTCCGGTTCAGCACCTCGTTCATCATGGGCGCAGCGTCGGAGATCCTGGCGTTCGGCAACGGCGTCGTCACCGAGCCCGAGTAACGCTGGGAGACTGGGATGAAAGCGAGACACCTGATGGCCGCCACCGTCGCTGGATTGCTGTCGCTGCCGCTCGCCGGCCCCGGATACGCCCAGGAATCGGTCGAGGGCAGCTGGACCGGCGCGATTCTCGTTCTCGGCGGCGAGTTGGGGATGAGCGTCCATTTCACTCGGAGTGACAGCGCACTCATCGCGACCATGGACATCCCCCAACAGGGGGCCGCCAAACTGGCCCTGCGCAACGTGCGCGTCGAGCCGCCGAAGGTCCATTTTGAGTTGCTCGGCGGGCCCGGCCTGGCCGTGTTCGACGGCGAGCTCCAGGGAGACAGCATCAGCGGGTCATTCGAGCAATCGGGAGTGAACGGCACCTTCTGGCTTCGACCCGCCGCTGCGGCCGCGGCCGAACTCGAGCCCGCGGCACCCCCGCCGTACCGAGAGGAGGAGGTCGGCTTCGCGAACGGCGACGTCACGCTCGCCGGTACGCTCACCGTACCGGAGGGCCCGGGCCCGCATCCGGCAGTGGTGCTCATCACGGGGAGTGGTCCGCAGAATCGCGACGAGGAGATCTTCGGCTTCAAGCCGTTCCGCCTGATCGCCGATCATCTGACCCGGAATGGTATCGCCGTATTGCGCTACGATGACCGGGGAGTGGGTGGCTCCAGCGGCAGTGTGCAGACCGCCACCTCCGACGACTTCGCCAACGACGCCCTAGCAGCGGTCGCGTTGCTCCAGGCACGGCCGGATATCGGGCGCGACGCCGTCGGACTGCTGGGGCACAGCGAGGGCGCGCTGGTCGCGCCGATCGCGTCCGGCCGGTCGAAAGACGTCGCCTTCCTCGTCCTGCTTGCCGGGACCGCCGTACCTGGCGACCGCATCCTCCTCGCCCAGGGTCAACTGATCCTGAAGGCCAACGGAGGCACCCCCGAACAGTTGGAGCGACAACGCAGACTGCAGGAGGAGATCTTCGCCGCAATCCGTGCCGATACCGGATGGGAGGCGGTGCGGCACGAGATCGAAACGCAGATCCGAGAGAGCATCGACGCGCTGCCGCCCGAGCAACGCGACCGGATCTCCGATCTCGACACGTTCGTGCAGACACGGGCTCAGCAGCAGATCCTGGGCGTGCAGAGTCCATGGTTCAGGTTCTTCTTGGATTTCGATCCCGTGGCGGCGTTACGGCGGGTGACGGTTCCCGTGCTGGCCGTTTTCGGCGAAACCGACCTCCAGGTTCCTCCGACGCTCAACGTCGGTCCGATGAATGACGCCCTCGCGGCCGCCGGCAATCGTGACTACACGGTCAGGGTGCTGCCGGGAATGAATCACTTGTTTCAGGCATCAGAGACAGGCAACCCGAGCGAGTACGCGTCCTTGAAGAAGGAGTTTGCACCCGGGTTTCTGGAGCTCGTGTCCAACTGGATCCGGGAGCGGACGGCGTCTATCCGCTGACCGGGGGCTGGGAACGCTGGCTCTATCCTCGTGGTGACCAGGTGGCCGTGTGGAAGTGCTCCGAACGCGGCGCGAGGGTTCCCTTCCCAGCCGCGTAGTCTCTCCACGTCACCCCCGGATGGTCGTTCGGCACCTGCGCCATCGAGATACAGCCACGCACGGGGCAGACGGCAGCACAGAGGTTGCAGCCTACGCATGCCTCCTCGATGATCTCGACGGCCGGAGCACGCTTCCCGTTGCCTGCCTCCCGTGTGTCGATTCGCCGAATGGCCTGATGGGCCCCGTCCTCACACGCCACCCAGCACAACTCGCACTGGATGCACTTGTCCTGATCGATGCGGGCCACGAGGTGGTAGTTGAGGTCGAGGTCCTCCCAGCTCACGACATTGGGCAGCGCGCGCCCGCACACGTCGGCCAGCGTGCGGTGGCCGTGGTCATCCATCCAGTTCTCGAGGCCGTCGCGCAGGTCCTCCACGATGCGAAATCCATAGTGCATGACGGCCGTACACACCTGCACCGTGCCCGCGCCGAGCGCGATGAACTCGGCGGCGTCCCGCCAGGTGGCGATCCCGCCGATCCCGGAAACAGGAACCCGTACCTCGGGATCGCGCGCAACTGCCGAGACCATGTGCAGCGCGATGGGCTTCACGGCCGGACCGCAGTAGCCGCCGTGGCTCGACTTCCCGCCCACCGCCGGCAACGGCGCGAACGTCTCTAGATCCACCCCGACAATGGAGTTGATCGTGTTGATGAGCGAGAGCGCATCCGCGCCACCCTTGACGGCAGCGCGGGCAATGTAGGTAATGTCGGTGACGTTCGGCGTGAGCTTCACGATCACCGGCGTGATCGCCACCTCCTTCACCCACTCCACAATCTGACACGTGTAGTCGGGTACCTGGCCCACCGCACTACCCATTCCCCGCTCACTCATCCCGTGGGGACAGCCGAAGTTCAGCTCGAGCCCGTCGGCCCCGGTGTCCTCGGTGCGGCGGACAATCTCGTGCCACGCCTCACGCTTCGAGTCCACCATCAGGGACACGATCACCGCATGGTCGGGGTAGTTCCGCTTGACCGCGGCGATCTCCCTGAGATTGTCCTCCAGCGGCCGGTCCGTGATGAGCTCGATGTTATTGAAGCCCATCATCCGCGTCAGGCCGACGTCCACTGACCCGTAGCGGGAGAACACGTTGATGATCGGCTCGCCGATGGTCTTCCACACGGCACCACCCCAACCGGCGTCAAAAGCCCGCGCGACCTGATCGTAGGTGTTTGTGGGTGGACCCGACGCCAGCCAGAAAGGATTGGGGCTCTCGATCCCGGCAAAGTTGACGCGTAGATCGGCCATGGGATTCTCCTAGCCTCCCGTTTCCTGCAAGTATGCATGGATCGCCGCCGCCGCCCGCTTCCCCTCTGCTGCCGCGTTGACGATCTCCGCACCGCCGTTGGCGCAGTCCCCTCCCACGAACACCGTGGGCTTGGTGCTGACCATGCGTCCGTCCTCGATCGTGAGCGATGCAGCGCGTGCGAAATCGTCTCGCACGACCTGCCCGAGCGCCTTGATCACCATGTCGCACTCGATCACGTGCGTGCTCTCGGGAACCTCCACGGGGCGACGGCGCCCGTCGGCACCAGGCTCGCCCGGCTCGGTGCGGACGCACTCGATCCCGGTCACATGGTCGACACCGAGGATGCGCTTGGGTGCGGTGTGGAAGCGGAACTCGCATCCGTCCCGCTTGGCCAGATCGTACTCGTAGTCATAGGCCGGCATGTCGTCCGCTGCGCGCCGGTAGACGATCGTCACATGCTCCGCGCCGAGACGCTTTGCCTGGGTGGCGGCGTCGATCGCCGTGTTCCCCGCCCCAATCACCACCACGGCTCGGCCGACCCGCGTGTCCGCGTACCGATGCGTCTTCAGATGCTCGATGAACGCCAGCGCCTCGTGCACCCCCGGCAGATCTTCTCCGGGAATCTCCAGCCGTCGAGTCGCACCGAGCCCCACACCGACAAAGACCGCGTCGAACCCACGTTCCAGCTCGTCGAAGCTGACATCGCGTCCGACCGAGACGCCGGTGCGGAGCGTCACGCCGAGGTCCAAGATCATCTGCACCTCAGCGAGGGCGGTCTCGGCTCGCAACTTGTACTCGGCGATGCCATACGTGTTGAGCCCACCGGGCTGGTCGTTGGCCTCGAAGACGGTCACCGCATAGCCCCAGCGCCTCAGATCCTGGGCGCAGGAGAGCCCAGCCGGTCCGGCACCGACGATGGCGACCTTCTTCCCATTGAGTTCAGCCGGCTCAAACAGCGCGAGTTTGTGCTCCAGCGCGTAGTCCGTCGCGTGCCGCTGGAGCAGCGCGATCTTGATGGGCTGCTCGTCGCGGTCATTCAGCACGCACGCCCCCTCGCACAGCACCTCCACTGGACACGCTCGAGCACAGGAGTGGCCCATCGGGTTCGCATCGAGAATCACCCGCGCTGAGCCCTTCAGATTTCCCGTCTCGATCTTCTTGATGAACGCCGGCACATCGATGTGGGTGGGACAAGCATGTGTACATGGGGCGTCATAGCAGAACAGGCACTTGGCCGCCTCGAGGAGCGCCGCGTCCGACGTCAACGGCGCGGCAATGTCCGCGAAGTTCCGCTCGAGCTGTTCGGTCGACAGCGTGGGAGTCACGTCAGGTGTCGGCATGCGGCACCTCCCCATGCGCTGGCCCGGATGTGGGGAGCACTCGCATACCCACCAGATACAACCCGCCGGACAGGAAGAACCCCACAAACCACGCCCAGTTGTAGATCCCCACGGTGAGCGGCGAGCCATCGACGACGCCGAGCGCTGCCAAGAACCCCGGCAGATTCGGTGCCACACCCAGGAGCAATGCCGCCATGGCAATCCAATTCACGCCCCGCGAATACTCGTAAGGTCCGCCGCGCCGATACAACCCGTCGAGGTCGAGGACGCCGCGTCGCAGCACGAAGTAATCGGCGATCATGATACCGGCCACGGGCCCCAAGAGTGCGCCGTAGCCTATCAGCCATGTGAAGATGTAGGCGGCCGCGTCGTTGTAGAGGCGCCAGGGGAACATGAGAATGCCGATCAGCGCCGTGATCATCACACCGGTCTTGAAGGACACCCGATGCGGCGCGACGTTGCTGAACCCGTTGGCCGGCGCCACGACATTGGCGGCGATGTTCGTCGTGAGAGTTGCCACGGCGAGGCCGAGCATCGCGATCACCACGGTGACGGGGCCTCCGATGCGCGACAGCAGCTCGATTGGATCGGCGATGCGCGTGCCGAAGATCACGGCCGTGGCGCTCGTCACCGCCGCGCCGATGAACGCAAAGATCGCCATGGTCGGTGGAAGACCAATCGCCTGACCCACGATCTGATCGCGTTGAGTCCGGGCGAAGCGCGAGAAGTCGGGGATCGACAACGCCATCGTTCCCCAGAACGCCACGGCGGACGTGAGCCCAGCGCCGAAAACGGCACCGATGCCGGCCCGGACCTCAGCACCCGTGCCCGTCAGCTCGGCTGGGGACTCGAGCATCGGACCGATTCCGCCAACCCGAACCCAGGCCCACACGAACAGGGACCCGGCAACGACCAGCAGGAACGGAGCGCCCCAAGTCTCGAGGAACTTGATGGAGTCCATGCCGCGGAGGGCCACCCAGACGTTGAGGGCCCAGAAGGCCATGAAACAGAGGAATTCGCCGGTCCCGAGCCCGACCCAGGCAGGAAGCACGGCGGGGAGCACGGCGATGCCGGGCCACAGGGCAGCGAGCAACTTGTAGATTGCCCAGCCACCAATCCACGTTTGAATGCCGAACCAACCGCACGCGACGATGGCACGGAGCAATGCGGGGACATTGGCACCGAACACGCCGAACGACGCACGGGTGAGCACCGGAAACGGGATGCCGTACCGAGTACCGGCGTGGGAGTTGAGCGCGATCGGGAACAGCACGATCAGGTTCCCCAGAACCACCGACCCCATCGCTGCCAGCCAGGTCCACCCCCTCTCTACTAGGCTGGACGCGAGCGTGTAGGTGGGAATGGTGATGGCCATGGCCACCCAGAGCGCCGCGAAGTTCCAGGTCCCCCAGGTGCGCTGCTCCGCTGCCACGGGTGCGAGATCGGCATTGATGAGCAGGGTGTCGGCCCCGCTGTCGGGGACTGCCCTTCCAGCTCCGGTCTGGCTCACCTCACGTCCGCCAGCGCCAAGGCCAGGCGCCGGGCTGCCTCGTCCACCTCGCTGCTGGTCACGAGCATCGATGGCGCGATCCGGATCACGTTGCCGTACAGTCCTCCCTTACCCAGCAACAGCCCGTGTTCCCTGGCCGCTTCCATCAGCTGCAGCGTCCTTTTCGGAGCAGGCACTTTCGTTCGCCGATCCTCCACGAGCTCGATAGCCTGCATCAGGCCCTTCCCGCGCACGTCGCCGATGAACGGGTAGGTCTCCTTGAACACGTCGAGATGCCCCCGCAGCTGCCTCCCACGCTCCGCAGAGCGTTTGGGCGTGTTCTCCCGCTCCATCACCTCCAGCGTAGCCTCCGTCGCCGCCATGGAAATGGGGTTGCCGCCGAAGGTCGAGATCGTCAACCCGGTGAACGCGTTGGCCACCTCCTCCGTCGCGATGGTCGCGCCGACGGGGAATCCGTTGGCAATGCTCTTCGCGAAGGTCATGATCTCGGGTTCCACGCCCCAGTGCTCGATCCCGCACCAGTGATCGCCGAGCCGGCCGAACCCGGTCTGCACCTCGTCACAGATGAACACGCCGCCGTACTGCCGGACGATGCCCACCGCGATCTCGAAATACTCCTTGGGCGGCGTGATGAACCCGCCGACGCCCTGGATGGGCTCGGCCATGAACGCCGCCGGCCGCCCAGTCGTCTCCGTGCGGATCAGCTCCTCGAGATCTTGGGCGCATTTCACCTCGCACGTGGGATACTCGAGTCCCAACGGACAGCGGTAGCAGTACGGGGAGAGGGCGTGTTTGATCCCGGTCACCTGGCTCGGAATGAGCCGCCAGGTGCTGTGCCCGGTGATGGCGAGTGCCTGGAGGCTTCGACCGGCGTAGCCGTGCCGCAGCACGATGATCTCCTGCGTCCCGGTGTAGAGCCGGGCGAGGAGGGTCGCCGTCTCGTCGGCTTCGGTTCCGCTCGTCGTGAAGAAGCTCTTCTTGAGGGCGCCCGGCGTGATCGCGGCCAGTCGCTCCGCCACCCGCACGATTCCCTCGGTTGGATACAAGGTCGACGTGTGGACGAGACGCGCCGCCTGCTCCTGCACCCTGCGGGTCACGTCGGGATGGGTATGGCCGAGTCCCAGCGTGAGGATACCGCCGAAGAAATCGAGATACTCACGCCCATCGGCATCCCGCACGCAGCAGCCCTTGCCTTCGGTGAGGACGATGGGCTCCTGGTAGTAGTTGGCGACACACGGGAACAGCAGCTCCGCGTGCTTGGTCCGCACCGTGTTTGCGTCCATAGCCTCAGGCCTCATGGGTGTGTCGGTTCGCGCGCGATGAACTCGCCCCGTCCAATAGTCCCCACGAACTTCCCGTCGCGGACCTGCACTTGGCCGCGCACGGTTACTGCGCTGGCACGACCCTTCTTCTCCCAACCCTCGTACGCGTTGTAGTCCACCTTGGAGAAGCTCGTGGCGTGGGAAAAGGTCCCGCGATACTCCGGGTCGTAGACGACGAGATCCGCATCGCTCCCCACCTGGATCGTTCCTTTGCGCGGATACATTCCGAAGATCCGCGCCGCCTGGGTGCTACAGGCATCCACCATCGCCATGAGACCGAGGCGTCCCTCGCCCACGCCATAGGTGTGCACCAGGTCGACGCGTTCCTGGATCGTGGGAATGCCGTTCGGGATCGTGGTGAACGCGTCCCTTCCCATCTCCTTTTGACCGCGGAAGTTGAACGGCGCGTGGTCGGTCCCGACCGTGCTGATGGCGCGGCTGCGGAGCCCGTTCCACAAGACGTCCTGGTTCCACTTCGCCCGGAGCGGGGGTGACATCACGTACTTCGCCCCCTCGAAGTCGGGACGTTCGGCATACGTCGCGTCCAGGACCAAGTGCGGTGCCACCACCTCGATCCACACGTTCACCCCGCGATGGCGCGCCGCGAGTGCTTCACGCATGGCGAGATCACACGATGTGTGCACCGTGTAGACGTGCGC
>JAOTVV010000024.1 GCA_029863245.1 Gemmatimonadota bacterium
TTGGACCGCCCATGGCGACGGGCGCGCTTCTCCCCCGAGGAGCGCGCCCGTCGCTTTTCTTGCGTGTTCGGCAGTCCGTGGCACCCTGTCGAACCGCAGCGCCCGATCACCAGGTCCCGGCCGACCGACATCAGAGGAGGCCACATGTCTGAATCCGTTCGCCTACAGCTCGACGAGTCCGACCTCCCAACGCAGTGGTACAACATCAACGCTGACATGCCCATGCCGCCAGCGCCGGTGCTCCATCCGCAGACCAAGGAACCGGTCACGCCCGACTTCCTCGGCGTCTTGTTTCCGATGGAGTTGATCCAGCAGGAGGTCAGCACCGAGCGGTACATCGACATCCCCGAGGAGGTGCGGGACATCTACAAGCTGTGGCGACCGACACCGCTCCACCGTGCGCGCCGCCTGGAGCGGGCCCTGGGGACGCCGGCACATATCTACTACAAGTACGAAGGCGTCTCACCCACCGGGAGCCACAAGCCCAATACGGCCGTGGCGCAAGCGTACTACAATCGCGCGGGCGGAACCAAGGCGCTCACCACCGAAACCGGCGCCGGGCAGTGGGGTTCGGCCTTGGCATTTGCGTGCAACGTGTTCGACCTCGATTTGGAGGTCTATATGGTGAAGATCTCCTACGAGCAGAAACCCTATCGTCGGGTGATGATGGAGACGTACGGCGCGCGGGTCTTCGCGAGCCCCACGGACCGAACCCAATTCGGCAAATCGATATTGGCACAGGATCCCGACAGCCCGGGGTCGCTGGGGATCGCCATCTCCGAGGCGGTGGAGGTCGCGGCCACGTCGAACGGGGCCAAGAAGTACAGCCTCGGTTCCGTGCTGAACCACGTCCTGATGCACCAGACGGTGATCGGCGAGGAAGCACTCAAGCAGATGGACCTGGCCGGAGAGTACCCGGACGTCGTGATCGGGTGTGTGGGAGGCGGATCCAACTTCGCCGGGCTCGCCTATCCGTTCCTCCGTCACAACCTGCGTGACGGTAAGCGCACGCGGGTCGTGGCGGTGGAACCGACGGCCGCGCCCACCCTGACCCGCGGAGCCTACACCTTCGACTACGGCGACACGGCTCAGATGGCTCCGATCGTCAAGATGCACACGCTGGGGCACGACTTCGTGCCTGCCCCGATCCATGCCGGCGGCCTCCGCTATCACGGGATGGCGCCGAGCGTGAGCGCGTTACGCGATGCGGGGCACATCGAGGCCATCGCGGTGCCGCAGCTCGCGACCTTCGCTGCCGCCCTGCAGTTCGCGAGATCCGAGGGCATCATTCCGGCGCCGGAGCCGTCGCACGCGATCAAGGTGGTGATCGACGAGGCGCTCGAGGCCAAGGCCACGGGCGAGGAGCCGGTGATCTTGTTCAACCTCTGTGGCCACGGACACTTCGACCTCGCGTCGTACGAGGCGTACCTGGGCGGCAAGCTGGTCGACTACGAGTACCCCGCCGAGGCCATCCAGCAAGCCATGAGCCACGTACCGGAGTTAGGCGGTTAGGCGGTTAGGCGGCTGGGCGGTTAGCGAGGTCGGAACCCCGGAGCGCGTGCCCGCTTGTGCTAGCGGGCACCCCGCAACGGTTGTGGGGCTGCCGACCGCAACGCTAGAATAGGCCATGGCGCTCATCCGGTGTCCCGAGTGCGGGATCGATTTGTCGGACAAGGCAGCGGCGTGTCCGCGATGCGGATATCCGATCGTCCGTGGTGCGGCGTTTCCCGGGGCAGGCCGCGGGGTGTCGGCCCTCGACCTTGCCAAATCCGTAGGTGCGCGGATCGTCCTCGGAGCGGTGCTCGTCGTGAGCGGCGTGGAGTACGAGTCCGGGCCGGTGCTGATCGCGGCAACTGCCGTGCTGGGATCGATCGTTCCCGTGTGGCTCAAGGCGCGCAAGGCCGAGCGGGTCGCCTTGCCCGCGAGCGTCGACTCGCGCGTGATCGACGAGCGATTCCGAGAGATCGAGGAGCGGTTCGGCGATATGGAACAGAACGCGCGGCAGATCGCCTACCTGGAGGAGCGGGTGGAGTTTGCGGAGCGGCTGCTCGCGAGCCAGGTCCCCGACGAGAACGACGCCCCGCCCCTCCCTCGGAACTGACCCGGTTGGCGCGCCGCTTTGCACGGCGGCGCCGTCGATCAGTCCGGAACGACCCTGAAGACCTGATCGTGCGGTCGCACGCGCGCCACGACCTGGATCGCGACCTCGTCACCGGCATTCGCCCGCTCGACCTTCTGGTGGTTCACCTCCATCGACGTGATGGGTTCGGTGAAGTCGCTGGTGTGTCCCAGAAAGCGTACGTTGTCACCCAACGCGACGTGGCCCTCGACGACCTTGACCACCGCCACACTCGGCCCCTTGAAGAAATGCGTCACCGTTCCGACCAGTTGTTCAGCCATACCGTGCTCCAGGGGATGAGATGCACCGGCCTCCCTTTGTGACATACACATCGGGCACGGCACGCGCCAGATCGGTGACGGACCGTGCAGCACCCATCTGCGAGTATATGCATCAGGATTGCGCGGCCGCCGAGCGAGCGCTGGCGACCCTTAACTTGTGACCTTCTGAGCGGGCGTGACCGCCATGGACCATCGAGTTCCCACCCCTCCATCGTACGCGTCGCCGCCCCGAACCGCGATCGTCGCCGGCGCCACGGGGCTGGTCGGTGGCCACTGCGTGACGGACCTGCTGGCGTCCGACCGTTACGTGTCGGTCATCGCCGTCGGCCGGCGTCCCCTCGATCGTGCACACCCCAAGCTGCGTCAGGTGATGGTCGATTTCGCCGACCTCGAGTCGGCACGCGATCTCGCCGCCGACGACGTGTTCTGCTGCCTCGGCACCACGATCGGCAAAGCGGGCTCACGCGATGCGTTTCGGCAGGTCGACTTCGGATACCCGTTGGCGCTTGCGCGCGCCACGGTCGGCCAGGGTGCGCAACGGCTTCTGCTGGTGTCGTCGCTCGGGGCCGATCCCGACTCACGGACCTTCTACCTCAGGGTGAAAGGCGACTTGGAAGCGGCGATTCGGAAGCTGCCGTTCACGGCGGCGCTCGTGTTTCGACCGTCGCTGTTGCTGGGAGAGCGGAAGGAGCTCCGTTTGGGCGAGCGGGTGAGCGCCATGGCGATGCTGGGCCTGTCGCCGCTCATGCGCGGGCGGTTCAGCCGGCTCCGGCCGGTCCGCGCTGCCGACGTCGCGCGGGCCATGGTACGCGCAGCGCAGCTCGAAACCGAAGGATACTCCATCTTCGAGTCGGACCAGATCGCGGATCTCGCCTCACGCCCCGACGTTTGAGGCGGTCAGCACTACCTTGCCGAGATTGCGGCGCTCGTGGATGTAGCGATGCGCCTCTACGGCACCGGCGCGGGTGAGCGGGAAGGCGCGGTCGACCACCGGACGCAGCGCCCCGCTCGCCACACCCTCGTTGATCTCTGCAAGAGCGGGCAGGAGCAGCTGATTCTTGGACTCCAGATGCAACAGATGCACGCCGAAGATGCCCACGTTCGGCATGATGAGCGAGTAGGGATGGAATCGCGGCGTGCGGAGCCACGCCAAGGCCGCTCGTAGCAGGTTCTTCCGTCGGCCCGGCATCGCCTCGCTCAGACCGTAGAACACGAGGCGCCCGAGCGGGGCGAGGAGCCGGCGACACGCCGCCGTAGCCTTCCCGCCGATGGGATCGAGAGCGATGTCGATATTGCGCGGGCCGACGTGCTGCTCGACCGCGGGCGCCCAGTCCCCGCGCGAGTCGAAGCATGCCTCCGCACCGAGGTCGTCAGTCACGAACGCCCGCTTCTGGGACGTGCCGGCGGTCCCGATGACGCGCAGCCCCCGGTTGACGGCGAGCTGCACCGCCGCCGTCCCCACTCCGCCCCCGGCACCGAGCACGAGAACCATCTCGCCGGCGCGGGCCCGCGCTGCTTCGAACAGGCAGACCCACGCCGTGAGGAACGCGACGGGGACCGCCACCGCCTGCTCCGGCGTGAGTGATGGTGGATACGGCGCGAGCTGATTGGCTCCCACCACCACGTCGCGCGCGTAGCCGCCGAAGCGGAGCAGCGCGACCGCGCGGTCGCCGACTTTCCATCCCTTGACCTCGTTCCCCGCGCGTACGACCTCGCCGGCGATCTCGAACCCGGGGCTGTAGGGTCGCGGCGGCACCGTGCCGTACAGACCGGCCCGCATGGCGAGGTCGCCGAAATTGACGCCAACGGCCAAGACCCGGAGATGCACGTCGCCGTGGCCCGGGTCGGGGAGCGGCACCTCCCGTTCCACGAACACGTCCGGCGGCCCGTGGCGCTCGATCAGTATCGCGGTGGTCGTGGTCGGCATCGGACGTATGGGTGTCCCCGGTTAGGCACGACTCGGCCGTTTCTTGGCGGGCTTGCCCTTCTTCACTGGCGTCACGGCAAGGTGCACCAGGGCGTTGCCGCGGTGCACCAGCGGGTGTCTGGTCAACCCCAACACGATCCCGTCAGCGGGTGCCCGCACCTGGGAGCGCGCCTCGCCAAACGTATCGGCCACGACGCCCAACGCCTGGTCTCGGCGTACACGTTCGCCCAGTTGGATATGTAGTCGAGCGATCCCGCTTTGCCGCGCCCGGATCCATCGCGTCTTGTCGATGCGGGTTGGCGGATCGGCGGGAGCCGGCTCGCCGTCGGGCACCATCTTGAGCGCCGCCAGCACACGGTGCACGCCGGCGACACCCGCGTTGACCGCCTCGTCATCGAACCGGCTCGCCTCGCCCGCCTCGTAGACCAGGCAGGGAATCCCCCGCTCGGCCGCCGCCTGCCGCAGTGACCCGTCCGGGCCGGGGCCGTGCACCATGAGCGCCGTTCCAAACGCGCCGGCCAGCCTTCGCACCGCGCGATCGTCGAGGTTACCGCGGACGTGGGGGTAGTTGGTGCGGTGGTTGGAGCCGGTGTGGCAGTCGATCCCGTGGGTCGAGCGGGCGACAATCTCGGTCATGAACAGGTGAGCGAGTCGCGCTGCAAGCGATCCGGTCTCGGACCCGGGAAAGCTCCGGTTCAGGTCCCGCCGGTCGGGAAGGTAGCGCGACTCGGCCACGAAACCGAACACGTTCACGACTGGCACAGCGAGGATCGTGCCGCGAAGCGTCTCGGGATCCAGCGGTTGCAACGCGTCCCGGATGATCTCGACGCCGTTGATCTCGTCGCCGTGGAGTGCGGCGCTGAGCCAGACGCAGGGCCCGGGCCGCCGACCGTGCACGACAGCGACAGGCAGGGAGAGGAAGACCCCAGTCGGGAGCCGAGCGATGGGGATCTCGAGCCGCCGCTTGGTGCCGCGCCGAACCGCCATGCCTGCGATGCGGAGCCCGGCGGCCACGTCAGCCCTTCACGCGGTCCTTGGTCCTGCTGGGCGCCGCGTTCTTCTCGATGAACTCGATGATCTTCGCCGCCACATTTACCTCCGTTGCCGCCTCGATGCCCTCGAGGCCCGGCGACGAGTTCACCTCCATCACCACCGCACCATGGTTGGACCGTAGCATGTCGACGCCGGATACGTTGAGGCCCATGGCCTTGGCCGATCGCACCGCGGTGCTCCGCTCTTCCGGCGTGAGCTTGATGGCTTCGGCCGTGCCGCCGCGGTGCAAGTTCGATCGGAACTCGCCTTCGGCCGCTTTCCTTCGCATCGCCGCCACGACCTTGCCGCCGACCACGATGGCCCGGAGGTCCATCCCCTTGGCTTCCTTGATGTACTCCTGCACCAGGATATTGGCGTCGAGGCCGCGGAACGCTTCGATGACGGATTCGGCCGCCTTCTTCGTTTCCGCCAGCACGACACCGATGCCCTGGGTTCCCTCCAGCAGCTTGACGACGAGCGGGGCGCCACCGGCGATGTGGATCAACCCGTCGACGTCCTTCGTGGAGTGGGCGAACCCCGTGACCGGGAGCCCGATTCCCTGGCGCGACAGGAGCTGGAGCGAGCGAAGCTTGTCCCGCGAGCGGGAGATGCCCTGCGATTCGTTCACCGAGAACACACCCTGCATCTCGAACTGCCGCACGACGGCCGTGCCGTAGAAGGTGCGGGACGCGCCGATCCGGGGAATGACCGCGGAGAAGCCCGTCAGCGGCTCGCCACGGAACATCACGACCGGCTTGTGCGAGGTGATGTCCATGTAACACCGCAGGTAATCGATCACGTGCATCTCGTGTCCCCGCTCCCGGCCCGCCTCCACTAGGCGGCGAGTCGAGTACAGCGAAGCTTTGCGCGACAGGACCGCAATCTTCACAGCCTCACTCCTCTTCTTCCTCGCTGTTATCCAGAACCAACTCGGCCGGCAGCCCGGCCAGATAGGACCGCGCCGGATCGATCGCGACGCGGCCGCGAAGCGCCTCCCGCCCGAGCAGCATGCGGAAGCGCATCGGGAGCCTGCTCGCCAGCGTCAGGTCGATCGACCACGTCAGGTCCCCGATGGACAGGTCGGTGCGGACCACAATGCGGGTCTCCTCGTGTCCGCTCGACGCGCGTATCAGACGCTCGTCCAGCACTCGGCACTCGACGGCGGTGAGCTCGTCCCGGCGGCGGGGATTCGCATCAGCCAAGAACCGCACCCACTCCACCTCGTCCCGCCAAAACGTCTTGGCGTCCACCACGTGGAGCGCCGAGGACCGGGCGCCGGTGTCGAGCTTTGCCTTGATCTTGGGGATGCCGAATGCCGGAAGGCTGACCCACTCTCGCCAGCCGAGCGTGAGTGATGGGCGTCCGGGAGGGATCACCACCACGGCATGCAGCAGAATGAATCCATCGTTTTAATATCGCACGATGACCGCCACCGTAGAAGGCCGGCTGGATCGGCGGCGGGTGAGCCCGGCTATTGCGTCTTCGGCCGCGACGGGCCTACTTGAGCGGGGTCAGATCGAACGATGGACGGGCCGCGCCAACCTCCCACTGAAAGGAGCCTGCGTGCGACGCGTCATCAAAGCGCTATTCTGGCTCGCCTTCGCGCTCGCAATCGTCGGCACCGGGTCGTACGCCAGCGCGCGATTCACCGCGGGCGAGCTGGTGGGGGGGCCGCGGTCTCCGGTCGAAGGACGGACCAGCACATTCGCGTTTCGGGGCGTGGAGTCCGTCAAGGGCAACCCGCGCGCGTGGGTTCTTACGTACTCGAGGGTTCGACTGCCAGGGGTGAACCGTGTACGGGTTGTCGTCTCGGTTGCCGGCAAGCTGTTGGCCGTCCAGCCGCCCGATCTGGAAGCGCGACTCGCGGCATACCGGCGATCACTCGAGCCGTAGGGGACGCACAGGGCCGACGCGCGACAGCCGGCCTAGGTCCCTCCACTCGCGGCCTCCCGCAACAGGCTCCGGGCAATCACCAGCCGCTGGATCTGGTTGGTACCCTCGTAGATCTGCGTGATCTTGGCGTCGCGCATGTACTTCTCGATCGGATAGTCCTTGCAGTAGCCGTAGCCGCCGAATAGCTGCACGCAGTCAGTGGTGACCCGCATCGCCACGTCGGTGGCCATGAGCTTGCACATCGCCGACACCTTGGTGATGTGGCGGTGCCCGGAATCGATCACGCGGGCTGCATGATGCACCAACTGCCGGGCGGCCTCGACCTGGGTCGCCATGTCCGCGAGCATCCACTGCACTCCCTGGAACGAACTCACTGACTGGCCAAACTGCTGGCGCTCGTGCGTGTATTGCATGGCGAGGTCGAGCGCGCCCTGCGCGAGTCCCACGGCCTGCGCCGCCACCCCGGGCCGTGCCCGGTCCAACGTGATCATCGCGTGCTTGAATCCCCGCCCCTCTTCTCCTCCCAGGAGGTTCTCCGCCGGTACCCGGCAATCCTCCAGATGAATCTCGACCACGGGAACGCAACGGATCCCCATCTTGTCTTCGTGCTTGCCCACCCGGTAGCCCGGTGTCCCCTCCTCCACCACGAACGCCGAGACGCCGCGCGCGCCGCGGCCCGGCTCGGTGACGGCGAAGATGGTGTTGAACGACGCGACCGACCCGCCGGTGTTCCACTTCTTCTCTCCCCGTAACACGTAGTGGTCACCGTTCCTCTCGGCGAGCGTCTTCATCGAGCCGGCATCGGATCCGGCTTCCTTCTCCGACAGTCCGAACGCGATGAGCTTCTCACCCGCGGCAATGCCCGGGAGCCAGCGCTCTTTCTGCTCGTTGGTGCCTCCGACGATGATCGGAAAGGAACCGAGCGCGTTCACCGCGAAGCCTACACCCATGCCGCCGCAGGCCCGCGAGAACTCCTCCACGACGAGGCAGAGATCCAGCACCCCGCCGCCAAGGCCACCGTACTCCTTCGGGATCCACACGCCCGAGAGTCCCGCGTCCCGGATGGCGTGTTGAACCTCCCATGGATAGGTCTGCTCGGCATCGTACTTCATCGCGACCGGTCGCATGACGGTCTCGGCCACCTCGCGCGCGCGCGCCCTCAGGTCGACCTGTTGAGGGGTGTATAGCTCTTCGATCATGATGGCACCCATGTCTTGTGTTGCAGTATCGGGGGACCCGAACGGGCCTCGGCAGTCGGAGAATAGTACGCGGTCGTCAGCCTACCCGCTCGGGCTGGCACCTTAGCGTACTCGGCGGTCCCTTGCGGTCGGGTTTCGGTGTGGCAAACGCTCTTGTATCGCGGACGCGCCGATGCACGCCCCCAACACCTGACGGGTGCCTTCGTGGGCTGAAGAGAGGTGCGCAGTCTGGCAGAGATCATCGGCCCTGCGGGTCTCGAGCCGAGGATGGACGCAGCGCGGTCACGAGCCGGCGAAAAACGCGACCCGCGGAGCTCAGACGGCAGGAGGTTATGGTCAGGAGGGCGAAGGCAGATCAGGCGGACATGCACTCAAGCAAGTATCGAAAAGGCTTCCGTCTCAGCCCTCGCCCCCCTCGGCGCTGAGAAAAGCAAGAACTCTGCCATCACCGTGGCGGACCACGGGCGCCACACCATATATCCAAATCAACATTCTCAGAATTCCACATCCGGCCCCCGAAGCGGCGCGCCGGGCCTCGGTCCGACGCCAAACTTGACCGCCACCCGCTCGATGACCCACCCGAGACCGGAAGCCAGGACCTCGTAGAGCGAGAGGAGCAGGCCGGCCACCATCAGTCCGGCCACGACGCTGGCCGTGGGCGACAACACGTCGGCGGTCAGCTCCTCCTGGTACGCATCGAAACCCTCCACGTACTCCTCGTACGTCAGGCTTTCGGCGCGCTCCAGATTCGCCCGGCCATCGAGGATCATCCCATACCCGATCGCCAGCCCCAGGGCGATCGCCAGAATGACCTTGGCGACGCCTGTGTAGGAGAAACGGAAGGTGACGGTGGCTTCCGGCATCACGGCTCTCCGGGAAATGGACGCTGCTCGCAGTGGGGATTGGACCGCTCGGTGACGGAAAGCTGCAGGCCGCGATGCGCCGGCCGCAAGGCAGGGGAGGAGGGCGGGCCGACCTGTCGGCCGCCCTCCCCCACGCCACCTAGAACCGGCTGCCGAACCCGAAGGAGAACTGCAGGTCGTTTTGGGTATCCGACTTCACGCCCAGCTGCTCGAATACGGACGGGTTGTAGATGTAGTCGTCGACCGACACGAACACGCCGACGATCCCGAGGTTGAGGCCGACGGTACCACCCACCACACCACCCCAGTCGTTCCGCGACACGTCCGTATACACGTTGCCCTCGTCATCGGTGACCGCGGTGGGGCCGCGCCCGACGAGGCCCACGCCGCCGTTCACGCCGAGTGAGAGGGGGCTCGACCGCGGCAGCAGCCACAGGTTGACCCGTCCCGTGCCGAACCACAGCGCCGTGTAGTCCTGAGAGTTCTGCGCGATGCCCGTTTCGGTGATGGTGGCCTGCAGCCGGGTCGGGACGTAGGAGCCGGTTGCCGACAACCCGATCCGCCCAAAGGACAGGCCGAGTCGCCCGCCGACGGCCAGGCCAACACGTTGCCGGAACGCGATGGTGTTACCGCTCATGGTCACGGTGTTCAGCAAGTCGCCGGTCGGCGCGTAGATGCCCACTGTGGGAGCGATCGACAGGCCCTGCGCGTGCGTCGTGGTCGGTGCGGACAGCACGGTCAGGCCCGTCACGGCCAACGATGCTCCAAGCATGCGTACGACGGTCTGCATCCGGGTCCTCCTCTGCTCTCGCGGGTGCGCTCGCACGAGCCGTGGCATCGTGCCGACGCGCAAACGCTTGTGGTCCGACCACATTGAGTACAGCGCAGACCCGTGCTGGCCCGTGACTCCAGTCACACTGCAGCGGACCGCTATCGAGGAGGAGCAAGAAGAAGGGGATCCTGCGTCGACGGCCGGGACCCCTAACTAATTTCGTATCAATTAGTTACGCGACGCACCGAGGGGGACGGGGGGAGACCTACTGCGCCAAGTCGTGCGCCGTCTGGAGCTTACTGATCCGCAGCCGCCGCTGCCCGGCCGGCAGCCGAACCGTCACGACGTCCTTGACCTTCTTGTTGAGCAGGGCCTGTCCCAGCGGCGACGACACGGAGATGTGCTCCGCCTCCACGTCGACGGCGTCGGGGATCACCACCTCGAACACCTGCTTCTCCTTGGTGTCGAGATCCACGACCGTCAGGCGGGAGCCGAGGCCCACGCGGTCGGTGGGAACGCTCGACAGGTCCACGTCGGACAGCTGGTACAGCCGCGACCGCAGCTGAACGAGCCGCCGTTGAATCATGCCATGCCGCTCGATCGCCGCATGGTAGTCCGCGTTCTCGCGCAGATCCCCGTTCTGGATCGCCTTCTTGAGCGTGTCCGGCAGGACCACGTGCAGCTCATGATTGAGCGCTTCGACCTCTGCCAGGAGCTTGCCGCGGATCTCTTCGATCATGATCTCACTGCAGGTTGGGGCGGGCCGACGCCGGTACGGGTACGCCCACCGCTTCCAATGAGAAGAGCCGGGAGCAGATGGAACCCCCGGCACGGAGACACAATGCGGCGGAGTGAGACACGCGGATTCTAATTCCGCTGCACCCTCCGGATGGGCTAAAGCTGACTCCGAACGCGCCTGCTCGCAAGTCTCCCGCTTCCGGGCGAGGGAAAGAGTGAGGGACACGGCACGCGCAACCCGACCCCTCACTTGCCGATCGCCGTTCGGAGGTGTAACCGGGGCCACAACGCCCCTCGACGTCTGTGTCGACTTCCTTCACAAACGCACCGGCAGCGTGTAGTAACTCATGGATGATGCGGTTCTCCCACCCTTCTTCGTCTTGAATGGATCCGGGATGGAACCACAGCCTCATGTAAGGGCCTTTGAATGGACTGGCTCCACCGGGCCGGGGGTCAGCCCCGGAGCCCCCATGTGCAAGAAAGTTGTCCCGCGCCGGGTTTGCCCTCACCATCCAGATATTGACCTGGCTCTCAGGTGCTTCATCCAGGAGCTCGAATATCCTGCGGAACGTTGAGGACTTTTCCTTCAGGAGCTCAACGTAGTGTGCAACCCTGCCATACGGCATATGGATCTTCAGCCCGAACGGATCCGTCCGGCGAACCCGGCACCGCTCGCTACGTGGCCGCGCTCAAGAAGCAGCGGTTCACGCTCCGCTCGACGCTTGGGCTGCTCGCCGCCGCCAGCCTGGGATTTGTGGTCGGGACGGCCATCCCGTGACCCGGTCCTGGAGGAGACGAGAGACGTTAAGTTATTGGCATCAGGTCGGTTACATGCGTCGAGCGGCCGTTTCAAATCGTCGTGCTCAAGCTTCGAATCGCCGTGTTCAAGCTTCCAATCGCCGTGTTGACGCTTCGATATCGCGTTTTGAAGCTTCGGATCGTCGTGTTGAAGCTTCACTTCGGGGGTTTGAAGCTTGGATTCGGCATTTCGAAGCTTCAACGCGTCGGTGTCAAGCTTCCGATCGCCGTTCTCGGGCTTCGGATCGCTCGTGCCAGGCTTCGAATCGACGATGTCGTCAGTCTTCGAGAGTGCAGAGTGCAGCGAAGGACGAGCACGGAGACATACACCCAGCCTCGACTAGCCATTCGTCCGCATCGGGCGCTTCGCTGTCTTGATGCTGCTCACAAAGATCGCGGTCAGCTCGTCGCACTCCCCCTTCAGCCCCCCGACTCCATCGGCCCCATCGCGGCGGTGCAGCAGCTCGAGCCAGACCCCGGTCTCGCGGAGTTCCTTGAGGCAGATTTGCATCTTGTGCACGAAGTCCCGGCGGGATTCAGCGCCACGGGCTTCAGCATAGTTGGCCGCGGGCGAGGTCGCCGAACGTGCCAACTGTCGGCTGAGGTGTGACCCCACGAGATCCTTCGGAAGGCGCCGGAGTGCACCGCACACCGCAGCCCCGAAGTCGATCAAGCGGTCTTCGAGAGTGTCCGGAGTCAGCGTGGGTGGCATGCTGGCCCCACGATGGCATCCGCTCCCTCCCGCTGACAAACCACTCCGCTTCCTGGGGGGCCGAATCGTTGCGGTGTCTTCCGCGTCGCGGCCCCAGCCGATTGCAGATTGCAGATCGGCGATTGGCGATTTGAGATTGGAAGGCTCTGGAGCAGGCGATTGCAGATTGCAGATCGGCAATTCGCGATCTGAGATTGGAAGACTCTGGAGCAGGCGATTGCAGATTGCAGCTCGGCAATTGGCGATCTGAGATTGGAGGACCCCCGCAATAATTTGCAATCTCAAATCGCCAATCTGCAATCTGCAATCTGAAATCGAACGGCCCCGCCGATTTCGACGAGGCCACGCCACTTGGAGCGTAATAGCGGAGGAGGGACTCGAACCCCCGACACGCGGATTATGATTCCGCTGCTCTAACCAGCTGAGCTACTCCGCCACGATCGCGGGCGGCCGGACCGACCCGCCCGCTGCCGGGGAGAAGTATACAAACATGCCGCGGATCCCTCCAACCCGGGCGCCCAGGCTGGCGCAAACGGCCAGGGGCGGCCCCTGAAGGCCGCCCCCTACCACACACTACGCGCCGCTCAGCGGGCCGCGAGCCGACCCGGTGCCGGCCAGATCCACGCGGCGACCCCCGCATGGTCGGACGGCCAGAGAGTGTAACCCAGCGGGTGGGTGAAGATGTCGTCGAACTCATTACCGAACACCTTCACGCTGCTCTGCCCGCCGAAGCCGGCCTTGCCCCAGCGGACGAACACGACGTCGAGCCGCTGGTCCAAGTCGGACATCGTATTGGACAGATCGGCCACCTGACAGCAGGTGAGCCCGCCCACGCTGCCGGGTTCCCGCAGCCACAGATCGCTGTAGCCCGCACTGCGGATCAGGTGGTAGCTAGCCGTCTTGCTCTCAGCCGGCGCGTCGTGATTGGCGGCCGAGTTGAAGTCGCCCACCAGCACCACCGGCCACGGGCTGGCGGCAAGCTCGGCGATCAGCTCGCCCGCCTGCTTCTCCTGCACGGCAGCAAACAGCTGGATTTCCAAATGCGTGTTCGCGAACCGTAGCTTCTTGCCGCCCACGTCCGCATCGACATGCGCCCACCCGCGCAGGTTGGGGAACACCACGCCGCCGACCGAGAGGAACTGCTGGTTGACATAGTTCCCCGACGACGAGGCGAGCACGCTCACGTCGCCCCGGACGAGTATCGCGTCGGCGTCCTGGTAGGTGATGAACAGCCCGGGCTGGACGAAGTCGATTGGGAACATGAGCGCGACGTTTGGCGAGCGCGCCGCCTCAACGTACGTGTCGCCCAGCGCCGCCAGCTCGGCCAGCAGGAGCTGCATGAAGTCCTGCGGGAACCCGAGGGCCGGCACGATTGTGCCGTCGCCCAAAGTGATGGCGTAGGTCGTCACCTCCTGGAGTCCCACCAGGTGCGGCTGCCGGTCATGGATCTCTTGGGCGAGCGCCTTGTTGGCCCGTTGGGGGAAGTCGGTCTGCAGGACCTGCTGGAGCGCGGTCGCCAGCGCGGTCGGGAGATCGGCGTTGGGATCGAGCAGAACATCGATGTCGGCACCCAAATACAGGTTGCGCGACATGACCACCACCGGTTCGCCGGCCAATACACCGCCGCTCCGGTTCAACTCCGGCTGAAACACCTGCGCGTCGTCGCACGCCGCGACAACCAGTGCCAGCACGGGGACCACAAGCCACTTGCGCATGGCCACCTCCCATGATGACTAGTCTGAATGCTGTTGCGACCCAGCACGGGCACGCCACCGAGCCGTGTCGTGCCCGCAACGATGCGACATAGGCGAACGAGCACGGCCGAAGAACCATCCCCCGGCCGAGAGGCTCGCTCGTCCGCCGAAAAACGACGGGCGGAGCGGGAGAGGCGCTCGCGCCCGCTTCTGCAACGTGCCCTATCGCCGCAAGTGCTATGCCGATCAGAGATGCGTGGTGAATTGTCGGGAATCGAGCCTGGTTATGCCGTGCCGGGACTAGTGCGCCCGCTCCACGCGATACAGCATTTCCCCGGGTCGGATGTATCCGAACAGCTCACGTGCCACGCGTTCCTGCGTGGCCGGATCGCTCTCCAGCAGGTGGGCCCACTTGGCCAGGCTGTCCACCTCGGCGCGCAGCCGCACGATGGCCTGCCGTTGCTCGTCCATCTCGCGCCGCAGCTGCCACCAGTCGAGCGTCCCGTACTCGCCGCCGAACACCCCAAAGGCGAGGCCTCCGACGACCACCGCCGCTGCGAGCACGCGGCCGAGCCTCATAACCCGTAGATCGACCCGCCAGGATAGACGGCAAAGTCGTCCAGCTCCTCCGCAATCCGGAGCAGCTGATTGTACTTGGCGATCCGGTCGGTGCGGGAGGCACTTCCCGTCTTGATCTGCCCCGCCCCCGTCGCGACTGCGAGATCGGCGATGAACGTGTCTTCGGTCTCACCCGACCGGTGCGAGATGACCGTCCCGTAGCTCGCGCCCTTGGCCAGCTCGATGCATTGGAGCGTTTCGGTGAGCGTCCCGATCTGATTCACCTTGATCAGGATCGAATTGCCGACATCCTCCTCGATCCCGCGGGCCAGGCGGTCGGTGTTGGTGACGAACAGGTCGTCGCCTACCAGCTGGACACGCTCGCCAAGCGCCTCCGTGAGGAGCTTCCATCCATCCCAGTCGTCTTCGGCGAGACCGTCCTCCACCGACACGATCGGGTACGTGGTGATCCACTTCTCGTACAGCTTTACCATGTCTTCCGCGGATCGGCGTGACCCGTCACCCTTCTTGAAGACGTACTGCCCGTCCTGAAACAGCTCGCTCGCGGCAACGTCGAGCGCGATGGCCACATCGTCACCGGGCTTGTAGCCGGCAGCCTCGATGGCGGTGATGATCACGTCGAGCGCTGCCTCGTTGCTTGGCAGCATCGGCGCGAACCCGCCTTCGTCTCCCACGGCCGTGGAGAGCCCGCGCTCGGTCAGGACTTTCTTCAGGGCGTGGAAGACCTCCACCCCCATGCGCAGCCCATCTTCGAACTCCTCGGCACCGATCGGGACCACCATGAATTCTTGTGCGTCCACGTTGTTCGGGGCGTGGGCACCGCCGTTCAAGATGTTCATCATCGGCACCGGCAAGACCGCGGCCATCGGCCCGCCGAGATACCGGTAGAGCGGCAGACCCAAATCGTCGGCCGCCGCACGCGCCACAGCGAGCGAGACGGCGAGGATGGCGTTGGCGCCCAGGTTGCTCTTGTTGGGCGTCCCGTCCATGTCGAGCATCTCGAGATCGACTTCCATCTGATCGATGGCCTGCAACCCCTCGAGTCGGGGACCGATCACTTCGTTCACGTTGCGAACGGCCTGGAGCACGCCCTTGCCGAGGTAACGTGCCTTGTCTCCGTCTCGCAGCTCCACCGCCTCGTGCTCGCCCGTCGAGGCGCCACTCGGCACCGCCGCGACGCCCTTCGCGCCGCTCGCCAGCCGCACTTCGGCCTCGATCGTGGGGTTCCCGCGGGAATCCAGAATCTCTCGTGCTGAAACGTCGATGATCGTGCTCATGAGGTCGCGCAACCTACCTTTCGTCTTCTCCCGCGTCAACGCGGAATCGTTCCATCACGACACGGGTCTGCTGCAGCAGTCGCTCCCGGTCGTCGTAGGTCAATCCTTCGGTCGGAATGGGCTCGCCGAAATACAGGGTCACGGGACCCCTCCGGATACCGATGCGCCCCTTGGGTTGCACCGCAAACGTCCCGGCTGAGTACACCGGGACGATCGGCACACGGGACGCGATCGCGAACACGAACGGTCCCTTTTTGAACGGCTGGAGCTCACCCGTTCGGCTGCGTGTGCCCTCGGCGAAGACCACCGCGCTCATCCCTTTTCGTACCGCCACGGCCGCCTCCTCGTACGCCTCGAAGGCCCGTGCGCGGTTGCCCCGGTCAATGAAGATCTGGCCGGCGGCACGCATGGCCTGTCCCAACACCGGCAACTTCGCCATTTCCTTCTTCGCCACGAACCGGAGCTTCCCAGGGAGTGTCGCGGCCAGGGCCAGAATGTCAAAGAAAGACTGATGATTCGACACGAATACTGCGGGCCCCTTCGCCGGCACGTGCTCGAGCCCCTTGGTGTGGACCGTCACCCCGGCGGCCCGTATCAACTTCTGCGCCCAGCGTCGTCCGGCTTGATCGTAGAGCCCGTCCTCCTCGTTCGGCACACCGAGATATCCGGCAATGATGCACTTGACGCCGTAGTACACGGTGACCACCAGGAGCGCGACGAGATACCGAACCGAGTAGAGCATCGTCACCGAAAATGCCGGAAACCCTGTGGCGGGTCGACGGGTGACCCCTGGGCGTACACATGAACGCCGTGACCCGGCTCGACGGTGCCGATCCGGGTGAACGGCACCGCAAACTGCTCGACGAACTCCACCGCCTCGGCGTCGCCAAAGGGCGCTGGGAGCGCGACCAGCAACTCGTACTCTTCCCCGCTCACAAGTGCGTCATCTTCCGACCCGGCCGCGGCATGGATCGGAACGGCTTCACGATCAATCCGACATGCCACCCCGGAAGCCGCCGCGAGGTGGCCGGCATCAGCCACGAGCCCGTCGGAAAGATCGATCATCGCACGTGCACCGGCGGCCTCGAGCCAGCGTGCCTCCGCGATTCGCGGCACGGGATGGGCGAACCGCTCGCGCGCGAGCGCCCCCGGCTCTTTTCCGGCTGCCCACGCCGCCAACGCGGCGCCGGGGCCGCCCAGCGCCCCCGACACCCACAGTGCGTCGCCGGGCTTCGCCCCCGAGCGGAGAACCGCGCGGGCCACCATGCCGACGACGGTCACGTCGACCACGAGCCGCTCACTCCGTGCGAGGTCACCACCCCACACCGTGGCACCCACGGCGTGCGCCGCGTTCCCGATGCCGTCCATCAGGTCGGTTACGGCACGCTCGTCCCACCCCGGCGGCACACCCACGCTCGCCAGCACGCCGGCGGGCACGGCGGCCACAGCAGCGAGATCCGACAATGCGGCCGCCGCGACCCGCCACCCCAGCTCGATCTTACCCAGCCACCCCTCCCGAAAATGCGTGCCCTCCACGGCGAGGTCGGTCGAGACAGCGAGCTGCTCGCTCCCGATCCGTACAATCGCGCAATCGTCGCCGGAGGGTGCGGCGCGGGCCCCCAACCGCTCCCACACCGCACGGATCCGGTCGAACTCCGCTCCCGGCCCGAGGTCCGCGTGCGGCACGCCGCTCACGGCACCACGACATCCTTCCGCAGGCGCACCAGTCCGGCATCGGTGCCTACCCAGAGGTACTCGCCGGTGGCCCCGATCCGCCGGATCGGGCCGGGCAGGTCGCCTGGCACGGTGAGGAACCGGTACGCCCGGCCGGCGAACCCGAACCACGCGAGCCCGCGGGTCCCGGCTACCCACACGCCGCCAGCCTCGGCGAACAGCGACGAGATCTCACCGATCTCGCCGAGTGGCCGCTCGACGGTCCAGCGTCCACCTGGATCCCTCCACGCGATGCGGTCGGGGAGCGCCGCCACCACGGTGTCCCCCACCACGGCGAGTGCGACCACCGGACCGGCCAGTATCGGCTCATCGGCCACGTCGGCCGGCACGCGGATCGTCTCGTCTCCTTCGCGCAGCACGCCGACTCCCCGCTCGCCGCCAACCCAGATCGCGTCTCCCAGCACTCTCACCGCGTACAGCGGCTCGCGGACCGAGACGTCCGCCACCATGGCGTCACCCTCCCGCTCGTCGACGAATACGAGTCCCCGCTCGGTCGCTGCCCAGATGCCCGTGCGGCCAGCGGCCAGGGCGTACACCCGCTGCGCTTCCCCGATCACCCCAACCGCCATCCGCCGGGTCTGGCCGCCCGGCACGATCCGCCACAGCCCGCGATCGGTCGCCGCCCACAACTCGTCGTTCTTGACCACGAGGTCGAAGACCACGTCGAACCGGAATCCCGTGGCGGGTGGGCCTTCCTCGTAGTCGTACTGCTGCAGGTCCTTTCCAACGTGCGCGAGCCACGCGCGCCGCGCTCGTGCGCCACTTCCCACCCACACACCGCCTGCCGTGGGCTCGACCGCTGCCACGCCGTCCGACGGCAGGCCGAACGGGAGCCGCACGATTTCCAGAGTCGTCGGATCGACGCGAAGCACTCCGTAACCATCGGTGCCGACGAAGATCTCCCTGGTGTATTGCAGCTCCGCGGCAGCGGTGAAGCGGTACCGGCGCAGCCGCTCGTCGGTGAGGGCAAGTGTCGATCGCGCGATGAGACTCGGCATCCGCTCCAAGATCGCCTCCACCGATCCGGCTCGGAGCTGGCGGCCAGGAGGCGGAAGGGGTCCGGCATCCATCGGCATCAAACTGCCCAGCTGGAGCAGTTGCCAGCCAAACCGGCTTCGCACGTAGAGACCGCGCATCGGGTCTCCGCTGTCGAACATGAGGTCCCACACACCACCGCCCACCGACACGTCGTCGAACGACTGGAGGTGCGGATCGTAGCGGGTGACACCGAGCGCGGTCCCGATCCACAGCGAGCGATCGGTGGGATCGACGATCGCCGTTCTCGCCGACCCACTGGGGTAGCCGGACGGAAGCGGGACGGGCGGCTCCCAGCGACGAAAGCGGGTGTCGTAGACCCCGATGCCACCGCGGGTCACCGCGTAGACGAGGTCGGACCCTGCCGCGAGGGCATCGACGTACGAGAAATCGGCGAGAACCACCCGCTCTTCGGGACGCCACAGGTACGTCTGCGCAGAGAGGGGTGCTCCCCACGCCGCCAGCGCGAGCAGCGTGGCGCCGATCCGCATCACACCAACGCCGGTGGGGAAAGCTCGAGCAGGATCGGCGGCATGATTGCGGCGGGCTCGGCCAATCGCCGCCACACTTCGGGCACGGCGGCCAGCACGTCCGCCGGGCGAGTGGCCCGCACCGAATGCAGCTCCGACGCCATTTCCGCCCCCCGACCGAGCGTAAACGCGCCGAGCGCCGCAGCATCGTGAGGATCGAGCCCGCGCGCCAGGAACCCGGCAATGAACCCGGCAAGCAGGTCGCCGCTGCCGCCGGTGGCCAGCGCGGGGTTGCCGGTCGCGATCACGCGCAGCGGACGGTCGGCGGTGGCGATCACGGTGGGCACGCCCTTGAGCAGCACGGTCGCCGCCGCGGTCGTGGGCGCAGCGGCCGCGGCCCCGAACCGATCTGCACCGAGCATGGAGCCGAGCTCGGGAAACGCGGCGTGGAACTCACCGGGATGTG
The DNA here is from genome assembly GCA_029863245.1 of Gemmatimonadota bacterium. Lineage (GTDB taxonomy): Bacteria > Gemmatimonadota > Gemmatimonadetes > Gemmatimonadales > GWC2-71-9 > JAOTVV01. Next base: position 19,590 of record JAOTVV010000024.1, read on the forward strand.
GCGTGAATACCCGCGGCGCGGTCCCCGCGCCGAAGGCGTCCTTCCCCGCCTGCAACGCGTCGGCGTCGATCACGACCGGCGAGCGCGCCTCCGCCAGCACCGCTCGAACGAACGCCGCACGCTCCGGAGCCCGCCCGAGCCCGGGACCGAGCACGAGCGCATCCGCCCAGCCGATCGCCTCACGCAGGTCGGGCTCGAGATCGGCGCCGAATGCCGTCGTCACGGTGAGCGCGTCGGGGAGCATGCCTTGCGCGGCCTGCACCGTGGTGGGAGCCGCGGCGATCTTGACCAGGCCGGTGCCCACGGCAAACGCCGCCGACGCGGCGTGCAACGCCGCTCCCGCCATGCCCTGCGCGCCGCCAATCACCACCACCCGACCCCGGTCTCCCTTGTGCATGTCCGCCCGGAATGGCGGAAGCTGGGCACGGGCCTCGGCGTCGCCGAAAAGGGTGGGCCAGGCGGGATCGGCGGGTGGAAAGCCGATGTCCACGACGACGATCTTCCCGCACCAGTCGCGCTGGAGGAGGTGACCGCGGCGGATGCCGCCGAACGTCACGCTGAGGTCGGCCCGCACGGGGCCGTGCGCTTCGCCGGTGGAGAGATCAAGACCCGTGGGTCCGTCGATGGCAACGATGGGACCGCGATGCGCGGCCACGCGCGCCGCCAACGCAGCCAGGTCGCCTCGCGGTGCGCCGGTGGCACCTGTCCCAAGCAACGCGTCCACCACGATCCCAACGGGGGGCCACTCGGCATCGAGGGCGAGGCATTGGATCCCCTCCTGCAAGGCCAGCGTCCGGTTCGCCGCGCAGTCGGGTGTTCGGTCATGCGCGCACTCGGCAACCCAAACCGTTGCGCCGCTCGCACCGAGCGCGCGCGCGACGACCCATCCGTCGCCGCCGTTGTTGCCATGACCGGCCGCGATCAGCATGCCGTCGCGCAGCGGCGTGGGGTAGTCGCGCGCCACGAGGCCCGCCACGGCCCTGCCGGCTGCCTCCATCAGCACCCGACTCGGGATGGAGGCGTCAACACGAGCGCGCTCATCCCACTGGGCTGCCTGCGATGCGTCAAGGACGGGAATCAACATGGCGCTGACGACTCAGCCCCCCTGCGAGCCTCTGCGCCGAACCGGCGCCGACGGGCGCCGGACCGGGCGAGCTCCGAGGAGGGCTCGTGGCGAGGGCGGGTTCCGGGAGCGCTGCGACGGTCTACTTGAGGCTCTGACCGATCGCGCGGCCGAACGAAATCTCCCCGTTGTCAATTCGCAGGTTGAACCCGCACTCCGGGTTCATGCAGGCCCATGCCTTGTACGTGATGGGAGCCCCGTCGCGCCCGTAGTCCGAGAGCGGGATCAACACCCCCTTCTCGCACTTCATACAGGTCGGCCACTGTTTCTCCTCCATACTGCGCTCCTCCCTTTCCCCGAAACCGACCGCGTCTCCGGCCCAATGCCGACGACCACGGTTCGCTGGCGCTCAGGAACGTTCGCCCACTCCCGCGCGGACACCACCCCAGGGATAGTCCCCATCGAACGCCTGCGCGAAATCGAACACGCCGTCGAAATCCTCGATCCGGTCGTTCGGATGCCGGATGAGGAGTCCCACGTCGATCAGGACGAACACGATCCGGCCGAAATCCGCAGTGGTCTCGACGCCCCAGTGAGACAGCACTGCCCGCGCCGTGAGACCGAACCTGCGAATGGCGAAATCGCGGCAGGACAATGCGAGCTCCGCACCGGCGATGTGTCGTCTGACCTTGTGACGCTGCTGACAGTACTCCAGCGCTGCCAACACGAACAGGTAGGCCCGCTCGTGAAAGCGGCCGTCGCGCTCGCGGATCCGCGCTATCAGCTCGTCGGCAATGACCAAATTGTCCATCGTAGGTAAGGTGGGAGCCTCCTCCCCGCAGAGCAAGGGGGTCGGGATCAGCCCACGGCCACCGGAGCGCCGTACAGGGGAAACGCGAGCGACAGCTCTCGGACCTGCCGACCCACCCGCTCGATCGTGGTGTCCGTCGGTGCCTGCAAGAGCCGGTCGATCAGCTCGGCAATGTGCTGCATCTCCGCGGTCCCCATTCCCCGAGTGGTGAGCGCCGACGTGCCGAGCCGCATGCCGCTCGTCACAAACGGCGAGCGTTGGTCGCCCGGAACGGTGTTCTTGTTGACGTGAATGCCTGCCTGCCCGAGCGCTTCTTCGGCATCCTTCCCCGTGTACTCCCGGTCGCGGAGATCCACCAGGAGGAGATGCGTGTCGGTGCCGCCCGACACGAGCCGGTACCCGCGGTCGGCCAGCGCCTCGCCCAGTGCGCGGGCGTTGGCGACGACCTCCTTGGCGTACGTCCTGAAACCGGGCGTCAGCGCCTCGGCAAACGCCACGGCCTTGGCGGCGATCACGTGCTCGAGCGGGCCGCCCTGGGTGCCCGGGAACACCTGCTTGTCAATTGCCTTCGCGACCGCAGCCCGACTCAGGATGAAGCCGCCCCGGGGGCCGCGCAGCGTCTTGTGCGTGGTGCTGGTCACGATGTCGGCGTGCGGCACCGGCGACCCGCACACTCCCGCGGCCACAAGGCCGGCGAAGTGGGCCATGTCCACCATGAACGTGGCGCCGACCTCCTGGGCAACGGCGGCAAACCCGGCAAAATCGATTTCGCGCGGATAGGCGCTGCCACCCGCAATGACCAGCCGCGGCCGTTCGGCCAGCGCCTGCTCCCGTACCCGGTCCAGATCGATGCGGCCCGTGGTCTCGTCCACGCCGTACTGCACTGCGCGGAACAGCCTCCCGCTCGCGTTGACCTTGGCGCCGTGCGTCAAATGCCCGCCGTGCGTCAAGAGCATCCCCATCAGGGTGTCGCCCGGCTCGAGCACTGCCAGAAACGCGGCCATGTTGGCCTGGGCGCCACTGTGCGGCTGCACGTTGGCGTGATCGGCGCCGAACAGCTCCAGTGCGCGGTCGATGGCCAACTGCTCGATCTCGTCGACCACCTCGCAGCCGCCGTAGTAGCGCTTTCCCGGATAGCCTTCGGCGTACTTGTTGGTCAGGACGGAGCCCAGGGCCTCGAGCACCGCGCGAGACACGAAATTCTCGCTTGCGATAAGCTCCAGTCCCTGCTCCTGGCGCGCGACCTCGCGTCGGATCAGCGCGTGGATAGTGGGATCGGCCGCCTCCAGCGGCCGCATGCGCTTCGTCACATCCCCCATGGTGATTCCGTCCTGTACCCTAGTGACGCACCTTCGCGACCGCCTCGGAGAGGCGCTGCTCGGCCAGCAAATCGGCCGCGTGGTAACTCGGAATGCCCTTCTCACTCGCGAGCTGCAGCACCCGAAGAATCGTGTCGTAGATCTCCGATGCCTTCCGGTGCGCGCGCTCGAGGCTCCAGCCCTCCACTTCAGCGTTCACGTTGATGAGCCCGCCGGCATTGATGGCGTAATCGGGCGCGTAGATGACCCCGCGCTCGTGCAACACGTCACCGTGCCGCTCCTGATGGAGCTGGTTGTTCGCGGCGCCGGCGATGATGTCAACCTCGAGCACCGGGATCGTGTCATCGTTGATCACTGCTCCCAGCGCGCACGGCGCGAAGATATCGGCTTTCGCCCCGTAGATGTCGCGCGGCGCGACCGCGATCGCACCGAACTCCTCGACGACCCTCTGCACCCTTCCATCGTCGATGTCCGACACGATGAGCTTGGCGCCTTCCTCGTGCAGGTGTTTGCAGAGGTAGTAACCCACATGGCCGCATCCCTGCACCGTCACCGTCTTGCCGGCAAGCGAGTCCTTGCCGTAGGCGACCTTGGCACACGCCTTCATCCCGCGATAGACCCCGAGCGCCGTCACCGGCGAGGGATCGCCGGAGCGGCCGGCCAAACCCACCACGTGGTCCGTCTCGTGCCGGATGAACTCCATGTCGTGCGTACTGGTGCCCACGTCCTCTGCCGTGATGTAGCGGCCACCGAGCGACTGTACGTGCCTCCCGTGCGCCCGGAAAATCGGCTCGCGATTGCGCGCCTTGGGATCACCCACGATCACGCTCTTGCCGCCGCCCAGATTGAGGCCGCCGAGCGCCGCCTTGTACGTCATCCCGCGCGATAGGCGCAGCACATCGATCAGGGCCTCGAGATCGTTCTCGTAGTGCCACATGCGTGTGCCGCCCAGCGCAGGACCCAAGGCGGTGTTGTGGATCGCAATGATCCCGCGGTACCCGGCATCGCGATCGTTCCAGATACTCACCTGCTCGTGGCGGTGTTCGCCGATCAGCTCAAAGAGTCCGTCGTTCAAAGACTTGGTTATCTCCGCTCTACTTGGGGTAGAGCCCCCGTGCAATGACGATTCGCTGGACCTCGCTCGTTCCCTCATAGATTTCAGTCACCTTTGCGTCGCGAAACAGCCGTTCGACAGGATAGTCGCGCATGTAGCCATAGCCCCCGTAGACCTGCACCGCCTGATTCGTCACCCACATGGCGCTTTCGGTGGCGAAGAGCTTGGCCATGCTCGCGCGCTCGGTCACCCGCATGCCGTTCTCGACGGCGCGTGCAGTCTCGGACAGTAACGCCCTTGACGCCGAGATACGGCTCACCATGTCCGCCAACTTGAAGCGGATCGCCTGGAAGTCCTTGATCGGCTTTCCGAACTGCTGGCGCTCCGCTCCATACCGGACCGCGTGCTCCAGGGATGCGCGGGCGATGCCGATGGCCTGCGCGGCCACCCCCATCCGCCCCAAGTCGAGTGCCTGGAGCGCGTATCGAAACCCCTCCCCCTCCTTCCCCAGCACGTGCTCACCGCTCAACCGCACATCGTGCAGCGCCACGGTCGTCGTGCCCGACGACCGCAGACCCATCTTGTCTTCGGGCTTCCCGGACACCACGCCCGGGGTGTCCGACGGCACCAGAAACATCGTCATCCCGCGATGGCCCAAGCGGGACTCCGGCGAGTCGGTGCGCAGCAGCATGACCAGGAGGTTCGCCCGGTCACCGTTCGTCACCCAGGCCTTCTCGCCGCTCAGCACCCACTGATCGCCGTCGCGCACTGCCAGCGCCCGCACCGCCGCAGCATCGGAGCCCGCCCCCGCCTCGGAGAGGGAGAACGCGGCGAGCACCTCCCCCTTCGCCATCGCCGGCAGCCATCGCTGCTTCTGTGCGTCGCTCCCGTGCGCCGTCAGCATCGAGACCGGCAGCGAATTGTGCACCGAGAGGGTGATCGACGTGGCCGCGTCGGCCGTGGCGAGCTCCTCCAGCACGAGCAGGTACGTCAGCGTATCGAGCCCAAGCCCGCCGAACGCCTCGGGTACCCGCATCCCGAAGAACCCCAGCTCCGCCAGCTGCCGCATCACCGCCTCGGGATACCGCTTCTCCCGGTCCCAGTCGGCGGCGTAGGGCGCTATCTCCTTCTGCGCAAACTCCCGCGCCAGCCGCACGATTTCCTGTTGCGACTCGTCCAGGTCGGAGATGAACGGCTCAATGATACTCATAGAACCCGTGGCCGGTCTTGCGGCCCAGCCGGCCCGCGGCCACCATCTTCCGCAGCAGCGGGCACGGCCGGTACTTCGGGTCGCCCAGACCGGCGTGCAAGACCTCCAGGATCGAGAGACAGACGTCCAGACCGATCAGGTCCGCCAGCGCCAGCGGTCCCATCGGGTGGTTCATCCCGAGCTTCATCACCGTGTCGACCGCCTCCGGCGCCGCCACATCCTCCATGACGCAGTAGACCGCCTCGTTGATCATCGGGAGGAGAATCCGGTTCGCCACGAATCCCGGGTAGTCGTTCACCTCGACCGGCGTCTTGCCCAAGGCCGTCGCCAGATCCACGACCACCTTCATGGTCTCGTCGGATGTGCCCAGCCCCCGGATGACTTCCACCAACTGCATCATCGGCACCGGATTCATGAAGTGCATCCCAATCACCTTGTCGGGACGCGATGTCCGGGCCGCGATCTCCGTGATGGAGATCGACGACGTGTTCGAGGCCAAAATCGCGGTCTGGGGCGTCACGCGATCCAGCTCCTCGAAAATCGCAAACTTGATCTTGGCCTGCTCGCTCGCCGCCTCGATCACCAGCTCGGCACCGGCGGCGGCATCGAGCGCAGACGCCGCCGCGATGCGGCTCAGCGCGGCATCGCGGTCCGCCTCGGTCAGACTGCCTTTCTTGATCTGCCGATCCATGTTCTTGCGGATGGTCGCGAGCGCCTTCTCCACCTGCGCCTCCACCACATCCACCAGGGTCACGTCCCATCCGCCCTGGGCAAAGACGTGCGCGATCCCGTTGCCCATCGTCCCTGCCCCAATCACCGCAACGCGTGTCATGTCGGCTCTGCCTCCCCGACTCGGGCCGCTCGACGGCCGAACCAGATCAGTGCACCCCCCATGGCGAGGGAGGCCGCAATCCCGCCTTCGGGTCCGAACGATCCCCCCGTCACCCACGACACTCGGCCAGTAAAGAACTCCAGCCCTGGCAACTCGAGCGCGATCCCACTCACCGGAGCATCAGCGCCCAGCGCCAACCCACCGTTCCACCCAAAGTGAACGCCCCACGCGGCCGGAAGTGCCCCGGGCGTGAAGAACGCCGCACTCAGCACCAGCGACGCGAGCCCGATGTTGGCGAGCCCGACCGCCGATACGTCAGGATTGGGGAGATGCGCGGCCGCGAACGCGACTGCCAACAGCACACTCGCCCCCACCCTCCCACACGGCTCCGCGAGCCGCGCCAACGGATAGCCCCGGAACACCAGCTCTTCGGCCAGGGCGGCCACCGCGAGCCCAACCCCGACGCGACCGGCCGCGGCGACATAGGCACCGACCGGCTCGCCGGTCGTCTCGATCCGCGCCTGGCCCGCTCCGACCGCCAGCGCCAGCGCCAGTGCGGCCATCACGAGCCCGATCCCCGTCGCGTGCAGCCACGCCGTGCCGTTCCGGGATCCCTGCAGCCACCCAATCCGGCGCCAAGTGCTCCACCCTTGGCCCACTTGGATCGCGTTGACGAGCAGTGCCGCGGCCACGAGCGGCAAGACCCCCACCGCAACCCCCATCGATCCTTCCAGCCACGCGCGGGGCACCGCGGCCCCGAGCGCGATGGCGATGACCGCGACCGATCCGTAGAACGCCAGGACCGCGGCCAGCGCCGAAACGAAAGCGCGCGCCCTCAAAGGAGCGCGCGCATCGACTCAGCAAACCGCCGAACAATCAGGCCGGCGATGACGAGCTTGGCAACATCCAGCAGCAGGAACGGGACCGACCCCAGGGCCACCGCCGCCGACACGTCACCGGTCAGGATGGCGAGCTGCGCCACGCCACCGGCATGAATCGCAACGAGTCCAGCCACGAGCCCAAGGGCCAGGCGCCCCCACGAGCGCCCGTTCCCGGCGAGGACCGGGACCAGCGCGGCTGCCAGCGGGTAGGCCAGCAGATACCCGCCCGTTGGCCCGATGAGCCGGGCGAAGCCCGGCACGCCCATCGGCGCGAACATCGGCAGGCCGGCCCCACCCAGCAGCAGGTACACCACCATGCTGGTTGCGCCGAGTCGCGCCCCGAGGAGCGCGCCCACGATCAGGACGGCGGGCACCTGCAGGGTCACGGGCACCGGCGTGCCCGGCAGCGGCACGGCCACCTGCGCGCTCACGGCCACGAAGATCGCGCCTGCGAGCACGGCCAGTGCCCGCCGGACGACGGTGCTCGGCGTCATGACGAGCCGTACGGTCGATTGAATGTCGTTCATCACGTCCGCTCCACGCTGAGAGCCACAGCATTGCCGCCACCCAGACACAGCGTCGCCAGGCCCGTCGATTGATCGCGATCCTGCATCGCGTACAGCAAGGTAGTGAGAATACGCGCCCCACTCGCCCCGATGGGGTGACCCAGGGCCACGGCACCGCCATTGACGTTCACCCGATCCCAATCCCACCCAAGACCCTTCCCGTCGGCGAGCGCCTGCACCGCAAACGCCTCGTTGGCTTCGATCAGGCCGTAGTCATCGATGTCGGCCTTGGTCTTGGCCAGCAGGGCCTTCACGGCACCGATCGGCGCAAAGAACAGGTCCTTGGGCGGGCCGCCCGCTGCCGCGTATCCGGTGATGCGCGCCACGATCGTGAGACCGTGCGCCGCGGCGAACGCCTCGGAGGTCACCACCAGCGCACTCGCCCCGTCGTTCAGCCCAGGGGCGTTCCCAGCAGTCACCGTGCCATCCTTTTGGAACACCGGCCGGAGCTTGCCCAGTGCCTCGAGCGAGGTGTCGGCCCTCGGACCCTCGTCGGTATCCACCACCGTCGGGCCTTTGCGCCCCGGCACTTCCACCGGCACGATCTCGGCCTTGAACGCCCCGCGCTCGATCGCCGCCACCGCCTTCGTGTGACTGCTCAGGGCGAACTCGTCCTGCTCAGCTCGGGAGATCTTGGCCTTCGTCGCCGTATACTCGGCATAACTGCCCATCACGTTGTCGCCGAACGAGCACCACAGTCCGTCAAACTGTAAGCCGTCGACGAGCTTGTGGTCGCCGTACTTGACACCCCCACGCAATCCGTACAGGTAGTGCGGTGCGTTGGACATCGATTCCATGCCGCCGGCCACGACGCACTGCGCGTCACCCGCTTTGATCGCCTGCGACGCGAGCATCACGGCCTTGAGCCCCGAGCCGCATACCTTGTTGACCGTGAGCGCTGGAATCGTATCGGGAACGCCGCCGTGAATCGCCGCCTGTCGTGCCGGAGCCTGCCCGGCGCCGCCCTGGATCACCATGCCCATGATGACTTCGTCCACCGCCCCGGCCTCGACGCCGGCGCGAGACACCGCCTCGCGGATCGCAAGGGCCCCCAATTGGGTCGCCGGCATGGGACTTAGCCCGCCCAGAAACCGCCCCACGGGGGTTCTGGCGGCGCTCACGATGACGGGGGTTGTCGCCTTGCTCACGGTAGGAATCCTCCCCTCGATCCCCTCCCAGGGTCATACCACAGACAGCAATTACCTGCGGAAGTTAACGGCACGGTGAGACCGGCTCAAGGAACGTAAACGCCGAGAAATCGGGCGGATCGGGGCTATGCCACGGGCAGCGCCCGCGTGCGGATCTGCTCCAGCAGGCGCTCCTCGAAGCCATCCACCGGGATGACCTCCTGTTTCTTGGTCGCCCCGCGGGCACGCACCGCCACGGTGCCGTCGGCTACCTCTCGCTTTCCGACCACGGCCATGAACGGCACCTTCATGAGCTCCGCATCGCGGATCCGGTAGTTGAGCGTGTCGTTACGGTCGTCCACGGTGGCCCGGATCCCCCTGGCGGTGAGCCGCTTGGTCACTGCCCGCGCCGCCTCGGCCTGCTCTTCGGTGATCGGGATGACCCGCACCTGTTCCGGCGCCAGCCAGACGGGAAACGCACCCGCGAAATGCTCGATGAGACACCCCACGAACCGCTCGACAGTGCCGAGGATGGCCCGATGGATCATGACGGGCCGATGGGCACGGTTGTCGGCACCCGTGTACTCGAGCGCGAACCGTTCGGGGAGCTGGTAATCCAGCTGGATCGTGGTCCCCTGCCACTCGCGGCCGATCGCGTCGCGCAGCTTGACGTCGATCTTCGGTCCGTAGAACGCCCCGCCGCCTTCGTCGATCCCGTAGGTCAGGTCCTTGCGGTCGAGCGCGCGTCGCAAGGCCGACTCGGCCACCTCCCACTGGGCGTCGTCGCCGATCTTCTTCTCGGGTCGAGTGGCGAGGTCGAGCCGGTACTCGAACCCGAACGTCTCGCGCAGCACGAAGTCGGTCAGGTCGAGCATCCGGTAGATCTCGTCCTCGATCTGGTCCTCGCGGCAGAACACGTGCGCGTCGTCCATGGTCAGCATGCGCACCCGGAGGAGACCGTGCAGGGTCCCCGACAGCTCGTTGCGATACACGTTCGCGATCTCCGCCAGACGCACCGGGAGGTCGCGGTACGAGCGCTGCCTCGCCGCGTAGATGAGCGTGTGCATCGGGCAGTTCATCGGCTTCACCCGATACCGCACGTCTTCCGCCTCCCCACCAGCCGAGCCCATAGCCGGGAACTGCTGATCCTCGTACAGGGGCAGATGTCCGGAGCGCAGAAATAGATCTTCGCGGGTGACGTGGGGCGTGTACACGAACTCGTAGCCCCGCTTCCTGAGCTCGTCCTCGATGAAGCGGCGGAGCTCGAACTGCACGGTCGCCCCGCGGGGGTGCCACAGGATCATCCCGGGACCGACATCGTCCTGGATGCTATACAGGTCGAGCTGCTTGCTCAGGACCCGGTGGTCGCGTCGCTCGGCTTCCTCGAGACGGCGCAGGTATTCCTCGAGATCCTTCTTGGAGAACCACGCCGTGCCGTAGATGCGCTGGAGCATCTGGCGCCGGGAATCGCCGCGCCAGTAGGCGCCGGCGGCATGCAGCAACTTGAAGTGCTTGACCCGAGCGGTGCTGGGTACGTGGGGGCCGCGGCACAGGTCGACGAACGGTCCGTCGGTGTATACCGAAATGACCTCGTCCTCCCCGAATTCCTCGAGCCGCTCCAGTTTCAGCGGATCGTCCTTGAACCGCGCGCGCCCCTCGTCGCGGTCGACTTCCTCCCGCTCGAAGGGGTAATCGGCCGCCGTCACCTCCAGCATCTTGCGCTCGATGCCCTCGAGGTCTTCGGGAGTGAACGGGCGCGGGACCTCGAAATCGTAGTAGAAACCGTCCTGGATGGGCGGGCCAAAGCCGATGTTAGCCTCGGGAAAGAGCTGCCGCACCGCCGTCGCCAGCACGTGGGCAGCGGAGTGGCGCACCACGTTGAGCGCGTCCGGGTGGTCCTCGGTCAGTACCTCGAACGCCGCGTCGCGGCTGATGGGACGATCGAGGTCCCACACCTCTCCGTCGACCCGAGCCGCAACCGCTGCCCGGGCCAGCCGGGGGCCGATCGACTCGGCAACGGCGCGGGCAGTGGTGCCCGCGGGCGCCGAGCGCACGGTTCCATCCGGCAACGTCAGACTGATGGTCTTCGACATGCGTGAGTACGCGGACGAGAAGAGGAATCCTGCATCGTGGAAAATGCACGGATACCAAAGGATTACGATCAAACGTATAATTGTACCATGGACTATCTGCGGGTGCTACGGGGACGAGGCGTGATTCGCGTTCCCACCAGGGATCGAGATTGGATGGGGCTCACGCTCACGGCCGCGGCGGGGGTGGGTCTGGGCGTATTCGCCGGCATGGCCGTCGGGCAGCTGCTGGGGAGCGTCGACACCGAGCGGGTCCGGGATGCCGTGGGCCGCCGCTTGCGGCGGTCCGGAGCGGGCCCGGACGCGCCGGCAGATGGTGAACTCGAACGCGCGGTGAACGGCGCGCTCAGCGAGAATGCCACGACCCGACACCTCGCGGTCAGGGCCCACGCCCTCGGAGACGGGATCGTCGAGTTGACGGGCACCGCACCCGATCCGGAAGCCCGCGCCCTGGCCGGCACCATCGCGCGCGGCGTGGCGGGGTCGGGCGTCGTCGTCAACCGCATCCTGGTCGAAGGTGAAGCACCCGGATCCAGCCGACGCAAGCCCCCGCGGGCAGGCTGACGGCGACTCGCACGCGGCCCTCAGCGATTTCCACGAACCCGAACCACGTCCCCGGTCCCCCGATGACTTTGCCGGACCTGGCCACGAAATACGACCCTTCCGCGATCGAGCGCGCGATCTACGACCGGTGGATCGAGGCCGGGGTGTTCACGGCCCAGGTCGACACCGAGCGGGAGCCGTACGTCATCGTGATCCCGCCGCCCAACGTGACTTCGGTGCTCCACATGGGGCACGGGCTGAACAACACCCTCCAGGACGTGTTCATCCGGTACCGGCGCATGACCGGCCGCGAGGCCCTGTGGCTTCCGGGGACGGATCACGCCGGCATCGCCACCCAGAACGTCGTGGAGCGTGCCCTCGCGAGTGAGGGCCGGCGACGGCAGGATCTGGGGCGCGAGCGGTTCGTGGAGCGGGTGTGGGCGCACGTGCGGGAGACCGGCGGCAGCATCATCGACCAGCTCAAGGCGCTGGGCTGTTCCTGCGACTGGTCACGCACCCGGTTCACGTTCGACGACGCCTACTCGACCGCCGTGCGCCGCGTGTTCGTGCAACTGCACGGCGAGGGGCTCGTGTATCGCGGCCATCGCGTGATCCACTGGTGCCCGCGCTGCCTCACGTCACTCTCCGACGAGGAGGCGGAGTTCCGGGAGCGCGACGATCACCTGTACTACATCCGGTATCCGTTCGCGAAATCGCAGGGTCCACGGATCGAGGGATCGAAGGACGGTGAAGGGGCGGTCGTGGCCACGACGAGGCCCGAGACCATGTTCGGCGACGTGTGCCTGGTGTATCACCCCGACGACGACCGCTTTGCCGGGCTGCGCGGAGCGACCGTCGAGATCCCGCTGTCTGGGGTGTCCATCCCGATCGAACAGAGCACCGCTGTCGAGCGGGAGTTCGGCACCGGCATGCTCAAGGTGACACCGGCCCACGACGCGAACGACTTCGACATTGCGGCCGCGCTCCCCGGCGACTACGGCACACCGGTCATCATGACCGACGACGCCCGCATGGCCGACGACCCGCGGGTACCGAAAGGACTGCGTGGTCTGGACCGTGACGAGGCGCGGCCGCGCATCCTCGACGAGCTGAAGGCGGCGGGATTGCTGGTGAAGGTGGAGCCGTACCGGCACGCGGTGCGCCACTGCTACCGGTGCCACACCGTGGTCGAGCCGCGCCTCTCGGATCAGTGGTTCGTGAAGATGCGGCCGCTCGCCGAGCCCGCACTCAATGCCTACCGCGACGGCAAGCTCACGTTCGTGCCGGATCGCTGGGGCAAAGTGTACGAGCACTGGCTCACCGAGATCCGGGACTGGAACATCTCGCGTCAACTGTGGTGGGGGCACCGGATTCCGGCCTGGTACTGCGAGGCCGACGGGTGCGACCACATCACGGTGGGGATGGAAGAGCCCGACGCCTGCGAGCAGTGCGGCGGACAGGTGCGGCAGGACGACGACGTGTTGGACACCTGGTTTTCGTCGTGGCTCTGGCCATTCGCCACCATGGGCTGGCCGGACCAGACGCCGGACCTTGCACGATTCTACCCAGGCCACACGCTCGTCACCGGCCCGGACATCATCTTCTTCTGGGTGGCCCGCATGGTGATGGCGGGCTACTACTTCCTCGACGAGCGGCCGTTCGACACCGTGTACCTGAACGGGATCGTGCGCGATCCGCAGCACCGAGCGTTCTCGAAGTCGCTCGGCAACGGGATCGACCCGCTCGAGGTGGTGGAATCGTACGGAGCCGATGCCTTGCGGTTCACGATCGTGGCTGGCGCCGGGGCCGGCACCGACGTCATCATGGACCGCACCGATCTGGACGCGACGTTCGCCGCCGGCCGCAACTTCGCCAACAAGCTGTGGAATGCCGGACGGCTCATCCTGTCCCAGGTGGGAGACAACCCGGCGCCGATCGACGCGCTGGACCCGTCCGAACTGACCCTAGCCGATCGCTGGATCCTGTCGCGATGCCAACGTGCGGTGCAGGAGGCGACACTCGCGTTGGAGCGCTTCCGGCCCAACGACGCGGCCAACGTGGCCTACCATTTCGTGTGGGACGAGCTCGCCGACTGGTACCTCGAGCAGGTGAAGCCACGGCTGTACGGGTCGGCCCAAGGCGGTGCGGTGGCCCAGGGGATCCTCGTCGCCGTGTTCGAGACGTCGCTACGACTGCTCCATCCGGTGATGCCCTTCATTACCGAGGAGCTGTGGGCGCACCTGCCTGGTGAGCGGGCGGCGCTGCTCGCCGGTGCCGAGTGGCCCCGACCCGAGGACGAGCTGATCGACGAGACAGCCGAGAGCGAATTCGCGCTGGTACAGGCGATCATCGGTGCAGTGCGGATCATCCGGGCCGAGTACCGCGTTCCTCCGTCGACCGAGGTGCGGGCTGTCGTCACGATCGCGTCCGACGCGGCACGGCGCGGGGTCGCCGCCGAACATGCCACCATCGAGCGCTTGGCCAAGCTCTCCGAATTGACCGTCGACGAAGCGACCGCGGGAGTCGGCGGACACGCCGTGCTCCCCGACGGCTCCGCGGTGTTCGTGGCGCTTGGCGATGCAATCGACGTGGCGCAGGAATGCACCCGCCTGCGTGGCGAGATGGAGCGGCTCGAGCGGCAGCTGGTGGCGGTCGCGGCCAAGCTGGCCAACGAGCAGTTCGTGGCACGCGCGCCGAGCGACGTCGTGGAGCGTGAACGAGAAAAGGAGTCGTCATGGCGCGAGCAGCGCGAAACGCTCGCCGCCAAGCTGCGCGCCTTGGGCTGCTGACCGCCTGGGCGCTCGCCGCCTGCGCCGTCATGCAGGATCCTCCGGGCGGCCCGCCCGACTTCGCGCCCCCGACGATCGTCGCGATCGCACCCGATTCCGGCAGCGTGGCGCCCCAATTCGACGGACGTCTCCGATTTCAGTTCGACGAGGTGATCAACGAGCAGTCGGGCGGAGGGCTCGCGAAGCTGATCGAGCTCTCGCCGCGCACCCCGGAGCTGGACGTCTCGTGGAAGCGGACGGCCATCGAGGTGAAGCCGGCCTCCGGGTGGCGGGCGAACGCCGTGTACCGGGTGGTGCTCTTGCCGGGAGTCGCCGACCTCCGGAACAACCGCATGGAGGCAGGACGCACCGTCGTGTTTTCGACCGGCGGTGAGATTCCGGCCACGCGCCTGACCGGCGTCGTGCTCGACTGGGAAAACGGGCGCGTGGGCCAGCGGGCGCTCGTCGAGGCGGTTCTGTTGCCGGACTCACTGGTCTACACGGCCCGGAGCGACTCGGCCGGTGAATTCGTACTCTCGGAGATCCCCGTCGGCTCCTACTGGATCGTGGTGGCCATGGACGGGAACACCAACGGCCGCCGGGAGCCGCGCGAGCCGTTCGACTCCATCTCGGTTCAGCTCGATTCCATCGCGTCCCACGAGTTCTGGGCCTTCGCGCGCGACACGGTGGGGCCGGTCCTGAGAGAGGTCACGGCAATGGATAGTTTGACCGTGCGCCTCGAGTTCGCCCAGAAGCTCTCGCCCGGGCGGCCGGACACCGCGGCCGTGCGTGTCTTTGCGTTGCCCGATACGGTGCCGGTCACCGTGCGCGCGGCCTACGATCAGACGATGTACGACTCACTCGCGGCGGGAGAGGCCCGCGAGCGCGCCCAGCGGGATTCCATTACCGCCGCGGCAGCCGACACCGTTCCGGCGGTCCCGGCCCCAGAACCACCGCAGGCGCGCGCCCGGGCGGCAGGAGCCCAGCAGGCCGCACCCGACAGCTCACGGGCCGCGCTCCTCCTCGCCGAGCGCCCCGTGCTCAAGGCCGCGTGGTTCGTGCGGCTCAGCGAGATGCTTGCTCCCGGTGGTCGATATCTGGTCGAGGCGACAGCTACCAACGTGAGCGGGGCGACGGCCGATTCCCGGTCGGTGCTCGTGATCCCCGCCCCGCGCGATTCCACGTGAGCGATCCGCGCCGCTCGCTCCCAGCGGTGAGCCAGTTACTCGCCGATGCCGAACGTGCCGGGCTCAAGGATCTGGCTTCCCGGGCCGAGCTCGTCGAGGCCGTGAGAGCCACGCTGGCAGATGCGCGCCACCGGGATGGCGTCGCACCGGATGTCGGGTGGATCGAGGCGATCACCGCGCGCGTCCAGTCGGCCGGACGGCCGTCGCTCACACGGGTCGTCAACGCGACCGGAGTCGTGCTGCACACCAATCTCGGCCGGGCACCGCTCGCGGCCCAGGCGCGCCGCGCAGTGGACGATGCGCTGGCCTACAGCACACTGGAATACCGTCTCGCGGAAGGCGAGCGCGGCTCACGGCAGGACCACCTGGGCCCGCTCCTTTGCGAGCTGACGGGCGCCGACGCAGCCCTCGTCGTGAACAACGCGGCAGCGGCGCTCATGCTGGCGCTCAACACCACCGCCGAAGGCGGCGAGGCCATCGTGTCACGCGGCGAGCTGGTCGAGATCGGTGGGGCGTTTCGCATCCCGGAGATCCTGGCTAAGAGCGGGGCGGTCCTCGTCGAGGTGGGAACCACCAACCGTTCCCGCGTTCGCGACTACGCGCTCGCGATCAGTCCCCGCACGCGGGTCCTACTCAAGGTGCACCGCTCCAATTTCCACATGTCGGGATTCGTGGCGGAGGCCACCGTTCCAGAGCTCGTTACGCTCGGCGCGGAGCGCGGGATCCCGGTCATCCATGACGCCGGCAGCGGTCTCCTCCTGCCACTCGACGCGTACGGCCTCACGGGCGAACCCCTAGTGCGGGACAGCACCGCCGCCGGAGCGACCGTGGTCTTCTCCGGCGACAAGCTGCTCGGCGGTCCCCAGGCCGGCATCGTGGTCGGGCCGCGCGCGACCGTGGGCCGCATGGCGCAGAATCCGCTCGCCCGGGCACTCAGACCAGACAAGGCGACGGTGGCGGCGCTCGAAGCCACGCTGCGGCTGTATCGGGATCCGGGACGCGCCCTCACCGCCATTCCGGTCTTGGCCATGTTGACGGCCGAGCCCGGTGACCTGCGGCGCAGGGCCCGGCGGTTGGCGCGGCGAATTCCGGGAGCCCGGACCGTCCCGGGACACTCCGCCGTGGGAGGTGGATCGTTCCCCGACTGCGACCTCCCCACCACCCTCGTGGCCCTCGAGGTCGAGAGCTGCGACACGTTCTTGCGCGCCCTGCGCGAGCACGACCCGCCGGTGGTAGCGCGCGCGCGCGATGCGCGGGTCATGCTCGACGTGCGCACGATCGGCGACGACGAATTCGGGATTGTCGTCGAGGCCGTGCGTCGCGCCGGCTGGCCCGGAGTGGCAACGCCCTGACAGGCGGTCCCACTGCCGCCGACGGCCCGCGCGCAAGGACGTCCCACCGTGTATACTCTCTACGGTTCAGCAGTTATCGACGGTAAACCTCGTCCCGATAGGGGGATCGTGCTCAATCATCGGTCACTCAGGATCTCGTTCGGCGTGCTGATTGCGGCGTCCTCCGCGCTCACCGCCCAGGACGCTCCAACGGTCGAGCCAATTGCCATCGGCGAGGCAGTGACCGGATACCTCACCAGCGCAAGCGACATACTACAGGACAGCTCCTATTTCCAGCCGTACACGTTCGAGGGACGGGCGGGCGGCGCGGTCACGATCAGCCTGCGATCCGCCGATTTCAACGCCAATCTGTTGGTGGCGGACGCGATGGATCGCGTCATCGGCAACGATGACAACAGTGACGGTGACTGCAATGCGCATCTGTCGCTGACCCTCCCGTACTCGGGTTCGTTCGTCATCTTCGTAAACGCCGTGGACCGAGGCGAGGTCGGGCAATACGAGCTCTTTCTGCGGGACGGCACGCATGCGCCGACGGGCAGTGCCGGGTGTCAGGGGTTTTTCCCGGTGACCGGCACGATTGGGATCGGGGAGCCGCTCCGAGGCACGCTCACCAGCGGAGACCGCTTGCTGAGCGACTCCTCTCTGTTCCAAGTCTATCTCGTGCGCAACGAGGAAGGCGTCCCCTTCACAATCGATCTGGTGTCCGAAACGTTCGACCCCGCGTTGCTGTTGGTGCGCGGACTCCGAGAGCCGGTCACGCACGACGACGACAGTGGCGGGAACTGCAATGCCCGGCTCGGGTACACGCCGCCCGACGACCGCATCTACCGGGTACTTGTCCTTTCCCGGAGTGCGGGGAGAGGCGGAGACTTCGAGGTCCGCGTGACGGAAGGCATCGTGCCGCCGACCGCCCAGCCTGCCTGCCAGGGAAGCGGCACGTAACGAGGAGCGCCATGCACGTTGGGGTCCTTGCGTCGGGCGGAGGCACAAACCTGCAGGCCTTGCTGGATCGCTGCCGTGGCGACGCGGCGGCCCGCATCGTCGTGGTGATCAGCAACAAACCCGACGCCGGCGCGTTGGACCGAGCGGAGCGTGTCGGTGTTCGCACCGCCGTGCTCGCCGACCACACGAATGCCACGGAGCTGCTCGGCGTGCTTCAGACGCACGGGGTCGACTTGGTGGTGCTGGCCGGTTATCTCAAGCTCGTCCCTCGCGCCGTGGTCGAAGCATATGCGAATCGGATGATCAACATCCATCCCGCGCTGTTGCCCTCGTTCGGGGGTCAGGGGATGTACGGCCGGCGCGTGCACGAGGCGGTGCTCGCCTCGGGCGCCACGATTTCCGGCCCTACCGTACACCTCGTAACCGCGGAATACGACCGCGGGCCGATCCTGGCCCAGTGGCCGGTCCCGGTGGTTCCCGACGACACCCCGGACACCCTGGCCGCGCGCGTCCTCGCCATTGAGCATCAGCTCCTTCCCGCCGTCGTGCTCGCGGCCGCCCAAGCCGGTCGCGCCGTGCCGCTCGCAGCGGCAGACCACCATTTCGACACCCATCATGGACCGGCGGAGGTGGCGGATCACCTGCAGCCGGTCGGAGACCGCTAGATGAATCATCACGTTGAGGAGGCCGGATGCCGCGAGCGCTGATCTCGGTATCGGACAAGCGGGGCGCGGCATCGTTCGCGAAGGCGCTGGCCGCTCAGGGGTGGGAAATCGTGTCGACCGGGGGAACGGCCCACGTGATCGATCAGGCCGGCGTGCCGGTGACGCCCATCGAAGCGGTGACCGGGTTCCCCGAGATCATGGACGGTCGGGTCAAGACGCTGCACCCAGCCGTCCATGGCGCACTCCTCGCGCGGCGCGACGTGACGGCGCACATGCGCGAGCTCCAGGCACGTGGGTTCGTTCCCATCGATCTGGTGGCCGTCAACCTCTATCCGTTCCAAGAGACCGTGGGCCGGGCCAACGTGAAGCTCGAAGAGGCGATCGAGCAGATCGATATCGGCGGCCCGTCCATGCTGCGCTCGGCGGCCAAGAACCACTCCCATGTGGTGGTCGTAGTGGATCCCAACGACTACGATCGCGTGCTGGCCGCCATCGGCGCCGGCACGCTGTCGCAGGAACTCCGGCTCGAGCTTGCCACCAAGGTGTTCGCGCACACGGCGGCGTACGACGCGGCAATCGCTCAATACCTCGGCAAAGACGAAGACACGTTCCCCGCGATGATGGGTCTCGCACTGGAGCGCACGCAGATCCTGCGCTACGGTGAGAACCCGGAGCAGCGGGCCGCCCTCTACACGTCGGGTGAGGGACGGGGATTCGACGACTTGCGGCAGCTCCACGGCAAGGAGCTGTCGTTCAACAACCTGCTCGACGTCGAGGCCGCAACGGCGGCCGTGGCGCCATGGCCCGACCGCCCGGTATGCGCCATCATCAAGCACACTACCCCGTGCGGCATCGCGCTCGGCAAGAGCCCCGAAGAGGCGTATCGTCGAGCGTTGGAAACCGATCCCAAATCGGCGTTCGGCTCCGTAGTCGCCTTCAACACCGTTGTGGACGCGGCAGCGGCCGAGGCGATGCACGACCTGTTCGTCGAGGTGGTGGTGGCCCCACGGTTCCATGACGGCGCACTGAGCGCCTTTGGGCGCAAGAAGAACATCCGTGTGGTGGAGCTGCCGTTACCCGACAGTCGGCCAGCTCTCGACTTCAAGCGCGTGCGGGGCGGATTCCTGGTCCAGGATCGGTTCGCACTGGATAGGGACGAGTCGATCTGGCAGGTGGTGAGCGCTAGGCAGCCGACGGTCAACGAATGGCCCGACCTGCGGTTCGCCTGGTCGGCCGTCTCCAGCGTGAAGTCGAACGCCATTCTCCTGGCACGCGACGAGGCCGCGATCGGGATCGGCGCCGGGCAGATGAGCAGGGTCGACGCCTCGTTCCTCGCGGTCCACAAGGCGCGCGACGCGGGGAAGGACCCGGCCGGGGCTGTGCTCGCCTCCGACGCGTTCTTCCCGTTTGCCGACGGCATCGAGCAGGCTGCCGAGGCCGGGATCACGGCGGTCATCCAGCCCGGCGGGTCCATCCGGGACAAGGAGGTCACGGAGACCGCGGATCGTCACGACATGGCCATGGTGTTCACCGGCCGGCGGCAGTTCCGGCACTGATGACCACCACAGCGCCTGCCGCACCGGCCCTCGCCCGGGAGCGGCCGCCCTACCTTGCTGCGGGCATCGTGTTCCTCGCGGTGCTCAGCATCTACCTGGTGACGATCGCGCCCACGGCCCAGTTCTGGGACACCGCCGAATACATCGCTGCGGCCAAGGTGCTGGGCATTCCCCACCCACCCGGCAGTCCACTATTCGTGCTGCTCGCCCACATCTGGGGCATGCTGCCGATCGTGGAGCACTACGCGCTCCGCATCAACCTGTTCGCCGCCGTCACGAGCGCCCTCGCCTCGGGGTTCCTGTTCCTGGTCGCCGACCGCTTCATGCGGGGCATCGTGACGCCGCGCTGGGCGCGAATCGCGGCAGCGGCTGCCGGGATCCTGGTGGGAGCGACGTCGTTCACCGTGTGGAACCAATCGGTGGTGAACGAAAAGGTCTACACGGTGAGCCTGCTCTCCATCGCCCTGGTGCTGTGGCTCGCGGTCCACTGGGGCGACGAGCCTGCCGGGCAGCGCCGGGACCACTGGCTCGTGCTCATCGTGTACACCCTCGCTTTGAGCGCCACGAACCACTTGATGGGGCTCCTCGCCGCGCCCGCGTTTCTGGTCTACGTCGAAGCGGCGGAGGCCGAGGACAACTTCTGGACCCGGCTCCTCACGACCAGTGCGCTCCTCGTGCTGGCGGGCGCCGCGGCGATTCTGTTCAAGGGCTGGCTCGGCGGGGAGGGGGACGCCCGGCTCGTCCTGGCCATGGTGCTCCTCGCCACGCCCGTCTGGTACGGGTTCGCCAACCCGACCAGCAGCGCGACCAAGATCCTGCTCGCCCTGGGGACCGTCGGGATGGCCGCGATGATCGGCGAGCGCGCATGGAGCGATGGGATCCCCCTGCTCTACCTCGCCGCGGCCGCACTCCTGGCGTTGCTGGCGACGGTCGTGTATCGCGGCGGACATCAGCGCCTGGTGCTCGTCTCGCTCGGCGCCATCGGCGTGGGGGTGAGCGTCTGGGTGTTCCTGCGCATCCGAGCCGCGCACTTCCCGCCGATCAACGAAGGAGAACCCACCAACTGGGACGCGCTCAAGCGTGTGCTGGCCCGTGAGCAGTACCAAAAGGGACCACTCCTGCCGCGGCAGGCCGACATCGTGTGGCAGTACCTGAACTGGGTGCAATACTTCACCTGGCAGTTCGCCCACGACTGGAGCCAGCGGGTACGCAATGCGGTGGCCGTGCTCTTCGGCGTGATCGGCCTGGTGGGCGCCGTGCGGCACTGGCAGCGCGACCGCCGAGGGGCGGTGGCCATGACCGCGCTCATGCTGACCGTGACCGTGCTGCTGGTGTTCTACCTCGACTTCAAGTACGGGTTCTCCATCCGTCCCGACGAGCAACTGCTGCGGGAGGTGCGCGAGCGCGACTATTTCTTCATCGCCTCGTTCCAGCTGTGGGGCGTGTGGGTGGCACTCGGGTTCGGGGCGCTGCTGGAGGGATTCGCAGGGATGTTCCGCGGACGGGTGGACGCGCCGCGTGCCTGGGCGCTGGCCACCCCGGTGCTGGCCCTTGCCTTGATCCCGCTCGTGGGCAATCGCGCCACGGCATCGCGTGCCGGCGAGCAGCTGCCGCGGGACTTCGCCTGGGACATCCTCCAGTCGGTCGAGCCGTACGGCATACTCGTCACCGCGGGCGACAACGACACGTTCCCCCTGTGGTACATGCAAGAGGTCGAGGGCGTGCGCAAAGACGTGCTGCTGGTGAATACGTCACTCGGCAACACGGAGTGGCACGTTCGTCAGATCAAGCGCCGGCCGGTGTTCCCGTTCGATTCGACCGCGGCGATCCCGCTCTATCAGGGCCGAAGCTGGCCGCGGCCCACCTACGAGGCCGTCGGGTTCAGCTACGAAGAGATCGACCGCCTGCCGCCCATTCAACGCGTGCCGGACCGGTCGGTCTTCACCGCCGGAAGCCTGCGGGCCTCCATCGGTACGCAGTACCTGGAGCGCGCCGACATCCTGACGCTGCACCTCATTCAGCAGAACCTCGGCAAGCGCCCCGTCTACATCTCGCGCACGACGGGAGGATGGGCCGATCGACTGGGGTTCACGCCCTACATGCTCGGCCAGGGCATGGTGCGGAGGATCATGCCGCAGCCGATCGAGACCGCCCCCGGCATCGTGAATCTGCGTTCGCTCGGCTGGGTCGACATCGGCCGCACCGACACGTTGCTGTTCCAGGTGTATCAACCCGAGAGCGCTGCCCGCGAGCGGCCGCGAGGCTGGCCGGACCCGCCGTCGGAGGGCATCCTCTCACTCTACGCACTGCTCTACGCCGGCTACGCGCAGTACCTCTCGCTGCAGGCGACAACCGACTCGACCCTGGGCGCCGACTCCCTCACGCTGGCAAAGCTCCAGCAGGCCACCGACATTGCCGAGCGAACGTTCCAGCAGACGAGCGCGTTCAGGAGATGAGTGACGGGCGATCCGATCGCGCGATCGCCTACCCGCCGACCGAGAGGCCCAGCAACAGCGTTCGCCCCGGCGCCGGCTCGTAGAACCGATTGAATGCCGCATTGACCACCACCGACGAGACGTAGCGGGTATCGAACAAGTTCATCACGGTGACGAACGGCGACACGCCGCGACGCCCACCGATCCCCTCCCAGCCAACGCGCAACCCGAACACGGTCGACGCCCTCGCCGCCCCCGTGTTCGCATCATCGGCAAACATGCGCGACATGTGCGCCACCTCGAGTAACGCCCACAGGCCCGAGGGACGAGTGAGGGTCAGCTCGCCAAACAGCCGGTGGCGCGGTATGCCGGGAACGGTGTTGCCGTCCAGCGTGTCCTGGTCAACGCGGAACTCGACGAACCGGGAATCGTCCAGGGTATAGGCGCCGGTCACGGACACACCCGACCACGGCGTCGCGTCGAGCGCCAGCTCAATGCCGCGATGCCGAAGCCGCCCGGCGTTGCGAAAGAACTGACGGTCGGGCACGGTGGGCGACTCGAATGGCACCACGGCATCGCGCACGGTGGCCCGGTACACCACGAGTTCGACGCCAACGACCGACCACGCCGTGCTGCGCACGCCCAGCTCCATGCTCACCGTGCGCTGGGGACCCAGCTCCGGATTGAGTCCGCCGGTCCCGTCCGGCCGATTCACCAGCTCAGTGGTCGTCGGCGTCTCGAAGGCCGTGCTGAGATTGACCCAGGGAGCGATCCCGGCAACCGGCCGCAGCGACAGACCGATCGAGCCGGAGAGCGCGTCCATCGCCCGCGTTCCCGTCTGATCGCCGTCGCCGAGCAGGCGGTCGTTCACGGCAAAGGCCACGCGATCGTACCGCGCGCCGGCCACGATGCGAACCGCTGGCAACGGGGCGATCCGCGCCTGCACGAACGGGCCCAGCGACCCGACCCGCTCGAACTGATCGAGGAGCACGGTGGTGCCGTCGGTCGACACGTTGCGGCGGTCGTCCCGTTGCCACTGCGCATCGAGGCCCACGGTCACTCGTGGCGCCGACTGCGCCGCGCCGGTGCCGATCGTCATCGCGCCGCGCATGCCGTACACCCACCGGTCGAACGCTATCGTCGCAAATGTGAGCGGGTTGTCGAGATCGCGACGGACCAGGAATGCCGACACCTCGGCCGCGGCGCGGGAGGAGAACTCGTGCTCGACGGCCATCCCGCCCTGCCCTTGCCACACCGACTTCCTCGCGTCAAGCGACACGTTGCGCGGTGCGGCCATCGAGGGGAGCGAATCCAGCTCCGGCTGCGTGAGGGCGCCGGGGTTCTGGGCGTTCGGCATGTGCGCCAGGCTACCGCTGACGGTGAGGCGCGTGCTCGTGGCGAGTGGCATGCGGGTACGCACCATGGCGCGCCGCACTTCCGCGTGGCTGTGCTCGCGGAACCCGTCGGTCCTCATCCACGATCCGGTGGCGTGGAGCGCCCCGGCTCCCAGTGGCGCCGATACCGATCCCAACACCTTGCCCGAGGTGAACGACCCGCCCTGGACCCGACCGCGGAGCGCCGCTCGCTCGGGACGATCGAGCGCCGACCGCAGGTTGACGACCCCTCCCGATGCGTTGCCGTACAGGGCCGACGACGCGCCGCGCACAATCTCGATCCGCTCGATGTCCCCCAGGTCCACGTTGGTCAACTGCCCCTGGCCATCCGGCAGCGTCTGCGGGATGCCGTCCAACAGCACCTGCACGCCGCGCACGCCAAATGCGGACCGGGCGCCAGCGCCACGCACGACGATGCGCTGATCCAGGGCGTAATTGTAGCGGTTGACGGCGATGACGCCCGGCACCGACTGGATCACGTCATCCAACCCTTCGGCGGTGCGTGCGCGGGTGAGCCTCGCGCCGCTGATCACCGACACCGCGCGGGGGAGGAGCGCAAGCGTGTCGGTGGAACGGGCCACGCTGACCACCAGCGGCGCGAGCCGTGCGGTGGGGATCGAGTCGCGGCGGGTGGAGTCTGGAGGAGACTGCTGCGCGCCAAGTGCCGGCGCACTAATAAGGAGAAGCGCACTCGCGCTGCCCACCGCCACGCCCCTCGGGGCGGCTCCAATCAAGGTCCTCAGCCTGCCCGGCAAGTCAGCCACCCGGTTTAGGCTCGGCGGCGGGATCGCCCTGACCCGTGATGCGCTCTGGCAAGAAAGGCTCGGAAGGCTGCCAGGCTGCCGACCACCACGGCCCCGGCGTCCGCCAGCTCGGCGGCCCGGGTGGTGGCACCCTGCCCGCCCACCACGAGCGTCACGTCGGGCGGGAGCGCGGCCCGGAGCGCCGCAATCTCCTCGCGGAGTCCGGACGTCTGGCCGGACACCACGCTGAGGCCCACGAGTCGGGGCTGGTGCCGCGCCGCTGCCACCCCGAGCGAGTCTGCCGGCACGTCGGGGCCGAGGTAGACGACGCGCCACCCCATCGCGGCTGCAGTGGCGGCCGCCATCATGGCGCCGAATTCGTGCCTGTCGCCAGCCGACGCCGCGAACACCGCGCACGGGGCACCGCTCCGGTTCTCCGCCGCACGCAGCAGATCGCCCAGCACCTGCCGAGCCACGGCCGATGCCGCGTGCTCGTGGGCGATCGTCAGCTCACCCTGCATCCAGCGATCGCCGATCGTCGTGAGCATGGGCACCACGACCCCGTCGAGCAGCCCGGCAGCGCTCAAGGCGACCGTGGCCCGGGCCAGGATCACCTCCAGGCGGGACACATCGAGATCCTCGACCGCGCGCAACGCGGCCTCGAGATACCCGGCCTCTTCCGATCCCGCCTCGGGCCCAACCGCGGCGGGCGGCGACTCGGCCTCCTCGGCCTCGTCGGCCCGCACGAGGTCGGCGAGCGCCTGGGTGGACAGCGTGGCGATCTGGCCGATGCTGCGGCCGCCCCCAGTGGCCCGGTGCAAGAGCCGGAGCCGCTCGATGTCGTCGTCGGAGTAGACCCGCCGCCCGCTCGGCGACCGGCCGGGCACGACGGCACCGTACCGCCGCTCCCACGCTCTCAAGACATCGGCCGTCAGCCCCGTCCGCCGCACCACGACCTGGATCGGATGACTCTGCTCGCCGGTCACGTGTCTGCCCCTTTCCAGGACTGTCCACTTCGCGTCTAACACAAGATCTGGTTTCCCACCGGTTCAGTCAATATCGGCCCAACCACAGTCTCAGTAAGATGTTAGACAACAGGTTGACAACCGCCCTCTTGTCATGTAACTTCCTTTACAGCAGTTGGACAACAAGGCGGGCACGTGGCCGCTGAACGATTAGATGGAGTTGTTCGAGTCAATTTCGCGAGAAACCGCACAACCAACAGGAGTTCGCACCTATGAAGAAGCTCAGCATCGTTACCGCCGCCGCAGCTTTCGCGCTCATCGCCGGCGCCGGCGCCGTGGAGGCCCAGTACGCCAGCCCGAAGGAGGGCGCGGCGAAGGCGAAGGCCGAATCGATGGCCAAGATGGACATCGTTGAGACCGCCGCAGCCGCTGGTTCGTTCAACACGCTGGTCACCGCGATCAAGGCAGCCGGCCTCGTGGACGCGCTCAAGGGCGAGGGTCCCTTCACCGTGTTCGCGCCAACCGATGAGGCGTTCGCCAAGCTTCCCAAGGGCACCCTCGAGGCTCTCTTGAAGGACAAGGAAGAACTCGCCAAGATCCTCACGTATCATGTCGTCTCCGGTCGGGTGATGGCGAAGGACGTCGCGAAGCTGAGCGAGGCCAAGACGCTTCAGGGCGGAATGATCTGGATTGACACCTCGAAGGGCGTGAAGGTGAACGACGCGACGGTTGTAAAGACCGACATCATGACGTCAAACGGCGTCATCCACGTGATCGACACGGTGCTGCTGCCCAAATAGGGCTGGCATCGCGCGCTCGGCCGACGGCTCGAGCACGGCCCCCGGGAAGCTTCCGGGGGCCGTCGTGTTATGGGACATCTTTCGTCCCCGCAGGCACTTGACGGGTGGGTCCGGCGGACCCTAGCGTGTGCTAGGATGATCACCTGCCGGTTGCTCGGACCCGTCGAGATCGGCGTCGACGGTGGCGCGCCGCCCGCCGAGCTGCTGTGGCGCAAGAACCTGGGCCTGCTCGTCTACCTCGCCCGCTCCCCCAAGCACTTACGCACCCGCGATCACCTGACCGGCCTCCTGTGGGCCGACAAGCCCGAGCAGGCAGCCCGCCACTCGTTGCGCGAGGCGATCCGCGTGCTGCGCAAGTGTCTGGGTGACGACGGCCTACTTGCTGATCACGATCGGATCCAGCTCGACCCGAGCCGCGTCCAGATCGACCTGGCCGAGTTCGAGCGGCACGAGCGGTCGGGCGACTGGGCAGAGGCCGCGGCGCTGGTAGCCGGTGGGTTCATGGAAGGGTTCGGCATTCCGGACGCCTCGGGATTCGAGGACTGGCTCGTAGCTGAACGGGAGCAGTGGCAGGGCCGTTGCGTGCACGCGCTTGCGCGTCGCGCCGATGGGCTGTTGCGATGCGGCGAGCTGCATGCCGCGGCGGAGGTAACGGCGCTGGCGCGGGCAATCGACCCGGCATCCGATGCTGCGGCGCGCGCCGCCATGCAAACGTTCGCCCTCCTGGGTGACCGCGCGGCGGCGCTGGCGTGTTACGATCGCCTGCGGCAGCGGCTGGAACAGTCCGGCAGCGCGCCCGAGCGGGAGACCGTCGATCTCGCCGAACGCGTGCGGAGCGAGCGGCAATGGCGGCTGGCCGAGGGCGTCCCGGCCGAACCCACCTCCGGCGCCGAGTTGCGCCGCGCACCGCTTGTGGGGCGGGAGACCGGCTTGGCGCGGCTGGTCGACGCCTTCGAGGGCTGCGCGTCCGGGGCCACGCCCACTGCCGGCGTCATCCTGGCCGCCCCGGGACTCGGTAAGTCGCGGCTCGCCGAGGAGGTGATGACCCGGGCCCGCCTTGCCGGCGCAGCGGTCGCCGCGGTGCGCTGCGTCGAGGCCGATCTCGACCAGGCGTGGAGCGGCACACTCGGGCTCGCTCGGGGCGGGCTGCTCGAGGCGCACGGCCTGGCCGCCGCGTCACCGCGCGCGCTGGCTGCCTTTGCCCAGGAGATTGCCGAGTGGAAGGACCGGTTTGGCGGGGCGACCGCGGAACCGATTTCGTTGGGGGCTGCCCTGGTCGACGTGCTCCGTGCCATCACCGCCGAACACCCGGTGGCCGTGCTGATCGACGACGCGCAGTGGCTGGACCCGGATTCGATGAGGGCCCTGATCGCTGCAGCGCGGGATCTGGCGGGCGCACCGGTGTTCCTGCTGTTCGCGACCCAGGCCGAACCTTCTCGTCCCGAGCTGGATGACCTGCGCTCGAGGTTGGGGCGGGACCTCGCGGGAACGTCGTGCGTGCTGGCACCGCTCGATCGCGCCGCGCTCCGGAGGCTCACCGCGTGGGCGATGCCCGAGTACACCGAAGAGCAAGCGGACCGGCTCACGCGGCGGCTCGAAGCCGACACGGCCGGCCTGCCGCTCTTGGCCGTGGAGCTGCTGCACGCGCTGGCGCTGGGTTTGGACCTGGGGCGCTTGGCAGGCGCGTGGCCACAGCCGTTTCACACCCTGGATTCTTCGCTACCGTCCGACCTTCCGGACAGCATCGTGGCCGCCATCCGCGTGGGGTTCCGGCGGCTCAGCGCCGACGCGCAGCAGGTGCTTGCAGCCGCCGCGGTGTTGGGCGATCGCGTGGCTCCGGCCGCGTTGGAGAAGGCCACACACGTATCCGGCAATGCGCTCGAGGCGGCGCTCGACGAGCTCGAGTGGCAGCGCTGGCTCGCGGCCGAGCCACGGGGCTACGCGTTCGTCGCCGCCATCGCGCGTCACGTGGTCGCCGAGGACATGATCACCGAAGGTCAGCGGCAGCGCTTTCTCGCCGCGCGGTAACGCGGAAGGAGATGATCCCATGACGGCACCGTCGCACGGGATCCGATACATCGTCGCCCTGCTCGCGTGTGTCGCATTCACGTGCGTACCACTCCACGCCCAGGACGCGACGCTTGCCGGCATCGTCACCGATTCCCTCACCAACGCATCGGTCCAAGGCGCGCGGGTCGACGTGATCGCCGGCGAGCGCGCGGTGGCCCGCGCGGTGACCGACGCTCAGGGTGCATTCGCGCTCTCGGTCCCCGCCGGCACGTACACGGTGGTGATCGCGCGGCTCGACTACCGTCCCGTGCGGCTGGCCGGTGTGGCGCTCGGCGCAGGCGCCACCCGCCGGCTCACCATTCGCCTGGTGCCGCAGGCGTACGTGATCAACCCGGTCGTGGTGTCGGCTTCACGCACCGAAGAGAAGGCGCTGGATGCCCCCGCGTCGGTCACGGTGGTGGACGAGCGGTCCATCGCCGAACGGCCGGCGCTCACCCCCATCGACCACGTGTACGGCACGCCGGGCCTCGACGTGGCAACCACCGGGATCCTGGCGCACGAGGTCGTGTCCCGCGGGTTCAACAACGTGTCGTCGGGCGCGCTGCTTGTGCTCACCGACGGGCGCTACGCCTCGGTGCCGTCGCTCAGGATCAACGTGTTCAGCTTCATCCCGCTCATCGACGACGACATCGAGCGGATCGAGGTGGTGCGCGGACCCGGATCGGCGCTCTACGGTCCCAACTCGGCGAACGGCGTGCTGCACGTGCTGAGCCGCTCGCCGTTCGCGTCCCGTCCGGCCACGCTCACGCTCACGGGCGGCGAGCGGGGGTTGCTGCACGGACAGCTCCGCGTGGCGCAGCCACTTGGCCGCCGCGTGGCGGTCAAGCTTTCGGCACAATACCTCCGCGCCGACGATTGGCCGTACGTGGATTCCAAGGAGCAGGCGGAGCGGCTCGTGGCGCTGGGCACCGGCGCGGATCCAGACACGCTGTTGATCGGCCGGCGCGACACCACGGTGGAGCGCGTGGGCGGTGAGGCGCGGATCGACTGGCGGCCCGGCGCCGAGACCACGGTCACTACCGCCGTCGGGGTGAACGGCGCGCTGCGTCACATCGAGCTGACCCCGCTCGGTGCCGCCCAGCTCGACGACTGGCGCTCGGCCTACGTGCAGACACGAGTGCGGCATGGAAGGCTGTTCGGGCAGGCGTTCATCAATACGAGTGGCTCGGGTGACACGTATCTGCTCCGGACCGGTGCGCCGATCACCGACCAGTCACGCATGATTGTCGCCCAGCTCCAGCACGGGAGCTTCGTGGCGTCGCGCGTCAACCTCACGTACGGGCTCGACCTCCAGCGCACGGAGCCGCGCACCGAGGGCACGATCACCGGCCGGAACGAAGACGACGACGCGATCAACGAGGCCGGCGGCTATCTCCATGCCGACGTGCAGCTCACCCCCGTGCTCCGCGCCGTGGCGGCGGCGCGGGTGGACTACCACAACCGGCTCAACGACCTGGTGTTCTCGCCGCGTGCGGCCCTCGTGCTCCAGCCGCAGGAGGCTCACACGTTCCGGCTCACCTACAACCGCGCGTTCAGCACGCCCAACACCA
>JAOTVV010000005.1 GCA_029863245.1 Gemmatimonadota bacterium
CGTGGTCTCGGAGCTGCGGATGCTCGGGACGGAGCTCGGCCTCCAGTCGATCCTGGTCCGTGGCGACGAGGCTCGGCTGCGGTTCCGGACCGGCGCGACCCCACGCCTCATGCGTCTCACCGCCGCATTGGATGATGTCCAGTTTGCGGCCGACGTTCGGCACACGGTTCCGCTTGCGATGCGCCTCCGACGCTTGGGGGGACTGGGGATCGAGGCAGGACTGGTTCGGGCGCTCAGCGCCGCAGTTGGCACCGATACAGAAGGAGAGGGGTAGGACCGTACATGCACCGATTCGTGTTCGTTTTTGTGCTCACCGTGGGGCTGGTTGCGTGCAGCTTGCAGGACGCCTTCCGGGGGGACGTTGGCATCGTCGCGCGCGGCGGGCCGCTGCAGCTGCAGCGGGACTCGCTGGCGGCCGTTCTCGCGAGTGGGCCCAACGTGCCGCTGCGTCGGGACATCGCCGAGCAGTGGGCCTACCGTTGGGTGGAATTCGCGCTCTTCGTCGAGCGGGTCGCGCAGGGAGACTCCATGCTGGACTCGGCCACCGTGCACCAGGCGATGTGGCCGGACGCGAACCAACTGTTGGTGGACCGGTACCACGACAAGCTCGCCGCAGAGCGCCTGCGTCTCGACTCGGCGGTGATCGACAGCGCCTACGCCGCCGGTGATGCACGACTCATCGACCACATCCTCATCCGCACGCGGCCCGACATGTCCCCGCCGGAGCGTGCAGCGGCCCTTCGACGCGCGGAGGCGCTGCGTGCCCGACTCCTGGCTGGCGAGTCCTGGGAGATCGCGAATCGCGACAACGACGATCCGGCTGCGAAGCAAGCCGGCGGGAGTCTGGGCGTGATCGGGCGGAACCAGATGGTGCCGCCGTTCGAGGAGGCTGCCTTCGCGCTGCAGCCAGGCGAGATGTCCGCAGTGGTCGAGACCCAGTATGGATACCACGTCATCCGGCGTCCCCCGCTGCGCGAAGCCTGGGATCAGTATGCCGAATCGGTCGAGGATGCGTTGACGGTCCGAATGGACAGCGTGTTCCTCGAGGATCTGGCCGAGCGGTGGCGCATCGATGTCCGGGGAAACGCTCCAGCCAACATGCGGGAAGCAGCGGCGGCTCCGTTGCGGACTTTCAGGTCTGGCGAGGTTCTGGCCACCTATCGTGGCGGCAGGTTCACGTCGGCCGATTTCGTTCGGTGGCTGCAGGCTCTTCCGGTGCTGGTGCACCAGAACGTCGCGGGCGCGACCGACGAGCTGTTGCGGGAACTGGCCACGTCGCTCGTGCGCAACGAGGTGCTCGTGCGCGAGGCACGCGAGGCAGGCACGTCGCTGACCGAGGAGGAGTGGTTCGATCTCCGCGAGCGGCTTCGCGGCCAGATCGAGCAGGTAAAGACGAAGATCGGCCTCGATTCAGCGTTTGCGGGCGCCACGACGCTGGATGCGCGTCGACGCGCGGGCGCCGATGCGGTCACAGCATACTTCTACCGCCTCGCCGCGACCCTACGCGGTGTCGTCGTGGTGCCGGCGTTCCTGGCCGCCGAGCTCCGAGACGATATGTCATGGGACGTTTCCCAGCCGGGGATCGACCAGGCGCTCGAGCTCGCAACCCGGTGGAGGCAAGAGGCCGAACAGGCCGCCGCCAGCCCGGAACCTCAGGTCCCGCTGGCCGATTCCGGCGCGCCAAAGGGTGAGAAGCGATGAGGAGCGTTCGGCGAATCGGTGTGATGGTGCTCGCGTTCGCGGCGAGCGCGACCCCCGCAGCGCTGCGGGCTCAAGATACGACCTTCGCCGTGGTCGATCGCATTGCTGCCATCGTCGGCGACAGTGTGGTTCCGCTCTCCAGGGTCGAAGAAGAGCTCAACGTCTATCGGCAGCAGGGTGGGACCGTCCCACAGGATCCCGAGGGCCGGCAGGCGCTGATGCGGGAGGTGCTCGACAAACTGATCGACGAGCAACTGATGCTTCAGGCGGCATTGCGAGACACGACGATCGCGGTGTCCGAGCAGGACGTGCAGGTGGCCGTCGAGGGCGCGATGCGGGAGATCCGTGGGCAGTTCGCGTCTGAGCTCGAGTTTCGGCGCCAGCTCGAGGAGTCGAATTTCGGGTCGTCGGAAGAGTACCGCCGCTGGTTGACTGACCAGCAGCGTCGCGAGCTGCTCCGCAGTCAGTTGCTCCAGCGCGTTCAGGAGCGGGGAGATCTCACACCTCTGGCTCCCAACGAGAAGGAGCTTCGTGCGTTTTACGAACAGAGCAAGGCGCAGCTGCAGCGCCGCCCGGCCACGGTGAGCTTCCGCCAAATCGTGATCAGGGTCGAGGCAGATAGCGCGGCCATCGTCGCGGCACGTACGTTCGCGGACAGCCTGGTTCGTGAACTCCGCAATGGGGCCGATTTCGCGCTGCTGGCGCGACGGCATTCCCAAGATGCTGGCAGCAAGGAGCAGGGTGGAGATCTCGGGTGGAGGCGTCGCGGAGATTTCGTGCCGCAGTTCGAGGCGGCGGCGTTCCGGTTGAAGCCGGGCCAGATCTCCGATCCGGTCAGGACGGTCTTCGGGTTCCACATCATCCGCGTGGAGCGCTCCCAGCCCGCCGAGGTTCAGGTCCGGCACATCTTGATCCAGCCCGCCGTGACCGACGCCGATCGGGGCCGTGCCCGAGGCCAGGCGGAAACGGTGGCCCAGGCGCTCATCGAAGGAGCACCGTTCGACTCGCTCGCGGCCGTCTACCACGACTACGCCGGGCAAGAGCAGCTCCTCATCGAAGGATTCCCGCGCGCCCAGCTGCCCCCGCTCTACCGCGATGCCGTGCAGGGCGCGGCGATCGGCGACGTCATCGGTCCGATCTTCGTCGAAGAGCAGGGCCGTGCCAAGTTCGCCGTCATCCGCGTGACGGACACGCGTCCCGAAGGGGAATACGAGTTCGAGGATCTCCGCGACCAGCTGCGGAACACGCTCGCCGAACAGAACGCGATGGAGCGATACCTGCGAACATTGCGGAACGCCACGCACATCGAAGTCCGACTGTAGCGACGGCGATCATGCTCCCGCGCGTTGCGATCACGGTGGGGGATCCGCGCGGCATCGGACCGGAAGTCGTCACCAAGGCTCTCGCCGATCCGCCGCCGGACGCGGACTGGATGGTGATCGGGCCCGAGGCGCTGCTCGAGACCATTCCAGCGGACCGGCGGATTCCGATCCCTTCACGCTTCCCACCTCCCGCTTCCCCCTTCACGCTCCCCCTGTCTCCCCACCAGGCGGGACTCTGTGTCAAACACTCCGTCGAGGAAGCCGTCCGTCTGGCCATGGCCGGCGATGTCGACGCCATCGTGACGGGCCCCGCCGAGAAGCGTGCACTCCATCTTGCGGGTGTGGGCCATCCCGGGCACACCGAGTGGCTCGCCGACCTCGCGGGCGGCGTGGACGTGGCGATGATGCTGGTGGCCGGCGGACTGCGTGTCGTGCTCGTGACGACCCACCTGCCGCTCCGGGAGGTCCCCGGTGCCGTCACGCTGGAGCGCGTGCTCGCCACGGCGCGCCTGGCCCGATCGGCGCTGGAACGTTGGTGGGACGTGCGGGCTCCGCGGCTCGCGATTTGCGCGCTCAATCCCCACGCTGGAGAGGATGGCCTGTTTGGCTCCGAGGACGCCGAGATTCTGGCACCGGCCGCACGGGCACTCGGTGCGACAGGTCCGCTGCCGGCCGACACGGTCTTCGTGCGGGCCCTCCGGGGCGAGTTCGACGTGGTGGTCGTACCGTATCACGACGTGGCCATGACGGCGGTGAAGCTGGCCGGATTCGGGTCGGGCGTGAACATCACCCTCGGTCTGCCCTTTGTCCGAACCGCGCCCGACCACGGCACGGCGATGGACATCGCCGGGAAAGGAGTCGCGGATCCCGGGTCGATGCGGGAAGCGGTGAAGCTGGCGGTGGAGCTGGGGCGACGCGCGATCGGCTGACGGTTGGCGGCCGCTGGGCTTGCCGTCAGACGGTGCCGGATTGCTCGGTCGTCTTCGGCGGGTCCGCCTTGACGAGCCGCAGGGTGCCGACCCGGCGTCCGTCCATGGTGAGCACCTCGAACTGGGCTCCGGTGGTGGTGACCCGATCGCCGACCTTTGGCAGCCGCCCGAGCGCACCGAACACGAAGCCCCCGATGGTCAGGTAGTCCTCGTCACTGATCGAGAGCCCGTACCGCTCGTTGAGATCATCGATATCCATGTCACCGGGGAGCGTCAGTCCGTCGCCGACCGGCTGCGCCTTCGGACCGGTATGGTCGTACTCGTCGTAGATCTCGCCGACGATCTCCTCCAGCAGGTCCTCCATGGTCACGATGCCGGCAGTGCCGCCGTATTCGTCCAGCACCACGGCCATCTGCGCCTTGAGATGCTTCATGTCGGCCAGGACATCCTCGACCTCACGCGTTCCCGGAACGAAGAGCGGCTCGCGCGCGATGGAAGCCACGGTATCCCTCCCGCGGTCGGTCAGGGCACCCAGGATGTCCTTGATGTGCACCACGCCGACGAGGTCGTCGGGAGATTCGCCGTAGACGGGATACCGTGAGCGCCGCGACTGGGACACATGGTGGACGGCATCGGCAATCGTGAGGTGCGACGGGAGAGCAATCATCTCGGTGCGCGGGGTCATGACGTCAGACACGTTCTTCTCGGTGAACTCGAACACCCCCTCCAGCATGCGAAGGTCTCCTTTATCGAGGTGTCCCGAGCGCTGGCTCTGGCGCGCCAGCATAACGATCTCCTCAGGTCGGTGCACCCGCTCAGCCTCGCTCGGTGCGCGCATCCCGAACAGGCGGAGGACCCCGTTGGCGGTCCCGTTCAGGGCCCAAATGAAGGGATTGGTCGCCACCGTGAATCCCATCAGCGGCGCCACGACCCATCGGCTGGTAGCTTCGGGATGGAGTAGGGCGAGCGCCTTCGGGGCCAGCTCTCCCAGCACGATATGCAGAAACGTGATGATCAGGAACGCGATGACGCCCGCCACGGTATGGGCCGCGATCGCATCGAACGGAGCGGGGAGGCCGTGGAAGATCGCGGAGATGGCCCCGGCCACGGCGGGCTCGCCTATCCACCCGAGACCCAGACTTGCCACGGTGATACCGAGTTGCGTGGCCGAGATGTAGCGATCGATCGATTGAATGGCCTTGAGGGCGAGCTTAGCTTTCAGGTCCCCTCGCCGGGCCCACGTCTCGATCCTGGTGCGACGCGAGGCCACGAGCGAAAACTCCGCCGCCACGAAGAACGCGTTCGCCGCGACCAGCAGGAGCACCGCGGCGGCCCGCACGATGAAGGATGTGAGTGTGATGCTTTCCATATGGTCGTGCTGCACAAGCTAAGGAGTCCGACAGCCGTGGCAAAGCGGCCGGTCCCGATGAGGTTGTGTCCGTGACCGACACCCGTCCAACGGTTCCCGCGGCGGGAGACCCGGCGCTCCAATGCCTGCATTCCCCGCCCGAGCGGCGCGTGAGTGGGCGCGCGATCGCGCTCGTCCTGGTGGTTACGGTGGCGTACATGGGGGTGGAGGTCATCGGTGGTCTCGCGGCCAACTCGCTCGCGCTGCTGGCCGACGCCGGGCACATGTTCGCCGACGTCGGCGCCCTCGCACTCGCCCTGTTCGCGGCCTGGTTTGCCAAGCGGCCGGCGACACCCGAAAAGACCTATGGCTACCTCCGGCTCGAGATCCTCGCGGCCCTTGTGAATGGGGCGGCGCTCATGGTGGTCGCCGGGCTCATCGTGCGGGACGCGGTTCACCGTCTCACCGCCCCCCCCGCGGTCGATCCGACCATCCTGATCGGCGTGGCCAGCGTGGGTCTGGTCGTGAACCTGTTTGGGGCCTGGATGCTGCACGGTGGACACCGCGAGTCGCTCAACGTTCGCGGAGCCTACCTCCACGTGCTCGGCGATCTCCTCGGCTCGCTCGGAGCGTTGGGAGCCGGCGTGATCATCGTCGTCAGCGGTTGGGTCGTGGCCGATCCGCTGATCTCGATCGGCATCGCGCTGCTGATACTCGTGGGTGCGTGGCGGCTCGTTCGCGACAGCACCGACGTGCTGCTCGAAGCGACGCCGCGGCACATCAGGCTCGGCGACGTGGAGCGGTCCATTGCGACCATCGGAGGCGTTGACGAAGTCCATGACCTGCACGTCTGGACGCTGACCAGTGGGGTCGTGGCCATGAGCGGGCATGCCGTGGTCGTCGATCCCGGCCAGGGCCAGCGGGTGCTGGAGACGGCGCAGGCGCGGCTGAGCGATCTGGGCATCCGACATGTGACCCTGCAGATCGAACGGGAACACACTTGTCGGCCTACGGTCTGACCCGACCGCTTGCGCGGAACCCCCGACCCCTCTATACTGGCGCACTCCAACACCGGCACGACGGTCGAGTCATCCTGAAGGTCTCCCTTGTCCATTCGTAACATCGCCATCATCGCGCACGTCGATCACGGGAAGACGACCCTGGTCGACAAGATGCTCCGCCAGGCGGGCGTATTCCGCGCCAACCAGGAGGTCGAGGAGCGCGTGATGGACTCGAATCCACTCGAACGCGAGCGCGGCATCACGATTCTCTCCAAGAACGCGTCGATCCGCTGGAACGACGTGAAGATCAACCTCGTCGATACGCCGGGACACGCCGACTTCGGGGGCGAGGTCGAGCGCATCCTGGGCATGGTCGACGGCGTGCTGCTCTTGGTCGACGCGGCGGAGGGACCGATGCCGCAGACGCGGTTCGTCACGCGGAAGGCCCTCGCCCTCCGACTCGCGCCCATTGTGGTGATCAACAAAGTGGACCGGGCAGACGCCCGCCCGGCCGAGGTGCACGACGAGGTTCTGGAACTGTTCATGGAGCTGGAGGCGTCCGACACGCAGCTCGATGCCCCGTTCCTTTACGCCTCGGCCCGACTGGGTGTGGCGGCGAGAGAGCTGCCCACGTCCCCCCAGGCGGTCCACGGCGATCTCACTCCGCTGTTCGAGGCGATCCTCCAGCACATTCCTCCGCCGCGAGGCGAAGCTCACGGACCGTTTCAGATGCCGATTTCGACGATCGACCACTCGCCCTATCTGGGACGCGTAGCGATCGGTCGGATCGAGCGGGGGATCGTGCGCGTGGGGCAGCCGGTGATGCTGCTCCCCCCAGGAGCAGCTGGGCTCGTGCCGGAGGAGGAACTCCGTAGCGCCCGCGTGGCACAGCTCTACGGGTTCGAAGGCCTCAAGCGCGTGGAGCTGGAGCAGGCCGAAGCAGGTGACATCGTCGCGCTGGCCGGTATCGAGGGCGTCGAGATCGGCAATACCCTGGCCGACCCATCCCGGGCGGAACGGTTGGCGAGCGTCGCCGTCGAGGAACCGACTATCTCGGTCGACTTCATGGTGAACAACTCCCCGTATTCGGGACGGGTCGGGAAGTTCGTGACCAGTCGCCAGGTTAGGGAGCGGCTGTACCGGGAGCTCGAGCGCAACGTCTCGCTTTCGGTCGAGGACACGGACCAGCCCGACGTGCTCACCGTGTCCGGCCGCGGCGAGCTGCACCTCGCGATCCTGATGGAGACCATGCGCCGTGAGGGGTACGAGTTCCAGGTCAGTCGGCCCCGCGTGATCACCAAGGTCGGGCTCCGTGGCGAACGGCTCGAGCCGTACGAAGAGCTGGTCGTGGACGTTCCCGAGGGGATGTTGGGAACCGTGATGGAGACCCTGGGACCGCGGCGAGCCGAGATGCTCGACATGCGCAATCACGGAGGCGGACGGGTGCGCTTGAGC
Organism: Gemmatimonadota bacterium; assembly: GCA_029863245.1. Lineage (GTDB taxonomy): Bacteria > Gemmatimonadota > Gemmatimonadetes > Gemmatimonadales > GWC2-71-9 > JAOTVV01. The sequence goes on from JAOTVV010000005.1 coordinate 7,757, forward strand.
TTCCGCATCCCGGCGCGCGGCCTCTTTGGGTACCGCGGGGAGTTCCTCACGGAGACCCGCGGAGAGGGCATTCTGCACCACCGGTTTCTGGACTATGGGAGCTGGGCAGGCCCGCTCGCTGGGCGCACGCGGGGTGTCCTGGTGGCCGATCGTGAGGGTGTCGCGGTCGGATACGCCCTGTGGAACCTCCAGGAGCGGGCCACCATGTTCGTGCGGCCCGGGGACGAGGTCTACGAGGGGATGATCGTGGGCGAACACGTCCGATCCGGCGATCTCGACGTGAACCCGCTCAAGGGGAAGAAGCTCACCAACATGCGCACCACGGCCTCCGACGGGAACATCCAGCTGGAGCCGCCACGAGAGATCACGTTGGAGCTTGCGCTCGAGTACATCGAGGACGATGAACTGATCGAGGTGACACCGGCCGCCGTGCGCTTGCGAAAACGAGCCTTGGCTGCTATTCAGCGAAAGAAAGCGGCTCGCCAGGCGAGGGCCGCCAATGGGGAGTAGGGGAGGTGATTCAACCTCATTCGTATCGCGCCGGAGGCGCAGGAGGGAGTAATGCGGCCGTGGGAAACGTCGTACTCGCCGATCACCGCTCGCCACGAATCGGATGATGACGAGTCCAGTTACGACGAATTCGAAGAAGACGAGGAGCTCGACGAAGACGAAGACGAGGACGACAAGGAGGAGGAAGACGACGACTACGACGACTACGAGGACTCGTTCGACGACGATTACAGCGAGGTGCCTCGACGCAGCAGGCGAGGGGACTGGGACTAGGACGTCGGTCGGGAGCCTCCGGTGGCAGCTGGGTGGCGCGTCCCGTCCCCGGCCGGGCGTGCCACGCGCTCGGGGGTAGAGCCGGCGGCGCGGACTCCCTAGATTCCGAGTCCCCGGGGCCTGTAGCTCAGGTGGTTAGAGCGCACGCCTGATAAGCGTGAGGTCGGTAGTTCAACTCTACCCAGGCCCATTGGATGCCGGCGGTTAGGCGGTTCTAGATAGAACAAGCAACGATGCCCCGTGGGGTGCGCAGGCGCCCGGCTGGGCGTTCTCATCTGGCCCCTTCCGTGATGCTGCGGTGTCGATTCCGGTGTCGGCTGACCCTGAGAAGCCCCGGCACCTCGCGCGATCTGTCAACGATGTGCGCTCGCCGGGACGCTAAGCTCCCGCGGAGTCGGTCGGGCCCAACCGTGACCTGAGGACTGGGGCCCGCGGGTCCGGATACCGTAGGATCCCGATGGGTGCAGCTCCAAGCGCTGCGACGGGCTCCCGCTTTGTGGCTCGTACCTCGTGAGGCCGGTGTGAGGCTTTCGCCAGCTCGATGTCCTTGTCGAGCCGTGTCAGCACAACCTTCATGAACTCGCCGAAGTGCAGGTAGAGCGCCATCCAGCTCACCCCGTGACGGAGCGCTCTCGGGTTGCGCAGCGCGAGTCTCGCCAGGGTACGCCAAAACTCGATGCGGTAGTCCTTTTTCACGCCCATGCGCCAGATGAGGCGGCCGAATCCCCGTAGCTCGCGGAGCCGCTCACGCCAGGGGAGGCGAAGCTTCTTCTTTCGGCAATTGAGCGCTGCCCCCATTTGGTAGACGCGGTTGAAGTACGCGTGTGGGGCGTATGCCCCTGCGATGACCCGCCGGTAGTCCTCCAGGATTTCCACTCGTGGCCGCTTTGTGACGAAATTCAAGCCGCCGGAGCACTGGTCCGCGGCATCCTCCGGCGGGACGGCAAAGTCCTCGTGCAGTCGCCCCTCACGGGCCAGGCGGCGGGTCAATTGGGTTCCCGGGAGGGCCGCGAGGAGTCCAACCATGTTGACGGGGGTGGCACTGGCCTCGATGAGAGCCAGCATGCTCTGCGCGACGCTCCCCCGCTCGGCATCGAATCCGATGATGTAGCCGCTGTTCACCGCCATCCCGTAGGAGTGGATCTTCCGGATGCTCTCCGCGATCGAGCGTCGGGTGTTCTGGCGCTTCTGCGTCGCCACCAGTGTTTCCATGCTGGGGCTCTCAACGCCGACGAACAACACGAAGAACCCGACATCCTGCATCAGCTGCAGCAGCTGCTCGTCGTCCGCGACATTGATGGACGCTTCGGTGGAGAACTCGAAGGGCCAGTCGTGTGCTTCCAGCCAGTCCCGGAGCACCGGAAGGAGCTTCTTCACCTCCCGCTTGTTGCCGATGAAGTTGTCGTCCACGAAGTCGACGTGACCCCGATGGCCGGACGCGTAGAGCAGATCGATCTCCCTGAGTATCTGCTCGTTTGACTTCAGTCGTGGCACCTGCCCGAACAGCTTGACGATGTCGCAAAACTCGCAATGGAACGGACAACCCCGGCCGTATTGGATGCTGATGTGCAGGTACTTGTCGAATTGCAGCAGGTCGAAGCGTGGGACGGGCGATCGGGACATGTCCGCCCGTTCCTCCCCGCATTCGTAGATGTGCGCTGCACACCCTGCCTCGAGATCCGCCAGCCACCGCGGCAGGGTGACTTCCGCCTCCCCGAGCACCAGGAAGTCGGCCAGGTCGTAGAGATGCGGGCTGGACGTGGCGTCGGGACCTCCTGCCACCACGGTCTTCCCGCTTGCCTTCAGCCGCTCGATCAGGGCAAGTGAGGAGTGTTGCTGGACGATCATGCCACCCGTGAACACGATGTCCGCCCAATCGATATCCGCGTCGCTCAGCTCCTGGACGTTGCAGTCCACCAGACGACATTCCCATGACTTCGGAAGCAGGGCGGCCACCGTGATCAGGCCCAGCGGGCTCGCGGGGTACTTCGCCCCCATCAGCTCGCACGTAGCCCGGTAATTCCAAAACGCCCCTGCCGTGAACTCCGGGAAGATGAGTAGACAGTGCATTCCGGTCCCTTCAGTCATGGATGTCGTGGTCCCCGGAAGCCTGCGAACGGTGCAAGGCTTCCTGGGTGTCACGGCCGAGTTCCCGCTCGATGGCGTACCGGTCGGAGAGGGGCGGTCGTCGGGCGATCCGCGTCAGCGACGGCAGGGGCTCTTGGTGATCCTCAGGCGCAAGGTAAGGTCTCCAACCCGTGGAGGCCAGCCTTGGCGGCGGAGACGCATGAGTGGCAGGGCTGGACACTGGCACCGTTTGGCGTGCCGTATCATGACTCGCCGGGGGGTAGGATAGGTGTCAGTGACGGCCTCAGGCCTCAGCGGGCTCTTCCCCGGGGGGGCGCTGCTGGTCTCCCCCCTTGACTTCCTGCTCGGCGAGTCCGAGACCGGTGTACACGTGGTTCACGATCTCCCGCATGCGGTAGGTTGCCGACTGGGGCGCGCGTTCTCCACGGCGCGCGAGTGCCGCCAGCTCCTGGAGCTGGTCGGCGAATTCCCGAAAGCCCCGCTCCTCGAGCAGCTGCATGACGTCGATCACGAGCCGCCCGAGCTGCGACAGGAGCACGGCACTCGACGGCTGAATACGCACGCCGTCCGTGAGGCTCCCACCGCCGCCCCTGAACATGCCGCCGCGCCGTGCCGCCACCTGTTCCACGATGGCACGCACGCGGTCCCACTTGCGCTTGGTCTCATCCAGCACGGCGAGTTGGGCCCGCGCCTTAGGGCTGAGAGGATCTGCGGTCATCTGATCTCCGGCTGCGACATCGACCGGAAGATGGCGATGGCCAGCGTGTCCCGACAGTGCGTGGGGTCACGGCCGGGCCGGATCCGGCCGAACGGGATACTTTGAAGACGATGGGTTCACCCACACCTCCGCCGCGCATTCTTCAGGTCGACGCCGATGCGTTCTACGTGCAGGTCGCGCGCCTCGTCGATCCGCAGGGCGCCGGCCAGGCCGAGCTGCTCCTGGTGGGTGGATCCCCGGAAGGACGTGGTGTCGTCACTTCGGCCGCCTATGCGGCCCGGAAGTTCGGGGTGCGGTCGGGAATGCCCACAGCGCGAGCCCTCCGTCTGTGCCCGCAGGCGACCGTGGTGGGCGTGTCGCGTCGCGCGTGCAGCGAGAAGAGCCGAGCGATTGTCGGCGTCCTCGAGCAGTTCACCCCGGTGGTCGAGCCCGCATCCATCGACGAGATGTATCTCGACCTGTCCGGGACCGAGGGGCTGTATGGCCACGAGGCCCTCGAAACAACCGCGCGGCGCATCCGCCGCACCGTCCTGGCCGAAACGGAGATTCAGGTGTCGATCGGCGCCGGAACGAACCGGCTCGTTGCCAAGTTGGCCGCTGGCCGGGCGAAGCCCCATCGCACTCCGGAAGCGGATGGTGTGGTTGCGGTACCGCCGGGGCAGGAGGCGGCGTTCCTCGCCACGTTCGACCTTGGTGACATTCCGGGTGTCGGGCCGCGGTTTCAAGAACGTCTGGAACGGTATGGGCTCAAGACGGTGCGTGACACGCTGCCGCACGAGCGACCTGAGCTGGAGGAGTGGTTCGGGTGGCGTGCCGGTAGCTGGCTGTACCACCGGATTCGTGGGATGGATTCGACACCGATCCTGCCGCGATCGCAGGCCAAATCGCTCTCCCGAGACGAGACGTTCGCCGAGGATCTGGATGACGACGATGCGCTGCGGCGCGAGCTGCTGCGCCTCAGCGACCGAGCGGCGCACGACCTTCGCCGGCACGGGTACGTCGCTCGGACGATCACGGTGCGGATTCGGGACCGTGACTTCCGCGACCGACGTGCGAGCCGCACGCTGCCTCGAGGCGTGTCGACCGAGCGCGTGATCTTCGACGAGGCTGCCAGGCTGATGGCTAGGCTCCGCTCGGCACGGCCCATTCCGGCTCGCTTGCTCAGCGTATCGCTGTCGCAGATCACCGGGGCCGACACCGAAGAGCAATTGGGGCTCTTTGACGAGGCAAGCGATGCGCTCGAGACGGAGCGCGACCGTCGCCTGGCCGAGGCCGTCGATGCCGTTCGGCGGAAGTTCGGCTCCAACGCCGTCGAGCGAGGCGGCTAGCGAACCGGAGTAGCCGACCTGTTGTGCCTCCGGCGTGTCGATAGATTCGAGTGAGGGAACCTGGTGAGGCGGGGCTCGGGAACGCGACCGACGGACCGTCCTACAGGTGACGAGGTTGAACGGCGAGGGGGAGAGGTTGGGGGATATCCACCCGTTCGTCGATTCGGTTAAGGCGACTTCCAGAAAGCCGAGGAACGTATGCGCCGATGGATTGCGATGGGGATGGTGGTGATGCTGGCCGCGTGTCGCGGCGACGCTGTGGTTTCGCTCGTCGGTGAGTGGACGGGAACGGACACTGATGGACAGACGATGCAGTTCGTGTTTCAAACGGACGGCACCGGGAAGTGGGTGGTAGACGCTCCGGGGTTGGTCGACACCGTGACGTTGCGCTACACCCTGAACCGCGACACCGTGCCCCACCACCTGGACCTCGCGCGGTTCGATCACGGGCCGTTGGCCGGGGCCACGCTGTACGGCATACTGGCCTTCGATGGGGATGATTCGTTCCGGCTCGACCTGGAGCCTGGACCGCCGGGGGCCGGCGACCGGGCCCCGAGACCCAAGCAGTTTACGGCCGAAACCGTGGTGTTCACCCGGGTCCGCTGACGAGGAGGTGACCGTGGAACATTGGATCAGGCACCTGCCCAAGGCGGAGCTCCACCTCCACATCGAAGGCACGCTCGAGCCGGAGCTCATGTTCGAGCTGGCGAAGCGCAACGCGGTCGCGCTGCGATTCGGGTCCATCGAGGAGGTGCGCGCCGCCTACCAGTTCGCCGACCTCCAGTCGTTCCTCGACATCTACTACGAGGGCGCGCAGGTCCTGCTCCACGAGCAGGACTTCTACGATCTCACTTGGGCCTACCTCGAGCGGGTGCAGGCGCAGCATGTCCGCCACGTGGAGATCTTCTTCGACCCGCAGACGCACACCGATCGCGGTGTGCCGTTCGAGACGGTGATCAGGGGAATCCATCGGGCGCTCGACGACGGCGAGCGGAAGCTCGGAATCTCGCATCAGCTCATCATGTGCTTTCTGCGCCATCTGAGTGCCGAAGCGGCGATCGCGACCCTGGAACAGGCCCTGCCGTTCCGTGACTGGATAATTGGTGTCGGCCTGGATTCCTCGGAGGTGGGGCATCCGCCGGAGAAGTTCGTCACGGCATTCGCTCGCGCCCGCGCGGAGGGTTTCCTCACCGTAGCGCATGCCGGTGAGGAAGGACCGCCGGAGTACGTGTGGCAGGCGCTCGACCAGCTCAAAGTGAAGCGCATCGACCACGGCGTGCGCTCCATCGAGGACTCGGCGCTGGTCGAGCGTCTCCGGGCCGACGCGATCCCGCTCACAGTGTGCCCGCTCTCCAATGTGAAACTGTGCGTGTACGACACGATGGAGCACCACAGTCTCAAGGAGCTCCTCAACGCGGGTCTGTGTGTCACGGTAAACTCGGACGACCCCGCATATTTCGGCGGGTATGTGAACGAGAACTTCCTGGCCGCGCACCAGGCGTTGGGGCTCTCCAAGAGGGAGCTTTATCGTCTCGCGAGGAATTCCTTCGAAGCGGCGTTCCTGGACGACGGATCCAAGGAAACCCTCATCGCTGAGCTGGACACCTACGTGAAATCTGCAGCCTTCTGATCGGCGGGGCAGTTGGCTCACCGCTTCGGTGGGCAGCAATCACGAAGACGAATCGTTGCTGCGGGCCCACGGCAGTCCGTTAGCGAGGGCGCACTGACGTTTCTCTGAAGCTACGAGGAAGCCTTCGTGGGGATGGAAATGAACGGTGCGTTGGTCGCAGTCCGAGCGGAAACCTGGCCGATTCGCGGCACGTTTCGCATCGCTCGTGGTGCCCGCACCGAGAGCCGAGTCGTGGTCGTCGAGATTTCGGACGGTATTGCGACGGGACGCGGGGAATGCGTGCCGTACCCACGGTACGGTGAGACCGTCGAGCAGGTGATCGCCACGATCCGAGAGGTCGCCGGCAGCATGACGGACGGCATCGATCGGATGGCGCTGCAGCACGAGCTCCCAGCCGGAGCCGTGCGCAATGCGCTGGACTGCGCCTGTTGGGATCTCGCGGCGAAACGGGCCGGGAGACGGGCCTGGGACGTGGCCGGTCTAGCGGAGCCGCGACCCCTCACGACGGCGTACACCATAAGCCTCGACGAGCCGGCGGCGATGGGAGCCGCTGCGCAAGCCGAAGCCCACCGCCCGTTGCTCAAGCTCAAGCTGACGGGCGAGCGGGACCTCGATCGGGTGCACGCTGTCCGCGATGCGGCACCAAACACCCGTATCATCGCCGACGCTAACGAGGCGTGGACCCCATCGCACTTTACGGAGCTGGCCCGGCCATTGGCGGAACTCGGTGTGGAGATGATCGAGCAGCCGTTTCCGGCCGACCGGGACGACGTTCTCCTCGGCATCGAGCGGCCCCTCTTGGTAGCGGCCGACGAGGCGTGTCACACGAGTGACGACGTCGCTCGCCTCGTGGGGCGCTACGACGTCGTGAACCTCAAGTTGGACAAGACCGGAGGGCTCACCGAGGGACTCCGTCTCGTGACGGCCGCGCGCGACGCGGGTTTGGAGCTGATGGTGGGGTGCATGGTGGGAACCTCTCTGGGTGTGGCGCCGGCCATCCTGCTGGCACAGGGCGCGCGCTACGTCGACCTGGACGCACCACTGCTACTGGCACGCGATCGACCCGAGGGCCTCCGGTACGACGGCAGCACGTTGTATCCGCCGAGGCGGGAGTTGTGGGGATGAAGGCGATCGCGGGAAGCGGGAAGCGGGAAAAGGGAAGAGGGAAGAGGGAAAGGGAGTGCGGAGGGCGGTACTGAAGCCGGAAGGTGGTATTCGTATGGGTTTTGGGGCCCCGGTGGTCTGCCGACGGAGGAGGCAATCGTGAGACGAGTTCGCTTCTCCGTGGCCATGAGTCTCGACGGGTATATCGCAGGCCCAAAGGGGGAGTACGACTGGATCGTGATGGATCCGGACATCGATTTCGGTGCCCTGTTCAAGGACTTCGACACGGTGCTGATGGGCCGAAAGTCGTACGAGGCGGCACGCCAACAAGGCAGCGGGGGCATGTTGGGCATGCAGGCGTTTGTCTTCTCGCGCACGTTGCGCCAACGCGACTGCCCTGACGTGACCGTCTCGGACACACCCGAAGCGACGGTGCCGGAGCTCAAGGTAGGTGACGGGAAAGACATCTGGCTGTTTGGCGGGGGCGGGCTGTTCCGGAGCCTGCTCGATCTCGGGCTGGTGGATACCGTGGAGGTCGCAATCATCCCGGTGCTTCTTGGCAGCGGCGTGCCACTGCTTCCCCATCCGGCTGCACGTGCCAAGCTTCGACTCACCGGGCACCGCGTGTACGAAAAGACGGGCACGACGGCGCTCGAATACGTCGTGGTGTGACGGTCTGATCACGAGGTGCCCCAACAGCGCATTGCGAGGAACGGCTGGCAACATGGTGACGAACCGACCCGACATGCACGGTGACGCGGCGCAACGTCCGTCGACGGAGACCGGCGATTCGGATCGCCGCTTCACCGATCAAGAAGTGGCCTTGGTGCTGCAGCGCGCGGCCGAGCTCGAAGAGCAACGGTCCCTCGGCTCCACGAGCGCCAGGGGACTGACGCTGCGTGAGCTCCACGAGATCGCCCGAGAGGTGGGGCTCAGTGCCGAGGTCATCGACGAGGCCGTCGCGGCGGTCCGGGCGGGCGTTGGGCCACACCGTGCCCTGCTGCTCGGTGCGCCGCTCTCCAGCAAGGTGGTCCGGGGTGTTCCGGGCCGCCTCGGGGAGGATGCCCTTCAGCGTCTGGTCCGCGTCATCGAGGACCATGTCGATGCGACTGGGACAGTCACCGAAGCTCTTGGCACTGTTCGATGGACCAGCGTATCGCGGGGACACAAGTTCGACCGCACCACACAGGTCTCCTTGTCGTCGACTGACGAAGAAACCCAGATCCAGGTGGTCCAACGGTACCCGTCCGGCCTGCGGGCTATCCTGCATTTCCTTCCCGGAACGTGGGGCGGAGTGCTTGGCGCCGGGGTTGCGGCGTCCGCGGGAATCGCTCCCCTCGCAGTGATCGGCGTGGCTGCGGGTGCTGCCGTCCTCGGAGCGAGCATCGGCCGGACCATTTGGCAAACGCTAGCGAAGCGGAGCGAGCGGGAAGTGGAGCGGATGGCGACCCAACTGGTCACGGCGGCGGGTGACATGGTCTAGCGATGACCGCGCTTCGATCCGTCAGCTCGCCAACCCCGATCGTCCGTGAGCACTCTGATTGTACGTTGACCACCGCGACGCGTATTCGGTCACGACACCGCGAAACGGAATTTCCCGAGTCGAGCCCGCTATGACCGTGCTTACCCGCCTCGAACCCCTGGACATCCGCATCACCATGTGGATGGCCCGCCACGGCGTCACGCTGACGCGTCTTGCACTTGGTGTAATCTTCCTCTGGTTCGGCGCCATCAAACTGGTTCCGGGCTGGAGCCCCGCGGCTGATCTGGCTGCGCGCACGATCGAGCGACTGACCTTCGGAGTCGTCCAACCGGGGGTGGGCCTGGCGCTGCTGGCCGTTTGGGAGTCGCTCATCGGCATCGGTCTGCTCAGCGGGCGTCTCCTTCGCCTGACCCTACTGCTCCTCTTTCTTCAGATGCCCGGAACCATGCTGCCGCTCGTGTTCTTCCCGTCAGAGACGTTCGTGGCGTTCCCGTACTCGCCGACCTTGGAGGGACAGTACATCATCAAGAACCTCGTGCTCGTCGGTGCCGCGATCGTGATAGGCGCCACCGTTCGGGGTGGGCGGCTCCGAGCCGAGCCCACCTGAGCGCGACCAGTGTTCTCGATGGTGAGCATCGCCGCACGCAGCAGGACTAGATCTGTTCCGTCATGACCTTCCGTAACGTTGCCGCGTCGATGTTTCCCCCGGAAAGGATGATCGCCACGCGCTTGCCGTCCAGCTCATTGCGCAGCTTGATCAACCCCGCCAAGCCCGCGGCTCCGGCACCTTCGACCAGGGTATGCGTGGTCCGCAACAGCAGTCGCAACGCCTCGGCGATCTCTGCGTCGGTGACGGTAACGAAGCCGGCCAATCCCGCTTTGAGCACCGGAAACGTCATCTCGTACGCGGAGCGCGTGGCGATACCGTCGGCAAACGTCTCGGCCGAGTCCAGCACGCGTATTTCCCCAGCTTTCCACGACTCGTAGATGGCTGGGGCCCCGGCGGCCTGGACGCCGTACACGGCGACATCCGGTCGCAGCGCACCGGTCACGGTCAAGGCCCCGACCGCCTGCGACCCTCCACCGATCGCGACGACGATGGCGTCCAGTGCTTCCACCTGCTGTAGCAGCTCCAGCGTGATGGTGCCGGCGCCAGCCAGCACCTGAGCGTTGTTCGTGCCATGGATGGGGACGAGCCCTCGCTCGCGTTGGAGGCGCTCAACCGCGACTAGAGACTCGTCGTAGTCGTTGCCCTCCTCGACCAGCTCGGCACCGTATCCGATCATCGCCTCGTTCTTCTCGGGGTTGTTCCCGTGCGGGACGCAGATGGTGACCGGAATACCCAGCACCTGACCGGCGTAGGCCAGGCCCTGTCCGTGATTGCCACGCGTGGCGGCGATCACGCCGCGGCCGCTGTGGGCAGCGGTCAGCGCCGTCAGCGCGGCAAACGCATTGCGAACCTTGAAGGCGTTGGTGGGATGATGAGTCTCGTGCTTCACGAAAATACGAATGCCGTGACGGATGGTCGCGTCGAGTGCCCGGTATGAGCGAAGCGGTGTGATGGAGAGGTACGGAGCGATCCGGTCGCGGGCGCTGTGCACGTCCGTGAGATCGATGGGCCACTCGGATGTCGGCATCGTCGTCCGTTCCCCCATGGTGCGTGGCGTCGGGTTGGGGGTCAGGCCCTGGAGAACTCGGCCCGATCGATGGCTCGGCGATCGTCAGGCGTGAGCGCCACGGCTGCCGCGGCCAGCGCGTCGAGGGCGTGATCGACGGTACGTGCCGCGGGGATGGGGATCACGCTCGAGCCCTGGCTCAGCACCCACGCGATCGCCACGGCATGCGGCGAGGCTCCGAGCCGCTCGGCGATCGGCCGCAGCGTGGGATGAGTCGGCAACTTCTTGTTGAGTCGTCCGCCGCCGACCGGACTGTAGGCGAGGAACCCAACGCCGTGGTCGTCGCAGTACCGCACCACACCGGTGTCCACCGCGGCGCGGAAGAACGGGTTGAGCCGGTTCTGAACGGTGACGACCTTCACCACGGATTGTGCGGCCTCGATCTCTTTTACCGACACGTTCGAGAGTCCGATCCAGCGGATCTTGCCCTCTTGTTGCAGTGCAGCCAGCGCGCCCACACTCTCGAGGAGTGGGACCTTTGGGTCGGGAGCATGGAGCTGGTACAGGTCGATCCGCTCGACACCGAGAGCGGCCAGTGACCGATCGCAGGCTGTGCGGAGACGCGCGGGTCGGGCATCCCGTTCCCAGCGGCCTCCTGGACGGGTGAGTCCACCCTTGGTCGCAACGACGACCGCCGACGAATCGCCCTTCCAGGCCCGCAACGCGCGGGCCATCAGCCGCTCGTTGTGGCCGATGTCGTCGTCGTCCAGGCAGTAGACGTCGGCCGTGTCGAGGAGCGTGGCGCCGGCGTCGAGCACGGCGTGGATGACGGGAACACTCTGAGCGGTGTCCGCGGGACGCCCTTGGATCGATAGCGGCATGCCGCCGAAGCCAATGGCCGATACCACCGGGGCCTCTGGCCCCAAGGGGCGAGTGCGCATGGGCTCCTGTCCGCCCGGCGCTATCGGCGGCGCACCTGCGCGGCCATCTCCTTGATTTCCGCTAGGTCTCGGACCATCTCGCTCCAACCGTACCAGAGCGCGTAATCGGGGTTGGCATGGAATGTTCCCTGGAACGCCCGCATCCGATGCTCGAGGTGCATCTCAAACAGCTGCCGTTCGATCGGCGTCGGCGCGTCGTGGAACGTGAGAAGGTCCGGAAAGGCGTAGGCATAACTCGCCGGCTTCTTGATCACGCCGTCACGATAGAGCTGGGCGACGACACGGATCGCCTCGGCCAGCAGGTGATCGGCCTCGCGGATCATCTGATCCCCTTTGCCAAGCTCGGCGCGGGCGTAGTTAATGGAGTGACATTGCATGCAGATGCCCTCCATCTTCTCCCGCTCCACCTCCCACTCGGCCTCCGTGAGACGCATGAGGTCCGCCGCCTTCACGAGGTCGAGTCGGGCGGTCGGCTGGCCGTTGGGGTCCAGGACGCCGAGTGCCTGCAGGATGGTGGTGCGATCGGCGGTCCACTGCTCGTCCTCGGGCATGGGTAGACGTACCGCGAAGAAGCCCCAGCCCGTGCGCACCTCATGGTTCCCATCCTTCATGTGGCACGTCTGGCAGGTCGGTGCCGCGACCGTCTCGGGGAGTGTCCCGTTCTGCTTCAGGAGATACCGTACGCCGTGCTTCGACGCGGAGTACATCTCCCATTGCGGGTGGTCGAAACCCATGTGACAGGTCTGGCATGCCTGCGGCTGGCGGGCCTCCTTGACCGAAAAGAGATGGCGGGTGTGGCATGCGTCGCACGAAGCGACACCAAACCCGCTTCCCGCGGTTCGAATCGCCCGGATCTCTTCCTCGGTCTTGATCCCGATCTTGTGGCAACCTCCGCACCCCTTCATTCCCTCGGTCATGGCCACGGGGAGGGCATGCGTAGTCGGCATGGCTTTCATCGCCACCCAGGCGAGCGCGTGCTTTCCCGCTTTGAACTGCTGTACGCGTTCGGCGTGGCACATCGCACACGTCTCGGGGGTGGGGATCCTGACTTCCGTCACGTCTTCGACGGTGGTATGACCCACGCCGTGGCACACGGCACAATCCACGCCGTTCTGTCCGTGCTTGCTGACCTTCCAGTCCGACACGATGCTCGGGTGGAGCTGCGTGTGGCAATCCACGCACGCAGACTCCGACAAGACTGGCTCGCTATCGTGAGTGATGGCCGGCACGAGGAGCAGCGACGCCGGAGCAATAGTCAGCATGGCTGCGAGAGAAAACCGCCGCATGGTGCCCTCCCCCTTTGATCGCAGTCAGAGGCAGTCACGCAACAATCCCTGGAGTACAGATTATGGAGCGGTATGGCACGTTGTCAAACTCGGGTAAGTGAGATGCCGTTGCGGGAACCGGCACGGATCTTCCGCCGCTCGTTGGCCTACACGCCGGCCGAGTGGCAGGTGCTCATGCTGCCGCTTTACCGCAAGTTCACTCGAGGGGAAGACCAAAGCTCCGCCTAGCGGTCAACGGCCACCACGGGGAACAGATGGTGCCCGCCCGGGCTCAGCCGGATGCCGGTGCGCTTGGGAACCAATGACGGGTCGCGACACACACCCGGCACACCGAGAGCATCACCGGAACCTCGACCAGCACTCCCACTACCGTTGCCAGCGCGGCCCCGGACCCCGGTCCGTAGAGCGCGATGGCCGTGGCCACCGCCAGCTCAAAGAAGTTCGACGCCCCGATCAGTGCCCCCGGGGCCGCCACGGCGTACTCCACCCCGAGGAGACGCATGAGGCCGTAGGTGAGCGACGAGTTGAAATACACCTGGATCAGGATCGGCACCGCGATGAGCACGACGTGAAACCATCGTGTCGTGATGTTGTCGGCCTGAAAGGCGAAGATCATCACGAGCGTGATGAGCAACGCGATGACCGTGAGCGGTGCGAACCGCGCGACGAACCGCGTGTCGAACCACTCCACGCCCTTGCGGTGGATCAGGATTCGTCGACTGACTCCTCCGGCGACGAGTGGAATGACCACGAAAACGAACACGGAGTAGAGCAGCACCGCGAACGGGACCTCGAGGCCGGATGTGCCCGAGACCAGCAGCTTGACGATCGGCGCGAACGCCACGAGCATGATCAGGTCGTTGACGGACACCTGGACCAGCGTGTAGGCGGGATCACCGTCCGAGAGATAGGACCACACGAAGACCATCGCCGTGCACGGTGCGGCGGCGAGGATGATGACCCCCGCGATGTACTGGCTCGCCAACTCCGGTCCGATGAGCGGCAGGAACAGGTGCCGGAAGAACAACCACCCGAGGAATGCCATCGAGAACGGCTTCACAAGCCAGTTGACGAACAGGGTCACGAAGACGCCACGGGGGCGCTGGCCCACCCTCCGGATCGACGCAAAGTCGATCTTGAGCATCATGGGATAGATCATCATCCAAATCAGTACGGCGATGGGGATGTTGATCTGGCTGCCCTGGCCGAACTCGAGCCCCCGCAGCACATGGACCAGGTTGGGCAGCGCCTTGCCCAGCCCGACGCCCAGTACCATGCACCCCGCCACCCAGACGCTGAGATACCGCTCGAACACCCCCAACCGCTTCTCGGAGCCGCTCACGAATCGATTCCCGTTCGCGTGTCAGTGGTCAGCGCGGCCGCGGCCGCGTTGTCCATGCGGCAGAACTCCTCCACCGGGATCCCTCGTAGCGCTCGAGCGGCGCGGGCGTCCGCGCTCACGCGGAGGTCACCGGCAACGGCCGCCCACACTCTGGCGAGGTCTCGCCGAGCGTCGCGACCGGCGGCCAAGCCATAGTAGACCCAGCGACCGTCGCGCCGTTCGGTGAGGAAGCCCGCGCGTCGGAGCTCCGCAAGGTGGGCCGAAACGGTGGACGGGGCGAGCTGGAGGAGCGCGGTGACTTGGCAGACGCAGAGTTCCCCATCCCGGAGCACGGCCAGGATGCGGAGCCGGGCGGGATGGCCAAGCGCCTTGAAGCGGAGCGTTGCCGTGTCGAGCATGGGGATTGCCATTTCGCTGTTTCGCGAAATATAGTTCTCCGTGGTCCGGCTGTCAGTGCCGCTACCCTGGAGTGACCATGTCCGCTGCCGCCCGCCGAGTGCTGATCCTCTGCACCGGCAACTCGTGCCGCTCGCAGATGGCTGAAGGCTGGGTCAACGCCGAGCTGGGCGCTCGGTGGGAGGCCCGTTCGGCAGGCACGGATCCCGCGCCCCAGGTGCACCCACTCGCCATCCGCGTCATGCGGGAAGTTGGTGTGGAGCTCGAAGGAGCGACGCCGGCACCCATAGATGCCTACCTGGATTCACCGTGGGACCTCGTGGTCACCGTGTGCGACTCCGCACGCGAGACGTGTCCGGTGTTCCCGCGCCCAGTCGAACGGCTTCACATCGCGTTTCCCGATCCGGCGATCGCGCAGGGGACGGAGGAGCAGCGTCTGGCGGTGTTCCGCGAGGTGCGGGATGCGATCCGGTTGCGTCTCGTGCCCGAAGTGGCTCGGCGCGGCTGACCGCAACCGTCGTCCCAGGGGCGCCCGTTACCAACGCAACCCGACCGCGCTATCATCCAAGAGGCCCGTCCCGGCATCGGCACGCACTCCCGGGGTTGGGCCGTTGTGGTCTCTGTCAGATAAGTCATTGTGGAACATATGGTTAACGTGATCATGAACCGCCCACCCAGCGCCAGCGTCCATCAGGAGGGGCTCTGATGTCGGCGCCCTCGGCGTCCCTGCCGAGAATCGCCGCCATCGACCTCGGGACGAACACGATTCGCGTGGTCGTGGCCGAGGTGGAGTCGGACGGGAGTTATCGCGTGTTGGACGAGGAGCGCGAGATGACCCGCCTGGGCCGCGGGCTCGACCGGAGCGGTCGGCTGGGGCGCAGTCCGATGGAACGGTCGCTCGAGGCACTGTGCAAAATGCGGGCGATTGCCGACGGGTTCGGCGTGGCCCATCTGCGCGTCGTCGCGACCAGCGCGGTCCGGGAGGCCTCCAATGGCGCGGCGTTCCGGAAGGAAGCCCAGCGCCGCTGCGGCGTGCGCATCGAGGTCATCTCCGCCGACGAGGAGGCGCACCTCGCCTTCCGAAGCGTCAACCGGCACTTCCAGCTCGATCAGCAGTCGGCGGCCGTGGTGGACATCGGCGGTGGGAGCCTCGAGGTGGTGCTCGTCGCCGGGGGAGTCATCAACCAAGTGCACTCCCTGCCGCTCGGTGCGGTTCGGCTCACTGAGCGGTACGCGAAGTCCGACCCGATATCCGACAAACACTGGAAGAAGCTTCGCAAGGCGATCGACCGGGCAATCAAGGACGAGATCGGCCGGCCGCCGTTCACGCCGGAGATCATGGTGGGAAGCGGGGGGACGTTCACGAACATCGGTGAAATGATCCAGTATGAGCGGGAGGGACGACTCACGCACATCCGCGGGTATGCGGTGACGCGGTCGGACCTGCAGCGGCTGCTCGATCGATTGCGAGAATCCCCGCTCGCCGAGCGACGCCGGATCTCCGGCCTCAACCCCAAGCGCGCCGACATCATTCTCGCCGGAGCCACCGCTGTTGCGCGCCTCGCCAAGCGTCTTGGGACGCCACGCATTCTCGTCAATGATCGAGGGATCCGTGACGGTATCTTGCTGGCGACCATCGAGGAAATGGGACTCGCGGGCGGGGCCGCCGTTCCCCCGCAGAACCGTCTGCAGTGGGTTCGCGAATTCGCGCGGAAGTGCCGATCCAACGAGCGGCATTGTGACCACGTCGCGATGCTGGCCGTGCAGATGTTCGACCAGCTTCAGGAGGCCTACGAGCTCCCGTCCGCGGGTCGGGACATCCTCGAGGCCGGGGCGCTGCTCCACGACATTGGCTACTTGGTGAATCATGCCGGTCATCACAAGCACGCGTATCACCTGATCATGCATGGCGATCTCCGCGGCTTCTCACCCGGCGAGATCGAGTTGATCGCGAACGTGGCCCGGTACCACCGTCGCGCCAGGCCGAAGAACGCCCACGAGCAGTTCCGGCGGCTGGACAAGTCCGATCGCCTATTGGTGCGTCAGTTGAGCGGGATCCTTCGCATCGCCGAGGGGCTCGATCGCGCACACGCACAGATCGTGAAGGGGGTCAGGTGCAAGATCGGCGACGACCGGGTGCGCGTGCTCGTCGAGGCGAAGGGCGATCCACGCGTGGAATTGGCCGACGCGAGTCGCAAGCGTGGCCTGTTCGAACGCACCTTCGAGATCGATGTGGTATTCGAGCGGTCCCGTCGACCCACCAAGCAGCGGGCGGTGGCCACGTCGACGGGCAAACGACGTTCGTGATGCGGTAGGAGAAGGGTATGGGAAAGCGTCCGCCACCGCAGTACTCGTCCGAGCACTACCTCAACCGTGAGCTGAGTTGGCTCCAGTTCAACTCGCGCGTGCTGGAGGAGGCCCGGGACGACACCAACCCACTCCTCGAGCGGCTCAAGTTCCTCGCCATCTCCGGGTCGAACCTGGACGAGTTCTTCGAGGTACGGGTCGCCGGGCTGCAGGAGCAGGTGTACGCAGGGGTCGAGCCGCAGGACTACGGGGCGGACGGTTTGGGGCCGGCCGAGCAGCTCGACGCCGTGCACCCACGGATTCAGGCGCTGGTGGCGGAGCAGTATCGGATCTTGCGGCACGACATCATGCCTGCGCTCGCCGAGGCGGGCATCGTCCGCATGCAGTATGCCGATCTGTCGGCCGAAGAGCGGTCGCGGGTCGATCGCTTGTTTCGCACGAGCATCTTCCCGGTCCTCACGCCATTGGCAATCGACCCGGGACACCCGTTCCCGCACGTTCACCACAAGAGCCTGAACTTGGCGCTGCTCATCCGACCGGACGAGCGCGATCACGAGCCGATCTTTGCGGTCGTGCAGGTCCCCAGCGTGTTGGATCGCATCGTGACCGTCTCGCGGGACGACACGCGTCTCCGGTTCCTGCTGCTCGAGGACCTAATCGTCGAGCATGCGCAGGCGCTCTTCGGTGGCCTCACGGTCGAGGCCACCACGGTGTTCCGCGTGACCCGCAACACGGATCTGATGGTGCAGGAAGACGAGGCGGACGATCTGCTCGAGGCGATCGAAGCGAGCCTCCGGCAGCGGCTGCGGAGCGACCCGGTGCGCCTTGAGATCGCGGCCGACGCAACGGACGCGTTCGTGGAGATGCTGTCTGCGTCCCTCGACATCGAGGTGCGCGACGTCTACCGCCTCGACGGCCCTATCGATCTCTCGGCGCTCATGGCGATTTGGCGCATGGACGGCTTCAGGGCGCTCAAGGACGAGCCGCTCGTGCCGCGGGTGGCACCGGCCTTCGCCTCGGGCCGAGACATGTTCGAGGTGATTCGTCAGCAGGACGTGCTCGTCCACCATCCATACGAGTCCTTCGGGTCGGTGGTCGAATTCATCGAGCGAGCGGCGGACGATCCGGACGTCTTGGCGATCAAGCAGACCCTGTATCGGACGAGCGCCCCGAGCGCGATCATCTCCGCCCTCGGCCGTGCGGCGCAGAACGGCAAGCAGGTCACTGCGCTCGTCGAGCTCAAGGCCCGATTCGACGAGGAGAACAACATTCTCTGGGCCCGGGCGCTCGAGCGAGCCGGCGTGCACGTCGTCTACGGGGTGATCGGACTCAAGACGCACTGCAAGGCGGCGCTCGTAGTGCGGCGTGAGCCTGATGGGATCCGGCGGTATCTGCATCTGGCCACGGGGAACTACAACGCCGTGTCCGCGCGGATCTACACCGACCTCGGGCTCTTCACCGCCGATCCCGAGTTCGG
Organism: Gemmatimonadota bacterium; assembly: GCA_029863245.1. Lineage (GTDB taxonomy): Bacteria > Gemmatimonadota > Gemmatimonadetes > Gemmatimonadales > GWC2-71-9 > JAOTVV01. The sequence goes on from JAOTVV010000005.1 coordinate 26,256, forward strand.
CGAGGACGCCTCACAACTGTTCAACCTGCTGACCGGGTACTCCAGGAGCCATCGATGGCGCCAATTCGAGGTCGCGCCGACGTCCCTACGTGAGCGGGTGATTGCCCTGATCGACCGCGAGCGGCGCCACGCGGAACGGGGCATGCCGTCCCGTATCATCGTCAAGATGAACGCCCTCGTCGAGCCATCGGTGATCGACGCGCTGTACCGGGCGTCGCAGGCGGGGGTGACCATCGATCTGGCCATTCGGGGCACCTGTTGTCTGCGGCCCGGTGTTCCCGGCGTATCGGAGCGCATCCGGGTGATCAGCATTGTCGACAAATTCCTCGAGCACTCCCGAGTCTTCTACTTCGAGAACGCCGGCCAGCCGGAGCTGTATCTGGGGAGCGCGGACTGGATGCCACGGAATTTCTTCCGGCGTATCGAGGTCATGTTCCCCGTGGTCGATCGGCGACTCAAAGACCGCATTACCAGAGAGATCCTCGAGACGGGGCTCGCCGACAATGTGAAGGCTCGCGTGCTGCAGCCGAACGGTTCGTACATTCGACGCTCGCCCCGGCCCGATGAGCCGCCGCTCCGTGCGCAGGTCGTGCTGCAGGAGTTGACGCGCCAGATCGTGCGACCCGACGGCGCGACGATTCCGGCACCTCGCTCGATCACGCGGCGCCCGCCTTCCTTCCCGGACCGGGTATCGTCCGAGGTGTGATCCCGTGCAGCTCCTCGTCGTTCGTCATGCCATCGCCGAAGACCGAGACATCTTCGCGGCGGCGGGACGCGAAGACGACGAACGGCCGCTCACGGAGGAAGGGACGCGACGCATGGCGGCCGGGGCTGTGGGCTTGGTGCGAGTGGTGCCACGACTCGACGCGGTGGCCTCGAGTCCGCTCGTCCGCGCTGTCCAAACCGCCGAGATCATCGCGCGAGCGTACGGCAACCTCCCTGTCGAACGTGTCGCCGCGCTCGCTCCGGGCGGGGACTTCGACGCCATCGTGGACTGGCTCGAGCGCCACGAGCCCGGGAGCGTCGTGGCGGCGGTCGGTCACGAGCCTGATCTGAGCGAGCTGGTGACACATCTGCTGCTGGATGCAGCGATGCCGTTCTTTTCGTTCAAGAAGGGCGCTGCGTGCCTGCTCGAGTTCGAGGGAAAGATCGGACCGGGTGAGGCGGAGCTCCGATGGCTGCTCGCCCCGAAGCATCTTCGGGTGCTGGGCGGCGACGATGCCTGAGTTCCCCACTGGGCTGCTGGGAGGATCGCCCTCGGCCGCCGTGGCTGCAATCGGGAGCGTCTTGCTGCAGGATGCCCGAGCGGCACGCGACCGGCTGAAGGAGGGCGCCGACGGTGAGGCATTGCACGACTTCCGCGTTGCGCTCCGGCGTTTGCGCAGCGTGCTCCGGGCCTTCCGCCCGGTTCTCGGCGATGGCTTGCCGCAGCGATTGCGCCGTCGCCTCCGCGACCTCGCGCGCACCACCAACGCGGCTCGCGATGCCGAAGTGCTCGCGCTCTGGCTCGAGGCGAGGTTGCCCGGCCTCTCGCCTGCGAAGCGGGCCGGCGCAAAGTGGCTCTTGGCCCAACTCGTGGACCGACGTGAGGCCGGATATGGGGAGAGCCTGGAGGCCATCGAACAGGACTTCCCGAGGCTCGCGCGGCGCGTGCGGCGCCGACTCGATGCCACCGTGCACGCAGCTGCCTTTTCGGCCTTGCCCGAGCAGCCCTTTGGCGCGGTACTCGGCGAGCTCGTCGCCGGGCATGCGCGAATCCTGAGGGAGCAACTGGACCAGATCGGCGCGGGTGACGACGCGGCGGCAGTGCACGAGACACGGATCAGTGCCAAGCGGCTCCGCTACCTCTTGGAGCTGGTCGCTGGAGAAGTGCCACCGGCACTGACCGCGGTCGATCATCTCAAGACCCTCCAGACCCTGTTGGGTGATCTCCACGATCTCCAGATCGCCGACGCGGAATGCACTGCGGCCGTTGAGCGTGCCGCCGCCGACCACGCGCGGCGTCTCCAAGGTGCATCGAGTAGTGCCCGTGCGGACGAGCGCGAGCGACGCAAGCTCCGACGGCAGAACGCCGGCCCGGGCGTACGGGCCGTGAGCCGACTCGCGCTCGATGCCCAACAGGAGCTGCGTGAGCGCCTCGTCGCGTGGCGGGCGGACGAGTGGGCGATGTTGGACGACGTCCTCCGCCAGACCGTGGACGCCCTGGCGCACCGAGCACCGAGTGTGATCGAGATCGAGCGGAAATACCTGCTGACCGGACTCCCGGCCCTCGACTCTGCGACCGAGGTGGTGGACGTCGAGCAGGGATGGCTGCCCGGCCGCCGGCTCCAGGAACGGGTGCGCCGGGTCCGATCAGGGCGCGGCGAGCAATACTTCCGCACGGTGAAGTTGGGCGACGGTCTCAGTCGCCTCGAGATCGAGGAGGAGACGACGGGCGAGCTCTTCTCGCACCTGTGGCCCCTCACCGAGGGCCGGCGCGTCCGGAAGCGGCGCTACTATGTAGCCGACGGCGCGTTGCTCTGGGAGATCGACGAGTTCGTCGACCGCGATCTCGTGCTCGCAGAAGTCGAGTTGCCGTCAGCGGAGACGCCAGTCGAGGTTCCGTCGTGGCTCACCGAGGTGCTGGTCCGGGATGTCACGGGGGAAGTCGAGTATCTCAACGTGACTCTGGCATGCTGAGGCCGAGAGCGACACCGGCGGCTACTCCGCGCCGACCGATAGCATCGTGACGCGTTCGAGCAACTGCTCCTGCACGCGGCTCGCGGCTCCCATTGCACCGTCCCGCTGGCTGTAGGAGCCGTCCGCGAGCAACTCCCACGCCGAGGGATCGGCAAGTTCCATGTCGAGGATCTCGTCCAGGCGACGCCGCGCTTCCGGATCGAGGATGGGTGCGACGACCTCCACGCGGCGCCGGAGGTTGCGGGGACGCCAATCTGCCGAGCCGATGTAGTGCTCGACCTCGCCGCCGTTGACGAACTTGAAGATCCGGGCGTGTTCGAGGAACCGGCCCACCGCCGCCACCACTCGGATCGTCTCGGACAGGCCGGGAACGCCCGGGCGCAACGCACAGATGCCGCGAACGATCAGATCGATCGTCACTCCCGCCAGCGACGCTTGATAGAGCGCCTCGATCAGCTCGCCGTCCGCCACGCCATTCAGCTTCACTCGGATCCCGGCCGGGCGTCCCTCTCGCGCGTGCTCGGCCTCGCGCTCGATCAACTCGATGAACCGCGGCAGCATGTTCGTCGGCGCAACCATGAGATGCTCGAACGTGCCGGCGGGCGCTCGTGACGAGCCCGTCAACTCGTTGAACAGTTGGTTGACCTCGGCGCAGATGCCATCGTGCGTCGTGAGGAGCCCGAGATCGGTGTACTGGCGTGCGGTCGTTTCGTTGTAGTTGCCGGTCCCGATGTGCACGTAGCGCCGCACCCGATCGCCCTCGCGCCGCACCACGAGCGCGAGCTTGGCGTGGGTTTTGTATTTGACGAGACCGGTCACGACGTGGATGCCGCCGCGTTCCAGCTGCTTGGCCCAGAAGATGTTCAGTTCTTCGTCGAACCGGGCCTTTACCTCCACGAAGACCGAGACGTCTTTACCTTGGGCGGCGGCTCTGACGAGCAGGTCGGCGAGGGCCGTCGGACCGCCCGGCCGGTAGAGGGTGAGCTTGATAGCCATGACGTCCGGGTCGTCGGCGGCCTCCAGGAGGAGCCGCTCGGTCGTCGCCTCGAATGACTGGTAGGGGTGGTGCACCAACACGTCGCCGCGCGAGACGACGTCGAACATGGACTCGTCGTCCTTGAACGGCTCCGCCGGCACGAACGGCGGGTAGTCGAGATCGGGGCGTCCGAGATCGGTCAGCTCGTGCAGGGAGCCGAGGTCCACCATCCCGTCCACCTCGTGCACGTCGGAGGCCTGGAGTGGGATACCCTGGCTCTCCTCCTTGCGACGCAGCTCCCGGATCAGGAGGTCGCGGATCGCGAACGGCATCGTGCGCCCCACCTCGATACGCACGATGGCCCCGGACGGCCGGCGCCGCAATTCGTCCTCGATCGCCTCCAGAAAACTGGAGGCACTCTTCTCGTCGAACTTGATCTCTGCGCTCCGCGTGATCCGGAACGGATGCACCTCGAGCACGTCTCGTCCCGGGTACAGCGTGGCGATGTTGGCGGCGATCGCCTCTTCGACGGGCACGAAGTCGAGCGAGTCCGGCAGCCGGATGAAGCGGGGCAGGGCGTCCGACACCTCGAGATGCACGAAGTGGTCGCGGGCGGTGCGGGGATCCCGCACCACCACCGCGAGCGACAGGAGCAGGTCCTCCAGGAACGGGAATGGATGGCCGCCGGCCAGCGTGATTGCCTTGGGGGTGAGCAGCGGGAGGACGCGCTCGTCGAAATAGTCGCGCAGGTACTCGCGCTCGGTATCGCCGAGGCTCTCCAGCATGCGAATCCGCACGCCCACCGTCTCCAGAGCGTCCTCGCACACCGCCTGGAGGCAGCGATACTGCCGCCGGATCAGCGCACGAAGCTTCACGTTGATGGCCTGGAGAAGATCGCTGGGCGTCCGGCCGTCGATCGATCGCTTGGTGATCCCTTCAGCAACGGCCTGCCGCAAGCCTCCTACGCGGACCTGGAAGAACTCGTCCAGGTTGGAGCTGAAGATGGCGAGAAACCGCACTCGGGCCAGCGGAGGCACGCTCGGGTCTTCCGCCAGGGCGAGGACCCGAGCGTTGAATTCCAGGAGGCTCAGCTCCGGATTGAGCACCGCTGCCGTCGACACGACCGTCTCTTCGGGCGCGCTCGCCAGGAGCTTCGACGCGTCGAACATCTTCGATCCACGCTTCCGGCTCGGCGGCTTCGCGATCTCGGCAGGCGTGGTCACCGTGGGATGCGTCGCGGTCACGGTCGCGCGCTTCTCCGGGGCGTAGATGTCGCCGATCTCGAACAGCCACAGGATCAGGATGACCAGATTGAAGACGGCAGAGACGAGGAGGGCGAGGGTGAGCACCTGGACCGCGGCAGCGAGACCGATCCCGATCGCCAGAAAGACGTAGACGGCATCCTTGGTGTCTTGCAGGGTGTTGCGGAACCGCACTGCGGCGACGATCCCGGCGAGGGCAAACGCGAGCGCCACCGAGGACTGCACGATGATCACGATACCGGTGACGGCCAGGGGCAGCATGATGATCGTGTGCACCAACGACTGGTCGTAGCGGACCTCGCGCTTGGTCACCATGTAGGCCCACGCAATGGGCGCGACGAGCGCGAGCGCGCCTATGAGGGCGAGGGTCGTTCGCAGCAGCAGGTGGGGGGCGCCCAGAAAACCGCCATTCTCCTCCACCTGGGCACCCTGGAGACTGAGGCTATTCGACCAGTCCACCGGCTGGAACGCGATCGCGAGCACGGGGAAGAGCCGTGTGAGGGCGACGGTGACCAGGACGAGCCCCAGATAGTAGAGGAGCAGCTTGGCCACGGGTGACTGGAGAATGCGGCGGATCGTGAGCTCCCATGTGTCGGTCGATCTCGAAACTACGGGGCCAACGTGCGGGTCGCTAGTCTGGAAGCGCCTGGTGGAGGGAGTGCCCACCAACGTGAGAGGGAGGGCAGGTGCCCTCCCTCTCATCATGCATGGCGCACTGTCAGCCGGTCAGTTGCCCTTCCGCCGTGTGGGGGACGGCCGGGCCGGCGAGGAACGTGTTGGCGTTCTGGCCGGAGCCGGACGGGCTGCCGGCCGCGGCGCTGGACGGCTCGGGGCTGGTCTGGCTGCTGGACGGCTCGGTGCCGGCCGTGCGGCAGGGCGACTGCTCGAGCTCGGGCGAGGTGCTGCCTGCCGCGGAGACGAGGGTCGCGTGGTCGGGGTCCGCACCGGCGTGCGGCGCTCCAGCTTCGGCGTGGTTTGCGAGCCTCGCTCGGCGCTCGGCCGTGCGGGGACGACCGTCGTGGGTCGCCGCTCGACCGTGGTCCGCGCCGGTGTGCGCGTCTCCTGAACCGGTCGGCGGGTTGCGGGCGTCTCCGTCCGGCGTGCCGGCGTCTCCGGTTTGGCAGAGGGCGTCTGCCGCCGCTCGGTGGTGCCGGTCTCCGTCGCTGGCCGTCTGGTGGTGGCCGGCGTGTCCGGTCGCCGAGAGCCGGTCTCGGGCTGAGTGGACGATGTCGCCCGGCGGCCGGACTGCGGCGTCTGTGCCGCCGGCTCCCCGCGCCGCTCGGTGGTTGTGGGTTGAGGTGTGCGCTCGGTGCTGGGGATCACCCGACGACCGTCGGTGATGCCCCACCCAGCCGGCTGCACCCGCCGACCCGAGGTTTCCTGTGCCGGCGCAACCCGCCGTGTGCCGTTCTGGGCGTTGTCCACGGTCCGACGGCCGGACACGCGGTCCGCGGTCGGGGCGACGCGCCGATCCGTTCCCTGCTGGACGGCCGGGGTCGCTCGACGTCCGCTCAGCTGGTTGCCGACCCTGGACGGCAGCGTGGAGTGCAGTCCGGCATTGGCCTGGAGGCCCTGGGCCAGTCGGCTTCGCGTGATCACCCCGCCACGAGCGAGGTCGTACCGATCGGTCGACTTCCAGACGTACCGGCCTCGAACGTTCCCGCTGCCCGCGTAGTAGGTGCCAGCCGGATAGCGGTAGCGATACGCGTCGTAGTAATACCCCGAGTACGGATAGTCGTAGTAGTATCCCGAGTACGGATAGTAGTAGTACGCCCAGCGATACGGTCGGTACCGGTAGGGGTACCACCAGGACGGGCCGTACCAGTAGGGGTCGTACCAGGAGTTCCACCCCACCGAGACACCCCACCACGGATCCCACCAACCGTAGCCGAGACTGACGTTCATGTAGGACCGCGGATACCCGCCGGAGTAGTAGTTCGCGGCGACCTGTTCACCCACGACATAGTGGGTGAGGTCATAGCTGAACCCGACGCCAGCGGCCATCTCCTGGACGAGCGCGGTGAGCTCGGATTCGGGGTCGAGGTCCTCATTGAGCCGCCACTGCTCGAACAACCGGTAGTCCCAGTGGTCGGCCCTGACGAAGGCGTCGAATCGGAACGGGTCGCGCGAGAAGGCGGCGAATACGGTGCCCACGCCGCTTGTCTCGTAGATGCGGAAGGTCTCTCGATCGCCGCGTCCTTGGATCTCGTACTCCCTGCCACCGCGAACGTAGTTGTCGTTCAGCGGGTCGACCGGGAACACGACACGAATCCGCCCGTCGGGCTCCGCGTGCAGGATCAAGAGGTAACCGTCCGCGTCGGCACGGGTGTAGACCCGAACGCGATCACCGCGCTCGAGGTCGCCCCGCTTGTTCAGCCAGACCTTGACGGGGGCCTGCTGCAACACGCTGGGCATCTCGGCAGCCGGCGCGAGCGTAAGCGATGTCAAGAGCAGCGCAGTGATCATGGTGTCCTCCTTCACTTGGCCGGCCGGGGGGAAACCGAATCCCGCTACCGGGCCGGGCCGTTGCTCGCTCGCCTCTCGAAAGGTACCACCCACACGATCGCACGGGCGAGCGCCACCTGTCTTTAGTGCAAGCCCCGTTCCACAGGCTATCACATTGTCCCATAACAGGTTATCATGTACGCCATGATCGAAAAACGTCCACAAATCGGGACAGGCATCCACCGAGCGAAACACTCTCATGGCGCGTGAGTTTGTCCTCGAGCGTGTTCAAATGGTGTCTCATTTACTTGGGGATGTGTTCCAGTTCTACGCTGATCCGCGGAATTTGGCCCGGATCACGCCGCCGTGGCTGCACTTGCGAATGGCCTCCGACGGCCCGTTGGAGATGCGAACGGGCCTGCGGATCGACTACCGGATTCGGCCCCTGTGGGTGCCACAGCGCTGGACGTCCGAAATCACCGTGTGGGATCCCCCCCACCAGTTCGTGGACGAGCAGCGGCGCGGGCCGTACCGGCGGTGGCATCACGAGCACACGTTTCGCGCAGTCGGTGACGGAACCGAGATCCGGGATCGCGTGACGTATGCGCTCCCATTTGGGCCGCTGGGCAGTCTGGCGCATGCTGTGTTCGTGCGGCGGCAACTCGAGGCGATCTTCGCGTACCGGACGAGGGCTGTGCACGACCTGTTCGGAGCGTCGCCGAGGGAACGATGATGCCGCTCGAGTCCGTCCCCATCTGGGTGATCGGCACCGCCATCTTCCTGCTTCGCATCGTCGACGTGTCGATCGGGACGATTCGGACGATCGCGATGGTGCAGGGGCACAAGTGGTTCGCGGTGGTGCTCGGGTTCTTCGAGGTCCTGGTCTGGATTCTCGCCGTGGCGCAGGTGGTGGCCCGCATCGACGACACACCATGGCTGGCGCCCTTCTACGCCGGGGGTTTCGCGGCCGGCGTCTGGGTCGGCATGGCCATCGAAAAGCGGTTGGCCCTGGGGCGTTACGTCATTCGGATCATCTCGCGCACCCAGAGCCCGGATATCGTCGCGGCGCTGCGCGGGCGCGGGCACGTATTGGCCACCTTCGCGGGCGAGACCACCGAGGGACCGGTCAACCTGCTGTTCGTCTCGGCCCGGGGCCCACAGGTACGCGAGGTGCTCGACGTGGCCCGGGCGGTCGACCCGGACGTGTTCGTGTTGGTCGAGGCGGCAATGGAATGGAGCGAGAACGTCTATCCCGCTCCCCACACCACGGGGTGGCGGGCCGTCTTCAAGAAGAAGTGAGTGGAACGCGCCCCACACCGGCGGCGCGTTCCCGGTCTAGATCCAGCCTGACTGGCGAAACACTCGCAACGCCTCGGCGAACCGCTCCATCTCTTCCGGCAACCCAATCGATACGCGATTGTACTCCAGCATCGGGGGAAACGGCCGCCCTACACGAATGCCCCGCTCCCGCATGCGCACGATGTGCCTTCGGAGATCCCCTTCGATGCGGTGCATCAAGAAGTTGGTGTGTGTTGGGAGCACCTCGATCCCCAGGTCGTTGAAGCAGTCCTTGGCGATCCGCTTGCCTCGCTCGTTCACGGCGATGCTCCGGCGCACGAACTCCGAATCCTCGAGACTGGCGCGGCCTGCCACGAGGGCGAAGTGGTTCGCATTGTTCCTGACTTGGAGGCGGCGCAGGCGGCTGGCCGTATCAGGGTGCGCGATACCGTACCCCAGGCGGATCCCCGCCATGCCGTGGACCTTGGAGAACGTTCGCGCGACGAGCACGTTGGGCCGCTCGGTGATCCAACCGAGCGCCGTGTGGTACGACGGATCGGTCACGAAGTCGAAATAGGCCTCGTCGACGATGAACGAGACGTGCTCCGGCGCCGACGCGATCCAATCGTCGATGGCGTCACTCGGAGTGAGGGTGCCCGTGGGGTTGTTCGGGTTGCACAGGTACACACACACCGGACCACTCGCGCTGACAGCCTCCTTCCGCATCGCGTCGAGGTCGTGGGCGAGGTCAGGGGTGAGCGGTACCTTCGCGATCTCCAGATTGCCGGGGCCGGCATACCACTCGGCGTCTTCGTAGGTGGGGCTCGCGAGCACCAGTCGTCCGGCGGGCCGGGCGAATGCTTCCACCGCCATCTTTAGGACCTCGGTCGAGCCGGCTCCCAAGATGACGTTCTCGGATCGGACCCCGTGCGTGGCGGCGAGCGCTTCGATCAGCGGCGCGCGAGCCTGTGGGTAGCGGTTGGCATCGGCCATACCGGACAGAATGGCCTGCCGCGCTCGAGGCGAGATACCAAGCGGGTTCTCGTTGGAGCTGAGGCGGATCTCAGCTGGCGGGTGCGCCGCCGGAGCCGCCTGGGCGGGGCGCGTGCGAGCGGAGAGCCCACTCACGCCGAGCAGGCCGGCGGAGAGGCCGGTCTGCACGAAGGTACGTCGCTGCATGCGACCTCCGGGAAGGAACCTCGACGCTAACGATACCGGTCGAGGCGGCGAGCGGCCAGCGGGCCTACGGCCGCCACTCCTCGCCGTTCCAACACATCTCCCAGAACTCCCATTCGTACCGACTCGACAGGACGAAGAGGTCCTGGAGCCGCTGCAGCTTCTCTTCCCCCGCTCCCGCCGCCACGCGATCGAGCTCCCCCTTGAGCCAGTCCGCCGCCGCCGCGAACTCCGGCGAGGCATACTGGGCGATCCAGTCGGCGTACCGTTGGTCGGCCGGCGGGTCGCCGTTGGCGAGCTCCCCTCCGATGTACACGTAGCCCCAGGCGCAGGGCAGGAGGGCCGCCAGGAGATCGGCCATGTCGCCGTCTGCCGACGTACGGACCAGGAAATCGGTGTAGGCGCGTGTGGTGGGCCACATCGGTTCCGCCTCGAGCGCTGCCGCCGAGATCCCGAACCGCTCCGCATACGAGCGGTGCAACGCCATCTCGCTGTTGAGCGTGAGGTCGAGCACCTTGGCGTACCAGCCCATCGCCTCGAGCCGATCGGCTTTGGCCACGGCCCAAGCGAAGATACGGGCGAATTCCTTGAGGTAGCGGTAGTCCTGGAGCACCCAGCGCTTGAACCGTTCTATCTCGAGCGTGCCGTCCCGGAGCCCGCGCACAAATGGGTGGTCGAGTTGAGCATCCCAGATCGGTTTGGCGCGCTTGTAGAGGTCGGTGGAGAGGGGCATGGGTCCTCGGCTCGCTCGATTTGATGACTCTGAGAGATGGCGAAGGGTGAAAGGTGAAGAGTGAAAGTGAAGAGTGCACTTTTCACGTGTTCACTCTCACCCTCCTGGCCATCCCTCCCCTGTCGCCGCCATTTCCCAGAACGCGATCTCGTACTTCGTGGTGAGCTCGAAGTACGTCCCCATGCGGGAACGCTCCTCGGATCCGGCCTGCTCGGCCAGCGCGTCCAGCTCCCCCTCCAGGTAGGTCACGTACTGGGTGAACGCCTCGCCGGCCCAGTTCTCGACAAAGGGGTACCACTTCGAGTCGCGGGCCAACCCGGCCTGCACCGCCTTCCACGAATCGTGGTACGCCTTCTCCGCTGCATACAGAACCGTGTACGCTTCAGCGTAGGACGCGCGATACGCCGTCGCCATCAGAAACTGGATGTAGGCGTGGTTGGCGAATGCCGGGGGAGCACCTCGGAGGTCCACACCAACGGCCTGCGCGCGCTCTTCGAAGAGCTTCAGTTCCTTGCCCAGGGCGGTAATGATTCCCGCGAGCGGCTCCCAGTGGCGCTCCGGGGCGCGTGCCAGGAGGGCGGCGATGAACGGAATGGCGGCCTCGACGAACAGGTAGTCCTGTCGCATCCAGACCGCGAAGCGCTCGTCCGAGATCGTGCCGTCCCTCGTGTCGCGGAGGAATCGGTGGGCGAGCATCCGATCCCAGAGCGGCCGGACGCGGGCGAGCTGTGCACTGCAGAACGACACCTGGGGCTCCTTAGGTGTGTGGGTTCCCGAACCCCTTAGGATTGACACGAACCGGGCCGGGACGCCGAATCCAAGGGAAACCCGATCGGCCGGGCTTGGCAAGCCGGCCGCCGGCCGCTGAAACCGGCGCCGGGAGAGGCTCGTAGGGAAGAAAACCGTCTGCTCAAGACCGGGGCCGAACTATGTCCAATTTCCGCAGAGCATTCATCGTGGTCGCTGCACCGCTCGTCGTGGCGACCGGTCTGCTCGTCTTCTGGGGTGCCCGAACCGCGGCCTCGCTGAAAGCTCAGGTCGAGGCATGGGCCGACAGCTTGGAGCACAGCCCGAACCCGGTGACCATGCGACTGTCGTTCCTGCCGGTCTACATCGGCGGTGGGAAGGTTGGGAAGCTCGACCGAGTGGTCATTGAGCGCCATGAGGCCGGCACGGTCGACAGCGTGCGCATTGCCATCACCGCCTCCGACAATGCCGACCTGGACCGGCTCACCGACTGTCAGCTCCACTTGGATCCGGATGCCTTCGACCGCAGCGGCCCTCTCGGGTACAAGCACGCCCTGAGCTGTGTCACGGACACGAGCGAGCTCGTGCGCTTCGGCAGTGTCGCGTTGACGGGCCTGGGGGAGGATCTCGTCCTGTATCTCGACAGTGCCGACGTGCCGTGTCAGCACATGGCAAGTGAGGCCGCGCCGGGATGCACCGAGTTTCGGCAGGAGATTCGGCGACTCAAACAGGAAATCCGCGACGAGATCCGTGTTGACATCCGACGCAGCGTGCGCGGGCATTGAGGGTCGTTACCCAAGCATGTCGGAGGGACCACCCATGAGACCTACGGCCACCCTGGTTCTCGCCGTCGCCGTCGCGGGCGGCGTGGCTGCCTGCGCCGCCAAAGGCGGCGTCGAGGCTGCGGCCCCCGCCCCCGCACCGCTCGACCCCGTGGGGGTGTACAGCTTCTCCACCATCTACCAGGGCGGGCCCATGACCGGACGCATCGTGATTCGCGGAGCGCCCGGCAGCTACACCGGCACGGTGGAGCCCGCCGACGGGCCGCCGCCCACCGAGATCTATTCGGTGATTGTCGAGGGTCAGGAGCTGCAGATCGTCGCCGACGCGGGCGGCGAGGACCTGATCATTGCAATGACATTCGCCGGCGATCGTTTCACCGGCTCCTGGATCCTGGGCTTCGATTCGGGAGAGATGACTGGTACAAGGGTGGAGCGGTAGCCCGGGATTCGCGGGCGGGTCGCCCCCGGGTCGCCTTGGCGGCTCGGGGGCGGCGTCGTTTTTGGGGGTGTCTGGTGGCCCGTCCTCGGGTCGAGATAGCTTACCGCGTATGCCCGACGCCACCCTGACGAGCACCTGCCCCCTGGACTGCCCCGATTCGTGCGTCCTCGACATCACGGTGCGGGACGATCGGATCGTGAAAATCACCGGCGCCGCGGATCCCGTCACCGCCGGGTTCGTGTGCGCCAAGGTGAGGCGTTTCGACCGGCAGGTCTACGCGGCGGAGCGGCTGCAGCGCCCGCTCAGGCGATCGGGCTCGAAGGGGAGCGGGTCGTTCGAGCCCGTGACGTGGGAAGCAGCGATCGGCGAGATTGCCACGCGGTTTCGCGAGATCGCCAGCCGATCGGGCTCCGAGGCCATCCTGCCGTACCACTACGGCGGATCGAACGGAATGCTCACCGACGGCTTCCTCGACACGCTGTTCTTCACGCGGCTTGGCGCGTCCCGTCTGCTCAAGACGCTGTGCGCGGCGCCCGCGACGGCGGTCGCGACCGGGATGTACGGCAAGATGCCGGGGGTGGCCTTCCAGGACTACGTCCACGCCCGCTGCATCATCGTGTGGGGCGGCAATCCCAAGGCCTCCAACATCCATCTGGTGCCGTTCATCAAGGAGGCGCGCCGACGGGGAGCGTTCGTCGCGATCGTCGATCCGGTCCGCACGTTCGGGCAGAGCGAGGCCGACCTGCATCTGCCGGTGCGCCCGGGTACCGATCTGCCGCTCGCGCTCGCCATGATAGGCCTGTGGAAAGACTGGGGCTGTCTCGACTCCGCGTTCCTGTCCCATCACGCGACAGGGGTCGAGGTGCTGCTGGACGCGGCCGAGCCCTGGACGGTCGAGCGGGCGGCCGACGCGACCGGCGTTCGCGCCGACCACATCCGCACGCTCGCCCGCGCCTACGCCGATGCCAGCCCCGCCGTCATTCGCTGCGGGTGGGGGCTGGAGCGGAATCGTCACGGCGGGCAGGCGATCGCCGCGATCCTGGCCATGCCAGCACTGCTGGGCAAGTTCGGGGTCCGGGGAGGCGGCTACACGCTGAGCAACAGTGGAGCGACCCGGTTCGACGCGCGGCGCGTCCTGGGCATGCCTCCCTGGACGTCCCGAGCCGTGAACATGTCGCAACTCGGCCAGGCCCTCGCCGGAGATCTGGATCCGCCGATCGAGGCGATCTTCGTCTACAACTGCAATCCTGCGGTCACCGCCCCCCACCAGACGGCAGTTCTCCGGGGTCTGGCCCAAGCAGATCTGTTCACGGTGGTGTTCGACCAACTGATGACAGATACCGCACAGTATGCCGACATCGTCCTGCCAGCGACCGCGTTCCCGGAGCATTGGGATATTCGGGCCTCGTACGGCCGGTTTGCCGTGGGTGCGGTTCGGCCCGTGATCCCGCCACCCGGCGACGCGCGGTCGAACCACGAGGTCTTCGGGATGCTCGGCCGGGCCATGGGGTTCGAGGATCCGCCGTTCTCGTGGACGCAGGAGGAGGCCCATCGGGCGGTGCTTGCCGCGGTCGAACTGGAGGGCGGAACCCCACTCGAGCGCGGGGGTGTGGATGCCGTCACCTGGGAGCACGACTTCCCCGGCCCGACACCGATCATGTTCGGGACGGTCTGGCCCAGGACGGGCGATGGGAAGGTCCATCTCCGGCCGGAGGATCTTGGACCGGATCCGTATCACTACCAAGGCGTCACCGATCGGAGCTACCCGCTGGCCCTGATCTCGCCTGCCACCGCTCGCACGATCAGCAGCACGATGGGTCAGTACGGGATCCCGGAACTGTACGTGGAGATCAATTCAGATGATGCCGAACCACGGGGGATCGTCGACGGGGACCTCACGCGGGTGTTCAACGCTCTGGGGGAGGTCGTGTGCCGGGCCCGCGTCACCGACCGGGTTCGACCCGGCGTGGTGCTGATCCCGAAGGGAGCGTGGCGCCGCTCGTCTCGCAACGGTCTCACGGCCACCGCCCTGTGTCCGGATCACGTCAACGTCGTTGGTGGTGGGGCATGCTACAACGACGCGAGGGTGGAGGTGGAACGGCGCGGGTGAGGCGGCAGTCGGCGCCGTTGGCCGGTCATGGTCACGAGGGGCGGAGATCCGGTGGATCCCCGCCCCTCGTTCGTGGCGTCTCGCCACGGGGCGCCGTGACTCCCCCTGTGCTACCCGTTCGGGTCCAAGATCCGGTCGATCCTCACCACGGCGTCCTGGAGGTGGAGGCGGGTCGTGAGATCGGAGTTGCGCCCCAGCGCACGCTGGATCTCCCGCTTGAGCGTCTCCAGCTCGCCCCGCACGAACGGCCGGATGTCCGACTGCGGCACGTTGACCGGTGTGACGAAGCTGCTGAATGCCGTCGGCACTGAAGGCGACTGGGTCATGAGGTACTCCATGCGCTCCAAGTACCCGCGCTGGAGGTTGCGGCGGTAGACGTTGATCGACCGTCCGCTGGCGAGCTCGCCCCAGACCCCGTTGCGCAGGTCGCCGAGCATTTCGCCCAGCGAGTAGGCATTGAGGCCGAGCCGCGCCTCGCCTTCGATCAACCGCTGCATGCGTCCCGGATCCAGAACACGGTTCACCACGCCCACTTGGGCCGTCCGCATCCGTTCCACGGTGCCGACGTTCTCGATCCGGCCGAGTACCTCCTCGTTGATGAGCCAGGTAGGCGGGGTCAGGGCCTGCTGCTCCAGGAACTGCATGGCTCGCTGCTGGGTCGCTTTTTGGACGAAGGAATAGACGACTCCGCTCTGGTCGTAGGTCTTCGGTGTCTCGACCACGCCTCCGATGTTGGTGGCGACGTGTCCCATGTACCGGTTCCACTGGCCCAGCACTTGTCCGTAGAGCTCCTCCAGCTCGTCGTAGTTCTCCAGCCCTTGATAGGACCAGCCGACGAGGTTGGGCACGATACGCTTGAGGTTCGCGATCCCGTACTCGCTCGCCCGCATGGCGTCGTCGCCGAGTGCCTCAGTCTGCGATGTGGGGTCGATGCCGCTGCCGCCACCGTAGTGATAGATGGGGTCGTCATACCGCTCACGGATCCACTGGGCGAGGGTTTCCCGCTCGGCATCGGGCGAGGTCGCGTCGAGGATCGGCCGATAGCCCCACATAATCGCGTACTTGTCGTAGGGGCCAATTCCCGGCAGGAAGCACACTCCCTCGTCTTCGGGCTGAGCCACGTAGTTGAAGCGGGCATAGTCCATGATCGCGGGCGCCGTCCCCATACTGCAGGTGAAGCTGGCCGAACGCAGTGAGTCGACGGGGTAGGCGGCGCTCGCCTTCATGTTGTGGGGTAAGCCCAACGTGTGCCCCACCTCGTGCGCCGCGACGAAACGGATCAGCTCGCCCATGACCGCGTCATCGAACGTCACGCCTCGCGCCGCGGGGTTCGCTGCCGCCGTCTGAATGAAGTACCAGTTCCGCAGTAGATTCAGCACGTTGTGGAACCAGCCAATGTCGCTCTCGAGGATCTCGCCCGTCCGTGGATCGTGGACGTGGGGCCCATAGGCGTTCTGCACCGGTGACGGGAACCAGCGGATGACCGAGTAGCGCACGTCCTCGGGGCTGAACTCCGGATCCTCTTCGAGCGTCGGCGGGTCCTTGGCGACGATCGCGTTCTTGAACCCGGCTTCGGCAAAGGCGGTGTTCCAGTCCTCGACCCCCTGCTTCAGGAAGGGGCGCCACTTCTCGGGCGTGGCCGGGTCGATGTAGTACACGATCGGCTTCACCGGCTCGACCAGTTCGCCACGCCGAAACGCCGCCGCGTCTTTGGGTTCGAGCCGCCACCGCGTGATGTAGCGCCGCGCGGTGACCTTCTGATCGCTCCGACCGTAGTCGGTCTGGCGCACGCTGAAGTACCCGACCCGATCGTCACCGAGGCGCGCCCGCATCGGTTGCTCCGGGAGCATGACCATCGAGTGGTTCATTTCCAGCGAGATCGTCCCCGTCGAGGAATTGCTCGGCGGCTGGTTGGCGTTGTAGGTCATGACGACACGGACTTCGATGTTGCGCGGGAAGCTCTTGGCCCAGTCGACGAACGTGCGGTCTTTGTCGAGGTTCCGGATCTTGTACTGCTCGCGCGCGGAAGAGCTCAGCCCCATCATCGGGATGTCGCTCATGAAGAGGTCGCTCACGTCGATCACGACCGCCAACGTGTCGGTCTTCGCCGAGTCCAGCGCGTAGGCTTGAATGTCGAAGGCCTGGACGATGGGCTCGAAGTTGGAGTTGCGTACCGCCTGGTAGATGGGGAGCGAGTCGTCGGCAACGTTCGTGTACGACACATTGCGCAACAGCACCTTGGTGCCGTGGCGCTGCCAACGCACCGTTTGGGTGTTGTTCTCCTCGCCGCCGTACCCGATGCCCGTCGTCGTGCGGGCCCGCCGTGAGACGAGGAGCATCTCCCGATCGAGCATGCCAAGCGGGATCTCGTAGAACAGCTTGTCGTCGATCCGGTGGACGACGAACAGGCCCGAGTCGGACTTGGCCTCCTTGGTGATGACCTTGTCGTACTCCTTGATCTTCTCCTTAGGCTGCTCGGTCGGCTTCTGCTGTGCCGCCTGTGGAGTCGGCGCCTGACGGGCGGCGCCTGAGGCGCAGGCGGTGAGGCCAGCCGTGGTGAGGAGAACGACGAAAGCGGACGCGACTCGCTGCATGGCGCTACCCCCAAAACGATGGTCGGATGGATCATGGGCTGTCTACCGAGCGGGGAAAGCTACGTAGCCGTGAGCCGTCGGCGCCAGTTGGTGAGCGTTCCGCACGCTCGGACCCTTACTCATTGCAGTCCCCTCACGTAAGATGAATCCCGCTTCGGCGGCGCCCGGAGCGTTGACCGCGTTCAGGCGCAGGTGAACAAACGGAGGCAGGCATGATGATCACATGGCGATGGTCGGCAGCGACGGCCGGCGTGCTCGTGACGGTCCTGGCGTGCAGCGGAACGGGCTCGGGCGCGCCGACGGTTCGCGTGATCAGGGGACAGCACTCCCAACCGCTGTATCCGGACGCGCAGCTCTCTATTGTGAAACCGGGTTCCGGTGAGACGGTCTCCGGGGCAACAACGGTGGAGTTTGTGCTCTCGGGATTCGAGGTCGGCGTTCCGACGCCCGGTGCGGACCGGCGCGGCATTGCCAGATCCGCGGATGGCCAGCACATCCACCTGATCGTCGACAACGAGCCGTACAGCGCCCACTACACGACCACGGCCACCGTCGATCTGAGCACGCTTGGCCCCGGACGGCATGTGCTGCGAGCCTTCCCATCCCGACAGTGGCACGAGAGCGTCAAGACGCCGACGGCCTTCGCGTCGGCGGCGTTCCGAGTCGGCACTGCAGATAGCGGTGTGGACTTCGATCCCGAGCTACCGCTTCTCACGTACAGCCGGCCGAAGGGGACCTACGCGGGCGCGGACGCCGACAGCGTCATGGTCGACTTCTACGTGTCGAACGCGACGTTGCGGCCCGGAGGCCACGCCGTGCGACTCACGGTCGACGGCCAGGTGAACGAGACGCTGACCGACTGGGTGCCGTACTTCCTGGTCGGCCTTCCGGCGGGGCGACACGCGGTGACGCTCGAGCTGCTCGGTCCGGATGGCCAGCCCGTGCCGGGGCCGTTCAACCGCGCCTCCCACACGATCACCGTCGAGCGCTAGGAACGGTCGTCGCCCGCCGGGGCGTGCGCACGTGCGTGACCCTGGTGCTTTGATCCGCGTCGCGCTCGGCGCGGTGCTCCTCAGTTTCGCGCCGGTGCTCGTGCGCGTGGCCAATGTGGGGCCCACGCCGGCGGGCTTCTATCGCATGGCCGTGGGCGGTGTGATCCTCGCCGGTTTGGTGGTGGTCCGCCGAGGGCGGTGGCGCGGCGCGCGCGGCTACCTGCCGATTGCGGTCGTGAGCGGCGCCTGCTTTGCCGCCGATCTGGCCTTCTGGCACCGGAGCATTCATCTCGTGGGACCGGGCCTCGCCACCATCCTCGCCAACTTTCAGGTGTTCGTGCTCGCCGGGTTCGGCATCGTCATGCTCAAGGAACACGCCTCGCCACGGCTACTCGTCGCCATCCCGCTCGCCGTCGCCGGGCTGTTTCTCGTTTTCGGGATCGAGTGGGGGACGCTGGATATGGCCTATCGATGGGGCGTGGCGTTCGGGTTGCTGACGGCGGTGTCGTACGCGTCCTATCTGTTGACGCTCCGACTGGCGCGCCAGCGTGCCGAGGGCGCAGATGTGATGGCCACCGTGGCGACGCTGTCGCTCGTGTCCGCGGTGATCCTGGCCGTGGCGGTCCGCCTGGAGGGCGAGAGCTTCGCTATCCCGTCGGGTGGCACCGCGGGCATCCTGCTCGCGTATGCCGTCCTGATCCAGGTGATCGCCTGGGTACTGCTCTCGAGTGGGCTGCGCCGGCTCGCGGCGTCGCAAGCCGGCCTCCTGCTCCTGCTGCAGCCGACGCTCGCCTTCGTGTGGGATATCGTGATGTTTCAGCGTCCCACGTCAGCCATCGAGCTGGTCGGGGCACTGCTCACACTGGGGGCCATCTACCTGGGGCTCACCGGTGCCCGTCAGCAGCAACCGTCAGGACCGCAGCAGGCGTAGCTCACCGCGTCGTCACCGGGTGCGAGAATCGCGAACATCCGGTCGTAGGGTGCCCGGCTGAGCTTCGCGACCGTGTCGGTGCACACCTCGTAGGGCTCGTTGCGCGGGAACAGATGGCCCTCCTCGTCGACGAAGGCCTTGCCGGGTCCGAGATACACCGCGCGATGCCCTTCGAACACGCACCCCTCCTTCTTCTCGAACTTGAATCCTTGCACGGTGACCGAGAAGAATGGATAGCCCTCGACCTCTTTCCAGTAGGTGCGGCTCAAGACCGTGAGTCCGTAGAAGCCCGCGCGTTCGAGCCGAGCGAGGAACTCCTGCTGGGTGAGCGCACCGGACAGGCACTCGCCCCAGAGGTGGACGTTGGTCTTGAGGCGCGGAGGTACCTCGTGCTCGCTCACGATGTCCGAGATCACGACGCGGCCGTGATCCGTGAGCACGCGCCAGATCTCCTCGAACACACGCGGCTTGTCCGGTGAGAGGTTGACCACGCAGTTGGACGTCACGAGGTCGACGGACCCTGTCTCCACCGGCATGTCCTCCAGGAAGCCTTCACGGAACTCCACGACGTCGTACCCCAGGGCCGAGGCGACCGTTGGCTGGTGCTCCCGTGCCACGGCCAGCATACGGTCGGTCATGTCGACGCCGATCGCCTTACCCGTGGGACCGACGAATTTGGCGGCGATGAACACGTCGATACCCGCGCCGCAGCCGAGGTCCACGACCGTTTCCCCCTCGGTGATGCCGGCACTCGCCATGGGCGAGCCGCACCCGTAGAACCGGTCGAGCACGTCCTTGGGGATATGAGCAACTGCCGAGTCGTCGTACTTGGTGGGACAGCAGAGATCGGCCTGTGGCTGCTCCGCCGCCGCGCCGTAGAACTCGCGCATCTGGGCGCGTGGCTTGTCGACGTCGAACGAGAGCACGCAGTTGGAGTGGAGTGTCAGCACCGGCCGCTCGGCCAGTCCGGCGTCCGCAGTGCCGCAGGCGATGGCGCCCTCCCCCATCGCATGCAGGACGAGCGGAGCGTCGTATCCCGAGCGCAGGTTGCGCCGGCCCTCCTTTTCTCGGCCCAGTGTGGTCATCGCGTGCTTCACGAGATGGATCGCGATAGGGTAGTACGGGTCCGCGCCAAGTGGGTCGCCGGTTGCCCACCACGCGTGCTCCCAATCGCCACCACCGGTGAAGAACCGGAAGGGATCGCGTGCCACCGATGGCTTCCGCGCCACGGTCGCGGCTCGGAGTCGCCGCACTACCGGTGACGTGTCGAGGATCTCTCCGAGGTCGGCGTCCGCCGTGTCGCCGCAGACGAGCTCGGGCACGTTGACCAGGGCGGCCGTGGGATACACTCGGCCATCCACGTAGACGCTCAAGGAGTCCCACCCACCGTTGCCGAAATCGTACTTGATGCCCGGCACACCGTTCACGCGGCGCTTGACCGCTTCGAGGTTGTCGAGCGTGATCCCGAGCTGGTCGGCGGCCTCCGCCGTGCGACGTACGCCGTCCACCAGTTGGAGCACCTCCGGGAAGAACCCGTTCCGGCTCGCGGCGGCGCGGCCGCGCGTGTGCGCCCACATGAGGTGGAAGCTCGCGGCGCCCACGGACTTGGCCAATGCCGGCACGGCATCGATCTCCTCGAGGTTCTGTTCGGTGACGACGGTCGAGAGCGACGTTTCGAACCCGAGATCGGCGAGGAGCTTTGCGCCGTCCACGGCCGCAGCAAACGTACCGGCTCCGCGGATGCGATCGTTGGTTTCGGCGCACGCGCCGTCGACGGAGACCTGCAGGCGGACCGCGCTCCGGTCGAGAGTCTCCAGTTGCATTCTCACCGCGGGTCGAAACACCGTGGCGTTGGTGAGCACGATGACCTCGAGCCCGAGGTCGTCCGTCGCTCGGCGGACGAGGTCGAACACGTCCTTGCGAACGAACGGCTCGCCTCCCGTGAGGTAGAGTCGCTCGAGGCCGAGCTGCGCTCCACGGGTGACGAGCGCATCGAGCCGCTCCAACGGCAGCCCCGGCTCCTTGCCGGGTCCGGATGAGACGAGACAGTGGGTGCACGTCAGGTTGCACGCGTTGTTGACCTGGATCCACAGCTCGGTAAGCCCATCGGGTTGGGCGAGCGCGGCGCGCCCCGGGTAGGCAGGCGGTGAGCGCGGTACCGCCGAGATCATCTCCGCGCGGCCGAGCGCCGTGAGGAAATCGTGGACGTGGACCCAGGCCTTACCGGCTTCCAGGCCATGCCGTTCGGCGTAGCGGGCCACCAGCACGCTCATGGTGATGCCGGCGTTGCCGCTGATGGTGTCGAGGATCTCCCGTCCACGGCCGTCGACAGCGATCCAGTTGGGCGCGGCGCTGTCGACGGCGTACGAGATGCCACGGTCCTCGAGGAAGTGAAGATCGGGCAGGTGCATTGGGGTGTGGTGGTCGAGCTGGATCATGGGTCTCGGTTCGCTGGTGTTGTTGGTTGTGCACGGAGGCGGCCGGGCGTACGGCCGACAGTTCGGGAACAGGTGCGTCTGGCAGATGGTTCCGTCGCCGGGGTCAAGATACAAGCACGGCGCGGGTCTGTCGGCAGTGAATCAGAACAGCCGCCAGTGGCTCAGGAATCCCACATAGCTCAGGCACGCCAGCCCGACCAGCAGGTAGTGAATTCGCCACGGCATGCTCCACCATCCCTGACGCCAGGCCGCCGCCGCCAACGCGAGCGTGAGGACCCCGAAGACCAGCACGAGCCATGGGATCAAGAAAAGGAGCCCTGCGGAGCCAGGGACCCCGAAAGCGAGGATCAGTGGAGCCGTTCGCGCCGTGCGCAGGACCGTCCACACGAGCAGGGCCAGGAAAGTGATTGCCGCCAAGGCGGCTAGTCCGGCGACCCACCGGGCGGCCAGCACCCAGCCGGTCGCGACGGGTTGGTGCATGCGCCGGCGCCGCGTCAGCCAGGGTAGTGGCCAGAGCAGGAGTCCGGACAGCAGGATGAGCACGGTGAGGCCCGGCCAAGCCACGGTGGCCAGCCCTGGACCAACTCGCAGGGCCGTCGCCACTCGGTAGATGCCGCCGTTGAGGTGCACGTCCGTGATGAATGTGATCGGCGCCCGGGCCTCGTTGCAGGCGGTGTCGGGCGGCGCATCCGGATCGTCGAGGAAGTCGTGCATGATGCCCCTGGTGCACGCGTCCATCGGGACTCCGTGACCGGCAGTGCGCACTTCGACGTAGAGGCTGTTGGACAGTGTTGCCGCGGCCAGTCTCCCCCATGTCGGTGGCGTGATCGGGTCGAACGTACCCGTGAGGATCAGCGTGGGAATCGTGCTCGTCACCGCGCCGAGCTCCGTCGGCGATGCGCGGAACCGGTGCCAGGCGTCGCAGTCGTCGAGGTAGGGGCGGATCAGGCTGCCGTGCGGAGCAAGCCCCGACGCGCGCGCCGCGTCCGCGCCTTGTGCTTCCGCTGTCAGGTAGGGCGCCCGCTCGTAGCATTCCACCGACAGGAATAGGCCACGGCTCGACGTCGGATCCCCTAGTCTGCCGGCAAGCGGCTGGAGGAGGTCGCCCCGCCGCGTTGCGAAGACCCGGATGAGAAGCGGGATGAAGGGGATGGTGGTCCTCGCGTACAGCGCCTGAAATACGGCGGCAGCTGCCAGACCACCGTCGACCACGAGGGCTCCGCCGGGAAAGGCCACTGTGTCCCCCATGGCAATCATCAGCGGTTCTTCCCCGAATTGGTCCAGCATCTCGTAGAATCGTCGCTCAGGTCAGGATACTCGGTAGCGCAATCGTGGTCGGCGGCGCACCTCGTGAATACCTCCTCCAGTGCCTGCTGGTAGTTGGTCAGGGGCTGCTCGGCTGCATTGGGTGGGATGGTGGCCGAGAGCACGGCGCTGCGGATTCCCTGCGGCGCGTCGCGCATCGTGACCAAGGCGAGGCGGGTTCCGTACGAGACCCCGTAGAGATTCCACTCGTCGTACCCCAGTGCGACGCGCAGATCGGCCAGGTCGCCGGCAATGCTCCGGCTGTGGTAGGCACCGAGGTCCACACCGGCGGCGTGCATCAGGTCGCGGCATTCGGTCATCGCCGCCTGCACGCGCCTGTGCCGCTCCGCCGCGGTCGATCCCTGGAACAGCACGTCGCGGAGCGCCTCGTTGAGCTCGAGGCAGAACTCGGGATCCGAGTAGCCGGTGCCCCGCTGGTCGAAGAACACGAGGTCGCGCTCGGCTCGGAGGGATCGCCACAGTGATCCCGATACCAGCCGCCGCGTGTTCTGGAGGGTGGAATAGCCGGGGCCGCCGGTCAGGAAGACCACCGGGTCGGGTTGGGGGGATTGGCTGGTGCTTCGAACGACTGCCACGGCAATGCGCAGTCTGCGGGAGCCCCGAACGTCGCGGCGCTCAGGGACGTCGAGGTAGCCGCACTCGATCCCTGCGCTGTCGAGCCACGCGCCACCCTCGAAGGGGCAGTCGGACACGGCGAAACGAGGCGGGGGTTGTTGGGCCCGCGCCTGCCCGGGCGCCACCCAAGCGATGAGAAGTGTGACGGCGAAGGCCACTGCCGCGTACCGAGACGGACCAAGCGTCACCATGGCGCCCTCGAGTTGTGAGGTCTGCAGCGGACGCGTATCGGGAGGTCCTCGACGCAACCTAGAGGCGGTCTGCGTGACCCGCCAGCGATCAGTCGCAGGGATACCGGGCTAAGGCGTCGCTGGCGTGCTCCTCCGCGGTCGGATAACGGACCAGGCGATCACCACCACCGCCAGCACGATGAGCGCTCCGCCCACGGCAGGCGCCCGACGGTACAGCGCGCCGAGCCCCGAGCCCGTGAGCGTGAAGACGATCGCTCCGGGGATGATGCCGAGAGCCGTGGTCCACGCGAACGTCCAGCGCGGGATTGCCGTGAGACCCGACGCCCAGTTGACGACGGTGAACGCGATCGCAGGGATGAACCGCACGGTGAGCAGCGCGGGCCACCCGGCCGAGTGCGCCATCCGGTCGGTCGTGGCGAGGGCCTGATCCGAGAGCACCCGCCGGGCCAACGGACGACCGAACCGGCGGGCCAACTCGAAGCTCACGAGCGCCCCGACCACGGCCCCGCTCCAGGTGATGAGGCTCCCCAGCGTGGCGCCAAACACCATCCCGTTCAGCATGGCCGGGATCTCGGCGGGGAACGGGAGAATCGCCACGACGATCATGAACAGAGGGGCGAGCACGTAGACCCACCCCCCCGAGTTCTCGATGAACTGCACGACGGGATCGAGCATGGACGATGTGCGATATCCGTAGTCTGGGGCCCGATGTCAAGCGCGAGACACCGGGCTCCAGATGGTCGGCGGACTTGTCGCTATCTACCGAGCCAGTAGTTGACCTTCACCAGGAAGGTGTTCGTGGCGTCCTGTCTGAAGATGTCCTTGAGGCCCCGACCGAATGCGAAGTCCGGGTTTGTGCTCTCCCCGAAGCGCCCGTGCTGCCACACCAAAAACACGGTGGAGCCGAGCATGTACTCCCATCGCAGCACCAGGTTGGAGCGGAACGACAGGACCGTGAAGTCGGGGTTGCCCAGATCGATCTCCGACACGCCATCGCGGTCGAGATCGATCGCGATCTCGCCGCCGCTGTCGATCAGGCGGTCAGGACCGAAGTCGTCGAACCGATCGGC
This sequence comes from Gemmatimonadota bacterium, assembly GCA_029863245.1. Lineage (GTDB taxonomy): Bacteria > Gemmatimonadota > Gemmatimonadetes > Gemmatimonadales > GWC2-71-9 > JAOTVV01. The sequence goes on from JAOTVV010000005.1 coordinate 51,040, forward strand.
AAAGGTGTCGCCCCGCGGGTCGGCCACCTGGCGGAACCCCCGGTAATCGCCGGTGGCCACGAACGGCTGGGCCCAGAGCTGCAGCGACAGCGTGGGAGTGAAGGTGACGTTCCCGCGCACGGTCATCGATCCGACTGTCTGGCGCAGCTCACCGAAGATGTAGCGCCGGTCGCCCAGCGCGTCCTCTTGGGTCAGATACTGCCAGGAATCGAACTGGGTGAAGATCCCGGGCGAAAACGTGAAGTCCATGTTGGACGCCGCGCGCCACGAGATGCGGGGACTGAGGTCGTAGCCCCACGAATCGCTGGCCGGCTGGAAGAACACGAACGAGTTGAGCCCCACGCTCAGCGATTTGCGATCGTCGCTGTAGAAGCCGCCCCATGCGCTCATCGTATGCGGCCGCACGAAGGCGGGGCCGCCGCGTAGCGCGTCGGGTGAGAGCGACTCCAGGCTCTGCTCGATCCCGACATTACCGCCCCAGTAGTTCAGGAACTCGAAGCTGGCGTTCACGTTGCCACCGGTCGCCAGTCGCTCCCACCCGTAGCTCCACACCGAGTGTTGGTTGAGGTTGAGCCCGAAGCGCCGGAACACCTTGCCGGGATCGTTCCAGCGGAGCCCCACCCACGCGAACTGCACGGTGCGGTCCGCATCGCGCATGAAGCCCGCGTCATTCACTTCGAACCCCGGCGATCGGGTGTCGAAGCCGGTGGCGAACAGCGTGGTCCCCTTGTTCTTGCCGATGATGAACTGGCTGGCGAAGCCCTCGAGCGAGGTGCGTGTCGGGTCGTACGTCACGTGGTCGTTGTCCGGGCGCTGGTAATAGTGGGCCGCGGAGCGTTGCGTGATGTCGATAGCCTCGGCGGAGCCGTGGACGGAGCTGCCCACCAGCCAGCCGCTCACTTCGTAGGTGTCGTCGTCGAAGCGATGTGACCAGTCGAAGCCTCCCGCGACTGCCGAACTCCGGAGCCACGTGAGGTGGTCCGGCAGCGAGCGAGTGGTGGCGGTCCCAAAGAACCCGACCTTGCTGAGCCCGCTCCGGAAGTCCCGCGCGAGCCGGCCCACGAAGTAACCGCTGCGGGGCTCCACGATGTCGGTGAACTCCTCGCCCGTGCCTGAGACCACTTTGGCCTCCTCCTCGGCAGTCACGGCGCCGAGGAGACCCATCGTCCACCCGGAGGCCGTCTTCCCCGACAGCTTGGCGGCCCCGCGAATCGTGGTCTGGTCCACCCGGTCGGCAAACCCGCCTCGCGGGTCCGCGCTCCCTTGCGGGGCCCGACCGACGCGGCGGGTGTAGAACAGCTGCTCGTTGGCGTTGTCGCCGTCACCGAGGAGAATCGGGAACCGGAAGACGTCGAGTCCCTCATTGAAGAACGGGCGCCGCTCGGAAAAGAACGTCTCGAACGCCGATAGGTTGACGACGGCCGGGTCTGCCTCCACCTGACCGAAGTCCGGGTTGATGGTGGCCGACAGCGTGAGGTTGGACGTCACGCCCACCTTCACATCCGCCCCCATGCGACCCGATCGGTTCCGTCCGGTTTCGAACGGGTTGTCTGCCTCCCCCTTGTCGTACTGCCCGCTGGCGGAGAGGTACGGTAGCACTTCGATCCGGCGCGGGGGCCGGATGCTTTCGATGCCCACCAGGTCGCCGAACCGGGACACGATGCCCTGTTGGTCCTTGGGCATGAGGCGCCAGTGCGTCTCCTCGTTGAGGCGATTTACCAGCCGTACCACTTGGAAACCGAACTCATGCTGCTCGGTCGCCGAAAAGCGGAGCTGGCTGAACGGGATGCGGAACTCAGCGGTCCACCCCTCGTCGTCGCGGGAGGTCCCGACGTCCCACACGGCGTCCCACGACTCGTCGTCGTTGTTGTCGTCGAACAAGTACATGTCCCGCTTCACGCCGGCCGGATTCACGGTGAAGACGAACGCCGTACGGCGGTCGCGGTAGGAATCGACCCCGACCATGATCCAATCGGACGGCGAGTCGACGTCCCGGCGGGTAAGACGAGCCGAGATTTGGTCGGCCTGGGAGTCCCAGGCGCGGACGCCCACGTACAACGCGGCGTCGGTGTAGAGGACCCGCACCTCGGTCGGTTCCGTGGCGGCCTCGCCCTCGTGAGGATCTTGCTGCACGAAGTCCGAAACGGGCTCCGCCAACGCCCAGGCAGGTTCGTCGAGCTTCCCATCGATTCGGGGCGGCTCGGGTGCTCGGACGGCCACGGCGGTGACGGTTGGCGGGTTCGCGATGCGTTCCCGCAGCGTGTTGTTGGCGGCGGACTGCTGAGCGTGAGCCGTCGTCGCGCTTCCGGCGAGCGGAACCAACAGCAGCACGCCAATGACTCGGAGGGGATTGCTGGCGGCGGCGCGGTGGCCAACCGCGCCTAATGCCGTGCGCTCCGAACGGCTCATATCGGAGTGGTCTCCTGCGAACTGGGTCATGGCCCACTTACGGGCTGCGCTCAAGGGTGGTTTCGTCTGTTAGATACGCCTTGCGCGCAGAGGGTTGCGGGGCCGTGGTGCTCCGGGTGGAGGCCGCGCTTGACCCGAAGAGCCAAGCTGTTTTAGTTCAAACACTTACGGCGGCTTCGAGCTGATCACAGGAAGAACGGCGAATGAAACAGTTGGTCCTGCTCCGTCACGGCGAGAGCACGTGGAACAAGGAGAATCGGTTCACGGGATGGACCGACGTCGGGCTCACGGAGCAGGGCGTTCGCGAAGCCCTGTCCGCGGGTCGGACGCTCCTGGACAAGGGGTTCACCTTCGACGTCGCGTACACGTCGGTCCTGAAACGCGCCATCAAGACCCTGTGGATCGCCCTCGAGGAAATGGACCTGATGTGGATCCCGGTGCATCGGAGCTGGCGGCTCAACGAGCGGCACTACGGAGCGCTGCAGGGGCTCAACAAGGCGGAAACCGCCGAGCGGCACGGGGAAGAGCAGGTGAAGCTTTGGCGGCGGAGCTACGATATCCGGCCTCCGGCACTCACACCGGACGACGCGCGCCATCCGGGACGCGACCCGCGGTACGCGGACCTGACCGAGGAGGAGCTACCGCTCACCGAGTGCCTCAAGGACACGGTGGCCCGGATGCTTCCGTACTGGTTCGACGTGATCGCACCGGCCGTTCAGGCGGGCAAGCGGGTGCTTGTGTCAGCGCACGGGAATTCCCTCCGAGCGCTGGTCAAGCATCTCGATCGAATTCCGGACGAGGAGATCGTTGGGCTCAATATCCCGACCGGGATCCCGTTGGTGTACGAGTTGAACGACGCCGATCTCTCCCCGATACGGAGCTACTACCTGGCGGACGAGGAGGCGGTGGCCGCGGCGCAACAGGCCGTGGCGAACCAGGCGAAGCGGAAGTAGTCGGGACCGCTACTCGATTCTCTCGGCCCGCAGGAACGCGCCCGTCTTCACGTCGAATACGCGGACGGCGACCACCACACCCGAGCGTCTCGTATCGACGTACCGTACGCGCACCACCTTCTTGTCCTTGCTGGGGCGGTAGACCACCATGCTGCCGGCTGGCGCGTGCACGAGGATGTCGGTGCACGATCTGGCTGCGGGTTGGTGACCGGGCGGTCGGTTGGGTAGCCACAGGCGACACCGTCCCGGCGGCGGCAGATGCCCCGGCGGGATGCCCAGGGTGACGGCCGTGTTGCCAACCACCGTTCCCTGGGCGTGGACATCGCCGGCCCGGCTGGGCGCCGGTCCGCTCATGACGGGAGGATTGGAGCTGCACGCGGAAACCAGGGCCGCAAATGGGAGCAGGTGGAGGCGTCGGGACATGGGTGACCTCCCGGGCTCGAGCCCGGCTGAGAAAGTGTTCGCTGCAATCAATGGGAGTGGGGAGATGGGGGCAGTGACAGCCCTCACGATTTCGGCTTGACCCCCCCGAAAGGCCCCGGTATGTTCCTGTCCCGGAAGGAGTTCCGGGGTCGTGGTGGCTGTAGCTCAATCGGTTAGAGCGCCGGACTGTGGCTCCGGAGGTTGCGGGTTCAATTCCCGTCAGCCACCCTGCGGGGGGTAGGGTGGTATGTCGGTATGGCGGTAGGCTACCGCCATACCGCCCGACCGACATACCGCCATCCGAGGTCCGTAGCTCAAGTGGTAGAGCACCGGTCTCCAAAACCGGGGGTTGCAGGTTCGAGTCCTGCCGGGCCTGTAGAAGCCGCGACTTCGTGCGCGGCTTCTTCATGCCCGGTAGTCTCTTCGACCTCGCGCTCGGGACGCCTCGCTTTGCGAGCCTCGCTCACGCCTCGGTTCGAGTCCTGCCGAACCTGTTACGACAAAGGCCGCGCAATTTGCGCGGCCTTGGTCGTACTGGCACCTGCCGGGATCGCTCTAACCTTCGGCTCGTCCGCTGTCGCGCATTCGCCGCCGCTTGACGAGTCGAGTCGTGCCGGCACCGGCGGCGACCCCCCAGGTCACCCCCGGTCGAAGGCGAGAATCACGGCTGCACCACCCATTCCTGTGACTGCGTTGCACCTCTGATTCCGACGTTTCAGTTTCGCACGTTCGCGAAGTTGACGAAGTAAGCACTCCGCCCATCGGCGAGGGTAAACGTGTACCCGAGGCCAGTCAGGCACGCGGACCCGGTGCGAGGGATGGTCTGGATCCACCCGATCTGCACTTGTTCGCAGACAGTGTATGTGCCAGCCGGCAGGTTCGAGAACGTGTAGTTCCCCGAGCCGTCGGTCAGCATGGTCGCCGTCATCGTGCCGCTGAGCTCGATGGTCCAGCCCGGCAGACGGGGGTTGCCCGTGATGTCCTCATAGACGGCCCCCGCAATCTTCACGGTCCCCGAGGGTGGCGGCGGCGGCGGCGGTGGCGGTGGCGGTGGCGGCGGCGGTGGCGGCAGCGATGGCGATGGCGGGGGCTCCGGGGAGCATCCACGCCGATAGTCGCCCTTTTGGCCCTTCTCCGACCCGCGCTCTTGCGACCATGATTTTGGGGAACGGTTGGCGTCAGCCGTCGCGCACTGCTCCGACTTTACGAGGCCGGGCTGCGAGCGACGAGACGGTGTATCGGGATCCTGGGCCGCGGCCGTGAAAATCGGCGCCGCGACCAAAGCGAGTAGTACTAGGGGTACACGCATCCTGCTCTCTCCTGCTAAGGGTGCGATTTCACCGACATAATTGTGGATGGGGGGGGAAAGAGCCGTGCCGTGGGTCACACGCTAATGCAGGATGTTGCAAGACAATGCTTTACAAACAGACATTCTCGGACCAAAACACCGTCTAGAAGCCCTTCTCCAGGAGTCGCTTGAAAAGGCGGCGTGCCTCACTGCCGGTGTGCATCTTGGCCTGCGAGCTACCTGACGCGGTCTGCCTCACAGCTCGTGTGAAAGCGGTGCGTCGGGTTGGCCTTTCACTCATCCCGGCAACCCCCCCGGTCCGGTCAGATGCTTCTCGACCCAGTCGACCGGTGAGAAGAGAATGCACACGAGGTGTGTGCGCCTGCCGAGTATCATCGCGGGAATGGCCAAGACCTCACAGCCGCCGTCACCTCGCATCGCCTGGAGCAGGAGCGAGACGCCGATGTAGGCGACGGCCGCCACGCGGCCCAGCGATCCACCAAGCGCGAATACGAGCACCGCAGGGGCCACAGCCAGGACGGCCCCGAACCAGCGGTTGAGGCGCGCGCCATACCGGCTCACGACGAAGTGTACGATCCCGTAGAACACCGTGATTCCGGCGAACGCGATGAGAATACGAAGATTGAACGCTGCGTCTTCCGAGCGCATAACGGTGTACGTCATCCACACAAACAGCATCCCAAGCATCAAACGCAGAGTGCGCCCGATGATCCCCGCGGAGGGTCGACCTGTCTGGCTGGTGGTCATCCGGGTTCTCCCGGTATCGAGTCGGTGGCGATACGGGCGCTCAGACCATGTATCTGTCGTGCATGCGACGCGTCGCCATTGAGAATGACTGCGCGCGGCCTCACAGGTCAACAAGCGGTTGAAAGCCCGAGCACCTACCGTGCTACCCTCCTACCGCCCTACCGCCATTCCACGATCTCGATCGGAGATGTCGGGCCGTTCCAGAGCCAGCCGATGCCACGCGTTTCCTCAGCCGCTTCGGCGAAGATCCGGCCCGATAATTGCGCACTTCTATCGCCGGTACCGCATTGCACCGCTGCGAGGGAAACCAGGGTAGCTTACGCGGCCCGCGGGACCGCACGCGTGGCAATCTGCCACAATCATTGCGTGACTCAGGAGAGAGACGTGAAGGGACGCCGGTTTACGCTCGTACTGGGAGGCGGTGGCATGAAGGGCATCGCCCACGTGGGGGTGTTGCTTGCGCTCGAGAAGCACGCTGCGCTCCCGGTAGAGGTTGTGGGATCCAGTGTGGGCTCGCTCGTTGCGGGCGCATGGTGTGCCGGTATGCCGGCGGTGGAACTCCGAACCCTTGCCCTCGACCTGCGCCGCCGAGATCTGTTTCGCATCGCGCACCGCGACATGGCGGTCAAACGGATGCGGTCCCCGGCGATCTACCGCAGCGAGCCACTCCGGCAGTTGGTGACGCGGTTGCTCGGGGACATCACTTTCGACGAGTTGAAGCGACCCCTCTTGCTCAATTCGGTCAATCTCACATCGGGGCGTCAGGTGTTTTGGGGGTCGCCCGGGCTATCTGATGTTCCCGTAGCCGACGCGATCCTCGCTTCCTGCGCGCTGCCGGGATATTTGCCTCCGCACGAAATTCGGGGCGAGTTCTTCATCGATGGAGCCGCCGTTTCGAATCTGCCCGTGGCGGCCACCACATTGTGCGACCGTGACCTGATCATGGCAATCGACGTGGGTTCAACGGCTGCCATTCGTCCGGACACTCACGCAATGGGATTCGCGGCGGTGTATGCCCGTGCCATCGAGTTCGGCATCCAGACGATGCGGACCGCCACGCTCCTGCATTGGAGCCAGCCACCGCTCTTGCTGATCCAACCGGACGTCCAGCAGGTCGGACTCCTCTCGTTCCATCGCAACCGCGAAATGGTAGCGGAGGGCTACCGTGCGACAACCGAGATGCTGGCTGATCCGAATGCGATTCCCCCACGCGGTGCGTCAGGGGTCTATCCTCGACAGCGCTACGCGGTGCAGGTCATCCGGGAGCGCTGCATTGGCTGTGGAGCGTGCCGGATTCACGGCCCTCCCGGATTGTTCGCTCTCGATCACGGGGGAAGGGCGTTCGTGACCGACCCAGTGCAGGTCTGGAACCCCATCCAGGCGGAGTTCGTCCGCCAGTGCCCGACCAAGGCCATTGTGCTCGAGCCCAACGAGCAGGAGCGCGTGTCTGCAGCCTGAGGAACGCACGTGGCGCCGGCGGGTCGAATCACGTGGTTGAAACGGAAGCGGGGTAGGCGCTCCGTTTATCAGCCCCCGCTGCTGACCCACCCACCGTCCTACCGTCCTACCGCCCCGCCGTCCTACATCGGCATCGGCTCGTCGGTGTTCCAGATATCACTCACGCAGAGCCACGACCCATCGGCCTGGCGGTGGTAGATCGCGTGCCACTTCCCGCTCACTTTCACGGGGTCGGCATCGGGCGGAGCCATGTCGAGCGTGTAGGTACCTCGCGCATAGGCCAGATCCCCTCGGCCGTCGACGACCTGCGGCGTGAGGGTAAACCCGGTGACCGGCGGGAGAGCCTCGAACGCTGCCACGATCGCGGCCGCTCCTTGGTACATGGGCTCGTCGGGCGGCAGGCGGACGGCATCGTCGGTGTAATACGTGACGAGCGTGGTCCAATCGTGGGCTCGCACGTTCGCGGCATAGCTATCGAGCATTTCCCGGATTGCCGCCGTGTCCTCGTCGGGCAGCGCGGGAGCCTCGGCCGCTGGGTAGCAGGCTGCCAAGGCCAGCGCCACGGGTAGTGCGGCGATGAAGCGTGTGGATGCCATGGGGATCTCCGTTGGAGGGATGGGGATCGAGTAGGCCAATCTACGGCCGGGGACGAATCGCGCTACCGCGTGGCTGCATGCCTCGTCGCCAGCTCCTCCTAGGATCGTCGCGGATCTACAGGCAAGTGCCTAGCGAACGTCGCGCCCGGAGCGGGGTAGATGTGATGACGCTGCGTCGCAAGCGGGGCCGACTCCCGCTAGCTTGCGGCAGCCAAGATCGGAGATCGGGTCCCCCGCCTCGCGACGGGACCCCTAACCTGAGGAGTGCGATCGTGAAGCGTGTCGTAGCTGTGGTAGCGATGTCGGCCCTGACTGTGGGCCTCGTGGGCTGCGCCTCGAGGGCGCAAACCGGTGCGATCGTGGGCGCCGGAGGCGGGGCCGTGGTCGGTGCGGTGATCGGGAAGGCGGCGGGGAACACGGCGGCTGGTGCGGTGATCGGAGCAGCGGTCGGCGGCGCCGCCGGAGCGATCATTGGCGGATACATGGACCGGCAGGCAGCGGAGATGGAGCGGGACCTCGAAGGTGCCCGCATCGAGCGGATCGGCGAAGGCATCAAGATCACCTTCGCGGGCGGCATCCTGTTCGACGTGGATCGCGCGGACGTCCGACCCGAGGCGCAGGCCGAGCTGGTGAAACTCGCCGGGATCGTGAACAAGTACGAGGACACCAACATTCTCGTCGAGGGGCATACGGACGCCACCGGTCCGGAGGACTACAACATGAACTTGTCGGTGCACCGGGCGTCGTCGGTGGCCACGTTCCTCGCGGTTCAACAGGTTGAGCGGGGGCGGCTGAGCGGTGTGGGATACGGTGAGCTGCAGCCGATCGCCTCCAACGAGACCGCCGCAGGCAGACAGCAGAACCGCCGGGTGGAAGTGGCCATCTGGGCGAACGACAAGCTCAAAGCCGCGGCCAAGCGACAGGCGCAGCCATAACACCGCATAGAGACGCCGCGGGGGAGAGGATATGGTGGGATTGTTTGGGCGTCGCCGATCACCGATTCGCACACTCGCCGCCGCGCTGATCGCGCTCGGCGTGCTGGGGTACCGGCTGCTCACGCGAACGCCGGAGACCTCGACTGTCGGCTTCTGGGTCGCCGTGGCGGTGACCGCCGTCTTGCTTGCCGTGGTTGCGCGGGCGGTGATCTTGTCCCTGCGGAGCCGCGCGGCGGATGATGCGTGCAAACGCTGTCACCGACCGCTTGCGGAGAGGGTTTTAGATTGCTCCCCGTTGTGGCCCGCGCCGCGTGCCGAGTCTCGAGAAGCTTGAATCCCGTTTATCCCTTTTGAGGATCCTGTGTCCAACCCAACACCCACGCACCTCGAGCCCGACCGCTTCGCCTACTCGGCGCTCCTCGACGCGATGCCCGACGCCGTAGTCATGGTGGATCACGACGGCCACATCGTGGAGTTCAACGCCAGAGCGCAAGGCATGTTCGGCTACACACGCGAGGAAGTGCTTGGTGAGTCGGTCGAGGTGCTGATCCCCGAGCGCTTCCGGGATGGACACGCCGGGCAACGCGACCGATACGCGAAGGCGCCGTTCGTGAGACCGATGGGCGCAGGCGTGGAGCTGTTTGCCCTACGCAAGACCGGGATCCAGTTCCCGGTGGAGATCAATCTGGCACCGTTTCAATCTCCGCGGGGTCCGCTCGTGGTGACCGTCATCCGGGATGTGTCGGACCGAAAGTCCCACTCGGGATGACGACCTCGATCGCTCGCGACCGCAATCCAAAGTATCACAATTCCGCTTGACGCACCGCTCGAAAACCCTAGCTTAGTGAGTACGTCGGGTGTCAGTTTCCCAGGGCCGTGTGGACGGACGGCCTGAAGCGAAGCGAAACGTTCGAAAGCGCCCGACGGAGCGGCCCTGCGGGAGGGGACAATCGCGGGGCCGCTTGTTGTTTGTGGTCCCGCAGTTGGGTCAAACGGGCTTTTCACGTTATCGTATTGGGGTAGCCAGTTGGGGGTGGACATGCCCCATGTTCCCAACCTCGCCAGATTGCGCTCGCAGCGATTCCCGACCCTCGCGCTCGCTCTCGGCGTGTTCCTGCTCTGCGTTGTGGCGTTTTGCGCCGCGTGCGCAGAGCCCTGGAGCCCGCCCGAGCCGCCCGATGTGACGATCGGGTCGGTCCAGATCGCGCCCGACAGTGCGGTTGTGCTCGAAGGCACGGCGCTCCGTCTCGAGGTTCCCGTGCATGCTGCGGCCGGCTCGAGGGATTCGGGACCGGCGATACCGGAGATCTGCGTTTCGCTGTACACTTGAGAGGATTGCATCCACGCGCGAGCGATCGGCCGGGGACCTGATGCCGAGCTGCTCGGGTGTCCCGTCCCACTCGATCGGAGGTACGCATGCACGTCCGCACGCCCGTACTTGCTGGGTCGCTCGCCCTGTTGCTCTTCGCGGGATGCGGGGACGACGTCGTCGGCGTGTCGCAAGACCTGAGCGGCACCTATACGCTGGTGTCGTTCGCCTTGGGTACGCCGGCAGGCGTCGTCCAAGGTGCAACCGGAGCGGTCACGCTCACGGCCACCACCTACGTGGCCTCGTTCACCGTCCCGCAGATCCCGCCTGCTCCCCCGGAAGTGGTCGACGACGAGGGGACCTACACGGCGATCGGCTCGGCCACTTCGGGCACCTGGACGCAGCAGTCAACGCTCGACCCCAACCTGCAGTATGCCGGTACCTTCACGTTCGATTCGGCCACGGAGCGGCTCACGCTCGACACGACAACCTTCGGGGTCCGAACCATCCTCGTCCTCCAACGGAACTGATCGCATGACCGAACGCCGCGCACGGGGGATCCCGACGTGAGCATTCGCGCCGCCGGTGGGAATGGTCGCTCGGCGCTCGTCGTGGCGCTCGTGTCGCTCGCGGGGCTCGTCGTGGCGCCGACGGCAGGACGCGCTCAGACCGGAATGATCGCCGGCGCGGTCTGGGAGGCCGGATCGGGAACGCCGCTCGAAGGGGTCACCGTGGTGTTGCGGGGCACGCCACTCAGGACCGTGACCGATGCCCGGGGGCAGTTCACGATTGGGCATCTCGAAGCGGGCCGCTACACGCTGCTCGTCGCCGCCATCGGGTTTGCTCGCGACAGTCAGCCCGACATCCTGCTCGGGGACGGGGAGCGGCGGGTCGTCAGGCTCGTCCTGCGGCCGGAGGCGCTCCTGCTGCCGGAGTTCGTCGTCACCGGAACCCGCGGAGCCGAGCGAAGCGACGAAGCCATGGCCAGCATCGCCGTCCTTCCGGCCCACGAGCTGGTGCGGCGCAACGTGACGACACTCGACCAGGCTCTGGTCTACGTGCCGGGTGTCACCTTCAACGGCAGTAACCAGCTCGACATCCGCGGGGCCGCGGGGTTCGCCCGGGGAATCGGGAGCCGTGTGCTGATGCTCCTGGACGGCCACCCGATCCTGAGCGGCGACGGCGGCGAGATCGATTTCGTGAGCATACCGCTCCTCGACCTGGAGCAGGCGGAGATCGTGAAGGGCGCGTATTCAGCCGTCTACGGCAGCAACGCGCTCGGTGGCGTGGTGAACCTGATCACGGCCCCGGTGAGCAGCACGCCGGAGACAGTGGTGCGGGTGCACGCCGATGCGTACACGTATCCGTCAGAGTACAGTTGGGCCGACGGGATGCAGGGTGCGTTCGGGTTCGGACTCCAGCACTCCCGGCGACTCGGCTCGGTGGGCGTGCGGACGTTCATCGGTCACGAGCGCACGGACGGATACAAGGAGAACGGCGATTCGAGACGCTGGATTGGGAGAGTGAAGCTCGCTTCGTCGGCCGATGCCGATCATCCCTGGGACGTGTACGGCATGTTCAGTCGCGAGCGAGCCGGCGAGTTCTTCACGTGGCGATCACAGGATGAGCCGTATCGCGTCCCTGCGGCGTATGTCGGGGATCACACGTTCGAGCATCGGCTGCTGACGGGTGCGACGATCACCCCGCGTGCCCGGGCGTCGCACCTCGTCAAGCTGAGCCCCTACTTCAACATCACGCGGATCGCCAACGACTTCACGGACAACGACGATTGGCACACGGCCGTGAAGCCTGGCCTGACGGCGGAGGTCGCGTGGTATGCGGGGGACCGACACGCAATCCGGCTCGGTGTAGATGGGGCGCACACCTGGGTCACCTCGAACTTCCTCGGCGCGCCGAAGATACGGGACATGGCCGCGTTCGTGCAGGACGAGATCCAGCTCACGAGCCGGCTCAAAGGCTCGCTCGGCGTCCGCCTCGACCATCACAAAGCCGACCTCGGCGTGGCCGAGTGGGCTGTGAGTCCCAAGATCGGTGCGTCGCTGCGCGTCGGATCGGGTGCCACCCTTCGAACGTCGGTCGGCGCCGGTTATCGGGCGCCGAGTGCGATCGAGCAGTTCGTGTCCTCGCAGCAGTTCGGCTTTCGCGTGATCCCGAATCCGGATCTGACAGGTGAACACGCGTGGTCGGCAGAACTCGGCGCCACGGTCCGCATCCTTGACGAAGTCCGGGTCGACGCGGCCGTATTCGGCAGCCTCTACCGAGATCTGATCAGCCCGGCGCCCGCGCCGGGCCAACCATTCGTCTTCCAGTTCGGAAACGTATCGCGGGCGCGCGTCGCGGGACTCGACGTCGGGTTACATGCACAGGTCGTTCCGTCCCTGCTCGACGTGCAGGCGACGTATCTCCTTTTGGACACCGAGGATCGAGCCACGGGATCGCCACTGCCGTACCGTTCCCAGCACAACGTCACGGGGACGCTCAACCTGCTGGGTGGCCTGGCGGGGGTTGACCTTCGGTATCGGAGTCGGGTGGAAGGCGTGCTGGCCTATCCCCTCGACCCGCGCTCCGATGTGACAGTCGTCGATCTGCGAGTCGGGTATCGAGCGCTCAACGTGCTGTGGCAGCTCAAGGTGGCGAACGTCTTCAACCAGTTCTACGTGGATGTACAGGAGCGGAACCCCGGGCCCCCACGAAGCATCGCCATCACCGCGCTCCGCGGGCTCTGAGGCGCTCCAGGCGGCGACCGACGTGAAGATCGCCTTCATCGGCACCCACGGTGTCGGCAAGACCACGCTCTGCTTCGATCTCGCGGCGCGGCTGAAGCGCCTCGATTTGGGCGTGGACATCGTGAAGGAAGTCGCGCGAGCCTGCCCCCTGCCGATCAACGAAGACACGACTTTGGATGCGCAGGCGTGGATCCTCCACACGCAGATCGCTGAGGAGATCGCGGCCGGAACCCAGTACGAGGCCGTGATCTGCGACCGGTCGGTGCTGGACAACTACGCCTACCTGGTCCATCGGATCGGCCGACGGCCGGAATACGATGCGCTGGTCCGCACGTGGGTCGGGACGTACAGTGGCCTCTTCAAGGTCCCGGTCCTCCAGGAGCCATCGTTCGACGGCACGCGGGCCGTGAGCCGCACGTTTCAGATGGAGATCGATGCGGTGATCGATCACCTCCTCGACGCGTTCGACGTTCCGTGGCATCGGCTCGATCCGGCGAGCCGTCCGACCTGGGTGGAGGACGTGCTCCGCGCGCTGGAGCTTCCCCTCGAGCCGCCGCAGATCGACCTCTTCTCGGTCCTCCATGCCTCGACCACGCAGGGTACGGAGCACGATCCCGAGCGGCGCTGAACCCTACCCTCACTGCGGCACCGCGACCGCGCTTTCGGCCACCAGTTCTAGATACGACCGGTACGCGCCGGCCTCGGCGCGCGTCACGAACTCCTCCATCGATTGCAGGAGCTGCACGCTGAGATAGCCCGGCACGGCGTCGGCAGGCGTGTACCCGAAGTTACGACGGAAGTAGCTCCGGACGACCACGCTGTGCTCGTCCTGCGGGAGTCGGGCCACGTTTTCCGCGAACTGCTGGAATCCGCCGTTGCGCATCAGGTACAGCTCCACGTTCGATGTGTAGAACACCGACACGGTGAGCCCGCGCCGCCTGAGGAGATCTCCGATCGCAGTCAGCGCGTGGGTGCCCGCGAAATCCCCCACCACCGGAATGATGCGATCCCGCTCCTGAAGCGACTTGACGATTCGAAACGCCGATTCCGACGCGAGGTAGCTCACCTGACGACCGGTCCGGTCCGTTTCCGATATGAGCTGGCGCAACGTCGGATATCGGGCCGATGGCGGCCGCCCGTGACTCTGGAACTGGAGGTCGAGACCTTCCCGGATGAACTGCCCATGAAACCGGCGCAGCGTGGCCATGTCGTCGTCGGAGAGCGGGACCCCGAACCGCGCGACCGTGGCCGCGACCGTGTCGAGGGCGGTCGACGACGACGCCGGAGTCGTGTCGACGGAATCGATGTACCCCACCAGCATGCCGATGCTGGCCTCGGTCCTCTGATCGCGGTCGTCAGGCACGGGACGGCCGAACAGGAGGCAAAGGTACTCGCGCCTGGTGCGGGCCACGGTGAAGAGCGCCTTGAACATCAGATGCTGGAGCACGTTGTCGCGCCGGATGTCGACGATGAACGCGATGTCGGGGCGGACCGCCGCGATGTACGAGAAGTTTTGGTCGGGCCCGACGCCGATGTACGCACCGCCCTGCACCTGCCGCATTGTCAATTGATCCATGACGTGCAGATAGGAGCGCTCGTTCGAGATCAAGTTGTCCGTGTCGAAGTAGCCACCCGGCTCGGACAGCCGCTCCACGAGCTGGGCGAACTCCGTGCTGCGCGCCTGCTGGGCCTGATCGCCGCGTGTCCCAGTGCCACACGCCACGAGGCCCACGAGCGCGACTGCGCCGACTCGGGTGCAACGGAACGGCCGTATGACGGAGACGAGACGTGGGTGAATGAGGAGGCTCCGGCAAAGGGCGGATGACGGTTGGTCAGTCTAGGGCGGCGGGGGCGGTTCGGCAAGGCGCCTCGAGAGCAGTGTACCGAGTCGCGCCCTTGCCGCGCGACGTTCGGTCGTGGAGTATCACGGGAGCCGTCCGCACGTGGCGTCGGCGAGATCCTTCAGATGGCCAACCTCCGGAGAACACTCATGCGTGGGTCCGTCACGGTGGTACATCGCTCAGTGAAGAAGGGGGTGCGCTGCAATCTCCTGCGACTCGTTGTTCTGCTGCTCGGGGGTATGCTGCCGGCGGCGAGCGCAGCGCAGGAGGTCGACATTGCGGCCCTAGACCGTTACTTCGCCAGCTCAGGACGAGCGTGGCAGGTTCCGGGATTCGCCGTCGCCATCGTGAAGAACGACTCGGTGGTGTTTGCGAGGGGATACGGGCTGCGCGAGCTCGGCAAGCCCGACGTGGTGGACGAGCACACGCTGTTCGCCATCGCCTCCAATAGCAAGGCGTTCACAGCGGCCGCGCTCGCCAGACTGGTCGACGCGGGACGGATTGCGTGGAACGACCGTGTGACGGATTACCTGTCGTACTTCCAGCTCTATTCGCCGTATGTGACGGCAGAGATCCGAATCCGCGATCTCCTCTCTCATCGCAGCGGTCTCGGTACCTACAGTGGCGATCTGCTCTGGTATGGCACCTCGTACACGCGCGAGGAGGTGCTGCGGCGGGCCCGGTACTTGGAGCCGGCGGGCTCGTTCCGAGCCGACTACGGTTACTCCAACCTCATGTTTCTAGCCGCCGGCGAGATAATCCCGGCCGTAACGGGCCGGACCTGGGACGAGTACATCGAGACGGAGTTCTTCGAGCCACTCGGCATGGTACGCTCGGTCACGTCGGCCGATAGTCTCGCCAACCGTGCCAACGTCGCCACCCCGCACGGCGAGAAGAACGGACGCCTCCAGGCCTTCCCGTGGTACCGGTGGGACGGCGTCGGTCCGGCGGCGAGCATCATCTCGAGTGTGAGCGAGATGACACGGTGGCTGCGGTTGCAGCTGCACAAGGGAACGCGGGATGGAAGGACATACTTCAGCGAGGAAGCCTCCCGCACGATGTGGACTCCGCACCTGTCGTTCGCCGTGAGCAAGCAGGCCGAAGAGCGGTATCCGTCCACGCACTTCCGCGGCTACGGGTTGGGGTGGGGGCTCATGGACTACCTGGGGCGCAAGGTGGTGAGTCATGGGGGTGCGTACGACGGGATGTACTCGCGCGTGGTGCTGGTACCCGAGGAGAACATCGGAATGGTCGTGCTCACCAACTCGATGACGAGCTTACCGACGGCCCTGGCGTATCGAACCCTGGATGCCTATCTCGGCGGTGTGGAGAGCGATTGGAGCGAGATCTTCCTGCAGGATGCCGAGCGGGATCGGCAGCGCTGGGCTGCCCGCTGGGAAGCCTGGGATCGGGGGCGGGTGCCGAACACGAAACCGTCGCTGCCCCTCGATCGATATACGGGCACCTACGGCGGCCCACTCTACGGGGACGCGGTCGTCGAGTTGGACGAGGGGAGGCTGGTGCTGCGGTTGCTGCCCAATCCCGATCTCACAGGCGATCTCACGCACTGGCACCACGACACGTTCCAGGTTACCTGGCGGCACGAGTTCCCGTGGTTCGGCCGAGGGTGGGTGCAGTTCGTGATGGATCGGACTGGGGATGTCGTGGCAATGAAGATCGACGTCCCGAACGAGGACTTCTGGTTCACGGAGCTGGAGTTCGGGAAGCGGCCGTAGGCCGTCAGAATTCGCGCTTCTTCATCTCCGAGAACAACTTGTGTGACCCGTCGTCCTCTTCGGGCTCCTCGGCGAGCGTGTCGTCGAACTTCCGCCGCTTCTTCGACTTCGCCTTGGCGACCTTTGCTGCGTTCCGTTTCGCCAGCGCTTCCAGTTTCTTGTCGTCGCTCTTCGACATATGCCTTGGCTCCGTGCAGCAGTTCCCACTGCGCGTGGCAGTCGATCCTCCGTACCGCTCCTGCTCTGCAAGCTGGCTCTGCGCGGGGCGGCGCGCAAGCGCCGGCCGCGGCACCAATGGGGCGTGGGCTCGGGTTGCTTCGTGTCTCACCGCACTCCATACTTGCTGCGGAGCCGACGACATGACGGTGCTCATCGGGCCCCTCTGCCCCATCGCTCGACGATCGTGACACCATGACCGACTTTCTGCAGACCCTTCAGGGTGCGTTGCCCGAGCGCTACACGTTGGAGCGCGAACTGGGGCGCGGCGGCATGGCCACGGTGTTCCTCGCCCGAGAGCGGCACCCCAACCGCCAGGTCGCCATCAAGGTGCTGCAGACGGGCATTACCCTGCGGCTGGGCCGAGAGCGCTTCCTGCGGGAAATCGATCTCCTCTCCAACCTGACGCACCCCCACATCGTCCCGATCTTCGCGGCGGGCGAAGCTGACGGCTTGCTGTACTACGTGATGCCGTATGTGGAGGGTGAGACGCTCCGCCAGCGCCTCGTGCGCGATGGAACACTGCCGCTCTCGGCGGCGCTTCGGATCACGGCGGAAGTCGCCGAGGCGCTCGAGCACGCGCATCGGCGCAACGTGGTCCATCGGGACGTCAAGCCCGAGAACATCCTCCTGCACGATGGCTACGCGCTGGTCACGGATTTCGGCGTGGCACGGGCGATCTCCGAGGCGGGTCCGGATCTCATCACCGAATCGGGGATCGCCGTCGGCACGCCGGCGTACATGAGTCCCGAACAGGCGTCAGGCGTGCGGGAGATCGACGGTCGCACGGACATCTACGCCCTCGGCTGTGTGCTGTACGAAATGCTCACCGAGGAACCGCCGTTCGGCAAAGGAACCGCCAGCGAGGTGCTGGCGCGCCACGTCACCGAACCGGCGCTGCCGATCCGCGTCAAGGCGCCTGGCGTACCACTGGAGGTCGAGGAGGCACTGCGGAAGGCGCTGGCCAAGCGCCCTGCAGACCGGTTTCAGTCGGCTGCCGAGTTGGCGGAGCTGCTCACCGTCTTGCGAAGCAGCCTTTCGTCGGCCTCCATCATGGCGCTCCCGATCGGCGGCCGGCTCGCCTCGCGCCTCGCGCGCGGTGGGTGGCGCACGGTGGCCGGTGGGCTGCTCGCGGCCGTCCTCGTCATTGGCGGTACGTGGCAGCTTTCGCGGCGCTCGGTGGTGTTCCTCCCGGCGGATCGTGGGACCTACATCGACTCAGTGTCGGTCATGCCTCCGGAGAACCTCACCGACGAGCCGATGCTGGACCGACTGGGCGATGCCCTGACGTACGACGTGATCAGCGGGCTCAACCGAATTCCCGAGCTCAAGTCATCGGCCTACGTGTCGGTCCGGGCGCAGGAGCGGGAGTCGCTGCAGCTGCGCGAGTTGGCACGGCAGCTCGGGGTGCGGCTCGTCCTCGTGCCACACTTCAGACGGGTGGGTGGGCGCCTCAGGCTCGAGGCGGAGCTCGTCGAAGCGGAATCCGGGAGACTCGTCGGGAGTCGATCGTGGTGGATCGTGACGCGGAACGAAGCGGAATTGCTGGGTGAGTTGGGCTCCGGCATGGTGGATCTCATCACCAGCAGTGTCGGACTCGGCGCGCGGCCGCAGCTCGCGATCCGCACCGGACCGGCGCAGGAACAGTACCTCCTCGGGAAGCACTGGTTGGGGCGACGGACGCCGTCTGGGATTCGGCGCTCCATCGCACACTTCCAGAATGCGATCCGCCTGGATTCGACCTCGGCGCCGGCGTTCGAGGGACTGTCCAGCGCCTACGTGCTGGCGCTGTTCTATCGGTACGCCATCGGTCTCGACGGCTACGACATCGCCGGTCGAGCGCTGGCCGCCGCCGATCGGGCGGTCCGCCTCGATCCCACCTACGCGCCGGGCTATGCCGCGCGGGGGTACGTGACCAGTCGGGCGTTCGGCGCGACGCGCGAGGCGGCGCGGGACTTCCGGCGCGCGCTCGATCTGGAGCCGAACTCGGCGCAATCCGTGGGGTGGTCTGGTGCCGTGCTGCTGGAACAGGGGAAGGAAGACGAGGCGTTGCTGGTGAGCCGCCGCGCCATCGACCTCGATCCGCTCTCACCGGCGCGACGGCTCAGTCTTGCCTATGCCGCGTTCCCGCTCGGGCAGTACGACGTGGTCATAGCGGAAGCGCGCCGCGCGACGGAGCTCGAGCCCGAGCTCACCACGTCTCGCGCCCTCGAAGGACGGGCCCTGCTGCTGAATGGCCGAGCACAGGAGTGCGTGACGCTCGAACTCGGTCCGCACGAGGGCGTGCGAGCGGCCTGTCTCTGGTCGGTGGGACGTCGCGGGGAGGCGCAGGCCATTGTCGATTCCCTGACGCGCTTTGTGCGTGCGGGACGCGTCGATTCGGTCTACACCGACGTCGTACGAGTGGAAGACCTGGCCTGCTACTACGCATGGACCGGCGACCTCGCACTGGCGTTGGAGTGGCTCGAGGAGGCCTATCGGCTCTCGCCCATCGGCGTCGACCATCGCGTGCTCCAGTCGGCGCTGTTCGACCGCCTGCGGCGGGATCCAGAGGCGCAGGAGCGCGTGGAGCAGCTCACCGGCGCGATCTGGCCTCGCGTGAAGGCGAGTGCCGCCCGCGCGCGACTTCCCTAAACGCGAAGACGAGCTCGGTCCTCACTGCGTGGCGCGCAAGTCCAAATCCAAAGGGGACTTATAGGCCATCCGATCGTCCGGGTACCGCTTGACGGTGGCTTGACGCTGGCAGCTCAGCCTGGGCATCAGCCAACTCCCGATTCACTCCCTCGAGTCCCGGAGGTGCCCCATGCTCGTGCGTACTGCCACATCCATCGGCGCGTTGTTGCTGGTCGGCATACTGGCCGCCTGCAACGACGCTGCCGCTCCGTCAGGCGACCCGACCCTGCAGGCCCAGCCGGCGGATTTCCCACCCCCATCACCCCTCGTGACCGTCGCCGGCGAATCGGTGTGGCCCTTTACCGGTTCCGATTTCGCCGGCACGACGGTCGATCCGATCAACCTGGCGTTCACAGGCTGGAGCGATCCTCGCGATCTGCGCGCGGCGCTGCTGATGCTGGATGGCGATCGGAGCGTGTTTGCCGGACATCCCCAGCTCGGGCCGTTCGCCGGTATTGACTGCACGTGGAAGGACGCCATGGGGGACGCACAGACCGCCTACGGTGCCACGAGTGGCTGGGTCGGATCGGCCATCCAGCTCGAGTGCGGCGATTTCGATCCGTTGCGCGTCCACCTTCGGTTCTTCAACATCGGTGACGTCACGCTCGGCGGAGCCCACTTCGAGGTGCTCATCCCGGGCACGACCGACCACCAGGTCGTGAGCTGGGAATTCGCCGAAGGCCTCGTTGTGGCGGATTTCATCCGTGCTGCGATCGGGGGGCCGGTGGGGTCGAGCGGCCCCATCAATCCGGTCCCGTACCGCTCGATTCCCGCGATGATCTACAACAGCCTGCCGGACGAGTTGAAGTTCCTCATCCTGGCGTCGGGCGGGGTGCCGGACTGGCCGGTGCCCGGCGACGTCGGCATCGGCACCGACGGCGCGGCGACGGTCGTGCATCTGGCAGCGGCGGTCGACGGGATGCCCGAGATCGCCCGACAACGGGTGGAGATCCAGTTCAATCAGGTGATCCCGAAGCCGTTTTGCGCGTCGGGCCCCTACGATTTCCTCGACGTGAACGGACCGGTGACACTGCGGCAGCACGTCGTGGTGACCCCCTCGGGTGCCTACCACAGTCAGTTCCACGCCGTCGGTATGCTGACTCTCCAGCCGCTCACCGTTGATCTCTCGACCGGAGGCTTGGTGCCCTCTGGCGCGCCGTATCGGGCCCACGTCAACGAGCATGTCAAAGGCATCCTCACTGATCGCGTAACCTTGGCATCGCAGTTCGTGCTCCGCGCTGAGATGCCGCGGAAAGGCCCCTTCCGTGGCTCGTTGCGCTCCACGCTCAACGTGGCCCCGGGCGGAGGCAGTCACAGTAGTCTCACCGTGCGCTGCGATCCGTAAGGTCCGGTTGTCCCAGGGGTCCGAAGTCGCGGGAGGCTTCGGACCTCTGCGTGGCCTGCGTGGAGGCCCTGTCCCCCGAGTCCCCCCAATCCGCTAGCTTTGGTCTCTGACGCGGCAGCCACCCGCGCCCGTCGTCTTTCCTGCTCCCTTCCAGGAGGTGTCATGGATCGGTTGTTTCGTCTGCTCGCCATGGCGGTGGGACTCGTCTGTGTCGTGCCCGCCGCTCCCGCTCAGGAGCTGCCCATTCTCCCCGCCGACCGTACCCAGCTCATCACGCAGGAAGTGTCGGGCGACGCCGCCTACGAGCACATCCGGTACATGACGCAGTTCCATCGGCCGCGTGGTGGGGCGGATGGGCTGTGGAGCGTGGCCGAATATGTGGCGGAGAAGGCCCGCGCCTACGGGTTGAGTGACGTGCAGCTCATCAAGCAGCGCTCCACGACGCGTCCGTGGAATGCGCGGTTCGCGGATCTGTGGGCCGTCGGGCCCAGCCCTGAGCGAATCGCGAGCACCCTGCAGTCGGTGCTCCACCTTGCCGACTACAGCCGCAGCGCCGACGTAACCGGACCGTTGGTCGACATCGGGGAGGGGCGTGCGGAAGACTTCGAGGGGAAAGAACTTGCCGGGGCGATCGTGTTGACGCACGGGTCTGCCATGGTGGCGATGCGAGAAGCGGTCTGCGGGCGTGGCGCTGCCGGGGTCGTGTGGTACCCGAGTCCGTTTTCCGGAGACGCCGGCACGAGCGGGGCCGGCCTGTCCCGTCCCGATCAGCTACGCTGGCTCACCCTCCCGAGCGGCGCCGCGGGCGATTGCGAGCCGACGTTCGCGTTCAACCTGTCGACCCGTCAGGGGGTGGCGCTGCACAATCGGCTGGCCCAGAGCCAGGAACCCGTGATGGTGCACGCGGTCGTCGACGCGGCGTTCGACTCCGAGCAGGGTGGCGAGCCGTGGCAGGTGATGGTCGAAGGCTTCATCCGCGGCACCGAGCCGGGACTCGGCCAGGACATCGTGCTGACCGGTCATCTCCAGGAGGAGGGCTTCTCCGCCAACGACGATGCCAGCGGCTCCGCCAGCACGCTGGAAGTGGCTCGTGCCCTCAATCGCCTAATCATGGAGGGCCGTATCCCGCAGCCGCGCCGAAACATCCGGTTCTGGTGGGTCACCGAGATCTCCAGTCAGCGACAGTATTTCGCCGACCACCCTGACGCCCATCACGCCATGTGGGTGAACGTGAACCAGGACATGGTGGGGGCTGACCAGTCACAGGACATCATGCGGAAGCAGAACATCACGCGACTCCCGGCGGCGCGATTCCATTTCTTCAACGATGTGGTCGAGTCGGTCGTCGACTACATGGTGGCGAGCAACACCTACGAATTGGCCCAAGCGCAGGCGGGAAGCGCCCTGTACCCCAAGCCGCACCTGGCTCATCTCGGCAGCATGCATCGCTACAACGCCGCAATGATCTTCTTCCACACCTCCAGTGACCATATGACGTTCCTGGAGGCACCGATCGGTGTGCCGGGCGTGAGCTTCACCAACATGCCCGACCGGTTCATCCACTCGAGCGACGATGACCTGTGGAACATCGACCGGACCCAGCTCGGCCGGAGCGCCGCGGGTGTGGCGTTGATCGCCTACACCATGGCTGCCGCGGGCCAGGGGGAGGTTCCTGCGCTCGCCGCCGCAACACTGGGCCGGGGCCTCGAGCGGATGGGTGCGAACCTCCGAATTGCCCTCTCGTGGATCGCGACGGCGGACGACAAGGACGCCGCGTATCACCGCGCCGCCGATCAGGTGTGGTACGCCGTGGAGCGGGAGCGGCTGGCCGTCGGCTCGCTCCGAGAGATCGCTCCGAATGCCGCGGCAACGGCCGACGGGTTCCTGCGCGAGCTGGACCGCCGCAGCGCGCAGATGATGCGCGAGTTGGATCTGGCCTATCGTCAGACCACCGGCCGGAGCCGGGTGCCGCGTGGCGTGCTGTCCGAGACGGAGCGCGCACTGCAGGCGATGGTCCCGTCGATGGCCGCGGGCCCCGCGGAGTTTTTGAGCGGGCGAGGACGCATGCGTTTCGTGCCCGGCCTCCACGGGCTGATGGGGTTCGAGATCATGAACAGCATCGACGGCCTCCGCACGGGACTCGACATCTATCGCTACGTAGCGGCCGAGGCGCGAGAAGCCGGGGCGCACTACTACGGCACGGTGACGCCCGAGCACGTGCAGCAGTATCTCGAGCACGCAGTGAACGCGGAGTTGGTCGGGGTGAGATAGACATGAATGTCCTCGTGCTGAACTGCGGATCCTCGACGGTCAAGTTCCAGATCATCGAGACTGATGCGGAGCTGATCAGGCAAGACGCCGACCGCCGGCTGGCGAGCGGCATTGTGGAGCGCATTGGCGGCCAGGCGCTGATAACGTTTCAATCGGATGGGCATCCCAAGGAGCGGCATGCCGAGCCACTCCGCGACCACCGTGCGGCCATCGATCGGATCGTGCGCTGGGTGGTCTCCCGCTCCTCGAACATCGATCACATCACGTCGCTGTCCGACATCCACGCCGTGGGACACCGTGTCGTGCACGGCGCGGAACGATTCCAGAAATCCGTTCGTATCGATGCCGACGTGCTCGAGGGGATCGAGGACTGCATCGAGCTCGCCCCGCTGCACAATCCGGCCAATCTCAAGGGAATCCGTTCGGCGCAGGAACTGCTCGGTGAGGGCGTTCCCCAAGTGGCGGTGTTCGACACGGCGTTCCACGCGTCGATGCCCGAGGAGTCGTACCTGTACGCGATCCCGTATCAGTTGTACCGACGTCACAAGATTCGGCGGTACGGCTTCCACGGTACGTCGCACCGCTACATCGCGTACCGCTACCGGACCGTGCACGGCTTGGAGCCGGCTCAGGTCGACATCATCACGCTGCACCTTGGCAACGGCTGCTCGGCCTGCGGCATCAAAGGAGGCAAGTCGTTCACCACCTCGATGGGATTCACCCCGCTCGAGGGACTGGTCATGGGAACCCGATCGGGGAACATCGATCCGTCGCTGATCGAGTATCTCGCCATCAAGGAGGGCATGAGCATCTCCGAGATCGATACGCTGCTGAACAAGCAGTCGGGGTTGCTTGGCCTCTCGGGACTCACCGGCGACATGCGCGAGCTGTTGGACGAAGAGGCGGAGAACCAGGACCGGCGGGCCAGGCTTGCCATTGCCATCTTCTGTCGACGAGTGCGCCACTACATCGGCGCCTACCTGGCTGAGATGAGCGGTGCGCAGGCCGTCGTGTTCAGCGGGGGCATTGGTGAGAATTCGTGGATGATCCGCGAACGGATATGCGCCGGCCTCGAGCCACTGGGGTTGCAGCTCGACGCCGGGCGGAACCGCGACCTGGGGGTCGGACGGGAGGGTGAGATATCCGCCGACGGGTCGCCGCTCAAAGCGTACGTGATCCCCACCAACGAGGAACTGCTCATCGCGCGAGATACGTTCCGGGTGCTCGCCGACATGCCGCGGCGGTTTTAGTCCGCCGTTGCGGCGACCGTCGCTTCGTCGAGCGAGGCGACGTGAATGGCGATACCACCCAGAAGCTTGCGACTGACGCGCCGCACCCGGAATCCGTGGGTGGCGAGGAGATCCGATAGATCCTGCCAGGACACGTGGTGTTCGATCGAGGCCGCGATGTAGCCGTAGGCGACCGGCTGCCGGTGCCACAGCCATCCCGTCACGTTACCGGCAAGCCGTAGATACCCCACGAAGAGCCTGCGCCAGAGGGCGTTGCGCGGCCGATAGAAGTCCAGGGTGAGGAGCAGCCCCCCCTGCCGCAGCACGCGCGCGATCTCTCGAAGCGCGAAGGTCGGGTTGGGGGCGTTGCGGATCGCGTATCCGGCCAGGACGGCGTGCGCCGTGCGGTCCCGCACGGGCAGGCAGGTCATGTCCGCCGCGGCGAAGCGGGCACCCGTGTGGGTGGCTCTTGCGCGGTGCTTGGCTCGCGACAGCATCCGGCGCGCAACGTCGAACCCGATCACGCGAGCGCTGGGAAACTGGGTACGGGTGCCCAGTGCCAGGTCGCCGGTGCCGCACGCGAGATCCAGCACCACGGGGGGCGCCGCGGCTACCGCCCGTAGCTCCTCCAGCAGCTCTCGTTTCCAGTAGCGGTCCATTCCGTAGGAAAAGAGCAGGGTGAATCGATCGTACCGCTCTGCTATCACCTCGAACATGGTGGTGACGAATCGCTGTTTGCGATGAGGATCCCGAAGGTGCTCGTCGAGGTCGAGCGTACGGAGTCGCGCCTCCGGCTCGTCCTGGCGGGCGACGGGCGTCACACGTCCTCTGTTGACACGCGTGTCGACGGCGGGATACTCATCCGGCTCATCATGATGTTCATCATTCTGGTCGGATCGGTCTCGAAAGGGAACCGTGGTGGCACGGGCCGTCGCGGAGCGTGCGGGTGAGCCGCGCCATATACGATGTCGCTGTGGTCGGTGCGGGACCGGCCGGGAGTGCCACCGCGGCGCTACTGGCCGAACGCGGGCTCCGCGTGGTGCTGCTCGACCGAGCCGGGTTCCCCCGTGACAAGGCCTGCGCCGAATACGTGAGCCCGGAGGCGTTGCGGATTCTCGACCGGCTCGGGGTGCTCGGCTCGCTCCGCGCCGAGGCGGCACTGCTCTCGGGCATGACGGTCGTGAGCCATCGTGGGACGGCGTTCACCGGCCGGTTCCGCGGCTCGCACGGATTTCGTGGCTACAGCGACGTGGGGCTCGGTATTCGTCGCACCGTGCTGGACACCCGTCTCGCCCACGCCGCCGTTGCCGAGGGCGCCGAGCTGAGGGAGCGGGTACTGGTGGAGTCCGTGACGCCCGAGGGCGACGGCGTGCGGGAGCTTCGGCTCCGCGCCGGCGGCCGTCCAGCGCGGCTTGCGGCGCGGCTCGTCGTGGGCGCCGACGGCCTCAACTCGCGGGTCGCACGCCAGCTCCGGCTCTCGCGCACCGGACGCTTGCGACGCCTGGCGTTGGTGACGCACGCCACGGGAGTCGACGGCATGGGCGATGTTGGAGAGATGCACGTAGGCCGCCTCGGGTATGTTGGTCTCGCGCCCGTGGGGCTCGGCGTGACGAACGTCGCTGTGGTGGTCGACCTCTCACGCGTCGGTGCACCGGCCCCGGCAGAGCGCTGGCTGCACGCACTGATCCCCAAGTTCCCGTCGGTGGCCCAGCGACTCCGTGGGGCGACCTTTCATGGTCCCGTGTTGGCGGCAGGTCCGTTTGCCCGCCACACCGTGCGCGCGACGGCCGATCGTGTGATGCTTGTGGGCGACGCTGCGGATTTCTACGACCCGTTCACCGGCGAAGGGGTCTACGCGGCGCTCCGTGGGGCCGAGTTGGTTGGGGAGACGGCGCTGGCCGGTCTGGCCGATGACCGCCTCTCCGCCGATGCGTTAGCGTCGTACGATATGCGGCGACGGAACGAGTTCGGCCGCAAGTGGACCGTCGAACGGATCATTGCCTGGACGGTGGGTCACCCGCTGGCGCTCGAACACGTCGCGGGTCGGCTGGCGAGGCGACCGGGGCTTGCAGACCTACTGGTGGGGGTCACGGGTGATTTCGTGCCGCCGCGCGAAGTCCTCCGGCCCTCGTTCATGCTTCGGCTCGTCTGGTGAGCGGCGATCGAATGCGCCGCCGCAGCGAGGTGTCGACGATCGGCGTCGAGGCGCTGGACACGCCGGAGCTGGATCAGGAAACGGCTCGGGCCACGCTGGCCGACATTGCCACGGCGAATCTCCTGTTCGGCGGGCAGAGTGCGGTGGCCTGGGGAGTGGACCGCCTGCTCGATGGGCAACCGCTCCCTCCCAAGCTCCGCGTGCTCGACGTGGGAGCGGGACTCGGCGACGTGCTGGTCCATCTCCAGCATCGCTTGGAGCGAGAAGGCGTGCTCGTCGACCCGCTGGCACTCGACTGGCACCGCACTGCCACGACTCTGAGCCATGCGCGCGGACTCCCTTCGATCGCCGCCGATGCACTCACGCTCCCGATCGCCGACAAGTCGGTCGACATCGTGATCGCGAGTCAGCTGCTGCATCATTTCAGCCGTGAGGCCGGTCGGGACCTCGTTCGGGAACTCGACCGGGTTGCCAGGTTGGGTGTCGTGGTGGCCGACATCCGGCGCACCTTTGTGGCTGCCTGGGGTATCTGGATCGCAGCGGTGATGCTCGGATTCCACCGCGTGAGCCGACGGGACGGTGTGTTGTCGGTTCGACGCGGTTTCACCGTGCCGGAGCTCGTGTCACTCACCGAGGAGGCGGGTATCTCGGCCGAGGTACGGCGTCGCCCCGGGTTTCGCCTCGTTGCGCATTGGAGGAACGCTGCACACGCTCGATAGAACGCTGATCGCGGCCCCCATCGATCGGGTCTTTCGGCTGGCGGCAGAGGTCGAGCGGTGGCCGGAGTTCCTGCCGCACTATCGGTGGGTCACCATGGTCGAGCGTGGGACCAAGGGCGGTACGGTCGAGATGGCTGCGTGGCGCCCGTTCGGGTTGCTCAAGTATCCCACATGGTGGGTGTCCGAGATGGAGGTTCTCCCCGATCGTCACGAGGTGCGCTATCACCATGTACGGGGGATCACGACCGCCATGGATGTGGTGTGGAAGCTGGTGCCGGCCGGCGAGCACGTCGAGGTGACGATTGTGCACGAGTGGTCCGGCCCGCGCTGGCCGCTGATCGGCGGCATCGCGGCCAATTGGGTGATCGGACCGGTGTTCATCCATGGTATTGCGTCGCGGACACTCGCCGGCATCCGGCGACAGGCGGAGTCGGATGCCTGACGTCGTGATCACGGGCATCGGGTGCGTCACGCCCATTGGCACCGGTGTCCAGGGGCTCTGGGCCGGGCTGAAGGCCCAGCGCTCCGCCGTCCGCGTCATCACCCGGTTCGACCCCACCCCGTTCCGATCGAGAATCGCTGCCGAGATCGATGATTTCGCGGCGTCGGACCACCTGCCGGCCAAAGCCGCGCGCCGACTCGACCGCTTTTCCCAGTTGGGCGTCGTGGCATCGCTGTTGGCGATGCAGGATGCCGAGATAGCGATCGAGCGCGAGAACCGTGACCGGGTGGGGGTCATGATGGGTTCCGCGCTTGGCGGCGTGGCCCAGGCGGAGGCGCAGGCCGCCACGTATATGCAGCACGGTCTAAGGCACGTCGAGCCGACGCTCGCCACGTCAGTCTTCGGCGGCGCCGTATCCTGTAACATCGCGATTCAGTTCGGCGTCACCGGCCCGAACTCGACGAACGCCATGTCATGCGCGTCCGGAGCGATCGCCATCGGCGACGCGTTCCATGCGATTCGGTCCGGGCGCGCCGATGTCATGCTCGCGGGTGGGGCGGAAGCGCCGCTCTCGCCCCTCGCCTTCGGCTCGTTCACCCTGATCCGCGCCATGTCGACGCGCAACGACGACCCCGTTCGGGCGTCACGACCCTTCGACAAAGGCCGTGACGGGTTCGTGATGGGCGAGGCGGCGGCGGTGCTCGTGCTGGAGCGCCGCGACCGGGCCGAGAGCCGGGGCGCCCCGATCTATGCCGAGGTGTGTGGGTACGCGTTGACCAACGACGCCTATCACATGTCGGCGCCCAAGCCAGGGGGGCGCGAAGCTGCGCGCGCCGTGCAGCTTGCGCTTGCCGATGCGGCTGTCGCTCCGCACGAGGTCGAGTACGTGAACGCCCACGGCTCGTCGACCCCACTCAACGACTCGACGGAGACCCTCGCCATCAAAGACGTCTTCGGCGATCACGCCCGCCGGCTCACGGTGAGCGGCACCAAGGGCTACTACGGCCATCCGTTGGGCGCGAGTGGCGCGATCGAGGCCGCGATTTGCGCTCTGGGGATGCGCCGGGGCTGGCTCCCTCCCACGGTGAACCTGACGGAACCGGATCCGGCCTGCGATCTCGACTACCTCGCCGACGGTGGGCGTGTAGCGTCGCCGGCATGCGCCGTGTCGAACTCCTTCGGCTTCGGTGGCGTGAACGCCGCGCTCGTGTTCCGGTCGGCTTAGGGCTGACGGCCGCGCCGTCCTGCCGCCCAATCCTCCCAGACGCCCAACGAGCGCATTTGTGCCTCCAGGTCGGTCGCTGCCACCAGGCGCTCGACTTCGTCCCGGCTCTGGCGCTGCCACGTCACGTCCATGTTTGCAGAGCCCCAGGTCACCGCGGCCGCGATCGCGGCGTTCAGCTTGAGCTGCCGGACGTCGATTCTGTCGAACGTGTCGGATCGCGCGTGATAATTCGGGCCGTAGTTCGCCGACTCCTGGTTGGCGACCAGGTTCGCGATCCCCTCCATCATGAAGTCGAAATTGTCTGTCCCCACGATCGGGACGTCGATTTGCTGGAACGGTCCTAGGCCCGCGATCGGCGCGAGCGCCTCGTCGACGGCGGTGACGATCTCCGGTCGACCTCCGGTGAAGAACCCCGCGATCCGTCCGGTGCCGATGTCGTACGAACTTGCCATGACGACACGGTCGAGCTCGGATCGATGCTGCTCGACGTACTTCCATGAACCCACCAGGCCCTGCTCCTCACCGTTCCACAGTGCGAAGCGAATGGTGCGCCGAGGCCGAAGGCCAAGCCGGTGTATCTGGCGGGCGATGTCAATGAGCATGGCCACGTTGCCCCCGTTGTCGAGCGCGCCCGTCCCGATGTCCCACGAATCGAGGTGCGCACCGATGATCACGATCTCCTCGGGCTGCGCGGTGCCCTTGATTTCGCCGATCACGTTGTAGCTCTCGTACGGTCCCCCACCCTCGATGGTGAGATGCAGGGTCACCGACAGCTTGGCCCCGGCGCGCAGGAGCCGCATGGCACGGGTTGCGGCGTCGCGCTCCATGACGACCAGTGGGTGGCGGTTGGCTGAACCGCGGGATGCGTTGTGACGATACAGGAGGTTGTTGGGGCGCGATCCCATGTAGATGATCCCCGCCACGCCGCGCTCGAACGCGCGCGCCTCGATCGCCGTTGCCTCGACATATTCCCGGAATAGGCCTGCGACATCGACAAGCTCATCGGTCTCCACCAGCACAAATGCGCCGCGTACGGCCGCGCCGAGCCGCTCGAAATCGGCGGCGCTGCCCCGGCCGCCGTCGACTAGCCGAGCCGTGATCCCCCCTGCCGGGGTGCCGATCGAGAACGGCATGGCGGCGACCCGTGCCGCGAACTCCACGTCGCCGCGCACCAGCGCCCGGGCCGACTGCTCCAGCCACCGGGCAGGCATCGTGAAGGCTTCGCGGCGGGCCGGCACGCCGGCACTCTCGAAGGCCTCGAGGGCCCAGGCCACGCCATCGAGGTTCGCCTGCGATCCGGTCACCCGCCCCCCGATCCGGTCGGTGAGCCACTGCGCATCGCGCACGACGGGCGTTTCACCCAGGAGCGCGGTGACGAGGCGGGCGGCGTCCGATTCCTGGGCTCCCGCGGGAGCGGCGACCAGCAGGGTTGGCAGCGAAGCCAGTAACGAGGTGAGGGCGAGACGGCGCAGCGCGTGCATAGTCCAGACTCCTTCGGCATCGATAGCCTTCCGGGGAGGAGTATGTCCCGTCCCCGGCCGGGACGCCAGGACGCGGGGTGTGGCCGTTTGCGACCGGTCCGCCTCGCGGGTAGAATCCCGGTGGCCACGGACCGTGCCTCTCGTCCCCACAGGAGAGAATCATGAAGCTTGTCTTTCGGGTTGCCGCCATTGCAGCGGTCACTGTCGTGCCGACCGCGCTGCCGGCACAGGTCGCACAGGAGTCGGTCGACCTGGCGGTCGTCCAGCGGATTCGGGAGGAGGGGTTGGAGCGTTCCCAGCTTCCGGCGCTCGCACGGCACCTCACGGAAGTGATCGGGCCGCGGCTCACCGGCTCGCCCCAGATGAAGCAGGCCAATGAGTGGACTGCGCAGATGTTCCGGGAGTGGGGGCTGGCCGGCGTGACAGTCGAGCCGTGGGGCGAGTTCGGTCGCGGCTGGGAACGGGTGTCGTACAGTGGGCGAATCCTGAGCCCCTTCGTGCAGCCGCTCCATGCCCAGCCCGTGGGATGGACCGGGAGCACCAATGGCACCGTAACGGCAGAAGCCGTCGTGGTGAAGGCCGAGAGCGCGGAGGACCTGACGCAGTACCGTGGAAAGCTCCGCGGGAAGATCGTGCTCCTGCAGGAGGCGCCGGACGTCGATCCGGAGTGGGAACCCGAGGCCCGCCGCACCCCGCTCGACGAGCTGCTGACGCCGTCGGCGCCCGTAGACCCGGGGGCACGTGCGCGGCAGGCCGCGGAACAGGCGGAGCGCATGCAGGAGGTGCGGGCCCGCTTTCAGCGGACGCGCGAGGTGCGGCAGGCGATGAGCGAGCTGCTCAGCCAGGAGCGAGCGGCAGTGATCCTCACGCCGTCGTCGCGCAACTTCGGCGTGATCCGTGGGGGCGGCAACGGTGCGGGCAGAGATGCCAAGGCCCCGGATCCGACTCCCGAGTTGGTGGTCATTCGCGAGCAGTACAACCAGATCTACCGCAACGTGGAGGCTGGTATCCCGGTGCGGATCGAGATCAACGTGCAGAACCGTTTCTTCAGCGAGGACCTCAAGGCCTACAACACGCTAGCGGAGCTCCCCGGTACCGACAAAGCTGACGAATACGTGATGCTCGGTGCGCACCTCGACTCGTGGCACTACGGTGGCGGTGCGACGGACAACGCGGCAGGATCGGTGGTGATGATGGAGGCGATGCGGATTCTCGAGGCCCTCGATCTCCGGCCCCGCCGCACGATCCGCATCGCGTTGTGGAGCGGCGAGGAACAGGGCCTGCTCGGGTCCCGCAACTGGGTGGAGCAGCACCCCGAGTTGCACGGCCAGATCTCGGCGTACGTCAACGTCGACAACGGCACGGGCAAGATCCGTGGTGTCTGGGACCAGATGAACGAGAAGGCCATCCCGGTGTTCGAACAGATCCTGTGGCCCTTCCGAGATCTCGGCGTGGTGGCCGTGCGCCACGGGAACACCGGGGGAACGGATCACCTCTCCTTCGATCGGGCAGGCATCCCCGGCTTCAACTTCATCCAGGACCCGATCGAGTACGGGATTCGCACGCACCATACCTACGTCGACACGTACGACAACCTCATGCTCGAAGACCTCCAGCAGGCCGCGGTAGTGGTTGCCGCCACCGTGTATCAGTTGGCGATGCGTGAGGAGATGATGCCGCGAAAGGCCCCGCCGCCGGCGACGAACTAGCAGTGCCTGCCTAGCAGGGGCGTGGCGGTTCGTCCGTCACGCCACCGGTGGCCGGACACCTCCGAGGGCGAGCCCACCTGACGTGTGACACACCGTCGCGGAAATCCGATGGATCGACTACTCATTCACGTATGACTGAACGGTGTCTGCCCCGACTGGAGCCTCGGCCGTGAGTCGGGCCACCCCGGTCGCCGGATCTGGCGGCATGACGGCTTCCCGCTCCCCGGTTCCTGCCACCATCCTGGTCGGCAACCCCAACGTCGGGAAGAGTCTGCTCTTCAAGAACCTGACGTCCCGTTATGTCACCGTCTCCAATATCCCGGGCACCACGGTGGAGATCGTGCGGGCGCCAGCGAACTTCGACGGTCGACGCCTGGAGATCATCGACACCCCCGGGATCAACGACCTCTCTCAGCGGAGTGACGATGCGCAGGTCACCCGCCGTGTGCTCGACGAGCATGCCGACGCGACGATCGTCCAGGTGGCCGATGCCAAGAACCTCCGCCGAGCGCTGCTCCTGACGCTTCAGCTCGCCGAGCTCGGGCGTCCGATGATCCTGGTCCTGAACATGTTCGACGAGCTCGAGGAGCGCGGTGGACGGATCGACATCGAACGGCTGAGCACCGTGCTGGGGATCCCCGTGGTGACCACGGTCGCTCCCCAAAACCGCGGAACCGATGCGTTGATTGCCTCGCTCGATTCGGCGCGCGCCGCCACGGTCGGGTCGCTGGCCCGACAGCTGGCCGGCTCGGATTACGAGCGCAACCGCACGCGACTCGAGCGGGTGAATGAGATCCTGGCGGAAACGTATTCCATCGCCCGGCCCGATCGGCCGTCCTTCCGTGTGCGTCTGGGATTCTGGGCCATGCACCCGGTGCAGGGGATCGGCTTTCTGGCCGCCGTCCTCGTCGGCGTGTTCTGGTTCGTCGGGCTGTTCGGCGCGGGGACCTTGGTGGACCTCGTGGAAGTCGGTGTCTTCCAGCAGCACCTCAACCCCCTTGCCATCCGATTGGTCGATGCCGTCTTCCGATTCCCGCACGTGCACGAGATGGTGGCATTCTCGGTCTCGGTGGCGATCCCGGTCACCCCCGTCCACGACGTGACGCTCGGGACTCTGGAGCGAGTCGCGCTCGGCCCGGCGTACCAGGTGGTGAGTGGGATCGGCCTGACGGGCTGGCAGGAGACACTCCAGTTCGCACACGACTTCCTCGTGGGGGAGTTCGGCGTGATCACGATGGCCCTGAGCTACGCCTTGGCGATCGTCCTGCCCATCGTCACGACGTTCTTTCTGGTGTTCGGGGTGCTGGAGGATTCCGGGTATTTCCCGCGTATGGCCATCATGGTGAACCGCGTGTTCCGGATCATGGGACTGAACGGCAAGGCGGTACTCCCGATGGTCCTGGGTCTCGGGTGCGACACCATGGCCACGATGACGACCCGGATTCTCGAGACGCGCAAGGAGCGTCTCGTGACGACAATGCTCTTGGCGCTCGCGATCCCCTGCTCGGCGCAGCTCGGCGTGCTGCTGGCGCTGATGGCGACGCTCACCCCGACGGGTGCGCTGGTGTGGCTCGGGATCGTGGTGGGCGTGATCTTCCTGGTCGGGTGGCTCACGGCCAAGGTGGTCGGAGGCGCGCCCAGCGACTTCATTCTCGAAATTCCCCCGATGCGCCGACCCCATGTCTCTAACGTGCTGATCAAGACAGCCACCCGCCTCAATTGGTATCTGCGGGAGGTCATTCCGCTGTTCGTGATCGGAACGGCGGCGCTGTTCTTCCTCGACAAGGTCCATGCCCTCGATCTGATCGGCCGAATGATGGAGCCCTTGGTCACGGGCTGGCTCGGGCTGCCGCGCGAGATGGCGAACGCGTTCCTCGTCGGGTTCATGCGACGGGACTTCGGTGCCGTCTACATCCTGGATGCGGCCACGGGACCGGCAGCCGTGCTGGGACCGCTGCAGATCCTGGTCGCGATGGTCACCATCACGCTGTTCATGCCGTGCTTTGCCAACTTCCTGATGATCGCCAAGGAGCACGGGATGAAAGTGGCGTGGCGGATGGCAGGATTCATCTTCCCGTTCGCCTTCTTCGTGGGTGGACTGGTACACTTCATGGGACGATGGCTGACGAGTATCTGAGTTGCCCGTTCTGCGGGTTCGAGTTCGCGAAGGCGGACACCCTGTGCCATCATGGGTGCCCGCTCGGCGCGCTCTGTCACCTCAATCGGTGTCCGAACTGCCAGTATGAGTTTGCCGAGCAACCACGGGCCGTCTCGTGGCTCGAGAGCCTGTTTCGGAAGGACCGCCGCCCGGTCCGCGATCTTCCTGAACACGTGCTGAGCGTTCGTGATCTCCGGGGCGGCGAGCGGGGACGGGTCATCTGCCTCGGGACCGGCGGCGAGTCGCGGCACAACAACCTTGCCGTATTCGGGGTGGTCCCGGGCGCCGAAGTGACGGCCATTCAGCAGCGTCCCTCCTGCGTGCTGCGCGTTGGGGAAACGGAGTTGGCTCTCGATCCGGCCATTGCCCGGGAGATCCTGGTCGAACGGCTGGAGCCGGATCCGGTCCCAACTTGAGTGAAGCGTCCGTTCATTCGATCTTCATACTCTCTTGGTGCATCGTTCGTTAGACGGTTGTACAGCTATTCGCGTGTGAGGATGCCATGGTGAGGTCACGGACGCGCCGAAACGGGCTCGCCTGGATCGGTTTCGCGGCGGCGGTCGTGTGGGGGATCGCGGCCTGCAGCGAGCCGGCACCGTCAGACCAGGCGGAGGACACCACGCCCCAGCCCGGGGTGAGCGATGTGGTGCTGGCGTCGGCAATGGTGGGGCTGCCGGCGGGAACCGCTCCTGCCGATCTCCCCGACCCCGAATCAGAAGGCGCAACGATACTCACCAAGTACTGTGCGACCGCCTGCCATGGGGCGCCCAGCCCGGGAGCCCACTCTGCGACGGACTGGCCAGTAGTGTTGCGGCGCATGTGGCTCCGCACGGAGGGCCTGTCCACCACCTATGGGGTGCCCGTGCCGGACGTGCGTGAGCGGGTGCTCATCCTAAACTACGTCCTTGGCAACGCGCTCGAGGTGAGCAACACGGCGTTGCCTGCCCGCCCCGGGCGGGAGCTGTTCACCTCGACTTGCAGCCGGTGTCACGAGCTGCCCGATCCGAGACAGCATACGGCCAACGATTGGGCGGCGGTCGTGATCCGCATGCGGCAACACATGGTGCAGATGCTGCGGCAGTCCCCTCCGCAGAGCCAGGTGCAGGAGATCATTCTCTACCTGGAACAGGTGTCACGAGGTGCCTCGTAGCGTCCCGCCAAGCACGGCGGCCGACCTCGCGGGGGACGATTCATTCGGATCGTCCCCCGTTTTGGGAGCGGTGTTCGGTCAGGCGCCCCGTGCCGCCACCGCGGCACGGACGGTGTTGCAGTGGATCTCCACCGTGTCCTCCTGCTGCCGCGCGTACCCGCCGGCCAGGGTAACGGCGACGGCGACGCCTGCCTCGCGCAGTGTGGCGAACACCACGTCGTCCCGCCGCGCCAGCCCCTGCATGGTCAGACCGAGTCCGCCGAGTTGGTCCTCGCGGTAGGGGTCCGCGCCGGCGAGGTAGAATGCGATGTCGGGGTGGTGTCGTGCGAGGATCTCCGGCAGGTGGTGCGCGAGGAGTTCGAGGTAGGTCGCATCTTCCACACCGTCGTCCAGTCCCAGATCGAGATCGCTGGTGGGCTTTGTGGCCGGGTAGTTGCGCTCCTGGTGCATCGAGAACGTGAACACCGTCGCATCGCTCCGGAAGATGGCGGCCGTCCCGTTCCCGTGGTGGACGTCGCAATCGACGACCATGGCGCGCTTCACCGCGTGGTTGCGCTGCAGGCACCGGATGGCGATCGCGACGTCGTTGATCAGACAGAACCCCTCGCCGTGATCCGGAAAGGCGTGGTGGTACCCGCCCCCCAGGTGCACGGCGATACCGGCCTCCAGCGCGAGTCGTCCTGTAAGCGTGGTGCCGCCGGCACAGAGCCACATGGCGTCGCGAAGCGCCGGCGAGAACGGCACCTCGAGCACCAGTTGCTCCGGTATCGAGAGCAGGCCGGCACGGATCTTCTTGACGTACGTCGGCGTGTGCACGAGCCGAACGTCGTCGTCGTGTATCGGGGTGGGCTCGACGATCGCTGCGGGATCGAGCGTTCCCTCGTCGACGAGCCGCGCGCGCACCAGACGGTACTTCGCCGTCGGGAACACGTGGGGCCCGATGTCGACTTCATAGGCCGGATGGTGGACGATCGGGGGAGCCGCGTCCATGGATCGCGCCGTCGTCCGCTCTCTACGGGAGCGTGTGGGTTCTCCCCTGGTTCTGTTCGACGAGCCAGTCATACAGCGGCTGGAAGTAGTCCACCATGGCCTGGGCATCCAACTCGCGCCCCGTGGTCTCCTGCAACACGTCCCGCCACGGCCGGCTCGTGCCCGGTGCCATCATGGCGCGCAGGAAGTCGCCGGTCGCGACGCTTCCGTAGTAGTCCGTGTCGTGCGGATCCTGCTCGAGGATCGTGCGCGCCACGTGATCGTGCAGCTGAAACAGCAATGCCTCCGCGAGCGCGTAATCGTAATACTGGGCCGCGTCATCGTTGATGTGCGTCTTGGTGAGTGCGTCCGCCCACTCATCCCCGCGCGGGGTCGGGGGCGCCACACCCTGATAGCGTCGCACCAGATCCCACCACGTCGCGTTGAACGCCGACCCTGGCAGCGAGTCCTGATACAGCGTGCGCTCGAACCGAGTCATCACGCCGGCGGACCACGGGATGAACACCACATGGTTCAGGGCCTCCTTCAGCAGCTGGGCGATGTGATCGATCTCGGCGTCGGCCGAGACGAGGCCACGGTTTGCAAGGAACCGCCGCTGTGAGGCGGCGAGCCCGATCTGGCTCCCGATCGCCTCGTGGTAGGCCCGGTTGGCCCCTTCCCGCAACACCAACGGCACGTCGGGACGCGAATAGCTCATGAAGTAGTAGACGTGGCCGAGCTCGTGGTGCACGGTCTCGTACCACGAGGCATTGGGCTCGACGCTCATCAGCGATCGGACATCCCGGTCTAGGTCCAAGTGCCACGCAGAGGCGTGCGTGTTCTTCTTGAACGTGGCATTGGCGGGCAGCGGATACAGCGAGGAACGTTCCCAGAACGACGCGGGGAGTGCATCGAAGCCGAGGCTTCGGTAGAACGCTTCGCCCTGCTGCATGATCCATTCGGGCGTCTTGTCGGCCAGGGCCGCATCGACGTCGAAGCCTTCCACGTCCACGAGCGCGCTCCAATCCTGGGCCCATCGATTGGGTAGCCAGTGTGCCGGGATGAGGTCGGGTACGGGAGCCCCATACCGCCGAGCCAGCTCGTATCGCGCCCACGTGTGTAGCTCTCGATAGAGGGGCCGCAGCTGCTGCACCAGGCGCTCGGTCAGTCCCAGCATGTCCGACGTGGACATTCCGTAGTCCGACACCTGATACTCGAAGAAGTCGCCGTATCCCAGTGCCTGGACGGTCTGGTTTCGCAGGTCGCGGAGCGCGAGGATGCCATCCATGAGGGTGGGTCCGACGGCCTTCGACGCCTCCCACACCGCCCGACGCTCGCGGAGATCCGTGGACGAGCGCAGCAGCCCGTCGATGTCGTTCGGGGTGAGCGGCCGACCACGGAGCGTGAACTCGTAGCCGTAGAGCTGCTCCACCTGCTCGGTCTCGGCAGCGATGCGCGCCTCGACGATCTCGGGAATCGTCTGCGGTCCTTCACCTGCCCCGTAGAGCATCTTCTCGAGCCGACGGACCTGCAGGTCGGGGAGCTTCGTCCGTTGCTCGAGATAGCTGCGGATCGCGTCGATGTTCTCCTCGCTCCCCACGAATCGAACGAACGCTTCGCGAGCCGCTCTGGTTCGCGCCGCATTGGTCGTGTCGCCGTCGATGATTCGCGTATTCGACTCCCACTCCGCCTTGCTCCATTCGTAGTACAAGCCCTGAAATTCCTGCTCGTAGGTGGCGAGGTAGCCGTCCACCTCCGTTCGCAGGGCCGTATCGACGCAGCCGACGGCCAGCATAGCCGAAACCGCGAGCATAGTTGCCGAGCGCATGGTCAGTCTCCTCGCTTCACGAGAGGCAGATCATCGGTTTGAATCCGTCACGCATACTGCCACGTCTCGCCGGGTTTCATGGTGCGTACCGCGATCCCCTTCGGCTTGAACGCGCTCACGTCCTGCGCCAAGAGGGGCCAGGTGCCGTAGTGGATCGGCACGGCCACCTTCGGCTTCACGAACTCGGCGGCACGGGTGGCCAGTTCGGGACCCATCGTGAAGCGGTCTCCCGCGGGAATGAGCGCGATGTCCGGTCGGTAGATCTCGCCGAGGAGCTTCAGGTCCGAGAACAGGGCCGTGTCTCCCAGGTGGTAGACCGTGACGCCCCCGAGATGCACGATCACGCCGCACGGCATGCCCATGTACTGCCCATTGTACGACGATGAGTGGAACGCCTGGGTAAAGGCCACCCAGCCGAACGGGGCGACGATCTTCCCGCCGGGGTTGCCCGCCTCGGCGGTGATGCCCTGGCTGCCGAGGAACTCGGCGATCTCGAACGCGGCATACACCGTGGCCTTGTTGGCCTTGGCGATGGCGACCGTATCGCCGACGTGATCGGCATGTCCGTGGGTGAGCACGATGCTCTGGCACTTGACGTCGTTGGGCTTGGTGGTCGCGACGGGGTTGCCGGTGAGAAACGGATCGATCGCGACCGTGTGCGGGCCGTCACTCAGCAGGAACCCGGCATGCCCGAGAGAGGTGAGGCTGATCCCCATGAGTGCACTCCTTGCTTGGATCCATTCGAGGTCGGTTTGGGAGCGAGGCTCCCGAGAATCTTAACCGTGGGGGGGGACCCGTCCATACGCGAAATGGGGCTGCGAGCATCGGACTTTGCGGATCTCACGCTCCCTGCCCATCTTAGTCGGACCCTGGCGCCGACTTTGCCTTCCAACTTGTCGGTTCGGTAGCCGATACAACACATGTCTCCACTCGTCGCTCTCTCATTGCTCGCGCTCCTCGCAGCGGCCCTCTGGGCGGTCGTGCTCGTGGCGCGCGTGCGAGACTGGACCGCACGGTTCATCGCCGCCCTCCTGGTGGCGGTTTCGGCCGGGCATTTTGCGGCGATCGCTCGCACATTGGAGACCTGGACCCCGGAACCGGGGTTCAGGCTGCAGGAGCTCCCGACACTCGGGATTACGCTGGCGGTCCTGCTCACGGTGGCCCTGTTTCAGCGGATTCTGCGGCGCCATCGGCAGGTGCAGGTCCAGTACGGCATCGAAAGGGCCTATCTCACCGAGCTGTTCGAGAACTCACCGGAAGCGATCGTCCTGGTGGACAACGACGGCAGCGTCCTGCGGGTGAACGGTCCTTTCACTGAGCTCTTTGGCTACGCGCCGAAAGAGATTCTGGGGAAAGCGATCGACGATCTCCTCCCGCCGGCGGATCAGCACGCGGAAGCGCTGGACATTACGCGACGGATCTCGCGGGGCGAACGCGTCACCATGGAGGCGGCCCGGCGGCGCAAGGACGGCCGGCTCGTCGAGGTGGCGATCATCGGTGCGCCGGTCAAGGTCGGGAGCGGTCGCGTCGCTGTTTTCGGGATCTATCGGGACATCACCGAGCGGAAGCAGATCGAGCAGGAGCTGCGTCGGCTCCAGAAGGCGGTGGAGACGACCCAGCTCGGGGTGACCGTTACCGATGTGGAAGGGAAGATCACCTACGTCAATCCTGCCGAAGCCGACATGCACGGATGGAAGGTCGAGGAGCTGCACGGGAAAGACGTCCGGACCTTCGCCGCCGAGAGCGCGGCCATGCCGATGTCCGCACCCCAACTCCAGGCCGTCACCAGCTGGCGCCGTGAATCGGTGAACGTCCGCAAGAACGGCAGCGTGTTTCCGGTACAGCTGATGTCCGATGTGGTCCGTGATGCCGATGGCACGATCCTCGGGATCGTCACGACATGTGAGGACATCACCCGCCGGAAGGAAGCGGAGGCCGCCCTCAGGACCAGCGAAGAACGCTATGCGTTGGCCGCGCGGGGCTCCAACGACGGTCTGTGGGACTGGGAAGTGCCGGCTGGGCTGGTGTACTACTCGGACCGCTGGTGGTCCATGCTCGGCTACGACAAGGCCGAGGTGGGGTCGGACATCGAGGCGTGGCTTGGGCGAGTCCATTCCGAAGACAGTGAGCGGGTGCGGGGCGATCTCGACGCCCACCTGAACGGGGCGATGGAACAGTTCGAGAGTGAGCACCGACTGCGTCACAAAGACGGCACGTATCGCTGGATACTCGTGCGGGGTCTCGTGGTGCGTAACGACGAGGGCCGTCCCCTGCGTATGGCCGGCTCCCTGACCGACATATCGGCACGGAAACGCATCGAGGAATCATTGGCTCGCGATGCGCTCTACGATCCCCTAACCAGCCTGCCGAACCGAGGCTTCTTCACCAACCTGCTCGAGCGCTCAGCCCGCCGGGTGCAGCGGCGAGGGGACTACCACTTCGCGGTCCTGTTCCTGGATCTGGACCGGTTCAAGGTCGTGAACGACAGCCTGGGTCACGACACCGGCGATCGCCTGCTCAAGGGGGTAGCCCAGCGGCTCGAGCGGTGCCTCAGGCCCGGCGACGTCGTGGCACGGCTCGCGGGTGACGAGTTCTGCATCCTGGTCGATGGCATCGAGAACATCGGTGACGCCACGAGAGTGGCGGAGCGGGTCCAGGAGGAGCTCCGCGCCCCCTTCGTCCTGAACGGGCACCGGGTCTTCGCGACGGCCAGTATCGGGATCGCCACCAGCACCACCGGGAATGCGAGACCCGAGAACCTGCTGCGGGATGCCGACACGGCGATGTATCGGGCCAAGTCCAGCGGTCGGGGGCGCATCGAGGTGTTCGACGCCAAGATGCACGAGCGGGCGATGTACGTTCTCCAGGTCGAGAGCGACCTACGCACCGCCTTGGAGGAAAACCGGTTCCGGCTGGTCTACCTGCCCGTGGTCTCACTCGAGACGCGCCGCATCATGGGGTTCGAGGCACTGCTGCGGTGGGACCATCCGGAGCGGGGGACGGTCAGTCCGGCCGAGTTCGTGCCCGTGGCGGAAGAAACCGGCGTCATTGTTGCGCTGGGTCTCTGGGTGCTCCGCACCGCCTGCCGGCAGTTCACCAGCTGGCTCGAGCGTCACCCCCTGGATGACTCGTTCTCTATCAGCGTCAACCTATCTTCGAAGCAGCTCCAACAGGTGGACTTCGTGGAGCAGCTCGAAGCCATTTTGCGGGAAACTCGCATGTCCCCGTCCCGGTTGAAGCTCGAGGTGACCGAGACCGTCCTGATGAACGATCCCGACTTCAGCACGGAGGTCGTCCGGCGACTGGACAAGCTCGGTGTCCAGATTCAGATCGACGATTTCGGAACCGGATACTCCTCACTCTCGTATCTCAACCGGCTTCGGGTTGACACTCTCAAGATCGACCGCTCCTTCATCAAGAGTCTCGGTGAGCCCGGGGAGCGCGCCACGATCGTGCAGGCGATCATCCGGCTTGCCCGCGACCTGGGTATTCACGTGATCGCGGAAGGGGTCGAGACCTCCGAGCAACTCGACAGCCTGCGGACGCTGGAGTGCGAGCACGGGCAAGGCTTTCTTTTCTCACAGCCCGTGGATGGTGAAAGGGCCCTGACACTGCTGAGCACGCAAGCCGATTGATGGCCCGAGCCTCCGTCCTCACGTTCGACTGCTACGGCACGTTGGTCGACTGGGAGGCGGGCATCGCCAACGCGTTTCTCCGTGCTGCCAGAGCGGACGCCGTCGAGTTGGACCGCACACGGGTTCTGGAGGCCTACGCCCGCGCGGAACCCCTCGTGCAGCAGCGGACATTCCGACCCTACCGGGAGGTCCTCGCTCTCACGGCTGTCGAGGTCGCGCGGCAGCTTGGCTGGAGCGTGACGCCGCAGCAGGCCACGTTCCTTCCCGAAAGTCTCGCCACCTGGCCGCCGTTCTCGGATACCAACCCGGCGCTCGAGCGACTGGTCGGTGCGGGATTCACCCTTGGCATTCTGTCGAACGTCGATCCCGATCTGTTGAGCGCCACGCTCGGACAGCTGTCGGTCCCTTTCGACTTCACGGTTACGGCTGAGGACGTCCGGTCCTACAAGCCCGCCCACGCGCACTTCCTGGAAGCCCGCCGGATCGTGGGCGATCGGTGGTGGATGCACGTCGCGCAGAGCTACTTCCACGATATCGTGCCGGCCACGTCTCTGGGGATCAGCGCGGTGTGGGTGAACCGGAAGGCAGAGCGACCGACGGGCGCGGCCCGCGCCCGGCACGACGTAGCGGACCTGACGGCGCTGGCCGAGTGGCTCGAAGCGTAGACCCCACCCGCTGCCCATGGTGTCTCGTGAGTCCGGTGATGACCGCATATCACGATACCGAATGGGGCGTACCGGTCCACGACGATCGCCTGCTGTTCGAGCACCTCGTGCTCGACAGCTTTCAGGCCGGGCTGAGCTGGGCCGTCGTCCTCAACAAGCGCGACAACTTCCGCCGGGCCTTCGATGGGTTCGAGCCCGCAAAGGTGGCGCGCATGACCGGTCGTCGCGTCGACCGACTGCTGCAGGATCCCGGAATCATCCGCAACCGAAAGAAGATCGAGGCCACGATCGGCAATGCGCGGGCGTACCTCGAGATCATGGCCACTCGGGGATCGTTTGCCACGTTGCTGTGGGAGTACGCGGACGGTGCCCCACGCCAGAACCGCCGGCGCCGGCTCTCCGAGATCCCAACCCGCTCCGCGGCGTCCGACCGCATGAGCGCCGGCCTCAAAGCGGCCGGGTTTCGGTTCGTGGGGACGACGATCTGCTACGCGTTCATG
Organism: Gemmatimonadota bacterium; assembly: GCA_029863245.1. GTDB lineage: Bacteria > Gemmatimonadota > Gemmatimonadetes > Gemmatimonadales > GWC2-71-9 > JAOTVV01. The sequence goes on from JAOTVV010000005.1 coordinate 93,873, forward strand.
CAGGCCGTCGGGATGGTGAACGATCACCTGGTGACGTGTTTTCGGTGGAAAGAGCTTGGACGCTGACGCTGCCCCTCCCGCTCACCCAATGACCAGCAGTCCCACCGAGCCGCCAAAACCGTCGGGCAACTCGGGCACGTCTGCCGGCACGACCCACCGCTCGCCGTCGACGATCAACGAAAAGCGGTAGGCGCCGGGTACGAGCCGCAGCACGGCTTCCCACCGGCGCGAGGCGACCCGGGTGAGCGGCACCGGTGTCCATTGGTTCCACTCGCCGGCGATGTCGACGCTCGATGCCTCGGGTACCGCAAACGAGACGCGAACGGAGCCCCCCGGCAGGGGATCGACCCGGGTGCTCCGGTCCGTCAACGCCGTTGGCGCTGAGGCGGCGGTACCGATCCGAATACCGGCGCTGAAGAAGAGTCCCTCGGTGAAGCCCGTGAGGTCTTCAGGGTACGTGCCGATGGCGAGCTCGAGCGCGGCCGTTGGCATGACCTGCCACTCGATGCGCCCTTGGATCCAGGGAGGGCCGCCGAGATCCCCGCAGCGCACCCCGCTCAGGGCAGTGGCAGTGAGTAATCCGTCTCGGTAGCCGGCGTGCAGGGTGGCGTCCGCGAATCGGGCCGTATCGCTGTAGGTTCCGGCGAGCTCCGCCCCAAGAGTCCATCTCGGCATCACTCGGCTGAGGCGCGCGGCGCCCGCAATTACCGGGTCGGAGGTCTCGTCGACCCGCCGCACCATGCCTGCGGTGGCCTCGACGCTGAGTATCCACTGCTGCCACGAGGTGGCGGCGAGCGCCCCTCCACTGGCCACTCCACTCCACAGTCCGCCTTCCAGGTGGTTGACGCTGGCGTCGGCCCGGACGCCGAGCGCCGTGGCGCGGCTCAGGGGTCGGACGGCCAGGATACCCGTCGCGGCCTGGGAAGCCCACGTACCCGAGGTGAACCTGGCGTGATGCGCCTCGAGTGCAGCCCACAGCGTCGGAGAGCGGAGCCGCAGGCGTACCCCTACCGTACCCGAGGTTCCGGAGATCGAGTCGGCGTAACGGGCATGGCCCGCGGCTGCGGAAACGGAGAGGTCTTGTGCGGGAAGCGGCACGGCGACCGCCAAGCTGGCGATCACCGTGCCGCAGAACCTGCCAAAGCTCACGGACGCTTGGAGGGGTTTTGCTTGCCTTTGCCGGGTGGCGGTCCCAGGCCAGGCGGGACATCCGGTGGCCGGGCACCCAACCCGCGGCCGATCCCCTGGGCCCCGCCGCCCATCATCTGCTGGCCGATCTGGGCCGGTCCCAGTCCGCGGGCATGCATCGCGCGGGCCACCGACGGCAGATCCAATAGCTGGGCATCGGTCTGGCCGCGTTGCATCGCCTCGATCACGACTGCCACCGCCTGATCACTCGAGAGACCCTGTGCGGTGAGGGCCGCCGCGACGCGGAGCCCGGGTGCGGACGACTCGGGTCGGTGCGCGGCGCGAACGACGGTTCCCACCTGCTCGGCCGTGATGCCGCGACCCATTGCCTCCGCCGCCGCTGAGACGACCATCCCCAGTGGCTCGCCGCCGCCATCGCCCACCACCGCCTGTCGAGCGTCGAAGAGGTGAAGTCTGAACTGCCGAACCACGACCAGGATTCGGGGTGCCGGCACCTGCTTGGCCCAGCCCTCGATGGCCTTATCGACCAGTGGGTCGGTGGGGAGACCCTGGGCTGTGGCCTCGGCTGCTACCGCCGTCACGTCGGCGACCAGCTGGGCCGGCAGGCCCCGCGCCTCGAGCGTTCCTCGGACGTCAGCCTGCTGACTCCAGCCGGGGGTCGCCAGAGTCACAAGCAGTGTCGCGAGGCTGAGATGTCTGATGGTGTTCATGAGCGGACCACTCCTCTCGGCCCGACGACGATGACGCTGTTCGTTCCGCCAAAGCCGTCGTCGACCTGCGCGTGCGCGGTGGGATCCGGAACCCACCGCTGCCCGTCCACCACGAACTGATATTGATGCTCGCCGATGGCGAGCGGAAGAGTGAGCGACCAGACGCCGCCGTCCTCGCGGCCCATGGTATACTGGTCCGATTGCCAGTCGGAGAACGACCCCACCAGCGACACGGCAGACGCCTCGGGTGCGACGAGCCGAAACTGGACGAACACCGTATCGGCACCCGCCATGACGAGAGGCGGCGTGCCCTCCGGGCCTCGGTTCCCGACGGCGAGCCACAGCACGAGCAGCAGGGCTGCCATCATCGGAGCCCAGATGGGGCGGAGGCGAATCGGCTGCGGTTCGAACACCCAGCGCCAGACCGGCTGCTTGCTCTTTCCGCGACGCTCCACCCGTTCCATCACAGCATCGGTCAAGGACCGCCCTGGTGCTGCGATGCGGGCACTGTAGGCCTCGACAGCGCTCCGCAGCCGGTCGGCGTCCGACCGGTCGGCCTCCGACACTGGGCCGGTCTGCGCGCCGTCCAAATAGGTGTGTGCTTCCGCGGTGAATCGTCGATCGTCGTTCACAGTCTCTCTCCAAGCACGTCCCGCAAGGTGTCTCGAGCGCGATGGACTCGCATCTTCAGCGCATCGATCCCGGCCCCGGTCAGTGCGGCGATCTGCTCGTAGGTGCGGCCCTCCACGTGTTTCAGCACGAACGCTTCTCGCTGCTCCGGCGTGAGCACCGCCAGCCCCTGTTCGATCAGGTCGGCGAGCTCCTTGCGATCGACCGTGGCGTCGGTGCGATCACGGGCGCGGAGTGGGAGCCGGGCCACGTCTTCCATCGGCCGGACACGGGCGCGGGCGTCGTGGCACTGGTTGGTCAGGATCCGGAAGAACCAGGATCCGAACCGGTCGGGATCGCGGCACGTCGCGAGCCCGTGAAACGCCTTGACGAACGCCTCCTGCACCGCGTCCTCGGCCAGATCGGGATCGCCGACGAGGGCTACCGCATAGCGGCCGAACCGCTCCCGGTACCGGTCGACGAGGACGCGGTACCGCTCTGCGTCGCCTGCGAGGACCTCCCGTACGACGCTCCCGTCGCTGGCTTCCACATGCCCCTTCCCCGTGAGAGACGGTGTTCGAGCTGGAAAGGTAACGGGAGGGGGGTGACCGGTCTCGGGGGGGAGGGCCCGTTGGGTGGTGGTTAGGGAGCGGCGACGGGGCTGAGAAGTCAGGTGCCGACGGATGGTGGTAAGGCCGCCTGCTCTCGTACCTGGGCCAGAATCCGTTCCATGAAATCCACGCGCTCGTCCAGATCGCCCATTTCCGAGCGGAGCGCGTCGATCTCGTCCAGGAGCCGCCCGATGTTGGGTCCGGCGGCGAAGCCGTTCTCCTGGAGGGGGTTCGGCTCCCACCAGCGCAGGACCCGCCGTTCAGCATCGTCGCGGAACGATCCGGCTGCGAGCAGGATGAGGTCGTAGAGCCACCAGAGCCCCAGGCCGCCGAGCGTGCCGACCATCAGCACGCCGGTTACGTGCTTGCCGGTGTAGAAGCGATGGGCCCCGAAGACGCCGAGCACACTGCAGAGCAGGAGCGCCACGCCGCGCGACTTGGGCGAGACGTCGGCCGAAGTTGTGAGGGCGTTGTCCATGTCGGGCCATCCGGAAGTGGGTCGGTCTAGTGGATCGTACGATCGAGGAGCATGGGTGGTTTCGCGGCGCCTCGACCGCGCGCTCGTGTGTCGCGATCGGGTTGCGTGCCCTTAGAGGGGTAGTGATATTTGTCCTCCGTGCGCCCCCCGGCGCCTCGTGGCGGTATCGTCTAGGGGTTAGGACGCAGCCCTCTCAAGGCTGAAACACGGGTTCGACTCCCGTTACCGCTATTCTTGAAACTGCGCGTTTCCGCCCCCATCGTCTAGCGGTCAGGACACCACTCTTTCAAGGTGGGGACAGGGGTTCGACTCCCCTTGGGGGCATCGCTTGGAGCCCGTACCTGTGCGACGGCGGCGTTGACGCGCGCAACGGGCCCGCGTCTACTCCAGCCCACCCTGCCAACTCACACCCACCCAGACGTGTTGTCCGGCCCCGTCCACCCCGCTGGCATGCGTACGGTATAGCGCGTCCAGGACGTTCTCGAACCCTGCTGACAGCTGAACGCCCGATGTGACCGTCGCCGAGGCGCGCAACCCCTGCACGGCGTATCCCGGCGTTCCGCCGTCGGGAATGCGGGGGTCGGTGAGATCGCGCCGACCGAGCCGTTCCTGCGGCGCGGCCCAGCGGAGCACATACTCTACCCAGAGCGGCCGCGGGGATGCGGACCAGCGCACGCTCAGGTGGCCGCCGAGCGGTGGTATCTTGGACATGGGCTCGTCGAGGCCGTCGGCCCCTCGCTGATCGCCGCGCGTGAAGGTGAGGCTCCCGCGCAGCCGCAGCGGCCCGAACGTCCGTGCCACTTCGGCCTCGATGCCCCGGATGTGGGCGGTACCGACGTTCTCCCCGAGGAAGACCCGTTCGCCGCTGAAGAGCGTATCACCGCGGAACGTGCCCGGCACGCGGTCGATGAAGTCCGTGATGCGGGTGGTGTACGCCGTCACGTCGAAGGCGAGCTGCCGTCCGGCGTAACGCACGCTCACCTCTCCGCTGACGGACCGCTCGGGCCCCGCGTCGGGATTGGGGAGCGAGATGCCGCCTGGGACGGGACCGGTCCGGGTGAGATCGTAGAGGTTCGGTGCTCGGAACCCCTGCGCCAGTCGAGCGGCCAGTCGCCAGTCCCCGCTCGGCGTCACCACCAGGCCGAGTTGGCCGGTGAGGTCGGCACTGCTGTTCGCGACGGCACCCCCGAACTCGGTGCCGACGTCGGCGGCGTTCCGAAACCGGGTCCAGCGTCCGCCGAGGGAGAGGTTCACGGCACCACTCACCGGAGCAACGGCGGCCACGAAGGCGCCGAAGCGGTCGGCGGTGGCGCCGTCAGGGAACTGGCCGGTGGGAATCATGCCGCCGGCGACAGTCAGCTCAAGTGGAGTCTGCATTCCGCTGACGAGATCTTCCACGTAGCCATAGCTATCGAGCGCGTCATGGTACCCCTCGGCCCCCCAAGTGAGCGTGAGCGGCCGCCCGGCGACGCTTGCCGCGCTCGAGCCCACGACGCTCACGCCCGGTGTGTACACGTTGTCCCGCCAGTGGGTGCGCAGCGTATCGGGCTGGCCGCCTCCATCGAGTTGTCTGCGGTACCGTCCTTCTCGCTGCATGGCGAGGCTAACGGTGGTTTCGAGCCGCGCCAGCAGCGGGGAAGACGAGGTCACGGTGTGACGGACGTACACGAGCTGCCGGCTCTGCGGATTGAACACGTGCTCGGCGTCCGGTCCCGGTGTCGGAGCGCGGAAGGAGACGTAGCGATCGTAGCGAGGCACGTCGTGCAGGGCGAAGTGCTGGGCGACCGCCGTCACCGTGTGGCGGCGGCCGAGCCAGAGGTGCACCTCACCGTCGATCCCGTCAGCACAGAACCCGGTTGGATCCTGGGGTCCGAGGTTCCCGCCGGCGCGGAGGTCGTCGACCGAGGCAACCGTGCCGCCCAGGCTCAGGCTCCACCCTTCGCGTTGGGTCCCGACCGAGAAGCGGGCGCGGTACGATCGGTCGGCGGACGAGGCTCCACCCGCCACACGCAGACTCTGGTGGTCGTTGTGTGGGTGGGGAGTGGTGATGACATTGACCACGCCGCCCTGTGCGTCGGAGCCGTAGAGCACGGAGGCGGGACCTCGAATGATCTCGATGCGCTGGACGGTTTCCGGATCGATCGTGGCCAGGTACTGTCCGGGCCCGTCGCGGTAGGTGCCGTTGTTCATCGGCACACCGTTGACGAGCAGGAGAACCTGGTTACCCACCATGCCGCGTAGGATCACGGAGCCTTGGCCGGCCGACGTCTGCTGAACGTGGACGCCCGTGACGTCTCGCAGGAGATTAGCCGTGACCGAGGCCGAGGCCCGTTGCACCGGTCCCGGTGTGGTGAGCGAGAGAGCGAGGGGTTGGTCGATACGCCGACCTTCGGCGGAGCGGGTGCCTGACACAACGAACTCTTCCAGGAGCACCGTGTCACGCACGGTGGACGTGTCCTGCTGGTGCGCCAGGGCGATCGCGGAGGCTGCGAGCAGTGTTGGTGCGAGCATATTGCGATCGCAATCTAGTCAGTTGATGCATCGTGAGCGCCTATGATACCTTTGCGGCAGCGGAAGGTTGCGACGAGCGCAGACTGACGACCGGAGGGATGCGATGTTCACGGCGAGGGGATGGTTGGCTTTGCTGCTCACGGTGACCGTGACAGCAGCCTGCGGCGGCAAACAGGCAGCAGGTGATGCGGTGCTGCAGGGCGGGGCGCCGGAGCTCACCCTGGTGGTGCAGAACTTCAATTTCAACGATGCCACGGTGTACGCCGTTGGGGCGGGTCGGCGCGAGCAACTGGGGCGCGTGCCGGGCAACGGCGAAGAGCGTTTCACTTTTCGATGGACGAGCCCCGACATCCGGGTGGTGGTGGATTTCCTCTCGGGTGGGGAACAGACCACGGAGTCCATGCCGGTGGCGGCTGGAGATGTGCTGGAACTCGTGATCGAGCAGTCGCGCGTGTGCCAATTGCGCCGGATCCGGTAGAGCGGTCGGCACCGCCGCCGCCGGGTTGCGTCTGCGCCGGTCCGTGGCGATGTTTTGTTGCGCGCGCCGCTAGCTCAATTGGCAGAGCAACTGACTCTTAATCAGTAGGTTGTAGGTTCGATTCCTACGCGGCGCATGACGGTAAGCGTGGTCTCTCGAACAACTTCTCTCTTTTTGACGGCTGCTCTTCCGAGCGGCCGTCACTGCGTTGGGGCCCCAAATGGGACCCCAGACTCCCCGTGTCTCGCGCTTCCTCGCAGGAACTCACATCTTCTCAGATCAATGACGACATTTCCGCCAGCTCTAAACTACCGAGGCATGTCTGAACCCGGCCCGCTCTCTCCACAGCTGTGGCAGCGAGTCTTCGTGCCCGTGTCCGCGAGTCGGCCGCCGCAATCATCCTCATCTCACAGTTCACGCTCGGCTCGGCGTGCTCCCAGCGGACACATCGTATCCGGTGTCGGCCGCGGCGCTATTCACGGAGAGGGATGGATCGTGGGCCATGTGTTGCGAGCGGGCGTCGCGCTGGTGGCGGCGATGGTGCTGGCCGGTTGCGGCCAGGACGAGGAAGCGGCGCCGCGGCCCCAAGCGCCGGAGGGCGCGGTGGCTGGTGATTTTGCCGTTGTTCCTTGCATTCATGTGGCGCGCGAGGTGGAATACGCGACCGAGTGCGGCACGCTGATCGTCCCGGAAAACCGGTATGACGAGAGCTCCCGCCTGATCGCCCTACCCGTCAAACGCATCCGCGCCTCGGGCGATGCGCCGGCTGAACCGATCTTTCACCTCACCGGCGGGCCGGGCATGTCGAACATGGGCTACAGCCGGGTGGAGTGGTATCACGAGAACCACGACGTTGTAATGGTTGGATTTCGCGGTGTAGATGGAACGGTCTATCTCAGCTGTCCGGAAGTGACCGAGGCGATCGGCTCCGGTCTGGCGCTGATGAGTCGCGAAAGCATGGCGGCCCAGAGCGAGGCCTATGCCGCCTGTGCCAAGCGTCTGACCGCAGAGAGCGTCGATCTGGACGGCTACACGCTCCTGGAGGTCGTAGATGATGTGGAGGCCGCACGTCAGGCATTGGGCTACACGCGCATCAACCTGGAAAGCAGCAGCTATGGCACGCGCCTCGCTCAGATCTACACCTGGCGCTATCCGGATCGGGTCCACCGCAATGCGATGGTGGCGGTCAACCCGCCGGGCCGCTTCTGGTGGGACGCAGCGATCCTGGAAGAGCAGATTCTGCGCTACTCGGCCCTGTGTGCCGAAAATGAGTACTGCTCTTCGCGCACGAACGATCTCGCCACCTCTATCCAGGCGGCGCTGGACAACATGCCGGAACGCTGGCTGCTCTTTTCGGTCGATCGCGACGCGGTGCTCTTCGCCACCTTCATGAGTCTTTACTCCACCAGTGGCGCAGCGTCCACGTTCGAGGTTTGGCTCGCCGCCGCTGAGGGAGACTACAGTGGCATGGCGCTGGTCTCCGCCATGCTGAGGTTCATGCTGCCGACCAACTTCGCCTGGGGCGACAACGCTTCGAAAGCCCTCAGCGCAGACTACGATTTCGATCCGGCGGCCGACTATGTCGCCGAGGTCACGCCCGGCCCCCATCTCATCGGTTCGCCGGGCTCGTCCATGGGCTGGGCCGCGGCGGCCCTCTGGCCGGCCAACAAGATCCCCGCTGCGTACCGCACGGCGCAACCCTCATCGGTTGAGACCCTGATGCTCAGCGGCACGGTGGACGTCTCCACCCCGGCACAGAACGCCCGCGACCAGCTACTGCCCCTGCTGGAGAACGGCGAACAGGTCGTGCTTTCCGAGTTCGCCCATACCGGGGATCTCTTTTATCTCCAGCCCGGTGCGACGCGGCATCTGCTGACGACATTCTATGCTACCGGGGAAGTGGACGCCTCGCTCTACCAGCCGAACAGGGTGAACTTCAAGCCAGACTGGGGCTTCCCGCTTATCGCGAAGCTCGTGTTGGGCGGTGCGGCACTAGCGCTGATCATCGCCTTCATCCTGCTTCGTTTCATCTTTGGGCTGGTGAGGTGGTCGTTGAAGCGGCGCTAGCCGAAACGCCGCGCCGCAAGTCTCAGTCCTAGGGGTACTTCCGGCTGAGGTGATTGCGGCATCCGTGGAGGTCCCGTATCTGGCGAAGGGCGATGCGGTCGCCGTCGAGGCAGTGGGGACTCTACCGACTCCGTCCGCGTGTCTGGAGACCAATCTCCTCTCAATTGTCAGTGTTAAATCACTCGCGGAGGGACTCCTAATCAGTAGGTTGTAGGTTCGATTCCTACGCGGCGCATCTCTTGTCGGGGGTTCAGTTCTCCTTCGACTCAACTGAGTCGTCTCGAGGGGGCTGAAGGGCTAGAATCCAACCCCTTTGGTGTTCAAGCGAATCCGCAAGAGATACCTGTCCGACGTGACATAGAGGGTGGAGCCGTCGTCTCCGAAGGTGCAGTTCGACGTGCGTTCCGTCGTCACCAAGGAGCCCAAATGCGTCCCGTCGGTCGCGATAACGAATACGCCGCCAAGGTCGCGCGCGACATAGACGTTGCCCCGTTGGTCCACGGCCATACCGTCACCCCAGGAATCGAAGAAGACGCGACCGCTCGCCAGGCGCCCATCGTCCTCCAGGTCGTACGCCATGATGACCGGCTGGTCTGGGTCGGAGTTGGCGACGTACAGAGTCTTCTCGTCCGGCGACAACGCGATCCCGTTCGGCCGGGACAGATCGTCGATCAGTGACGTTACGGATCCATCCGCCGCCAACCGATACACGCCGTGCACGGCGAGTTCCTTGGCCGGGTCGTCAACACCCCGCTCCAGGCCGTACGGTGGATCGGTGAAGTACACATCCCCGTTGCTCCGGATGGCCACGTCGTTCGGTGAATTGTACCGTTTCCCGTCGAACCGGTCGGTCAACGTCGAGAAGATCGGCTCCGGCGCATTCAGCGGCGTCTCGAGCCGAGCGATGCGTCGATCTCCATGCTGGGCCAGAATGAGCCGACCATCCGCATCCAGAGCCAGACCGTTCGACCCACTCTCGCCACCGCGTTCCATTTCCCCGGTGTATCCCGATGGAGTGAGCCAGACGGACGCCTCGGCGCCCGCGGTCCAACGATAGATCGCATTGCTGGGAATATCCGAGTACAACACCGACTGCAGGCTCGGAACCCAGACCGGTCCCTCGGTCCATTCGTGTCCGTCCGCCAGTATGTCGAACACGGCATTCGATGGCACGATGACATCCAAACCCGGGTCCAGCCGTTCGACGTGTCCGATCGTGCGAGGCTGACCGTCGTCCACGGTATCGGTCGCCGGATCCTTGGGCCCGCAAGACGCGATGGCGATAACGAAGAACACCATCACCCACGGCGCATGGACTACACTGCATTTCATCATCAACGACCTCCGTGACATCCTAGATGACCGGCATCCCGCCGTAATGGCGCCGACGGCCGTCGTCTTCCGTGGTCCCACGTGGAGCCAGCATGGGTTCGCTGCACACGGAGCTTGGCTCCAAACGACAGGGCAACGATGCCGGGCTCGTCGGTCCAAGAGCAAGAGAGTGTTCTGATGCCCGCGCGGCCACCGTCCTGCCGGGCAGCGCGGCGGAACGAGGGAAGCCGAACCCGGCGATTTCTTGGGAGAAGGTCAAGCCTGCTATCTTTGCCGGTGCCACAGTCTACCAACCTGCGAAAGGCGTGAGCGATGCAAATCGGCCTCGTCGGTCTTGGGAAGATGGGCCTATCCATGGTTCAGCGCCTCACCCGCGGCGGCCATGACGTGGTCGGCTTCGACCTCGCCGCGGACGCAATCGCACGCTGCGCCGAATCGGGCGGTACGCCAGCGCTGAGCCTCGATGTGCTCGTCGATCGCCTTCGGACTCCGCGCATTGTCTGGGTCATGCTGCCGGCCGGAGCGCCGACCGCCGAGACGATTCGCGCGCTCTCGCGGCTGCTGCAGGCGAACGATGTCATTGTCGACGGCGGCAACAGTTACTATCGGGAAGCGGCGCTTCGATCGAGCGAACTTGCCGCCCTCGGCATTCGTTTCCTCGATGTCGGGACGAGCGGGGGCGTGCGGGGTGGTACCGACGGATTCAGCATGATGGTCGGTGGAGCGGAGGAAACCGTCGAGAATCTGAAACCAATCTTCGCAACGTTGGCTCCCGCGCCCGATCGCGGATGGGGACGCGTCGGACCGGTTGGTGCGGGGCACTTCGTCAAGATGGTGCACAACGGCATCGAGTACGGTGCGATGCAAGCGTTCGCCGAAGGGTTTGCGATTCTCGAAGCAAAGGGCGATTTCGGTCTCGATCTCGAGCAGGTGTCGCGCATCTGGCAACACGGCAGTGTCGTGCGCTCGTGGTTGCTCGATCTCGTTGCCGAGACGCTCGCCGACGCTGCACAGCTCAAGAGCATCGCGCCCGTGGTCGCCGATTCCGGCGAGGGACGGTGGACCGTGCAGGAGGCCATCGCGTTGGGCGTGTCGGCGCCGGTGATCACGCTGTCGTTGCTCACGCGGCTCAAGTCTCGCGATGAGGGGGGCTTCAGCGAGCGGCTCTTGGCTGCATTGCGCCACCGTTTCGGGGGGCACGCCGTCGAGCAGGCTGACCGGCGAGATGAGTGATGCCCAGCTCGTAGGGGCGGCACTCGCAGGGATCGCCCTGCTGCTGTTCCTGATTGTCCGCGTCAAGCTTCACGCTTTCGTAGCACTGCTGATCGGCAGCCTGGTGATTGGCGTGGCCGCGGGTATGCCGTTCGAGGAGGTCCTGGACGCGATCACCACCGGCGTGGGGAGCACGCTGGCGGCCATTGCCGTGCTCGTCGGGCTTGGCGCGATGTTTGGCCAGATGCTCGAAGTGTCAGGCGGCGCCGAAGCCTTGGCCGATGCGCTTCTCAACCGCTTCGGCGAGCGCAACGCGCAGTGGTCGCTGCTCGCCGTTGGGTTCGTGATTGCGATTCCCGTGTTTTTCGACGTCGCGTTCATCATTCTCATCTCGCTCGTGTACGGGCTAACGGAGAGAACCCACCGTCCCATTGTCTCCTACGCGCTGCCATTGCTGGCGGGTCTTGCGGTGACGCATGCGTTCATCCCGCCGACACCCGGGCCGATCGCGGTTGCCGGCCTGCTCGGCGCGGATCTTGGCTGGGTGATGCTCCTGGGCGTCGTGGTGGGACTGCCGGCCGCCGTCATTGCCGGTCCGGTGTACGCCCAACTCATCGCGAAGCGAGTGCCGGCAATGGTTCCCGAGTACATGCACGCTGCCAAGCCGAAGCAGGCGCGAAAGCCGCCGCGGGTGTCGCTGGTTGTCGCGCTGATCGGCATTCCCCTCGTCTTGATCATCGGCAATTCGGTCGCAAGCACGATGCTGGCCGATGACCACGCGCTCAGAATCGGGCTCGGCTTCGTTGGTCATCCGATGATGGCGTTGCTCATCACGACGCTACTCTGTTTTTGGCTGCTTGGAACGCGAGCAGGGTACTCGCCGCAGGAGGTTCAGGAGATCGCAACGAAGGCACTCGAACCCGCCGGCATCATCATTCTCGTCACCAGCGCTGGCGGGGTGCTCAAGCAGGTGCTCATCGACTCAGGCGTCGGTGATGTGTTCGCAGACGCGCTGATGGCGACGAACTTGCCGCCTCTCATCTTGGCATTCCTCACTGCCGCCGCCGTGCGACTCATGCAGGGCTCGGCCACCGTTGCTATGTTGACGGCCGCCGGTCTGGTGGCCGCATTACTGGGCGACGTGGGATTCTCCGAGCCGATGCTCGCGTTACTGGTGCTTGCGATTGCGGCCGGGGCGACGATCGCTTCTCATGTCAACGACTCGGGCTTCTGGCTCGTCAATCGCTACCTCGGCCTCACCGTGCCCGATACCCTCAAGACGTGGACGGTGACGACCTGCATCATCGCCTTCGTATCGATCACGCTCATCCTCATCGCCAGTTCGTTTGTCGGCTGACGTATGGTCATCCTCGTCATGGGGGTCAGCGGTTCGGGCAAGAGCACCGTGGGAAGGGCGTTGGCCAGAACGGTCAACGGTCACTTTCACGATGCCGACGATTATCACTCGGCGGCGAACGTTGCAAAGATGCGCGGAGGCGAGCCGTTGACCGATGAGGATCGCGAGGCCTGGCTCCGCGCGCTCCGGGCGAGCATCGACGCGTGGTTACTCGAAGATGGCACATTCGTGCTGGCGTGTTCCGCGTTAACGGCCTGGATCCGTGACGTGCTCGGTGCCGACCGGAAGGGCGTGCGCCTCGTCTATCTGAACGGCCCCAAAGAGCTGATTGCCGCGCGGATGCGGGATCGCGAGCATTTCATGCCCGCTGGCCTGCTCGATAGCCAGTTCGCGCTGCTCGAGCCGCCCGAGCGTGCGTTGGATCTGGATATCAGCCAGACCCCCGAGGAACTGGTGACGAGAATAATCAGCGAACTGCAAGTGACCTGACGTCGATCGCAGCGGCATCGATCGAGAGGCTCGAGTCTCCGCGGGGCAACTCCCTACGTCACATCGGCTGCAGGATAGCTCATTCTCGGTTCACATCGGCGCGCCACATCGGGGTTCAACGCGATCCGCTCCCGCGGGTGTCGGACGATCCCCCTGCTGAACGTATTCCTTATGTTGCCAGGAGGGTCCAAGCGCAAGATCAGCAGTGCTTCCACGTCCTCGAACAGCTGACTCGTTTTTCGCAAACCGGGCGACACTTCGAGGTCATCGTCGGGGCCGCTCAGAACGCCACATCGGATTCGAGGCGATCTTCCACTCCACCCGAGTCTCTCCGGCCTCCCGGCGAAGAACTTGACCATGACTGGAAGGGTGCCGCCCATGAGCGTGGCGGGGATGACCAGGACTGTGAAGCAGAGAACGAATCGCAGCAGGCTGATCTGGTAGTAGCTGAGCCCGAACCGCTGAGCGACGGCGACGTAGAGCGCAGTCACCCCGAGGAAGAGCAGGGGCATCAGAAAGCCGAAGAGGCCGATACCTGCTTCGAGGCTCGCATAGATGAGTAGTGGGTTCGTGCCTTTGTCTACCACTCGTCCAAAGTAGAAACCGCCCAAAGCCAGCCCGGCAAAGAACGACGCCAGAATCGTGCTCGATGCAAAGGCGGTGACGCCGAATACCAGGGTGAGCATCCGCATCCAAACGACTTCGTAAACCAGGCCACACGCTCCCGAGAGGAAGAACAAGGCGAGGATGACTCGTCGCACACTTGCCTGTTCTGAACGACTAGGCATGGTATCTGCCGCCCTTGAGGACTTCGCCGCGGGTCATAGCACGATCAACGAGGTTCGACATGTAATGTGCGTTCTCCTGAAGATCCACCGCCGCCGCCGCTCGCAGTCCTCGGCACGTGGGGGTCACGATCCCACTGCTGTGTGGCTCACGCTCGATGGTGGAGCGTTCGGCAAGGATTGTCGAAGGGCGCAACAAAGGACTGGACACCGCCGCCCACATCCCCGGCATGCATCTGCAACGATAGGACTTGGGACCTCGCCCAGCCAGTGGACCGAGCGCAACATGGGCGCGTTGAGCGTGTGACCGCCATCACGGGCCGAATGCCGACAATTGTGTATGTAATTTGGTTAGCTTGGCAGGCCCGCGCGCCCTGCCTTGGGTGGGTGGCTTCATCGAGCGGAGGTGGAACCTGCGAATCTGGAGTGCGTGCAAAGTGCTGAGTGTCGGTGCCGCATTCTCGATGCTCGCCTGCGGGGGTGATCCAGCCGGTTCGCTCACGCCCCCGATTGTGCCGCCAGGTGGTGACGCCACGTTCGCCACCGGGGTGCAGCCGATCCTCACACGCAATTGTGCCTTCTCAGGCTGCCACGCCGGTGCGACGCCGCAGGAGGGGATGAACCTGAGCGCGGGACAGGCGTACGGGAGCCTGGTCAGCGTGACGTCACGGCAGGTGCCGCGGCTGCTCCGGATCTCGCCGGCGAATCCGGACTCGAGCTACGTAGTGCTCAAGCTCGAAGGCGCGGCAGGCACGGTTGGTGGGGTGGGGACCCGGATGCCCCTTGGCGGCGAGCTGACGAGCGTCGAGATCGCCACGATCCGCACGTGGGTGAGCTCGGGCGCGGCCAACAACTGATGCCTACTTGGATCTCGAACTCGAAAGTCGAGAGTTGCCGATGGACGTCTCGAAATGCACCGACTGGAGCGCGGGACATCGCGCAACCGGCTGGGTAATCGCCTGTGCGAGCCTATTGCTCGTGCTGGCCATGCCTGCCGAGGCGCACGGTCAGACTCGCCAGGGGTTCTGGGCATCAGGGGGGCTCGGCATGGGATTCGGCGCTGCCCGCTGTGCCGTGTGCCGCGGCAGCCGCGACGCCGGCCTGGCGGCTTCGCTTGGTGCCGGCGCCAGCCTCGGTCAGGCGTTCGCACTCGGCGTGGACGGCAACGGCTGGAGCTCCGACGAAGGCGCCGTCGGCCTGTCCATCGGCACGGTGAATGCGCTCATGCTCTGGTATCCCAGTGCCCGGACGCCATGGTTCTTCAGCTTTGGCTCGGGCGTGTTCCTGTACCGTGCCGACGACGACGACCCGGACGTTCCCGCGATCACCGCCGCGAGCCTGGGTATCCGGGCCGGGGTGGGCTATGACGTCTCGATTGCCGACAAGCTGGCCGTTACTCCGTATTTCAACTTCATCGCCTCCGTTGCCGCAGACCTCGAAGCAGCAGGGGAGAGCCTAACAGGAGCTCGACTCACGCTGATCCAGTTCGGCGTGGGCTTGACCTACCGATGACGCGGCCGCACGAGCCACCGCGCGTGACAACGAGGTCTTTCAGGAGGTCCCCTATGGTTCACAGGCTACGGACGCATGCCCGCCACGGCGCCCTGCTGGCTGGCATCCTGCTGGCGGGGGTCACGTGTGGCGACTCCCCGTTCGTCGGGCCCGACGATGCACCGGACGGGGTGAGTCGGGCATTCAGCATCTGGGCGCCCGGCGCCAACGACACGTGCACGCCGGAGATCCACGATCGGTATGCCGTAGTCGGGCCCGACCGCAAGCTGTACCCCACGTGGCACCCACCCGTCGATCCCGAGACGGGGTGCACGTTCGGGCACGAGCACGGTCGCGATCCTCGCGGGTCCGATCTCTACTCGGACGCCGGCCCCATCCCGTTCGGATATGCCAACGAAGTTGGCGACCTGTTTGCGCCGCATGTCGGCTACAAGGTCGAATGGGAGAATGACGTACCGATGTCCGTGGGCTTCGGCGATGTCGGGAAAGCGCTCTTCAAGGTGAGCTGCGACGTCTTGGTCGAACTGCACCAGGGTTCGGTGGGGAGCGGGGCCTTCGTGAATCCCAATCACGAGATGCAGTATCACGCCCGCTGTACCGACGGCACCGATTTGCATCTCGCCATCATCACCGTGATCGGCAATGCAGGAGAGTTCCGGCGTTCCTGCGCCAGCGACGTGGCCATCGTGGTGAGTGATCTCGACGGGCCGGACGGCGGCGGCCGCCGACTCATTCCCGATCGCACTTGCGTGGAGCGGCACATCCTCGTGCCGGACGGTGAGAACTCGAGCTTCGGTGCTGGCCTACGGGAGAGCTGGCAGTTTTCCCAGAGCATCCGAAGTGCCGACGGGCAAACGTTGGCCAGCATTGGCCCGTACTTCAACGTGTTCAACCCCAGCCGCTACTACGATCCGGCGAGTCCCGACCTGATTGGTCGTCCCATCGATCTGTGTTACGAAGTGATGCCCGACGGGCGACGGGCGCGGGGCGGGCTGTGCGACGAGTCGACGGCCAATGGCACGATCACGGGGATCACGTTCGACGATCCCCGGTCGGCCTTCGACGGTGCGCGGCGTGACGTGGACATCAACTCGATCCGCCTCAGGAACGCCGAGGGCCCACAGATCTGGTACACCGACGCCTATGGCAAGAATGGCCGGACGGAGTCTTTCCCGGGCTCGATTCGGCAGGTGATCGCCAAGCTCAACAACGAGGGGCTCACGCCCTCGGGTCCGAGCATCGGGCGAGACCGCGATTACGGCGGGCACGGAGTGCACCCACCAAACTGACGGTGGGCTGTCGATCCAGTCGGATGCAACGAGGGCCGCCCCACCAGGGCGGCCCTCGCCTCATCCTGTTGCGGCTGCGATCAGCCTTCCACCACGATCAGGAATCTCGATGGTGCCCAGAACCCTTCGGGTGCGCCGATCTTGAGGCTGCCCCGCACGCGGCCTTTCTCGTCCAGAGGCTCGAGCAGGTACGTGGCGTCCTGTAGGGAGGCGATCGTGTAGCTCTTCTGCGGGTCCGGCAGGAGGATCTCGGTCACGTCCCACTTGTCGATGGGCGTGAAGTCCTCCGTCTTGAGTGACCGGGCCGGCACGAGCGTCTCTCCCGCCTTACCGAAGATGAACAGAATTCTGGATCCGCCCTTCTTCTCGATGATACCGCGTTCGATGAGCTCGTCCTTGGTCCCGACCACGTAGTACACCGTGCTGGTCGCTGTCCGCAGCGTGTCCACCTCGGCCGAGAGCGTGTCGATGCTCGCCGCTAGCATCACGTTCTCCGTCTCGAGCGTCTGCATCTGTTCGGTCAGCATGGCGATTGTCGTACGCTGGGCCTCGAGCATCTGCTCGTAGTTGGTGACCGTCTCCTCGAGCGTCGTGCGCAGGCTGTCGGAGACCCTGGTGAGACCGCGGATACGGCGCCGCGAGTCGTCCAGCCTGGACTGCGTCTCGCCCAACCGCGTGTTGAGCGCGCGGATCTTGGCCAGGACGGTGTCGCGCGAAGCCTGGATCGGCGACTCCGCCTGTGCGAGCTGCACGCCTTCGAGCTGTACGTCGGCGACCTCGGCATTGATGTCGCTCATCAGCTTGGCGATGCCAGCGACCTCCTGCACGAGGCTGTCGCGCTGAGCCGCGACGCCCTCGAGCTCGGCGAGGCGTGTCCGCGTTTCCTGGGATGAGCCGCAGGCGACTGCGGCCAGGGCGAAGCCGAGCCACGCCACTCGCGTTCCGACATGGTTAGTATGCATGACTACCTCCATCTCCGTTCAGGCATTGCAGTACCCCTCGGGGCCCCGTGGGTTCGGCGCGACTCCGGACTGATGCCAACCATGGCACAGACAACCTGCCGCCGTGAACGCCCCGCCGGAAGGTGGGTTGGTCAGCTCGGAATCATCCGAGCCACGATCGCCGTGACATTATCGGTGCCGCCGCGGTCCAGCGCTTCATCGACGAGCTGGTTGCAGGCAGCCTCGGACTTCTTCGATTGCTTCAGGATTGCGGCGATATTCTCGTCGGCGACGTGCTTGGTGAGACCGTCCGTGCAGAGCAGCAGGATGTCGCCAAGCTGAAGATCGAGCACGCCGATGGACGGCGTATATTCGCTGCCGATCGCGCCCGACAGGACGTGGTTGAGACCGGCTTTCTGTGCCTGCTCCTCGGTCATTACGCCCTCGTCCACCATCAGCTCGCCCATCGTCTGGTCCTGAGTGAACTGACGCAGCCGACCGGCGCGGTAGTGATACCCTCGGCTGTCACCCACGTGCACGATGTACGCGCGCTCCCCGACGAGGATGGCCATCGTGAGGGTGGTGGCGGGCCCGCGTCCCTTGGGCGCGTACTCCTTCACCCGCTGGTCTGCCCGAGCGACCGCACGCTCGAGCTGCTCGATGAACTCCTGTTCGGCCTCGACTGCGGTGCTGTAGAAGCAGCTGGTGGCCAACCCGATGTATTCGGTCAGTGCTCTGACGGCTTCCCCGCTGGCCAGGTGGCCGCCCGCCACCCCGCCGACTCCGTCGGCGACCACGAAAAGGTGGGCCATGGCGCGATGCGATCCCTCGAGTGCCGGCGCACCCTGCAAGTTCGTGTGGCGCAACTCCAGCGACCTGCTGAGCGTGCCCACCAGAAAATGGTCTTCGTTGGCCGGCCGCACATTGCCGATGTGCGAGAAGCCGAACGCGTCGACCATCTTGAAAGATTGGGGGGAATTCCCGAGGGCCGTCATTCGGGTCGCTCTCCTATCACTGCACCCGCGAGCCACTGAAACGCCTCTTCCACACCCTCTCCCGTCTTGGCGCTGGTCGTGAGGGCATGCCACAGGGTCGGGTCCAGTTCCGCCAACCGTTCGTCGCCGACCTGCCAGGTATCGACGAGGTCGACCTTGTTGACCGCGCATACGGACGGCACGATGCCGAGCGCCTTGTCGGCAATGGCCCGGAGCTCGAAGACCTGATCGAATGTCCGAACGCGCGTGCCGTCAGCGACGTAGATGATCCCGGAGGCCCCCCGTAGGTAGCTCGTCTGGATTTCCTGGGTCCCATCGCGTCCCTCGATGTCCCACAACAGGAGGTTCACCGTCGTGCCGCCCAGCTGAACCGGTTTCCGGTCGATCTTGACCCCGACGGTCGAATGGTACTTCTCCGAGAACTTGGAATGCACGAATTGGCGCACGAGGCTCGTCTTGCCGGTGCCGAACACGCCCACCATGCAGATCTTCTTCTGGATCATTCCAACCCGCCTCGAGTCATGGTGGTCGGCGCGAGCCCGACCTCGAACGACACACTGCGGTTCAGGCGGCCCGCTTCAGCAGGGTCCCCACCGACGATTGGCCTGCTGGATGCCACGCCCACGGCTTCCATGGCCTCGGTCGCGACGCCTCGAGTGGTCAGGGCCCGTCCCACCGCTTCGGCACGATCGCGGCTCAACTGCTGGTTTGTCTCAGTGGCGCCGTTCGAGTCGGTACGACCCACGATACGGAGCGTGGCCCGGTACCCGAGTTCGGCCGCCTCGGCCTCGAGCCGCGCGAATGCCGTCGCGATCCCCGAGACGGGTGAGTCGGCCTCGGGGGGCAGGGCGGAGCTTCCCATCGCAAACTGGATCTGTCGGTCCTCGATCTGCCGTCGAAGCCGCACGATGGCATCGGGAAAGAGCGGAGTGACACCCCTCGCGTCGATAGCGGTCACTCCGGGGATCGTGGCGGCCATGGCCCGCGCCACCCAGGAGGCCGGGGCCGATCCGGTCGCCACGAGCGTATCGCCTGCGAGCGCCAGGGTGATGCTGGCTGGTGTCCCCAGCCGCGCGGTCGCCCGAGCCACCACCATCCGCGGGTCGAGCGAGACAAAGGGCTCCCAGTCGAACTCGACGCGCCTCGTGTCGATCCCTGCCTGGGCCAGTACCTCGCCCGCGTCGGCGGCGGCCGGATCGCGGAGCCCTGCTATGCGCGAGTGGCGCAGCCCGCGATCGGTGTCCAAGACCACGATGCCGGGCTCCTGCGCGAGCACGTCGACGGCCGTGCGCCAGCGCCACGTGGACCACGCGAACCAAGCGGCGAGCAGTAGTACAGTGAGGCCGGCCAACCCCCACGCCACGCGGGGTCCCCAGCGAGTCCCTTCCCGGCGATCGGTGGCGACAACCGTCTCCAGCCGCTCCTCGAGCAGCGGCAGGGCCGCCGCGAATGGCGCGGCGTCGCCATCGAACTGCTTGAGAGGATCGCCGAACTCGAAATGGACCGTCTCGAGTGTCACCTGCATGCGCTCCAGGAGATCGTCTGGCGGCTGACCGCGGACCTTGGCCGCAAGGACCGCACGCGGTCCCTGCTCGACCAGAATCGTGAACTCGTCGACCTGGAAGGTCCGCAAGCCGCCCTGCTCGCGACTCTGGAACGAGTCACGCGCGAAATCCCGGATCGCGGTCATCATGCTGGATACGAGGTCGGCATCCGTGGTCTCGAGATCGGGTGCCGCAGCATGCGCCAGGAGGATCCCGGTCTCGGCGTGGACGAGCAGCACTTGCTCCACCCGGTAGAGGAGCGCGTGGCGGATCACGATTTGCGCATAGGGCAGGCCCGTCCGCCACGCCTCGATCCGCCAGCGGACGCCCTGCGGTGATAGACTGTGCTCGATGGCCTGGTTGATCGCGGTGACGATCCCGGCCATCGTGTCGGCGATCGATTTCCGGATGGCCGGGCCGATGATCGGGTAGATGGCGCTGGCGATCTTCTCGGGGCGTCGCCGCACCGACTCCTGGATCGCACCCTCTATGGTCGGTGCCAGTGACCGCGCGAGCTTCTCGTCCCGCGCGGCGCGCAGCGCGATGGCCTCGGGCAGATGCTCCGCGATTTGCTCCGTGGTGAGCCCGGCCTCCTCGAGCTGACGGCGCAGGTCCTCCAGGTCACGGCGCTCCGGCCCCACCAGGAGATCACGCAGCGTGTCGAACGCGTGCGGCGACTCCGTCATTCCCGACGGCAAGTGGTCACTCACGGCCGTGCTACCCCTCCGGAGGCGCCTGTAGGTCTTCGGACAGCCGCACCGCCATGTCCGAGAACAGCCCCACCAACGACGCGAGGTCGGCTTTTTCCGCACGGAGCTCCTGCACCACGCGGTCCAGCCGCGCCGACAGTGCGGCCACCTCCGCCGCCACCGACTGGGTGTGCCCCAGGAGTTGGCCGCGGAGGTCGGCGTCGGCGGCGCTGGTGGCCTCGTCGAGCTTACCGAGACGCTTGTCCACGTTCTTGAGTCCCCGCGTCACATCGTGCGTGAGCGACTTGAGATCGTCGGCCCGCTTGGCGCGCTCAGTTTTGAGGGTCTCGGCGAGCGCCTGAAGCTCCTTCTGGACGGAAGCCTCGAGGCTCCGCGTCTGCTTGTCGAGGTCGGTCCGCAGTGCTGCCCGTTCGCGGTGGAGCCGCTCCTCGATCCGCGCGATACGCGACTCGACGGCCCGCATGTGGCCGCCGAACAGGATGTCGCGGACGCGGTCGAGGCTCTCCGGCGTCTCGGCCGTCGTCGCTGGAGCATCCGCACCCGACGGTTTCTTCCGTTTGTTCTTGGCCTGACCCATGACACCTCGATCGGTACGGAACTCTGGTCCGGAGGTCCGGGGAGTATGCTGCCCGCTCTGGAGGGGGTCAAGCGCACAGGTTCCGACAACGCCGCCACTCTGGAGAGGCGGCGTATCGGGTGGGCGCGGGGATCGCTGGCTGGCCGACCTAGAAGTTGTACTCCAGCCCCGCGGTCCAGGCCAGCGACGGACGGAGACCGCCGGTGTTGAGGGGGAACAGGGCGTTGGCAATGATCCGTAGGCCGGTACTGGTCACGAACTTCATCCCCACCGAGCCGTTGATGATGTCGTCCCGTCGGTTGGGGATGTTGGTCAAGTCGATCGTGCGGCGGAACGGCACGTCGATCGTGACCGGATCCGGCACCGTGAGTTGCGATTCACCGACCTGCAGCTCCGAGATCACCTCCACCGCCAGGGCCGCCCAATTCGAGAGCATGTGATCGAACCCCAGCGTCGCGAGCAACGCATCGTTCTGGAGGTCGCCCTCCCGATACACGTAGCCCACGTTGGCATGCGGCGCGAAGGCGCCGAACTGCGCCGACACGATCCCGAGCCCCCGCACCGACGTCCGGCCCGAGCCCAGCAGGTCCACCTCGCTGCCCGTGGCAAACCGGGCATCGCCCAGGATGGCAAACGCGGCCGTCTGCGACTGGCCCAGTCGGATCTTGAGCCGGGCGGCGACGTCACCGAGTCCGGTCGCCGATCCTTCCACGAAGCGGGACGCGCTCAGCTCGGCATTGGTGGGTGTTCCCTCGAAGAAGTGCGTCGCCTGGGGCCCGCCGAACGGGACGACCTGGGCCGCGCTCGTGCCGCGCAGCGAGGTAGAGATGATGGGGACCGCCACACTGACGTCGACCCAGTCGAGGAGCCCGTAGCTCAGCAGGAAGATCGTCGACGTCACGTCGACGTTGAGGTCGAGCGTCAAGGCGATGACGTCGTTTTCCAGCGTGGGAATGCCCATGAGCGAGCAATCCCCACCGGACACCGAATCGCAGCCCGCAAAGTCGACGTTCTGGTGTGTGAAGTTGAGTTGGATGTTGTCGAGTGGCACGCCCCGGACCGACTTGAACTTGAACACGCTCATGCTGGCGCCGACCAACACGCGGCCGCGCCCCAGGGTCTGCGCCCGTTCGGCGAAGACGGGTCCGGGCGAGGTCGAGGTCGCCACCGGTGCGCCGCCCTCGAACCGGAACGTCCGACCGCTACTGGTGGCACTGATCGGCAGGTTGGTGATGTTCGAGCCGATCGCCGTGCTCAGGAAGGAGATCAGCGTCCCGTTGCTCTCCACCGCGGAGGGAACGAAGTGGGTGCCGTGGACCTGAATGGACGTTGGATTGTTCGGGTCGGCCGTGCCGGACAGGAACAACGGGTCTCCGCCGGATCCGAAGATGAACAGCTCGTCAATCTTATCTCGCAGCCCCTGGCCCGAAGCCGGGGCGGCGACGATCGTCAGGGCGAGAAGCGCATACAGAACACGTGCCATGCTTCCTCCGGGAGGACGCCGGGAGCCGGCGCCGGGGACAAGTCTATTGGGCTCTGGGGATCAGTTGATCGACACAAGGCGCCAACCGCGGGCGCCGCGCTCGAGTTGCGCCGTGAAGGTTTCGGCAAACCGTTGGGCACGGTCAGTTCGGTATTCGTAAATGGCCTCGACGCTGGCACGTGCCGCGTCGCCGTTCACTTGGACGTCGAGCGTCCTGAACGTCGCCGAGAGGCCGTTGGCGTCGTGGAAGAGCGCGCGCCACCCACGTTCCTGGTCGGCGGACATGCCGGCGTACACGCGCTTGAGTCGTGCGATGTCGATCGACTCGATCGCGGTCCGGTACTCCTCGAGTACGCCCTCGATCTCGGATCGCGGATCGGCGACCGGGGTCGGTGCGGTCGGAGCCTCCACGGTCACCGTCGCGCTTGCGGTGGCCTCACCACTCGTGGCCGAAATGGTGACGCTGCCCGCGGCGAGACCCGTGACGAGACCCGAAGGCGTGACCGACGCGACGGTGGTATTGCTGGATTGCCAGGCCACGGCGCGGTCGGTGAGGGGTGAGCCAGCACGGTCCCGAGTGGTCGCCGTGAACTGGGAGCTGCCACCGACGACGATCGACGTTCTGGTGGGCGCGATCTCGACCGTCGCCACCCCGACCAGCGTCACCGAAACCTCTGCCGTGCCGGAGCGCGAGCCGCTTCGGGCGGTGATGCGGGCTGTCCCCGCGGAGACAGCCCGCACGACGCCGGCGGACGAGACCGAGGCCACGGCGGGCACGTCGGACGACCAACTCATTGGCGCACCGGGCATGAGCCGGCCGTTCTGGTCGATGCCGCTCGCTATGAGCTGCACGCTCGTGCCTGGGCTGAGTGATACGGTGCCCGGCGCCACGCGGATCGTGGTGAGGCGGGGAGGGGCAGGAGTAGCGGTGGCCGCAACCGTCGGTGGCGGAGGCGCCGTCACCGTCACGACGACCGAGGCGCTGGCCCGGCCGCTCCGCACGGTGACCTGGGTCGTCCCTGGGCCGGTGGCTGTCACCACCCCGTCGCCCGCCACCGACGCCACCCCGGCGTTGGCACTCACCCACTCGAGTCGGGCGGATGGAACCGCCACTCCGCCACTGTCCCGCGGCGTGGCCAAGAGCGGCGTCGTTTCGCCGAGGGCGAGGGAAGCGGACAACGGACGCACGTCCAGCGTAGAAACCGAGGACGGAGCCGGGGCGGCGGGTGGTGGTGTGGCGTTGGCTTGGCTCGTGGGACCGGATGCACTCGACCCCCGGCCCAACAGGAGCCAACCCCCGACCACGGCGGCGAGCACGAACGGCAGTGCCCAAAAAAGGGCTCGCACCCGGGACCGAGCGGTGGGTCTGGTCACCGAGGCAAACGGGGTTGCCGCTGCCCGCGCGGCGGACGCGGGTGGTGCCGGGCTCATGGGGGTGCTGAGCGGGACCGGGCTCCCGGGCGTGCGGAATTTCTCGAGCAGCTCGTTGGCCGACCCACTCCGCGCGAGCGTGAGCATGTGGGTGCGCACGATCCCACTCTGGCTGTCGGAGATGATTCCGATGGCGGCCACGGCATCCTCGATGCTCGGCCAGCGCTGCTCGGGTTCCTTGCCCAGCATGCGCATCACGGCGGTCCCGAGCTCGGGAGGACACTCGGGCCGCCGGGTGAGGATTGGAGGTGGGCTGGTATGGCAGTGATCGTACATCAAGTTGATCATCGTGCCACCCTCGAATGGCTGGCGCCCGGTGATCATCTCGTACGCCACTACGCCCAGCGAATACTGGTCGGCCGCGCCCGTGATGGGACGGCCGGCGCATTGCTCCGGACTCATGTAGGCCGGCGTGCCCACCACACCGCCCGTCATCGTGAGCGCACGCTGTTCGGCCACTTTGGCAATGCCGAAATCGGTCACCACCACCCAGCCGTCGTCGTCCAGCATGATGTTGCCCGGTTTGACGTCGCGATGCACCACGCCCTTGCGATGCGCATGTCCCAGGGCACTTCCCACCTGGTTCAGGATGGTCTGCACCACGGGGAGCGGCATCGCCCCTACCTCACGGATCACGGATTCCAGGGAGCGGCCGGGCACGTACTTCATGATGAAGTACACGATGTCCTCGCTCTCCTTGACCGCGTAGACGGGGATGATATGCGGGTGGCTCAGCGACGCTGCGGTGCGGGCCTCACGCTTGAACCGGTCCTGAATGCCTGCATCCATCAACGTGAGCGCGGGTGCCATGACCTTGATCGCCACCTTGCGGTCGAGCGCGATGTCGTGGGCCAGGAAGACCACCGACATGCCGCCCCGTCCGATCTCCCCCAAGATCTCGTACTCGCCGAGTGTGACGCTCCGCAGGGCGTCGAGGAGCCGCCGCTCACTGGTGGAGATCGTTTCGGCACTGGGCCGGCGCAACTGCGTGGTGGGCTCGCTGCTCGGATCGTAGCCCACCTGCCGTCCGCACCGCGAGCAGAACAGTGAGCCCGCCGTGACCTCGATGCTGCACGCGCTGCAGGTGCTCACGAGTCGGCCTGTTCGGGCAGGGGAGGATCCCGCCGGGTCATCAATGGTGCGACCTCATGTACGCGATCCCCGGCGCGACGGTGTGCCGCCACGCCTCTTCGACTTGAGCGGTGAAGTCGGGATCGTGCTCGCGGACCGTCTCCACGAGGCTTTCCACGAACCCGGGATAGTGCTTTGGATCGATGTTCAGGTCGCGCCTGCTATGCCGTTCGGCAACGCGGCTCAGCACGGTGGGTTCGCCGTCGGAGTGACCCGGAAAGATGAGCAGCAGCCCGATGGCGTGGCGCAGGAGGTCGTGCTGGCGGCGGAAGTCGGTGTTCGCGAACATCGGCTCCACGTCCGGGCAGTTCTTGAAGAAGTTCCGGTAGAAGCACAGAAGGAAGTCGGGCGCGGCGCAGCAGCGATCGTAGCTCGCCCTGGCCGTCTGCATGGCGCGCTTCAGGAGCTCGGGCCCGGCCGGGGAGGAGGAGGCCTTGGACGACAACGGATACCGCCACTGGTTAATCCGACCAATAGTATCCGCTTTTTCACCCATGTCCAGTCAGCGCCCAGTGGTAGCCCGCAGCTCTTCTCCTGCATACCTTTGCGGCATGCATAGCTGGGCACGCTCCGGCAACTCGCCCGGACCCGGTGTTGGAGAGTCCGCCGCGGGGGCCTCAGGCCGATGACGTCCGCCGTCAGCCCCGAGTTCCTGGCGCTTCAGGAGGTCGTCGCCGGCCGTTACTCCATCGAGCGGGAACTCGGGCGCGGGGGTATGGGGATCGTGCTCCTCGCGCGCGACGTGGCGCTGGACCGTCTGGTGGCGATCAAGCTCCTGCCCCCGATGCTCGCCGAATCACGCGAGCGTCGCGATCGCTTCCTGCAAGAAGCCCGGACGGCGGCCGGCCTGTCCCACCCCAACATCGTCCCGATTCACGCTGTCGAGGAGCATGGCGATCTGGTGTTCTTCGTCATGGGGTTCGTGGACGGTGAGACCCTGCGGGAGCGTGTCGAGCGCGTGGGACCACTGTCGCCACGTGAGGTGATGCGCGTGGTGCAGGAGGTGGCCTGGGCGCTCTCCTACGCGCATCAGCGGGGAGTCGTGCACCGTGACGTGAAGCCCGAGAACATCATGCTGGAGCGGGACACGGGCCGCGCGCTGGTGACCGACTTCGGCATCGCGCAGGTGGGTGAGTCCGCAGAAGCACCGGGTCACGTCGTCGGGACCGCTCGCTACCTGAGTCCGGAGCAAGCCGCCGGCGAGCAGGTGGACGGTCGGAGCGACCTCTACTCGCTCGGCGCGACGGCATTTTTTGCACTCACCGGGCGGGCGCCGTTCGAGGCGGGCAATGTCCCGGCGCTCCTGGCGAAGCACGTGAGCGAGCCCGCACCTGCTGTCACCCAGTTCCGAACGGGGGTGCCGGAGAAGCTCTCGGGCGTCATCTCGCGCTGTCTCGAGAAGGCGCCGGCGGATCGCTATCCGAGCGGCGAGAAACTCGCCGAGGCGATCGGTGAGCTTCGAGGTCGGGAGCTCCGGGCCCCTCCGCTGGTGCGCGGGTTCCTGCGGAACGCCGAGGTCACTACCGCCGTTTTTTTCACCGCGGCCCTCGTGTCGCAGAGCGCCAACGGCGCGTCGGGGTTTGCGAACTTCATCCTGATCGCGCTGTTCGTGCAGCTGGTGGCGGTGGCCCGGCGCCTGTTGCGCGTCGGGTACACGTTCGACGACATCCGGGCTGCACTACTCGCCGAGGCACGCGCGCTCGAGGAGGAAGCCGAGGCGGCGGGCTCGGGGAAGTTCATGCGGCGCGTGAACGGCCTGTGGAATCGGCTCTGGGCGGGGTGGGTGGGACGCAAGTTCTTCCGGCTCGCCGGCGTGCGGCTCAAACGACCCGCCCGGCGCGCCCTACCATCGGCGGACGCCACCGAGCTGGTTCTCGGTCGCGCGGCCGTCGATGTGTTCGAGGCGCTTCCCGCCCCCGTCCGTCACCAGCTGGCCGCCGCGCCGGACGTGATTCATCGGCTGGAGCGGGACGCCGAAGCGCTGCGCCGCCGTGGCGACACCGGAGAACGACTCCAGACGGCTGTTGCCGCCCTGGAATCCATGCGGCTCGGCATGTTGCGTATGCAGGCGGGCGGGGCCACGATGGACGATCTCACCGAGGACTTGGAGCGGGCCCGCGAGATCGCCGATCGCATCGATGCGGAGCTCGAAGCGCGTCGTGAGGTGAAGGAGCTGCTGAGACGCTAAGTGTGAGACTGGGCGGGTCGGTCAGTTGATTTTGCGGATGCGTGCCAAGCTGGTGCACCATTCCGCATCGTTTCGTTGGTCGAGGGGAGTGGATCCAAACGCCGTGGTCTCGGGCCAGCCGACGATCATGCGCCCGCCCTCGTCGAATACCCCCACGACGCCGTCAGGATAGCGGCGAATCGTGAAGCGTCGTGCCCCGCACTGTATCGCCTTCTCTTCGATCATCTGGCGCTTGGTAACTGGGTTGACCTGACTCAAGCTAGACGCGCGCTACCCGCGGGGCCAGCCCGCACACTGGACTCACCAAGCTCGCTACCACCGGCTATACTGAAGGCAAGTGGTGTCGATCCTTGCACGAAAGAAGGAGCTTGACGATGACGCGTATCACGTGGGCAACTATCGCGATGCTGGCCGTGGCGGGCATGGCGCACCCGAGCCCTGCGGCTGCCCAAGACAGCCCCGCCCCCCTTGCAGTAGGCACCACGGCGCCGGATTTCAGCATTCCGGGCGCCACGCGGTACGGTGTGCTGCGAAACCCCATCCGCCTCAGCGACTTCCGGGGCAAGACGGTCGTGCTCGCGTTCTTCTTTCGGGCGAGGAGCCGTGGCTGAACGATCCAAATGCACGCGTACCGTGATCAGTACGCGCAACTGTTCCGCAACGGCCGCGACGTGGTGTTGATCGCCGTCAGCACCGACAGCCCGGAGGCACTCGCCTCCTGGGCGCAGGACGACGAGTTCCCGTTTCTCTTCGGCAGCGATGAGGGTGCGAGGGTTGGACGGCAGTATGGATCGTTCATCGAGCGCCCGAACGGAGCGCTCGACAACCGTACGCTGTTCGTCATCGATCCCCAGGGTCGCATCGCGCACGTGGCTGCACCGTTCCGGGAAATCGATCCGACGGCCTACGAGGAATTGGGTGCGGCCATCGATCGCGTTGCACCGCCCCGTGTCGAGTCCGAGGGGACCTGAGTCAGCGTTCCACGAGGCGGTTCAGCGCGCCGACGAGGTCCTGGTCGGCACCGACGCCGGTGTACGCCACGGTCCCCTCGCCGTCGAGGATGACGATGTATGAGGTCGTGGGCGCCTTGAACGCCCGCGTGGCCCGGCCCCTGGTGTCCCAGAGGTACCGGAACGGCGAGGGATGCCGCTCGAGATGACGGCGGATCGACCGCTGGCTCTGGTTGACCGCGACCCCGATCACGAGAAACGCCACGCGGTCGCCGTAGAAGCGGTGCGCTTCCTCCATTGACGGCTCGAGCTCCTCGCACACCGGGCACCACGTGGCCCAGAACTCGATCAGGACCGGCCTGCTGCCGACAAGGCTTCCCAGCTCGACCGCGTTGCCGTCTAGGTCCTCCACCGTGACGGCCGGTGCCGCGGTGCCGACCGGCAGGCCGACCGCGTTCTCCGCCTGCGCACGTGCGCCGTTGGGCACCAACAGCGCGAGCAGGCCGACCGACACGACGATTGCATTGCCAAGCCGAGGCATCACAGCACCAACCCCATCTGAATGAAGAAGTATTCCGCCATTGCCAGCATGACGATCCCCCCGGCCTTCTTGATCCAGACCATCCAGGTCCCGGATTTCGGAAGGGCCGCCAACAGCCCCGACGACAGCCCGACCGCGACCAGCAGTGTCGTCATTCCGAGCGAGAACACGAACAGGTACAGGAACCCGTACACCGCACTGCGTGTCGTCGCGACCCAGGTGAGGACGACGGCGAAGGCCGGGGCTCCGCACGGGGCGGCCACGAGTCCCGAGGTCGCCCCCAGCAGGAAGACCGCCGGGTAGGACCCCCCGCCGAGTCCGCCCGCCCACGCCACCAGCCGCTTGGGCGCGGTTACGGGGATCACGTCCAGCATTGCTAGCGCGAAAACGAGCAGAAGGTTCCCGATTGCAAACCGGGCCCACGGGTTGGAGGCGACCGTACCGAACAGAGATCCGCTCAATCCTGCGAGCATCCCGAGCAGCGCGTAGAGCAGGGCAAGCCCGGACACGTAGGTCAGCGTGAGGCCGGCGATACGCCAGCGTGACGGCTGAGGCCCGCTGCTCGCAGCCAGGATCCCGGCTGTGATCGGGATCATGGGGTAGATGCACGGCGTGAGGCTGGTGAGCACGCCTGCCCCGAAGAGCGTGGCCAGGGCGACGACGGGACTGTGCTCGAGCGAGTCGGTGAGCCCTGACTGGGCGAGCGCGGTGAATAACGAGACGGCGATGGCCGGCATCCCTGACCTTCCGGTGACCCGATTCGTCTGCGTCGCGCGCCGCCCGAGGGGACCGGGAGGCCCGAGCGACGCAGACTCCGTGGCTCGGAACATAGTGACACGCGCCGCCCCTGCCAGCCGGTCCCGCGCCCGCGTGGTTGCCTCAGTGGGTGCGCCGATGAAGATTGCGCGGCGCCGAGCCACACCGCGCACCACCCCGAGCCCTGTCCGGAGCCCGACCCATGAGTGGTCAGAAGCTGCCGCCCACCGCCTACGAACTGAAGGAAGGGCAGGAGTACGTCCCGTACACCCACGGGCTGAGCCTGCCGGAGTTCACGATCAAGGCCGCCATCGCCGGCATCCTGCT
This sequence comes from Gemmatimonadota bacterium, assembly GCA_029863245.1. Lineage (GTDB taxonomy): Bacteria > Gemmatimonadota > Gemmatimonadetes > Gemmatimonadales > GWC2-71-9 > JAOTVV01. The sequence goes on from JAOTVV010000005.1 coordinate 124,036, forward strand.
GGGTATCGTGTTTGGCGCGGCGAACACCTACCTCGGCCTCAAGGCCGGGCTCACCATCAGCACGTCGATCCCCGTCGCGGTGCTGACCGTCGTGGCGTTTCGGCTGCTTCAGGCCTTCGGCCTGCGCCACAGCATTCTCGAGAGCAACATGTCGCAGACCATCGGCTCGGCGAGCTCGTCGGTTGCCTCGGGGGTGCTATTCACCATTCCGGCGCTGTTCATCTGGGGCATGAGTCCAGCCTGGCGACAGATCACGCTGCTCACCATGGCTGGGGGGCTGATCGGCGTGCTCTTCATGATCCCGCTGCGGCGGTTTCTCATCAAACGCGAGCACGGCACACTGCCCTATCCCGAGGGCATGGCGTGCGCCGAAGTACTCGTCGCCGCCGAGGGGGGTGGGAAACAGGCAGCGGGCGTGTTCTGGGGTCTCGGGGCGGGTATGTTGTTCAAGCTCATCACGGACGGCTTCAAACTGGTGCAGGGTACATTCCAGTGGGCGCTCGGGTTCAAAGCGAACCTCGCGATCTCCGTCTCACCGCCGCTCATCGGGGTCGGCTACATCCTGGGCATGCGAATCGCCACGGTGATGGTGGCCGGCGGCGCGCTGTCGGCGTTCGTGATCATCCCGCTGATCAACCTCTGGGGCGGGGGGCTCACCGAACCGCTCTTTCCCGAAACCGAGAAACTCATTCGCGATATGTCGGCGGGCGAGATCTGGCATCGCTACGTCCGCTACATCGGGGCAGGCGCGGTCGCGACGGGCGGCATCATCACACTCATCAAGTCGATCCCGACGATGATCGAGTCGTTCCGCATCGGGGTCGGGCAGATCTCGTCACGGCTCGCGACGGCGCGTGACCGGACCGATCTCGATCTCTCGTTTCGCACCGTCGGCATCGTGCTGGCGGCGGTGCTGCTGCTCCTCACGCTCACCCCCGGGGTCTTGGGGTACCTCGACTCGGTAGCGGTTCGAGCCGTCGCCTCGATCCTCATTGCCGTGTTCGCGTTCTTCTTCGTGACCGTCAGCTCCCGGATCGTAGGTCTCGTGGGCGTGACCTCGAACCCCACGTCCGGGATGACGATCGCCACCCTGCTGGGCACGAGCTTCGTGTTCCTCCTGTTCGGGTGGACCGACATGGCCGGCAAGGCGACGGCGCTGATGGTAGGGACGTCGGTCTGCATCGCCGCGTCGATCGCCGGCGACACCTCGCAGGACCTGAAGACCGGGTTCGTCCTCGGGGCGACCCCGAGGCTCCAGCAGATCGGGGAGTTGATCGGTGTGGTCACCTCCGCAGGGGCCGTCTGCCTCGTGGTCATGATGCTCCATCAGAACGTCCCCGGCGGACTCGGCGGTGCGGAGCTGCCGGCGCCGCAGGCCGTGCTGATGAAGCTCGTCATCGACGGAGTGCTCGATCAAAGCCTGCCATGGGCGATGATCTTCATCGGCGTCGGCATCGGCCTTGTCGCCTCACTGTTCCGTATTCCCGTGCTGGCGTTTGCCGTGGGCGTCTACCTTCCCCTCTCCACGATGGCGGCCGTCTTCCTCGGCGGGCTGCTCCGATTCATCCTCACCCGGCGGCAGACGCCCGAAGAGGCGGAACGTCGGCGCGAGGAAGGGGTGTTGTTCGGATCGGGTCTCGTGGGCGGCGGTGGTCTGACCGGCGTGCTTCTAGCCGTGTGGGTGGGGGCTCGGGGCGGGCGGCCCATCGACGGCTTCCCGTTGTCGCTCCCGGCCATCGGGCAGGAGGCGCTCGCGCTTGCCACGATCCTCGCCATGCTGGGGACCGTGGTGTGGCATGTGAAGCGTCGACGCGTCGCGGACTAACGCCACGGCGTTTGTGTCGCCCCTCGTCCTGCTCCTCGCCTCTGTGGTCGTAGCGACCGGCGCGACGCTGCAAGGCTCCGTGGGCTTCGGTTTGGGCCTCTTCTCGGTACCGATCCTGCTGCTCATCGAGCCGCGATTCGTGCCCGGTCCGCTGCTGTTCGCCTCGATTGGCCTGACAATTCTGCTCACGCATCGTGAGCGCCGAGGGGTACGGGTCTCGGATCTCAAATGGTCGCTGTCGGGCCGGGTGTTGGGGATCACGGTGGCGGCGGCGGCCCTGGTTGTCGTCCCGGCTCCGCGGCTCGCCGTTTTCTTCGGCATGCTCGTGCTGCTGGCGGTTGGCTTGAGCGCGACCGGACTCCACGTGCCGGTCCGACCCGGAACGCTGTTCGGGGCCGGCATCCTATCGGGGTTCATGGGCACGACGGTATCGATCGGCGGGCCGCCTATGGCGCTGCTGTACCAGCGCCAGCCTGGCGCCCAGATTCGCGGCACGCTGTCGGCGTTCTTCGTGGTCGGCGTGACGCTGTCGCTCGTCGCGCTCCATCTGGTGGGCCGTTTCGGGCTCGAGGAATTCCTGCTCGCGCTTGGATTGCTGCCCGGGATCGGGATCGGGTTTCTACTGTCGCGCCGGACGGCCGCAGCGTTGGACGTTGGCTACCTGCGCAAGGCCATCCTCCTCGTCTCTGCGCTCTCTGCCGTGGTCGTCCTGGTGAAGGCACTGCTGTAACGCCCGACCGCACCAGCGGTGCGTGAGTCCTGTCCTGTCGATCGAGCGGCTAGGACGGATCGTCGAGGCCCGGCCGGAGCGTGGGGGGTCCCTCGGGATGATCCGCGGCCGGCGACCGGGGCGATCGAACCCACAGGGCCAGTGCGAGGAAATCGTACCCGGCATGCGTGACGACGGGTGCCCAGATGCCGCCGGTGAACACCGCCAGCGCTCCGAGGTACATCCCAATCAGTCCAGCGAGTACGGCGTACGTCGGGGTGATCAGGTGTGCAAGCCCGAAGAAGACACTGGCCACGACGACGCCAATCCAAATCCCGGCCATGGTTCCCACCACCGGCTGAATCACGCCCCGGAACAGCGCCTCCTCGCCCATGCCGGCGGCTGCTGCGATGAGTGCCAGCTCCGGGAGCGAGCAGGCGCGGAACAGCGGTAGGAGATGCTCGTCGACTTCGGACACCAGTCGGCGAAACGGCGCCCACCCGGAACCGGTGACCCACCACAGCAATCCCAGAAGTGGCACGATCGCGAGCCCGCCCACGACGAGACCGGCCACCGACGGTACGAGCGCCGCCAGCACGGGAATCTGCCAGACCCACCCGAGTCCCACGGCCACCAGTAGCAGCCCGACCTCGGCGCCGGCCGCCAGCAGCAAGAAACGTCGCCGGGTCACACCGCCACACTCCGGCCAGCAAGGCTTGCGGGCCGGGTCCCGATACCCACTATACCTGGAGGAGAACCTCTCGACTGTGGAGGAGCGCCCGTGCTTCGTCCCATATGGATCACCGCCGTGTGCACTGCGTCTGTGTTGGTCGCGCCGACACGGGCCCAAGAGACCCCACCTGCCACGCAGCCGGACCCCGCACCGCTCTTCGCATCCCCCGACTTGCTGGAGATCACGATCGAAGCGCCCCTCAAGTCGCTGCTCCGCGACCGGGACGAAGACAAGGAATCGTACGACGGCACGCTGCGCTACTTCCTGAGTGACGGGTCGCCGGTCACGCTCGACGTATCGCTCCGTACCCGAGGCCGGTTCCGGATGAAGCCCAGCACGTGCAACTTCCCGCCTCTGCGCCTGAACTTCAAGAAGTCCCAGGCGGCGGAAACCGTGTTCGCGGGGCAGGACAGGCTCAAACTCGTGACGCATTGCCAGGACCGACGGGATGAGTACGAGCAGTACGTCCTGCAAGAGTATCTCGTCTATCGGACCTACAACCTTCTCACCGACCTGAGCTTCAGGGTCCGATTAGCACGGATCACCTACATCGACGCGGAGCGGTCCCGGGATCCGCTGGTCAAATACGGTTTCCTCATCGAGGACGAGACCGCGATGGCGACGCGCAACGGGTGGGAGGTGTTGGAAGTCCGACAGGTACTGCCGGCCCAGACGAAACAGGATCAGCTCGTGCTCTTCGAGGTGTTCCAGTTCATGATGGGAAATTCCGACTGGGACCCGTTTCTCACCGAGCCCGGTAGCGGCGCCTGTTGCCACAACGCCGTCATCATTGGGTCCATGGCCGACTCCGCGATCCCGGTCCCCTACGATTTCGATTGGTCTGGCGTGATCTCGGCGCGCTATGCGACGCCCGATCCCATGCTCGGCATTCGCAACGTGCGGGAACGTCGTTTCTGGGGCATCTGCCGTCCGCGTGCGGAGCTGGACTCCATCTTTCCGCTGTTCCACGAGAAGCGGGAGGCGATCTACGAGTTGCACCGCTTGCAGCAGGGGCTGGATCCGAAGCGGCTGGAACGAACGCTCGAGTACTACGACGAGTTCTACGAGATCATCGGGGACCCGGGCAAGGTGAGGAACGACATGGAGCGACGGTGCCGACAAACGTGACGATGGAAGAGGGGTGATGGCGGAGCGGACGATTCGACTCACGGGATGGAAGGCCCTGGCGGCCCTCGTCGTTCTGGCCGGGTTCGTCGGGTACCGGTACTCCGCGATGCGGGCCACGCTCGCAACCGAAGCGGCCGATGAACTGCGCATGTGGCTGGCCGCCGAGTATCAGGCCGCCGGGCTCCCGGAGCTGGAGCGTGCGCTCGCGGCCGGCGATCGTGCCGCGGCGGAAAGGAGCGCGGCCGAGATCATCGCCCGCGATCGGATCTCGTTTGTGGACCTGCGAGCCAGGGGAAAACCAGACGATCTGGTGGTGCGAGCGGAGATTGCCGTGGACGGACGCCCACCTCCCGTCGGTGGTGCCATTCGCTACTTCCGGATGCGGTACTCCACGGTGAGCGGCTGGCGACTCGTGCGCGAGACGACCGTGCTGAGCTACCTGCTGCGCATCTTCTGACCCATTGGCGGATCCTGTCCTACTTGCAGGGCAGGAACCGCACCGTGGTCTCCATCTCCTCCAAGACCTGCGCCAGCGCGGTTGCCGTCGCGTCGATGTCCTGCGCGGTCGTCCTCCTGGAGAGCGAGAAGCGCACCGAGCAGTGCACGTCCTCGGCAGGGACTCCCATTGCTATGAGCACGTGTGTCGGCTCGGGCGAGCCCGACTTGCATGCCGACCCGGACGAGAGTGACACGCCGTGCTGATCGAGGGCCACGACGAGTGACTCGCCGCGGAGGCCCGGAAGCGTGAGGTTGAGCGTGTTGGGGAGTCGCCGGTCAGGGTGGCCATTCAACCTGGCGTTGGGCACCAGCTCCTGCACGCGACGCTGGAGCTCGTCCCGGAGTTGCCGTACCGACTCCTGCGCGCCGAGACCCTGGAGCGCCAGGTCGGCCGCGCTTCCCATCCCGACGATTGCCGGAACGTTCTCGGTGCCGGCCCGGAGTCCGCGCTCTTGTTTCCCCCCGTGCACCAGCGGCGAGAGTTTCACACCACGCTTCACGTAGAGGACACCGACCCCTTTCGGGCCGTGGAACTTGTGGCCGGAGAGGGTGAGGAGGTCCACGCCGAGCTCCTCCACGTCGATGGAGAGCTTGCCGGCGGCCTGAACGGCATCGGTGTGGAACAGGGCCCCGTGCTCGTGCGCGATGGCGCAGAGGTCGCGTATCGGCTGAATCGTGCCGACCTCGTTGTTCGCCATGATCACCGACACGAGAACCGTCTCGGGTGTGAGTGCACGGCGCAGCGCCGCCGGCGAGACGAGCCCGTCGCCGTCCACCTCGAGGTACGTGACCCGAAAACCGACGGTTTCGAGGAATCGACAGGACTCGAGCACGGCCGGGTGCTCGATGGCACTGGTGATGAGGTGGCGCCCGCCACCGGCCGCGAACGCCACGCCCTTGAGCGCGAGGTTGTCGGCTTCCGACCCACCACCGGTGAACACGATTCTCCGGGGCCGAGCGTTGATGAGGCGGGCGACGCGCCGGCGTGCGGTCTCGATCGCCTCGCGGGCTTCCCGCCCGGTTCCGTGGATCGACGACGGATTCCCCATCGCGGCGTCGAGGTAGGGGGCCATCGCCTCCCTGACCTCGTCGGCCACACCGGTGGTGGCGTTGTTGTCGAGATAGATGCGGCGTCGCGGTCGCGACGGCGCGGCGGGGGGGGTGAGCAGAACTGGGCCGCACGTTGCCGCCTGCTGTGCCGGCCGCGGGCCGTTACCCGTGCCGGCCTGGAGCTTGACCACGTCGCAGAGGAGCGCCTTGTAGACGGGGAAGCCCGAGATCTCGTCGGCGTTCTCCAGGTCGGTGAGCTCGTTCACGTTCCACTGCTGCCAGGCGGTGGGCCCGACCGGTGTGCCGCCGCCCATGTTGCACTCGATGGCTCCCGGCCGGATGTCGTCGCTCACCTGGGCGCGGAACGGAACACGTCCGCGGGGCGTGCGAACCTCCACCAGGTCGCCGTACTGGATATCGCGTTTCTCGGCATCCCGTGTGTTGAGGGTGACAGTGGGTTCGGGGTTGTCCCTTACGAGGCCGTCGATCCCGTGGTGCTGGGACCGGAAATCGGTATGCGGTCGCGCGCCGGAGTTGAAGACGAGTGGAAACCGGTCGACGAGATCGGGCCGAGCCAGCGGACCTTCGATGGGCTCGGTGTATGCGGGAAGTGGCTCGTAGCCGAACTCCTCGAGTATGGTCGAACAGATCTCGAACTTCCCGGTGGGCGTGTCGAATCCCGGCTTGCCGTCGGGTCGGAGTCCGCCCTTCTCCCACTTCTTGTACTCCATGAGCGGGGTCGGGAGCTTGACCCACCCACCAGCCGCGCGGATATCCTCCAGCGTGTGTCCCGATCCCTCGAGCGCGAAGCCGATCATCTCCTGTTCGGTCTGGGGGTACAGGTGGCCGTACCCCAGCCGGTTCGCGAGCTCGGCCATGATCAGGTAGTCGTTACGCGCCTCGCCAACCGGCTCGACGACCTTCTCGCGCAGCCGAAAGATGGGACCGTACACCATGTACGAGTCGATCTCGAACATCGTGGTTGCAGGCAAGACGATATCGGCATAGGCCGCGTCAGCGGTGAGCTGGCGGTCGACGCATACCAGAAAATCGAGCTTGGACAAGGTCTCCCGCCACACCGGCGTCTGCGGCCAGGACGTGAGCAGGGATGCCCCGTGCACGATGAGCGCCCGAATGCGGTACGGCGCACCCTCGAGCACCGAGGTGACCAATCCGCTCGCGTGCGACTCGCCGCGATAATGGCTGTACAGAGGGTAGCGATCGCGGGCGACCGCCCGGTCGAGCGCTGGGTTCGCCTGGTTGCAGGCGCGATTTATCGGGAAGTGGGTGTCGCGCATCGCGAGACCGATCCCGCCGGGGACATCGAGCTGTCCGGCCAGCGCGAAGAGCGTGAGGACCGCCCGGATCGCCTGGATGCCACTGTTTGAGTACTCGAGACCGGTGTACATGACCGGGCAGGCGCCCGTGGCATTGCAGATGCGCCGGGCGAGGCTACGGATCGTGTCGGCAGGCACGCCGGTGATCGAGGCCGCGACCTCCGGGCTGAAGTGCTGGACGTATCCCCGCAGCTCTTCGAACCCATGACACCACTCGTCCGCGAACGTCTCGTCGTACAGCTCCTCGTCGATCATGACCGCCAGCATGCTGAGCGCGAGCGCCCCGTCCGTCCCAGGCCGGACCGCAATCCACTCGGCGTTGGTGCGCGTGACCGTTTCGGTCCGCCGAGGGTCGATCACGACGACCTGCGCGCCGCGCTTTGCCGCGGCCTCGAGTCGTGCCATGTCGAGCGGTGGGGAGTCCGTGGCTGGGTTGGCGCCCCACACCACGAGGAGTTCCGCCGATTCCATGTCCATGAACATGTTGACCAACATGCGCCCCATGGTGACGTGGGGAGCGATCATCGCGAACGAGACGTAACACAGCGCGCCAACGCCCATCGTGTTGGGTGACCCGAACGGGAAGAGCACGTTCGATGCCGAGGAGACGGCGACGCCCTGCGGCTGGAACATGTCGCACAGCGACAGTTCGAAGGCGCCTCGCCCGGTGTAGATCGAGACCGCTTCGGGCCCCGACTCCCGCTTGATCTGCTGGAGTCGGCCCACGATGATCTCGTACGCCTCGTCCCACGAGATCCGCTCGAACTCGTGTGTCCCCTTGGGTCCCGTGCGTTTCATCGGATACCGGAGGCGGTGCTCGGAGTGCACGATCTCTGGCGCGTGTTGCCCGCGACGACAGATCATGCCGAGTGGGTGCCCCGTGTCGGGCCGGATATCGACCAGCTGGCCGTCGGCGACCCGGACCTCGACCCAGCAGCCGGCGGGACAGATCCCGCAAATCGCCTGTTGCCAGTCTCCAGCGCCGGCCCGCTCGGTCATGCGACCCCTTCGGGAGGTGAGAGGTGTAGTTGGGGTGTGGCTACGGTGTCGTGCTCTCTTGGACGAACGCGCGAGTGATGGTGACCGGTTCCCGCGGCCAGTGGAGCTCCCGACCGCGACGCATGGTCTGGCCCTTGGCAATGACGTCGACCACCTCCAGCCCCTCGATCACGCGACCGAACACGGCGTACCCCCACCCGTCGTGATACTGGTCGCGGTCCAACTTGCCGTTGTCGACGAGGTTCACGAAGAACTGCGTCGTGGCGCTGTGCGGGTAATCCGTGCGCGCCATGGCCACCGTCCCGCGGAGGTTGCTCAACCCGTTCTCCGACTCGTTCATGATCGGTGCGGCCGTCGTGCTGGCACGGCGCTCGTCGCTGGTGTAGTACCCCGCCTGGATCACAAACCCCGGCTCGACGCGGTGGAAGATCAAGCCGTCGTAGAAGCCGATGCCCACGTGGGCGAGGAAGTTGCGGACGGTCTGTGGTGCCTTGTCCCGGTCGAGCTCGAGCACGAGGCGCCCCTTGGTGGTTTCCAGGACCACGATCGGCCGAGGATCGGGCGCCGCGGTCGAGGCCTGTTCCCTCGCCTCCGGGCGGCAGGCCGTGAGGCTGCCTGCTGCGAGGGCCACAACTAGAAATCTTCGGAAAGTGTGCCGCACGTCTGCCTCCGCTCGGTCGCCATGATTCGCAATCTCCTGCAACTCAAATACTGAGAGGGGGAACGGATCTGTGCCAGTCCGACAGTCCTCTCGGTGAGCGATCGCCCGTCGGTGCAGTCGCGTTCCGGGCTGGACGCACTACTTTTGTGGGGCCCGAGGAGTCCAGCCAGCCTCGGACCGTCGAGGCGAACGGAGACCTGTGACGAGCCACCAGTCCGCCAGCAGGACCGCCTTCATCGCCGCCGTGTTCGGCGCGGGGCTGATGATCGCCTTCCAGACGGCAGCGAAGGCGACGCGCGATGCGCTGTTCCTGTCGAGCCACGACGTCTCGTTGCTGCCGCGTATGGTGGTGCTGTCGGCCCTGGTGTCGATGGTAGCCGCACTCGCAGCGTCGCGGTGGATGACGCGTTTCGGACCCGGTCGCCTCATCCCCGTGGCCTTTGGGCTGAGCGCGGTCCTGCTGATGGTGGAGTTCGCGCTCGTCGATGCATTCCGCGGTCCGATCGCTGTGGTGCTGTACCTCCACTTCGGCGCGCTCGGCGCCGTATTGATCTCGGGTTTCTGGTCGGTCGTCAACGAGCGATGGGATCCGAGGACGGCCAAACGCTACGTTGGGCGGATCGCGGCGGGGGGGACCATCGGTGGCCTCGCGGGCGGGTTGCTCGCCGAGCGCGTCGGCGCGCTACTGGCATCCGTGGTTGCCATGTTGCCGATCCTCGCGGGCTTCCACGTGGCATGCGGGCTTCTCGTCCTGGCGATGCGTGTCAGCGGTCCGGGGGCGGCTCCGCCAAGGCCGGATGCGGACGCACGGACCACCCGGTCGGGCCTGGCCACGATCGCCGGCACGCCGTACTTGCGCGGCCTGGTGGCGTTGGTGCTGCTCGTCACCGTCAGCGAGGTGGTGATCGACTACGTGTTCAAGGCCCGCGCGACTGAGGTCTTCGGCCGCGGTGAGGAGTTGCTGCGGCTGTTCGCACTGTTCTACACGGCTGTGAGTTTGCTGACCGTCGTGGTACAGGCGGCCGCGAGTCGGCCGGCGCTCCAGCGGCTCGGGTTGACGCGGACGGTGGCCCTGCTGCCCGTTGGGGCTGCGGCGGGTGCGATGGGTGCGTTGGCCGTCCCCGGCATCGTGAGCGTCACCATCGCCCGAGGGATCGAGGCGATTCTCCGCAACGGGCTGTATCGGGCGGGCTATGAGTTGCTCTTCACGCCCATCACCCCGTCGCAGAAGCGGGCGGCCAAGACCCTGGTGGATGTGGGGGTGGTCCGTATCGGCGACATCGTGGGTAGTGGGATGGTCCAGGCCACCCTGCTGCCGTCGGTGGCCGCGGCCACGCGGACCCTGCTGGGGGTGGCCGTGGTGCTCTCGGTGGGGGCGATCGTCGTGGCGCTGCGGCTCAGAAGGGGCTACGTCCGGACGCTCGAGAGAAGCCTCCTTTCCCGCGCCGTCCAACTCGATCTAAGCGAGGTGGAAGACGCGATCACGCGCAGCACCGTCCTCCAGAGCGCGGGTGGCCTGGGTATTACGGCTGTCCGTCCGGGCATCACCGGCACAGCGGAGGTGGCAGCCGAGGTCCAGATACCCGAACCGGCGTCAACCGCCGCGTCCCTCGATCCCGAGGCCAGGCAGATCGTGGATCTCCGCTCCCGCGAGACCGGTCGGGTTCGCGCCGTGCTCGAGGGTGAGACGCTCAGTCCGTCCTTGGTGCCTCACATCATCCCGCTGCTCGCATGGGACGAGATGGTGCACGACGCCATTGGAGCGCTGCGGCGACTCGCGCCCCAGGTGACCGGCCAACTGATCGATCACCTGCTCGATCAGCATGAGGAGTTCACGATCCGCCGACGCATCCCGCTGGTCTTGGTTACGTGTCCGACCGGCCGGGCGGTCGAGGGGCTGCTCCGTGGCTTGGAGGATTCCCGCTTCGAGGTCCGCTATCGATGCGGGCGAGTCTTGAGTCGATTGCTGGAGCTGAACCCAAAGCTCACAGCGGCAGAAGAGCGAGTCCACGAGATCGTCTTGCGTGAAGTGGATGTGGATCGCGGCGTATGGGAAAGCCACCGCCTGCTGGACCGTCTGGACGACGAGGAGTGGTCTCCCGTCATGGACGAGCTGCTGCGCGAGCGGGCCAATCGCGGTCTCGAGCACGTGTTCACCATCCTCTCGCTGGTCATGGCCCGGCAGCCGCTCAAGGTTGCGTTTCGGGGACTTCACACCGATGACGTGCTGCTCCGGGGCACAGCGCTCGAGTATCTCGAGACGGCCCTGCCCGACAGGATCCGCGACGCGCTATGGCCGTTTCTCGAAGACACGGGCAGGCCGCGACACGTGCGACGCTCGGCGAACGACGTGCTGGCCGATCTCCTGGCTTCGAACCAGTCGATCGCGGTGAATCTGGAAGAACTTCGAAAGCGGAGGGGATCGGGCGCAACCGACTGAGGTCGGCGCGTCCAATCACGTCAGCCAGTCACGGCTTCCAGTCTGCGATACCGCCGCCCGATCAACACCGCGACGACGAGCCACCCGCTGATCAGGACGAGATTCACGGCGGCGAGTTCCGTATAGCTGAGCCCCAGCGCCATCGTACCACCAAACCAGGTCACAGCGGCCAGCACGTCGCCCGCGCGCTGTGCAAACGAGTCGACCACCTGCTTGGCCTTGTACTTCTCCTCGCGGGTCGTGGGGAGGAAGAGCGCCTGTCGGACGGTGTTGTTGAGCGAGTAGTCGGTGGAGTTCTCTGCCGTCTTCGCCCACCGGACGGCGCCGAGCAGTGGGACAAACAGAATCACCGAGTAACCGATGAACGCCACCAGGGGCAGGAGGAGAATGGCCTTCGGAATGTTCAGGTACTTGATGATGCGCGAGACAACGAACAGCTGGAGCAGCATCCCGATCGCGTTGACGGTACCCTGGTAGCCGGAGTAGAACCGGTTGTAGATCTCCTCCGCGGTGCGACCCGCGGCCTCGCCGCTCGCGACCGCCCGGTCGGCGGTGTCACGCACGAACGCGGCGAGGATGTTTTCCCCGCCGGTGTTGACCCAGTTCAAGAGGAGCACCAACATCGCCATCAGCAGGAGGTAGCGGCTGCGGAACACGAGCTGAAAGGCGCCGCCCGTCGATTTCGGCGGCTCGTCCACGGTCTCTTCTTCGAGAGGCTCGACGACTGCACGGTAGATCCCGCTTTCTTGACGGTACGCCTCCTGCGGAGTGCGGAACTCACCGGTCGCCGCCCGAAATTGGCCTGTTGCTGCCGGCATGGTTCCCGTCGTCAAGATATCCGGCAGGTGTGTTTCGGTTCGGCGCCGTTCGCGCGCGTCGATGAGGTTGCTGACCGCGATGCTGAGCATCAGGAGCGCGGCGGCGAGCAAGAAGAGCTGGCTGACGCCGATCCAGTCCTGGATGAAGCGCGGGAGCCAGGCCCCGATAACCGCGCCGGAAGACGATCCGAACATCACGATGGGGAAGAGGCGCTTTCCCTCATCTGTGGTGTACACGTCGTTCGCGAATCCCCAGAACTGGGCGACGACCATCACGCTGAAGATCCCGAGCCAGATATAGAACACGATGCCGACCGAGATCTGCAGGAGCCGAAGGGCGTAAAACACGCCTAGACAGGCGATGAAGATGCTGGTGACGATGTTGATAAGTCGGCGCCGCGGCACTCGGGAGGCGAGCGCACCGTACAGCGGCACGACGGCGAGCAGCACGATTGCCTGAGCCGCCGCCGACGCCGCCTTGGCGTCGACGCCGCCCGCGACGAGCACCAGCCCCTCCCGCAGCACCTTCATGATCGAGTAGGCGACGAAGATCAGGAAGATGTTGAGCGTGAGCAGCAGAGCCGTCCCACTCTCGCCGGCGCGCACGTCGGTAAAGAGCCGAAGGAGGCGGTCGAGCGGCTTTGGATGCAGGTCGGCACTCATGCGTGTGGTCTCTCCCTCCCGAGAACCAGACCGGCGGCTCGCCGGTTCCGCGTCGTATCCATCACGCCAGCGCCGATTCCTCGACGGCGTCGGCGGTGAGGTCCTCCACCTCGTCCATCAGACCGGCGTGGGGGAGGATCCATCCGCCCAGAAGCGCGATCGCACCGGCAACGGCGGTTGCCGCCAACACGCCGAGCTTGGCAACGGCGAGCAGCTCCGGGTCCGGGAACGCCAGTTCCGCGATGAAGATCGCCATGGTGAAGCCAATGCCACCGGCGGCGCCCATCACCAGCATGCCCCGCCACGTTACACTGCGGGGTAAGACGCAGAGTCCCGACCGTACACTGAGCCAACTGAACAGCAACACGCCGATGGGCTTGCCGAGCACGAGCCCCGCGACGACACCCAGGAGCACCGGTGTGGCGCTGGGCACCTGGAAATCGAGCCCCTGCAGGTGCACGCCGGCATTGGCGAGCGCAAACAACGGCATAATGCCATAGGCCACCCACGGATGCAGAACGGCCTCGCCGCGCACCGCCGGGGCGACTGCCTCGCGGCGGGCTTCGGCAATCGCATCCAGCGGCTCCAGCAGCTCGTGGTGCGATTGGCCCGCCTCGACCCGCGCGCGGAAATCGTCGAGCGCGTCCTGCGCCGCCCGGAGGAATCCGTGCGAGCCGTACCAGGCCCGGACGGGAATCATGAGCCCGAGCACTACGCCGGCGATCGTAGGGTGAATCCCAGCCCGATACAGACCGGCCCACATGATGAGCAGCGGGATGGTGAACACGGCCCCCGGCCGAATCCCCAACGTCAAGAAGAGCCAGGCCATCAGCAGCCCGCCGCCTGCGATCATGAGCCCGTCAACCGCAAAGCCCGAAGAGTAAAACAACGCGATGATGAGAATGGCCCCGATGTCGTCGATGATGGCGAAGGCGAGCAGCAACACGCGCACCGTGGGATGGACCCGACGACCCAGTAGCGTCAGCACGCCCACGGCAAACGCGATGTCGGTCGCCATGGGGACGCCCCAGCCGACCGCTCCGGGCCCGGCACGGTTGAACGCGACAAAGATGCCGGCAGGCACGAGCATCCCGCCGATCGCTGCGGCGACGGGCAGCGCGGCCCGGCGCAGATCGGAGAGGGCACCGTGCGCCATCTCGCGCTTGATCTCGAGCCCCACCAGCAGGAAGAAGAACGTCATGAGGAGCTCGTTGATCCAGAAATGCAGCGACTTGTCCATCGTCCACTCGCCGATCCCGATGGCGATGGTCGTGTGCCACAGGTGGTCGTAGCTTGCTGCCCAGGGCGAGTTGGCCCACGCCAGCGCGAAGGCTGCCGCGATGAGCAAGAGGATGCCACTGGCCGCCTCGATCTGGAGGAAGCCCTCGAACGGACGGAGGAAGGTCATGGCCGCCCGGCGAGCGGGCCGCCAGGACTCCGGCGGATAGGATGTTCGCGTGTCGGATGGGCGGTCCGCGTGCATCTGCCTCAGGCCTCCGGTTATCGGAATCGGCCACCCGGACGACACGCACTCGGCCGCCGGACGGTCAACCGAACTCAGGAGAATATCATCTCACCTGCCCGAGGCAAGTCGGCGCGTGTTCCCTCCGGCGTCCGCGCGTGATACTCTATGCGCATCGTGCACGACTGGCCATGACGGCATCCCCCATCGACGCGCTCCTGCGCACGCCCGACCCCGAACGGGGGCGGCACCTTCCTCAGGACTTGGCCGAGGCGGCCTCGAAGCGCCTGGGGATCGCCTGCCTGGTCTGGGCGGGGCTCTGGGGATTCTCCCTGCTCATGAACAACGTCGTGAGTCCCATTCTCTCCCCCGACGTCCCGCTCGACAACGCATGGCCCTGGCCCGGCAACCCGGTGGCGATCGCCGTGATCGTGGTGTCGCTTGGCTTCTACGCGTACACCCGCTGGCACGCGTGCGACTGCCGCCTGTCGCTCGACCTGGGACTCCTCTACGAGATCCTGCTGGCATTCGCGATCGGCTTGGTGAACCAGTGGACGCCCAACACCGAGGGGCTCTCGTGGATCTGCGTGCTCGTGGTAGTGCACCCGATGATCGTCCCGCACACGCGTGGGCTGACGCTGGCCGCGGCCCTCGTCGCCGCCTCCATGGATCCCGTCGGCCTGGCGATCACCGCGGCCCGCGGCGTGGAGATCCCGTCGGCCCCTGTGATCCTGTGGATCTACCTGCCCAATTACGTCTGCGCGTTCCTCGCGCTCGTGCCGTCCCACGTGATTACGCTGCTGGGCCGTCAGGTGAGCGAAGCGCGGGAACTGGGCAGCTACCGAGTGGGCAAGTTGCTGGGGAAGGGCGGCATGGGGGAGGTCTACCTCGCCCGGCATCGCATGCTGCGCCGGCCGGCGGCCATCAAGGTGATCCGGCGCGACGCGCTGGGGTCGGGGGTGTTGGAGCCGCCGGAGACCATCGTACGGCGGTTCATTCGCGAAGCGGAGGCAGCATCCCGGCTCCACTCGCCCCACACCGTGGCGCTCTACGATTTCGGCGTGACCCGGTCGGGGAGCTTCTACACCGTGATGGAATTGCTCCAGGGCATCGATTTCGAGGCGCTCGTGAGCCGGTTCGGACCGGTCCCGCCCAACCGCGTCGCCCACCTGGTGGGACAGGCGTGTCACTCGCTGGCCGAGGCGCACTCGGTGGGGCTCGTCCACCGTGACGTGAAGCCGGCGAACATCTACACGTGTTGGGTCGGGCTCGAGGCGGACTTCGTCAAGGTGCTCGACTTTGGTCTGGTCAAGGGCGAGCTGGACGAGGCGCGTGACCGGACCAAGCTGACGGCGCCGGAGATCACGACGGGGACCCCGGCCTACATGTCACCGGAGCTGGCCCGAGCCGAAGACGTGGACGGGCGGGCGGATATCTACGCGCTGGGGTGTGTAGCTTACTGGTTGCTCACGGGGCGGCTGGTGTTCGAGGCAGACGCGCCAATGAAGATGATGATTGCCCACATTCGCGACACGCCGTTCCCCGCCTCGCAGCGCTCCGAGTTCGCTATCAGCCGATCGCTGGATGAGCTAATCCTGGCGTGTTTGGAGAAGGATCCGGCGCGGCGGCCGCAAACGGCCGGCGAGCTCGCCGAACGGATCGCCGCGTGTGACGTCGGTGAGCCGTGGACCCCTGCGATGGCGATCGCGTGGTGGATGGCCCACCTACCGGATCTGACCGGCCCTGGGCGGGAACCGCCTATGGCCGCGGAGGACGACTAGCGGCCACCCTCACCGATCCACGGCGACGACGCGCTCGCTCGCCCGGGCGATGTAGGCTCGCACCGATCGACTCCACCCGCTCTCGGCCCGGTACACCTGGAGCTCCACGGCGACGAAGGACTCAGGACCCGCGTCCCCCGACCGTTGGTCGTGCGGGAGTGCCTCGAAATCGACATCCGGGGTCTCGACCTCGACCCATGGTCCCCACGGTCCCTCGTCTCCTTCTGCCGACGCGGTGGCGACGCGAACGCGGTACCGTGTGCTGGACGGCTCGTAGAGGCCGCGTTCCGCACCGAGATCGCGGAACCGCAGCCAACCGGCGTTCACCCGAAAGAAATCCAGTGGTGGCACGCGGTCGAAGAAGTAGCGGGCAATGATGTCCCGCCGCTCGGCCAGGACACGAGCGATCCACTCGGCGGCGGCCGGGTTCGTGTACCGCCCTGCGGCGACGGCCGCGCGGAGGTGCTCGTCGGTGAACGTCGAGATGATCTTGGCAGCCCAGTAGCCGTCGCGGTCCGTGAAGTTGGCGAAGGCCGCATTCGGCTCGAACGGCCGGAAGGCCATGGGGTGAAACGCGTCCGACTGGAAGTACCCGATGGCCGGGAGGTCGGGTGGGCGGGTCACGCGGCGCCACGGGTCCTCCCAGAGTCCCAGGGCCAAGGTCCGACCGAGGACGAGTGCCACGTCAAAGCTGTACTCGTGGCAGGCGGACGGTATCGGACGCAGGGCGCCCGCGCCGAGCGTGCTGGCGAAATCGAGGAAGTAGTGCCGCACGAACCGGCGCCCATCTTCTTCGACGTACATGTCGAGCGAGTTGCCCTGTTTGGTGTCGTAGTGGCACAGCCACGCCGCGAACATGCGGAAGGCCCGCAGCTCCCGCCGGTGTTCATGGTCGATTTGGTCGTTCGGATCGTCCCTGCGGCGTCCCCGCCAGTCGAACGGGCCCACGGGAGTGCCGTCCAGGAATCTGCTGGCGAGGGCCCGCCAGCTCCCGTTCGCGGTCGGCTCGACTCCGGAAAGGATGGCATCGAGGTCGGCCTCGGTCATGGCCCGCCGCGCACCCTCCAGAGGGTCGTAGGTGACTCCCTCGCCGACCACCAGTTGTTCTCGTCGCACGGTGACGATCATGTCGGCTGGGACGTTATATCCCGCGGCGTGAAGGACCCGGCCCGTGATGACGCCGGCGGCGCTGGCCGTCTCCGGAAAACCCGGAGGGTCGAACTTGAGGAGAAAGCGGCGGCCACGCGCATCGCGAATGGTGAACCCCGGCGTCACGCCTTCCGTTTTCGACGAGACCGTCCAGACACCTTCCGGCGCCGGCCCGCTGTCGGTCATCGGCCCCCGGGCCAGGTTGTCGGGGGTGAGAGGAAACAACCCGATGCGGTTGGTGAACCACGACGAGTTCGGAACCTCGTCCAGCGCATTCACGTTGTGCGCGAGCGGTGTGGCGTTGCGGGTGAACCCGCCGGCGATCCACCGAACGAACCGCGCCGGGTCGAAGAGGCGCCCGATCGGTTGGAAGAGGTCGGCCTCGACGCCGGCTCGGGTGCGATTGACCACTCGCGGCGCCGGCTGAGGGATGTCCCGCCGGTCGTCCTCGTGCCAGACGACCGGCGCATCGCGGAGGGGTGGCCCCGCGACCCGGGCGGCCGCCCCGACGCTCAGGACGAGCGCGAGCGCCGCGAGCGGTCGGCTACCGCTCGGGCGCGGGATCTTGGCCATGGAAAAGCCCCTTCGCGAATTGAAAGACCTGATGGCTTTGCACTCGCCATACACCGC
>JAOTVV010000051.1 GCA_029863245.1 Gemmatimonadota bacterium
TCGTACTCGGCGAGCATCCGATCGAAGATCTCGCGCGGCGTCTGCGAGAGCGCCGAGGCGGGAAGCGCCACCGAGAGTGCGCACAGCAGGGCAAAGGGGTGGGCAAGAACACGCATCTGGGCTCCTGGGTTCGTGAAGTGGAGGACGGCAACGGGTTTCCGAAGGTGATACGCCACAAGGCCGCCGAAGTTGCTACCGACTGATCATCACGTGCGCCCAATGTATGCCCGGGAACATGAGGCAGGGGCGGTCTGGGGCCGGCGCCGTCGAGATCCGGAAGTCCTACGGCGGGCTCCCAAATTGAAGGTCATCACTCGGATCTGACAACCACCACCCGCCGCGGCGGCCAACTCCTCAACCACTCGGACCCTGAGTCACGCTCCGGCCACGGCTGGGAAACGGCCGCTTGGCAGATTACACTCGCGGGATCAATGCTGCCGACCCAGACGTGTCCCGGGGTGACCCTTGCGCGGGGGAGTTCGTGCCGAAGGCTGATGTGTGTGCGTCTCGATTCGGCCTGCGTCCCGGGCTATGGGTTGCCGCGGCGCTCCTCATGCCGGTGGCTCCGCTGCCGGCGCAGGGGTTCTGCTTTCACGGGCGCCCGCAAGCGCGCTGTTCGGCCTTCCTCGTGACCGAGGCGGGCGCGGCGTTGTCCGTGCCGACCGACGACGATCCCAACATCACGTTTCAAACGGGTGTGCTGTTCAATGTGGGGCCGCGATCGGCGGTGGGTGGGGTGCTGCTCGGCGGCGCGTTTCAGAACGACGCTCGCCTCGGGGCGCGGGTCCGGTACCGGCACTGGCTCACGCCCAAGCTGACGCTCGACGTGGCCCCCGGACTGCTGTTCGTCAACGATGCCTTCACCTCACAGGAACCGGGCTTCAGCGGGGAAGTCTCGGTGGGGTACGGCGAGTGGGCCGCGGTCACCGCGCAACTCGAGGTCTTGCCGTTCGAGTTCGCGACCGAAACCCGGGCGTTCTTCGGATTGAAGCTTGGGTCCTATCCCGGCGCAGCGGCGACGGTGGGCGCGGCGCTGTGGGTGGCGATCCTGTACGCGCTGATCAGTGGCGCTGACTTTCAGTGACGGCCGACGCCCCTTCTAGAGGCACTTGAACACCTGACCAGGCACACCCCGCACCAGGGCGAAGGTCCCGACGGGCTGGTCGGTATCGGTCATAGTCACGGTTAGGGACATCGTCCGACCGTCGGTCCGGCCGACGTAGCGCGCCGGGTGGGCATCGGGGGGGACGCCATCCTGCACCGGTCCGCCCTGCTCCCGCACGTGGACCCCGGTCAGATCGAACCGGCCGCTCCCGTCGATCACGAAGAACCCGTCGATCGTGCCGTGGGCGCAGTCGTACTCGATGGTGGCGCCGCCGGCGGCAATCTCCATGCTGATGTGCTCGCCGCCCCACGTTCCGAACAGCTGGGGTCCGATGAATTCCGAGCGGCACGTGCCACCGAGGGTGGCAAAGCATGCTGCCAGGACGAGTGCAAGGTGCTGCCGACGCATGCGCAAATGCCTCCCAACGACGTGCAGTGATCTTCCCTTCCGTATAGTGTACCGCGATCGGCGCGCCAAGGTCACATCGGCCGCGCCGTTGGCCGGCCGTTACCCCCTGGGTATCTTGCGGCCTCTTTCTCAGTCCGCGACGGCCCGGCAGCGCGAACGGGCGTCCTCCCGGTGCCCGCGCGGCAAATCAGAGGGTTGGCATGATTACAGCATTTCGGACGGGTGTTGCCGTGACGGTCACGATCGTGCTCGCCACCGGGTGTGCCTCGGAGCGGCAGGTGAGCTTGGAGTCGTTCGCGGACAGCGCAAGCTACGCGATCGGGATGAACATGGGTGCCTCGGTCGAGCAGGTGAAGGACCAGATCCAGATGGACAAGCTCATGCGTGGACTCACCGACCAGGCAGAGGGCCGCGAGCCGGCGCTCACCCAGCAACAGGCGATGACGGTCCTGCGGGCGTTTGCCGGGCAGGTCCAGGCGTCCCAGCAACAGCACGCGGAGGAGCAGGTGACGAAGAACAAAGAGACAGGTGACGCGTTCCGCGCCGAGAACGCCGCCAAGCAGGGCGTCACGACCACGGCCAGCGGTCTGCAATACGAGGTGCTGACGGAGGGCACGGGCCCCAAGCCCAAGGCCACCGACATGGTGCGGGTGCACTATCGGGGCTCACTGGTGGACGGCTCGGAGTTTGAAAGCTCCTTCGACGGCGATCCGGTGACGTTTCCGTTGAACCAGGTGATCCCGGGGTGGACCGAAGGCGTGCAGCTCATGAAGGTCGGGAGCAAGTATCGCTTCGTGCTGCCGCCCGAGCTGGGCTACGGCGACGGGGGCGGACCCGGCGGACCCGGTTCAACCCTGATCTTCGAGGTGGAGTTGGTGGGAATCGACCAGTAGCGCGGTCCCCCGAGGTCTCGAGTGACGCTGCCGCGCCCGGTCCCCACGGCCGGGCGCGGTCGCGGTTTTGGGGGCTGTAAGCTGTTGCCGCCCAGGTGATTGCATGCCCTCGGTGACCGGGGTCACGGCTCGGACGTTGGCTGCGTCATGGCCCGCGACGGCCCTCGGCGCGTATCCTCGGGCCAACGAGAGAAGCCCCATTCACTCCAGAGCGTCAGGCCACACGGGCCGCCGGGCAACGGCGTGGCTGTCCCCGTGGCAGGGCGTAAGGAAGGGTCTCATGGTCGGTACACGTATTAGGAACTCAGCGCGCTCGCTCACATTGCTCGGGGTCGTGCTCGGCGCGGCCGCCTGCGCGGATACGCCGGGTCTCGGTCCGGATGGCTTGGGCGAGCTGCCAGCGTTTGCCAGTGACGTCACCATGCTCGGCTTCCAGAGCGAGGTGGACGCGGGCGCGGCGCGCATCGAGATCGTGCTGGCGGGCGACGGACTGCTCGCTCGCGACGTCGCGATCAAGTCCGGTGAGGTCCTCAGGACACCCGAACGCATTCACGGTCACATCACGCTGCTCGAGCCCACCAGCACAGGGGGGCTCCTCACACTCGACATCGGCGGCCTCAAGGTCCAGTTCACCGGCGAAACCGGCATCGGTGTGTTCGGGACCGACGGGACCATGGATCTGGAGACGTTCGTCGCGCGGGTGACGGCGGCTCTGACCGAGGGTCATCACCCGGGGGTGGTGGCCATGCGGGCTCCGCCCGACGCCCCCCAGGCGCCCGGCGACGATGCGTTCCTGGCCGCAAGGCTGTTACTGGGTGGGGAAGGGGAGGGCCGGATCCTGGTCCTCAACATCGACGGTGACAACCTGGTGCGGAACAGCAGTCCGCCGCCCGACGGGTGGGTGGCGGTGCTGGGACTCCGGATCGAGCTCCGGGTCACGGAAGGGCTCACGCGCATCCGGAAGGAGCGCGACGATTTCCTCGTCAGGCGGTTCGAAGGCGTGGTCCAGTCCGTGAACCTCGACGCCCACACGTTTACGCTCCGCGACGGCACCGTGATCCGCTTGGTCCGCGAGACCGAGATCAAGTACGAGGTGGGTGACGAGCACCGGTTGGGCTCGCTCGAAGAGGTGGCCCGCGCGGTGAACGCCGGCCTCACGGTGGTGTCGGCGGGCGCCGGGGTGGTGGAAGGCCGGGAACCGCTCCGGCTGGTGGCGATCGCGGTGGTGTTCGAGCTGGCACCGCCGCCCGTGGTGGACTTCGAGGGTGTAGTCGCATCGGTGGATCTCGAGAACCGCACCGTGACACTGGAACGGGGGCTCACGATCCGGATCACCGACGACACCGAGATCGGCTTTAACACCGACCGTGAGCATATGCTCGGGTCGCTCGAGGAGGTGGCGAAGGCCATCGCCGACGAGCGCACGGTCGTTGCTGCCGGCGTGGGGGTGGTGGAGCAGCAGGATCCGCCCGTGATCGTGGCGCGCAAGGTGGTGTTCGTGCTCCGCCAGCCGCCAATGTGGGAGTTCCGCGGTGTCGTACGGGCGGTGCAGCTCCCCGACAGCATCGTCGTGCTGGTCGAGGGACCCGCGGTGCGCGTGACCGCGCACACCGAGATCTCGTTCGAGACGGGGGATACCGATCGGTTCGGGTCGCTCGAGGCGGTGGCCGAGGCGGTCGCGGCCGGAGCGAAAGTGCTCGCGGCAGGTGTGGGCGAGGTCGCGTCGGCGTCTGTTGACCCGGCGATCATCGTGGCCAAGAAGATCGTGTTCTTCCACGCGCCGCCCAATGTGACGGCGTTCCACGGGCTCGTCGAGTCAGTGGATCTTACCGCTCACACGTTCACTCTCAGGGGCGGTCCGGTCGTACGGGTAGTCGACGGCACGGTCGTCTGGTTTTCCGAGAACGATGCGCACGCGCTCCGGAGCCTGGCGGCAGTCGCCGAGGCGCTGGCGAACCATCAGGTCGTTCTCGCGGCAGGTATCGGGGTCGTCGAGGGGACCGATCTGCTTACCCTGGTGGCCCGCAAAGTCGCCTTCATGGTGGTGCCGCCGGGCATTCAATACTTCGAGGGCGTAATCGCATCGATCGATCACGAGCGGCGGTCGTTCACGATCGAGGGTGGGCCGACGGTCCGAATCGTCGAGGGCACGTTGATCGTGCACCAATCAGGAGGCGAGATGCTCGGGAGCTTCGAAGCGGTTGCCGAAGTGGTTGGCAGCGGCGGGACCGTGACGGCGGCGGGCATGGGGTTGCTCGAGACGTCCGACCCCCTGGTGCTCATCGCGATCGCCGTGGTGTTCAGACTGTAGTCCCTGGCAGGAGTCGTACGTGCCAACGGGAGGCGGGCTGCGTAGCCGCCTCCCGTTTTCTTGTCGCTGCGCTACGGCTCGGTGTCGGCTTCGCGGGAGACTGGGTCAGCACCCACGAGGGTCGCTACCGCTTCGGCAATGACCATCCAGTCCATTGGCTTGGAAAGGAAGTCGGCTCCGAGTGTCTTCGCGTCGCGCTGCGTTTGTGGCGCGCCTTGGCCGCCGATGAGCAGCGCGGGGACCGAGGCGAGCGCGGGATCGGCGCGCATCGCCCGCAGCACGTCGAGCCCATTCATGCCTGGGAGCTGGTAGTCGGTCACGACCGCGCGCGGGGGTCGACGCCTCGCGAGCTCGAGGCCGGCGGTACCGTCGGCCGCTTCCACCACGGCGAGTCCCTGCCGCCGGATCAGTCGGGCGAGCGCCCCACGCTGTGCAGGGTCGTCCTCGATGAGCAGCACGATCGGTCGCCGGGGAGCGCCTCCGATCCGAAGAATCTCCTGCAGGACCCCGCCGGCGTCTGCCGGAATCCACGCGTCCGCACCATAGGCGATGGCTTGTGCGGGAGGGATGTCGCCGCCGACCAACACCGTCGGCAGGTCGGTGGTCTGCGGCTGTTCCCGGAGGCGCCGGATGAACTCGAGTCCATGCATGTCGTCGAGTCCGATGTGCGCGACGACTGCGTCGGGTACCCATTGTTGTAGGAGCTCGAGCGCCTCGGATCCACGGGACCGTTCCTCCACTTCCATGCTCTCCTGCTCGAGTTCCGTCCGGATGAGCAGGGCCAGGTCGGGATCGGGTACCAGGAGCACCACGCGGCGCACGGCACTCGCCGCTCCAGCCGCCACCACTGGTGCGGCAATGGGAGCCTCCGCGCGCGGTACCCGCACGTAGAATCGTGTCCCCCGGCCCTCGCTGCTCTCTGCCCACAGCTCACCGCTCAGTTGTTCGATGATCGCCCGGCTGATGTACAGGCCGAGGCCCACGCCCCCATGCATGCGGGTAGAGGAGTGGTCGAGCTGCCGGAACTTGTCGAACACCGCCCGCAGCAGCTCTGCCGGGATGCCGGGGCCCTCATCGGAGACCTCGGCCACGATGGCGCCCGGCTGTTCGAACCATCGGAATCCCACGTGTCCGCCTTCTGGAGAGAACTTGATGGCGTTCGACAGCAGATTGACGATGACCTGCTCCAGTCGGGCGGCATCGACCAGCACCAACGGCCCCTCGCCGTCGGACTGCCAATCCAGGGTCACGCGCCGGTCGTCGGCGAATCCACGCACCATCTCCACGGCGTGCCGGGCCACGTCGTCGAGGGGCGTGGCAGTTACGTGCGTCACCAGTCGCCCGCTCTCGATGCGGGAGAGGTCGAGCAGGTCGTCCACCAGGCGGATCAGTCGATCGAGGTTGCGCAGCGCGATAGTAACGAACCCCGCCATCGCGTCAGTCACTTCTCCGGCGGCGCCGCGGCTGAGCAGCGCGAGCGAGGTCTTGACCGAGGTGAGTGGGGTACGCAGCTCGTGACTCACCATTGAGACGAACTCGTCTTTCGCTGCCTCCGCCTCTGCGGCCCGGGTCACATCTTGGTAGACCACGAGGTGCCCCATGACCTCGCCATAGCGGCTGAGCACCGGGTCCACCGTGCGCTGGCAGGTCATCGCTCGTGGGAACACGAACTCCACGCGGTCGCGGAGCGGCGTGCCATCCGTGAGCATGGCCGCCTCCTGTGCGGTGAGCATAGCTGGATCGCGCAGCGACCGACCGAGTGCGCGGTGCAGCTGTTCCATCGACGCGTCGAGCACGACTTCTCTTGGCAGCCCCAGCAACTCGGCCATGGCACGGTTGGCGTGCACCACCTTCCCCCGTCCCACCATGAGGATGGCAGATTCCCCTGCCTCGATCAGTGCCTCGAGTCGGGTCTGTTGCAGGCGGGCTTTGGCGTGTTCCCGCTCCAGCTGTTCCCGCTGTTTGTGGATGGTGGCCAGCAGCTTGGAGTAATGCAGCGAGGTCTCGATCTGCTTCCCCAACAGCACGGCGAGCTCGAGATCCTCGTCGTCGTACAACACGGATTCTGGCGCCCCGAAATTGAGGGAGCCGATCACTTGATTGCCGACCCTGAGCGGGACGATGAGCGCCGAGATAGTGCGTTCCTGCTCCTGGCGGATCCCCTCGGTGCCCGCGAAGTCGTCCACGCGCATGGCCTCGCCCGTCTGGATGGCCCGTCCCGGAAGGCCACTGTCGATGGGGAATGCCTTTTGGACGACCTGAAAGCCGCCGCGGGCCGCGTCGTAGAGCGTGTGCAGCGAGTAGTGCGTGCGATCGTTGGAGGCGAGGGTCACACTGGCGCGCCGGAACGCGAGCACGCGTCGCAGCTCGAGAATTGCCGAGCGGAAGATCTCGTTGAGGTCGTAGGTGGTGTTGATGAGCGTGGCCAGCTCGCCCACCACCTCGAGCCGCTCATCGGCCGACGGTGCCACCGGCCTGTGGGTCATCCGGTGCCGTTGGCGACCCGTGCCTGGTAAGCGGTCACGGCGCCCTCGAGGAGGGTCAAGCCGTCACCCGCGACCCTGATCTCGGCTGCGCTCAGGGCGCCCCGCTCCAGCCACTGTTGCCCCAGGCGGGCGAGCCGCCCGGCCGGCTCCACCAACTCGGTGGCCCCGTAGGACGCCGCCGTGCCCATCAGGGCGTGCGCCTTGAAGTAGAACCGCTCCGCCACCGCGCGGTCGAAGTGATCGGTGCAGGCGTCGAGCGCTTCGTTCAGGGCTGCCAGGCGGCCCGGCAGGACCCGGGCGAATTCCCGCCGCAGCTCGGCGAGGAGCTGGCGCCGATCCTCGGGCGTCGCGTCTGGGGGCTCAGTCATCCGGGAGATCGCACAGCGCCGCGATTCGGGGTCCGAGCTGTTCGGGCTCGAACGGCTTGAACAGCACGCCGGCCGCGCCCGCGTCCCGCATCCGTTGGTCGTCGATTTCCTTGCGGGCCGTGAGCAACACGATCGGAATGCTCGCCGTTGCGCGGTCGGTCGTGAGACGGCGGGACACCTCGTAGCCATCCATGCCGGGCATCATGAGGTCCACCACGACTGCGTCCGGCCGGACGTTCCGCACGAGCGCGATGCCCTCCTCGCCACCGGCGGCCACGTCGACGCGCCACCCGGATGTGAATTCCAGCGTGAGCTTGATCAGCTGCCGGAGATCCGGATCGTCGTCGATCACCACCACGCGTAAGTCAGATGCCATCGTCGTTCCCGAGGGAGAACCCCGAGCCGGGCGCCTCTTGTAAACGCGGGGATATCAGACAAGTATTGGCCATATGCTTCGAAAAGTCTACGTCGTCGACGACGACCGAATGCACTCCAAGCTGCTGGCTGCCAACCTCGGCCGGCCGGGCCAGATTCGGGTGGAGATCTTCGAGAAGCCGGAGCCGCTGTACGCCCGCTGCCAGGAGGAGCCGCCCGATGCGGTGATCACCGATCTCCTGATGCCGGGCACCAGCGGAATCGAGGTCACTCGCACACTCCGCCGGCGGGATCCGCACCTGCCAATCTTCGTGCTCACCGGCCACGGCGACATCGAGAGCGCCGTCGAAGCCCTGAAAGCTGGGGCGACCGAGTACCTCACCAAACCCGCCAACATCGATGAGCTGCAGACGCTCCTCACCCGGGCCATCAAAGACCGTCCCCTCCTGGAAGAGGCCGCGACCCTGGAGCAGGTGCGGAAGGAGGAGTTTTCGGTCGGCGCGATCCTGGGGGAGCACGCCCGGGTGGAAGAGCTGCGGGAGTTCGTGCGCCGAATCGCGGGGATTCCACGCGCCACCGTGCTCCTCCTCGGCGAGAGCGGGACCGGCAAGAACCTGCTGGCCAAGGCGATCCACTATTCGAGCCCCCATTCGGAGGGCCGGTTCGTCGAGGTGAACTGCGCGGCGCTGCCGTCGCAGCTCCTCGAGAGCGAGTTGTTCGGCCATCAGAAGGGCGCGTTCACCGACGCCAAGGAATCCAAGCGCGGGCTCATCGAGGTCGCCGACGGCGGCACGCTGTTCCTGGACGAGATCGGCGACATCTCGGCGGATCTGCAGGCCAAGCTGCTCAACTTTCTCGAGTCGCGACGGTTTCGGCGCGTGGGCGGCACCGACGAGCTGGACGTGAACGTACGGGTGATCACGGCGACCAACCGCGACCTGGAGCGGCTCGTCAAGGATGGGAAGTTCCGGGCCGACTTGTATTACCGGATCAGCGTGGCGGTGCAGGGGCTGCCGCCGCTCAGGGACATCCGGGACGACATTCCGCTCCTCGCAAACCACTTCCGCGAGATCTTCAACCGGGAGTTCGGCCGGGAGGTCCAGTCGATTGCGCCGAACGCGATGAAGACGCTGCGTGGCTGGGATTGGCCCGGCAACGTGCGCGAGCTGCGGAACGTGTTGGAACGTGCGATGATCTTTGCCAACGGCCCAATACTCGAGGCCGAGCACCTCCCGACGCTGGGTACCCTCACGGTTGCGACGCGGGCGACCGACGGGGATACGTTCGCCATTCCCCGGAATCTCACCCTGGCCGACGTCGAGAAACGGTACATCCGCGAGACCTTGGCGGCGCACGACAACCAGATCCAGCGGTCCGCCGAGACCCTCGGGATCTCGCGCAAGAACCTGTGGGAGAAGCGGAAGAAGTACGGGTTGGCTGACTGATCTGATCCCCCCACCCGGGATCTAACTCAGCGCCGGAGTTACTCTGGACGTTACCATGCGGTAACATCGCCCTTTTGGCGCCTGCCGCTGTTTCCCTAACTCATTAATTGACAGATGCTTGTCGATGACTACTTGCGGCATGGGTCCTGCGCGTCGCAAGGGCGGATGAGTGCAGCCGGGAAGGCCACGCCGAATCTGTGCGGCGATGTCGCGTGGCGCTCTGCATGGGAACCGGGAGGCAAAATATCCGACGGCGCGGACTGCGCATGAACAGGCGATTCACAGGAACGGATCTGTCGGCTGCCGGTGCTGGAGCTCGGTCGGGAGTAGGGTGTTGTGCGTTCCGCCTGGCATCCGGGCTCGCGTTAGCACTCTTGCTGCCGGCGGTCGGTACGGCCCAGGACACTCCCGGTCCCAGCCCCAACCTGCAGCGCATTTCCATGGGCTCGCTCATCATTCCGATGGATGGCAAGCAGACGCTCGTCGCGCCGTTCAACATCTCGGCGTACGGGCTCGTGAACGACTTCCTGCAGAACAACATCCCGGTCAAGTGGGCCATCCGTGCGGGGAAGGCCAAGGACGGCGTCGACTTCACCGGGCAGGCACGCCAGGTGGCGCCCACGACCGGCGGCACGAGCCTGCTCACGTTTGCCGGCGGGCCGTTCATCGTGGACAAGGCGTACGCCAGCCTGGCCCTGGCGCGCGTCAGCGCCTTCGGCCGCAGCGTCGTGGTCTACGAGCTCACGCAGGACACGATCGTGGATGTGCGGCACCAGATGACGTTCAAGCCGCGCGCGTTCGTGAACACGGTGAACGCGTCCATTGCCACCGACATCCTGAACGCCGCGGGCATCACGAATTACACGGTGGGCACCGACTTCTCGCTGCTGGCCGGGTCGTGCTACACGCTCGCCATGGAGCCGCACAACGACAACCCGGTCGGCGTGGGCTCGATCCGCGCGTTCCTCGAGAGCGGCGGCAACTTCCTGGCGCAGTGCCGCTCGGTGGACACCTACGAGAATGACGCGACGAACGGCCGGTTCCTCACGACGCTCGGGATCACCACCAACAACATCGGGAACACGCTCACCTATCCCAATCCGGATCTGTCGTTCAGCCAGTTTGTCGGTGCGCTGGAACCCGCTCCCGGCGGGTCGCATCAGGACTGGCAGCTGCTGCCAGGCTCGGCGCTCAAGGCGGGCTCCCACGTGCACGCCGACAACGTCGGTGCGAGCCCGCCCACCTACGCGGCGCTGGTGGGCAAGGTGTACGGCGGGCAGGGGGGCCTCGCGTTCTACCTGGGCGGGCACGACTGGGCGGGCATGGCCGCGGGGATGGTGAACGGCCAGCGCATGATGCTGAACGCGCTGATGACCCCGCCCACCCGGCCGCCCAGCTGCGGCCTCACGATCAGCCTGCCGGACCTCACCATCGCCAAGTCGCACGTCGGGAACTTCATCGAGGGCTCGACGGGCACGTATACGATCACGGTCACGAATGTGGGCAACCGGGCCACCGTAGACACGCTTACCGTCACCGACACGCTGCCGGCGGGTCTCACGTTCGTGTCCGGCAGCGGCACCGGCTGGACCGTTTCGGCGGTGGGACAGGTGGTGACGGCACGCTACCCGGCAACGCTGGGGATCGGGGCCAACGCCGGTTTCACGCTCACCGTGTCGGTCGGCGCGGCGGCGTACCCCTCCGTCACCAACACGGCGCGCGTGTCTGGCGGTGGGGAGCTCAACACCGCCAATAACATCGCGTCCGACCCTACGACCGTCATTCGTGGCGTCATCGGCAAGGTGTTCGAGGACGCGAACGGCAACGGCGTGCAGGACGGCACCGAGACGGGCATCGCAAGCGTGACCGTGGTCGTGACCAGCGGCGCGTTCACTGGTAGCGGGGTGACCGATGCCACGGGCGTCTGGTCCGTGGTGGGTGTGCCGGCCGGCGTGGCCACCGTGGATGTGGACGATACGACGCTGCCGCCCGGTGCGGTGCAGACGGCCGGCACGGACCCGTCCACCGTCAACGTGGTGGCGGGTGTCCCGGCCGATGCCGGCGTGGACGGCTACACGGGGATCGTGGCCGACGTGCGCGTCACCAAGACGGGGCCCGACAGCGCGGCGGCGGCCGCCACCATCCGCTACGTCCTCGTCACCACCAACCTGGGCCCCGCGGCCGCGCCCGGGGTGGTGCTGCGGGATACGCTGCCGGCGGGAGTGACCTTCACGTCGGCCACCCGCGGCGGGACGCTCGCGGGCAACGTCGTGACGTGGCCCGCCGTCACGCTGGCCAATGGGGCCTCGCTCACCGACTCGGTCACCGTGGTCACGCCCAGTGCCACCGCCACGCTGGTGAACATCGCCGCCTCCACGTCCACCCGCGTGGATCCCGTGCCCGGCAACAACAACGGGTCGGGTGCGGCGGCGCGGGTCACGACACAGGTGGTCTACTCGGCCGACCTGGCCATCACCAAGACCGACGGCGTCACGAGCGTGCCGAAGAACGGCCCGCTCACCTACACGATCGTGGTGAGCAACGTGGCAGGGCTGCCGACGACGGGCGCGAGCGTCACCGACGTGTTCCCGTCCGGTGTCACCAGCGTGACCTGGACCTGCGCGGGCGCGGGTGGTGCTACCTGCGGGGCGGCCTCAGGCAGCGGCAACATCAACGGTGTACTCGTCACCGTCCCGGTGGGAGGAACCGCCTCGTTCACCGCCACCGGCACCGCGTCGGGCGCCGGCACGCTTGTGAACACGGCCACCGTCACGGCCCCGGCGGGCGTCACGGATCCGGTCGCGGCCAACAACACGGCGACCGATGACAACACCGTGATCTCGCCCATCCGGATCTCGTCGGCGGCGAATCAGAAGTTCAACCAGAACGGCCCACTGGTGGCCATCAGCACCATCACGGTCACAGACGCCGCGGCCCCGGCCATCAAGGCGGCCACCGACCTGCGGATCCGGATCCCGGCGGGCTTCCCGATGACCTGGGACACGGGCGACGGCCTGGCCACGATCGGCGGCAGTGCCGCCGCCAAGGTGTCCAACGCCGTGCGCTACGAGGACGCCGGACACACGCTGGTCGTCCCGGTGACGACCGATTTCAGCCCGCTCGACCAGCTGACGATTGCGGATCTGAGCTACGCGAACTTCACGGCGCTGACGCCGGTGGACAGCCTGGAGCTGGTGGCAGCGGGACCGGGCGGTCCGGCGGTGGCCCGTGACGACAAGACGATCGCGGTGCTCGATCCGTACGGGATCTCGTCGGCGAGCAACCAGACGTTCGTGGT
>JAOTVV010000058.1 GCA_029863245.1 Gemmatimonadota bacterium
CCGAGTGCCGCTGCAGCGGCATCGCCGATGTGGACGAGCATCTGGTGCACGTTCATTGTGCCCCAGCGTCGCGAACACTGGAGCGTGGCGCGGCCAATGCGCGAAACCACCGACTCAAGAACTGCGCTGTCACCAAGGTGTGTACGCATAGATCCGGAGCAGAACGCAGCCGCCTTGTATCTAGCAAACAGGAGGAATTTGCAGGAGAGTTCGGACGGGCGATAGCTCGATCTGCCTAGGGTCCGTGGAGACCGTCCGTTAGCCGGAGCGTCGCCCGTCCATGCGCGCCGTGGAGCTCGAACAGTTGTCTGGGGGACGTGGATGGCGAGTTGGCGCAGCAAGTGGAGGCGAGCTCGTTCTCCTTGGTCGAGGCCACGGAAGAACTGCGCGAGGGGTGTAATCGCCAGTTCGTTGAGCCAAGCCCAGATCGTTTGCGCAAAGTCATCGAGATTCACGGTGCGGCTCAGCTGGTTATGGTCTCGCCTGAGCAAGCGCGGACTGATACGGAAGGACCGGTTCCGGCCCCCTACTACGGGTCAGGTGACCCCTCACGAACAGTCGCGTACCGGTCCGAAGGCGACATCGACCGTCCGCTGGGACACGCCATCCGCGCCGCCTAACGTGCTGATCACCTGCCGCGAACTTGGCGCAGCACCAAGCCCATGATGAATCACGAAATCTGAGGCGGTGCACACCCAAATGACTACCCAGAGCTCTCTGCGGGCAGGTGCATTTGCCGGCTGGGCAGTCGCTTGTTCTTTTCAATCTCATCCCATCTTCTTTTGACCTTCTCACCAATACTCTTCATCACTCTGTAATACACGAATCTCGGCAACATACTGGCCAGTTTCACAATAGCTCTTCGTCTTAACCCGGGGATGCACACGACCCGTCCCTTTCCGAGTGCCCTCAATGATTCCTGTACCACTTCTTCGGGATGCATCCATGTCCTTTGCTCTTTCGTGAAGTCCGCGCCCAGTCGTGAATGAAACTCTGTCACGGTAAGTCCTGGAGTCAGGGCCTGCACACGGATCGCTGTCCCCATCAGCGCAACGTGCAAAGATTCTGTGAAGCTGATCAAGTAGGCCTTGGTTGCACCGTAGTTTTCCAAGGTGACCATGTTGAAATAGGCACCCGCTGATGAAACGTTGATGATGTCTCCCTTGTCTCGTTCGAGCATACGCGGCAACGCGGCACGAATGAATCTGACTGGTGCCACATTATGAACCATGATCATGGCCTCTAGGCAATCGGGAGCGTGTTCCCAGAAAAGACCGGGCTCCCAGTAACCGGCGTTGTTGATGAGCAGGTCCAGGCGGTCCAGACTGCTGATGCGTTCTTCGACCTTTCGTATTTCGTCACCTCGGGAGAGTTCTGCAATGATGATCTCAACCGAGGTGCCATACATGCTCTCCAAGTTCTTGGCACGATCCGTCAGTGCTTGCTGCCTGCGTCCGTGGAGAATGAGATCAAAGCCTTCCTGGGCGAGTCGATGCGCAAAGGCTGCTCCGATTCCGCTGGTAGCTCCAGTTACGAGAGCACATGGTCGGTCATGTGATTCACTCATGATGATCGTCCTTCATGCGCTTGTGAGACCGCATCTGCATCACGTGCTCCAGTTCAACATGCATATCTCCCAGGTTGTGGCCACGTGCCGGCCGCCGCTAGGGGACTACCGGGACGTGACCTTCCCCTCCAGGGCGTGCCGGTTCGCAGGGCCGATCGTCGATGTCGTGGGCGGGTCCATCTGCTCCGACCCGGGTCTCCGGGTGGTTTCCGGACGGGCGCCGGTTTCATTACTCTGATCCAAGTGCTGAGGTCGTTCATCCCAGGTCGCACGACGGTACTTGTAGCGAGAGAGTCAACATGACTGGTGCGACGATACTCTCGATGGTGTCCGGAGTCTGCGTGGGTGTTGCCGCCACGGTCACGATGGACGTATTGGCGAGCGTTTCTGGGAGGGTCGGTCTGACCGCGGGTGCGAAGGGGCAATGGGTCGGTCGATGGTACCTCGGGATGGCCCGGGGCCAATTCGTTCACTCGAACATCGCTGCCGCTCCGGAGCGAGCTGGTGAGAAATTGGCCGCACTGATCGGACACTATGCGATCGGAATCGCACTTGCAGCGCTCTACGTCGTCGGTGCTGGCTGGCTAGGCGTCACACCCCGTGTGTTACTCGTCGCGCTCGGTTACGGGCTTGCCACATGCGTCTTTCCATGGTTCTTGATGTTCCCGGCATTTGGGTTCGGATTGCTCGGTCTGCGGGGACCGCCGGAGTTGATGTTGATCAGAACGAGCTTGACGAACCATCTCTTCTACGGCTTCGGGCTGTGGTGGAGCGTGAACGTGCTCTGGGTCGGCTAGTGCCCCAGCACCGAAGACAGCGTTGGGGTTTCGTTGCCGTCTCTTCAGGCAAACTCCGGCATGAGACCCGGCAGGATGCCGTGCCTACGCTCGAAAGCCCGCGAAATCCCGACATTATGCCGTTCTTCGCATAGGTCCTGAGCCCAATGGGGTTTTGAGCGCAACCGCTCGCAGGCTCGCGCCGTCGCTCGTGCTCGCCGTCGCTGACGCTCCGGCATCGCATCAGGGGGTCGCGCCACCCACCTGATCCACACTATCAACTCCCCTCAACACCCTCCACCCCAACAACTAACGCCCCGTTTCACGCCTCCCCACGCAACCCCTCTCCGACTACCTGTTGAGCCGTTGTTGACACCCTCATCCCATCCTCCCGGCCAACACCGCCGAGAGCGCCGTACGTGCCCCTCAACGCCGCTTCAACCCAACGCAACAGGCGGCCGGCTCGTGGGCGCTTCAACCACATCACCCGCCGGGAGGACCCCATGACCCTGCGCATCGACCGCACGCTCCGACTCCCCAAGCACGAGTACTTCCCCGCCGTGGAGAAGAAGAACGGGATCGCCCTGCACCACACCGTGGGCGGCACCGCCCGCTCCACCTTCGACTGGTGGCTGAAGCACCGCGCCAACGGCGGCCGGCCCCAGGTGGTGGGGACGGCGTATCTGATCGATCGGGACGGGACCGTCTTTGAGGTGTTCGAGCCGGGCGGCTGGGCGTTCCAGTTCGGCCTCGATTGGCCGTTGACCGCGCGGATCGCGTTCGAAAAGCGGTTCATCGGGATCGAGCTGGCCAGCGAAGGCGGGCTGATCCAGGCGAACGGCGATCTGTACGCGTTCGATCGCGTCTCGCCCAAGACGCGGAAGCCCAAGAGCGAAGCGTTCGACTACGGCAAGCTGTATCGCGGGTACCGCTACTTCGACCGCTACGAAGACCGGCAGATAGCAGCGCTCGCGGGCCTGATCGACCACCTGTGCGACCGGTTCGCCATCCGGCGCGAGGTCCCGATCCGTTCTACGCCTACTACGGTGACGCCTTGCTCGCGTTCGAGGGCGTCATCGGCCACGCGATGGTGCGCCGCGACAAGAGCGACCCCGCCCCTCACTCGAGGTGCCCGTCGGCCGTAGCGATCTAGGCACCATAACCGATCCGCAGCTTGGGCGATCGTAAGCTATAGTTTTGCAACAAGTTACAACCGTCTGCCCGAGCACCCCCACGCGTCCCGACCCACCAGTTTCTCCAGCTCACTGGGCGCGGCGCAGCTGCCATGGAAGTCCGGAGCGGCCGACCTTGACCGGCAAACAAGACCACATTATATAGTCTGATAGCCTATATAATATAGTCTAAACGAGGTTGCGTTTCATGAAACTGACGGGACGCACTGCCATCGAGTCGGCGCTCTCGCTCGTCGGCGAGCGACTCGCCCACGCGGACGAGCCCTGCGCGATCGTGGTGCTCGGCGGCGCCGCCATGAACCTGCTCGGTATCGTGGACCGGCCA
Organism: Gemmatimonadota bacterium; assembly: GCA_029863245.1. Classification (GTDB taxonomy): domain Bacteria; phylum Gemmatimonadota; class Gemmatimonadetes; order Gemmatimonadales; family GWC2-71-9; genus JAOTVV01. The sequence goes on from JAOTVV010000058.1 coordinate 3,862, forward strand.
ACCATCGACGTCGATGTGCTGGCGCGGTCCGACCCCAGCGGTGCGATCCACCCGCCGGATCCACTCCCACTCGCGCTGCGCCGTGCGATCGCCGCAGTGGCCCGCGACCAGGGCCTCCTGGAAGACTGGATGAATACGACCGCCGCCGGCCAGTGGCGATTCGGGTTGCCGCCAGACCTGGTGGAGCGACTCGAATGGCGAACCTTTGGCTCGCTCCGTGTCGGTCTCGTCGGCCGCCGCGACCTCGTGTGCTTCAAGCTCTATGCGTCGGCCGACCAAACCGGCCCCGACAGCGTCCACGTGCGCGATCTCCTCGCGCTTGGGCCGAGCGACGAGGAGTTGGAATGGGCCGGCGAGTGGGTCCGCGCACAGGACGCGTCTCCACCGTTCCAGAACGCCGTTGCCAAGGTGATCGACTATGTCCGGGACGCGCGTCGCTAACATTGCCGGCACGCTGCATGAGGCGGCGGCCGATGCGGCATGGATTCAGTGGCAGGCGCTGGGCGCCCAAGCCGCGGCTCCTCGGTCGCCGTCGTCCATCGTCGACCCGGAGGCGCTCGTACTGTTCTCCCTCTGGCTGGCCGACGATGAGCCCCGCGTGCACGACTTCCTCACGGGGTTCGCGGAGGTGGGATCACGGGTGCTCAGTGTCCAGCGGCTCAAGCGGGCCATGCGTCTGTTCCCCGCCGATGCCGACGCGCGTGTCGCCTGCTTCGCCGCGCGGATCGAGAGCCTCGGGAAAGACCCGCGGTGGCGGAAACTGGCGAAACCCGCTCCCCTGGGTCCCGGACGACCAGGCAAGGTGGGACCGCCGTCGACGCGGATGGGCGAGCCGGGCTCGCTCATGCTCCGGCTCCGGACCGCGTTCGGCGTGGATGTCCGCAGTGACACGCTGACGTACCTCATCGGCCGCCGGGAGGCGTGGGTCGACGTGAAGGACATCGCTGAAGCGCTGCTCTACGCGAAGTACTCGGTGCGCTTGGCCTGCGAGGCACTGGCCGACGCTCGGCTCGTCACGTCCGGCACGCACCGCCCCGTCACGTACTGCGCCGATCACGCGCGATGGACCGCGCTACTCGACCTTCGTGACACGCCCTCGTGGCATCCTTGGGTGACGGTCTTTGCCTTCGTGCTCCGACTGCAGCAGTGGCTCCGGGAGGGCGGTCTCGATACGACCTCGGGCACGCTGGCCGCATCCCTCGCCCGCGAATTCATGCTGCAGCACGGGACGGTCCTACGCCAACTACCCCTCGATGTGCCTGACCTGCGTGACCACCTCGGCGAGGCCTACCTGCCGGTATTCGAACGGACGATGGTGTCGTTCGTCCGCTGGCTGGGGGAGAACGTGTAGGCAGTCGCCGTTGTCAACGCCAGTGTCGCCATCATCGAAGCCGCGATCGCCATCGCCGTCGGCTTCGGCCTCAATTGGACCGCCGAACAGGTGGGCTTGCTCATGGTGGGTGTGGTGGCGATAGGAAATCTGATCAAGACCATCTGGGCCAGAGGGCAGGTGACCCCGGTGGCGTTGCCGAGGGATAATGAGGGGAGGGCGTTGGTGGTGCGGGGGGCGTAGCGCGAGTGCCGTGAGACCGACCGGATCCGTCGGAAACCGGATGTCCCACATTACGCACGTCGTGCCCCAAGAGTGCCCTTGTGAAGTTGCGGCGTTCGCCCCACGCTCGTAGCAACGCCACAGAGCACGCGCTCACGCCCACGCTGCCGATGTCCCTCCGCGGGTGTGCTGTGCTCGTGAGCCAGGATTCACGAAGGAGGGATTCCGATGGCACGCATGCAGTCAAAGCGGCCGGCCGCCAAAGTGACGGCGGCCACACTCGCCGCGGCGCTCGCCACGGTCATCGTGTGGGTGCTCAATTCGTTCGTCCTGTCCGAGGCGCAGCAGATCACGGAAACCGTAGCCGGTAGTCTCACGACGCTGTTGGTCGCTCTCGCCGGCTACTTCACACCGCCGTCGGAGAAGGACCAGGTCGTGGTGTGACATCCCGACGTCGGGAGCGTCCTGAGCTAGGAGGCGGCGATGATCATCACCATCGGCACCTTCAACCTGAACAACCTCTTCTCCCGCTTCAACTTTCAGGGAGCGATCCAACAACTGCAATCGTCATCCGGGCCGACCGGCGCGCTCACCGTGCGCTACGAATTCACCGACCCGAACAACATCCGTGTGCGCACGTTCCTCGGGAAACTCGTCAAAGCCAAGGATGCGATGGACACGGACCGAGTGGCGCAACGCATCCTCGCGATGGATCTCGACGTGCTCGCCGTCCAGGAAGTCGAGAACATCGGCATCCTCCGGGAGTTCAACCGCGAGAATCTGAATGGACGGTATCCCTTCCAAGTGCTCATCGAGGGGAACGATCCGCGGTTCATCGACATCGCCATCCTCTCGAAGCTTCCGCTCGGAGCGGTGACGTCGTTCCAGACGGCGGCACCCGGCCGACACGAGCCGGACGGTGTTTGGCAGGGATCTGCTCGAGGTGGAGATCTTCAACGCGCAGCGGTCCCGCCGGCTCGTCGTGCTGTACAACAACCACCTGAAGAGCCATTTCGGAGACGATGACAACGGTGGGCAAGGGAAGGTGGCCAATGACCAGCGCCGCACGCGGCAGGCCGAGATGATCGCGACCATCGTCGCGCAGCGGCAGCGCGCGGACGCGCGCTACGTCATCCTCGGTGACATGAACGATGCCCCCACCACGGCGCCGCTTGCCCCGATGCTGACGATCGACGGCAAGGCCCTGACCAACGCCCTGGCCAATGCCGCGGAGACGCAGCCCCCCAAGGCCGATCCCGGCGGGTTCGATCCCGCGTCACCGGTATGGACGCACCGCTTCAAGCCGACGGGTCAGCCCACCGAGTACGAGCTGTTCGATCAGATCTGGCTCAGCGAGGCGCTGGCGCCTCGCTTGGGTAACGCATTCATCGACCGTCGCACCAACTTGACGGGCGACGGGAGCGACCACGATCCGGCATGGGTGGAGTTGGATCTGTGACGAACATGGCGCCAGGACGTTAGCCAGTGCGCGCGTACGATCCCCGCATAGACCGCGCGCTCGACGCGTTCGAGCACGAGGAGATCCCGGAGATGGTTCCCGAGTCGCTCCCCCTGCTCGACGCGCTCAGGACGCACTTCCCCGAGCCGGCCGCGTTCGACGATCTGGACGTGCTGTTTATCCAGCACCATCTCGGGCCGTTCACCGCCCGCCTGAAGGCCATGCGGGCGGACGGCCTCGACATGGGTCGGGCGTGGTTCATCGATATCCCGTACTCGACGTCCCGGAAGGCGCGCGAGGCGGCGCACGCGGGTTGCCCCGCCGGGCACAGGGTCGAGCTGCTCGACGATCCGCTCGAGCCGTACTCGGAAGCCCAACTGGCTCGGGCACTCATCCTGATCCGCGAACTCGCCGCGCGGAAGCGGGGAAAGCTCCTCGTCGTCGACGACGGCGCGTACTTCCTCCGCTCGCTCCACCTGCTGCGGGTCACTCGGCCGGACCTGGCCCGCGCCTTCGCCGGCACACGCGTGGTGGAGCAAACCACGCGCGGCCATCGAGTCGTCCAGCGATCGGCCACGTTGATCGCCGATCTGGAGCTGTCGGTCGTGAGCATCGCCCGGTGCGCCACCAAGCTGGGATTCGAGTCCCCGTTCATCGGTGCGGCCGTGTCTCGCGCCATTGCCCGAGCGGTCCAAGCCAACGCGGATCTCACCGACGGATTCCGCCGGGCGGCCGTACTCGGGTTCGGCCCGGTGGGTGAAGCGGTCACCACGGCCCTGCGGCGTGCGCACGAGAGCCTGCGAATCCACGTGGTGGACCCCGATACGGCCAAGCACGATCGGATCGCACAGGAAGGAGCCGCGCCCCTGACCGAGTTGCCGGATCGCCTCGCGGAAGCGGATCGCTACGATCTGGTAGCGGGGTGTACGGGGTACAATGCGTTCAAGCTGCACGAGCGTCGGCTGCTGGCGAAGCACGCGATACTGGCGAGCGGGTCATCGGCCGCGGTGGAGTTCAACCGAGCCGGCTTCATTGAGCTGGCGGACGCCTATCCCGACGACGAGATCGAAGTGCTGAACCGCGACGCGGTCAGGGCACAGGGCATTCACGCGACGATCACGATGCGCCACGAGGGCGGGCGCGTCATGCATTTCCTGAACGCCGGGTTCCCCGTCAATTTCGACGGCCGGATGGAGTGCCTGCCCGCGCGCGTGATCCAGGCCACCCACTGCCTGCTGTATCACGCGGGCCGACAGGCACTGGCCGCCGAGTCGCCGGGCGTCCATCGTGTGGACGTCGAGGTGGACCGCTGGTTGCTGGAGCAGGCGCCGGCGGCGCTCGAGACGTCGGCGTGAGCGTCGAAACCATTCACACCGCCTTCGCCGGCCGAGAGGTCCGGGAGGCAATGGAACCGCCCAACCGCTCAACCGCCTAACCGCCTAACCGCCTAACCGCCTAACCGGCCGTTGGCCGCGAGGGCAGGTCACGCCGGTGGCGTTGCCGAAGGATAATGAGGGGAGGGCGTTGGTGGCGGAGGGGAGCGTGCTCGGCCACGGCGGTATGGCCACGGTCTACCTCGCTGCCGACCTTCAGCTCGAGCGCTCCGTTGCCATCAAGGTGCTGCGGCCCGAGCTGCAGGCCGCCGTGGGACCCGGTCGCTTCCTGCGCGAAATCCGGATCGCCGCCCAGCTCGCGCATCCCAACATCCTTCCCGTGCTGGACTCGGGGCAGGCGGCGGGCCAGCTCTACTACGTGATGCTGTATGTGGAGGGCGAGACGCTCCGTGACGATGAAGCCGGGCCTGTTGGCGACCTCCGGCGTACTGGTGCTCAACCTGTTCGAGGAGCTGAAGGCGAAGGTGGGGAGCTAGGGGGTACCCTGGGGTTCAGTGGGTCACCCTGACCCCTGAGGGTGGCGGGCAGGTCCGGACCATCTGGCTGACCGACGAGCGTGCGTTATCTTGGCACGTCATCTGATGCCGCCGTTTTCCGAGGAGCGACCCATGACCCGCAAAACCGCCCACGACTTCGACCAGGAACTCCTGATTCTGTTCGACGCCTACGTCCACGGCGGCATCGATCGCCGGACCTTTCTCGACAAGGCGGCCAAGTTCGCCGTGGGCGGGGTCACCGCCGCGATGCTGTTGGAGCAGCTGAGCCCGAAGTTCCTCGAGGCCCAAGTCGTGAACCCGCAGGACACCCGGATCGAGCAGGAGTATCTCGAGTTCGATTCGCCGGACGGCTACGAGCGGGGGCGAGGGTACTTCGTCACACCCGCCGGCGCCACCGGCCGGCTTCCGGGCATCATGGTCATTCACGAGAACCGGGGCCTCAACCCGCACATCGAGGACATCGCCCGGCGGATCGCCCTCGACAACTTCGTGGCGTTCGCGCCCGACGCGCTCTTTCCCCTGGGTGGCTACCCGGGAACGGAAGACGACGCCCGGCAGCTGTTCCGGCAGCTCGACCAGGCGAAGACCCGGGAGGACTTCGCCGCGGCCGCCACCTTCCTTCGGGGGCGGCCGGAGTGTACCGGCCGGATCGGCGCGGTGGGGTTTTGCTACGGCGGTGGCATGGTGAACTATCTCGCGACCCGGCTGGGTGCGGAGCTGGCGGCCGGGGTGCCGTTCTACGGGTCAGCACCCAACCTCGAGGACGTGCCGAAGATCCGCTGCCCCCTGCTGGTGCAGTCCGCCGAGAACGACCCGCG
>JAOTVV010000074.1 GCA_029863245.1 Gemmatimonadota bacterium
CCGGCGGCGGAGGGGCGCCTCGCGAGGAGGTAGAAGAGCCCCATGAGGAGCACGATGGCCAGCGAGTGGTAGGCCGCACCGAGCAGCGCCCAGGCGGCGAGCGATACGAACGGCAGGGCGAGGACCATCACGTGCATGCGCAGGGCTTCCTGCTGCAACGGCAGCAGGACCCGCTTCCAGGGGTCCCCGCGCAGCAAGTCCTGCCAGCTCGTGATCAGGACGCCCGCCGCCATGGGCCAGAAGTGCTCCACCAGGTACGCCACGGGCGTGAAGAAGTCCGAGTTGATGAACCCGTCGCGCCCGAACAGCGTCACGGGCTCCATCTCCGCAAACACGGACAGGAACAGCCCGAAGAACCCGAACGCGAACGCGTAGATCCGGAACGCCGCGTACGCCACGAGCACCCCGAGCGCGGTCACGCCGAGCTGGAAGGCCGTGGACGGGACGTGCTGGAGCGACGGGATGCGCCGCTCGTAGGCTGCCCGGTTCGATCGCGCGGTGAGCGCGATCTGCAGCGCTGCCGTTCCGACGCAGGCCCACGCATAGATCAGTCCGGCGAGCCAGGTGCTCCAGCAAAAGGCCGGCAGGGACCAGCGTTGGGTGACCGCGAACGCGGCGGCCAGTACGAAGCCGACGACGCCGTACGGCGTGATGGCGGTCGTCACGGCGCTGTCGTGTCCATGGGTCCGTTCGCCTCCGAGTAGGTACGCGCAGGTGCCGGCAGGAAGTCTGCCATGATCGGGGACGGTCTGCTGTAGCATGCATCACGTATGGCGTGCAAGCGCGAACGGGCCGGGGGGGGACTCCGTGCCATGAATGAGGCGCACTAGAGGTTCCCCCCCGTTCGCAGTCCTACACCCATCACCACCACCGCCCGGCCCCGCGCCGGGCGGTGTTGTTCTGGCCCCGAGCGTCACTCGGCGTTCGGGGCTTTCGGTTGCGGTGTCGTTTCGGGTGAGCGACCCAAGCACGGGACGAACGACGCAGTACTCCACCACAAAGTGACCTAATCCAGACGACGCACGTTCGGTATCAGTGAACCACGCCACGAACCCGCACGTCTCGCACAACACCACACCGAGTTTCATCTCCCACAACTCCGTCGCTGTTTTGATGGCTCTGCGTGTGTGCTGTTCCTTCGAGCGTGGCGCTTCAATGAGACGATTGCTTGCTAGCCTGCGGCGGGAGTGTAGCATGAACCGATATGTCGGTCAGCAAACATATGAGCTGGCCGTAGTCGAAGAGATCGGGGCGCTCCTACACGTACAAGGGTCCGAGGGACAAGCAGGAAAGAGAGGCAAAACGACATGAACAAGAGATGCGGTTGGTTGGCCCCATGGATTCCAGTGCTCTTGCTTCTCGTTTCATGTACAAGCGCGACCCGCCTCCAGCAGGATCTCATCAATGATCCGTTCCCCGATGCACAGGCCGAACTGCGCGACGTGGTTGCGTCAATCGCGGAGGACGCAATGACCGGCAATCTTGAAGGTCTCCAGGCGATACACCTTGCCAGTGACAAATTTACCAAGTTTGGCCCCCGCAGTTTCGATCGCCAAGATGTAGCGAGCACTAACGAGTCCGAGGCGGCGTTTTTCGGTTCAGTCTCGAACATGGACTATGAGGTCAAGGACCTGAAGATCGACGTATTCGGAGACATTGGCATTGTCACCTATTACCCGGAGGTCACCTTCGTGCAGGACGGGGAGAAGAAAGAGGTGAGTGGTCGCCAGACACTTGTCTTCCTAAAGACGAGGAACGGGTGGAGGATCGTGCACGAGCATGGAACCATCAAGAAGTAATGGTCCAAGAAAGTGACAGCTGGCATTACGTCTACCAGCCGCTGCACGGCGTGGTCGGAGGGCGCAGGATAGGCACTGAGCGAGCTACCGTCTGACCGGCAACGCACAGTAGGTCCGAGTTCGACGAACCTACGCCAGCGACCAGCCCAGCGCCGGGCGCTGTCCCTTGAAGCCCCCAGCGTCAGGCGGCGTTCGGGGCTTTCGAACCTCGGTGCCGTCCAGCCGCACTGACACAACTCCCTTGGACCTCGCGAGCGCGCGGCAGCTTGATGCGCGGGTTAGATGGCGCACAGTTCTTGAGGAATCTTAGAGAGGCGTGCGCGAAAGACTAGCAGACCAACTGGAGCCGGCCTCCAAATCATAGTGGGTGAGGTCAGCCGCGTTGGGGCCGAACTCAAGAATCCCAACCTGGAGCCGGCCATGTGGCTCACCGAGCGATCCCACGTTGTAGCAAAGACACTGATTTATGATCTCGACCCCCACCCCTTCATGGATGTGACCGCATACGAGTACCCCCGACATCGTTTCGGCGAGCTCCCTAACTGCCTCGCTTCCCGCATGATGGCTAGTTCCCGAAAGCACATCGAGAGTCGTCCTCGCAGGTGGCGCATGTGAAAGAAGGATGTCAGGGCGTGGGATTCTCCTCTGTCGAATCTCGTCCTCTGACCACTCGTACGGGAACCCAAAATGGGCGGGGCCGGCACCGCCAATCCCAGCAACGCATACGCCTTCGATGATCTGGCAAGTGCCGTCAACGTTGCCCGCTACCGCCTGACGGCGCTGATCGTGATTTCCCGGCACGAACAGCAGGGGCACCCCTAACCGCTGCGCCGATTCGAGGGCGGAAGCGACAAGGGATTCGTCTATCCTCTCGTTGGGCGGGTTAAGGGGACCACGGGCGAAGTCGCCGACGAAAAGAGCCGCAGCCAGAGGCCGGCCGGTCAACCAGTCGATCACTTGGTTCAGGCGGTCCGAGTGACCATGCAAGTCTCCGATACAGCCAAAAGTCACGGTCATGCACCCAAGCTAGTTGTGCCATCTAACCCGCGCATGAAACTGCCACGCCCGGCCGAATACCGGGCGCCGTCTCTTTCAAGCCCCGAGCGTCACGCGGCGTTCGGGGCTTTCGTCCTCCACAAGTCTCCTTCCGAGCACA
>JAOTVV010000006.1 GCA_029863245.1 Gemmatimonadota bacterium
CATTTGGGGCAGCAGGTGCTTGAATTGGGACATTCGTGCACATTCTAGCGGCCGTTCACCCCGAATTGACGGGCCGATTGCAGAAATCGGCCAGCCACCGCTTTGCCGTTGTCCCGGCCGAGACCTGGTCGACGGCCGTTGCGGTCATTCGGCGACAGCCGATCGAGATTGCCGTGGTCGATCCGGGGCTCGAGGGTCCGCCGCGCGCTCAGGAGATCGAGCGGCTGCACGTGCTCTTTCCCTCCCTCCCCCTCGTGTTGTACGCGCGGCTCACACCGGAGCTCCCGCCGGTGCTTCTCCAGCTGGGGCGGTCTGGCGTGCGCACCGTGGTGCTGGCCGGCCACGACGATCATCCCACCCAGATTCGGGACGTCTTGACCGAGGAGGGTGCTCGTTCCCTGTCCCGCAGGTTACTCGACGAGGTGAGTGACTTGCTCGACGGGCTACCGGCCGAGCTCAGATGGGCCATCGAGACGATCGTCAGGGCCCCGGCGCAGTTTCATACCGTGCAGGAGCTTGCCGACCGCGCCCGCATGGACAGGCGAACCTGTGCTCGCTGGTTTGCCCGAGTGGCGCTACCCCCGCCGAGTGTCATGCTGACGGTGCTACGCGTGGTGTACGCCCATCGCTTGCTGCAGGATCCCGGATACACGGTGGAAGACGTTGCGGCCAGGTTGGGCTACGCGCGAGCACGGTCCTTCACGCAGAATGTGAAGGAGGTCTTCGGGGTGACGCCGGCCGAGTTGCGCATGTCCCTGTCGTCCGACGATGCCCTGCGACGGGTGAGAGAGCGGTTCTTCGAGGTCCAGCCGGACCGGGACGCCGTGCGGGAGGCATGAGGGCCACGATGCACGAGCGAAGCGAGGTGGCGTAAATGGACTGTCAGATCGACATCCAGCAGCGGCCGGACCACCTTCATGTGCGGGTATCAGGCGAGCGCACGCTCGAGACCGGAAGGCTCGTCGTCGAAGCCGTTGCTGCCGCGTGCCGGGAGCACGGGATCTCGCGCGTGTTGATCGATGCGACGTCGTGGGGCCAACCACTCAGTACCTTCGATCTCTACGAATTGGTGTCCTTTCACTACATGCGCGCATTTCCGGGCACGGTGAGCCGGGCCGCCATCGTCGAGGCACCTGACAACTTCGATCCCACCAAGTTCCACGAAACGGTCGCCCGCAACTGGGGCCTCGACCTTCGGGAGTTCCGGGAGCTAGATCATGCCGTTGGGTGGCTCGCCGAGGAATACCGCCGGCCGGGGATCGCCTAACCGGGCCCACGACGACGCCATACCGGAATCGGTTGGCGCGGGATCACAGCCCGCTTTCGCTCGTGTACGACCGACACCAGCATCCACATGACCGTCCACCAGCTGAGTGCCACTGAGTTGACGGAGCGGCTCCGCACGGAGCGCATTCTGGCGGTCGCTGCAGAGGCGTGGCACGCACTCGCCGACCAGTTCGACGAGATCGAACGCCACGCCACTGGCATCGCGGGCGATCTGGTGATCATCCGGACGCCTGCTGGGCTCGCAGCGGTGGAACAGCCGAACTCGACGCAGCGAGTCATGCGGCTGCTCACGGGGGACATCGAGGTCCGGCAGTTCGTTCGGCAGCGGACGGAGCAATACGAGCGGATGTGGGACGGCTGCGGCTGCAAGGTCGACTACTACACCTGACGAAACGGGCAAGGCTACCCGTCTCGGCTGGCATGATCGCGCGTCACCCCCCATCTTAGCGCGACCCGTCGCCGCGAGGCACAGCCCTCGCCTCCCGTCTCCACTCGCCTGCCACCAGGAGATCCCATGAGCGACGTTCAGGACCCGCCGGCCGACTTCGAACCCAGGGTTCCGCCACCACCGCCCGCCGACCAAGCCGTGAATCGCGCACTGATCGGCGGTCTCCTTGCCGCGCTGGTCGGCGGCGTGGCGTGGGCGGCAATCGTGATGGCGACCAAGTACGAAGTGGGCTTCGTCGCGTGGGCAGTCGGCGGCCTGGTCGGCTTTGCGATGTCTCGTGCGACACCCAGCCGTGGTCAGGCCCTCGGAACACTAGCCGCGTTGCTCGCCGGTCTCGGACTGGTCGTGGGCAAAGTGCTCATCGTAACGGTTGGCACCCAACAACAGGCCGTGCTGGAGGTCGAGGCCGACCCCGAGTTGCTGGCACAGGCCGGTCTGCACGATCTGCGGCTCACCGATGCCATGCCGGACCACCTGGAGGAGCGCCTCGACGCGCTGGGATTCAACGACACGATTCCAGACGCGTTGTGGGGCGAGATGATGGCCGCCGGGACCGATCACGCCACGGGCTCGGGACCCGACGAGCAGCGGCGGGTCGCCGCACAGTACGCGGAGTTCTTGTTGTCGAATGTCGGATTGTTCGAGCGGTTTCGCTCGCAGCTCTCGCCATGGGACCTGCTGTGGTTCGGCCTCGCCGTGACAACGGCATGGCGGTTCATGCGTGGCCGGGACACCGAGCTGGTCGCCGAGGCCGCGGAATGATGGACCCGCTGACTTGGGTGCCGCATGGGTAGCAAGGGCGCGCGACGGCGCGTACGGCTCATCCACCCAAAGCCCACCGAGGCGGCACCGCGGATCGCCACACTGCGCGCCGCAGGCTACACGGTTGCATACGGTTCATTGGAGGGAATGCCCGCCTTGCGTGCACTCGGCGACCGCCCACCGGCCGCCTTCGTGATTGATCTATCGCGGCTCCCGTCCCACGGCCGGGAGGTGGGGATGGCACTGCGTCACGCGAAGGCCACCCGACACGTGCCACTGGTCTTCCTGGACGGCGCACCGGAGAAGGTCCAACGGGTGCGGAGCCTGCTCCCCGACGCGACCTATACGTCGTGGCCGACCATAACCGGTGCCCTGCGCCGAGCCATCGCGCATCCCCCAACCAATCCGGTGGTCCCACAATCCATCCTCGCGGCGTACTCGGGCACGCCGCTTCCAAAGAAGCTGGGGATCTCGGCCGGGTGCACCGTGGTGTTCATCGCCGCACCCGACGACTTCGAACGGACGCTCGGCGCCGTCCCGGAAGGCACGACGTTGCGACGACAGGATCGTGGGGAACGGGACCTGACCATCTGGTTCGTCACATCGCGGGCCGCGCTCGACCGCGGCATCGGCCGACGGGCCAAAGCGATTGGGGATGGCGGACTCTGGATCGCCTGGCCCAAACGGGCTTCCGGCAGACAGACCGACCTGACGCAGCAAGACGTCCGGCGCATCGGCCTCGCCGCCGGCCTGGTCGACTACAAGATCTGCGCGATCGACTCCACGTGGTCCGGGCTCAAGTTCTCCCGCCGGAAGACCTGACTCGCCCGCCGAATACCAGGACCACATCCGCCTTACACGACCTGGAAACGTCCTCTATGGAGGACACTTTCGACGGCATCCGGCGCGCGTTCCATAGTCATAAGACCTTACAATACAATATGTTATGGTAGTAATTAGGCTCTGGCATGTGGTGTGCTGCTTCAGGTGTCGAGGGCTCGAAGCAGGTTCGAGCCCCGAACATGAAGGCAACGAGGAGGTTGACCCATGCGAACCTGGTTTGTCGGTGCACTTCTGCTCGGCGTTTTTGCGGCATCGACCGCCGAGGCGCAGCGGGTGGAGATTGGAATCCGCCTGGGGAGCGGCGCCGTCGACGTGGCGGGCTACTACTCGACGGGCCATTACGTGCCAGCCGCACGGCGCGTCCGTCCGGCTCGTGCGGTACGGCAGTACTGCGAGGCGGAGGGTCGGGTGCTGTACTGCTGGGAGGCCACGCCGTACTGGGATGACCGGCCCACGCTGGTGCAGGTCTACGGCGTACACCCGGCGTATTTGGAGCGGCATCACAACAAGGCGCTGAAGGCACACCGCAAATGGCTCGAGCACCAGCGCAAGCACGCGCGGCGCGGATGGGATGATCGACGGGGCCGGGATGATCGACACGGACAGGTCATCGTGGTCCTCGGCCGCTGACCGGGTCGAGCAGCACCTGGGGTACCCGACGCATCAGGCCCCGGAACGCTTCGGCGCTCCGGGGCCGTCGTCATGTGCGGGCATGGCCTTTCAGCGTCGGGGCAATCCCGCTTACCTTCGTATAGCCGCACGCGATCACGTGGTGTGAACGCACGTGATCTCACCCGACGAACTACCCACTGTCAATCGCACACAAGGGTACAGGAATGGCAGCCTACGTCATCGTCGATATCGAAGTGACCGACCCCGTGCAGTACGAGACATACAAGCGCACGGCTGCAAGCACGGTGACCGCGCACGGCGGCCGCTACATTGTTCGGGGCGGCCAAGCCGAGCGGCTGGAGGGCACCTGGGCCCCACGGCGGGTCGTGGTGTTGGAGTTCCCGTCGATGGAGCAGGCACGGACCTGGTGGTCGTCCGACGACTACCGGCCGGCTCGGGACCTGCGCCGAGAGGCGGCGACCTTCCAGATGATCCTCGTTGAGGGCGTATGACGGAATTGGCCACGTTGGGCGGCGGATGCTTCTGGTGCCTCGAAGCAGCGTTCGAGCAGCTGCGCGGTGTCGAGCGAGTGCAATCCGGATACTCGGGTGGTCACGTCCCCGATCCCACGTACGAGCAGGTCTGTAGCGGCACGACAGGACATGCCGAGGTGGTGCAGATCACCTTCGATCCAGCAGTGATTCCGTTCCGGGATTTGCTCGACGTGTTCTTCACGATTCATGATCCAACCACGCTCAACCGGCAGGGGGCCGACGTCGGGACGCAGTATCGGTCGGCGGTGTTCTACCACACCGACGCCCAGCGGCAGGTCGCCGAGCAAGCGATCACGGACCTGGAGCGTTCAGGCACATGGGGACGCCCGGTCGTCACGGAGGTGGTGCCGTGCGCGGCATTCCACCCGGCCGAGGCGTATCACGACCGCTACTTCCAGCGGAATGCCGGCCAGCCCTACTGCCAGGCCGTGATCGCCCCGAAGGTCGCCAAAGTGCGTGCCACCTATTTCGAAAAGCTTCGGCGATAGGTCGGGGTGTAACGGAACGGCGACGAATGTGGCAACCAGCAACGCCACGGCGGGTGAGACGAGGTGGCGGACGATACGGCGATCGGTCATGGGATCTCCTCCGAATACCGGCAAGCTCCCGTGAAGGACGGTCCCTCTCAAGGCTGGTCTACGCAGCGCGTGCCGCACATGTTCCGTGAGGATCGAACCGGGGGCCGGACTGTGGGCACCGAGGATCACTGGGAGCGGGTGTACGCGAAGTCGACACCGAACCGGGTGAGTTGGTTTCAGCGTCGGCCGGAGCGCTCCCTGTCGCTCGTGGCGGCGTGTGCACCCACGCCAATGACGCGCATTCTGGACGTCGGCGGCGGCACGTCCACCCTCGTCGACGAGTTGCTCGCAGCCGGATTCAACAAGATCGGCGTGCTCGACATCTCCGAGACAGCACTGGGTCTCGCCCGCGAGCGGCTGGGCGCTGACGCCGGGCGAGTGGAGTGGTTCACCACCGACGTGGGGAGCTTCGTGTCCCCGCACCCGTGGGACATCTGGCACGACCGGGCGGTGTTCCATTTCCTCGTCGCCGCTGACGACCGTGCCGCCTATCGGCGGACCTTGCAGCAATCGCTCGCGCCGGGGGGACATGCCGTGATCTCGACCTTTGGCCCCGAGGGCCCGACCCGCTGTAGCGGTCTCGACGTCGTTCGCTACAGTCCGGAAAGCCTGCTCGCGGAGCTTGGCCCGGCCTTCAGCCTCGTCGAATCGCAGGATGAGATCCACCGCACGCCAAACGGTGCGGATCAGCAGTTCGTGTATTGTCGGTTCCGGCGATCGTGAGTCCCGAACACCGGAGCGCCCGTTGTGAGTGATCGAGTTTTGACGGAACACGACTATCGCGAAATCGACCCGCGCGACAAACGCATATGGCTGATCGTGTTCGGTGTGCTCGGCGTGGGCTTGGCAGCACTCTGGGGACTCAACGCGATCGTCCAGGACCATGCCGCGGAGCTTCAGTCCCTCGCCGAATCCGATCCCGATGCGGCTCGACGGCAGGCCGCCGCTTCGCTCAGGGCCGTGCTCAGCGTCATCACGCTGCTCAACGTGCTCGTTGCGGCGTTCCTCGCGTGGCAGGGAATGCGTTCGCTCTCCACTGGCCGATCACCGCCCCCCGGGTCATGGATCATCCGGGGCCGCCCGGTCTATACCGGCAGAACGGCTATCAGGGTCGGTCGCATTCTGATCGCTGCCGCAATCCTGCTCGCGGTGGCCACTCTCGTGATGCTGTGGCTGGGATGGGGGCTCACCGCTCAGTAGTGCCTTGCCAATCGTCGCACGGCCGCCGATGCTTGCCATAGCATGAGCGATGACCCGAATCGAAGGAGAACCCATGCCGAAGCTCATTCTGGAGAAGTACCGCGACGTTGGTCTGCTTATCGTGCGCCTGGGTGTCGGCCTCGGATTCATCTACTTCCACGGTTGGGCAAAGCTGACCGGCGGGCCCGAGCGCTGGAACGAGGTGGGTGGCGCGGTCTCCAACTTGGGGATCGACTTCGGCCACACGTTCTTCGGCTTTCTGGCGGCGTTCTCCGAATCCATCGGTGGCGTCTTGTTCGCAGCAGGGTTTTTGTTCCGGCCGGCTGCGGTGCTCCTCGCGTCCACCATGATCGTGGCGGCGATCCAGCACATCGTGACCGGGAACGGCTCCCCTGCCCACGCGGTGAAGAACGCATTCGTATTCCTCGGGTTCATTCTGATTGGCCCGGGCAAATACAGCGTTGACGACTGGATAGCGAAGCGCCGGGCGAGCCGGTTGCGCCAAGGAGACTGATGCGGTCGCCGCGCCGCCCTCAGCAGCCACCGGTGGCCGGGACCTAGCCAGCGACCTGCCGGATCCGATGTCCGGATCACTCCCCGAATTCTGGGCCGCCTCCCCGCCGGCGAAACTCGCCGAGGTCGTCCGCACGCTGAACGCGGCCCGCGCGATGGCGACCGCGGCTGATCGAGCGCTGATCGACAGCAGCGCCGACGCGCTGTTTCGTGCCTCCCAACACCTCATCGCCTATGGAAGCCTCACTCCCGGAGGAACGAACGCCCGTGAGCTCACCGAACTGACGGGCACGTGGCACGAAGGGTGGGTGACCGGCGACCTCGAGCCCCGCGGGTGGGGAGCGGGGTTGGGCTATCCGGCTCTGCTCTGGGACCCCACCTCGAGCACTCGTGTACCAGCCTGGCTCTTCGTCTCTCCCGACCTCTCGGAGCACTGGCCCGCGCTCGATCGGTTCGAGGGAGACGAATACCGGCGCATCCTGGCCCCGGTCTACCACGCTGCCGGTCTCCTCGCCGTCGGCTACCTGTACGAGATTGCTCCCCGTCCCCGCGCGTAGCGTACGAGCGGCGCCGCGGGCTCTGGCCGTGGACTGTGCCTGGACGCTACCGTTCATGTGAGGCCGGACCTCCGGCTCCGCCCTGAACGCCGGAGACACGCATGAACCCGGATCGATACAACCAGGCTCAGATGGTCGCCGGGCCGAACCGGCTGTTCAAGACTGTACCCGTGGTCTCCACCATCGAGTATTCCCTCGAGGATTGAACCCATGGTCTACGTGGTCCGTTCACTCGCTGTCGCCGCCGCGGTCGTGGCGGGCACGGGATCCCTCGCCGCCCAGGAGTCACCCTACTCAGGGTACACCGGGCGGCCCATCAAGGCCCTCGCCGACGAGCAGGTCGCGGCGCTGCTCGATGGAGCGGGGATGGGACTCGCGCTCGCGGCCGAGTTGAACGGATTTCCGGGACCAAAGCACGTGCTAGAGTTGTCTGACACGCTGAAGATCGATGACGACCAACGTGCGCACCTCACGCGGATCTTCGAGTCCATGCGCGGGGAGGCCGTCGTGTTGGGCAAGCGCATCCTAGCGCTCGAGCGGGAATTGGATTCCCTCTTCGCCTCGGGGAAGATCCAGCGCGATCGGATGGGAGCCCTCACTGGAGAGATCGGACGCCTGCAGGGAACCCTACGCGCCGTTCATCTAGCCGCGCATCTCGAAACCGCGGCCCTGCTGCACGTGCAGCAGATCCGCCTGTACCACGAGATCCGCGGCTATGTAGTTGCCGATCACGAACAGCACCGGAGCCACCGACAGTATGAGTGACCACCGCCGCTCGAGTCGCGTTCGCAAACCGTTTATCACCACGCTGCTGGTGCTCGCGTTCCTCGGGGTCTCGGACCGGATGTCGGCCCAGCAGGATGGCCTGGCCGTGGCCAGGGCTTATCGGGAAGCACACGGCGCTCAGGTGCTCGCCGAGTTCGTCGAGTTGTTGGCACTGCCGAATGTGGCTTCCGATGCGACCGGAATCCGGCGCAACGCCGACTTCCTGGTGGCGCAGCTCCGTGACCTCGACATCTCTGCCGAATTGCTTTCGTTGCCGGGGGCACCGCCGATCGTCTTCGCGGAGATGCGGGTACCGGGCGCCACCCGGACGCTTGCGCTCTACGCCCATTACGACGGCCAGCCCGTCGACCCATCCCGCTGGCGACACGGCCCGTGGGAGTCCACGCTCTACACGGGCGCGATGGAGCAGGGAGGCCAGCGGCGACCCCTCCCAGCCCCGGGAGAGCGGATCGATCCCGAATGGCGGATCTATGCCCGGTCGGCCGGGGATGACAAAGCACCAATCGCGGCCCTGTTGCAGGTGTTCAGAGCGTTCCGCGAGGCAGGGGTCACGCCGACTTCCAATCTCATCCTGTTCTTCGAAGGCGAAGAGGAGGCCGGATCCCCACATCTGCGGACGTATCTCGAGGCCCATCGCGCCCGCCTTGCCGGCGTCGATGCGTGGCTGTTCTTGGACGGCCCCGTCCATCAGAGTGGCCAACCGCAGATCGCCTTCGGCGCCCGTGGGGTGACCGGGCTGGAGGTGACGGTGTATGGCGCCACCCGATCACTGCACAGCGGCCATTACGGTAATTGGGCGCCGGTCCCCGGCGAAATGCTGGCCGAGCTGCTGGCGTCCATGAAGGATGAACGGGGCACAGTGCTCATCGACGGATTCTACGACTCCGTCGAGCCGATCGGACCAGCGGAACGTGATGCGCTGGCTCGGCTGCCGGCCTACGACGAGGAGCTGAAGCGAGAGCTCGGACTGTCGTGGACCGAAGGAGCGCCTGCGACCTTGGCGGAGCGCCTGTTGTTGCCGTCGCTCACCGTTCGCGGCTTGGAGAGTGGAAACGTCGGGGCGCTCACGCGCAACGTGATTCCGTCGACAGCGACGGCGGCACTCGGCGTGCGCCTCGTGAAGGGGAACGATCCCGACGCCATGCTGGATCTCGTCGAAGCGCACATTCGCCAGCAGGGATTCCACATCGTTCGAGACGAGCCCGATCAAGCGACGCGGCTCGCCCATGCGAAGCTTGCCAAGGTGACTCGGGAGGGCGGATATCCGGCGGCCCGTACACCCATGGACTTGCCGATCGTGCAGCGCCTGATCGCCGCTGCTCGGCGTGCATCTGGCCGGGAACTCCTGCTGATGCCGGGGCTGGGCGGTTCGCTGCCCCTCTATCTCTTCACGGATCTGCTCGACGCAGCGGCGGTTGTCGTCCCCGTGGCCAACCACGACGACAACCAGCATGCGCCCGACGAGAATCTGCGGGTCGGGAACCTCTGGTATGCCATCGACCTGTTCGGCGCGCTCCTGACGATGCCGCAATGAACACCGCAGCCTGACCTCAGGAGATCCTACAGATGACGCAGTCCAAGCCAGGATGGGTCACCGTCGCAACATATGGCGCCACCTTCGAGGCCGAGCTGGCTGCGGGACGGTTGGAGAGCGTCGGCATTCCCTCACGCATCGACCAGCGAGGTGCCGTCGGACTGTTCGGGCCCGGTCACCAGGGTCGCACGGTGCGGGGCGTGGCGCTCTTGGTACCAGCGGACAGGCTGGACGATGCCATGGCCGCGCTCGATCTCGCGTGAACCGCATCTGGGGCATCGACTCGTGCCGGTCGTGATTCGTGCCGGCGAGCATCGGGACCTCCCCGATATCACGCGCATCTACAACCACTACGTGTTGACGTCGCACGTGACCTTCGACGTCGAGCCCGTGAGCCTTGGCGAGCGCGAGCTGTGGTTCGCAGGCTTCGGGCCACGGGGCCGCCAACGTCTCTACGTTGCCGAAGACGAGGGACGTTCCGTCGGCTACGCGACCAGCACACCGATCCGACCGAAGCCTGCCTACGCGCCCTCGGTCGAGACCACCGTATACGTCTCGCCCGAACGGGTGGGTCGGGGCATTGGCCGAATCCTCTACGAGAAGCTGCTGAGCGCTCTGGAAGAGGAAGATGTCCATCGAGCTTACGCGGGCATCGCCCTTCCCAACCCACCATCCGTGGCGCTCCACGAGGCACTCGGCTACCGGCACGTCGGTACGTTCTCGGAAGCGGGCCGCAAGTTCGGCCGGTACTGGAGCATCGGATGGTGGGAACGTCGGTTTCAGTGATGCGCAGGCCCGGCACCACGGCGGGGGGAGCATATCATGGACGTGATCAACTTGCAGGAGAAGCTCGCGAGCTTCGACGAGTACTGGAGTCCGCGCATCGTGGGCGAGCTCAACGGGCAGTACATCAAGCTCGCAAAACTCCAAGGGACGTTCGTCTGGCACCACCACGCCTCGGAGGATGAGCTCTTCCTGGTGCTGAAGGGCCGCCTGACAATGGAGTTTCGCGATCGAACGGTGACCCTGGGAGAGGGCGAGTGTTTGATCGTTCCCCGCGGCGTGGAACATCGCCCCTCTGCCGACGACGAGGTACATGTCTTGCTCTTCGAGCCCATCACGACCGTCAATACCGGAAACGTGCGGAACGCACGAACAGTCGAGCTTCCGAAGCGCGCTTGAGCAGCAGGGCGTGCGCAGACGCCCCTGCTTACCATCAAACCAAGAGGTTGCCGCCCATGAAACAGTCCCCTGGGAGCTGTGTCGCCTGTCATCGAGACGAAGAGGCAACACCGCTCATCCCCCTCCACTACCGTGGTACCTCTCTGTGGATCTGTCCCCAGCACTTGCCGGTGCTGATCCACGATCCCGCTCAGCTGGTCGGCCGGCTCCCCGGAGCGGAGAACCTCCGGCCAGCCGACCACCACGACTAACCGTGCTGGCGTACGTCTTCTGGCACACCGCCCTCACGGATACGCGGTCAGAGGAATACGAGCAGTGGCTCACGGCATTTCACGCGGCGCTTTGCGCTGACCCACTGCCAGGCTTCATCGGCTCCATGAGTTTTCGGATGGACCGAGCACCGTGGTTGCCCGCAGCGGGACAGGTATACGAAAACTGGTAGCTAGTGGAGCAGTCCGCGTCATGAAGCGTCCCGCGAGCGCCCTAGTGCTGCTGGCGATCGCCGAGCTCCTGGGCATGAGCCTGTGGTTCTCGGCGAGCGCCGTGTCGGACGAATTCCGAGCCATGTGGTCGCTCAGTCAGTCGCAGGCCGGGTGGCTCACGACCGTCGTGCAGCTCGGGTTCGTCGTCGGCACGGCGACGGCCGCCGTGCTCAACCTGGCCGACCTGGTGCCCGCCCGCAGGTACTTCGCGACCGCGGCCGCGTTCGGCGCGTTGGCCAACGCCGCGCTGGTCATCACGCCCGACTATCGCCTGGCCCTCGGACTCCGCTTTGCCACCGGGTTCTTCCTGGCCGGCGTGTACCCACCAGGAATGAAGATGGCCGCAACGTGGTTCCGTCGCGGACGGGGCCTGGCGATCGGCACCGTGGTCGGTGCCTTGACCGTAGGCAAGGCGGCTCCGTACCTGATGCGCGCGTGGATGCCGGGAGGCATTGTTCCCGTAGTGCTGTCGGTCTCCGCAGGAGCCATTTTTGCGTCGGTGCTCGTCATCGCCACCTATCGCGATGGACCGTACGCCTTCAGTCGCAGGCCGTTCTCGTGGGATTTGGTGGGAAGCGTGCTGCGACAACGCGAAATGCGGCTGGCCACCGGTGGTTACCTCGGTCACATGTGGGAACTGTACGCGTTCTGGACTTGGATCCCGGCGTTCCTCGCAGCGAGTGTCGCGGCCGGCGGGCAGGCGATCTCCGAAACGGCCGTGAGCTTCATTGCCTTCTTCGCCATTGCAGTGGGAGGTGTCGGGTGCCTTTGGGGTGGATGGGTGGCCGACCGTATCGGATACGATCGCCTAGTGATCCGCGCCATGGCCGTGAGCGGGATCTGCGCGCTCCTCACCGGGCTCGTCTTCGGATCGACGCTGTGGCTCGTCGTGCCGTTGACGCTGATCTGGGGATTCTTCGTCATCGCCGACTCAGCGCAGTTCAGCGCCCTCATCACGGAGGTCGTACCCGCGCACGCCGTGGGGACCGCCCTCACGATCCAGACGTCGCTCGGATTTCTGCTCACGATGCTCACCATCCAGCTCGTGCCCGCCCTGGCAGAAGTCGGCGGCTGGCGTTGGGCGTTCGCAATCCTCACGTTCGGACCAATGGTGGGTATCTGGTCCATCGCTCGACTCGCACCAAGGCTGCGACGGGGAACCGCCAATTCGGATCAGGCCATCGACGACAGCCACACCGGACCGGGGTGACGGAGCATGAACACGACAGATATCAGCTGCGGTAGATGAATCCCAGACTTCGGTCCCATGTGGCGGTGTTCGAGTTGAATACCAGTCTCATGCTCGCCGTCCTCGACGATCTCGGCACCGACCGAGGATGGGTGCAGCCCTCCGATGGCGGCGCGGGCATGCCCGGCATCGCCGTGCACGTACTCGATGCGCGGAACTTCCTTGCGCAGGTGCTCTCGGTCGTCGTCGCAGACCCGCTGCTCCAGGCCATCCGCGACGCGAAGCGCGTACAGGACCTCCAGACTCTGCCGTCTCCGACCCGGGCATCGGCGGTGTGGCTCACCCTTTCGCGGCGGATTCGACCCACGCTGCGTGACCTCTCCGACGAGGCGCTCGATGCACCGCCACCGCACCAGTTCCCGGTGAACGATCCGACCACGCTCGGGGCCATTGCCTTTCTGCTGCAACACGAGGCGTACCACATCGGCCAGCTCGCGATCCTCCGCAAAGTCGCCGGGCTCCCGGCCATTGCCTACGTCACGCGGCCCGACCTCTGGTAACCTGGGCGGATTGCGGTGCTTCCGGACCACTGGGTACCCTTCCTCCAACCTCCAGCGGGCAGTCCGACTGTCGAGGACTCCGTCTACCCCGCATTGTCCAAGTGAAGGACCTACACATGCGTACTCTAACGTTCCCAAGTCGTGCCGGCGTAGCGCTCACCGCCGGAGCGCTTTTTGCCGTGGCGTGCATCGGCAGCTCCAGCAGTCACCAGCCGATCGCACAGCAAGAACTGGCCTCTCGACTCGGTCGCGCCGACGCACCCCTCATTCTCGATGTTCGGAGCGTGGAGGAGTATCGCTTGGGACACATCTCGAGCGCGATCAACATCCCGTACCAGCAGATCGGTGCGCGCCTGAACGAGCTGGCTGCGTCAAGAGACCGTGACATCGTCGTCTACTGCGAAAGCGGCCCGCGGACCGAGACGGTCGAGGCCCGGCTCAGGCAGGCGGGGTTCGAGCGGGTGTATCACCTCGACGGCGACATGGCTGGCTGGCGTCGCAGCCGCCTACCGACGGAAGCACCATAGGCACCACCCGCTATGCCCGGATTTACCGGGTCGTCCGCCGCATACCGCGGGGCAGAGTGGCCACCTATGGCCAGGTTGCCCGTCTCGCCGGCATCGCCGGTCACGCGCGCCAGGTCGGCTATGCGCTTCACTCGCTCCCCGACGGCGACAACGTTCCCTGGCATCGGGTGGTCAATGCCCGCGGCCATATCAGTCCCCGTTCACAGCCGGGAGACGACCGGCTTCAACGACATCTGCTCGAAGCCGAGGGCATTGCGTTCGACACCTCGGGCAAGGTGTCGCTGGATCGTTTCGGGTGGCAGCCACCTGCGACCGAGTTGGCTGTCGGCAGGTAGGTATCTTCAGTCGAAGTACTGGATCACGGAAGCAATACGAACGTTCCTGGCCAGAATCCCGTTGACCTGTTGACGCTCGAATAGCCCTCGCGATGATGCCTCACGATCACGACACCACACCGCCGGCTGCGCCGCGGATCATCTTCGAGCCGCTGCATGAGGGCATCTCCGTCCCGACGCGGCAGACGGACGGAGCCGCCGGATACGATGTGCGCGCCGACCTCGCCGGCCGGACGGTGACCGTCGTTATCGGCTCGTCCGGGGAACGGCGGGAAACCGCCATCGCCAACGGACGCCTGGTCCTGGAACCCGGCGATGTCGCCCTCGTGCCAACCGGGTTCAGGGCGCGTGTGCCGACGGGATTCGAGGCGCAGATTCGGATCCGGTCGTCCGTCGCCTTCGGTCGAGGGCTGATCTTGCCCAACGCTCCGGGGACAATCGACTCCGACTACCCTGACGAGTGGCTGGTCATGGTAAAGAACGATTCGCTGCGCTCGAGCGAGATCAGACACGGCGAACGGATTGCACAGGTGATACTCACGCGGTTCGCAGTGCTGCCGTGGGAGAGGGGGTCGGTTGGGCAGTCGACCGATCGCAACGGGGGGTTGGGCAGCACGGGCATTCACTAGGCAGCATCACATGATCGGAGGAGCCGGGATGGCCGGGAAGGTCCGATACTACGAAAGCGCCTCTCTCCGGATCTCGTACGACGTCGAGCGATGCATCCACGCAGCCGAGTGCGTGCGTCGCCTGCCGGACGTGTTCAACCCGGATCGCCGTCCGTGGGTCGATCCAGATCGAGCCACTGCGGATGCCATCGAAGAGACGATCGTTCACTGTCCGACGGGAGCACTCCACTGCGAGCGGTTGACCGGTGGCAGCGAGGAGCGACCTGATCCGGACAACACGGTAGCAGTCTCTCCGGACGGCCCGCTCTACCTTCGCGGGCGGGTCCGGGTGAGCGCCGCGGATGGAGCCACGATGCTGGACGACTACCGAGTGGCGCTCTGCCGCTGCGGCGCATCCGCCATCAAGCCGCTGTGTGACGGGAAGCATCTTGCGATCGGGTTCCAGGATACCGGCGGTGTTCGGGAGGCGACGGGATCGAGCGACGCCGCCGCAGGAGGAGCGGTAACGGTCAGCCCGCAACCCAATGGCCCGAACATCGTGCGCGGCGCGTTTTACCTGGTGGACGGTCGAGGAACCCGCTGCTCTCGCTACGAGAAGGCCGCCTTCTGTCGGTGCGGTCACTCCAGGAACAGGCCCTTCTGCGACGGTTCCCACGTGTCGGCAGGGTTCCGTGCCGACTGACGGCGTTCGCGGAGAAGAGCGGAACCCAGATCGCCCAGCCGTGGATCGAGCTGCGACGTTCTCGAGCGACGCCGGTCGCGTGTGGGACGCTCGCTACGCCAAGGCCGGATACGCCTACGGCACCGCTCCCAACGCATTCCTCACGTCCGTCGCGCACCATCTTCCCCCTGGCCGCGTACTGAGCCTCGGTGAGGGAGAGGGCAGAAACGCCACGTACCTCGCTGCGGAGGGCTGGAGCGTGCACTGTGTGGATGCCTCCGCGGTGGGACTCGATAAGGCACTCCGGCTCGCGACCGAAGCCCACGTCACGATAACGACCGAGGTCGTGGATCTCGCGGTGTACGACATCGGTCCAGCAACGTGGGACGGGATCGTCTCGATCTTCTGCCATCTACCGCCCGCTGCGCGGCGTCGCCTGCACCAACAGGTCGTCCGCGGCCTCAGGCCCGGGGGCGTACTGATCCTCGAGGCGTACACACCGCAGCAACTCGCGTACGGAACCGGCGGCCCACCCGTCGCCGACCTCCTTGTCACGCTCGACGAGCTGCGCTCGGCGCTGGACGGTCTCGACTTCGTGATCGCACACGAGCTGGAGCGCGACGTGCTCGAGGGACGACTCCACGTCGGCCGGAGCGCTGTGGTTCAAATCGTAGGAAAGAAGCGCGACCCGGCGGCGCGCTCATGATGCGACTCTGGCTCGTGCTCACCTTCGCCCTCACCGCGTGTCAGAACGGGTCGGGAAGCGGATCCATACGCCTCACCTGGCGTCCCGTCGACTCGGTCAACGTAGACCTGCCACCGGGCATCCGGGTGTTCGCTGGGCACAGCAGCATCCCGCCGGTCCGCGCCTGGGCCGTGCGCATCAATGAGCCCGATCCCCAGCTCGTCACCCGCGTCCGGCTCTCCAGTGATGCTGATGACGGTCGCGAGACGTTGACCAGCTTCGCCACTGGCGACGACGTGTGCGTTGCCGTCAACGGTGGGTACTTCGCGATGGACCGCACGCCCTCGGTGCATGCGGGACTGTTGCTCGTGGAAAACCACTTGGTCGCCCCGGCCACCCGAGCGGTCGAGCGGGACGCTCAGACGTACGAGGCCGCTCGTGCGGCCATCGGATTCACGAACGATGATGAGATCGAGATCACTTGGGCGACCACGAGAGGGGACACGTTGCTCGCTTGGCCGGACCCGCCGGCGCACGCGCCCGGCATGCCGGCAGCGGTCGATTCGGCGTTGGCGCGCCCCTGGAACGTGCGCGACGCCGTTGGCGCCGGTCCCATGCTCGTCGTCGACGGTGCGGTCCGTGTGACGACCGACGAAGAGATATTCTTCGGCAGTGCGATACCGAGGACGCATCCCCGCACTGCCGTCGGTCGCACGGCCGATGGGGACCTGATCCTGCTCGTGGTCGATGGCCGCCAGCCGGCGAGCCGTGGCGTGGACCTGGTGGAGCTGGCCACCATCATGCGTGACCTTGGCGCCGAACGCGCCTTGAATCTCGACGGAGGAGGGTCTTCGGCACTCGTCGTGCGAGGACGGCTCCTCAACCGCCCCCTCGGCGACACGACGCAGCGCGAGGTGGTGTCGGCACTGGTCACCTACTGCCCCGGGCAGGCACGCGGAGATCAGCAGATACCGTGACGAGTGACATGCCGCCCCGACACATGACACCCGAGGAGTTCCGCGCGGCCGGTCATGCCGTGATCGATTGGGTGGCACACTACCTCGAGATGCTGGAGCAGTACCCCGTGCTGGCACAGGTGGAGCCCGGAGCGATCCGTGACCGCCTTCCCGACACGCCGCCAAGTGAAGGAGAGCCGCTCGAGGCCATCCTGGCCGACCTCGACACGATCATCCTCCCCGGCATCACCCACTGGCAGTCACCCCGGTTCTTCGGCTACTTCCCGGCAAATGCCTCGCCTCCGGCGATCCTCGGTGACCTCGTGTCGTCGGGTCTCGGCGTGCAAGGCATGCTTTGGTCGACGAGCCCCGCGTGTACGGAACTCGAGACCCACGTGCTCGACTGGCTCGTCGATCTCCTGGGGTTACCGCCGGCATTCAGGTCGTCGGCCAGTGGAGGCGGCGTGATCCAGGATACGGCGTCCTCCGCCACGCTCTGCGCGATGCTCGCTGCCCGGGAGCGCACAACCGATTTTGCCACCAACCGTCATGGCGTCGATCGCCCATTGACGGCCTACGCGTCCTCCCAGGCGCATTCGTCCGTCGAGAAGGCCATCGCGATCGCCGGCGTCGGCAAGGATCGGTTGCGGCTCATCGAGGTCGACGACCACTTCGCCATGCGCCCGGACATGCTCGAGCGAGCGATCCGAGCCGACCTCGACGCCGGGCTCACTCCATTCTTCGTGTGCGCCACGGTTGGCACCACATCGGTTACGGCAATCGACCCCGTGGCGGCGATCGGGACGATCTGCCGACACCACGGACTCTGGCTCCACGTGGATGCCGCCCTCGCCGGAAGCGCGGCTATCTGTCCCGAATTCCGTTGGGTCCATGACGGCGTGGAGTTGGCAGACAGCTACTGCTTCAACCCGCACAAGTGGCTGCTCACCAATTTCGATTGCGACTGCCTCTACGTCGCGGACCGGGAACCGCTCATCAAGGCGCTGAGTGTCGTGCCCGAATATCTTCGCAACGTGGCCACGGAGTCGGGAGCCGTGTTCGACTACCGAGATTGGCACGTGCCGTTGGGACGCCGGTTCCGCGCACTGAAGCTGTGGTTCGTGCTCCGGCACTATGGCGTCGCCGGGCTGCAGCGACATATCCGACACCATGTGCAACTGGCCCGCACCGTGGCAGACTGGGTGCGAGACGATCCGGCATTCGAGCTCGTAGCCCCGGTCCCCTTGAACCTCGTATGCTTCCGCCACCGGGGGGACGACGCCTTCAACGAGGCCCTGCTGAGCCGGCTCAACGCCTCGGGAGAACTGTTCCTGACACACACCAAGCTCGGCGGTCGCCTGGTCCTGCGATTGGCGATTGGCGGGACGTACACCGAACAGCGTCACGTACAAGCGGCGTGGGACACCATTCGTGCCTCCGCGCGTGCGCTCTCCGGCTAGCGGCAATGAGTACCAGCGCTCACCTCGTTCGGCGGCCGTCATGACACCGCGGAGTCTCGGGTTCATGCCGCGACTTCACCGGTGGCTCGTCCTGATCGGCCTCTTCATGATGGCAAGCCCATTCCTGCTTACTCTCGTCTCGCGCAGTTCCCTGCGCTCCAACGGCGCCTGGGCTGCCGGCCTCGAACGGCGGGTCGATTCACTGATCGAAGTGGGGCAAGGCGGGACGTCACCCGATTCAGCCGTCATCGCGATGGAGCTGTCGGCTGCAGGGCGTGGACTCGAGCGCGCGCGTCGGCACGTGACTCGCGCAGAGACGAGGCTCGAGACCCTGTGGCGCTGGAACGGCCAGGGACCGCTGCTCCTCGTGGCGGGAGCGATCCTCGTCTTCCTTGGATATCGCGTTTTCCGGTTCGAGCAATTCGGCGACTGACACGACGGTCCCGGCGCCCGGTGCGGAAAGGAGTCTGACCTATGCAGTTCGACCTGAGTTCCGGGATGGCGGTGCTCAGCCGCACCCCGACGGTGCTCGATGCGCTACTCCGTGACCTGCCCGCGGAGTGGGTCAACGGCGCCGAAGGCCCCGATACTTGGAGCCCCTACGACGTCATCGGACACTTGATTCACGGCGAGGAAACCGACTGGATCCCGAGGGCGCGCATCATCCTGGCTGAGGGAGACAACCATCCTTTCGAACCGTTCGATCGCTTCGCGCAGAAGGAGAAGTCGTCGGGTCGGACGTTGCACGACCTGCTCGACGAGTTTCGTCGGCTGCGGGGCGAGAATCTCGAAACGCTCGCCTCATGGACACTGAGCGCAACCGATCTGGAGCGGCGTGGCCGCCATCCCGAGCTTCGCGTCGTAACGCTGCGTCAGATGCTCGCCTCCTGGGTCGCCCACGACTTGGGTCACATCGGACAGATCGTTCGCGTGATGGCGAAGCAGTATGCCGAGGCGGTGGGGCCGTGGAAAGCATACATGTCCGTGTTTCGGCCCTGACGATCGGTGTCCCCGAAGTGGGACATCAACGGGCAGACGAGGACGACGGCACTTACCCGTAACCCAACTACTACAAACAACTTAGCTTACCATCCGTAGCGGGCACACCCTTTGCCTCCATGGTCGCTGGGACTCACTGGAGGGTGTCATGTCTCGCAGTCGTCTGATTATGGGTTTGGCGTTGGCCATTGGGTTCGCCGGTCTACCTGGCACGATCGCCGCACAGCACCTGCGCGTGCTCCCTCCCCGTCACATGCTGGGTATCAACGGCACCGTCGTCCGACCGGTCGGAGAGTTCCAGCAATTCGTCGACTGGGGAGGTGGGCTCGGCATGTACGGCGTCGTCAACCTCTCGCCGGACGGGCTCGTCGGTCTTCGGTTCGACGGATCGTTCGTCATCTACGGCCACGAGCGCTACGCGACACCGCTGAGCCCCTGGGTACCTCGAGTGTGGGTCGACGTGAACACCGACAACATGATTCTGAGTTTTGGCCTCGGCCCGCAGCTCACGTTCGGTAACGGACCGATTCGGCCCTATGTGTTCGGCACGGCCGGGTTGGCCTACTTCACCACCGTGTCGTCGGTCAAGGGTGCCGATAACCTCGACGCCTTTGCCCAGAGCACCAACTTCGACGACGTCACCGCGGCGCTCACCGGAGGCGCCGGCATGCTGTTCCGTCTCACACGAGGCCGACATCCAGTGTCGCTCGATCTCTCGGTACAGTCCACCCATCACGGAGAGGCGGACTACCTGCGGCGCGGAAGTATCGTTGAGAATCCCGATGGCTCGCTGACGCTGTACCCAATACGCAGTGAGACGAACATCGTCACGTTCCGCGCGGGGATCGCGATCGGTCTCTAAGGAATCGCCTCCGTCATCGGATTGGGCGCGCGTCCCCGTCGGCCTTCGGGTCGGCGGGGACGCGCCCCGTTATGGGGCCACGGCAGTCACCCAAAGCGAGCACGGTGCGACCGACTTGACACGGAGCTATCTTCATGCTATCATATTGATAGACCATTTCGGAGGTGGCAATGATTCGCGAGAACCAGCGGCAGGCCGCTTCGGGATACATCGCCCTGACGGGACTACTGGTTGCTACGGCGGTAGTTGGGTACTGGTTCTACACGGCCGTACTTGCGGAGAGTCCGGGGCAGATCGTGGCCGCAGTCGTGGTGTTCACCGTGCTCATGTTCCTGTTTGCGGGGCTCTTCGTCGTGAACCCCAACGAGGCCCGTGTGCTGCAGCTCTTCGGCAAGTATGTGGGAAGCGTGAAGACACCGGGACTGCGATACGCCAACCCGTTCTACACGAAGCGCAAGATCTCCCTTCGCGTGCGCAACTTCGAGACCGGCAAGCTCAAGGTAAACGACTGCAACAGTAACCCAATCGAGATTGCTGCAGTGGTCGTCTGGCGGGTGATCGACTCCGCGGAGGCGCTCTTCGAAGTCGACGACTACGAAGAGTACGTGCACGTGCAGAGTGAATCGGCGCTTCGCGGGCTGGCGACCCGGTATCCGTACGACGCGCACGAAACCGAGGACACGGCGCTCACCAGCCACACCGCGCAGATCGCCGAGCAGCTGCAGGTCGAGATCCAGGAGCGGCTGCAGAAGGCGGGAGTCGATGTCATCGAAGCACGGATCAGTCATCTCGCCTACGCACCCGAGATCGCCCATGCCATGCTTCAGCGTCAGCAGGCGAGCGCCATCATCGCAGCGCGACGGAAGATCGTCGACGGCGCCGTCGGGATGGTGGAGATGGCCCTCGAGCAGCTGGCTGACAAGTCGATCATCGATCTCGATGAGGAGCGCAGGGCCTCGATGGTGAGCAACTTGCTGGTCGTGCTTTGCTCCGACCGAGGCACTCAGCCGGTCGTGAACACGGGATCATTGTACCAGTAGGAATCTCGTGCCGAAGCGAAAGGCGTTTCTATTGCGTCTCGATCCGAAGACCTACGACGACCTGGAACGCTGGGCCAAGGACGAGTTGCGAAGCGTCAACGGCCAGATCGAGTTCCTGCTGCGACGCTCGTTGCAGCAGGCCGGGCGGGCCCGAGACAAGAAGGAGCCCTGAGAATCGCGCCAGGGGCCGGCCTCACACCGACGAGGCCGGCCCCTGGTTTTTCCCGCTGCGGTTGCCCCGACCTACCCGACGAGTTCCTCCATTTCTTTCGCGGCCCGCTCCAGGATCTCCCGGATCTTCCCGCGCTTTGCCTCATCTTCACGGAGCTTCCACGCCGCCCGGTATGAATGGGTCGCCAGTCGCCCCATGAGCCTGGTCACTTCGGGCATGGGATCGGAGAACAGTCCGTCGAGTGTCTCTTCGATGCGATCGAAGATGTCCTCGACGGTCGACTTGTTTTCGTCGAGGAACTTGAGCCCCTCCTCGGTGATCGAATAGACCTTCTTCCCCTCCTGCTCTTCGCACTTCACGAGGCCCTCGTCCTCGAGCCACTGCAGTGTTGGGTACACCGTACCGGGCGAGGGCTTGTAGCACCCGTGGGTGTGTTGCTCCAGCTCTTTCATGACCTCGTAGCCATGCATTGGCCGATCTTTGAGCAGCTTGAGGATCACGTACTTCATGTCGCCGGACTCGAACCAGACGCGCCGGCGCCGACTGCCCTTCTGCCCACTGCGACCCCACCAGAAATCGGGGCCAAATCCGAACATTCCTCCGCCGCTACGCATGGCACACCTCGCTGCGATATGTTTAGATATATCGTCCAGATGTTACGTACGTAATATCTTACGATATATCTTAATTGTCAACAGCCCAAGACCCGCGCCATCGGGGGGGTCGGCCATCTTGGCGCCTCACCGCACCCCACACGTCACCGCCGGCCCTCGCGTCGGTCTCTCACGTGGCATAGGTTTGGGCGCCGTATTCCTCTCCCAAAAGGTTGAACCATGACGCTCCGTCTCGCGCTCGTCCTCGCCACGCTGGGCAGCCTCGCGGCTGCACCATCGGGGCGCGCCCAAGAGACGTTCGATTTCTATGCCCGTGGCCCGTACCGAGCCACAGTGCCCCGGCCAGACTCGCTGCTGGGCTACGGCGCCGGTGCACGGCATACCCAGTACTCCGAGCAACAGGCTGTGCTCGACGCGCTGATGGCAGCCGCCCCGGAACGCGCGCGCGTCGAGCGGATCGGCATCACTGAAGAGCAGCGACCGATGCGAGTGCTGCTCATCTCAGCCCCGGAGAACCTCGCCCGGTTGGACGAGATCCGAGCGGATCTCGCCCGGCTCGCCGACCCACGCTCGACCGACCCCGAGCAAGCAGCCGCGATCGCGGCCCGCACGCCGATCGCCGTCATGCTTTCGTTTTCCATCCACGGCAACGAGCCGGGTGGGTTCGAAGCCGCGATGTGGGTCGCCTACGACCTCCTGGCGTCGGAGGAGCCGGCCACCATCGAGATGCTGCGGAACACGCTCGTGATCTTGAATCCGTCGGCCAATCCTGATGGCCACGAGCGCTTCGCGGTGTGGTACAACTCCCTCGGCGTCGGAACGGACGAGCCGTTCGCGTACGAGTGGAACGAACCCTGGGGCATCTGGGGACGGTACGGCCACTACCGATTCGACATGAACCGTGATCTGATCGCGCTGGCACAGGCACCCACCCGGGCCATGTTGAGTGCGATCACGCGGTGGCATCCTCAGGTCTTCGTCGACCTCCACAGCACGACCGAGCAGTACTTCTTTCCACCACCCGCGGCGCCCGTGAACCGGAACCTGCCGGCTCAGACCGTTCGCTGGCTCGAGACGTTCGGGCAGGGCAACGCCGCGGCCTTTGACCGGTACGGCTGGCAGTACTACACCCGCGACGTGTTCGACCTGTTCTACGCCGGCTACTTCGACGCAGGCCCGTCGCTGCATGGCGCGACCGGCATGACCTACGAGACCGACGGCGGGAAGGCACTCACGCGCCGCCGCGACGACGGCACGGTCATCACCTTTCGAGAAGGTATTGCGCACCACTACGTGGCGGCCCTGGCCACGGTCGAGACGGCGGCGGCGAACCGACAGGCTCGACTGCGGGATTACTACGACTTCCATCGCACCACCATCGAGGAGGCGCGCGCAGCGCGCATGAAGCGGATCACCGTCATGCCGGACACCGATCCCACCAACCTGGCACGTCTGGCCGCCTTGCTCCTGCACCACGACATCGAGGTTCACCGCCTGACCGCTCCCTACGCGGCGTCCGCAGCACACGCCTACGGGGATGGGCCGCGTGCCCGTGGAGTGCGGCGCACGTTTCCCGTTGGCGCGCTGGTCATCGATCTGGATCAGCCAAAGGGGCGTGTCGCCCGAGCCCTCCTCGAGCCCGCCGCCGAGCTCGACGGCGAGTTCTACGAGCGCCAGGTTGCGAAGTTCGAGCGGAATCGGCGCCGCGGCCCCGGCGCGACGAGCGAGCGATACGAGTTCTACGACCTGACCGCGTGGTCACTGCCGCTCACACTCGGCCTGGACGCGTACTGGACGGAAGATCTGCAGACGATCACGGCCACCGCGCTGACGCTTCCCGCTTCCGGTGACCCGGTGCGGGCGCTCGCGCCGGTCGGCGCGGTTTCCGGCCGAGCAGGGTCTGCCTACGTCTTCAGCAATGACCGGCAGGCCGCAGCGGAACTCGCGATGGCGCTCCTCAGGGAGGGCTTCGTGGTGAACGTCAGCACGGAGGAGCTCCGCGCCGACCGCGTCAGCTATCCCCGGGGGACGTTTGTGGTGCGCGTCACGCGAAACCCCGACAGCGTGCACGAGCGCATCATGGCGCTCGCCGTCGAGATCGGCGTACCCGTCACCGCCGCGCAGTCCGCCTTCCCCGACTCCGGCCAGGTCGGGGTGGGATCACAAAGCGTGGATCCCGTCTTCGCACCGCGCATTGTCGTGGCCGCCGGCGACGGCATCTCGATCACGAGTTATGGCGCCCTGTGGCATTTCCTGGAGCGGGAGCTGCGACATCCCTTCGCACCGGTGGCGCTCGGATCCGTTGGACGCATGCACACGCTTTCCGACTACAACGTGTTCATCGTTCCGAGCGGCAGTGCCGGGACGATCCGCCGAGAGCTGGGGCCCGCCGGGATCGCGCGCCTAAAGCAGTGGGTCAGTGACGGTGGCGTCCTCATCGCCTATGATGACGCGGCCCTGTTTGCGAGCCACGAGGACGTCGGCCTGAGCAGCGTCAAAGCGCTTGGGTCCGAAGAGGACGAAAAGAAGGAGGAGAAGGGCGACAGCCTCCCCAGTGGAGCGGCGCTCGAGCCGCCGCTGGCCTCCCCCAGTGCAGACCTGGATCGCCCCGAATACGTGCCTGGGTCGATCTTCCGCGCCACGCTCGATCTCTCACACTGGCTCACCATGGGGTATCAGCAGAAGACCCTTCCGGTGCTGCTCCGCGGCAGCACGATGCTCGCTCCATCGGAGCGCGGTGACAACCCGGTGGTCTTTGTTGGGGATTCCCTGCTGCTTGCCGGGTTCAGTTGGCCCGAGAATACGGAGCGACTCCTGAACAAGACCGTGTGGGCGGCCACCGAACGTCACGGACGAGGTCATGTCGTGCTGTTTGCCGACGATCCGCTGTATCGGGCTTTTTGGAGGGGGCCTGCGCGGCTACTGACGAACGCAATGCTGTTCGGGAGCGGAAGATAACAGGCGGTTAGGCGGGTGAGCGGTGAGGCGGTTGGGTTTCCCCGCTAACCACCCAACCGCCTCACCGCTCAACCGTCCATTGGCTCGCGCTGTTCCCAGAGCATCCCCCGCTCACGCTGCGGGATCGTCACTGTGATCGTTTGGCGGCGCTTGTCACGCATGACTTCCATCTTCATGCTCTCGCCGGCACCGTAGGAGCGGATGATTCGGAGCGCGTGCGACGGGTTGGTTGGCTTGCGACCGTCGATGCTCACGATGACGTCGCCGCTCTGCAAACCGGTGAGTCCGTCGCTCGGCGCGCGAACCACCAGGAGCCCCTCACTCGTCCCGAAGTAGCGTCCGAGCTCCGCGTTCAGGCTCACCAACTCCATGTCGAACAGGCCGAAGGGCAGCAATCCACCCATGACCATGGGGGAGCCCGACCGGATGCGCACCCGCTCCGGCCCTTCGAGCTCCTCGAGGAACGGCATCGCAAAGCGGTAGCTGAAGGCGTTCGAATCTGGGCTGATGAACGAAAACGAATAGGCCTCGGGTTCGAGCTCGCGGAGCACCACGTCGGCGGACTTGCGCCCTCCGTCTCGCAGATACTCCACGCGAAGGGTCTGGCCCTCATCGAGTTCCCGGATGATATCGCGGAGCCTTGCGCTGGGCGACGGGTCGCGTCGTGTCATGCGTCCCAGCGCCGTTCCCTTGGCGCTCACGATCACGTCCCCGGCCTTGAGACCCGCCTCCTCTGCGGGGCCGCCGGGCGTCACACCACTCAGGCGCACCCCGAGGGAGTCCTGCCCGGAGCGGTATGTCGATTCCTCCAGCAGCACTCCCATCTTGGGCCGGTTCTCTGAGACGAAGACGCTCACGGCGCCGGGCCGGTCGCGCTCCACCTGAAATCGCTCCGCCAGGCTCTGGAGCTCTCCGGTCTGCAACTGCCGCTGAGCCGAGCGGAGCTCTTCGATTGCCTCGCGCAGCGCGCGGTTGGCCGCGTCGCCTTGGGCGGCCTGGAGCTCTTGCATGGCGTGCTCCAGTTGGCGCTGCGCTTCGCGAACCCGCTGCTGCGCCTCCACCATCTCTTGAGGGTTCCTCTTCTCGCCTTCCTGCGCTAACGCCGCGGTCGGAACCGCGATTCCGGCAAGAAGGAGCAGGTAGATCATTCGACGGGCTTTCATACTTCGACTCCTCGTTATGCTGTCAGCCGTCCACACCCTCGTCCTACCGAGATTGATTCGCAAGCCGCGGCGATCGTCGCACACAGCAAGCTCGGCGGGCGCGCGGCAGTCAGTCAGTATCCCACGTACGTCACCGGTTGAACGTGTGTGTTGACCAAGCGATCCATCAGCGTGACCCGGCGACGCCACAGATCCGCTACGGCCTCGTGCGGCGCTGCCTGGAGTTGGGCACGGTCGATACCCACGTCGACCACCGCGATGCGATCTTCGAGCTCGGCGATGGCCGCGGCCGTGACGCCGTTGACCACTCGTCCCTGTCGATTGTAGCTGTGGAGCACCCGCTCGAGCTGCTGCGATTCCTCCACCAGTGACGCAATCTCTTCAGGCGCCGACGCCGCGACCGCGGGCCGTGGCGGCGTATTGACACCGACAAACAGGACGAGCCCTGCCGCGGCAGCCAAGCCGGCCCAACTCGTATAGCTCCACCGACGGCGCCGTCGCGCGGACACGAACGCCTCGCGCACGGCCGGCCACCGGTCTCGCGGGGGGGAATGCCTCGGGAGGGCCCGGAGTGCCGCAACGCGCTGATGCAGACGATCAAGCTCGGCCCCGCACGCCTCGCATTGCTCGACATGGGCCCGTGCCGTGGCGGTACCCTCACCGTCACGAACCTCCAAGAGCTCACTGATCGTGCAATGTCTCAACATCCTGCCTCCTCACCGAGCATCATCCGAAGCCGCGCGTGCGCTCGAGACAGCTGCGACTTGGAGAAGCTCACCGTCTTGCCCATTTGCTCAGCAATCTCCTCGTGCGTATACCCTTCGACGTCGTGCAACCACACGACCGCCCGCGACGTCTCGGACAACTGGGCCAAGGCCGCTTCCAGATCCATGCGTAGCCCTACGTCGCCATCCCGGCGCCCCGCCCAGCCGCTGTCTTCCTCGAGTACCTCGGTATCGCGATACTTCTCGCGGCGGATGCGAATCAACGCCTTGCTCGACGCCACCCGCTTGATCCACGCCGTGAGGCTCCCGGGGGCCGAGCCCCGGAACCGTTTTATGCTGCGGCACACTTCGAGGAAGGTCTCCTGGAGCACCTCCTCCGCTTCCTCGGGCGTGCGGCAAATCCGGTGGGCCACCCCGTACACGGTCCCCTCGTAGGCGCGGTACACCCGCTCGAGGGCCGCCAGATCGCCCCCTTTTGCCCGTTGGATCGCGAGCTCGTCCAATGCCGCAGCAGTGACCTGTGCCATGCCCAGAAGTATAGATGCGCCGTGGACGGATGGGGTCGCACGCGGGATCGAACGAGCGGGAAGGGGGAGTGGGGCAGTGAGACCGCGTCGTTCCCTAGATCACCAGGTTGACCAGTTTGTCGGGAACGTAAACCGTTTTCTTGATTGGCTTTGCATCGACAAATCGGCGCACGGCATCTTCGGCCAACGCCCGCGCAACTGCCGATTCCTCGCCGATCCCAGCTGGCACCGTCACCCGACCCCGCACCCTGCCGTTCACCTGGACGACCAGCTCGATCTGGTCCTCACGCGCCATCTCTTCGTCGAAGGCGGGCCAGCAAGCGTCGAACACACCCGTGTCGTGACGCAACCGTTCCCAGCACTCCTCGGCGAAGTGGGGAGCGAGCGGCGCGAGCATGACCACCAGTGGCTCGAGCAGCTCGGCTCCCACATCCGGTCCGGCAGAATCGTCGGTACCCTTCCCACGCAGCGCGTTCACGTACTCCATCAGTTTCGCGATGGCCGTGTTATACCGGAGGTCCTCCAGGTCTTCAGCCACGCCGCGGATCGTCTGGTGCAGCTTCCGCATCACATCGACCGAGACCTCGCCCCCCTCGAACGTGGCCGCGCTCACCAGCCCCCATACCTTATCGAGGAACCGCCGGATACCGGAGATGCCCTCGTCCCGGAAGTCCCCCCCCTCCTGGTACGGACCGAGGAACATGAGGTACATGCGGAAGGTGTCCGCACCCCACCGTGCGATATAGTCGTCGGGGATGACGACGTTGCCACGCGACTTGGACATCTTCGCGCCGTCCTTCACGATCATGCCGTGCGCACGGAACCGGGCGAATGGCTCTTCGAAGCCGAGGTGGCCGAGATCGTGTAAGGCCATCGTAATGAAGCGCGAGTACATCAGATGCAGCACGGCGTGCTCGTTGCCGCCAATGTAACAATCGACGGGCAACCACTTGCTCGTCAGCGCCGGGTCGAACGGACGGTCATGGACGTCCGTGGACGGGTACCGCAGGAAATACCAGGCGGAATCGAGAAACGTGTCCGACACGTCCGTCTCGCGCCGACCGTTCGCTCCGCACGTCGGGCACGGTACCCGGTGCCAGTCCTGGGCACGCGCCAGTGGCGAGACGCCACTTTCGTCGGGCCGGAAGTCCTCGAGTGGAGGGAGCAGGACAGGCAGGTCGGTTTCCGGAACCGGCACGATACCGCAGGCATCGCAATAGATGATCGGGATGGGGGGTCCCCAGTAACGCTGCCTCGAGATGCACCAGTCGTGGAGTCGGTATTGGGTTTGCCGCCTGCCGGCGCCCTTGGTCGCGAGCCAGTCGGTGATCGCGGCGACCGCGTCGGCGCACGACATGCCGTCGAACTCCCCGGAGTTCATCATGGTGCCGTCCCACCCGGTAAAGAGGGGCGGGACGTCCGGAGCCGGCGCCAGTGCATCGACCTCGACGCCTTCCTTTGGCCTCACCACCTGCCGGATCTCCAGACTGAACTTCCGGGCGAATTCGTAGTCGCGCGCGTCGTGAGCCGGCACCGCCATGATGGCCCCCGTGCCGTACTCCATGAGCACGTAATCGGCAATCCACAGCGGGATGCGCTCACCCGTGGCCGGGTTGACGCAGTGGGCCCCGGTGAAGACCCCTGTTTTCTCCTTCTCGCCCACCCGACGCGACACCACGTCCATGGCCGACGTCCGGCGCCGATACTCGTCCACGAACCCCTGCTGCTCCGGCGTGGTGAGCTGGTCCACCACCGGGTGCTCCGGCGCCAACACCATATAGGTCGCCCCGAAGACCGTGTCGGGCCGGGTCGTGAACACGCGAATCTCGATCTCCGACTCGGTGGTGAACACCAGCTCGGCCCCGTCGGACTCGCCGATCCAGTTGGTCTGCATGAGCCGAGTCGATTCGGACCAATCGATGGTCCGGAGATTCTCGAGCAGGCGTTCGGCGTATTCCGTGATCCTGAAAAACCACTGCGCCAGGAATCGGTGGGTGACCGGCGTATCGGGATGGCGCTCGCACATCCCGTCGATCACCTGCTCGTTGGCGAGGACCGTCTTGCACTCCGGACACCAGTTGACCGGGGCTTCCTTCCGCACGGCGAGTCCGGCCTTGTACAACTGGAGGAAGATCCACTGGGTCCACGCGTAGTATCGCGGATCGGTCGTCTGGACCTCGTGGTCCCAATCGAACATGAGGCCGATACGTCGCAGCTGTTCCCTGAACCGATCGATGTTTTGGGGAATGAGCTTGGCCGGGTGGGTGTTGACCTTCAGTGCGTAGTTCTCCGAGTGGATCCCGAAGGCGTCGAACCCAATGGGCTCGAACACCTGCCAGCCCAGGAGTCGCCGAAACCGGCCGTGCACGTCGCTGCCGACGAAGGCAAAGACGTTCCCGACGTGGAGACCCTCCGCCGAGGGATACGGGAACATCATAAGGTTGTAGTAGGGGCGCACGGCCTCGGCGAGAGCGGCTCGGTTGGTGTGCCGATCTTCCCAGCGCTGACGCCACTTCTTCTCGACCGCCTCCGGATCGTACCGTTGGCTCGCCGCGTTATCTGGTCGCATAGAGTCGGAAATCTAAGTAGCCGAAGGGGTCGACGGTCACCCCAGCCTCGCGACCTTGACCTCCAGCAGGTCCGGAAGCCCCGCGAGCGTGGACAGCACGTTTCCATTGGGTTCTTCATCGACGACGATCGCCGCCAGAGCCTCCGAGCCCGCCTGGTCCCGACGCGACTGATGGTAGGATCCCACGTTGATGCCGGCCGTGCCGAGGACGGTACCGACCCGACCGATGACCCCCGGGACGTCGCGATTCCGCAGCACGAGCATCGTTCCGTGGGCGGGCACGTCGACGTCGAACCCGTCGATCCGGATGACCCGGGCGGCAACCTCACCCAGCATCGCGCCATCCACGGTCGTCACGCGTTCCGCGGTTGCCACCGACACGCCGACCGTCGTCTCAAAGCCGGCCAACGGAGCCCCCACACTGCGGGACGTAGCAATTCCCCGCTGACGTGCCCGCTCGGCGGCATTGACCAACGTGACCGGGGTGATGCCGGCTGCCGACAGCACGCCCTCCACGGCGGCGAGCATGACCGGACGGGGAGCCGCTTCGTGCCGTCCCCCATAGACGACGTCGATCGACCGGACGGCTCCGCCGGCAATCCCGGCAGCCAACCGGCCGAGCCCGCGAGCGAGATCGAGGACGCCACTCAGGCGTTGAAGCGCATCACCCGGAACGCCTGGGAGGTTGATCGCACCCCTGAGCGCGCCGCTCAGGAGCGCGTCCCGCACATAGCGGCAGATCTCGGTCGCGACGCGCTCCTGCGCTTCGGAGGTCGAAGCCGCCAGATGCGGCGTGAGCAGCAGGCCGCTGGCCCGCCGCATTGGAGAATCCCCTGGCAAGGGCTCCGGATCGAACACGTCCAGGGCGGCACCGGCAAGGTGGCCGCTCTCCAACGCCTCCAGCAATGCACCATCATCGACCAATCCCCCCCGTGCCGTGTTGACCACGTAGGATCCGCGCTTCATGAGACGCAGTCGCTCGCGATCGATCAGATGGCGCGTGTCGTCGGTGAGCGGAACGTGGAGCGTGACCATGTCGGACGTCGCCAACAGCGTTTCGAGATCGACGAGCTCGATGCCAAGGTCGGCCGCACGTTCTTCCGGCAGATAGGGATCGTGAGCCAGGATCGTCATCCCGAGGGCTCGGGCGATGGTCGCGACCCGGAGACCAACCCGCCCGAGCCCCACCACACCGAGCTGCTTGTCGCACAACTCGCTTCCGGCAAACCGCTTCCGGTCCCATGCGCCATCACGCATGCTGGCCGCGGCCCACGGAATGCGGCGCACCAGAGCGAGAAGCAGCGCAACCGCGTGTTCGGCAGCACTGACGGTATTCGCCCCCGCAGCGTTCAGCACGGCGATCCCACGGCGGGTGGCAGCATCGACATCGATGTTGTCGACCCCGGTGCCCGCACGTCCGATCACCATCAGGTGCGGCGCCCGAGCGATCCGCTCTTCCGTCACCTGGGTGTCCGACCGCACCAGCAGCGCGTGCGCACGGGCCAGTTCCTGGTCTAGGCGCTTCGCGTCGCCGACCACCGAGACGATCTCCAGCTCCGGTTGCTTGAGCAGAATCTCCAACCCCGGGTCTGCGACGCGATCGGCAACGACTACCACGTATGTCATACGGCAACCGATTCCAGTGTGTGCAACAGTTCCTCCACCCGCTCGGGGCTGTGATCTCCCATGTGCCCGATGCGGATGGTCGACTGCTTGAGCGGCCCGTAGCCCGAGCCGATCACCCATCCCTTGCTCTTCATCACCACGGCTAGCGCGCGGCCGCTCTTCCCGCTCGGCACCTTCAGGCACGAGACCGTCCACGACCGGCGATCCACTGGAGGCAGGAACTGAAAGCCGAGCTCTCCTCCTCGCCCACGCACCCAGCGTTCCACGATCTCCTGCATGTGCTGGTGCCGCTTCCACCGAGATTCGATCCCACCCTCCGCTTCGATCCGCCGGAGCTGCGCCTCGAGAGCATACAGCAACGAAATGGCCGGCGTGTTGGTCGGCTGGTAATCGATCCCGGCCCGATCGAACGCCAGAAGATCGAGGTACGCGCCGCGCTCCGGAACCTGTTTGGCACGTTCGATCATGCGGTCCGACGCCACGCCCAACGCCAAGCCCGGTGGAAGCGCCAGGGCCTTCTGCGAACCGGTAAGCACGAAATCCAGCTCCCAGGCGTCCGTCTCGACCGGCGAGCCTGCAAACGAGGTCACGGCATCGACGAGGAGCACGACGCCGGCGAACTCCCGTACCACGGCCGCCAGTTCCTCCAACGGAGCGAGTGCTCCCGTCGCTGTCTCCGAGTGCACGAGCGTCACGGCATCCACCTCCGTACGCTTGAGCGCATCCCGCAGCATGTCCGGTTCGACCGTCTGTCCTAGCGGCACATCCACCCGGACGACGTCCCGCCCCGTGGCCGCCACGATCCCCGCGAACCGCTCGCCGAACGCACCGCCTACCAGCGACAACGCCCGTCGACGCACGCCGCACCGGACAGCCATCTCCATGAAGCCGGTACCGGAACAAGTTCCGATGTAGACCCGCCGGCCAGTCCGCCACGCGCGCTGCAGCGGGGGTTCCATTGCCGTGAGCAGTTGGACCATGTCACCCCCACGATGAGGGATCATGGGCCGCTGCATGGCAGCGAGCACATCCGGATGCACCTCGGTGGGACCGGGCAGGAAGAACCGTCCGATCTCTTGCTTGGAGGAGGAGTTCGCCTGAGACATCGGTGCCTTCGGAGAGGCCGAGAGCGGCGATACGGGTCGATGCGGTGGTATCGTCATGCGCGGTCGATGCCTTCTAGTCCCGGCCACTGCGCCACGGGCACGTCCGTGCGCACCACGTGCATTCCCGCGTCCGCGAACCCGTTGAAGGCCTCGTCCGCCTGTTCCGTGAAGTCGACCACGCCCGGCACGACGACGGCCGACGAGCAGTCCTCCAGGAGATAGACCCGTGCCGCAAGACTTCGATCCTTCGCCTGAATCCCGGCCAGAAGATCGTGGACCGTCCACGCCACACAGTGGCTCTTCGCCTGGCCCGCGACGATGACCGCGTCGAAATCGAGCAATTGTTGTATGAAGCGCTCGTTCTTCCGGGCGACGACGGCGCCGTCCGGCCCATGGGTCACCTCGGGACACAGCGCGGAGTAGTTCTCCGTGAGCGGGTTGTCGCCCTTGATCTCAAAGCGCGTGGGGATCCTCCGGGCGATTGAATGAAAGAACAGCGCCTCCTCCACCGCGGCAACGAGTGCGTGGCCGATACTGCCAAGCATGGCATGATAGGGCCACACCATGAGCGGGAGCCGTCCCTTCGCCAGTTCACGCACATAGTGGCGCGCGTAGGTCCGAAGATACTCCTCGTCACCCGCGACGACCGACGCGGCCACGGCCGGATTCACGCGCCACTTCCCCTGCTCCACGTCCTCAACAGTGATGACCGTTTCGGCACCGCGTGGATGCCTGCCGGCCTCGTCGACCCAGAAGACCGGATGGAAGATCTGGAGAGCCGAATGCGTATCCAGCGTCGGGGCGATCTCGGTGAGCATATCGAGATTGCGATAGATGAACTCGCACAGCCTGACGTTGTCTTCCACCGCGCCCGTGCCGGACCGCCCGCCGACGAACAACTCGTGGCCGGGGATGCAGAACGTGTTTTGGCAGTCGACGATCAAGAGACAGAGGCGCATCCCGTCTGCGGCCGCCGGGCCGATCGTGTGCTGTTTCGCCCAGGACTCGGCGTCTTCGGCCCGCCGACCGTAGTCGACGCGCCAAATCTCGCCGACCGTCGCCGGGTCAAAGTGCGGTGGTATGGGAAGCTGTGGCACCCGCGCGCCCTCGTGTCAGTCCGTCGATCCGTTCCAGGGGGTAAGCTAATCGGATGCTGGCGGGCTGCGTCCTGGGGACGCCTAGTCGACGCGTTCGAGGCGAGGGTTCGGTCGATGTTCCCTCCCCGTCTTCGCACAGGGCTTGCCGTCGACCAGAACCACATCTGCGGTGAAATCGTAGCGTCCTTGACCGCGGAACAACGACGAGCCCACACCGTAGGCATCGACCGGCAC
Organism: Gemmatimonadota bacterium; assembly: GCA_029863245.1. Classification (GTDB taxonomy): domain Bacteria; phylum Gemmatimonadota; class Gemmatimonadetes; order Gemmatimonadales; family GWC2-71-9; genus JAOTVV01. The sequence continues at coordinate 34,033 of JAOTVV010000006.1, forward strand.
ACCGGCTTCTTCGAACGCCCGGATCTTCTCCACGGTGAACCCGCCTGACACGACGATCTTCACGTGGGAGAACCCCTCTTCGTCGAGTGCCCGCCGGACATTCCACACGAGCTGGGGATTCACCCCTCGAGGATCGAAATGTCCCATCTGCGGAATCACGGAGCGATCGACCATGGTCCCGGACGTATCGAGGCGCACGCCGTACAGGTGCGTGCCGAGCGCTCTTGCCACCTCGACCGCGGCGCGCACGCTGTCGTTCTGGAAGTCCACCAGACACGCGAGTTTGACATCCTGTGGCATGTATTCCACGAACTTCTTTGCGGCGAGCACCGTGTCGCCGCCATAGGCTGCGATCATGGCGTGCGGAACGGTTCCGATGCCTTCGCTGCCCCACCATGACGCCTGTGCGTCGGTGGACACACCGATGGCGCCCGCGATGTGCGCCGCGTAGCCATCACCGGTCTGAACCAGCCAGTGGTCGTGGCGGGCCGGAAAAAACATGATGTCCTTGGGTTTCGCCGCCTCCACCACGAGCCGTGTATTGGTGCCGACGCGGGTCCGCCGAGCCAGGACCCCAACGTAGAGTGTCTCGAGGTGCGCAAAGGCGTCGTACGGCCCCTCGATGGTCATCACCGTCTCCCACGGAGCGATCTCGTCCCCATCGTACAGGGCATGCAGCGTGAGCTCACTCCAGGAATGGGCACACAGCTTGAGAATCGCGATGGCCTCGTCCACCCCACCCAGAAACGCGTGTGCCTTGGTGAACACCTGCATCAAGACCCGCGGGCGGTGGTGGTCAGCCAACACGATCTCCCGGGACCGCACGAAGTACTTGTCCGAGTAGTAGCCGGCCTTCATCTTCTCGACCGGCAGCTGGAAAATCGATGGATCGAGTCGTTTGCGACGCGGCATCTCAGCCGGTGTCCTCCTTGATGACATACCGAAGCGCTCGGCGCCGGTACCACAGCACAGCAAGCGCGTCAACCAAACCCCGCAGCGCGCGGTCCCACATCCCGTACTTGCTCCGTCCCGCGCGGCGCGGCCGATGCGCGACCGGCATCTGCGCGACCCGCCCTCCCTGAGCCTGCAGGAGCGCCGGGATGAACCGGTGGAGTCCGTCAAAGCGGGGGATCCGCACCAACGCCGACCGACGCACGACCTTGAGGGCGCACCCAGTATCCCGCATACCGTCCCGCGTGATCCAGTTTCGCACCGCGTTGGCTACCCGGCTCTGGGTCCGCTTCCACCAGGAGTCGGCCCGGCGACTGCGATACCCGACCGCAGCCGCCAAAGACGGTTGCTCCTGCAGAACCCGCAGCAGCGGCATGATGTCGGCCGGGTCGTTCTGCCCGTCGGCATCCAGCGTGACCACAACGTCACCTCGTGCGGCGTCGAACCCCACCGCGATAGCGGCGCTCTGGCCGCTGCGACGCTCCAGGGTGATCACACGGAGCGCGGAAAACCGATCCTTCAGGCGGCCCAGCTCGGCGTCGGACCCGTCGGTCGACCCGTCGTCGACTGCGATGACCTCGTAGGAAACCCCGCCGAGTGCCGACGCGATTTCTTCAAAGAGCGGCCCGAGATTCGGTTGCTCGTTGTGCACCGGCAACACTACGGATACCACGGCCTGTCCCCACCTCACGGAGCTGAAGTCCGGGCTCCCCTGCCACCCCATCGCGCGACCGCCACCACCCCGGCCAGAACGTATGGCGCCCATGGATCCCAGGCAAGTTGACAGTCCCGGAGCGCGCGGGGTTATTTCGCGATGCCCGCAGATGGGGTTTTTCATCCGGAGGAGGTCTGATCGTGTCCGACTCGTACTCGCGCCGAGAATTCCTCGGAGCCGCCTCGGGACTCACGGCTGGGGTCGCTTTGGGACCGGGCGTCCTGGCCGCTCGATCGGCTCCCGCGATTCACATCCGGCCTGCGGCTATGAACGTGGTCGTGGCCTCTGCCAACGGCCTGCGCGGTGTGCAGCGGGCGGGAGAGCTGCTCGACCAGGGTATGGATACCCTCGACGCAGCCATCGAGGGGGTCAAGATCCAGGAACTGGACCCGGATGACATGTCCGTCGGTTACGGAGGCCTGCCGAACGAGGAAGGCATCGTTCAGCTCGACTCCTCGTGCATGCACGGACCCACCCGCCGGGCCGGCGCAGTGGCGTCGCTCGAAGGCATCAAGACACCGAGCGTAGTGGCGAAGTACGTGCTGCTCTACACCGACCACGTTCTCCTTGTCGGGCCCGGCGCGAAACGCTTCGCGCTCTCCTACGGTTTCCAGGAAGAAGACCTCCTGACGGACCGCGCCCGGGAAGCCTGGCTCCGCTGGCGGGCCCGTCGCGGTCCCGACGACAATTGGCTCGAGGTGCCGGATGACGAGCAGTTGTCGCGTGAGGAACACGGCACCATCAACATCAATGCCGTGAATGCCAGCGGGGATGTCTCGTCGGTCACCACGACGAGTGGGCTCTCCTGGAAGATCCCGGGGCGAGTCGGCGACTCGCCCATCATCGGAGCCGGGCAGTACACGGACAACGATGTCGGCGCGGCCGGATCCACCGGCCGGGGTGAGGCGTGCATCAAGGCGTGTGGCGCGTTTCTCACGGTCGAATTCATGCGACGCGGCATGGGTCCGTCCGACGCAGCGCTCGAGACCATGCGCCGCGTGGTCTCCACGACCGAGGCGCGGCTCCTCGATGAGCGGGGTCGACCGCGTTTCGGTCTCAACTTCTATGCGGTGAACAAGAAGGGTGAGTTCGGCGGGGCGTCCATGTTCGCCGGCGCTCGGTACGCCGCGTGGGACGGCACGGAAGCCAAGCATCACGACGCTGCCTACCTGTTCGAGCGGGAGCGGTGAGGCCAACCCTCGTCTTTGCGCTCGTGGCTTTCGTCGCATCTCCGGGTGTGGCGCAGATCCCCGACGTGCCGACCTTCGGGCGCGACTGGACGAGTCTCTCGTTCCCGTGGATCACCTGGGGCCCGACCGAAGGCCTCACCGCCGGGCTCTTCCACGCGCAGATCAATCAGCTTGGATACGGCGAGTGGGAGGCGCCCGAGCCGTATCGGGCGGCGGCTTCGCTGGACGGGCACATCTCGGCCTCCGGATCCAAGCGGCTCGAACTCGCGTTCCGTGCCCCCAAATGGGTCCAGGAATGGCGCTACGTCGTGACCCTGGAAGGCAGACGCGACGCCCGCGAGCGCTACTTCGGGATCGGCAACGCCAATGTGTACGACGACGCGAACGAAACCGACGCCGTTCCCCATTTCTATCGCTCGGACAACACGCGATGGATCGCACGGAGTGAAGTCCAGCGCCGCGTCATCGGGCCGCTCCGTCTCCTGGCAGGTCTCCATTTGGAACGATGGCGGATCGATACGCTGTCCGGTCCCAGTCAGCTGGCGCAGGATCTGGCGGCCGGGGCTGATCCTTCTATCGGACAGGGAACGACCGATGCGTCGGCACGGATCGGCCTCGTCTTCGATACACGCAACGATGAGCCGGCTCCGACTCGTGGGCTCTTGATCGAGGCGATCGTCGGTATCGCCGACTCCGGCATCATTTCCGCAATGAGCTACACCCGCACCACGGTGTCGGCCACGGGCTATCTGCCAGCACTCCCGAATCTCACGATTGCCGCCCGGGTCCTGGGCCAAACGATGAGCGGCGGCCCACGGCTCGGCTCCTATGCCTTGATCGAGGCCAGCGACCGTCCGTTCAGAGGAATCGGCAGTGCGGAATCCCACCGAGCCATCCCCGCCCAACGGCTGTTGGACGCGGACAAGCTCCTGGCCAATCTCGATGTGCGGTACGACTTCTTTGCCTTCCCGACGCTGTTTCGCGTGACCGCCATCGGGTTCCTCGATGCCGCCCGTGTGTTTCCCGCCGGTGAGTTTAGCGTGACTACCGAGGACCTGATGGTCGGTGGAGGCGTAGGGCTCGTCGCGCAGTTCTTTCGGACCGGCATTCTGGGAACAACAGCCGGGATAGGCCCGGACGGCGTCGTGTGGTTCTTCCACACACGCTGGCCCTTTTGACGTGAAGCCCGACCTTACCGGCCGAGATTCCCCCGACCTGTGTCGAGCCCGCCTCTCGGTGCTGTTAGATTGCGGTATGCCTCCACACACTCTCCTGGTTCATCTCGTCCCGGAGAACGCCCGCCCGGGCATCTTCGCTCCGCCTGACCGTCGGTAGCCTCGCCCGGCGACGCCGCCTTTCGGTCTACGGCGTCACAGAAACCCCGGCGTGGTGCGAACCGTGATCATCGTTGGCAGCGCCCGGCTGCCAGCCCAAGAGGTCGCTCAGGAGATAACCATGGCTCAAGTCACCGTTCCAGCCGATCAGGTGTTTGCCATCCTCCGAGAGAACATCCTGGTCGACGGATTTCATATCGTGATCGACCTGAAGAAGTCCCACGGGTCGAAGATGGTCGATGCGCTCAGCGGCAAGGAATACCTGGATTGCTACACGTATTTCGCCACGCTACCTCTCGGACACAATCACCCGAAGCTGGACGATCCGGCCTTTCGCGAGGTGCTCCTGCAGGCCGCGCTGGCCAACCCGGCCAATAGCGACGTGTATTCGCGGGAATACGCGGGCTTCGTGAAGACGTTTCGGGACGTCGCCGTGCCGGATGAGTTCCGGTACCTGTTCTTCGTCGCCGGCGGCGCGCTGGCCGTCGAGAATGCCATGAAGGCCGCGTTCGACTGGAAGGCACAGAAGAATCGCGCACGCGGCGTCGAGGGAGGTGCGGACAAGATCCTCCATTTCCGGGATGCGTTCCACGGACGGAGCGGCTACACCCTCTCCGTGACCAATACCGACCCGCTGAAGACCGCCGATTTCCCGAAGTTCACCTGGCCCAGGATTTCCAATCCGAAGATCCACTTCCCCATCGACGTGGCCCGTGTCGCGGCTGCTGAGCAAGTCGCGGTGCGCGAAATCGAGTCGGCGTTCCAGCGGGATCCACACGGCATCGCGGCCATTCTCATCGAGCCGATCCAGTGCGAGGGTGGTGAGAACCATCTCAGGCCGGAGTTCTTCCGTCAGCTGCGTGCCATCGCGGATGAGCGCGAAGCACTCCTGATCTTCGATGAGGTCCAGACGGGCATGGGGATCACGGGATCCATGTGGGCCTTCCAAGGTCTCGGCGTCACTCCGGATCTTGTGGCCTTCGGTAAGAAGACTCAGGTGTGTGGCGTCATGTCTTCGCGCCGAATCGACGAGGTCCCGAAGAACGTGTTCCACGTCTCGTCGCGCATCAATTCCACCTGGGGCGGCAACTTGGTGGACATGGTCCGGTGCGCCCGGTACCTGCAGATCATCGCGGAAGACGATCTGGTGGCCAATGCCGCGCGCGTCGGCGCCCAGTTCAAGAGCGAGCTTGAACGGCTCCAGGCAAGATTCCCCGTCGTCACGAACGCCCGGGGGAAGGGCCTGCTGCTGGCGATCGACCTGCCAGACACCGACACCCGGAAGCGCGTGCGCGAGGCCTGTTGGGATGCCGGGTTTGCGACCCTCGCCTGCGGACCCCGATCCATCCGGTTCCGCCCGGCGCTGGTGTTCACTGAGGCCAATGTGGAGCGTGCGACGTCGATACTGCAGAGTGTCTTGAAGGCGGTCTGAACCGCCGCGGTACGATACACACCATCCCACAGCGCGCGGAGGGCGTCGACCGTTGCCCGAAAACCGGCATACGGCACCCCCTCCTCCCAACTCTGCACTAGCTGTCGCTCGCTCGAAACCTTCACCCCGCACGCTCCTTTCCGGTACACCACACGGTGGAGCACCGGACGAGCCCCCAAACTTTCAAGGTACCGAATCCGTATCCGACACGGCACCCTGACGCACAGCTTGGCAGCCGCACACCTCGGTGCTACCCTAGGGCGATGGCTACCCACCCTCCTGCTCAGCCTTCGACGCGCCGTCGCAGCTCTCAGTCGACTCGCGACCGCATCGTGCGCGCCGCCATCGATCTCTTCACGACCCAGGGGTACCATGCCACCACGACTCCGCAGGTTGCAGCGGCCGCCGGCGTTGCGGAGGGGTCCATCTATCGGCACTTCGAGAGCAAGCAGGTGCTGCTGAACGAGTTGTACCGTGCGGCCCTCCGCCTGTTGCTCGCCCCGATCACCGCGGCCACCGGCTCCTGTCGTGACCGGCTCGAACATATCGCTGCCACGTGGTGTGAAGTGGCCGGTCACGATCCTGCCCCTGTCAGGCTCGTCTTCTTCACTCGGTTCCCCGGCCTGCTCGATCCGAAGAGCCGGGATCTCGCGGCAGAGCTGCGAGTCGCCCTCGGTCGGATCCTGGTGGAGGGGAAGTCGTCCGGCGAGATCCGCCCGGGATCGGTGGATCTCTGGTCCGATCTCTGGATCACCATCATCGGCCTCCCCCTCGAGCGAATCTGTGACAAGACGTGGAGCGCGCGCGATCCGATCACGCAGCTCGCGCTGCGGTCCGCGTGGCGTGCGATCCACCCCGACGAGGGGCATTCCACGGACGCGTGATCTGACGCGACCCCCACCCACTCTGGACATCCAGACTCGGACACGTATCCTTTCACGACCTCTCGAAGCAGGAGATCCTGATGCCCGATGCCCCAGCCTCCCCCGCCCGTGGCGTTTGGGGTTCCCGCGTCGGCTTCGTTCTCGCAGCCGCCGGTTCGGCGATCGGTCTCGGCAACATCTGGCGCTTCCCGTACGTGGTCGGCGAGAACGGTGGCGCCGTCTTCGTGCTCATCTACCTTGGGTTCGTCTTCTTGATCGGAGCGCCGGTCATGCTCGGGGAGCTGGCGCTCGGGCGTCGGACCGAGCGGAACCCGGTCGGCGCCTTTGCCGCGGTGGCGCCGGGGACGCTGTGGCGGTTCGTCGGCCTGCTCGGGGTGATCACGGGCGTGGGGATCCTCTCGTTCTATGGCGTCATCGCCGGCTGGACATTCGGCTATTTCCTCAAAACAGTGAGCGGTGGCTTCAACACCATCATCGCGCAGGAATCTGCGGCGGTGTTCGACGACTTCGTGTCCAACTGGATGCTGAGCACCGGCCTGCTCGCCGCCTTCCTCGTGCTGACGGCGCTCATCGTGTGGCGCGGCGTGTCCCGCGGCATCGAGTTGATGTCGAAGATCCTGATGCCGATGCTGTTCTTCTTGCTGGCGGTGTTGGCGTTTCGCTCCGTGACGCTCTCGGGTGCACGAGAAGGACTCGAGTTCTATCTCGCGCCCGATTTTTCCAAGCTCCGGGCCCAGACGTTCCCGACGGCGCTTGGCCAGGCCTTCTTCTCACTGAGCCTTGGCATGGGCGCGATGATCACCTACGGCAGCTACATCAGGAAACGAGAGGATCTCGTCGCGTCAGCGGGGATCGTCTGTCTGTTCGACACGATGATCGCCCTGCTGGCGGGTCTCATCATCTTTCCAGCGCTGTTCCATGCCGGGCTCGATCCTGCGTCCGGCGTCGGCCTGGTATTTCAGGTGCTGCCGCCGCTCTTCGCCACCCTGCCCGGCGGGCAGTTGTTCGGCTCGGCCTTCTTCCTGTTGCTCACCATCGCCGCACTGACATCTACCATCTCTCTGCTCGAGGTCCCCGTTTCGTACCTGATCGACGAGTGGAAGTGGTCGCGCGGCAAAGCCGTCCTGGTCACGACACTCGGCACCGCGCTGCTCGGTGTCCCCTCGGCCCTCGCATTCGGCGCCGTGGGGCTGTTCAGCAGTGTTCCTGGAGCGAACGTCGACTTCCTCACACTCATGAACATCGTATTCGGCAACTACTCGCTCTCTGTGGGTTCGCTGCTCTTGGCGGTGTTCATCGGTTATCGCTGGGGGGTGGCGGGTGCAGCGAAGGAAATCGAGTTGGAGGGCGTCGCCTTCGGACTCCGACCGGTGTGGGCGTTCCTCATTCGGTTCCTATGTCCGGTCGCAGTTGCCGTCATCATCGTGTACATCGTCCTGACCGGCAACTACTTCTAGGCCGAGGCGGGCTTTCCGGGGGTGCTCCCGTAGCGACGGCTCAGGCGTACACGTCGTCGAGCGCCGAGGCGGGGGGCGGCATATTGCGGGAGCGGCTGTCGAGCGCCTCCGCCGCCGCCCGGTCGACTTCGCCTGCCACGTCGGCCTCGATCCGCTCCAACTCCTCACGCGCAACGCCTATCGAGGCGAGGAACTCCTCGTACAAGCCGATCGGATCGCGCTTTCCCCAGTACGCAAACGTGGCGGCATCGAACAGTCGTCGCGCCTCCTGTTCGTCGTGGGTGGCATGCCCCCCCATGCGGAAGGTCTCGGCGTCGAGAATCACCGGGCCGTCGCCGGTGCGACATCGGTCCGCCGCGATCCGCGTGGCCGCGTAGGCGTCGACCACGTTGTTCCCGTCGAAGGACCATCCGGCGCAACCGTAGGCTTTGTGCACCTCGCTGAAGTCGGCGGGGCGATGGTGCTGCCGCACCGGCGTTCCCAGCGCGACCTGGTTGTTCTGGATGATGAAAATCACCGGCAGCCGCTGTGCAGCGGCGAAATTGAAGGCCTCGTGTGTCGGACCTGACTTCACCGACCCGTCTCCCACCCACGTCAAGGCCACCCCCGGCTCTTTACGGAGCCGAAAGGCCAATGCAATGCCGATAGTTACAGCCGGCATGTTGCCGATGCTTGAGATGGGCTGCAGCACGCGGTGCGCGAGCGCCCCGACATGACCATCCCGGCCCTTGGACGGGGAGTCGTAGGTGCCTAGGTAGCCCCGCAACATGTCCGCCACCGCCATACCCATGTCGCAGCAGGCCCCGGCATTGCGGATCATCGGCGCCACCACATCGCGCTCCCGATCGAGCGAGTGCACCGGCCCGATCGTCGTCGCTTCTTCGCCGGTTCCTAGCCACGCCTTGGAGATAACGCCTTGGCGCACCCAGCGTTTGAGCATGATGTCATGCAGTCGCGCGCGCACCATGCCGGCATACAGACCCGTGAGGACGGTCCTCTCCAGTCGACCGACGATCTCCTTACGAGCCGGCACGGCCTCCCATGCCGCCGCGTAGCCGGCAACGAGCTCGGGATCGGGACGCCAGTCGACGTATTCGGGGGGATCGAATGCCGGGTAACGCTTCATGGCCGACGAGTTGCTCCAGGCTGAGACCGAGCCCAATATCCCCGACCACCCAACGACGAGCAAGATATCACCGATGCCATCGCCGAGCCGACCGAGCCGGTTGGTGAAATCGTTTTCCCCATGTCGTTCGCCGGGGTTTCATCACCGAGTCCGGCAACGGACGTAGGCGCTCGTGCTTGGAGATGTGGTGATCAATCTCGACGTCCCGCAGGCGCGGTTCGAGCGTCCGTAACGCTTAACGCAGGTGGGCCCGCAGCCTGTCCTTGTCGGCGTCGTCGAGTGCGTCGACCATCGCGTGTCCAAAGTCGAGCATCGTCGCGTACCGGTTGTCGGGTTCGTTCTCGAGCGCGGTCATGAGCACGGCCTCGAGTGCGTTGGGAAAGCCCGACCGCACCGACCCGAGGGGAATCGGCTTCCCACGAAGGCGGGCAATCATCATCTCCTGCGGCGTGCGTCCCTGAAACGGTAGCTTGGTCGTGAACAGCTCGTAGGCCACGATCCCGAGCGCGTAGACATCGCTCCGCCGATCCAATGACTTGCCGCGGATCTGTTCGGGACTCATGAACTCCGGAGTCCCGAGAATGATGCCGGTGGCCGTCAGCTTGGCGACGCCTGGGCTCGCGCGCCGCTCCTTGGCCAGCCCGAAGTCCATCACGACTGCGATCTCGCCACCCGAAGCGTGGGGAACGAGCATGATGTTTTCGGGCTTCAGATCTCGATGGACGATGTTCAGATCGTGCGCATGGTGGAGACCAGCACAGCACTGTGCCAGGATTTTCACCCCCTCGGGCAGCGCCATGGCACCGATCTTCACCTCACGATCCGAGAGGAGCTCACCGCGGAGGTACGGCATCACCAGGTAGATGAGTCCGTCCTCAGTCTCGCCGAGTCGCAGGATCCTGCAGGCGTTGGGATGCTCGAGACGCATGGCGAGGCCGGCTTCGCGGCGCAGCCGTTCCACGGAGCTCTCATCCGTGCCGAGCTTCGGGCTGAGGATCTTGATGGCCACGGACTGGTCGGTGTTCAGATCGCGAGCCTCGTACACGAAGGCCATTCCACCTTCGCCGAGCATGCGGAGCACTTCGTAGCGCCGATCGAGCACTTCACCCTTGAGTGCGCCCGCTCGGCTGATGCTCGGACCCTCTCGCGGTGTCATCACCTGCCGCACGAGGGTCCGCTGTTCGCCGGACGCGGTCGGGATCGGCTTGCCGCCCAACCCACCGACGTCTACGAGCGGACTCCCGTCCTTGGGGCAGAACCTGGCCTCCCCGGCGTAGACAGCCTTGCAGCGTGGACAACGTCGACTCATGTGCGAACCAAGTTACGACCGGCACGCTTGGCGCGATACAGCGCGGCGTCCGCCCGATTGAGGGCGTTTTCCGGGCTGTCGATCTCTCCGGCCGGGATCGTGGTCACACCAATGGACGCGGTGATGGAGAGTCGAGTCCCGTCGGGGGAGAAGTCGTGTCGCTCGATCCGTTCCCGGAATCGCTCCGCGGAAGTGATCGCGCCCTCGAGCGGTGTTTCGGGGAGCAAGAGCACGAACTCCTCGCCCCCGTAACGGGCCACCGTATCGACGCCGCGCACATGCGCCCGGAGCAGTTCGCCGACTTGTCGCAGGACTTCGTCGCCCACGAGGTGGCCACGCGCGTCATTGATCCGCTTGAAGAAATCCAGATCGACCATGACGATGCTCAAAGGCGAGCTGTAGCGACGCACGCGCTCGAGCTCGCGCTCGAGCACCTCCAGCAGGGCCCGCCGGTTGGCGCACCCGGTCAAGGAATCCGTCGTCGCGAGCCATTCATACCGCTCCTTGGCGGACTGGACGGTCTCGATTCGGTAGGCCTTCTCGATGACCCCGACGGCCGTGCGAATCACTCGCTCGGCGAACTCCATCACTTCTGGATCCAGCGGCGGCTCTTCCTGCAACGTCCGCAAGAAAAACACCCCCGTCTGAATGCCGTGCATCCCAAACGGCACGACGATCGCCGACCTCGTTCGGACAGCGACGCGTTGCCGCTCCCAATCCCCGCGCACCTCGGCAAACAGCGGATCCGTCCACACGTCTCGCACGAAGACCGCCTGGTCCTGCCCCAGGGCCTGTCGGATCTCCGGATACCCCGTCAGCTCGAGCTCCTTATTGCGAATCGACGGGTCATCCGCCGCGACCACGATCCGCCCCCTCGACGCCCCTGGGGCGACGAGCACGATGGAGCACCGGGAGATTCTGAGGGCGTGTCTCACCCTTCGCGCCAGCACCACATAGATGTCCTCAGGCGCGAACGCCTCGGTCACCTCGTGGAGGATGTCGAGCATCTCGGCCCGAACCGAGGCCTCGATGGCCGCGCGCTTGGCCTCTGCCCGTGCCTCCCGGAGCATACGGCTCGCACGGAGTTGCGCCTCCACCCGCGCTGCCAGCTCATCCGCGCGAAAGGGCTTGGGGATGAAATCCGCAGCCCCCAGGGAGAGCGATGTCACCGCCGCTTCCTCCGGGGACAAGACGGAGATCATCAGAACCGGCAGATCGCGCCAGCGCGCATCCGCCTTGATCCGCTTCAGGAGCGCGATGCCATCCACCTGCGGCATCAGGATGTCGAGCAGCAGCAGATCCGGCGTCTCGCGTTCCAGGGCCTCCAGTGCTTCCTCACCGCTCTGAGCCGGAACGACCTCGTAGCCCTGCCGCTCGAGCGTCAGCGAAAGCGCCGTGAGCTGCGTGCGGTCGTCATCGACGACGAGGATCTTGGCGGGCTGTACGCTCATGACGGCCGCATATCAGCTGAGTCCTTGCAGCGAGTTCACCATAGCAAGATCTACGTTGCCCCCGCTGACCACCAGCACGGTAGGGCCGTGCGGGACCAAGGCGCCGGTTCGGAGCGCGGCCGTGGTCACAGCGCCCGAGGGCTCGGCCGTCACACCCACCTCGCGGTGGAGCCAGACCGTGGCCTCGGCAATCGCCTCCTCCGGGACCCGCACCGCGTCGACCACGTCCCGCACATGGGCAAACGTTAGCGTTCCGACGGCCAACGGGAGGAGGCCGTCGGCCATGCTGGCCGTGCGCTCCAGCCGCACCGGATGACCCGCCGCCAAGGCGGCGTGCAGGGCCGCGGCGCCTTCGGGTTCCACCCCGGTCACGCGGGCCTCGGGACGGATCGCTCGCAGCGCCGTGGTGATCCCGGCGATCAACCCCCCGCCACCCACCGGGACGGCAACGTGCGCGATCTCGGGAAGCTCCTCGGCGATCTCCAATCCGGTGGTTCCCTGGCCCGCAATGATGGCCGGATGATCGTACGGCGGGATGATCGTGAGCCCCTCGGCTTCGGCCATCGCGAGTGCCTTTCGATAGCGATCCTCTGAGGTGCGCCCCGCAAACACCACTTCCCCGTCCCATCGCTTCACGCCCTCGATCTTCGTTGCTGGAGCGGTCTCCGGCATGACGACGACCGCGCGGGCTCCCACCCGTTGCGCTGCGAAGGCGACCGCCTGGCCGTGATTCCCGCTCGAGTACGTGATGACACCGCGGCGGCGGGACTCCGGATCCAATTGCCGAACAAAGGTCCAGGCGCCGCGGAGCTTGAAGGCTCCGGTCGGCTGCTGGTTCTCGAGCTTCAGATAGACAGGAACGCCGGCGGCTTCACTCAGTTGCGGGACGTGCTGGAGGGGCGTCCGCGCGGCAACTCCCACGATGCCGCGCGCCGCCTCCCGTATATCGTCTACCGTTACCTGGGCTGGCGTGGTGCCCACTCACACATCCATTTCCCGCTGGTCTTGCCCTTCGGCGACGACCTCCGGAGCGGTTTCGTCAGCATCCACCTCCCCCGCCTCCCCCTCGTCCGGCACCACCCGGGCCACGTCGACCACGGCGTCACCAAGATCGAGGTTCATGACCTTGACCCCCTGCGTATTCCGCCCGATGACGCGGATCCCGCTGACCGGCAGCCTGATGATGACTCCGTGTCGAGTGACCACCATCAATTCGTCGGCCGGGAGCACCTCCTTCAGTGCAACCACGGCGCCCGTCTTGTCGGTGCGCTTGAGCGTAATGATGCCCTTCCCGCCCCGCCTTTGCACCCGGTAATCGGTGAGCTCCGACCGCTTCCCCAGCCCACGCTCGGACACCACCAACAGCGTGGCGTCGCGTCGCACGACCACCATTCCGATCACGCGATCGTCGCCGCTCAGCTGAATCCCCCGCACGCCCGACGTGGCACGCCCCAACGGGCGTGCGTCCTTCTCGCCGAACCGAATGCTCATACCGTCTCGTGTGGCGAGCACCACGTCGTTGGATCCGTCCGTGGTTTGGACCTCGATCAACTCGTCGTCGTCATCGATGTTGATGGCGTTGATGCCATTCGCGCGCGGGTTTCCGTAGGCTGACAAGACGGTCTTTTTGATCATCCCCTTGCGGGTCGCGCACAGCAGGTACTGGTCGTCGGTGAACCCGCGCACGGAAACAAATGCCGTGATGCGCTCGTCCGGCGTGATCTGAATGAGATTGATGATGGGCTTGCCCCGGGCCGCCCGCCCGCTCTGCGGGATGTCGTACACCTTGAGCCAGTACAGCTGCCCATTGTGCGTGAAGAAGAGCACGTAGTCGTGGGTCGAAGCGACAAAGAGGTGCTCGACCCAATCGTCCTCTTTGGTCCCCATCCCGTTGAGGCCGCGCCCTCCGCGCCGCTGGCGACGGTAGGTGGACACCGGAATGCGCTTGATGTAGCCGGAATGGGAGATGGTGACCACCATGTCCTCTTCGGCAATCAAGTCTTCGATGGAGAACTCGCCCTCGTCGGCCACGATCTCCGTACGCCGCGGATCGCCGAACTTGGTCACCACGTCGTCGAGTTCCTCCTTGAGGATCTCCATCCGCGTGGCTTTGGATCCGAGGATGGCCTTCAAATCCTTGATCAGCTTCTGGACGTCCTTCAGCTCCGCGTCCAGCTTGTCGATCTCGAGTGAGGTGAGCCGCGCGAGGCGCATATTGAGAATCGCCTCACTCTGCTTTTCTGACAGTTCGAACCGCTCCCGCAATGCTGCGTCGGCTGCCGGGACGTCCTCGGCCTTCCGAATGATCTGTACGACTTCGTCGATGTTGTCGACGGCGATCTTGAGACCCTCGAGGATGTGCTCCCGACTCTGGGCCTCGAGCAGGTCGTGCTCGGCGCGTCGCGTGATCACCTCGTGGCGATGATCCACGAAGTGCCCCAACATCTCCTTCAGGTTCATCACCTTCGGCTGACCGTCCACGAGCGCGAGCATGATGGCGCCGAACGTGGTCTGCATCTGCGTGTGCTTGTACAGGAGATTCAGCACGACCGTAGGATTGACGTCGCGCTTCAGCACCACCACGACCCGCATGCCGTCACGATCGGACTCGTCCCGCAGGTCAGCAATGTCCGTGATCTTCTTCTGTCGAACGAGGCCCGCGATCTGCTCGACCAACCGGGACTTGTTCACCATGAAGGGGATCTCGGTCACGACGATCTGCGACTTCCCGGTGGACTCCTTCTCCTCAACCCGGGCACGGGCGCGCATGACGATTCGCCCGCGACCGGTGTCGTAGCAGTCCTTGATCCCCTCTCGGCCATAGATGAACCCGCCGGTCGGGAAATCGGGACCGCGGATGTGTTTACGCAGATCTCCGATCGTGCACTCGGCATTGTCGATCAGATGCTTGATGGCTCCGACCACTTCGCCGAGGTTGTGCGGCGGAACGTTGGTCGCCATCCCGACGGCGATGCCCGACGACCCGTTGACCAAGAGGTTGGGGAGCCGGGACGGGAGCACCGTGGGTTCCCGCAACCGGTCGTCGAAGTTCGGCGCGAACGACACCGTGCTCTTGTCGATGTCTTCCAGCATCGCGACCGCGCGGGCCGTGAGGCGCGCTTCGGTGTAGCGGTACGCCGCGGCACTGTCGCCGTCGACCGAGCCGAAGTTCCCCTGCCCATCGATCAGCGGATAGCGGAGCGAGAAGCCCTGCACCATGCGGACGAGCGCGTCGTATACCGCTGTGTCGCCATGCGGATGGTACTTGCCGAGCACGTCACCCACGACCGTTGCGCTCTTCTTGAACGGACGGTTCGGCGCGAGGCCCAGCTCGTGCATGGCGTAGAGGATGCGCCGATGTACCGGCTTCAGTCCGTCGCGTACGTCGGGTAGCGCACGTTGGACGATGACGCTCATCGAATAGTCGATGAACGATTCCCGCATCTCGTCTTCGATGAGCCGCGGGAGAATGCGCTCGCGCTGGTTTGGTGCGGTCATTGGCGTGTCGGTTTGGCGACGAAAAATGGGGCCACGGGGACCCCAACGGAGGTCTGACAATAATAGTCGGTCACGGGGCCGAAATCAATGGTCAATCACACATCTAAATCAATGTACCGCAACCAATTACGCCAAACGACGCCAATGTCCTTTCGGGGGGGCCGAACACGGCGGTTTCGCGCCACCGTCGATCCCCTGCGAAGCCTTCACCTCCAGGTCCCCAGACGACGTGATCAACGTCGTGCAACCATTCGGTCGACGGCAGCATCTAATGTGGCAGAGGACATCGAATTGCAGCGGGTCCCGACCGTGATGACGCGGTCGACGATGCATGGGTCAGGAGTGAGCATGGTACACCCCGCAGTCATCTCAACCTGGACGATCACAGGAACACGGGCCGCGGCGCCACACCGCTCGGAGCGCTCAGCCGTGGTGACGAGCGTCCGCGCCGTCCGGACGGTGGGCGGCTACGCACTGTTCGACGACTGGGGACGTTTCCTGGGGAGGATCGCGACGGTCGAGCACCCCACCTTTGGTCGGGGGGCGGACACCGTGTTGCTCAGACGTGAGGGTGGCTAGCGCCTAGTTCACTCCCAGCCAGATGCACCCCAAAACGGACGTCGCACGGTCACACCGCGACCGTGATCTTCCCCATCTGCTCTCCCTGCTCCAGCCGCCGGAATGCCTCCACCGCATCGTCCAGCGCGAACGTGGAGTCGATGACGGGACGGAGTCGGCCTTGGCCAAGCAGGTTCACTGCCTCGCGGAAATCCTCGGCACCCCCCATGGTGGATCCGAGGATGGTCCATTGGTACCAGAAGAGCCGCCGCACATCGACGTTCACCGCCGGACCCGTCGTCGCACCACAGGTGACCAACCGGCCTCCGCGGGCCAGCAGCTTGAGTGACCGGTCCCAGGTGGCTTCGCCAACGTTGTCGACGACGACGTCGACCCCTCGACGGTCCGTGAGCCGCCGGACGGACTTGACGATGTCCAGCGCTCCATGGTTCAGGGTCTCGTCCGCGCCGAGCGCGCGAGCGGCCTCGAGCTTGGCATCACTCGACGAGGTCACGATGACACGTGCACCACACAACTTGGCTACTTGGAGCGCTGTCACCGACACCCCGCCACCGACCCCCCAAATGAGTACCGTTTCGCCGGCACGCAGGTGGGCGCGGGTCACGAGCATCCGCCAAGCGGTGAGTGTGACGAGCGAGAACGCGGCCGCTTCGGCCCAGGAGATCGGTGGATGCGGCCCAGGCGGCGTGGGCACGGCCGCGACATTCTGCTCCGGCACCACGATGTACTCCGCCAAGGTGCCGGGAACGTGCTCGCCCAGGAGTCGATAGGTCTCACAGAGCGAGTGCTCGCCACGCAGGCAGTAGCGGCACCGGGAGCAGGAGATCCCCGGGTTGAGCATCACCCGATCGCCCGGCTGGACGTGCTCAACGTCGTTGCCCACCGATTCGACGACACCGGCACCGTCACCGCCGAGGATGTGTGGCAAGGCAAGCGCGAGACCCGGAAGGCCGCGAATCGTCCAGAGATCCAGGTGGTTGAGGGCCGCGGCCTCGAGCCGGATCCGCACCTCCCCGGGGCCCCGGATCACGGGTGCCGGGACCTCATCGACGGCCAGCTGCGACAGATCGCCGTGGCCGCGCAGCACGAGCGCCTTCATCCGCTTGGACACGGGGTCGGCCGGAGCGTGGCCGGGCTAGGGCCGCAGTGTCGGTCGGAAGCTCGGTCGGACGAGCTGCTCGAAGTCGTTCTTCCGAGGGACTTCAGTCGGCTGACCGCCACCGATGGGGATCAGGAACAACCGGCGCGATGTTCCACCGGAGGGTCCGGGGGCCTCGATCGCCGCGGCAAGCAGGGTCCCATCCCCCGACAAGGCGAAATCGCTGATGACCACCGTGGGCTCGGTGAGTACTCGTGCTTCGCCCCCCAAACGCTGCCGCACGACGACCCACGTTGCCGTTCTCCCCGACCGCTCCTCGCGAAGCAGCACGATCGTATCGTCGTCGAGCCATGCGGGCACGCGCTCATGGGTCGACGGACCCGACTGGGAGACGTTCCGTTGATTGGAGCCGTCGAGATTCATGATGTAGATCTCGTAGTTGCCGTCCCTAATCGACGAGAAGGCGATCCGAGTACCGTCTGGCGAGACCGCCGGCTCCATGTTCGCCTGACCATCGGTGAGTGACCGCTGGCCTGATCCGTCGGCCTGCATGATCCACAGCTGGGCGGTTCCGGAAGCGTCCGACTGGTAGACGATGCGGTTACCGTCTGGCGTCCAGGCGGGCTCCGTCTCGTTCGCCACCGTGCCCGTGATCCGTCGCCGATTGGTCCCGTCGGCATCCACCACGTAGATCTCGAAATTCCCATCCCGATTGGTGGCATACGCGACGAGCGACCCGTCAGGCGAGTACGCCGGCCCGAGCTCGTCACCCGCATCCTCCGTGATGCGCACGAATCGACCTGGATCCGCCCGCTCGAATGCGTAGAGGTCGGCACTGCCCTCCCGCGTGGACGTGACTATGATCTCCCCTTGCACGATAACGGTTGCGGTATCGGCCACTCCCCACGGAGTCGCTGCCGTGACGGTCGCTCGACCGAACGTGACCGGTGTCAGGTGGCCGTCGGGATCCACCATCACAACGCCCGGATCGGAGCTCGACCACGTGAGCTGCGACGCCGGCGCGAGCGGGTTACCAAGCCTGTCGGCGAAGGAGGCGCGAAGGGTGGCGCGATCCTTCAAGCCGAGGCCCAGGCGAGTGCGATCGAGAACGAGACCGGTGGAAACCACTTTGATCGTCCACGTCGCGTCCGGGAACCCCCGCACGAGGAGTCGCTGCGTGGTGGTACCGATCTTCCGGCCCGTGGCAGTCCCAGTCGGGGTGAGGCCGGCGATGGTCGTATCTTGGATGACCCACACTCGGGCCACGTCCGGTAGAGCCGAACTGTCAGCCGCGTACGCCGTGGCCTCGAAGGTGACCGAACCGCCAAGCGGCACCACCACCTCGCCCTGGCGTGGCTTGATGTCGACGAACGCCACCGGCTTGTGCACCGAGACCGCGAGCCGCGACTCCTGTCCGAAGCCGGACACCACGATCTCCGACAGCCCTGCCGACATGGCGGTGATGACCCCGACGGGTGAAACCGTCACGACGTCCGGGTTGGTGGAGCGCCACGTGTCGAGCTGCCGTGGGTCGACTGGCCGATTGCCCTGACTCGCTACCACCACCAGAATCGTATCCGACTCGAGCGGGGACAGGGACATCCTCGGCAAGAGGAACCCCCACGGTGCGAGCGCAACCTGGACCTGCACGCGGGCACTCAGCCCTCCGGGCGTGGTGGCCTCGATCGCCCCAACACCCGCGGCGATCCCGACCACCTTTCCAGTCCGATCGATGTCGGCGATCTCGGCGCGGAACGACCGCCAGGTCACCGGCTGTGGGGCGGCCGACGATCCGTCGTCCTTGAGGAACACGGCACGCAGCGGTAGACCCTCGAGCGGAAACAGGTACACCTGGGCAGGCTCGATCCGAAGGATCGTTGCGGCTCCCGACCCTGGCGCTGCACGGGCCACCCCGCCCTGGACCTGAACTCCGACCGTCCTCCACTGATTGCCCGCCTGTATGGTCACCTGCGCAAAGCCGGGTGCCAGCCCAACGACATTGACGACGCCCGGAGGAGCCGAGCGATCGATCTCCACCCGCGCAATGGCGGAATCCGTCACGGCCCAGCGGAACGTGATCCGACTGACCACGTCCCCACGACTATTGTATGCGACCGCCAACACCTCTTGCCGCTCGCCCACGGCCAGCGACACCGAGGCAGGGATCACCTGAAGATCCGCCACCTGCGCAGCCAAACCAGCGGGCGCGCCCATCCAGAAAACGGCCGCCAAGAGCCCCAGTGTGGATCCGGTTCGAGCCATGGACTCCGTCACCCCGCGAGAGCCGTAAGTCAATATCGATACTGAAGATATGTAGCGAAGCTAAGAGCCGTTACACACGGGTGTCAAGCGCAGAGCGCACTCGGGGCCGCTCGGATCGATCTCGAGGTGTCGCGGCTCCCCTTGCGCTCGACCCGACGTGTGCGGAAACTACGAGTGCCTCGGCATACCCTTTTGAAGGAGGCTCTATATGCCCTGGTCCTTCGACACCGGTGGCGGCCCGGGGATGTGGGATCCCATGCCACTAACTCCCCCCGTGAAACCTCCGGCGCCGCCAGAACCCACGGAGTATCTCTGGTCGAAACCAGAGCTCGAGAAGCCAGCCTCGCCGGCACCGAAGCCACAAGCTGCCCCCCCTGCGAAACCACCGACGCCCAAGCCCGAGGCGCGCAAGGTCGCGAAGCGGAAACCGGCTCGGAAGACGGCCAAGAAGCGGCCAGCGCGGAAAGCGGCCAAGAAGCGGCCGGCCAAGAAAGCGGCCACGAAGCGCCCCGTGAAGAAGGCCGCCAAGAAGCGACCGGTGAAGAAGGCCGCCAAACGCTCGTCCGCGAGTAAGCGGCGCCGGTAGGTTGCCCCGCTCTTGCACGCCTCTGCGTGCACAGATCGGTCCAAGAGGGAGAGCCGGGGCGTGTCCGGGGTGGTGGGGATGCCACACAACCGACGAGGAACGTGCGGTGAGAACGGCGCGTCGACAGTGTCACCGGGGTCGACGCGCGTTCGCACCCCGGAGGATAGCGTGAGCCATCGCAGCCTCGGCGCGGCGGTTCATCGCTGGTGGCTCGCGCCTATCCTGATCGGGCTCGCGCTGGCCGCGGTAGCGGGGTGCCAGCCCCGACCCGCCGAGACGGGTGGTTTGCTGGCCGAGGTCCGCGCGCTGCTCACCCGCTCGGCTGCCGCATGGAATGCCGGCGATCTGGATGGGTTCGTCTCGGACTACTCCGTCGATTCGCTTACGGCCTTTGTATCGGGCGGCCGTCCGCAGTACGGGTACGACTGGATCAGGAACCATTACGCTCCGACCTTCGCCGTCGGAGCGCAGCGGGACTCACTCAGGTTCGAGACTATCACGGCGAGATCGCTCGGTACCGCTCATGCCCTGGCCACCGCGCGGTTCGTGCTCTTCCGCCGGGATTCGGTCACCGCAAGCGGTCCCTTCACTCTCGTGCTCACCCGCACGGACGGACGCTGGCTCATCATCCATGACCATACGTCATCTGATCCGCAGTAGCGTCGGCATCTCACTGATCGTCACCCTCACCGCGGCATGCGAGCCGGGTGCTGGCACCACCGCCTACGTGGGCGCTGAGGTGTTCGACGGAACCGGGGCCCCGCTGCTCATGGACGCCGTGATCCTGGTAAAGGACGGACGGATCGAAGCCGTCGGCCCAGCGACGTCGATCGCCGTTCCCAAGGGAGCGGTCGAGGTACGGATCGACGGGAAGTGGGTCATTCCCGGGCTGATCGACGGGCACACCCACATCGAGCGGTGGACACTGGGTCGCTTTCTGGGCTACGGCGTCACCACCGTGCGGGACATGGGCGGCATCCTCGACAGCGTGATCGCGCTGCGAGAAGCGGTCTCACTGGGGTCCACGCTCGGTCCCCGGATGTTTATCGCCGGCGCCATGATCGACGCGGCCCCGGCAACCTGGCCCAATGCCATCCAGGTCGGAACCACAACCGAGGGTCGAGCGGCCATCGACCGACTGGTGCTACTGGACGTCGACCAGGCGAAGGTCTACACCAAGGTGGATCGGCCGCTTCTCGAGGCCATCACCGACGAGGCCAACGTGCTGAACCTTCCGCTCGCCGCGCACCTCGGTCGCGTCGACGCGCTCACGGCGGCCCGGCTCGGTATCCGGTTCCTCGAGCACATGTCGGGCGTGGTGGAGGCTACCGCCACCGACCGTGGCCGGTATATCGCCGCGCACAACGACTTCTTTGGTGGGTGGAATCTTCAAGAGCGCACGTGGTCATCACTCGATTCCGCGGCCCTCGATCGCACCGCACGCGAGCTGGTGCAGCTCGGCGTCAGCATCGTGCCGACCCTGACATTTCACGAGGTTTGGGCCAACCTGACGAATCCGCGTTTCATCGAGCGGTTGGATCTCTCTGCCGTGCCAGAGACCGTGCGCCAGGACTGGGACATCCCGGATCTCATCTGGCGGGCGGACCTCGACGAGCAGCAGTTCCAGGCGTTCCGGCGAGCGCGACCCTATCAGGACCGATTCGTTCGCATGTTTCATCGGCTCGGAGGATCGGTAATCGCCGGGTCGGATGCGCCGAATCAGCTGCTCGCGCCCGGAGCGAGCCTGCACGACGAGATGGCGCTCCTGGTTCGCGCCGGCCTCTTACCGCGTGACGCTCTCTTGGCGGCGACCGGAACGACTGCTCGCCTCCTCGGCGCGGACTCGATCGGCGTCCTTCGCGCTGGCGCCCTGGCCGATTTCGTGATTTTGAACGCCAACCCATTGGAGGACATTCGGAACAGTCGCAACATCGACCGGGTCGTGTATCGCGGCGTGGCCTACACCCCGGCGGAGCTGAGGGAGAGACCGTGAGCATCGCGCGAGGACTCCTCCTAACCCTGGCCATTGTCACGGTTTCGGCTTGTGCGCCAGCCGACAGACTGGACATCGTCTTCCAGGGCGGCTGGATCGTCGACGGCACCGGGAATCCCAGGTACCGAGCGGACATCGGCATCCGAGGCGACCGAATCGTGGCCATTGGCCGACTCGACGAGGCGCCCACGCGCGAGCGAGTCGACGTGTCCGGACTGATCGTCGCACCAGGCTTCATCGACATGCTGGGATGGTCCGACATCAAGGTGCTGGCCGACGGGCGGGCGGCGAGCAAGATCACGCAGGGGATCACGACCGAGATCACGGGAGAGGGGTCGTCCGTCGCGCCGCAGACCGATGCGACAATCGCCGAGGATGCCGAGTACTACGCATCCCTGGGCGTGACCGTCGACTGGCGAGACCTGGATGGATATTTCCGGAGGCTCGAGCAAGCGGGCTCGGCCATCAACATCGCGACCTTCGTTGGTGCCACCCAGATCCGGAAGATCGTGCTTGGTAACGAGGATCGCGCTCCCACCGCAGACGAGATGGCCCGCATGACGGCGCTCGTCGATTCGGCGATGCACCAGGGAGCACTCGGTGTCTCCACGTCACTCGTGTACGCGCCAGCCTTCTATGCCACGACAGCCGAGCTCGTTGAACTGGCCCGGGCCGCCGGACGACATGGGGGGATCTACGCCACCCACCTGCGCAACGAGGGCGCGGGGCTCGATGACGCACTCGACGAAGCGCTCGCCATTGCCCGCGCCGCCGACATCCCCGTCGAGATCTGGCATTTGAAGCGCGCCGGTCGGGAGACCTGGGGCGACATGCCGCGTGTACTGGCCCGCATCGACTCCGCGCGGGCGTCGGGCATCGACGTGACGGCAGACGTGTATCCGTACCAGGCGTCCGCCACTGGGCTTGCCGCGAGCATCCCACAATGGGCCCATGAAGGCGGGACGGCCGAAATGATCGGGCGGCTTCGCGACCCGGCCGCCCGGCATCGCATCCGAGCCGACATGCTCGATCCTCCGGTCGGCGCCGAGAGCTTCTTCCGGGGCGCGGGAGGCGCACCGGGCGTCCTGGTTGCCGGCGTGCTGGCCGATTCTCTCAAGTACCTCGAAGGAAAATCGGTGGCGCAGATCGCGGCTCTCTGGGGTACGGATCCCATCGACGCGCTCTTCGACCTCGTGATCAAGGACAATGGGAACACCGGCGCGATCTACTTCAGTATGAGCGAAGGCGACGTTCGGGCGGCGGTGGGCGAATGGTGGACCAGCTTCTGCACCGACTATGGCGCCGTCGCGCCCGACGGGATTCTCTCGCGAGACAAGGTGCACCCTCGGGTGTACGGCAGCTTCCCGCGTATCCTCGGCAGGTACGTGCGGGAGCATGGCGTGCTCAAACTCGAGGATGCCATCAGGAAGATGACATCGCAGCCCGCGCAGCGAGTGGGCTTGCTCGATCGCGGGCTCCTGCGACCCCAGATGGCCGCGGATATCACCGTCTTTGACGCACGCACGATTATCGATCGCGCGACGTTCGAAGATCCTCATCAGCCATCCGAAGGGGTGCGCTACGTGGTGGTCAACGGGCAAATGGTCTTGGAGAACGGCCAGCTCACCACGGCGAGACCCGGTCGTGGCCTGCGGGGTCCGGGATGGACCGGCCCCCGGTAGCCACCCCCGTGGTCCGCGACTCACATGACGACCGAGATCCGCACGGCGATTGAACGGACCACCGCGTTCTTCGAGGGACGGCACACCCGCCCGGCTGTCGTTGCCCGTCGCTGTGTTGGCCATCCCCGCCCCGAAGACGCCGAGCTCACCGAACATCTCGTTCGGGCTATCCGCCGCAAGACCCGCATCGATGGGAGCGTTCACGGCTCCCTGATGGACACTGCCTGGGCTGCCTGGGAACTGCTGGAGCTCGGGTGCCAGGCCGATCACGCGGCAGTCATCCGGACCGCCGGCTTCATCCTCCAAACCGAAGATCGGGACGGGCACTTTGGCGAGGGATGCGTCGACGAGCGGCATGTGCGGCACCGGTGCCGGCATTTCCTGAGCGGGTTCTTCTCCCCCGGATCGTGGGATCACCCGACTGCGCCGCTCGAGTTTCCCTCTGGCCTTAGGATCGATGATGAACAGGGCGCCAGGTTCGCCGTCAGCTGTTACGTCTTACGGAGCGTCCTCCGCGCCGGCGCAGATCGGCGCAGCGCCGTGCGGCGTCACGTCGACTCGCTCCTCTCGCTCTCCGCGCTCTGGGACGAAGACGGCGGCTGGGCTCCGGACCTCGTCATGGGTGCGCTGGGAGCGCTGGCCTACGCTTCGATCGACTATCGATCGAAGGTCGTCGGCCTCGGGCGGCGGATCCTGGATCGGCAGCAGAACGACGGCTCGTGGACCAACACGCACGCGTTCCACGCCTTGGAGATGTTCCTGGGCCTGACGGGACCGGAGGTGGTGGTGGCGGCCCGCCGCGCGGCGCCGGCCCTCATCGGGCGACAGACTCCCGAGGGGGCCTTCGATCCGACCGGCAACGAAGAGCCGGCGCTGATCGCCCTGCGTGTGCTTCTCCTCGCCGAGAGATAGGCCCTCGGCGGCGGACTCCGAACCCGCCTGCCGACCTGCTACCTTTCATCCTCGAATCACCACCGGGCATGACCGTCGGGTTGACGGGTACCGATGGGCCCGTTCAGCGAATCACCCTTCATGGAAGGGCATGAGACATCGATGGCCGACGCTCCGCGGGACCAGCGGCCGAGCATTCGACTGACGACACTGTCACACGGCGCAGGCTGAGCCTGCAAGCTCGGCTCCGCTGAGCTGGCGCAGGTCCTGCGCCACCTCCCCGCGGTCGACGATCCGCGGGCGCTCGTGACAGCCCTGACACGCGACGATGCCGCGGTGTATCGCATATCCGACACCCGCGCCATCGTGGCGACGGTGGATTTCTTCACGCCGATCGTCGACGATCCGTACACGTTCGGGGCGATCGCGGCAACCAACGCGCTGAGCGATTTGTACGCGATGGGAGCGACGCCGCTCTTTGCGCTCAACATCGTTGCGTGGCCTCGCGACCCTGAGGTGCTGGAACTGGTGGCCGACACCGTGCGCGGTGCCGTCGACAAGGCGCGCGAGGCAGGGATGTTCGTGCTTGGCGGCCACTCCATCGAGGACCCGGAGCCGAAGTTCGGCATGGTCGCCGTGGGGGAAGCGCACCCCGACCACCTGCTCACCAACGCAGGTGCGCAGCCCAATGACTATCTGGTCCTCACCAAACCCCTGGGGACGGGCGTGCTCGCCACGGCACTGAAGCGCGGCACGATCACCGAAGGCGACATGACCAGGGCCATCACGGCCATGACCACCCTCAACGCAGGAGCCCTGGCGGCGGTGCGATCGGTGGGAAGCGCCGTGCACGCCGTGACGGACGTGACCGGATTCGGACTCGTGGGTCACGCCTATAACCTGGTGGCGGCAAGCGGCGTCGGCGCCCGGCTGTTCGCCGATCGGGTGCCGGTTTTCCCCCAAGTCCCCGAGATGATTCGTACCGACGCGGTGCCGGGCGGTACTGTCCGCAATGCTGACGCGGCGAAGGCCTGGACGACATGGTCGTCGGACGTCGACCCGGTGGTCCGGACGATCCTCTGCGATGCCCAGACCTCGGGCGGACTCCTCATCGCCGTGGCCTCGGACGCCGTCGATGCCCTGGTGCAGGCCCTCAAACGGGAGAGGACCCCCTCGGCTGCCGTTGTCGGACACGTCGTGGACCGCGGCAGCGGCACACCTATGGAGGTCGTACGGGATGGTACGTAAGCACAGAGACTTCGTGGCAGTTCACGCTGACGAGAGCTGCCTCGGCAACGGACGGGACGGCGCCAACCCCGGAGGGGCGGGCTCGCTGATCGAGGTCGGGACACGCGATGGTGTGGTCCGCCGTGATGTCCAGATCTCCTCGCCCGATACCACCAACAACCGCATGGCGCTCGCCGGAGGCGTCGCGACATTTGCCCTGCTGTCTCGTAAGGGAAACCGATTCCGCGTGCTCTACGTCTCTGATTCGGAATACCTGGTCAAAGGGATGGCCGAGTGGGTGCCGGCCTGGATCGCCAATGGCTGGCGTCGCAAGGGCGGAAAGATCGAGAACCTCGAGCTGTGGCAGAGGCTCGTCCAGGCCGTCGCAGGACACGAGGTGACGTGGCACTGGGTGCGGGGCCACGCCGGGCACGTCAAGAACGAGTACGCGAACGATCTGGCGATGTGGGCCGCCCAACAACAAACCCATTCCGCGGGCGCGGTTCCCTCCCGGTTCGAGGAATGGCTCGCCGACCATCAGGCCCGAGGGCATTTCGACGGCTACGAGGCCGATGCAGACTTCGCCGAGCTCCAGACACGGGCGGCGGCGGCCACATGACGACCTCCAAGGATGGCGTCGCCGGGAACACGCATCCACTCAATCGACTGCCCGACGGCGCGGAACCACAACTCGACCGCATTCCTTTGTTCGAGGTCTACATGCGGATGGCCGAGGAGCTGGCCAAGCGATCGACCTGCAACCGGCTCCAGGTCGGCACGGTGGTGACCGATGCTCAGCTGGAGAACGTGGTGGCGATCGGCTACAACGGGAACGCCAAGGGGCTACCCAACCGGTGTGACTCCACCGTGCCGGGGAACTGCGGATGCATCCACTCCGAGGTGAACGCGCTGGTGAAGGCACCGGGAGGAATGCGAGACAAGGTCCTCTTCGTGACCGACAGCCCCTGCGTAGCGTGCGCAAAGCTCATGATCAACGCCGGCGCCACACACGTGTTCTACCGCCGGCTGTATCGTGATCCCAGTGGGATCGAGCTGCTGGCTTCGTCGGGGGTGATACCCGTGCTATACGACCGCTGGGCAAACGCTTGGAGATAACGCCGACCATGGACGACGTCGATCGTCTCTTCCACTATCTCGTCAACCACCTGGCGACCTCGGCACCGGAGTACCTGCGGCGTCCGTTCCAGGTGTCGGAACTGTACCAGAGGTTGATCCCCTATCGGCATCACCGAACCGCCTTGGGGTTCGGCGCAATCGAGGACTACGAGTTCGCCCTGCTCAAGTTACTGGCTGGTGAGCGAGGCTACGCTCACCTGGATCCCGACGATGCTCAACGTGCGCTGGCCTCCGAGCTCGAAGCCATCAGCCCCACCCCGGGCGCGTTTCGGGAATTCGCGGCGGCTTCGGTGACCCTCGATCAGCAGGCCGTGAAACGTCTTCTCGATCCGCAGACTGCGTACGCCCCAGCCGCAGCGGCACCCACAAACCCGTCCGCGTACGCGCCTCCGGCCATTACGAGACCGCCAGGGCCGCTTGCCGATTTCGCGGCGCATGCGACGAGCCCGATCGACATGATGCCGACCGGCCCGAACGACACCCGGCCCATCCGCTCTTCCGAACTGTGCCCCGGCTGCGGCGAGAACCTGCCGACCGGCCGACCGGCCCACTACTGCCCATTCTGCGGACTGCGGCTCGGTGAAGTGGAGTGCCGGCAGTGCGGTGAGACACTCGACCTTGCCTGGGTCTTCTGTCTCACATGTGGCACCAAGATCGACGTCGCGCGGTGACCAAGCAGTTTCGCATCGCCGTCATTCCCGGAGACGGCATTGGGCCCGAGGTGATCGACGCGGCGCTGCCCGCACTCGAGGCCGCCGCGGCCACCGAGGGCGCCAGAATGAACTGGCACCGGCTTCCCTATGGCGCCGATCATTACCTGGCAACCGGTGAGACGCTCCCGGATGCCGGGTTCGCCGAGCTGCGCGACGGGGTCGACGGGATCCTGCTCGGCGCCCTCGGTGACCCTCGCGTACCCGACAACCAGCACGCGCGCGACATCCTGCTCGGTCTCCGATTCCGGTTGGATCTCTACGTCAACTTCCGGCCGTGCCGTCTGCTGCACCCGGCGCTCTGTCCCCTGCGTGAGCGGGATCCGCGCACTCCCGGTCGGTCGATCGACTTCGCGATCTTCCGTGAGAACACGGAAGGGGGCTATCTCGGCCAGGGGACCGCTGAGCACGTCGGCACGGCCGAGGAGCGACAAGTCACGCACGAGATCCATACCGCACCCAAGGTGACGCGTATTCTCCGAGCTGCGTTCGAGTGGGCGAAGGCAAACGGCAGGACCCGCATCACCATGTCGGACAAATCGAACGCCGTGCCCGCCCACCGCCTCTGGGGACGGCTGTTCGCCGAAGTGGGCGCGGCGTACCCCGACATCACGCAGGAGCATCGCTACGTCGATGCCCTGGCCATGGAGCTGGTGCGCGACCCGGAGCGGTTTCAGGTCATCGTCACCAACAACCTCTTCGGAGACATCCTGTCCGATCTCGGCGCGGAGTTGGTGGGCGGACTCGGGTTGGCAGCAAGTGCCAACATCCACCCCGGCCGTCCCGGACTGTTCGAGCCGGTGCACGGATCGGCGCCGACGATTGCCGGTCGTGGCATCGCCAACCCGTTGGCGAGCATCCTAAGCGGGAGCCTCCTGCTCGATCATCTCGGCCTGGCCGGTGCAGCCGAACGCCTCACCGCGGCGGTGCGAGCCGACCTCGATGCTGGGGTCACCACCCCCGATCTCGGGGGCACGGCCTCGACTACCGAGGTCGGCAGGTGGATCACCGCATGGCTGCAGCACTCCCGCTCCTAGGGCACCCCCAGCCCGCCACGGCGCGCCTCATTGTGGACCGGTACGACCGGCGCCAACTTCATAGGGAGAACCCATAGGGGCCCATGACCGATCTCGTACCCCAGACGTCCCGGATCGACCGCCCGGCGTTGGAGCGCATCATCAGGCGGGCTGCCGAGCTGCAGGCAAGCGCGCGGGACATTGGTGACGGACTCACCGAGCAGGATCTCCTGGACCTCGGCCAGGAGGTCGGGATCCCCGGCGGCTATTTGCAGCAGGCGCTGTTGGAAGAGCAGACCCGGACGGTAGCACTCACCGAACCGGGGGTCGGAGCGTGGCTCGCCGGCCCGCGGCATATCCTCACCCAGCGATCGATCCCTGGTGAGGCCGATCGCCTCCAGGCGGCCCTCAACCACTGGATGACGGCCGGGGAACTGTTGACCGTCAAGCGGAGATTCCCCGACCGGACCTCGTGGGAAGCTCGGCAAGACGTCTTTTCCTCGATCAAGCGAGAACTGAAAGTGGGTGGACGACCGTACCGACTCGCCCGCGCCAAGGAGATCGTCGGCCGAGTTACCCACCTGGAAGATGGCCGGGCGCACGTCCAGCTGCTTGCCGACCTCTCCAACACACGGCGCGCGCATCTGGCCGGCGGCGCGACGCTCGGCGGCCTGGGTGCCGTGGCAACCGCTCTTGGCTTGACCATCGGCGTGGCCCTGCCCGTCGCGTTGATTCCTCTCGGCTTAGGCGCCCTATTGGGCACGATGGTGGCGCGGCGGCGGTACAGCCAGGTGGAGCGGGTGCACGTGGCCCTCGAGCAGGTGCTGGACCGACTGGAGCACGAAGAGGTCAAGCTCCCAGGCGGGCTGGATGGCCAACGAACGGGCGCGCTCGAACGGATCGCCGGCGAGATCCGGCGAAGCCTCGGCATGTGACACAGGCACGAGCGATATGAGACGCCGAGGCATGGCACCCCGGACGAGCCTCGTCGCGAGCGGCGCCCTCGTGACGATCCTCGTTCTGTCCTGTGGAGGCGGGCTCCGACCGTATCTCACCCCCCTCCCCGACGCGGTTGTCGACACGCTCGCCGCGCTACCGGTAGATGTCATTCGCGAAATCGCCACACTCGTCACGGCTGAGGGTCTCGTCATCAGAATCTCGAGCCCAGAGGAGGGATACCTCGAGACCGAGTGGTACGACGTCGGCACGGCGGTCCCCGGGGACACGCCTTTCACCGATCCGCGTCGCAGCACCCTGCTACGGTTCTTCGCCGACCCGGAAGCTGACGAGGAAACCCGTCTGTCGGCAGAGGCCGTCGTGCGCCGTACCCTCGACCCATCGGTCCCGTCTCGACAGGGTGAAATGATGGCCCCGCCGGGACACCCGGGAAACGAGATGCTCCGTCGAGTACTCGCAGCGCTCGACAGCCGATTCGGACCGGCGCGATGACTTTCGGCCGGCTCGGCTCGGGCTCGCCTACGCCACTCGACGGCCGGGAATGGGACGTTGCTGTCGTGGGGGCAGGACCAGCCGGTACAACGGCCGCTCACCTCCTCGCCAAGGAAGGGCACACGGTGCTGCTGCTCGACCGGGCACCGTTTCCGCGAGACAAGGCATGCGGAGATGCTCTGATCCCCGACACCCTCAACAGCCTCAGGCGATTGGGCCTCTACGAGGAGGTCCGGCAGGTCGCCCAACGACTCGGCACGCTCTCAGCATATAGTCCCGCCGGCATTCGGGTGGACATCCCCGGAGAGTTCCTGACGGTGCGCCGGTACACGTTCGATGCCCTGTTGCTCCAGGGCGCGGTCGACAACGGAGCCACCTTCCACGTGGCACCGGTAGTCAGCATCGACTCGCGAGCGGACCGCGTGCGTCTCACGACGCGAGACGGCCTCACCGTTACCGCCAAGGTGGGTATTGTCGCCACCGGGGCAGATACCTCTCTCTTTCGAGGGGGCTCGACGCCCCGACCGTCTGCACCGAGTGGCGTGGCGCTGCGATGTTACGTGCGCTCGCCCGTGTCGATCGATCGCCTGATCATTTCGTACGATCGGTCGATCGTGCCCGGGTATGCATGGATCTTTCCGCTCGGTGACGGCCTGTACAACGTGGGGTGTGGCATCTTCTATCGGCACGAGCGAAAGCGGCGGATCAATCTCCGGAAGACGTTCGCCACCTTCGTCGAGACCATTCCGCAGGCGCGTGATCTATGGGAGACGCAGTGCTCTGCGACGTCGCTGGTCGGCGCAAGGCTTCGGTGCGGCCTCGATGCCTCCATGGCATACGACGGCGCTCGTGTCATTGGCATCGGTGAGGTAATCGCTACCACGTTTCCCTTCACCGGTGAAGGCATCGGCAAGGCGATGGAGACGGGAGAGATCGCAGCAGCTTCGGTAGCAGAGTCGTTGCGGCAGGGTACGACCGACGCGCTGGCCAGGTTCCCCACCATCCTCGAGCGGCGTGTCGCGCCTCGCTACAGAGGCTACCGGCGAGCGGAGAACTGGGTGGCCCAGCATTGGCTAGCGGATCTCGTGGCCAGGCGCGTGCAGCGCAGTCCGTCGCTCGGCAAGGTCGCAGCGGGCATCATGAGCGAGACGGAAGATCCGCGGGCCCTGTTCTCATGGAAGGCCATACTGCCGTCCCTGAGGACATGGCGGTCGGCCCGCCGCTCTGGTACATGACCGTATCGATGGCGGCGCCCGAGCACAGCGGGGCGTTCTGCGATGCGCTGCTGCCCAAGGTATCCCGCACCTTCGCCATTTGCATTCGCCTGCTCCCCCCGGGACTCGACCATTCGGTTCTCGTGGCCTACCTCCTCTGCCGGATCGCGGACACCATCGAAGACAGCACCGCGCTCGATCAGACGTCCAAGGAGCGGCTGCTGCTCGCGTTCGGTCAGGCTGTCGGGGATCCGAGAGATCCCGCGGAGTCGGTTCAGGAGGCCTTTCCGAATCCGACGAGCGACGAAGAGCGCCTCGCGCACCACGCCAACCTGGTGCTACAGGAGTTCCGCCAGCTATCGGAGACACAACAGGTGGCCATTCGGCCCTGGGTGCAGGAGATGAGTCGAGGTATGGCGGAGTTCACCCGACGCAAGGGCGCCGCGCGCGCCGCGCAGCTTGAGGCCCTCGGCACGGTCGCCGAACTGGACCGGTACTGCTACATCGTTGCCGGTACCGTCGGTCACCTCCTCACCGAGCTGTTCTATCTCCACTCCGGCACGTGGAGCCGTGCACGATACGATCGCCTCACGGCTCGCGCGACGAGCTTCGGACTGGGACTCCAACTGACCAACATCATCAAAGACGTGGCCG
The DNA here is from genome assembly GCA_029863245.1 of Gemmatimonadota bacterium. Classification (GTDB taxonomy): domain Bacteria; phylum Gemmatimonadota; class Gemmatimonadetes; order Gemmatimonadales; family GWC2-71-9; genus JAOTVV01. The sequence goes on from JAOTVV010000006.1 coordinate 65,879, forward strand.
ACGACCGCCGGCGCGGATGGAGCTTCGTGCCCCAGGAGCTGTGCCAGCTGGCGGGCATCACGCCGGACGAGCTGCACGACGGACGCCACACGGCGGCGGCGCTCCGGGTGATGCACCTGCTGATTGCCAAGGCCAAATCCCACCTGCTCGATGCACTGGAGTACTCGACGCTGCTTTCGCACCGGCAGTACGGGATCCGGCTCTTTTGCCTCACCTCTCTGTACTTCGCGGTCCAGACACTGCACCTCGCCGAGCGAGACGACCGGCTCTTGGACCCCGATCACAAGGTGAAGATCACCCGTCCCGAGGTGCTGCGGACGATCGCGATGTCTCGGATCGTGGCCCCGAGCAACGCGGCAGTCCGTTGGTACTTCCGTCGCCTCGCGGGAGCCGCTTGGTCTCGAGAGCCGATCCCGGCCGTGCCAGCTACCTGATTCGAGCCCGAGACTGACAGGACCCGTGCCCTCCACCCCGGTCGCTCCCCCTGCGTACCGCGGAACGTTCCGAACCGACCTCCCGGCACGCGCGGCCTACAGCGAAGGCGCCGGTCCGTACCGCATCGTTCCGGCTGGGGTGGCCATCCCCGCGGACCTCGACGATGTGGTCCGCATCGTAGCTGCCGCGAACAGCGACGGGTGGTCGTTGATCCCGCGGGGCGCCGGAAGCGGCATTCCCGGCCACAACGTGGGTGAGGGGATCGTGGTCGACCTTTGCCGGCTGACGGATCCCCTCACCGTTGCCGACGGGTTGGCAGTCGTGGGTGCCGCCGTCACCTGGCAGGCACTCGATCGATTGGCGAGCGACCACGGTCTCCGCCTCCCTCCGAACCCGTCGAGCGGCGCCTTCTGCACCGTGGGTGGCATGGTGGCCACCAACGCCGCCGGCGCTCGATCGGTTCGGTACGGTTCCATTCGACCGTGGGTCGCCGGGCTGGAGGTCGTGACCGGGACGGGGGACGTGATCCACCTGGTCCGCGGGCACCACGAGAGCCGGCCTCGACAGGATGTCCAACCGGTGGTGGCTCGCTTCGCCGATCGGGTTCACCCTCGCATCACGCAGGCGGCGGACACCATTGCGCGTCGCTTCCCCCGGACGCGAAAGAACTCCGCGGGCTATGCGCTCGATGCCTATCTCGCATCCGGTGATCTCCTGGATCTCCTGGTCGGGTCGGAGGGAACGCTCGGCATCGTCACGCAGGTTCACCTCCGACTCGCGCCCGTGCCGGCTGCGGTCGGTGGCCTCCTCATCGGAGTCGACCGGATCGAGCGGCTGGGAGAGCTTGTTGGCGGGCTCCTCCTTCTCGAGCCCGCGGCCCTCGAACTGCTCGACACCACCTTCCTCGCCCTCGCTGGCTTTCAGGGCGCCGATGCCCTACCGGGAATGGACGCAGTGCTCCTGGTCGACTTCGAGACGGAATCGCTTGCCGAGCTCGAAGCGGTTCTGGATCGGGCGGCGACCCTGGCGGGGCCCCGTGCCCTCATCCAGCAAGCCCTGACCAAAGACGAGCACGACCGCCTCTGGCAGATCCGACATGCAGCGAGCCCAGCCTTGGCCCGGTTACCCGACACCACCCGCTCGCTGCAGATCGTCGAGGATGGGTGCGTGCCGGTCGAGCACTTGGGCCGCTACCTCTCCGGCGTTCGCGCCATCGCCGACGCGGTGTCGATCGACGTGGTGGCGTTTGGGCACGCCGGCGACGGACACGTCCACGTGAACGCGTTGGTCGATACGACCGACACTTCGTTGGCCGCGCGGCTTCGCGAACTGCTCGAAAGGGTGACGAATCTGGTGCTGGACCTCGGAGGAACGCCAAGCGGTGAGCACGGGGACGGTCGCCTTCGCGCTGGCGCCGTGTCCCGCATGTATGGAGACGAGGTGCTCGAGTTGTTTCGGCTGGTCAAGGAGACGTTCGACCCTCGGGGTGTGCTCAACCCGGGGGTGATCCTCGGCGGACCCGACGACCCGGTGGACCGACTCAAGGTCGGCCCTCAGGCGGTCCCGATCCCCGAGGCGGTTGCGTCCGCGCTTCGCGGCCTCGAGAGACGCGCGGAGTGGGGGCAGTCCCGCTTGGAGTTGCTTGGCGAGTCCAATCCGCGATAATTCGGGGAGGTCGGTGGCGTCGGGAAACACCCACCTGTTCCGCTCGAGAGGCCATGAGACAGTATCTCCATCTCCTCCAGCACATCCTCGACCACGGCCATCCGAAAGCCGACCGGACGGGAACCGGGACGCTGAGCATCTTTGGCCACCAGATGCGCTTCGATCTCGGCGAGGGGTTCCCGCTGGTCACGACGAAGAAGGTGTACCTCAAGGCGATCATTCACGAGCTGCTTTGGTTCACGCGGGGCGACACCAACGTCGGGTACCTTCGGCAGCACGGGGTCAGCATCTGGGACGAGTGGGCGGACGAGCACGGGGACCTGGGACCGATCTATGGAGCGCAGTGGCGCTCGTGGCCGGCTCCCGATGGTCGTACGATCGACCAGCTGGCCGGCGTGGTCGAGCAGATCCGCCGCGATCCGGATTCGCGCCGCCATGTCGTCAGCGCCTGGAATCCTGCCGACCTGCCCAGGATGGCACTCCCTCCGTGCCACATCCTGTTCCAGTTCTACGTGGCAGACGGGCGGCTCTCGTGCCAGCTCTACCAGCGGAGTGCGGACGTGTTTCTGGGGGTCCCCTTCAACATCGCCTCCTACGCGCTCCTCACGCTGATGGTCGCCCAGAGCACGGGGCTTGAGCCCGGTGAGTTCATCCACACGTTTGGAGACGCCCACCTGTACACCAACCACTTGGAGCAGGCCCGACTCCAGATAGGCCGCGATCCCCGATCGCTCCCGACGATGCGGCTCGACCCGGCGGTCAGATCGATCTTCGATTTCTCGTTCGAGAACTTCTCGCTCCAAGGCTACGATCCACATCCCCGGATCGCGGCACCCATCGCGGTGTGATCGTCTCACTCATCGCCGCGATGGCGGAGAACCGGGTGATCGGATCCCGGGGAAGCCTGCCCTGGCACCTGCCCAAGGACATGCGTCGGTTCAAGACCCTGACGACCGACCACGCGGTGGTGATGGGACGGAAGACATTCGAGACCCTGACCCAACCGCTGCCGCAGCGCCGCAACATCGTGATCACCTCCAACCGTGAGTACCGCGCCGCCGGCGCCGAAGTCGTCCATGGTCTCGACGAGGCCCTGGCGCTGGTTGGGCACGAGGAGGAGGTGTTCGTGGCGGGCGGTGGGCAGGTCTACCGACTCGCCCTGCCGCACGCCTCCAGGATCTACCTCACCGTCGTGCACGCGACCTATGACGGCGACGCCTTCTTCCCTGAATTCCCCGAGGGCGACTGGCTGCTCGTCAGCGATCACACCTTCCCCACCGACGAGCGGCACGCGGTGCCGTTCAGCTTCCGCGAGTACCATCGACCCACTCCCTCCAGAGGCGTTCCGGTCTCCAAAAAAAAGCTCGACGGGTCCTGATCGACGGCTTCGCGAAGCGTCGAGCAGACCTGCGCGGAAGTGTCTCGGCAAAAATGACGTCGAAAAAACTATTGCGTATCCGTTCATCATTCTTTATCGTGTTGCGCAACACACACTCGTTCTTGGAGTTCGATGCGCATCGCACTCGCGTTCAACCAACGTCCGGAAGACGTCGTCGCCGATCACGGCGGCGACCGCCGGACCACCTTCGAACCGCTCACCGACGAGTACGTCGAGTGGGATGACGCCGAGACGATCGCGGCGGTGCGCGACGCTCTCCAGGTCTTCGGGGACGTCGTGCCCCTCGAGGCCGTGGGCGACTTCCCGTGCAAACTCCGCGACGCCCGGGTGGACTTCGTCTTCAACATGGCTGAGGGCCACAGTGGTCCGAACCGGGAGGCACATGTCCCGGCGATGGCCGAGTTCTTCGGCATTCCCTATCTGGGGAGTGATCCGCTCACGCTCGCGATCGCGCTCCACAAGATCCGGGCAAAGGAGGTCTTTCGGCAGCGCGGGGTGCCGACGCCGCCGTTCACCTGGATCGATTCCGAGGCTGATCTGTCGGTGCTGCGGAACGGGCATCCCTACCCGGCGTTCCTCAAGCCGGCCTGGGAGGGCTCCTCTAAAGGAATAGCGGAGGCCAACTACGCACGGACCCCGGCGGAGGCGGTCGAGCGCGCGCGGCATCTGCTGGAGGCCTATCGCCAGCCCGTTCTCGTGGAAGCGTTCCTCCCAGGTGAGGAGTTCACCGTCGCCGTCATGGGGAACGGGCTCGACGCGCGGGCACTGCCGCTCATCCGCTACCGGTTCGACGGCCTGCCGCCCGGCGCACTCCCCATTATGGGCTACGAGGCCAAGTGGAAGTGGGACGTGCCCGACACGCCGCTCGAGGTGCTCGAATGCCCCGCGGCGGTCGATGAGGAAGCCGCCGAGGCGGTGCGTCACACCGCCCTCGCCGCCTACCACGCCCTGGGCTGCCGCGACTGGGCTCGCGTCGATGTCCGACTGGATGCCAGCGGTGCTCCACACGTCCTCGAGGTCAATCCCCTGCCCGGCATCATCCCCGACCCGGCAGCGAACAGCTGCTTCCCGCGCGCGGCGTGGACGGCCGGGATGACCTACGACGACCTGATCCAGTCGGCCGTGCGGATCGCCTGGCGGCGGGTCACCGGTGGGGAACTCGCATCAGAACCCGTTTCAGGAGTCACGCACTGAACATCGCGGCGATCTACGACGGCGGCGCAGAGAGCTGGAGTCCGGAGGACATCCGGGCCGTGCTCGCATCCGTCGCCACCGTGAGCCGCGTGCTAGAGACGGCGGGTCACGAGGTGACGCGCGTCTCCGTGCAGCCCGACCTCGCGTGGTTCGGCTCCGTGCGGGAGGCCGACCTGGTATTCAACCTGTGCGAGGGGGTCGGAGGCGTCAGTCGCCTGGAGGTCAACGTCGCCTCGATGATGGAACTGGCGGGGATTCCCTTCACCGGATGCTCGGCCTGGACGATGGCAGTGTGTCACCGCAAGCCGCTCCTCAACGCGTTCCTGGCGTCGCGGGGAGTGCCGGTTCCGCGCTGGCACGTCCCGGAAGGGGCGGCGGCCGTGCCCGACGACTTCCCGCTCCCGGCGATCGTGAAGCCGGCCGCCGAAGACGCGAGCATCGGGATCGAGCAGGGATCGGTGGTCACCAGCCCCTCCGCCCTCCGCGATCGGGTGGCGCTGGTGCGGGAGCGGCATGGGACGGCCATCGTGCAGCAGTACATCGCCGGCCGGGAGCTGGCGGTGGGCTTCGTCGGTGACGGCATCCTCCCACTGTCGGAAATCGACTTCACCCACCTGCCGGCCGGCGCTTGGCCGATCGTCTCGTTCGCCGCGAAGTGGCTCGAGGCGAGCCCGGAGTTCGCCGGGACCCAGCCGGTCTGTCCTGCGGACGTCGACGCCGACCTGGCCAACCGTATCGTGCAGATGGCGGCCTTGGCATGGCAGGCCGTCGAAGGTCGGGGATACGGGCGAGTCGATCTTCGGGTGGATGCGGATGGGAATCCCTGGGTCCTGGAGGTCAACCCCAATCCAGACCTCTCGGCCGACGCGGGGTTGGCGAACATGGCCCGAGCGCGTGGCTGGAGTTACGACCGGCTGGTGCTCCAGATCGTCGAGGCGGCTCGCAGTGGGCGGAGACAAAGCCCGGCCGTGCCGATCACTTCGACGCGTGAGGTCTCGCTCGCATGAGCACCGCCGAGACGACCGTGACGATCGGCCCACTGCGGGCTGAAGACCGGGAGCGCGTCCGCGCGATGGTCGAGGCCACGCGTGTCTTCCGCTCCGACGAGATCACCGTGGCCCTCGAAGTGTTCGACGACCACATCACCCGTCCCGGCACCGACTACCACGCGATCGGCGCCTTCGACGATGACGGACTGGTGGGCTTCACCCTATACGGTCCGACCCCTTGCACCAGCGCCACGTGGGATCTCTACTGGATCGTCGTCGATCCGGCGGCGCACCGACACGGGGTCGGTCGCAAGCTCATGGATCACACCGAACGGAACATCCGGATGCGGAAGGGGCAGCTGATCGTGGTTGAGACGTCGTCCCGCGACGACTATGGGCCGACCCGGGGGTTCTACGATTCGATCGGGTACACCCGTGCTGCGCACATCGCGCAGTACTACGGTCCTCAGGACGATCTGATCGTCTACACCAAGCATCTCGCTCCTCCCGCAAAAGAGATGGCACACCATGGCTGAATGGCAGAAGCTCCTCCACGAGCGCGGTGTCCGCACGCTCCAGCAGCTCGTCGAACGGTTCGGGCCGGAGCACTTCCCAGACCTCGAGCGCCTTCAGCAGGCGGTGGACAACTTCGAGTTCCGGATCTCCCCCGCCATGGTGGACCTGATCCAGAAGCCCAATGATCCGATCTGGCGGCAGTACGTCCCCGACCTGCAGGAACTCGAAGTCGTGGATGGCGTACTGGACAGCCTCAACGAGGAAGGCGACAGCCCGGTGCCCAACATCACGCACCGGTATCCGGATCGGGCGTTGTTCCTCGTGAGCCCGGTGTGCGCGTCGTACTGCCGGTTCTGCACCCGACGCCGCAAGGTGGGGGATCCCGAAAAGATCTCCATGGCCCAGCTCGAATCGAGCTTCCGGTACCTTCAGGAGCATGAAGAGATCCGCGACGTGATCCTCTCGGGTGGGGATCCTCTGCTTTTGTCGGATCGGCGACTCGATGCGATCCTCGGCCGGCTGCGCAAGATCCAGCACATCGAGGTCATCCGGATCGGTAGCCGCATCCCGTGCCATCTCCCGGAGCGGATCACCCCGGAGCTCTGCGCAGTGCTGAAGAAGCACCACCCGTTGTACATCAACACCCACTTCAACCACCCGGCCGAGTTGACGCCCGCTGCGGTCAAGGGACTGGGCATGCTGGCGGACGCCGGAATTCCGCTAGGGTGCCAGACGGTACTCCTCAGCGGCGTGAACGACGATGTCGACGTCATGAAGGAGCTCATGCAGAGGCTCCTCGTCGCGCGCGTGCGCCCGTACTACATCTTCATGTGCGATAACGTGGCCGGCGTGGAGCACTTCAAGGCCACGGTCGAAAAGGGCCTCCAGATAGTGAAGGGCCTCCGTGGCTGGACGAGCGGGCTCGCCGTTCCCCACTTCGTGATCGATGCCCCGGGTGGTGGCGGCAAGATTCCCCTGCTCCCGGAGTACGTCGAGTCGATCACGGACGACGAGATCGTGCTCAAGAACTATCGCGGCCAGCGCTACGTGTACCCGCAGGCCCGGTCGGAGGTGTTGGTCGCGGCCGGCGCAGCCGAGCCGGAGTACGAGCTGATGTCGCTGTTTGGCGACGAGCCATCGCCGGGATCCCCGCGGCCGCGTTCCCGCAACGGCACCCGCAAGGGGGCAAAGAAGAAACGCACCTAGAGCGGCCTGCTGGCCGCTCTAGGTGCGTGCCCTATCGGCCGTTGTCTTCTTCGAGTTGCTGCTTACGCTGCTCGCGGACCTTCTCCGTGACGTCGGGCGGCACTTCCTGATAACTCGACAGTGACCAATGGAAGCCGCCCCGCCCGTGGGTCATCGAGTGCAGCTGGGTGGCGTACCGATACAGCTCCGCCTCGGGAACGTACGCGCGCACTTTCGTCAACCGACCGTCACGCTCACTCCCCAGAATCTGCCCACGGCGGGAGGACAGGTCTCCCAAGACCTCCCCCAGGTTGTCTTCCGGCGTCCACACTTCGACTTCGAGGATGGGCTCGAGCAGTACCGGCTTGGCGTTGGCCGCGACGTGCCGGAACGCCATGATGCCGGCCATCTTGAACGACTGCTCGCTGCTGTCGACGTCGTGATAGGAGCCGTCGTAGCACTCGGCCTTGAAGTCCACAACCGGGAACCCGGCCGTCACGCCTCGCGCGGCTGCCTCCTGGATACCCTTGTCCACGGCCGGAATGTACTTCGACGGAATGACACCGCCCTTGATCTTGTCTTCGAACTCGTACCCCGACCCGCGCGGTAAGGGAGCGATCCGAATCCAGCAGTCACCGAACTGACCGCGACCGCCTGTCTGCTTCCTGTGCCGCCCCTGACCTTCGGCCTTCCCCTTGAACGTCTCGCGATAGGCAATCCGCGGCTGGCCGAGCTCGGCATGGACACCGAACTTCCGCTCGAGACGCCCAACGATGATCTCGAGGTGGCGCTCGCCGCGCCCGCCGATCAGCGTTTGCCGCAGCTCTGCGTCGTAGCGGTGGTGGAAGGTCGGGTCTTCTTCGTGGAGTTTGTGCAGTCCGGTCGAGAGCTTGTCCTCCTCCCCGCGCTGCTTGACCTGGATCGACAGCACGGTCAACGGCTCGGGGAACGGGATCTTCGCCAACACCACCTGCGAGGCCTCGGTCGAGAGCGTGTCGTTGGTGTGGGTGTCCTTGAGCTTCGCAACGACCCCGATGTCGCCGACGTGGAGCATCGGGACCTCTGTCCGATCCCGCCCCTGCGCGATGGACAGATGGTTCAGCTTCTCCGACAAGCTGCGCGGAGCGTTGAACACCTCTGCGCCGTTCCTCACACTCCCGGCGTGGATTCGGAAAAAGGACACGTCTCCGACGTGCGGCTCCGACACGGTCTTGAAAACCTGTGCCACAAATGGGGACCCGTCGGCCGGGGTGAGCTCCACCGGCGTGGCCGCTCCCCATCGTTCGGCAACGACCGGCGGACGCTCGGTCGGCGCGGGGACCAGCTCGGCGAGCTTCGACAACAATGCCTTGATCCCGTACGTCAGCGTCGCCGAGCCGCAGAGCAGCGGACAGATCTCTCCAGCGGCAACGCCCTGCTTCATCGCGTCGATCGCCTCCTCCCTCGTGATCTCCTCGCCCCCTAGATACCGCTCCAAAAGATCATCGCTGGTCGTGGCAATCGTCTCTATCAGATCCTTCGAATACTGGTCGAACCGCTCCTGATATTCGGGCGGGATATCGACCTCGTCATACTCGCCGGTCTTGGTGCCCTTCTTATAGAGATGGCATTTCCTGGAAAACAGATTGATGATCCCGTGGAAGTCCGGCCCCTCGCCGACGGGAATCTCGATCGGGACCACCTTGGCGGTGAGATGGTCCTTGATGTCCCGATACACTTTCTCGAAATCGGCGTTGTCCTTGTCGAGCAGCGACAGGAAGAACAGTCGGGGCAGGCCACGCTCGGTTGCGTACTCCCACACCTTCTCGGTGCCGACCTCGACACCCGACGTGGCACCGACCACGACCAGCGCGGCATCGGCGGCCGACATGCCGGCCAGCGCGTCGCCAATGAAGTCCAGATAGCCAGGGGTGTCGATCAGGTTGATCTTGACGCCATTCCACTCAGCATGGGCGAGCGCCAGGCTGATGGAGTACTGTCGATCGATTTCGTCGGGAGTGTAGTCAGTGAGGGCAGTCCCCTGCGGGACCGAACCATGCCGTGTACTGGAGCCGGCCACGAACGCAAGCGCATCGACCAAACTCGTCTTCCCACTCGCGCCGTGGCCGACCACCGCGACGTTGCGGATCCTATCTCCTGTGTAGACCTTCACGGTCACACCTCCTGGTCGGGGGGACTGGGAACATGCGCGGGAGATCCGGGCCCCGCAAGACCGTCGAACCGGCCCCTGTTCGGCCCAACTGCGCGGCGGGATTAGCTTACGGTCATGGATCTCGACAATGCGATCTGCGTGGTGACCGGAGCCACCGAGGGCATCGGACGCGCCATTGCGGAGAGCCTGGCCAACCGCGGTGCCAGACTGGCCCTATGCGCCCGCACGGGGGCCAAGGTGACCACGATCCTACAGCAGCTCACAGAGGAGGCGGGGTTCACGGTGGTGGGGCAAGCGTGTGACGTGGCCGACGAAGCGGACGTCACGCGGTTCGCGGCCTTCGTCCGCGACAGTCTCGGTCCGGTCGATGTCCTCGTCAACAACGCCGGCCTTGGCCACCGCGGACCGGTCGTCGAAATGAGCACGGCGGCCTTCGACGAGACATTCGCCGTCAACGTCCGCGGGACGTTTCTCATGACGCGGGCCTTCCTACCCGAGATGCTCGCGCGGGGTCGAGGCCACGTCGTGAACATCGCCAGTCTTGCAGGTCGAAACCCCGTGCCCAACGCCGCGGCCTACTCGGCCGCCAAACACGCCGTGCTGGGGTTCTCCAAGTCGTTGTTTGCCGAAGTGCGGCACCGGGGCGTTCGAGTAACCGCAATTTGTCCCGGGTCGGTGGCAACGCCCTTTTTCGAGAAATCCGGCATGGGGCTGGAGCATCCCGACCGCAAACTCCAGCCCGAGGACGTCGCCACTACCGTGATCGCCGCCCTCGACCTTCCCGATCGGGCCCTGGTTTCGGAATTGGACGTCCGCCCGACTAACCCGTGACGGCCTACTTCACATAGACCGCCTTGATGTTCACGAACTCGCGAATCCCGAAAGCCGCGAGCTCTCTGCCATAGCCTGAGTCCTTGATGCCGCCAAAAGGCAGCCGCGGATCGGACTTGACGAACGCATTGACGAAGCACGCGCCGGCGTGCAGCCGATCTCTGGCAATGCGTTCCCCCCGTTCGGCATCCGACGTGAAGACCGCAGCACCAAGGCCAAAGGCCGAATCGTTGGCAATGCGCACGGCCTCGGTCTCATCGCGTGCCTCGATGACGGCTGCCACCGGCCCGAATAACTCGTCGTCATAGGCTGGCATCCCGGGTCGCACATCCGCCAGGACCGTCGGCGGGTAGAAGGCCCCCGGTCCGTCGGGTACCGTACCACCGAGCAGCAGCCGGGCCCCCCGCTCGACCGATCCCACCACCTGTTGGTGGAGCTCGTCGCGCAGATCGCGGCGTGCCAGGGGTCCCACGTCGACGGCACCAAACGGGTCTCCCATGGTCTTGTCGCGCATCACCTCTACGTAGCGCCGCTCGAAAGCCTCCTTGATGCTGGCCACGACGATGAACCGCTTGGCGGCGATGCAGCTCTGGCCGCTGTTGATGAGCCGGGAGGTGACGCAGGTGTCGACCGTCTCGTCCAGGTTCGCATCCTCCAACACCACATACGGATCGCTCCCCCCGAGTTCCAGCACGGTCTTCTTCAGCGCCGCGCCTGCCGCCGCAGCGACGGCCCGACCGGCGGGACCGCTGCCGGTGAGCGTTACGGCCTTGATCTGCGGCGCCTCGATCACACTCCGCACGCGCCCGGCACCGATCACGAGCGTGCGGAAGACATCCGCCGGCATCCCAGCTTCGCGAAAAACCTCCTCGATCGCGAGCGCACAGCCCGTCACATTGGACGCGTGCTTGAGCACACCGGTATTTCCGGCCATGAGCGCCGGTGCCGCGAACCGAAATACCTGCCAGAATGGAAAATTCCAGGGCATGACGGCGAGGACGGTCCCGAGCGGCCGGAAGGACACGTAGCTGCGCGTCGCGTCGGTTGCGACCGACTGATCGGCCAGGAAATCGGAACCGTGTGTCGCGTAGTACTCACACACCCAGGCGCTTTTTTCCACCTCCGCTTTCCCCTGAAAAAGCGGCTTCCCCATTTCCCTCGCCATGAGCGCCGAGTATTCCCCACCACGCCTTCGTAGCACGTCCGCGGCCCGGTGCAGAAGCCGTCCACGTTGCTCGATGTCTGTCTGACTCCACGCGGCGAACGCTCGATCGACCGCGTTTAGCAATGCCTTTACCTCGTCCGGTGAGGTCTCTTCGTACGCCGCGAGGAGCTCGCCGGTAGAGGGGTTGATGGTCTCGATGGCCATGGCTTCCTCGATGGTCGTGTGCTGGGGCGTTAGAACGGGATGGCGCGGAGGACCGAAACGGGCGCGCGCCCAACCGCACCACCTGCTCGTCTTCGCGGAAAAGCTATGCCGAGGGGGAGCGTCGCGAGAGGGGGAAGAGATCGTAGTAACCGCTCACCAGCGCGAGGAGCGCCACGACGTACAGAATACCCGTCCCGGTTTGCCACGCCATGAGCCCGAGCGCGGCCCCAGCGGCCGTGCGAAGCACCCGATCCTGGGTGCTCAACCGCGCGGCTGCGGCCCGACCGGAAGCGGCCTGCTCAAACAACGACGTGAGCCGCGACCGTGACTGTGCGCCGACCAGTCGGGTCAGCTCCTGACCCCTGCGAAACGCGATGAAGGTGGGAATTCCACGCACGCCGAGTGATGCCGCAATGTCCGGCTCCGTGTCGGTATTCACCTTCCAGACGTCGACCGTTCCGGAGAACTTATGTTGCAGCTCCTCGATGATGGGCGCCGTGGCGCGGCACGGACCGCACCACGGCGCCCAGAGATCGACGATAACCGGCCGGTCGCTCGCCTCGAGCCGCCTGCGGACCTCGGAGCCGGTCACGGCTGCGTCACTGTGCCTTGTTGGTCCGGATCCTGAAGACCGAGTACGCTGGACACCAGCCTACCAGGCCCGTGACCAACGGCAAGAACCCGAGATACTTGCACACGGTCCCGACCGTTCCCGTCACGACCCCTGCCCAGCCCAAGTACAGGAGAACGATCCCGGCGATCACGCGGGCGATCCGATCCCATGCGGCCTCATTAATGAATTGCATGGACCCTCGTTACAGCGTTGGAATTCCAGCGTCTCATGGACGGGACCGCCTCGGGGAGGTCACACCGGCGCAGGCCGCCCGTTGGTTACCGAATCTGCTGCGACCCCAAGCCTAGCCTGGCCGGCAGCGCCGCGCCACACCCCAAAGCACAGCTTGCGAGAACTGCCAAGGACGTCCATACTCGGCGCCCATGAGCGGCACGCCTCCGGCAGCCGGCTACGCCCGCCGCCTTGGTCTCTTCGACGCAACGATGCTCGTCATTGGCGGCATCGTAGGTGCAGGCATCTTCCTCAACCCCGCCGTCGTCGCGCAGCGGGTCCCCACCCCGGGGCTCGCACTAGGCGTCTGGGTGCTCGGGGGGATCGTGGCCCTCGCCGGCGCCTTGTGCTTTGCCGAACTGGGCGCTCGCAAGCCTTTCGCGGGAGGGGGCTATGTGTACCTGCGGGACGCGTTCGGCCCTCTGCCCGCGTTTCTCTACGGCTGGACCCAGCTCCTCGTCATCAACAGCGGCGGGATCGCCGCCGTCGCCGTCACGTTTGCCCGCTACGTCACCGCGCTTGGTGGCTGGCCCACCGCTTCCAGCACCCCAATCGCGGTGGGCGCCATCGTATTTCTTTCCGGCGTCAACTACTTCGGGATTCGGCCCGGGGCGATCGTGCAAAACGTCTTCACAGTGCTCAAGATGCTGGCGCTCGCCGGATTGATCGTCGCCGGCTTCGTGCTCGCCGCCCCCGCCGTCACTGTGGCCGCGCCTCCGGCCGAGCTTGGACCGGCGGGGGTCGTGCGCGCCATCGGGGTGGCGCTCATCCCCGTTTTGTTCGCCTACGGGGGCTGGCAGAGCACCAACTTCGTTGCCGAGGAACTGCGACATCCCACACGGGACCTGCCGCGGGCCCTAGTCCTGGGCGTCATCGGGGTCGTCGTGACCTACGTGTTGGCCAACGCCGTCTATCTCCGGGTTCTCGGCCTGGACGGACTAGCGGCGAGCAGCGCTCCGGCCTTCGACGTCATGGAGCGACTGGCTGGACGCACGGGTTCAACGGCGATCACCGTGGGGATCATCATTTCGACCTTCGGATTCCTCAACCTCGCCGTTCTCGCGTCGCCGCGGGTGTATCAGGCAATGGCCGCCGACGGCGCGTTCGTGCGGGCAGCCGCTAGGCTCCACCCTCGGCATCACGTTCCCTCCACGGCGCTCGTCATTCAGGCCGCATGGGCCATCCTGTTGCTGTCGACCAAAACCTACGAACAGCTGCTGGACTACGTCGTGTTCGCCGATTGGATCTTCTTCGGCCTCGTCGGTGCGACGGTCGTGTATCTTAGGATCCGGGAAGGGGACGCCGACCTCGCATTCCGCACCCCCGGCTATCCCTGGGTGCCCGTGTTCTTCGTCGCCACGGCAGGATTCACCGTCGTGAGTACGGTGGTCTCGAACGTGGGAGACGCGGCCCTCGGCGCCCTTCTCATGGCAGCAGGCATCCCCGCGTTTCTCATCTGGCGCGCGCGCGAACGACGGAGATCACAGGAGCATGGATCGTGACTACGAAACCCCAGGAGGATCCCGTCTTCCGAGCGGGCCTCCTATCCAATCGCGTTGCGGTGGTGACGGGTGGCGGGACCGGCATCGGGCTGGGAATCGCCACCTGCCTCGCCAAGAGCGGTGCCGACGTGGCCATCGCCAGTCGCAAGACCGAGCACCTCGAGGCGGCAGCGAGCGCGCTCCGGGCGCACGGTACGCGAATTCTCCCCGTCACCATGAACGTTCGGGAACCGGACTCCGTGCGCACGGCTATGCAGCGGATCGTCGGCGAATTGGGACGGATCGACGTGCTGGTGAACAACGCCGCCGGAAACTTCTACGCGCCGTCCGCCGAGCTATCCCCGAACGGATGGCGAGCGGTCGTCGAAACCGACCTCTACGGAACCTTCTTCTGTTCCCAGGCCGTGTACCCGGTGATGGTTGGCCAGGGCGGTGGACGGATCATCTCCATTTCCATGACATTGCACTACCGTGGGTGGCCGCAGATGGCCCACGCGACTGCAGCCAAGGCCGGTGTCGACGCGCTCACCAAGACGCTGGCGCTCGAGTGGGCGCGGGACGGCATCACCGTGAATGCGGTCGCGCCCGGCCCGGTGCCCACGCACGGCGCCACCCAGGCGTTCGCCGGCGGTGACACCGACACCGATGCAATCGACGAGGAGATGCGACGGCGCATTCCGCTTGGTCGCTGGGGAACGCCCGACGACATCGGGAACCTGATCGTGTACCTCGCAAGCCCCGCAGGCGCCTGGATCACCGGAGCCATTGTCGTCGTCGATGGAGGGAGCTCACTTGCCCACACCTGATCAGTCACCCCCCGTCCTCCCCAAGCTCAATCCCGACCAGCTCGCGGCATTTGCATCGCAGTGGAACGACCACCCGGGCATGCGCCATATGGGAGCACGTCTCGACCTGACCGATCCTGGAACCGTGCGCGCCGTTGTCGACCCGATCAAGCCAGAGCATCGCGGCGGGTTGGGCACCGAAGCCGTGAACGGCGCCGTCATTGCAGGGGTGTTCGACCTCGTGATCGGCCTCGCGGGTTACCTCCAGACCGCCGGGCGCCGGGCAGGCGTTGCGCAACTCGGCATTCAGTTCCTTCGCCCGGTCCTCGGGGACCGGTTCGAGGTGCTGGGTCGACCGATACGCGTCGGCAAGACCCTCGTCTTCTGTACGGCCGAACTGCGGGACCAGGATGGCAGGCCCTGCGCTCGGTGCGATGGGATCGTCGCGGTGGCAGGAGGTGATGTGGGCGCCGGTCCCGCATTCTGACAATGGATCCGACAGCGGGATTGAGCGTGGACATCTTTCTTGGCCTCGCCGCCATCGTGGTCCTGGGGACCGCTGCCCACTGGTTGTCGTGGCGGCTCCGGCTTCCCGCAATCTTGTTGCTGCTCGTGGTCGGCTTCCTGGCAGGCCCGGTAACCGGGTTCCTCGATCCAGACGCCATCTTCGCCGACCTCGTCTTTCCCGTCGTCTCGCTCGCGGTGGCGATCATCCTGTTCGAGGGCGGGTTGAGTCTCGACATCGCCGAGCTCCGCGAGATCGGTGGCGTGGTCCGAAACCTCGTTTCGCTCGGCGTCCTGGTCACCTGGACCCTCGCCACCCTGCTCGGCCTCCTGCTGCTCGACCTCGACATTGGCCTTGCGTTGCTGCTGGGAGGCGTGCTGGTCGTCACGGGACCGACCGTGATCATCCCTCTGCTGCGCACCATCCGACCCAACCCTCGAATCGGATCGACCATCAAGTGGGAGGGGATCGTCAACGATCCGATCGGCGCAATCCTCGGAGTTCTCGTGTTCGAGGCGCTCGTGGCCGGCGGGTTCGAGGCGAGTATTGGCGCGGCCGTGAGTGGGATGCTGAAAGCGAGCGTGATCGGCGTTGTCTTTGGACTGGGCGGTGCCGCCATCATCGTTGTCGTGCTCCGCCGCCACTGGGCACCCGACTATCTCCAAAACCCGCTCGTGCTGGCACTGGTGATTCTCGTGTTTGCCGTCGCCAACGCCATTCAGGACGAGTCGGGCCTGCTGGCGGTCACCGTCATGGGAGCCGCCCTGGCGAGTCAACGATTCGTGAGCGTGCGCCATATCGTAGAATTCAAGGAGAACTTGCGCGTACTGCTGATCGCCTCGCTTTTCATCATTCTCGCGGCCCGGCTTCCGCTCGAAGACCCCGACTACTGGAGCGCGGGGAGTCTTCTGTTTCTCGCCGCCCTGATCGTGATTGTGCGTCCGGCAGCCGTGGCCGTCGCAACCTGGCGATCGAGCCTCACGTGGCGCGAGCGCGTGTTTCTTGGCGTGATGGCGCCGCGGGGCATCGTCGCCGCGGCCGTGGCCTCGGTCTTTGCCCTCCAGCTCACTGAGGCAGGCTACGCCCAGGCCGAACGCCTCGTGCCGCTCACGTTTCTCGTCATCGTCGGCACGGTGGGCTTCTACGGAATCGCCGCTCCACTGATTGCGCGCTCACTTGGCATTGCCACACCCAACCCGCAGGGGCTGCTCATGATCGGTGCCGCTCCGTGGGTTCGGGAGGTGGCGGCCGTCCTGCGAGAAAAGGGAACGCAGGTGGTGCTTGCCGACTCCAATTGGGCCAACGTCGCGGCCGCCCGTCGCGAGGGGCTCGAAGCCCTCTACAGCAACGTGCTCACAGAGGGGGGGCTCGAGGAAATCGAGCGTAAGCTGGACGGCGTGGGCCGGTTCCTGGCCGTCACGCCCAACGACGAGGTTAATGCCCTCGCCACGCTTCACTTCGAGGATCTGTTCGATCGGTCGCAGATGTATCAGCTGCCACCCGATGCCACCGCGCGGGAGCGCCGCCAACGCGGTATCCCCGAGCATCTCCGGGGCCGATTCCTCTTCGGGCCCGACGCGACGCACGGCGAGATCACACGGCGTTTCGAGTCGGGGGCGGTCGTCAAGCGAACGCATCTGACGCCGGAATTCGATTTCACGGCGTTCCTCGCGCGAAGCGGTAACGACGCCATCCCCATGTTTGTCCTCAAGGAATCCGGCGACGTCGTCGTCCTCACGGCCCGCTCGCCTGCCGCGCCCAAGCCGGGGCAGATCCTCGTGAGTCTGGCCCCGGCCGAGGACTGATCTCCCCCGGAATCCCCTTTTCCTAGCATCCTCGATCGGAACCATCGCACGCGGTCCCGTTCTTGGTCTCGGAAGTGCTGGGATTGAGCGGACGGCTGCGGTGGCAAACGCAGGCAATAGCGCCAATCAGGCTCGACCTTCCGCACTCCCGAGCGGCTGGTCAATCGCCTCACGGACCTTGCCCAACAACTCCGCCACCGTCCACGGTTTCCGAAGAAACGGCACGTCTCGACCTTCCGGTCGCGCCTTGGAAACGTCTACTTCGGAGTACCCGCTCGTAAAGAGGAACTTCACGGCGTAGCCCCGCGTTTGGGCAGCTTCGAACAGCTGCATGCCACTGAGCTTGGGCATGACGAGGTCGGTGATGACGAGGTCGAGACTCGGCCCGTGATCGCGCAGGAACTCCATCGCCTGTTGGCCGTTTTCCGCCGTGAGCACCCGGTATCCCTGCCGTTCCAGGATTCGCTGCACCGACCGCCGGATGGCCGCCTCATCCTCCACCACCAGGATGGTCTCTGTGCCGGTGGGCATGTCCTCGGACACCGCGGGCTCCGGGAGCACCTGCTCTTCGGTCGATGTCGGCACGTAGATCCTGAAGGTCGTGCCGAGCGCGGGCTCGCTGTACACGTTGATGTAGCCGGCGTGCTGCTTCACTAGTCCATAGACCATGGCGAGGCCAAGGCCCGTCCCTTGCCCCTGGGGTTTCGTCGTGAAGAACGGCTCGAAGATCCGCTCACGCGTGCGGGCATCCATCCCGGTCCCCGTGTCGCTCACCGACAGGCATTCGTACTCGCCTGGGACCCCCCACCCGTGCGTCGTCCGATACTGCTCGTCGAGGGCGGCGTGGCGCGTCTCGATCCGGAGCACGCCACCTGCCGGCATCGCATCGCGCGCATTCGTCGCGAGATTGAGCAGGATCTGCTCCATCGCACTGGGATTGGCATGGGCGAATCCGGCGTTCCCGGTCTCCAAGCGAATCTCGATGTTCTCGGGAAGCAGGCGACGGAGCATGGTCGACACCTGCCGGACGAATTGGCTCAGGTCCAGCGGTGACCGGTCGAGCTGTTCGCGACGGCCGAACGTCATGAGTTGCTTGATCATGTCGGTGGCGCGTCGCGCGGCCTTGCCGATCTCGTCGACGTCCTGGAGCACCTCGGTCTGCTCCGGCGGCAACGATTCCTGCAGCAGCTCCGTATTGGCCAGAATGGCAGTGAGGATGTTGTTAAAGTCGTGTGCGATACCGGCAGTGAGCTGGCCAACGGCCTCCATTTTTTGCGCGTGCCGCAGTTGGCTCTCCAGAGCCCGACGCTCGGTGATGTCCTCGGCCACCATCTCGAAGTACTGCGCCCGACCGTTCGTGTCGTGGACCGGCCGGCCGCTGAGCCGCACCGCGAACAGGCTCCCGTCCTTGCGCCGCCACGTCGCCTCCACGCCGTCGATGCGATCGGCACCCGAGAACTCCTTGACGAGCCTGGCGCGCTCGGCTGCCCGGGCATAGACCTCTTTGGCCAAGTCGAGCTTCAGGACCTCTGCCTCGTCGTCGTAGCCGAGCATCTCCACCAGCGCTGGATTGGCCGCGAGGAACCTCCCTTCGGGACTCGAGCGATAGATGCCGTAGAGCGCATGATCGATCAGGGCTCGCAGGCTCGACGCCGACTGCTTGAGCGCGGCCTCCGCCTTCTTGCGCTCGGTGATGTCACGAATGACCCAACTGAAGAACTGCTGTCCCTGCACCTCCCACGATCCTACCGATATCTCCACGGGGAGCGTCGACCCGTCGCGTCGCCGTCCCACCGCCTCGATGATGCTCCCCGAGAGATCCATCGGCGCCACAGGTTGCTCGGGGGCCTCGGGGTCGCTCTCGGTCGGCTTACTAGATGGATCCGGGATGAGCTTCGCGATCGGCAGCAGGTGCATCTCGGCGCGGGAGTAGCCAAAGACCTGCTCCGCCGCATGGTTGCAGAACACGATGCGTCCCTGCGCGTCCGCGACGAGGATGGAATCGACGGCCGATTCCGCCACGGCCCGGAACCGGTCCTCCCGCTCCCGCAGTGCTTCCTCCGCCGCCTTCCGCTCGGTCACATCGTGTGCCACCCTGATGAGGAGATTGTACGGACCTTGGCTGTCGGTCCATTCCAGGCGCCGTTGCTGCCCTCGAACATCCACCACGACCCGCTCGTACGGACGGTCTCCGAGTGGCTCGCGGCCCGCAGCCTTCGACGCCACGAGGGTTTGCTCCCGCTCTCGTTCTTGTGGGTCGCTCACTGTCAGACGCCACCACCCATCTTCCAAGCACTCGTGTGGATCCAGGCCGAGAATCCGTCGCACCGACGGACTGACGTACCGAATCTCCCCGGTATCGTCAGCCACCACCACGAGATTTCCTACCGACTGCAAGATGCTGTCGGAGAGGCGCATCTTTGCTTCTGACTGTCGCCGTCTGGTGATGTCCTCCACCATGGCCACGACGAATTGCAGATTACCCTGCTCGTCGAGCAAGAGGGAAAGGGTCAGTCGCCCCCAGACCAGTGACCCGTCCTTGCGTAGGTACCGATTCTCGAGCACACCCACGGGCTGTCCTGTCTCGATCATCCGTCGCTTGAGCTCGAGCACTTCGGCGTAGTCCTTGGGATGACTGACGTCGGCGAGGGTCATCGCGAAGAGTTCATCCCGCGAATATCCGAGAAACCGTTCGATCGCCTCGTTGCAGCTCACGAACATGTTCTCGGGATCGACGATGGTCACGCCGATCCCAGCTCCCTCGAATACGGCTCGAAATCGATCCTGACTCTCTTTGAGCGCCTGCTCAGCCCCTCGGCGCTCGGTGATGTCTTCGCCGGACGAGAGCGTCCCCATCGGGACCCCATTGCTGTGCCGCAGGACGACGTTATGCCACGCGATGAGGCGGCGGGCGCCGCTGCGGGTCAGGATCGCGTTCTCGTAGTACTCCGGCAGGCCACCATCTCCCGACATCGCCGCCTCGAACACCGACCGAACGGTTTCCACTTCGTCCTGCGGCAGACAGGTCTCGAACCAGGGTTTCCCCACGATGGCCGACTCGCGCTCGTAGCCGAGAAGCCCGAGGCCTTTGCGGTTGACCAGTGCCACCTTCCCCTGACGGTCTAGTCCTACGAAGATGACTTCGGCGAGGTCGAGATACTGCTGCGTTTGGCTCCACACCCTGCGCAGCTCTTCGGCCGACCGCGGGCGCTCGGTGATATCCCGGACGGCGAGCATGATGCAACCGAACGCGGGGTCGGCGAGCCGGTTGTTGCCGAGCACCTCGACCTCTCGCCAGGAGCCGTCGGCGTGCCGCACGCGGAGTTCGCGCGGCGGAGCCGAGCCCGTCTGTTCGAGCCCCTCCGCAAACGCCTGCTTGGCTCGAGGAAGATCGGTCGGATGCACCAGATCGAAGACGCTCTGGCCGACAACTGCGCTCTGTGGGTAACCCAACACCGCCGTGATCGCCGGGCTGACGTACGTGACGCAGCCAGCCTCGTCGAGCATCACGACGATATCTCGGTCGAGCGCGAGTTCGACGACGGCCTGCCAGTCTAGCTGTCGATCCGGCCGGTCAGGTACCGTCTTGTGGGTTGGCCTGCGTCGCCACCACGCCAGCATCGGCACCGCTGCGGCTAGCACCGCTCCCAGATCGGCCGCGCTCACGGGGTGCGTGTCTCCACTCCGCCTCCCTACCGCGATTCGGCGGCCATCACCAGCAGAGCCGCGAGGGCGGCCTCGAATTCGGTGGACTTGTCGAAGAAGTACGCTGCGCCGAGGGCGCGACAGCGTGTGCGGTAGGCTG
Organism: Gemmatimonadota bacterium; assembly: GCA_029863245.1. Classification (GTDB taxonomy): domain Bacteria; phylum Gemmatimonadota; class Gemmatimonadetes; order Gemmatimonadales; family GWC2-71-9; genus JAOTVV01. Next base: position 86,860 of record JAOTVV010000006.1, read on the forward strand.
CATAGGGAAAGTTCGTCAGGACCATCACCTTGGGCGGCGAATCGAACTCCTGCAGGCGCTGCAGAACCGTGATGCCGCTCAGTCCGGGCATGCGGATGTCTAAGATGACGACATCAGGCTTCGTCTCCTGTGCCACCACCAACCCCGTCTCACCGTCCGATGCCTCGCCGACGACGTTCACGGCCTCGACCTCGGCGAGCATCGCCACCAGTCGCTGCCGGATGACATCCGAGTCATCGACGATCAGCACGCTCAGCACTCGCCCACCTATTGCTGTTGCCATATGGTTTTTCCCACCCAAGTGCCATGGTATCCTCCTCATGGGACGATAGCCTGCGGGCGGGACAGCGCGCAGTAAGCTCGGGACGGGTGAGGTCGTACGAAGAGGGGAGCGGACCCGGTCGGTCGAGTCCGACGCGTGTAGGGAATGTCTTACATGGCGAGCGTTAGCCGGTCAGGCCGTCAGTCCCTGCTCGATGGCATAGCGAATCAGTTCCGCGGTGGTCTTCAACCCGAGCTTGTTCAGGACCCGTGCCCGGTACGTGCTCACCGTCTTCGGACTCAAGGACATCTCGGCCGCGATTTCCTTGAGGCTCGTACCGGCGCCGAGACTCACGAGAACCTGATACTCCCGCTCCGATAGCCGATCGTGCAGGGGCCGATCGTACTCCGGATCGAGCTCGAAGGCCAAGGCTTCAGCCAGCGTCGAGGTCACGTACCGTGCACCCTGGTGGACACGCCGAATGGCTTCCGCCAACTCGCCGGGCGTGTGGTTCTTCGTCAGATAGCCGGCGGCTCCGGCCCGAAACGATCGCAGCGCGTACTGGTCTTCGGGGTGCGCGCTCACGACAAGCACTCGCAAGCGCGGATACGTCGAGCGCAGACGCTGCATCATCTCGAGAAACGGCAGGCCGGGCATGGAGATGTCCAGCAAAAGGACGTCTGCTGTCACGTCCTGCAGGAGTTCCTGAAGGCGATCGCCGTCAGCCGCTTCGCCCACGACGGTCATGTCGGGATGCTCCGCGACGATGCGATGCAATCCCTCGCGAACGATCGGATGATCGTCGGCAATCACCAGACGAATCACGGGGACCCCTTTTCTCGCCCGACGCGTGACAGGGGTAGACTCGCCCGCACGATCGTTCCGGCCCCGTCGCTGGACTCGATGTCCAGTGTGCCATCGAGCGCTGCGGCTCGCTCTCGCATGCCGATGAGACCGAGTGACCGAGTCCCGTCGAGGTTCAGTGCTGCGATGCCCTGCCCGTTGTCGTGCACCTCGAGCACCATGGCCCGGTCGCTGGTCCGCAGATCCACGACGACCTGGGATGCCTGCGAATGCCGGATGACGTTGGTGAGCGCCTCCTGCAAGATGCGGAAGAGGGCGGTGGCGCCGTCCCGGTTGATCTCGACCTCCTCGACGTGTGCCACCACCTGGACCCCACTGCCAGCGCGACGCTGGAAATCGGCCGCCTGCCACTCGACAGCCGCCGAGAGGCCAAGATCATCCAGCACCGACGGTCGGAGCCGAGATGACAGGTCACGCACCACATCGATGGTCTCGTCCACCAACGTCGTGAGCACCTGTCCACGCGCTCGCACCGCTTTCCAGTGCTTGGGAAACCGTCCAATGAGCCAGGTCAGATCCATCTTGATGCCGGTCAACGCCTGGCCGAGCTCGTCGTGGATCTCCCGTGCGATGGCTGTCCGCTCCTCCTCACGAACCGCTTGGAGCCGTGCCGCGAGTTGACGAAGTTGCTCTCGGGACCGGCGGACGGCCTCCTCTGCCCGCTTCCGCTCGGTAACGTCGGTCGCGAACCACAGCATGTGACGCTCACCGTCGAGCTCGATGAACTCCGTAGAGAGCTGCACATCGTGGATGCCGCCAAGGCGGTCTCGCACCTGGCGGTCGACCCGCCGCATGCGCCCCGACTGCCGCAGTGCGTTCAACCAGGCTTCGCGCTCCCCCTCGTCTCCCCAAAAACCGAGGTCCGCTGCAGAATGCCCCACGGCCTCCTCTCGGGAATAGCCAGACAGCTTGGTGAACGCCTCGTTGATCTCGACGATCCGGCCATCGGTCGCTCGAGTGATGGCGATCGCGTCGGGGCTGAGCCCGAAGGCCTTGCGAAGGCGCTCCTGCGACGCCTGCAGCGCTTCCTCGGCCTGTTTGCGCGCGGTGATGTCGTAGAACGTCGTGTACGCCCGGTACGGTTCCGTCTCGCCCACGCGAAACTCCGGCACCGCGTTGATGTCGATCCAGCGCTGTCGCTCGCTCCTGGGATGGTAGACGCCCATGATCACGTTGCGGACAGCCATTCCGGTGCGCAGCGCCACCATGGATGGATGCTCGTCGGCCGGGAACGGCGAACCATCCTCACGCACCGATCGCCAACGGGGATCGGCAAAGGTTCGACCTTCCATCTCCGCCAGCGTGAGGCCGAGAATGCGCTCAGCGGCCGGATTGACGTCCACGATCACGCCCTTCCCATCCTGATACGTAACGCCTTGTGTCATGGTCTCGAACAGACGACGATGCCGTCCCTCGCTCTCGCGGAGCGCTGTGAGGGTCTCCATGCGCTCGGTGACGTCACGTGCTACCCCGAACATGCGGGTGACTCGCCCGTCAGCGTCCATCTGGGGCACCACTCGGTCTTCCATCCACCGATACTCTCCCGAGTCACGCTGCCGCAGACGGTATTCCCGGGTCACTCCCTCGCCGCTCTCCAGGACCCGCATCGTGGTCTCCGCGACTCGCTCTCGATCGTGAGGATGAACGGCCTGACCCCAGAGCTCGGGGTTGCGCACGAAATCCTCACTGGTATACCCCAGAATCTGCTGCGTCCGGTCGGAGACGAACGTCACGGTGCCGGCCATGGGCTGTGCGGGGTCGATGTCGACTGCGTAGACCACCTCGTCAATCTGCGCGAGCACCATGCGAAACTGCTCCTCACTCTCGCGCAACCGGAGTTCCGCCTGCTTGCGATCGGTCACGTCGATCTGGATGCCGTACATGGCGATGGGCTTCCCGTCATCGTCACACCGGATGCGCCCCCTGTCTCTCAACCAACGGACGGTGCCGTCGGGCCACCGCACGCGGTAGTCGGTGTCGAGGTCGCGCCTCCCGGCGACGGCATCCTCGACGTCTCGTTGCGCCGCGGCGCGGTCGGCCGGGTGGACGCTCTCGAGCCACCGTGTATAGCTGGGCTCCACCGAGTCCGGCTCGAATCCCAACAAGCGGTAGTTCTCTTCCGACCACGATACGGCGTTGGTTTGCATGTCCCAGTGCCATGCGCCCGCCTGCGCCGCTGCCAGTGCCTGTCGGAGGCGCTCCTCCCGATCCTGCAGTGCGGCTTCGGTACGTTTCCGGCTCGAGATGTCCTGAACGATCGAGAGCAGCGCGGGCTGGCCGTTGAAGAGCACGGGCTGGATGTTCATTAAGCTGTCGTAGAACCCTCCCCGCCTCCGCTTGAAGCGCACTTCATGCTGGCGGACTGCACCTCCCTCTGCGAGCGCATGGAAGACGCGCTCTCGATCGGCGGGATCGTAGTACAGGTCGGCGACGGTCTCCATCTGCTCGATGTCATCCGTCCCGTAGCCACCCGGCTCGAGCATCGCTGGGTTGAACGCCAGGAGATGCCCTTCGGTATCCGCGATGCCGATCCCTACCGGCGAGTGCTCGAACAGGATCCGGTACTTCTCCTCGCTCTCGCGGAGAGCGCTCTCTGCGCGCTTGCGGTCCGTCACGTCCTGGATCGACCCTCGCAGACCGCGGACCTGGCCGTCGGGCCCCATGACGGCCTCCCCACGACCCAACACGTGCTGTACCGAGCCGTCCGCGTGGAGGAGTCGGTGCTCGAACTCGAACGGTTGCCCGGTACGTTCGGCTCGCTCGATGAGCCGCTCCACATGTTCTCGGTCGTCGGGATGAAACGTCTCCAGAAAGTGCGCGTGCGATGGCCGCGTGTCTTCCGGGACACCGACAAAGCGATACATCTGCTCCGACCAAACCACCGTGCCGCTCGCGGCGTCCCATTCCCAACTGGCGAGCGATGCGAGCCGCTGCGCCTCCGCGAGCCGCCGCTCGCTTTGCCGCAAGGCTTCTTCGTTCATTCGGCTGGCTGTCACATCCATCACGGTGCCGGCAAGACGCACCACCCTCCCATTGTCACGGCCGGTTGGGCGGCCCCGAACTGCGAGCCACCGAACCGACCCATCTCTCGTCGCGATGCGGTGATCGATGACGAGCGCGGCCTCGCCGCTCCGCGCCCTGCGCCACGCATCGTGGACCGCCTCACGATCCTCCGCTGGCACGAGACCGAGGTACACATCGAACGCCCCGGCGACGCGACCCGAGTCGAGGCCGAAGACCCGCTCCGCACCCTCTCCCCACCGCATCGCATCACTCTCAAGATCGAGTTCCCAGGTCCCGACCCGGGCAGCCTCCAGCGTCATCCTCAGTTGCTCAGCGTAGCGCCGCCGTTGCTCGTTTGCGGAGACGCCAACCTCCACGAACAGCGTGACGGCCGCCAAGGACCCCGCCACCCCCATCCAAAGCCGTCCTTGGGTGACAGCCACCTCGGGCAGGACCCCGGCACTATCACCCCACACGAAGCCCAGGGCAGCGAGGGCTCCGAGAACGGCAAAGACGACCGCCGCACGGCGCCCCACCAGGTATCCCGCCGCCACCACCACGACCGGATAGCTCAGCACGGCCGGAGCCCGGATGCCACCGAACAGCGCGGCCCCGACGGTGATGATGATCCAAGCCACGCTGGTGAACCCGATGCTCACACCGCGAAGCGCACCGCGTCGTACCAGCCACAGAGCGACAAGTGTCGTGGCGAGGAGGGTCGAGTGCAGCGCCCAGACCGGACCCGGTCGATCCGTCATCAGCGGCGTGAGCGGAAACAACGGCAAGAGCACGGCCGCCGTCCCCAGAAGCACCCAATGCATCAGCCACGCACTGCGTGTCTTCTCGGGATCCTCGAACCGTCTCGGCCCGAGCAGTCGCCACAATGAGGAGGAGGACTTCATGTCATGCGCCTGTGGTTGAAGAACATGCTACGTCCCAATCTCAGTCTGTCGTTCGTGTCGAGGAGCCACCTGCGGCGTAGATTCGGCGTGCCGCGTCCCGTAAATCGGACCCGATCATGAGCAACTCGCCGACGTTTTCCAGCGTGAGCAATCCGACCAGAGTGTTGCCCCGCAGCACCGGAACACTCTGGCACTTGGCCTCTCGCATGCGCGACAGGACTCCGCGGAGCTCGTCGTCCTCGCTCGCGACCGGGCAATTCGGCTCCACCACGTCGCCGACGGGCGTGCCAGGGCCCTTGTCCTTGACGGCCGCGACGAGCGTCGCTCGGGTCAGCAACCCCACAATGCGGTCGCCCTCGATGACCGGGAAGTCCTGCTGCGCTCCCGCGAGCAGAGCCTCGATGGCCTGCCCCAGGGTGTTGTCTCCCTCGAGAACCCGGTACCGGGTCATCATAGCGTCGCCCACGGTCACGCCATCCAAGGCCGTCCGCATCTGGACCTGCCGCGACTCGGCCTGAGCGCCCAGATACACGAAGATCGCGATGAACACGAGGAAAGGATTGGGACCGATCAGGCCGAGGAACCCAAAGACGATCGCCATGCCCTGGCCGACCGTCGCCGCCACCCGAGTGGACCGCGCATAGTCGAGTCGGTAGGCCAGCAACGCGCGCAGAATTCGCCCGCCGTCCATGGGGAACGCGGGTAGGAGATTGAACCCCACGAGCATGACGTTCACCCAGAGGAGCTGCGACGGCAGGTTGCCGCCGACCACGGCGATCTCCTGCACCGGTCGGAGGGCGCCCCCCAGTGCCAACCCCAGAAACAGGAGCGCGGCGATCGCAACGTTCACCGCGGGGCCCGCCGCCGCCACCAACAGCTCCTGCCGGGGTTCCGTCGGCATTCGCTCCAGCCGCGCGACGCCACCGATCGGCAACAGCGTGATGTCGCGGGTGCTGATCCCGAACCGTCGCGCTGTGAGCGCGTGACCCAACTCATGCAGAATGACGCAGGCGAAGACCGCCAGCACCAGCAGCACGCCTCCGACGATCGCCGGCAGGTTGGCCCCGCGAGCGACATGTACGACGATCACCCAGGCGATGAGGATGAGAAACGTCCAGTGTACTTGGATGCGAATGCCCGACACTCGACCGAGCTTCCAGGACCATCTCATTCCGAAAACCCCCAGTTACCGGCGGACCTGCGCACACCCGAGATCATACCAACGTAGGGCCCTGCGGAAGATGAGGGCAACGATGCAGGCGCGCGCACCCTGAGACGCGGTGGCGAGGGGGGCGACGGTCCGCTGGCCTCAGGCCGAGCCTGCTGTTTCCCCGAGTGCGGACAGCAAGTACAGCATCACCGAGGCGTGCTCTTCTCGTACCCGTATGAGCAGATCCGCAACACGCCCGGCGTTCTCCTCACGGCTCTCCTTTTCGAGCGCTCCCAACAGTTCGTGTAACAGGGTCGCTCGGATAGTACCGGCCGCCGATTTGTAGGCGTGGGCAGCCTGGGTCACGCCCTCGACGTCATCCATGGCGGCGGCGCGCTCCAGCGTCGCCATTCGCTGCGGCGCATCAGCAAGGAAGAGCTCCAGCATTTCGTCGACGGCGTCGGCCGCCCCGGCCTCGCGCATGGTATCCTGAAACGCCGCGAGGTCGACGGCGGGGCGGGTCGAGTCAGCTGGCAGCACCTCGGATTCCCCTTCGGCGGTCTGCTCCCAGCCCTCGACGAGAGCAAACAGATCGTGCGGCTTAAAGGGCTTGACGAGGTAATCGGTCATCCCGGCCGCACGGGCACGTCCCTGTTCTTCTTCGAGAGCGTGTGCGGACAGGGCGATGATGGGAACCGCTCCACCGGTAGGGAGTGCGCGGATCTCGCGGGCAGCTGACAGTCCATCCAGCTCCGGCATCTGGAGGTCCATGAGCACCACGTCATACTCCTCGCGGCCCACTGCGTCGACCGCCTGGCGCCCGTTCTCCACCACGTCGACATCGTGTCCACGGCGCCGCAGCATCCTGGCGGCGACCTCCTGATTGACCGGGTTGTCCTCGGCTAGCAGGATGCGCAGACGCCGGCGGGCCTCCTCGATGGTGTAGCGCGTCACGAGCTGCGCGCCCTCATCGATCGTTCCCTTCCCCGAGAGGACCACCGCCGCCGCCTCGATCAAATCCGATCCGGAGACTGGCTTCGTGATGTAGCCCCGGATGCCGCGCTCCCGGCATCGTTCCGCGTCACCCCGGCGCCCCGCCGAGGTGAGCATCATCAGGCGGGTGTCCCCGAGCGCCGCATCTTCGCGGATGAGTTCCGCGAGCTGAAAGCCATCCCGCACGGGCATGTAGGCATCGATTACGGCCAGTGCGTATGGCGTCTCCTGCCTCGTCGCCTGACGTAGGGCGGCCAGTGCGTCGTCGGCCAACTCCTCCTCATGGACGACGGCCTCCGCCGCTTCGAGCATCCTCCGGAGGATTCGCCGATTGGTGGCGTTGTCGTCCACCACGAGCACTCGCGCGCCGCGAATCACCGCTCGATCGCGATGCACGGTAGGCGTCTCCTGATCGGGCACCTGCGGGAGCGAGAGCGTGAACCAGAACTCGCTTCCGCGACTGTCGTCGCTCCGCGCCATGAGCTCGCCACCCATGAAGTGAACGAGGCGACGCGAGATGGCCAGACCGAGCCCAGTGCCCCCGTAGCGACGGGTGGTCGACACGTCGGCCTGCGTGAACTCCTCGAAGATCGCCTCGAGCTTGTCCTGGGGGATGCCGATCCCGCTGTCCCGCACCGAAAACCGGATCTCTCGCTCACCATCCGAGGCCGGTGCCGCGCTGACCGTGACCACGATCTCGCCCTGGCTCGTGAACTTGATCGCGTTGCCGATCAGGTTGGTGAGCACCTGACGAATCCGGCTGGGATCGGAGCATACCGTGCGGGGCACCGCCGGTGACAGGTCGAGGATCAGCTCGACGCCTTTCTCGAACGCCCGCATCGCGAGCAACCGCACCACCGAATCCAACAGGGCGTGAAGGTCGAGGCTGATCTCCTCCAAGGTCACATGGCCTGCTTCGATCTTCGAGAAGTCGAGGATCTCGTCGATGACGTGAAGCAGCGATTCCGCGGACGTCCGGATCAGCTCGGCTGATTGGCGCTGCTCCGGGGTGAGTTCCGTATCGAGGAGCAGGTCGGTCATCCCCATGACCCCGTTCATGGGAGTGCGGATCTCGTGACTCATGTTGGCAAGAAACGCCGCCTTGGCCGCGGCCGCGTTCTCCGCCATCTCACGCGCCTCCTCCAAAGCCGTCCGCGTGGCCGCTCGGTCGGTCACGTCCCTGGCCATCCCGCGGGCCCCGATGACTGCCCCTGACGCATCGCGCACGGGGCGTGCGGCATAGCTCAGGTGGCGAACCGACCCGTCGGCGTGGCGGTGAATCGTCTCGTAGTCACGGAGCTCCTCTCCGCGCAGCACCGTGCCGAAGGCCGCGAGATCCTGGTCCAGATAGTCCGGATCGACCACCTCGGCGAACGGACGTCCGACCATCGACACAGGCTCCCGCCCGTACACCCGCTCCGACGCCGTGTTGAGGAACGTCCACTTACCCTGACCATCGACCTGCCACACCAGGTCCGAAGCCGACTCGACCAACTCGCGGTACTGCTGCTCCGCCTCACGCATGCCAGCCTCGGCGCGCTTCATCGCCGAGATGTCGTCGTAGAGGACGAACCACGTACCGCGCCCGACGGCCTCACGAACGGGCGCGGCGGCCACCCGCACCCAGACCAGCGACCCGTCTTTGCGCCGGCGCTGCACCTCCGCAATGACCGTCTCCCCGGCAGCTACGCGGTTTTCGAGTGCGCGGGCCACCTGCAGATCGCCCGCTGGGACCAGGAGGTCGTTCAGCTGGCCTCCCACGGCATCCTCCGGCGGGTACCCAAAGAGGCGCTCGAATGCCGGATTCGTGCCCAGGACGGTCCCATCGGAAGCCATGGCGACGAACGCGGTGGGGGCGCTGGCGAGGAGAGCCTCCAGGAAACTGCGCTCCTGCCGGGCCGCCGCCTCGCTCGATGCGAGCTCAGCGGCCGCCTGCAAGTACGCCACCAGTTGGCGGTGTGCCCGGTGGAACATGGTGGTCATCGTCCCGCCAAACAGGACGACCAGCAGGAATGCGATCACTTGGAGTCGCATGTTCCCGGCCGCGAGGATGCTGAGCGCGAGCGGCCCCATCAACGCGGCGGTCAGGCCGTAAAAGCTCCGGGCATCGGCCACGAGCGTATTCGTTGCGCCTGCCACGAACCCGGCAAACACCACCATGAGAAGGGCGAGATACTCGAACGGCAGGTCGACGACGACAACGGCAGGTCCGACGGCCCAGGCCAGACCGGTGACTACGATGATGGCCCGGAGCATCCGGATGGCATAGGAGTACTCCGCCTGTGTCGCTGCCAGTCGGTGCCGAATGAAGAGCCTAGTGGCCGTCGCCGCCACGATGGCCACGAGCCACAGAAGGAGCGCAACGCGCGCGACATGGGGCCAGAAGAGCACCCCCATGAGCGCCGCGAATACCACGTGCATCACCTCGGCGGTGGGGCTCTCGGCCAGGAGGCGCGCCAGCAGGGCGTCGTGTACCTCCTTCGATGAGCGCTCCTGCTCGCGGCGGCTCTCAACGGCCACATCAGCCGCCTGCAGAAACGTCGCCCCTCCGGAACCCGGCCCGTCGAGCCTCGTCATCGCTTTGGATGCCTCAGTCGATCCCACATCGGTGTCCCCGGTGTGATGCCGGCCCCAGCCCGGCAGTGGCCAACCCACCACCGACCATTCCGGGTCCTGGGGCTATCATCTACTATTCGGGCAACTTGCATCATACCTCAAGCTAGGCATATGGCACGCGTCACGAAAACCGTCCAGTTTCTCGGGGCCGCCGGGACCGTCACCGGATCCAAGCACCTGGTGTGCGCCAACGGCAGGCAGGTGCTCCTCGATTGCGGCCTCTTCCAGGGACTCAAGGCACTCCGCGAGCGAAACTGGGAGGCGCCCGCCTTCGACCCAAGAAAGCTCGATGCCCTGGTCCTGAGCCACGCCCACATCGATCACAGCGGCTATCTGCCGTTGGTGGTCCGACGGGGATACCGGGGACCGGTCTACTGCACCCACGCAACGGCCGACTTGCTGCAGTACATGTTGACCGATTCCGCGTACCTCCAGGAGAAGCACGCCGCGCATGCCAACTACTTGGGCTATTCGCGTCACCGCCCCGCGTTGCCCTTGTATACGATGGCCGACGCGCAGGCGGCCTTGGAGTTGCTCGTCCCACAACCGTTCGGGATGACCTTTCCCGTCACGCCGGGCATCGAGTCCACCTTCCGCACCGCCGGACATATTCTTGGCTCGGCGACCGTCGATACCGTCCTCGACGGCACGACGGGACAGACGCCGCTTCATCTCGTGTTTTCCGGTGATCTGGGGAGGTGGGGGCGGCCGATCCTCCACGACCCACAGCCCGTACCACACGCCGATTACCTGCTCCTGGAATCCACGTACGGAAACCGCACGCACTCGCCCAACGTGGCCGACGACCTCACGACGTGTGTGCGCACGGCGGCGGAGCGCGGAGGAGCGCTGCTCGTCCCCGCGTTCGCGGTGGGGCGCACCCAGGAACTGCTCTGGTGGCTGCGCCAGCTCGAGGATGAGGGACGGATACCGCGCTTACCCATCTATGTGGACAGCCCTATGGCCATCGACGTCACGGACACCTACCTCCGCCACACCGCGGAGCACGACGTCGATATGCGCCGGATCGAGAATCGAGGCCAACATCCCCTCTATCCGTCACACTTCACTTTGGCCAAGTCCCAGGAACAGTCGATGGCACTCAACGATCTCCGCGGGCCCATCATCATCATCTCCGCAAGCGGCATGGCCACGGGCGGGCGCATTCTCCATCACCTGAAGCTTCGCCTGTCGGATCGACGGACTACGGTACTGCTGGTCGGGTTCCAGGCAGCCGGGACGCGGGGGCGGCGTCTCCAGGAAGGAGCCGACGAAGTCCGCATCCATGGAAAGGATGTGGTTGTTCGGGCGCAGGTCGACACCCTCGACGGGCTTTCAGCCCACGCCGATCAGGGAGAACTACTACAGTGGTTATCGGGGTTCGATGGACCTCCGAAAGGAATCCATCTCGTGCACGGAGAACCCACCGCGGCCGAAACCTTGGCGGCGGCGATCGAGACCCGATACGGATGGACGGCCCGGGTCGCCCAAGATGCGGCCACTGTTGAACTCACCCCCTGAGGACCGAGCCCCCTAGCAGGCACAAAAAAAACCCCCGGTGCCCTCCCGTGCACCGGGGGTAAGGGATTTCCCTCCGTAGCCTGGTTGTAAGCGCCACAAATCGGACTGGCGCAGGGCTTTGCCGATTTTCTGCCGGATTACATGCTCGACGATCCCGTTCGTCTTGCCTGCGGCCGACCTCAAAACCCCTCAGGCTGCGGCGGCGCCGCGAGCGCCGGCCCTTCCCTCAAAGGGCATTCCCGCAGTGGCCACCCATCAAGGATGACGGCTTACCTTACGCAGAAGCCTATGAAAATGGGGTGAAATCGGCCTGAATGCCGCTTCAGGCCTGGGCCGTTTCGCCCCGGAGCGCTTGACGGCAGGTCGGGTCGGGGCATACTCTCGCCTCGGGTGACCCGGACCGATCGAACGGATGCGCTGCCGGGCCCGATTGGAGTGGCTTCTTATGACGTGGCATGCGGTTCTTGTCGGGGTTGATGCATCTCCGGCTGGCGGGCTGGCCGCAGCGTGCGGGTGGGCCGTGGCGGAAGCCGCCCGTGTGCCCTGTCATCTGGTGCATGCGGTCCGCGAGCCGTCGGGGCTCGCGCGCGCGGCGCGGGATTCCGCCGAACACCGTGTGATCAGCGAGCGTCTGGTCGCGAACGCCAGGGATATGGTGGGCGAGGTGGTTGGCTCCGCCGTCCCGGCCGCCATGGAGTCACTGGAGATCCGGATCGGCAATCCGGGGTGGATCCTCGCGCAGGCGGTCAAGGAACGCGACGCAGGTCTATTGGTGTTGGGAGGAAAGCACCACTCGGCACCCACGCGATGGTTTGGGGGCAGCACGGCCCATCACGCCGTGCGCGCCATCGACGTACCCCTCCTGGTTGCCGCCGCGCAATCGACCACCTTCGCACGCGTCCTCGTCGCAACCGATCTGTCGGACGCCGCCGCTGCGACCATTATGGCGGCCCAGTCCTTTGCCGGGCTGTTTGGGGCCACGGTTCGCGCGTTGCACGTCGTCGAGCCGCTCCCGTCAATTCCGGATGTCGGCATCGAGCCCGACGAGTGTGCGCATCTGGAGGTGGCCGAAGCCGAGACGAAGGCATCCCTGGCGGCGCTCGGCGTCGACCGCACCATCGAGGCCATCGTGCAGTGTGGTGCGCCGGCGCGCACGATCGCCGACCACGCGGCGGACTGGTCCGCCGACCTCGTTGTGGTGGGGTCACACGGGAAAGGATGGATCGATCGCGTGCTGTTGGGGAGCACGACCGAGCGGCTCCTCAACCGGTTACCGTGCTCGCTCCTCATCATCCCCGTGCACGGCAGGGTCAGCTCCAGGTAAAGAGGTACAGCACATGAAGGTTGCCGATCTCATGAAGACCGATTTGGCGGTCGTGAACGAGGACATCTCGCTCAAGGACGCCATCATTCAGCTCGCTGACGCGCGGGTGCGAGGGGTACCGGTCGTCGACAGACGTGGGCGGCTGGTCGGTGTGCTTTCCGCGAGCGACGTGGTGCAGGCCACCGCCGAACAATCGAGCACCGGAGAGCGCGGCGAGGTCTTCGAGGAAATGCCGGTCCGCGACCTCATGAGCACACCTCCGCAGACCATCGGCCCCGACGAAGACGTGCGCCGTGCCGCTCAGCAGATGCTGACCCTCGACGTGCACCGACTCTTCGTGGTGAGCACCGACGAGCTGCTCGGCGTGATCTCGCAGAGCGACCTTGTCCGAGCGGTCGCCAAGGGCAGTCTCTGACCTGCTCTGCTCAGCGAGTCACACCCCACTCCGAAGAGCGCTACAGATACTGCGCGAAAATCACCATGGCGAGCAGCGTCACCGTCACGGTGACCGCAACTCCGTGCCGCTGATCCTGCCCGTACGCTTCGGGGAGCAGCTCCTCGATCACCATGAAGACCATCGCGCCCGCAGCGAATCCGATGCCGTAGGGGAGGATCCGCGCGAACGTGTCCACCAACAGGAAGGCCGGAACCGCCATCAGGGGTTGGGGAAGCGAGGACATCACGCTCCACATTGCGCATCCTAGAACGCTCGTCCCCTGCGGTCGCATCACGGCGCTGATCGCAAGACCCTCGGGAATGTTGTGCACGGCAATGGCGATGACGATCACCAAAGCGAGCGTCATGCCTCCGCCGAACGACACGCCCACCGCCACACCCTCGGCAAAGGAGTGGACCGTCATCACCACCATCAGCAGCACCGCGCGGCGGGCACCGACCCCCCGGCTCCCACCGAACTCCAGATCGTAGCGTTTGAGGATCGCGTGGGTGACGAGGATGAAGAGCACCCCAGCCATGCCGCCGCCGATCGTCTGCCAGCTCCCGTACTGCGTCCCCTCGGCAACGAGCCCGAAACTCGCGCCCAGCATCAGCCCCGACGCCACGGCATTCGACTGGGCCGTGATCCTCGGGGAGAGCCGGCGCACGAACGCAAAGGGCAACGCCCCCAACCCCGTCGCGAGCGCGGTGACGAGACCGTAGAGGAAGACGATGATGACGAGATGCACTCAGCCCCCGGGACCGAGGCTCACGAGCAAAGCGACCATGCCCATGGCCACGAGCGTGACGAGCGCGATGCTCGTGCTGCCGGCCTCCCGATAGCACTCGGGCAGCAACTCGGCGAGCACGAGGTAGATGAGCGAGCCGACGGCGAAGCCCAAGGCCCACGGCATGAGTCCCGGGGCGGCGGCGATGAGGGCAAACGTCACGATGGCGAGGAGCACCTGGCTCACATTGGTCGCGACGGCCAGTCCGGCGGCGTCACGGAGCCGGACGCTCCGGGAGGTGAGGATTGCCGCGAGGACGGTCCCCTCCGGTACATTGTGCACGGCGATGGCGAGCGCGGTGAATACCCCGAACGAGAGGTTCACCGCCATCGCCGCTCCGATGGCCACCCCCTCCGCCGCCGAATGCACCGCGTTCACGAGGAGGACCTTGTAGCCGTAATCCGGGCTGGTCTCGTCCAGCCGATTGAGATCGAGTTCACTGGTACCCGAGGCGGCGTGCGTTCGATTCACGAACAGGATGCCCAGGAGGGCGCCGAGCGCGCCGCTCAGCGGCACACGCTCACGAGCGCTCACCAGCAGGGCATAGGCCACACCGAGCATGAGGCCCCCGGCCAGCGCGTTCGACCAACCGATCCAGTGTCGTGGAAGCTTTCGCCGGCCGAGGAGTGGCAGCACCCCAACCGCCGCCATACCGGCGGCAAGCGACGAGTAGAAGAGCACGACCAAGGTTGGGTCCACGGTCCGATCACGGCGAAGACGCCTGCACATTACCGACCCGGCCAGGTCGGCGACAAGGCGCGCGCGTCCCGGCCGCAGGGATCGGATCTCCGACAAACGGGCTAGAGAAGGATCAGAGGCCGGATTAGCTTGAGATCATGAGTGCCGACATGGGCCGCCGCGAGATCTGGCATCGCGCGGAACAACTCTGCCGCGCCGGTATCCGCATCGCCTCGGTGCACGAGCTCGATGCCGTGCTGACGGAGGTCGTCGAGTCCGCCCGAGCGGTGATCGGGTCACGATTCGCGGCCCTGGGAGTGCTGCACGCGGATGGTGACCACCTGGAGCGGTTCATTACGAGCGGCATCGGTGACGCCGAGAAGTCACGACTCGGCGGACCGCCGAGCGGCCACGGCATTCTCGGTCTCCTCATCACGGACCCGCACCCCATCCGCCTCAAGGACCTCACGAAGCATCCGAAGTTCACGGGGATGCCAAAGCAACATGCCCCCATGCGGTCCTTTCTCGGGGTGCCCATCCACGGTCGCGAACGACCTATCGGCAACCTGTATCTCACCGAGAAGATCGGTGCCGAGGAGTTCAGCGAAGAGGACGAGAAGGTCGCGGTCATGCTCGCCGCGTATGCGGCGGTCGCTGTGGAGAATGCCCGGTTTCATCAGGATCGCGAGCGATTGCTCGCCGAGCTCCGCGGCATGCACGACTCACGCGAGCGATTCTACGCCATGACGAACCACGAGCTGCGCAACGCCCTGACGGCAGTTCACGGCTGGGCCGAGCTCTGGGTTCGGAAGACCGCTCCCGACACACCGCGGGCGGCAATCGAAGTCCAGGAATCGGCTGAGCGAGCGCTCAACCTGCTGGAAGATCTGCTCGATCTGAGCCGTCTCGACGCCGACAAGCTCGAACCCAAGCTCATCGATGCCGATGCCTGGAACATCGTGCGGGAATCGGTGGCAACGGTCGAACCGGCGGCGGAGCGGAAAGGCATCGCCGTCCGCGTGACCGGCCCCGATGGGACCATCGACTGCCGCACCGATCCTCAGCGGGTTCGGCAGATCCTCATCAACCTGTTGACCAATGCAGTGCGGCACAGCCCCCAGGACGACACGATCGACGTCAAGGTCCGGGCGTCCAACGGCGAAATGCGGTTCGATGTGGTGGATCACGGCGAGGGCATCGCGCCCGAGCAGCAGGCCATCATCTTCGAGGCCTTCGAGCGGGCCGGCAAACAGACCGAACGCGGGACCGGTCTTGGCCTGGCATTGTCCCGAAAGCTGGCCCGTTTGCTGGGCGGCGATCTTCGGGTCGAGAGTCAGCTCGGACACGGCGCCCACTTCTCTCTCAACATCCCACGATTTGCCGATGCGTCTTCATAAAGAGTGGTTCACAGTCGCTTAAGCACGCACTTACCTCGCGCCGGCTAGGGTTTTCCACATGCGGATCCTTGTAGTCGAGGACGACCGGAAGGTCGCAGGCTTCATCGAGATGGGTCTCCGAGAAGAGGGCTACGCCGTCGACGTGGCCAAAGACGGTGAGGAGGCCACCGTCTTCGCGCACATCAACGACTACGACGCGATTCTGCTCGACCTCATGCTCCCGAAGAAGAACGGCCTCCAGGTGGCGGCAGAGCTGAGACGTGAGGGGCGGAGCACGCCCATCCTGATGCTCACCGCCCGCGATGCGACCGAGGACGTTGTCCGGGGGCTGGACGCCGGCGCGGACGACTACCTCACGAAGCCCTTCAAGTTCGACGAGTTGCTCGCGCGCCTCCGTGCGCTCGTGCGGCGTGGCGGCGCGGCTCGACTCGATCGCCTCTCGTACGGTCCACTGGAAATGGATCGACTCAAGCACCGCGCCTGGGCGGGCGAACATGCGCTCGACCTCACACCACGGGAGTTCCAGCTGCTCGAGCATTTCATGCTCCACCCCGAAGACGTAGTCCGTCGCACGGAGCTGCTCGAGAAAGTGTGGGACATGCACTTCGACCCTGAGAGCAACGTTGTCGATGTTCACGTCGGCAACCTGCGACGCAAGCTGCGCGAGGCCGGGTTCGACGGTCTCATCCAGACGGTGCGAGGGGTCGGGTTCTGCCTGAAGCGGAACAGCACAGACTGATGTACTCCCTGCGCCGCACGGTGTCCGTGCGGTTTTCCCTCACCATCTGTGCGGCCCTCCTCGTCATCGCACTGTGGGCGTTCCTAGGTGCGCGTCGGGTGCTCCAGGAATCGCTGGACCGCAACATCGCTGCGGAGGCACACCTGCAGACCGCTGTCATCTCTTCGCGGCTCCCCATCGCGATCCAGCCCGAACACGAGGATTGGTCGAGCTTCGTTCGGGAGGTCAATCGCTTTGTCGTCGTGCGAAACGCCGAAGGGGTCATTGTGCAGACCAACACGCCTCTGGCGGCCGACCTGCCGCTAGATCGTGCGAGCTTCGAGCGCGCCCGTCGCGGGGGCACGGCGTGGGCAGGCCAGCGATGGCGCAACGGCAGGATCCGTTCCTTCTATCTCGCTGTCCCGGCGGGCGGGCGTCCCGCAAACGACGTGCTCCAGGTCGCCGCATCGCTCCAACCCCTGGCCGACGCGAGCCGCGAAGTGCTGTTCCTCATGCTCGGGACCGTATTGCTCGGTGTCGTGGCGACGGTGATCGGGGCCAACTGGCTCTCCGCCACCACGGTGGCCCCGGTCCTCGAGATCACCGAGCAGGCTCGATCCATCCAACCCAGCGGGCGCCAGCGCATCACCGCCTATGCCGACATGGAAGAGTTCGCGGGCCTCGTGGAGGTGCTCAACGACGCGTTTCAGCGACTCGAGCGGGCCTATGATGCTCAGCGGCGCATGATCGCCGACGCGGGGCACGATTTGCGTACACCGCTCACGGCCATGCGCGGAGCAGTGGAGGTCGCGCTGCGGGGCGAACGGAAGCCGGAGGAATACCGCGCCGTGCTGGCGAGCGTCCTGGAGGACGTCGACTACCTCACGTCGATCAGCGAGTCGCTGGCCCTCCTCGCACGACTGGAGACCGGGGAACTGGCGCTCGAGCGTGGGGAGCGGGACGTCGGCTCACTGGTCGAGCGTGCCACGAGGAAGACGCGAGCTCGCGATGCCGAGCGGGTCTTCCGCTGCGAGGCTGGAACCGACGATCTGAGTGCGCCGGTGGACGGCGAGCTCCTGTCGATTGCGGTGAATCACTTGCTCGACAACACCGTCAAGCACACTCCACCCGGCACGGACGTCCGCGTGACACTCACGGGCAACGCGGACACGGTCGGGATCAGGGTCGATGACAGTGGTCCAGGCATACCCGACGACATCCTGCCCAATTTATTCGAGCATTTCTATCGGACCGACAGCGCCCGCACGCGAACCGGGGCCGCGGGGCTCGGTCTCACGGTGGCGGCGGCAATCGCCCACGCCCACGGTGGCCAGATCTTGGCCGATCGAAGTCCGCTGGGGGGGCTCCGCATCACCCTGACGCTCCCACGACAGACACCCGCCGACTGACGGCTTCAGCGCTCCTTCACATTTCATTATTGCTGGCTTCATGGAGCGGCCCCGATGTTCCCGTATCGGTGCAGGGGACGGGTGCAGCCATGCGAGTCAATGTCGGAAGGGCGGATGCGTGGGTCCGCGGTACCCTGGCGGCAATCCTGCTCGTCGTCGCCGCGTTGTTCAACGAGCAGATCATCATCTCACTCGGAGCAGCCGTTGTGGCCCTCGCACTCGGCGGCACGGCCCTGACGCACAACTGCCCGCTGTACGGCCTCTTCGGCATCGACACCAAAACGCACCATCCTCGGGCGCAGAGCTGACCGGACTCGGCCCAGGAGGCGAAGTGCCGCCTCCCACTCATGAGTCCAGCCTGACATCTGCGCCACCTCCACGATTCCGAGGTGCATCCATGCGTCCCATTCTCTGCCTCGGCGGGGCTCTTCTCATCCTCTCCGCGACCGTCGCCACCACACCCGCGGACGGATCGGAAATCCCTGCCTTTGCCCGTCGCTACCGCGCAAGCTGTCAACTCTGCCATACAGCGGTCCCAAAACTGTCGGGGTTTGGTGAAGCCTTCGCAGGAAACGGGTTCCGGATGGCCGCCAACGAGCCGCCGCGCGACACGATCGACACTGGAGACCGACTGCTGCAGCTGAGCCGCGATCTGCCGCTCGCGATCCGGATGGATGCCTATGTGAACGCCTACCTGAACGGGGAGACCAAGGCCGACCTGCAGACCCCTTACAACTTGAAGATCCTCTCCGGCGGGACGATCTCGAAGCACCTCTCCTACTATTTCTACTTCTTCCTCTTCGAGCGCGGGGAGATCGGGGGGGTCGAGGACGCCTTCGTCACGCTGAACGACCTTGCCGGTCAGCCGGTAGATATTTCCGTCGGGCAATTCCAGGTGTCCGATCCCATGTTCAAACGGGAGCTCAGGCTGGAGTTTCAGGACTACGCGATTTATCGGACACGTGTGGGACTCCAACCGACCGACCTGACGTACGACCGGGGGATCATGGCCGTCGCTGACCTTGCCGGATTCACGATCACCGCCGAGATCCTCAACGGGAACGGGCGGGGGGAGGCCGACTCGAACCGTCAGTTCGACAACGACCCGATCAAGAACGTGTTCGGCCACGTGTCGCGAGACATCGGGCCACATCTCCGGATCGGGGGGCTCAGCTATTACGGTCAGCAGCGCTCGGCGTTCGGTGCCGGGCCGTTCGTGGAGAACACGGTGTGGATGGTGGGCGGCGATGCGACGATCACCGCCGGGCCTGTGGAGCTCAACGTGCAGTACCTCCACCGGGAAGACGACACCCCGACCTTTACCGTCGGTGAGGCCAGGGCCACGACCAACGGCGGGTTTGCCGAGTTGATCGTGCATCCGGCCGCCTCACGGTGGTACGGGGTCGCGCTCTACAACTTGATCGATGCCAATCGGCCGCTGCTGGACGTCCGGCTCGGAGCACCCGGCAACGTCTCGCGGTATCAGGCGGTTACCGCTGGCGTGGGATATCTGCTCCACCGTAACTTCCGGATCCTCGCCGAGGGGACCTGGGACGTGGAGCTCGAGGAGGCGAGATGGACCCTTGGGCTCACAACGGCGTTCTAAGATAAGGACAGCAATTGGAGGGAGTCACCATGCAGCAATTCACCCGGTTGGGCGCCATCGTCTGCGCGCTCCTCGCGGTCGGCACGGCGTCAGCAGCGGCACAAGGCGCCACCGATCTCCCCGAGGGAGTCACCAAGGAGATGGTTGCCGACGGTCAGAAGATCTTCAAGGGCCAGGGTCTCTGCCAAGCCTGCCACGGTCCGGAGGGCAAGGGCGTTCCGGGATTGGGGGCCAACCTGACCGACACGGAGTGGCTCCACAGCGACGGGTCACATCAAGCGATCATCGAGAGCATCCTCAAAGGCGTGAGCGCCGACAAGTCGTCGACGGGATCGGTCATGCCGCCAAAGGGAGGGAGTGGTCTCTCGGAGAAGCAGGTCCGCGCGGTGGCCGCGTACGTCTGGAGCGTGAGCCGACCCGCCAAGTGAGCCGATCGAGGCGCCGTCGGCCACCGGCCGGCGGCGCCTTCCCGCGCATGCCTTCACATCAGCAGTTCCCCATTGCAGGTTTAGGCGTTGGCGCCGAGCCCACAACGCGTGGCGCCCGTTGGAACGTCTTCTCCAATTTCGAACACGACAAGGAGCCGAGAGACAACATGAAAGCCCGTAACGGTGCTGTGCTGTTAGTGCTGGCGATGGTCATGGGATGCAGTGCAGGCGAGACGGCCGACCAGCCCGCCCAAGACTCGCAGGTGGCTGCGGCCCCTGCAGCAACCGCGGCAGCTGCAACCACGCAGGAGCCTACCGGTCCGATCGATCAGGCCCTGGCTACGGAAGGTGAGGGGTACTTCACCAGCCGTGGCTGCGCGAGCTGCCACAAGATCGACGCCAAGTTGATTGGCCCCGCTCTCAAGGGGGTCACCACGAGGCGGAGCTACGACTGGATCGTGGCCATGGTAGTGCGGCCGGACTCGATGCAGCAGAACGATGCCGAGGCCAAGAAGCTCCTGGCCGAATACGGCACACCGATGGTGAACATGGGGGCCACCAAGGCGGAGGCGAGAGCGCTTTTCGAGTATCTCCGGCAGAAGTCTCAGTAGCGCAGGCTCTACAGCCCTCTACGAGTTCCGAATCACCTGCGGGCGTCGACGCCATCGAGAGCCGTCGGCGCCCGCCGTTCGTTCATGGACCCGTACCGCCGCAGACAGCGTACCCTAGATTGCGACTCTGACCCCAAGCCGGCATCACTGTGGAGCGCACGCCGACCATGGAACCTTTCAAGATCAAATCCGTCGAGGCGATCCCGTTCACCACCCGCGAAGAGCGGGAAGCGGCGCTCGAAGAGGCCGGCTACAACGTGTTCGGTCTGCCTGCCCGTCTTATCACCATCGACCTGCTGACCGATTCCGGCACGTCCGCGATGTCGGACCAGCAGTGGGCCGCCCTGATGACGGGGGACGAATCCTACGCGGGCAGCCGGGATTACTTCACGTTCGAAAAGACGATACAACGCATCACGGGCTACCGTCACGTGATCCCTACCCATCAGGGTCGGATGGCGGAGAACCTCCTCTTCACCGTGCTGGTCAACGACGGTGATCGGGTTCCCAACAACATCCATTTCGACACGACCCGCGCCAACGTGGAGCACAACGGCGGCGTCGCGGTCAACTGCGTGATCGACGAGGCGTACGACCCCGCCGCCGACGTGGAGTTCAAGGGCAACATGGACCTCGCCAAGCTCGACGCGGTCTACGCGGACGTGGGACGGGAGCGCATTCCGTTGGTGATGCTCACCATCACCAACAACTCCGGCGGCGGACAGCCGGTGAGTCTCGAGAACGCCCGACAGGTGTCGGCGTGGTGCCGCGAGCATCACATCCCCTTCATCTACGACGCCTGCCGCTTTGCGGAGAACGCCTACTTCAACAAGGTGCGGAGTGGACTCGAGCACAGCGTTGCGGAGATCTCGCGTCGCTTCTTCGAGCTGGCCGACGGGTGCACGATGTCGGCCAAGAAGGACGGCCTGGTGAACATCGGCGGGTTTCTCGCCCTGAACCACGACGATCTCACCACCAAGCTCACCAACATGCTCATCCTCATCGAGGGGTTCCCGACCTACGGTGGGCTGGCCGGTCGCGACCTGGCCGCGATTGCCCGGGGCCTCGATGAAGTGCTCGACGAGCGCTACCTCGAGCATCGTATTGGACAGGTGCAGGCCTTCGGAGAGGCGCTCCGCAGCGCGGGAATCCCTATCGTCGTGCCGGTTGGCGGACACGCCGTGTATCTGGACGCGCGGCGGTTCCTTTCACACATCCCACAGGAAGAGTTCCCTGCCCAGGCGCTGACCTGCGCGCTGTACGCGGAGGGGGGCATCCGCGGGGTCGAGATCGGGGGACTGATGTTCGCCGCCGACGGTAACTGGCCGGAATTGGAGCTGGTGCGGCTCGCCGTGCCGCGGCGGGTGTACACGAAGAGCCACCTGGACTACGTGGTCGATGTGTGCCGTCGTCTGCATGCCGAACGGGATCGCCTTCGCGGCCTGCGCCTCACGTACGAGGCACCGGTGCTCAGGCACTTCACCGCCAGACTGGAGCCCATCGCTGCGTAGGGGGAGTCAGCGATCCGACGGGCCACCGGGATCTTCACGGGCCCTCTTGAGATACGCTGCGGTGAAATCGACCAACCCATCGTGCTCCCGTGCGAGCAGTTCCCGCATGGCCTCGAGCTCGCGCCGCGCTGTCTCCGCCGCCGGGAGATCGGGAAACCCCGCCACGATGCGCGACAGTTCGGGCATCGCTCTCCGAGGCGCTTGGAGCTCGTCGACATAGATCCGCACGAGCTCCTGGGCCACCATCAGTTCCTGGCCGGCCGTGAGGGTGCAGTGGGTCCGCGCGTGCCGCAGCCAGCCAGCCGCCTCCTCGTGACGCTGCAAACGTCCGCCCAGGAGCCGCGCCAGTTGGAGCGGGGGCACCGGGTCGTCTGGGAATTCCACGGCGTGTGACTGGTACGCAGCGACCGCATCGCCGTACCGCCCCCGGGCGGCCAAGGACTGCGCGAGGGAGTAATCGCGTTTGATCGGGGTCGACGCGCCGGACGGGGTATACACGGTCTGCACTGCCGAACCGGCAGCCCGCATGAGCAATCGGATCGTCCCGAAGGTCGCACCGGCCCCGACCGCCGCTCCGACAAGCGCGGCGAGCGCCGAGTTCACTCCCGTGCGCGACGCGACGAGCACACCGACAAGCAGACCGATGAAAGCGCCGGGAAGCGACCACAGCAACGCTTTGAGTTGATAGACGCGGTCGGCCGAGTCACGGTCTCGCAGGTCGGTACCTCCTTGAGACAAGACGCATGGCCGTCCCACCCATGACTGCCGGAGTATGCTACCTAGCTCTGCGCCGTGCCAACGCCACCGCCAGGAACACCACACCGGAGGCCACGAGCCCCAGCGTATACGCATTCCAGAGGCCCGAGGTGGGTACCCCGGCCAGGCGGAACGCCATCGACGCGCTCACCCCACCCACAATCGCAGCCAACGCCTCCGGCACGCCCGGTCGCGCGGTATGAATCCCGGCGATGATGATCACGAACAGGCTCACGCCCAGCAGTGAGTAGAAGACGCTCAGTGAACTGATCACCGAGGGCAACACGATCGCGAGCGCGATGCCCAGCCCCCCGCCGGCAACAGCCGCCAGCCGTGCGACGCGAAGGATCTGGCGATCAGAGGCGTCGGGTCGGAGAAACCGGCGGTAAAGATCCTCGGAGAGCGACGTGGAAAGCATGAACAGTATCGCGTCGGCGGAACTGATCTCGGCCGAGAACACGGCGGCGAGCCCGAGCATGCCGACGGCAGCCGGAAGGCCTTGCACCAACACGGTTGGAAGCGCCAGCTCGGGATTGGCCAGATCGGGACTATAGACCCGGGCCATCATCCCCAGGAGGGGCGGTAGGAACGCAAACACCATGAGCACCACGGCACTCGCGCCAACGCCCACTCTGACTGTCCGTTCGTCGCGGGCACCATACACCTTCTGGATCAGTCCCGGGGAAATGATGAACGCCGGCACGAGCAGCGCGAGGTAGGTCCACCCCGATCCGTCGCCGCCCCAGAACCCGAAGTAATCGTGCACGGTGGCCGGTGCCGCAGCGACCACGCTTCCCCACCCACCGACATCCGCGAGCACCCACGGAAGCGCCAAGGCGAACCCCAGAAACAACACCACCAACTCCACGAGATTGACCCACGCGGACGTGAGGAGGCCGCCAGCCGTGAAGTACACGATCATGACACCACCGCCGATCACACACCCCACCGGCTTGGGGATACCGGCCACGACATCCAGAACCCACGCCACGGCGATGAGTTGTCCGGCGAGGATCGCGAGCGTGCCCAGCCAGAGCAGCACCGCGATGACCGCCCGGACCGACCGCCCATATCGATGCTCGAGGTAGTCCCCAACCGTGTACTGGCCCTGCGCTCGGGCGATCCTCCACAGTCGCGGCCCGACCCAGAACGCCAGCAGCATGGTGCCGATACCGGCGGAGCCGACCCACCACCACGCACTCAGCCCATGGCGATAGCCCAAGCCCGCGGCACCGACCGTGGACCCTGCACCGATGTTGGCAGCGAGCACGGTCGCGAAGAGCAGTACCGGTGGTAGCCGTCGACCGGCGACGAAGAACGTGCTGCTCGTGGAGACTCGGCGTCCGATCCAGAGTCCAAGAAGCGTCAGCGCCGCGGCATAAGAGAGAAGCAGGACGAGCTGAACGCTCATCGGCCTCCGCGCAGATCGGACACGGCCGGAATCCCGGGCAGGCCGTCGGCGGCCCGAACGGCCCGCAGGATCGCCTCAGCCACGACGTCGGCGGCCAGCGCTCCGATCGTCCCGACGTCCGGCTCGCCACCGAAGCTGCCCGTGGCGAGACCGAAGATGGCGTCGCCGTCCCACGGCGTGTGAGCAGGATAGACCGTTCGCGCGATGCCGTCGTGCGCCATCTGCGCCATCTTGGTCACTTGGGCCTTGGTGAGTCTCGCGTTGGTCGCTACCACTCCAATGGTCGTGTTCTGTCCCGGCCCCGGTGATGCCTGACCGGCTTCACGCAGCAGGCGCCGGGCATCGGCCAGCGTCGATCCGTTTTCGGCTCTCACACCCGCCACGACACGACCGGTGGTTGGGTCGATCACGTCACCCAGGGCGTTGACGGCGACTAGCGCAGCCACCGTGAGCCCATTGGAAAGCGTGACGGACGCCGATCCGACTCCACCTCGCATGGCGCGGCCCATGCCCCGGATCTTGCCAACGGTCGCTCCGGCTCCAGCACCCACGCTCCCCTCACCGACCGGTGCGTCGGTTGCCGCACCCGCCCCACGATATCCACACTCGGCATCGGGACGCACCGCGGGATCGCCGCCCACGGCGAGGTCGTAGAGAATGGCCTGGACCACAATGGGGACACGGGCAACCGCGGTCTCGAACCCGATACCCTGCTCCTCCAGGTAGCGGACCACACCCGAGGCGGCGTCGAGTCCGAAGGCGCTCCCACCCGAGAGGACGACTGCGTGGACCACATCGACGGTATTGACCGGATCGAGGAGATCGGTCTCGCGCGTCCCTGGCGCACCACCCCGGACATCCACGCCTCCCACGGTTCCCGGTGGAAGCAGGACGATCGTACAACCCGTGGGGCGCTCGGTCAGGGTCACGTGACCTACCAGAACGCCGTTGACCGCGGTCAGGCCACGGTCGGTCATGCTCGAACTCTGACACATGGCCACTCCCGGAACGAGGAGTGCCACGGCAAGTATCCGGATGCACCTCCGCGAATCCGCGACACCTCGACGAATCCGCTGCGTGACGAGGGACAACTCATTCACCAGGTGCTCCGTGCTCGGGGGGAAGGCAGCGGCGCAAGCGCTCGCGTCGTCCGTCAACCCATACGCTAACGGCCAGGCTCCGCGGAGGGCAAGCCGGTGATTGCTCAGCAGCGGACCGACATCTATGCTTCGGCACTTCCCGATGAATGCCCTACGCTCCACGGCCTTCGCCGTGTTCCTCGTTGCCGCCGCCTGCTCCTCTCAGGACAACACTCCCTGTCCGCAGGCTGCAGACACCAGGGTCGCGCGCGGTTGGGATCGGTACCGTAACGACCGCATCGACGACGCCACCGCGAGCTTCGAGAACGCGCTCCAGCGATGCCCCGTGCATCTCGGTGCCACCGTGGGTGCCGGGTACGGCTACCTGCGTGCGAGCCGGCTCGTCGAGGCCAGGCGGCAGTTCGAGCGCGCGCTCGACCTGGCGCCGCAGACGGTCGATGCCCTCCAAGGGCTCGCGCTGATCGCCACCCGACGCGGGAACGGATCGGAGGCACGACGGCTGTTCACCGAGGTGCTCACCCTCGTGCCCGATCACGCGGAGGCGCGCGAACAGCTCGATGGACTTGGCACACCACCCGCTTGGCCACAGCTCGTGGTGCCGGACACGCTCGTGCTGACGTCGCGCACCCGCGGCGACGGGTTTCAGGTCTTCCACCGGGGCCGGTGGCGTCCGTTCTACATCAAGGGCGTGAACCTCGGCGCTGCGTTGCCGGGCAAGTTCCCGAGCCAGTTTCCGGATTCGCTGACCTACGCTGGTTGGATCGACGACATCGCCGAGATGGGAGCGAACACGATTCGGGTCTATACGATCCACCCGCCGCACTTCTATGAGGCGCTCGCGGAGCACAACCGGACTCATGGTGACCGACCACTGTGGTTGGTGCACGGAGTGTGGGCGGAATTGCCCCCGGACCACGATTTTGACGACCCGGACTGGAGCGAGCAGTTCACCGACGCCATGCAGCACGTCGTGGACCTCGTCCATGGCAGGGCCGACATCCTCCCCCGGCGCGGACACGCATCGGGCTTTTACACTGCGGATGTCTCGCGCTGGACGTTGGCCTACATCCTGGGCAGGGAATGGGAGCCATTTGCGGTCGACACGTTCAACCTGACCCACCCGAACCGCACGTCATGGCTCGGCACGTATCTCACCGTCGCGAGCGCGACGGCCATGGATGTGTGGCTCGCGCAGGTCAGCGAACGGATCATCGCCTACGAGAGCGAGACCTACCGCCATCAGCGACCAGTGGCCTACACGAACTGGCCCACGCTCGATCCCCTGACCCACCCTACGGAGACGAGCGTTGCCGAGGAGCTCGCGATTCGCAAAGCGCGTGGTGGAGATACGACCTTCATCCCGATGGAGTACGACAACGATCTCGTGTCGATCGACCCGAGTCTCGTGCGAGCCACCGATGCCTATCGGGCCGGCGTGTTCGCGTCCTATCATGCGTATCCATACTACCCTGACTTCATGGTGGTCGGCGGAGGATACGCAGAGTACCTGCACCGCCTGAAAGCGCACCACGCTGGCATGCCTGTGGTGATCGCCGAATACGGCGTCCCCGCCAGCCTCGGCATTGCCCATCTCTCCGACACCGGTTGGCACCATGGCGGACACACCGAAGCGGAAAAAGCCCGCATCGACGCGGAGGCCACAGCGCTCATTCACGCCAGCGGCATGGCGGGCGGGATGCTCTTCGCCTGGATCGACGAGTGGTTCAAGAAGAACTGGGTGGTGATCGATTTCGAGCTGCCGCGCGAGCGCAACCGGTTCTGGCTGAGCCGCCTGAACGCGGAGCAGCAGTACGGCGTCATCGCCATCGAGCCGAAGCCGCGGCTTAGCGGATCGACACTCGCCGACCGACTCACCATGTGGCAGACCGTGCCGGCTGTGTACGAAGACAACCTCCGCGCCCTCGCTGACGAGGCGTATCTCCATCTGCTCTTCGATCCGCAAGGACGGGGACTCCCCGACACACTCTTCGTGGGGCTGGACATCGCGGACCGCCGGCGCGGCACCACCCGCTGGCCGGCAAAGGCCGACAGCCGCTTGCCAATCGGCGTGGAGTTCACCATCGTGGCGACGCCAAGCGAGGTACGCGTCCTCGCCGATCCCAATGCCAACCCGTTCAGGATCGAGCGAATGCGGGTGGTGACCGATCCGGTCACGGTGCCGCCGATCACGAACCCGCCGCCAGGGATGTTCGTCGGGCCATACCTGCAGCACTACAACCTGCCGCTTCGGGGCAGGCGTCGAGACGACACTGGGTACGACTCGCTACGCGTCATCATCAACCGGCGACGGTTCGCGCGCGACGGAACCGAATACGCCGCCGTGGGATACGACCGGAGTATCTTGCCGGCCGGGGCGGCGCCTGACGGCTTCTGGGAGCTAGATTCCGCATCGGGGACCGTGGAGATCCGGATTCCGTGGACACTGATCAACGTTGCCGATCCAAGCAGCTTACAGGTGCTCTCGAGCACCGCGGATACGGCCGACGGGTTCGTCCCGCGACCGATCGAGTCGATCGGGGTGGTCGCCGCCGCTCGCTTCTCCGACGGAGCGTGGCAGCAGTGGCCCGTTGGACGCACACCGGTGGCTCGGTTCCGGTGGGAACCGTGGGAGGTGCCGCGCTGGCGGGCACGACGCCGGCCCGTGTTCGATGCGATGCAGCGAGTGTTTTCCCAACTCGACCAGCGCGTGGCGGGGCGATGAGCCGGCTCCGGCTCACCTGCGTGGTCGCCGCCCTGCTGACCGCGATCACTGCACCCGGATGGGCCCAGCACCCCGCCGACGTGGCCTGGAGCAGCGGTGACATCGATACGGCCCGGCGCCTCTACGCCGAACGGCTCGCCACCGACTCCACCGATGCGCTGGCGCTCCACCGGACGGCGCTGATGCTGGCGTGGGACGGTGACTACGCTGCGAGCCTCACCCTGTTTCAGCGCCTCCTTGCGCTCAACCCGCAACACCACGAAGCCCAGATCGACCGCGCCAGGGTCCTGGCCTGGGCAGGACGGCTAGGCGAGTCCGTTGCATCCTACGAGGCGATGCTGCGCCAATCGCCGGGGGACCGCCCGGCACGGCTCGGGCTCGCGCAGACAACGGCGTGGCTCGACGACCTCGATTCGGCCCGCGCGATCTACGCGGACCTCATCGCCTCGAACCCCACAGACATCGAGGCCCTCCAGGGGATGGCTCGCATCACCGGCTGGCAGGGTGATCTCCTCGGGGCCGAGGAACGATGGCGCGCGGTGGACGCCTTGGCGGAGGGGGATCCGACGACGCTCATCGGGCTGTCGCAAACGCTTCGCTGGCAGGGGCGTCCCGCCGCGGCGCTCGAGACCTTGCAACGCATTCCGCCCGACCAACGTGGGACGCGCGACTACGGCGAGGAGCGTCGCTCGATCGCCGCGGCAATCGGTCCCTGGGTTCGACCGGCGTTCACCTACGAAGCCGACTCGGACGATCAACGCATCGCGACCGTCGTCCTCCGCGGCACGTATCCCGTCGTGCCGCGGTTTCAGATGGGGTTCGACAGCTATTACCGGCACGCTGCCTGGAACGAGTTGATCGTGGCAGACCGCCAGGCCTGGGGGCTCGTGGCGACGGGGCGGTATCTCGCCGAGCCGGGCTGGGCGGTTGGACTGGGCGTCGGTGCCTCCGGATCGAACGGCACGGCCGCGGTGACCGAACCGGCGGTGCACGCGAGTGTTGCGAGCCCAGCACGCAACCCCATCGGTGGCGCCCTCACGTTCACCCACTCGGCGTTCGACGCCACGGCGCTCATGATCGACAGCGGCGTGACGTATACCGAAGGCGGGGTGAGCCTCCGCGCGGAACCCTGGCGCCTGTGGCAGTTGGAGGGCGGGTTCTCGTACGCGGACTTCCGAGGCAGCGAGGCCAACAGGCGACTCGCGGGCTACGTGGCCGGCACAAGGCGCCTCACCCCATCCTGGATCGCGGCAGCGCGGGTCCGCGGCTTTGGTTTCGAGAAGGATCTCCAGGACGGATACTTCGATCCCAGCTCGTACCTGCACGCCGAGGCGATCGCCCGCTGGCGGCCGCTGCGCGGACCGTGGCACGTCACGGGCGAGGCGGCGCCGGGACTCGAGCAGATCACATCGACGTGGGATCCGCACGCCACGATCCGTCTCTCATTGCAGACGGCGTACGACCTCTTCCCCGGCCGGCAGGTCGGCATCTCCGCTCTCTACTCGAACGCGGGCCTCCAGAGCTTTTCCACCGGCGGAGCCGGCTACCGCTACGTGGCCGTCACGCTGTCCGGCAGTTGGGCCTTCTAACTCGCGTGCTGCGGTGTGACCGCAGGTCCCGCACGGCCCGTGATGGGCAGTTATCGGTTATCCACGTCCTGGAGATAAGCGAGCACCGCCTCGTGCTCTCCGCGTAGCTGGGGCAGGACTTCGTTCACGTGATCCAGGTTCGCGGATGTCGCCGCCGATTCCACATGACTCAATAACGCGGCAAGGCTCTCGGCCCGCACCGTCGCAGCAGCCGATCGATAGGCGTGAGCCGCCGCCCGGATCGCCACCGCATTACCGGTCCCGAGCGCCTCCTCGAGCTCGCGCATCCGTCCCGGTGCATCGGCCAGGAACACGCCGAGGATGCTGTCCGCCGAATCCTCGATACCGGCCTCGCGCATCACCCGTCGGAACTCGTGTAGCTCGACGGGTGCGGTCGGGTCTGCCGATGCCATCGTCACGGCCTCTCGCTCCGTTCCCAGTTCCTCCACGACGCGCACCAGATCCTGGGGCCGAAACGGCTTGGACAGAAAGGCCGTGAACCCGCTTCCGTAAAAGGCCTCGGATCCACGGAACTCGGTGTGCGCGGTCATCGCGATGATCGGTGTGTCGGCTGTCGACTCGATCTCGCGGAGCCGGGCCGTTGCGGTCACTCCGTCAACTTCCGGCATCTCGACATCCATGAGGATCGCATCATACCGGTTCCGCCCAGCCGCTTCGATGGCTCGCCCTCCGTGCTCTACGAGGTCGACTTGGTGACCGCGCTTCGTCAGGGCAATCGACGCGAGCTGGCGATTCACCTCATTGTCGTCCGCCACCAGCACGCGCAGGCGGCGCCGGCTCTCGGCAATCGAGTGGCGCGTCACCAGATCCTCGAGACTCGCCGCCATCACCGTCCGGATCGCGCCAAAGAGCTCCTTCTCGGATATCGGCTTGGTGAAGTAGGCTTGAGCACCCACTTCCCGGCACCGCTGACCGTGGCCACGCTCGCCCCGGGCGGCGAGTATCATGACGCGGGTCTCGGACAGGTCGGGGTCATTGCGGATGCGGCGGGTCACCTCGAATCCGTCCTGTCGATCCAACCACGCGTCGAGGATGGCGAAATGCATGGGCTCACCGGCGATCCTGGCCCGATGCAGTTCCGTGTAGCCCTCCTCCAAACTCGAGGCCGTGCGCACCGTGACGCTGGCCTCGCCGAGCGTCTGCCGAATGAACTCACGGCTCGTCGGATTCCCATCCACCACGAGCACGCGGAGTCGGTCCAGTGGGACAGTGGCCGGCGATACCACCTCCAGCATTCGCTCGTCGATTTGCTTCAGCGCGACCGTGAACGCAAACTCGCTTCCTTTCCCCACCTCGCTCGTCATTATGAGATCCCCGCCCATCAGCTGTGCCAGCTTGCGAGCGATTGGGAGGCCGAGGCCCGTGCCGCCGTACTTCCGCGACACACTGGCTTGGGCCTGCGTGAACTCCTCGAAGATCGCCTCATGCTTGTCGGTCGGGATGCCGATACCCGTATCGCGCACCGCGAAGCGCACCGCCGTCCGAGCGCTGCGGCTGGCCTGCGTAGTGAGGAGCACGAAGACGCCCCCCTCACTCGTGAACTTGATGGCGTTTCCGATCAGGTTGGTGAGGATCTGGCGGAGTCGGCTGGGATCGCCGCGGACGGCCCGTGGGACCTCCGGGGCGATCTCGTAACTCAGCGCGATCCCCCGCTCGAACGCCCGTACCCGAAGCAACTGGACTGTGGAATCGACGAGCTGACCGAGGTCAAAGGCGACGTCCTCCAGTTCGATCCGATCGCGCTCGAGTTTGGTGTAGTCCAGGATGTCGTTGACCAGCGTGAGCAACGAGCCGGCCGACACCCGGATGAGCTCGACGGATCGCTCCTGTTCTGCGGAGAGATCGGTATCAAGGAGAAGCTCCACGAGCCCGACCAGTCCGTTCAGCGGTGTACGGATCTCGTGACTCACCCTCGAGATCAGACCCCACTCCGCGCTGTGCGCCGGGCGGTCAGCCATCACCTGTCCTCCGTGTGGACGGTGAACGGTCTAGCGGTGCCTGGCCGCTGCCGGGTCCGCGTGGCCCGGAGGGCGAAAAGCCTTTTCGTGTCATTTCTCCCCAGCCTTGCACGCCCCGCAGTGCCGAGATCAATCCGTGCAGCCGCCACAGTGAAATCAACTGCCGGTACCCGAAATTCTCGACGGCGGCCACCACGAAGAGCCGTACGAGATCCGACACCCGGGGGTATCGGCGGAAGCCCAGCTCCTCGAGTCCGACCGCCGCAATGGACAACACCATCCCGAACACAAACGCGGCCATCAGAAACGCGGCGGCGTGCAGGTACGAAACGAGACCCAGAGCCATTGTCAGCACAAAGGCGCCGTAGCCCACGATCTCCACCAGGAGGCCAAGGGTTTCTAGAAACAGGAAGTACGGATACGCCAACCACCCGATTCGTCCGTAGCGCGGGTTGAACAGCATGCGCCGGTGACGCATCAGGCTCTCGGCCATGCCGCGCTGCCAGCGGTCTCGCTGCCGCGCCAGCACACGAAGCGTCTCCGGGCATTCGGTCCAGGCCACCGGGTCGGGAACGAAACTGATCCGGTAGGGAATCTTGTGCTCGCGGCAGTAGCGGTGGAGACGAACCACGAGCTCCATGTCCTCTCCGACGGTTGCGCCGGACGTCTGGGGTGACGCGTACCCGCCCGCCGCCACCACGGTTTCCCGGCGGAACACGCCGAACGCGCCCGAGATGATCAGGGTGGCATCGAGCACCGACCACCCCATGCGTCCGGCGAGGAACGAACGCAGATACTCGAGCACCTGGAACCGCGCCCACCAGTTCCGCGGGAACCGCACTTCGGTGACGCGCGCTTCGCTTACGGTACATCCGTTGACGATCCGGATCACCCCTCCTGCGGCGATCGTGCGCCGGTCCTCCAGGAACGGCCGGACGATCCGCGTGAGTGCGTCGCGTTCCAGCAAACTGTCGGCGTCCACGGCGCAGAACAGCGGGGTGACACACAGGTTCACACCGGAATTGAGCGCATCCGCCTTGCCACCGTTCTCCTTGTCGATCACCCACAGGTTGGGATGACGCTTGCTCTGGTACACCTTGCGAATCCGCTTGGTGGCGAGGTCTGCCGTCGGCAGGCGCGCGGCGGGGACGAGGTCGAACGCCTCCTGCATCCGGGAGAGCGTGTTGTCTCGCGACCCGTCGTTGACGAACAAGATCTCGAACCGCTGGTATTCGAGGCTGAGCAAGGAGTGTGCGGCCTCGACACACGTCGGCTCCTCGTTGTATGCCGGCGCGATGATTGTGACCGGCGGAATGCCTTCCGACGAAAGCAACTCACCCAAGTCGAGCGACTTGAGACGCTCGACGTAGCGGCGGATGTCCCGGAACGCGATGAGGCTCGTGAGGAGGTACGCCGTGTTCAGGACGACGAAATACACGAGCACGAGACCGTTGAACGCGGCGAGCAGCACGAGCACGACGCTCACCACCCCGGTCATCCGCCCACCTCGGAGAGCACTTGCAAGGCGAGGGTGGCGCGGGGCCCACCCGACACCGCCAACTGCTGCAACGCATCGATGTCGCCCGCATCACGCAGGGCACGGGCGGCGTGGATGGCGACCCACCGGGAGTCGTCCTCACACGCAATCCGGAGGAGCTCGAGGTCTTCTTTGTCCCCAACATTGCCCAGCGCGCTCGCCGCGGTGGCCCGCACGTAGAAATCCGACGCCGTGAGAAACGGCAGCACGGCCGAGCGATGATCTCGGTGCCCCACTCTGCCGATCAAGCGTAGTGCCGCTGCCAGCAGCTCCCGGTCCGACGCCTGTGCGAGCACCCGAACGGCGATGTCCCCACCAGCGAGATCGTTGAGGTAACCGAGGGCCGTGGCCGCAACGGCGCGCACCTCCGGTGGGCGCTTGGCGTCTGCGAGTACCGCTCGCAGCGCGGGCGTTGCGCCGGCACCGATGCTCGCGAGCATCGACGCCAGGAAGTTTGGACTCCACGCCGTGAATCGATCGAGGTGGTCGAGCACCGGCGCGACGTAATCGGGATCCTTACTCCCGGCCAACGCCCGGGCGGCCACCATGGAAACCAAGGGTGAATCATCACCGAGGGCGGCAGCGACGATGTCGGCATAGTCGGGGAGTCCGAGAGTCCCTAGTGTCCGCACGGCGCGCGCCCGCCGGCGCGCGTCCCGATGCTGTGCACGCGGCACCACCAGGGGCAGGTACGGCCGGGCCAGATCCTGTAGTCGCTCGCGCTCGGGACCGGTCAGCCGGCGGGCGTAGCGCATGATGTAGCTCACGCAGAATAGCTCTTCGCCCTCTGCCACGAGCGCATGAACCGTCGATGGATCGCGGTCCTCAGCCAGCATCTCGAGGATTACATCCTCCCACCTGGCTTCCAGCACGCTCCACTTTTCGGCGCGACGTTGATGGTGCAGGCGGAGCAGCACTACCGACCCGGCAAAACCCAGCGCGAACAGCATCAGGATCCCGATGCCTATCGCGAGTAGGAGCAGGAGCTGTTCGCCGAGACCGAAATTCAGGGGCATGGTCAGATGCGCTCGGTCACGCCGGCGACGAGGAGACTCGCCGGCGCAGCAAGCGCTGCACCCGGGCCAGGAGCTCCACCGGCGAAAAGGGTTTGGTCATGTAATCGCTGGCGCCGAGGCTGAAGGCCCGCACGATGTCCTCTTCGCGGCCAAGGCTCGTCAGCATCAGGATCGGCACGGCCTCGTACTGCGGCAACGCCCGCAGGCGCTTCACCAGCTCGAAGCCGTCGAGCCCGGGCATCCGGATGTCCGAAATGCAGAGACCGAACGTCACTTGTTCCGCGGCCTCGAGCGCCAGAGTACCGGACTCACAGTGCACAACTTCGAACCCGGCCCGCTCGAGCCGATGCCGCACGAGGGTCGCCGTGACCCGATCGTCTTCGGCAACGAGCACAGTGGTTGGGGTCTCGGTGGACTCGTCTTCGACGGACACCACCCGGGACGGCCCTCCACTCTTGGCCCGGCTCAGCGCACGATCGGCGGTGGCCACGGCCTCTTCCATCGAGGTAAGCGGGCTGGCCGTGGCAATCCCCGCGGAGAACGTGATGGGAATCTCGGTTCCGTCCGGTGCAGTGGGCGGCGATGTGGTGAGCAGGGCCTGCGCCCTGGTGAGCAGGCGCGTCGCGGTTGCCGGATCCGACTGCGGGAAGAGCACCACGAACTCGTCGTCACGCCACCGGGCAACGACGTCGGTATCACGGAGGACACCGGACAGGAGCTCGCGCATCTGACGCAGCACCCGGTCACCGATGTCCCGGCCGTGCTCGCGATTCACTGCGGAAATGGCATCCAAATCGAGCAGCGCGAGTGCCGTGGGTGTCGGATCCTCCGTCCGGGCGGTGACCTCACGCTCGTATGCTTCGGCGAACGCCGCGCGATTCAGGGCCGCGGTCACCGGATCCGCCGCCGCCGCGATCGGGACCAAGCCGCCCTCGAGTAGTGCATTGGCCGCCTTTGCCAGTGCCGCCCCGTCAATCGGTTTCTCGAACCAGTCGGCAACGCCAAGCCCGAGACACTCCACCCTTGCCCGCTCGCCCACCTTGGAGGCCACCATGATCACGGGAATGGCGGCGGTGGTCCGCTGGCGGCTGAGCCGGGTGTACACGGCTCGGCCGTCGGCGTCCGGGAGCACGAGTGACAGGACGACGAGCGCCACGTCGTGTCGTGCCAACGCCCGCTCCGCGTCGGCCGCAGAATCGACCGCAATGATCTCGCGGCCCGGGCCGGCCAGGGCCGACTTGGCCACCTTCCGGGTACTGCGGTCGTCGTCGACCACGAGGATGGTGGTCTCCGGCCCGATCAAGAGCGCGGGCTCCTCGTCCGGCACAGGCTCGCCTGCCTCGACCCACTCCACTTCCTCTGCAGCCAACGCCGGTGCCACCGCGGCAACTTGCTCCGGCCCAGGTCGCGTCGGCGGTTCCGGCTCGGATTCCTCTGGGGCCTGAGCCGGGGCCGGTGGGGCGATCTCTGACGGCTCGAGTTGCGGGGGCTTCCCGCGTTTGGCCGTCCGCGCGGGCCAGCTCGGAGCCACTGGCTCGTCCGGCGGTGGTACCGGGGCGGCGTCGGCTCGCTCGGGCTCTGCCACGCCCAAACCCAGTGCCCGCAGCAGCGCGCTCGCCTGCCGTTGCTCCGCAGCGCTCATACCGTCAACGGCGTCGGCGACGGCGCGGACATGTTCCGGGACGATGCGGTCCATCAGGCGCTGCCCGTCTTCGGTCAACACCGCGAACCGCGCCCGGCGGTCGGTGGGACTGGGCCGCCGCGTCACCAGCCCTCGCGACTCGAGCCGGTCGACGAGATAGGTCATGCCACCGCTCGACACCAACACGTGGCGTTGGAGCTCGCCGAGCAGCATCGGGCCCTGGCGATGGAGCGCCTGGAGCGCACCAAACTCGGCCAGCGTCAGGTCATGCCGGCTCGCATGCTGGGCCACCCGGGCCTCAACCACGGTATGGGCTCTGGCCAACACCGCCCAGAACTCCGTGGCCGAGTTCGCACTTGGGGTGGGTCCAGGACGGCCAGACCCCTCAGTGCTATTCATCTTGGTGATAAGATACTTGTTACCGAGATCTGGTCAACGGCCAGATTCTTGGGGACCGACTTGAGGGTCCGGTTGGGCGCTATCCGAGCGCCAACGACCCGTGCGACGGCCGCTGGAGGGCTCTGGGGTGGCGCTATGGCAAGTGGATCAACAACCCCAGCTGGCGTTTGGAGCACCCGCCGCACCTGGCCAGTCGGTCAGTATGCCGCTTCGTGGGCCCCTCGCGACGCTCGGCGCAGACCACACCCGACGGATCCCCATGCAGCCCAGCCACGAAGGCCTTCGGAAGGGGCTGACCCGCTGGTCAGCACAAATGGCTGTCTACAGGTGCTGTCTCAAACCCGGTAGATGCGGTACAGCTCTTTGCGGACCGGACACCCACAGAGCGCGGCGTCACCAAACGCCTGCTGGTACGAGCAATATCCTTCTGATCGGCACTCGATGAAATGAACCTGGCCAGCAATGCAGTCTGTCACCCGGCACAGGTCGGTCCCATCTCCGGCCAAGCAGCCAAAGTCTTTGCGGCAGTCCGTCGCGGACAGTCGGACTTCCTCACTCACGACGAGTGCCATTCCGTCTCCTTCAAAGCGGTGTGCAGAGCATGGCTCACCTATCGCGGGCGGGCAATGAAGCTGGCGTGAAGCGGTCGTGAAGCCGGGGGCGGAGGGATGGGCCTCCGCTCAGCCTCCCCCCAAGTGCTCCGGCAGAACGTCCCGGCAGAGCACATCGGTCTCGGTCTCCGCCCGCCGGATGATCACCGCCCGGTCGCCCGTGACCAGCGCCGTGGCGGGCCGGGGCAGCGCATTGAAGTTGCTCGTCGAGACCTCCTGGTAAGCCCCCGTATCCAACAGCGCCAGGAGGTCGCCCACCTCGACCTGGGGAATCCTGACCAGCGGCATCAGGCGATCGCCAAAGCAGCTTCGCCCGATGATGTCAGCCTTGTCCTCGAGCGGCGCGTCCGTCTTGTTGGCGAACACGTAGTCGTGGAGGTGGTGCTCGTAGCGCCCACCCGTGAGCCAGAACTCGGTGCTGTCCACCACCACCAGGTTGAATCGAATCGGGTGGGTCATGCGCTTGATGCTCCGCACCGTCGTCAGGTGGATCCCGGCATCGCCGTGGATCGAGCGGCCCGGCTCGAGCTCGAGCAAGAGCCCCTCGGTGGCGATCCCCACGCGGTGGAGTGCATCCCGCAGCGTCTCGGTGCACACCCGGGCGTAGTCTTCGATGCTGGGCGCCGGCGTCGCATTCGGCTTGCTCGCGAACAGATCCACGAGTTGGCGCAGGACGCCGTACCGCCCTCGGCGCCCCACCACCCGAAGCCCTTTCGACAGGGTGTGAAGCACGGCGAGTTGCAGTGGCTCGGTGTAATTGGTCACGGCATTGAACGGATCCCGCGGAATCGCGAACCCGCCGCCGATGTCGATCTCGCGGGGACGGTATCCACCCAACGCCTCCCCCACGCGCGCGATCTCGGCGGCAAAGGCACGCATCTGTTCTTCCCAGTAGCGGAGCGACCGGTGGTGCCGGCCGTGATGCTGGTGGAATCCCACCAGCTCGACGTGCTCCATCGCGAGCAGGCGGCGGCCGACCGCCACTGCGTCATCGAACGCAAGCCCGCCCTTGTAGGCGAGGGCGGCAATGTCGGTGGGGACGAGTCCTTCTGCCACGAACTCACTGTGTCGCACGAACCCAGCGAGCGCGGGTTTGAGCCGCAGCCGCACCGTGGCGACGCGGTCGAGCGCCGTCGCCGCGCGCTCGATGGCGTCCACTTCCTCCACGCTGTCGATCGTGATGCGCACACCTTCATGGACGCATCGGTAGATGTGCTCATCGTCTTTCGGCACACCGTTGACCGAGATGTATTGGGGTTCGAAGCCGGCCTGCAGGGCCACCGTGAGCTCACCAGCCGAGTAGACGTCGCAGCCGCAGCCGTCGCTGGCAAGGATGTGCTGCACGGCCGCAATCCAGTTGGCCTTGGCGGCCGGCAGCACCTTGACCGGCCCATCGGGCCACCCGCTCGCAAACGCGGCCTGAAACCGGCGCACGTTGCGGCGAAGCTGGTCTTCGGAGATCACGAACAGCGGCGACCCGAACCGACTCACCAGCTCCGTCGTGTCGCACTGCTCGATGAAGAGATGCCCGTTCCTGGTCGACAGGCAGTCGTCGATGAGGCGGTCAGGCGGTCGGGCGGTTAGGCGGTCGGGCATGTGGAGCGGTTCCGGAGTTGGGCTCTCCCGTATGTCACCACGGTCCAATACTTCCACCGGCTGTACAATAAGGCCCTAACCACCCTACCGCGCCCTACCGCCTTACCGCCTTACGCGACCTGCCACCGCCGGGCGTAGAGCCCCGCACCGCCCACGAGCGCGGCAGCCAGGACAAGGGAGAGAATGGCCGAGCCCCAGGGAAGATGGCAGGCGGTGCGCGGCACGCCGATGTAGGTCCGTGCCCACTGCATGGTCCACTCGTCGAGCGGCATGCCCATCGCCTCTTCGAACGCCTCCTCGAGCGGCGCATCGGATGTCCAGAACCGCTCGAACCGGTCCCGGCCGAATCGACCCACCATGTCGCCCAGGTATTCCTGTGCCGCTGGTCCAAGACCATGTCCGTACCGGTAGCTGTAGAACCAGTACCGCCCGGAGAACACCACGCCTGGCACGTCGAACTCGGCGAACTGCGCGGGCCATCCACCCGGGCCGCGAGCGTTCCATACGGTACGAGCGTTCCATACGGCGAGCCGGCACCGTGTGAGATCGCCTGCCGCGCAGCCCGTGAAATCCGCGTCAAGCCACCGCCCGTAGTCACGCGACCGCGCGTACCGTTCCTCCGGCTCGGCACCCGACCAATCCGCGTTGGCGATCGGCAGATAGCGCCATGTCGCGAGCCATCGGGCAATGTCCCTGCCTGGCGCGCCGAAGGCGGCGTAGTACGTGCAGGCGCCCATCCCGCGTCTGAGGTTCGTCGACCTCCAGCCATGGACCGGCGAGTGGCCCTCGGTGTACGCCTCGACCTCGGACACTCCGAAGTCGACGACCCGAAGGCAGGTCGTTCTTCCCTCCGTCGTCGGCACGAGGTGAGAGATCTGCATATACCGCGGCACCTCGCGCCTGAAGCGCTCTACCTCGCCTGCCGTATCGATCAGCGCGGCCACCATGACCGAGACCGTCGTGTCATGCGGCGCACTCCGTTTCCACGACTGCTCACTCAGCAGCGCAATGACATCGACGATGCGCGGTGGGAGCCCGGGATCGGCGACGAGGCGGAGCCGCCCGTTCGGCTCGAGCGCTCGGCCCGGTAGCTGTGGCAGTGAGTCCCTCAGCCGGAGCAGCCTCAGCCGCGCGAGCGCGTCCTCGAACCGCAACCGCTCCCGGTTGAGCCGCCCGGGATCGGAGACGAAAGGCGCCTGATACCGAACGGTGATGTCCCTCGGAGGCAGCAGCGCCACCGCCACCGCACAGCACGCGAGAACGCCGGCAAAAACCCAGCGGGTCACGGATTGCGCCATCGTGTGCTCCGCAGGGCGAGGAATGCCAACACCAGCACCCACGCCAACGCGGTCCATCCGGTCGCCCCGGTGATAATCACCTGCGCCGGCGCCGCGGCGAGAATGCGATCCCGCCAGAGCGCGATCAGCGAATCACGAGGGACCCCTGCCGCCGCCGAGAGGCGCCCTCCCGTCGCGGGAGCCTCACTCCGCGCGAGCCGTCCCAGGGCACCCTCGCCCCCCACTTCGAGTGCCACGCGTAGAAAGCTCTCCCGAGCGCTCGCCGAGAGCGGCGCTCCGATCATCCACCGGTGCTGGTTGAGGTACACCGAACACGCGGCGTCGTCGCCACCGGTGCAGCCGATGTAGTCCGGCAACTTGCGGTTATAGATGTCCCACCACGTGCCACCGCCCTTCTCGACACGGCGACGCTGCTCCTCCGCGGTGTACCACAGCGAGACGGTGTCGTCGGCCACCTCGAGATCCAGAGAGCGCGCGCAGGCCTCCAGGTCGCCAGCACGACACGCCTTCACCAGCTCCCACGGCGCGGTGACCAGATCGACGTAGACGGCCTCCGCCTGCGTGTTCGACAGCGAGTCGAGCCCGGCTGGATTGGAGAGCCAGGAACGCAGGGTTGCGTCGAGCCCTTCCCATATGGTGTGCACGATGAACCGCGCCAGATCGGCAGCGACGTCCCTGGGCTCGCCCAAACGCCAGATGCGATACTGCCCGACATCCGGCGGCAGGCGAAGTCGTGAGTCGTCAGCGACATGAACAAATACGTGGGACCCCAAGATCAAGAGAGTGTCCGCACCGAGCATCGTGGCCAGCGTGTCCCAGGTGATGTCGGCAACTTCGGCGAGGAAGGCCTGTCGCTCTGGGCGAACCAGAAGGCGGAGCGGTCCCCTCCTGACGGTGTCCACAGGCGACCCGATCGAGTCCTTCGCCAGCACCTGTGCCCGAACCGCTTCCAGGCGAGCGGCAAGGCGGTCCACCTTGTCGCGGTACTGCGCCGCGTCCTGCGCATGCAGTCCGGAAGCCGTCGCACAGACGAGGATGAGGGCTCCCACCGCCGGGAGACGCGCATTCATGCGAGACGCGACGCGGACACTACACATCGATCAGCATCCACCGTCCCGAGAAGATCTCGAACGGGCCGGGCCAGGTGACCATCCGGTCGAAGATCGCCGTCAGCAGATTCGTGCTGCCGCCCGACACCCGAAACAGCAACTGCACGACGACGACGGCCCCCACCACACTCAGGACGTAGCCCGCGGTCCTGGTGGTACCCGACGATATCGCGAAGAAGATGCTGTAGGCGACGACGACTGCGAGCGCGAAGCGAATCGACAGCGCTACGGGATACGCGTGCAGCCCTGACGGCACCGTAGCCGCACTGGCCGCCACGCCGGCCCCGACGGCCAGCGCGAGCATCGGAGCGACGAGGAGCACGAGTCCGGCACCATAGCGCAAGAGAACGAAACGCCATCGCGGCAACGGCAGCGTGAGGGCATAGACGTGCCGCACCCGATGATCGTTGGTCCACGCGCTCGTGCCAACGAGCAGACCGACCGCCAGCGCGAGGAGCGGATACCATTGAGCCCAGCTCCGTTGGTCATCCAACAGCTGACGCACTTCGATCCACCTGGCATCGGCGGTGCCAGCCCCCTGCACCGTCATGAGCGGCAATGCGAACGCCACGACCGCGCCGACCACGACGCCAATGGTGGACCACTTCCACTGCGTGCGAAGGATCTCTCGGAACATGAGCATCTCCCCTAGGCGTTCGGCGACCGGAAGGTCCTGAGCAACTCGACGAATCCTTCCTCGAGATCCAGGTCCACCACTTCACGTAGCGATGCGCCGACCCGCTCGAAGTACTGACTCATGGACGCCTGCCAGTCGCGCACGACCCAGATCTCTCCGGCGCTCACGCCGTCACTCGGCTCGCGCGCCAGGAGCGTGAACGGAGCGTCGTCCACGACCGCCGGTCCGTCGAGTACCCTGAGCCGCTTGATCCCGTTCTTGAAGGTCCCCATCGGCATTTCGGCAACCAGCCGCCCATCATCCATCACCC
The DNA here is from genome assembly GCA_029863245.1 of Gemmatimonadota bacterium. GTDB lineage: Bacteria > Gemmatimonadota > Gemmatimonadetes > Gemmatimonadales > GWC2-71-9 > JAOTVV01. The sequence goes on from JAOTVV010000006.1 coordinate 128,788, forward strand.
CCACCCAGTCGCAGAACCGCTCCAACTCGTGCACCAGGTGGCTCGAGATGAAGACGGTGGCCCCGCACTGCGATACGTAGTCAAGCAGGGCCGAGAGCACGTCGCGCCGCACGACCGGATCCAAACCGTCGGTCGGCTCGTCCAGCACGAGGAGGTCGGGGTTCTGGGCAAGCGCGAGCAGCACGAGGAGCTTGCCCGTCTCTCCCTTCGACAGCCGGCCGACTCGCTGCGATGGGTCCAGCCGAAACTGCCGCCGCAGGGATTCAGCTCTCTCGGCGTCCCACGCGCTGTAGAACGCCGAGTGGTAGCGGACGGCCTCGCCGATGGTGAGACCCGCGTAGAGGTGCGGCCGCTCCGGTACGAACCCGGTTCGCGCGAGAATGTGTGGCATGTCGGCGGGAACCGACCGCCCGAGCAGAGCGATGGAGCCCTGCGACGAACGCAACAGCCCCAGCAGCAAACGGATCGTCGTTGTCTTCCCCGAGCCGTTGGGGCCAAGGAAGCCGTAAATCGATCCGGACGGCACGTTGAGCGCGAGGTCGCGAATCTCGAACGCCTTGTTCATGCGGCGCTGCACAGCGCGAGTCTCGATCGCGTTACTCATTCCACCTCCGATCCCAGCTCGGCCCTGAATGCCGCGGCCACGTCGCCCGCCGACAGTCCGCGGCGTGCCGCTTCGGAGAGCAGGCCGCGCACGAGCTGGCGCGCCTGTGCCGACCGCTCCGATTCCTTCCGGCCCGTTCCTACCTCGCAAACGAACGTCCCCGAGCCCTGGCGCATTTCGACGAACCCGTCTGCCGCCAAAGCGCGATAGGCCTGAACCACGGTCGCCGGGTTCACACGAAGTCGGCTGGCGAGATGGCGTACCGACGGCAGCGAACGACCGGGAACGAGGTCACCGGCGGCAATCGCTATCCGGATCCGGCTCGCGATCTGGTCGTAGAGCGGTGTGGGACTGCGGGGGTCGACCTCAGAGAACATCCGGCCTACTGTATTGGTTTACTAATACAATAGGACACTTTGGCGTTGCTGTCAATTGGGCGGTTAGGCGGTTGAGCGGTTAGGCGGATAGGGTAGTCAGGCCGCCCCGGAGGCCTCAGACGAGGCGGGTCGCCACGATCAGAGAGGACCACCAGACTCCGGATTCCCATGTCGGATCCAACCGCCCACCCCCTACCCGCCCAACCGCCTAACCGCTGAACCGCTGAACCGCTGAACCGCCTAACCGCCAGAGGCGCCGGGCGGATTCGAACCGCCGAATGGAGGTTTTGCAGACCTCTGCCTTACCACTTGGCTACGGCGCCGTTGGACCCGTAACCTCGCACCGCCCAACGGGTTTCTCAAGACCGTCCGTGCTCGCGCCCACAGAGGTACTCCCGCTGGAACTGACGGTGGCCTCGCGCGTCCGCAGGCGAACCGAGCAAGTGCGTGGTGCCCGCCGTCATCCAGTACACGTCGTCCGCCGCAGCCAGCAGCGGCCGCACCTCGTGCCCGGTCAGCACCAGCCCACAGCCGGCCGCCGCGAGGCGGCGAAACGCCTCCGCCAGCAGCTCAACGTCGGTCGGCATGAGGCCGGTGAACGGCTCGTCGGCCAGCAAGCATCTGGGCTGTCGCGCGAGTGCGAGCGCCACTTCGGCCCGCCTGGCTTCGCCCCCGGAAAGCGTGGGCGGTCGCCGATCGAGAAACGGCGCGAGTCGTAACATCTCCAGCGCGTCGTCCACGGCGGCCGCGGGAAAACGGTGAGCGAGCGCTGCCAGATGCTCCCGCACACTGTATCGATCGCATAGGAACCGATCGCTCGGCAGGTAGAAGAGCCCACGGACCGCGAGATCCGGCAGGCGCGGACGATCCAGTCGCTCGCCGGCGAAGATCACAATCCCGTAACTCGGGCGTAGCCGGCCGATGGCGATGCGGAGGATGGTAGTCTTGCCCGATCCGTTCCGGCCGAGCAGCACCGAGACGCGTCCGGGCGTGGCCCAGAGGCCCGCCGACTCGAGCACCCAGCGACGCCCGAACCGCTTGCCAATCGACTCCGCCGCCAGGATCCGCCCCATCAGAGCACCACCACGTCCACCAGCAGTTCCAGCATGAGCGCCGGTCCCACCGCCAGCAGCGTGAGTGTTCTGACCCGGACGCCCAAGTTGGCGAGGAATAGCTCCTCACCGGTCCGGCGGAGATCGAACAGGGTGAGTACGGTGCACACGGCGATCAGCCAGAGGACGGCAACGGGACTCAGCGCCTCGGCCGCGCCCGCGGCGCGGGGCAGCATACCCAGGAACACCAACGCTGTGCGGATCGCCAGCCAGATCAGAAACGCCCGCGCCAGTATGGCACGCGTGAACCGCCGATCGGGGAACGTCATGGTTCCCTCTCCGGCTTCCTACGGCAGGTATCGCTTCGGGAACTTGGCCACCACCGTGTACTGCGGGTCCACGATGTTGGCCACCGTGCTCACCGCCAGTTGCCCGAGCAACAGGTACGCGTCCAGCCGGTCGAACCCGTAGTCTTGCTCCAGCCACTCGATCAGCTCCACGTGCGCGATCCGAAATGCGTCGATCAACGGGCGCGCGCTGCCGGCCACCATGATGTACTCGTCGTCTTCGAGCCGGGGCCAGTCGATCGGCTTCCCCTTGATCAGATCGATCTCGAGCACGACGTCCATCGACGTCTCGAGCCCTGTGCCCGACACCTCGCCGTGGCCCTGCCGCGCGTGCCCGTCGCCGAAGTAGAAGTACGCGCCGTCATGGAAAATGGGCAGATAGACGGTAGTGCCTTCGCGCACCTCGGGCGCATCCATGTTGCCGCCAAAGTCACCCGGCCAGAGACCCGTGAACGCCTGTTCGCCGGCCGGTGCCACGGCCACGCGGCCCAGCATGGGTTGCAGATCCACCTCGATTTCCTTGAGCCTGCTGCCTTGAAGCGTCGTGGTGCCGGTCATTCGCTCGCGATCCAGCCGCCACACGTAGCGCCGCGGCTCGATCGGTTCGTTCACCAAGCGGTTGCCCTGATCTATGGAGAGGCCGCCGAAGTCGGGGTACAACCGCGACGCGGCGAGACGGTGATTGGGTTTCACCGAATGGATCCTGACCACGAGCATGTCGTTCGTCGTAGCGCCTTCCACGTAGATCGGCCCCACTTCTCCCGGGAAGGCTCCGCCCGCTTCGGTGTAGTAGTCACCGAAGTTGGTGGACGACACGAGCACGGTCCCCGGTTGGACGCGGAGCACCGGCTCACGAACGGCGAACGTGGGATAGCCGACGCTGGGGGTGAACCGCACTGTGTCCTGGGCCGACGCGCGGGCTGTGCCAAACGAAACGGCGAGCAGAAGGAATGCAGCAGGCTGGGGACGCATGAATCACTCCGGCAGATGACCGTCAGGAATCTGCGCCTCGCTTCTCACGGTCGCAAACACCGGGCGGTATACTTGAAGCGATTCCCTGATCGCGACCTCAGACCGAGACCGACGATTTCTCGTGTGCGGCCGTTTCTCGCAGGCACAGATCGCCGAGTTGGACCGTGAATTGTTCAGGCTGCTGCGGATGCCTGACATCGCGCCACGCTACAACGTGGCCCCCACGCAGGATGCGGCCGTGGTACGCCAGACCGCAGGTGCCGGGGAACGGTCGCTGGACTTCTTGCGCTGGGGGCTCATTCCGCACTGGGCCAAGGACGTCACGATTGGGAACCGGATGATCAATGCGCGAGCGGAGACGGTCGACCGGAAGCCGGCCTTCGAATTGCCGTTCCGTCGACAGCGGTGCCTGGTGCCGGTGGACGGCTTCTACGAGTGGAAGAAGCTGGGCCGGATCAAGCAGCCGTACTTCATCCGCATGCATGACGGCCGGCCGTTCGCGCTGGCGGGCCTGTGGGACCGCTGGAGTGATGCGGGACACGAGCCTATCGAGTCATTCACCGTTCTGACCACGAACCCGAATGCCCTCGTGGAGCCGATTCACAACCGCATGCCTGTCATCATGCCGTCGGCGCACTATGATACGTGGTTGGACCCCGACGTGTCCGACGTGGCTCGCCTCGGGGCGTTGCTGCGGCCGTTTCCCACCGACACGATGACCGTCTATCCCGTGAGCCGGTACGTGAACAGCCCGGCCAACGAGGGTCCCGAATGCGTGCTGCCGTCCGAAGCATGAGCATCTCGACGCCGGACGTCCTGGAGCTGGTCGAGGCCTTCCAGCCCGTACCCTACGCGTGGGCGGTGGCGAGCCTCGAGCAGACGATCGACCTGCTGCGCAGCTCGCCGGTCCCGTTCGATCGGGTGAACTACGATCCGGGACACGTCACCGCGAGCGCGGTCGTGCTCTCTCCGGATGGGCGTCAGGTGGTCCTGGTCTACCACGATCGCCTGGAACGGTGGTTGCAGCCCGGCGGTCACGTAGAGCCAGGCGACGCGTCGCTGATCGCGACGGCACAACGGGAGGTGCTGGAAGAGACGGGGCTTCCCGTCTCGGATCACCCGGACCCACCGCTCGTTGCGGTGGACGTGCACGAGATCCCCGAGACGCGACGCGAACCGGCCCACCTGCACCACGACCTGATGTTCCACTTCAGGATCGCGGAGTTGGGCGCGCCCGTGGACGACCTGCGCTGGGTCTGGTGTCCGATCGCCGATCTGCCGCGGTTCTCCGTGGACGGTGCGCTGCTGCGGGGAATCGCCCGGGCGCTCCAATCTCCGACCCCCTTGGACTGAACCTCGAGGTACGGATGCTGATCACCACGACCCCCACTATCCAAGGCGCCGATATCACGAGCTACTACGGTATCGTGACCGGCGAAGCGATTCTGGGTGCCAACATCTTCAAGGACATCTTTGCCAGCATCCGCGACATCGTCGGCGGGCGCTCCGCAGCGTACGAAGAAGAGCTACGCCGGGCTCGAGACACGGCCATTGACGAGATGGCCATGGAGGCCGAAGCGCTCGGTGCCAATGCCGTAGTAGGCGTCGACCTCGACTACGAGACCATCCAGGTGGGCCGAGGCGGCACCATGCTCATGGTGAGCGCATCCGGCACCGCGGTGAAGACGACGTGGTGAGGGCTGGTCGTGCGACATCGATCCCACGGCGCCAGGCAGCTACCGCGCACCGCTGATCAGCGCCGGCAACTTCCACACCTGCTACCACTCCGCATCCGGTACCTACTGTTGGGGGGTGAATTCGAGCGGCCAGGGCGGCGATGGCACGCTCACACGGCACGATGCACCGGCGCCGGTCGCGGCACAGGTCGACTTCGTTGCGCTCGTGACCGGCTGGTATCACACGTGCGGCCTCGACGTGGAGCGCGATCTCTACTGTTGGGGAGACAACAGCACGGGGGCACTCGGTGACGCCTCGCCGGAAGTCCGCACCTTACCGGTCGTGATTCCGAGTGCACCCGACGTTCGCTTTGTCGTCGCTGGGGCCGCACACACGTGCGCACTCGACTCGAACGGAAATCCCTACTGCTGGGGCAGCAACAGCAACGGTCAGCTCGGGGTGCTCGAGGCCATCGAACAGTGCGACCAGGGACCGTGTAGCTCGCGTCCCGTGGCTGTCGCAGGAGGGATCAGATTCGCCGCGCTCGCAGCCGGGCGGACCCACACGCGCCCACCTCAGCGACGGCCCCGGTGCCCGTCGCCGGGGGTCTCCGTTTCACCGGGCTCAGCACGGGCGATGACCACACGTGCGGCGTCACGCCGGACGGGACGGCGTACTGCTGGAGAGCGAACCGGTTCGGGCAGCTTGGTGTGGGTTTGGGCTCGAACGCGTCACAGCCTGCCGCCGTCGCGGGTGGCATCACCTTCACCGCGGTGAGTGCCGGCGCGTTCCACACGTGTGGGATAGCGGCCGCCGGTGTCACCTACTGTTGGGGTCTGAACACCGGAGGGCAGTTGGGTACCGGAGGAGGACTGGTTCAGGCTGCGCCGACCCGGGTGGTCGGGCAGCCGGAGTAATGAGTCGTTGCGCCTCTGAAATGCCGTGTGCAAGACCGGCGCAGAACGCGCAACCACCAACAACGCCACCGGCGATCCTACTTCAGGGGCACGCCACGCGGTGATAGGCCAGGTCGAACCCGCGCGGCGTCTCACCCGTCACGCTCTCCACACGAGCCGCCAGCGCGCCATCACTCTGGCGCCGATACGTGATGCGCTGCGGGAAATCGTGATACGGGTTCTCGAAGCTCACCAAGGAGTCGGTGAGCGCCACTTCGGCGAACTCCGCCATCGCCTGCCCTGAGGGCTCCGCGACGTAGACGAGCCGATCCACCCGCACTTCGATGCGCACCAACTCCCACCCCACTGTGCGTCCCGCCCGAATGGTCCGACTCATCCCGAGCATCGACCCACCGCGTGGGCGCATCCACTGCTCCTCGACTACCGTGTTGCCGCCCTGAGTCTCCCAACAGCCGGCAAGCCAACCGATCCGGTCGAGACGCTCCCCTTGGCTGTCGGTCGGGACCGGGAGCGACCCGAGCACGGGGGACAGGAGCAGCAATGCCAGTAGTGGGGGTCCGTATCTCACGGTCGCACTCCCATCAGAAGGCAAACCCGCTTCCGAAGCTCACCGCCAGGCGGTTTCCCTGCCATCCCTCGCCGAACCGATACCCCACGTCGATGCGGCCCACGTTCTGCCCGCTCGAGCGTGTCGATCCAAGGCGGAGACCGAGTCCCACGTCCCCTCCCAGTCGACGCGGTTGATCGCGGTACCACGCGCCACCGTAGTCGACGAATGCCGCGAATCCAATCCCGAACAGTCCGGCGAATTGGTCGATGAGAAACGCGCGTTGCTCGAGCGAGCCCCAGACGGCCGTCTCGCCGGTGAACGCGTGGGGGCCGAACGCTCGCGGTCCCTGGCCGTGCCCGAGATCGTACTCGAATCCGGGCGGGACCCCACGGCGCGTCGCCCATTCGAAGTGGATCACCGTAGCGTTCTTGCGAATGACCTGTGATGCCGCCGTGAGGAACACACCCACCTGTCCCGAGTCGAGCCCCGACGACGTGTACAGTCCGTTGGCCCATCCGACCAGCTTCACGAAGTTCTTACCGGCCGATAGACCGGTCTGCACCCAGACGCTCGGACCGATGCCGTCTTCCTCGTAGCCGAACGCCCGCGGTGCGAGCCACAGCGCCGTGGTGACGCGCGTGCTCAGGTCGATATCCTCGTCCCGGACGAAGCCACTATAGTAGCGAACCACCTTGAACCGCGGTCGCAGAAAATCGGCAAACACGCCGATCGTCCCGGTGACGGTGTCGGGCACGAGCGATCCGGGTTGGGTGTAGAGCAGGAACTCCTCGCGCCGCACCTGTCCACCCACGCCGACGCGCAGGAACCCGTCCGATCCGGCAACCGGAGCGACGGCCACTTCAGCCCGCTGCACGAACAGCCGACGCCGGTAGGTCTCCAGCGAGTCCCCATCCCGAAACTGCAGCACGCGTTGCAGGCCCGCCGAGCCCTGGAGCAGAAATCCATGCCGATCGCCGAGCGCCCTAAACGGCGCCCCGGCGAACCACGAGCCGAAGTCGCCGTCGCTCAGGTTGTCCCAGAACCCGCCCGCCTCGAAGCGCGAGCCCCGGATCCTGCGGAGCGCGCCGTTGAGTTGGAGCGCGGTGCGGTCCGGCACATCCCGGTACACGACACCGGCCTCCGCGCCGGCGCCGAGGAAGTTGGTCTCCCTCCCCCCGAGCGCCCAAGAGAACTCGCCGGCCGTGAACGACGCGTTCATGACGAGCTGCGTGCTCCAGCCGTCGAACGTCTCGACCAGCACGTCCACCTGGTTGCCGGAATCGCTGGCCATGGGCGCGATACGGACATCCCGAAACAGGCCGCGGCCGCGCAGGTTTCGTAGCGTCTCCGCGACTTTGGCCGAGTCGTATGGCTCGCCTTCCCTGAAGAGCAACTCGTGCCGCACCACGGACTGCCGTGTCGTGATGCGGAGCGAGTTGGCCAGACGGAAGAGGAAGTTTCGGGTGGCCTCGGAGGAGTCGAAGACGTTATGCGTGCGGATGACGATGCGGTCGATGATGGGTGGGCTAGCGCCAGCGCCTTCCTGCGCCGAGGCCGCGCTCGGAACACTCAGACCGACAAGACAGAGCAGCAGCACGATCCCACGCATGACACCTCACCCGTCGCCTCAGCACAGCGACGCCACCGAGTCGAGCACCCCGTCGGGCGTGACGCCGCTCGCCGCGAGCACATCCTCTCGGAACTTGCCGGTGCGCACCAGCCAGCCCTCGAGGCCCGCCTGCTGCGCACCCTGGATATCGGACCACACGTCGTCACCGACCATCGCGATCGGGCCGATCGAGAAATCGTCGGATCGTCGGATCGTCGGATAGTCCGCATCCGCCAGCGATGCCACCGCGGCGTCGAAGAACTCCGCATTCGGCTTGCCGCACACGACCGCGTTGTGCCCCGTTGCATACTCGAGCGCGGCGACATACGCCCCGGCATCCAACTCCAGCCCGGTTGGGCCCAGCCAATAGCGGCCCCGTTGGAGCGCCACCAGCTCCGCCCCGTCCATAACATAGCGGAACGCCTCGTTCAGGAGACCGTGCGACCAGTGGTCGCCCAGGTCGCCGATCAAGACGGCATCGGGGGTGGATTGGCGGACCGAAGGAGTGGCGGTGCCGCCGATCAGGTCGAATTCCTGGAGATCCTGCACGACATCCTGGGTCACGAAGGGCGCCACCCGGCGGATGGCCCTGTTGCGGAGCCAGGCCACGGCCGCGTAGACGGCGGTATAGATCTCGTCCGTTTGCACCTCGATGCCGTGTGCGCCCAGGCGGTCCACGACGCTCTGGCGAGAGCGTCGCGTGATGTTCGTGACGATGCGAAACGGAATGCCCCGACGCCGCAGCGCGGTGACGACCGCTGCAGCGCCGGGGACGGCACCGTCTTCGGTGAGCAGGGTCCCGTCGACGTCCAACAGGACGGCGGCGAGACGGTCGATCAGTGCTGCCCGAGGTATCGCGTAACCTCCCAGCCACTCACCTGGCTCGAATACTCCATCCACTCCGCGCGCTTGGCCTCGAGGTACATGTTGTAGATGTGATCGCCGAGGGCTTCGCGCACGACCTTGTCTTTTTCCAGCTGGTCCAGTGCCTCGTGCAGGTCCCGGGGCAGCTCGTCAATCCGATACCGCCGGCGCTCCCGCTGACTCATCGTGAAAATGTTCTTGTTCACCGGATCGGGCGGCGTGAGCCCGCCGTCCACCCCCTCGAGCCCGGACGCGAGCTGCACGGTGAGACTCAGGTAGGGGTTTGCAGATGGATCCGGCATCCTGAGCTCGCATCGGGTGCCCTGATCGCGACGCTCGGGGATGCGGATGAGCGGTGAGCGGTTCCGCATGCTCCAGGCGACGTTCACTGGGGCCTCGTAGCCGGGCACGAGCCGTTTGTAGCTGTTCACCAACGGATTTGTGATGGCGCAGAACCCGCGCGCGTGCTTGAGGAGGCCCGCGATGTAGCTGAGCCCGACTTTGGAAAGCTCCCACTTCGCCTTCGGATCGTAGAAAGCATTCTTGCCGTTCTTGAACAGCGACTGATGGGTATGCATCCCCGAGCCGTTCTGCGCGAAGATCGGCTTCGGCATGAACGTGGCTATGAAGCCGTGGCGGTAGGCGATGTTCCGCACGATGAACTTGAACGTCGCGAGGTTGTCTGCAGTGGTGAGGGCGTCGGCATACTTGAAGTCCACCTCGTGCTGCCCTTCGGCCACCTCATGGTGGCCCGCCTCCACCTCGAAGCCCAGATCCACCAGATCGTGGATGATGAGGCGCCGAATCGGCTCCGCCTTATCGACGGGCGCCAGATCGAAGTAGCCACCCGCATCATGGGTCTCGAGCACCGGGTCGCCAAACTCGTCTACATGGAAGATGAAGAACTCGGCTTCGACGCCAGCCATCATCTCGTAGCCCAGCTTCTTGGCCCGCGCCACCTGCCGAGTGAGCGCCTGCCGCGGGCATCCGGGAAACGGCGTCTCGTCCGGATTGTAAATGTTGCAGATCAGCCGCGCCACCCGCCCACCTTCGTCGTCGTAGGGGAAGATGCGGAACGTGTCGAGGTCGGGCTTGAGCACCATGTCGCTCTCCTCGATCCTGACGAAGCCCTGGATCGAGGATCCATCGAACATGATGTCGCCCTTCAACGCCTTCTCGAACTGGCTCTTGGGCACCTCGACGTTCTTGTTGACCCCCGTGATGTCGGTGAACTGGAGCCGCAGGAAGTCGACGCCGAAGTCCTTGGTGAGCGTTAGAATGTCGCGGGCACTCGCCCCTTTAGTGTCGAGGTGATTCCCGCGGATAGGGCGCTTCTCCCCGCGGGAAGGCACGGTGATGTTCTTACGCGGCGGCACGATCAGACTCCTCAGTTGACTCGAGATCTAGACCTCTTTCCCCGACGGACCCCCCGGCGGGCGCGTGAACCCTAGTCGGCAGGGTTCACAGTGTCAAGGATAAAGTGCAAAATGTGCGCCGTATTGCCGTCACCCGTGCACAACTGGTCCGGAATGGGGTGAAAAGGAAGGAAAAACGAGCGAATTGTGCTATGTTCTTAGGTCAGCAGGTATTCTGGAAGGGCTTCCTACTGTTGCAGTGATCCCAACAGATTCCACAGCTCCTGGGCCGAAAACTCCGAAAACCGGGTGTCGATGTCCTTTTCCTTCCATTCCAGGAAGATCCAACCGGACAGCTGATGGATGTTGCCAGAAATGAAATGGATCCGGCCGCGGATGGCGTCGACGGCGGGATCCCGTACGGTCTCCAAGAGCACATCCCATCGACTTTCGCCGCGTGCGAGCTCACCCATCTGGCGGGCCTTGATCTGGCTCCACGGCGGGTCGAAGCGCGTGGATTTCTTGCCTTCGGGATCCGAGGTCATGAAGGCTACAGTAACGCAGCTCGGTGACAGGCGCCAGCGCCTTTTGCAGGGCAAAACGGGCTTCTTGTGACTTGACGGTTGCAGCCTGGCTTCCACCGTCGGCGCGGCCGATCTCGGGACGCTCGGCTGGTTCGAGCCTGCTATATTACGTGCCGCCCAACGAGGCGTTCGTCACCGAACCTCCGAGTGGACCTGGTCCCATGGCCGACACAACCCGACCGACCTGCGTCAGCTGCGGCGCCGCCTTGAGCGGATCCGCACGATTCTGCCACGCGTGTGGCGCCAAGCAGGAAACGTCGCAGCGATCGTTTCCCCCGGTGCTCATCGGTCTGGTCACCCTGGCCGTGGTGATGGTCGTGGCGGTCGTCGCGTACAGCGTCGGGCGCTCGTCTCAACCCGCCGCCGCGACGCAGCCAGCACCGGTCGGCGGGGCCGGGGGCGCAGCTCCGGACATCAGCAACCTGTCACCGCGCGAGCAGGCCGACCGCCTGTTCAACATAGTCATGTCGGCGCACGAGCAGGGCGACGCGGCCCGCATGAACCAGTTCGCGCCGATGGCGGTCCAGGCCTACGGATTGCTCGGCGCGCTCGATCCGGACGCCCATTATCACGTCGGCCTGATGAGCGCGGTCTCGGGGAACCAGGACGAGGCACGCGCCCGGGCAGATTCGATCGAAGCCGCGGTGCCCAATCACCTGCTGGCGCTGATGCTCCGCAGCTCCGTGGCCCAGATGCAGGGCGACCAGGCGCAGGCCCTTGCCCTGCAGCGGAAGTTCCTGGATGTGTACGACGCGCAGATGGCCACGCAGCGCCGGGAGTACCTCGATCATCAGGCTGGCATCGAGGGCTTCAAGCAACAGGCCGAGCAAAGCGTCAGGGGCGGTCCCGGGAGCTGACCGATTGCCCGTGCCGCGGCACGGTGCCTGTCACGATATGCACTACCCGAGCGGTTCGACCCACCGTGCGTCGCGTCTCCTCCCGTCGAGCGCCGCCGGAGCCGCCTTTCTCCTGCTTGTAACGGCATGCAGCGCTCCGCCGCGTCGCGTAGCCGTGGCCGGCGAGGACGGCACCGTTCTGGTCTATCACGCGGATCTCCGGGTCGCCGACACGCTCACGGTGGGCGGCGGGGAGCTCCTCGGTAGCTGGCTCGGTACCGACGGCAGCACGATCTATCTCGCGCAGCGCACCGCCAACGCCGGAAGCCTGGCCCGGGCGCGGCGCGCCGACGGCGTCATGCTCGACCGCCTGGACTTCTACCGCGGCGTGCCCGGCCTGGTGCGCGTGCTGCCTGACGGCCGTACGGTCATTGCGGTGACCCACGAGTCCGCACCTGACACGCCGGCGCGGAGCACCCTCCACTTCCTGGGTCCCGATCTCGCCACGCTTGCCGAGCCGGTGACGGTGTGCGACGGCGCAGCGCGCGGCGTCGCAACCGAGAAGACCACCGATCGGCTGTTCGTGCTGTGCAACGGCGACGTGGTGAGCGAGATCGACCGCAAGCTCAG
>JAOTVV010000052.1 GCA_029863245.1 Gemmatimonadota bacterium
GCCACGGAAGATCCGCGAGTACCGTCTCGAGTTCAAATGGACGGCGGTGCGGTTGAGCCAGCAGCCGGGGATTCAGGTGGCGGCGTGCATATCGCAGTTCGGCCACGGGCCGGTGGCCTACGGGGAATGTCTTCGCGCACAGCTCCGTAGTATCGGACGGAGAGGCGAGGATCGGCGGTCAGCCCCGGGGAATCCCATGGATTCCCTGCCGTGATGTGACGCGTGGTGCCGCGGTGGGGTATGCAACGTGATGCGGCCGGCCAGGTCTCCCTGGGGAGTGCGGGTTGGGGGCCGGAGCTGTCCACCGGGCAGGGAGACCATGCGCTCTCTTCCGTTCGCTCGATGACGCACGACGTTACGTATCGGGAATGGTTTGGGCGGAGACTGGATGACGCGGCACGAACACGATAAGGACGAGACCCGGACGTGGGGACTTCACGCAGGCCACCAGCGACCCTTGGGAGCACGGGGGTGGCGCTTTGGCGGATTCCTCACCGCGAATCTCAAATCACACCATAGTGACCATGGAGCATGCGAAAATGCGTACATCCCTTAGGGCGTCGCCCGTCTTCGCCGCGGTTGGTTGCGTCGCGGCAACAGTCTTCGTTGTTACCGGTTGCACAGAGTATCAGCAGGTACCGGTGTTCTCGCCGATCTACCTCAGTTATGCGGAGCTCCGAACGCCGGTCATGGCGGTGGACCCCGTCGATATCGGCACAACCGGCAAGATCTACGTCAAAGACGGCTACATCTACATCAACGAGCTCTACGAGGGAATCCACGTCATCGACAACACCGACCCATCCTCGCCGGAGAAGATTGCCTTCATCCCGATCCCCGGCAACGTCGACATGGCAATAGTGGGCACCACCCTATACGCCGACAGCCATGTGGACCTCGTCGCCGTCGACATCGCCGACCCGTTGAATGCCGTTGAGGTCGCACGGATAGAAGACGCCTTTCCGTATATGACCCCGTCACCCTGGATGGCGGACAATTTCGTCGCCAACAGCCGAGTCGAGACTCCCGATGAGCGCATCGGCGTCGTCGTGGGATGGGAGCAGACGGGAACCGAGCGCGTGCGCAGGGACCACTTCTTTGGTATAGGTCTCGAGAGCGGGGGGGATATCGCGACCCCCACAGGCACGAACCGCACAGGCGCGACCGGCACAGGCGGATCGATGGCCCGGTTCACCATCGTCGAGCCCTTCTTGTACGCCCTTCACGATTCGTACATCCAGCTCGTGCGGATTGACGATCCCGTCAATCCCAGTCTCTGGAGCACGGTCGACGTCGGCTGGGGTATCGAAACGATCTTTCCGTACGGGAACTACCTGTTCATTGGATCCACCACGGGGATGTTCATCTACGACAACACCGACCCTGAGAACCCGACGAAGCTCTCCGCGTTTGCACACGTCACCGCCTGCGATCCCGTGGTGGCCCACGGCGACTATGCCTACGTGACACTGAGGGCGGGAAACCTCTGCGGGGGAGGCGCGAATCAGCTCGACATCCTGGACATTACCGACCTCACGAATCCGCTGCTGGTCGAAAGCTACGGGATGCAGGGACCCTTCGGCCTGGGGATTGACGGCGCCACATTGTTCGTGTGCGACGGCCGGGCCGGGCTCAAGGTATACGACGTGACCGACCCCATGAACATCGACCTGCTCGCATTCGAAACGGCCAACGAGACGTACGATGTCATACTCATTCCGCCGTTGGCGATCGTGGTCGGTCCCGACGGCCTCCACCAGTACGACTATACCGACGTCGCGACGACTGGGGAGCTCGTGCTTCTGAGTCACCTCGACGTGGTGAATCCGCTCCCGGCGGCGTCGCCCATGCGATAGCCGGTAGTCGAAGCGCCGGGCCGGAGTGACGATGTAGGCCGGGCCGCTCGGCGCAATCGGACGGAACTCGGATGCTCGCGCGAGTCGGGGCGGCGGGATGTGATCCGATGCCCCGAGCCGCAGGCACAGTAGGCGGTTGAGCGGTTAGGCGGTTAGGCGGTTAGGCGGTTGAGACAGGCGGTTAGGCGGTTAGGCGGTTAGGCGGTTGGGATCGGATGGTCAGGCGAAGCGAGGTCGGGATGTTGCCAAGCCTTCCCGTCCTACCGCCCTACTGTCCTACCGCCCGTCGCGGTACCTGCGCGAGCAGCGCGTCGAGATCCGACGTGTCCATCCCGGCCCGGGCTGTGAGCTCGGCAAACTCCGCCGCCATCTGATGAAGCTCCGGACCGACCATCGGGGCATGGAGCCCGAACCGAACCTTGGCACTGCGTGAACGGAACAGTCTGCCAAACACCGTCGGCTCCAACCAGCGCGGCAGCCAATAGTAGAGGTTGAACACCGGCGGCTGGCGCTTGCGATAGCCCACCGCGCGCAGCACGTCCCCCGCCTCCCGGCACGCCCGGCAGTACTGGTGCATCGCCCGCGCGTCCTCGGCCACGGCGTCGAGGTCGCCGTCCTTCAAGAAGATCACGCCCGCCGTGGGGGCGATGAACGCAAAGTGGTACTTGAGCCAGCCGTCCATGTCGCGCTCGAGGCGGACCCGGATGTGGGCCGCCTGGAACACGCGCGCGATCTCCCGCGTGCGGTCGGTGACCGGTCCATCCAGCTCGCCGAGGAACAGCTCGCCGTGAGGACCCGACGGCTTCTCGCGATCCATGATCACCAGATCGGTGCCGTCCCATCCGCCGCCCGCACCGGGGAAACCGAGCAGCACCTTCTGCGGCGGGACATGCTCGCGGTACTGCGTGAAGCCCGAGACGTCGTTACCCAGAAAGAGGACGTGCCTCAGGTGCGCGTTTTGGCCGAGCACGGGGCACACGGCCAGGCGGGCGGCCTTTGGCATCGCCAGAACGACGAGGTCGTAGCGGTCCTCCGGCTCCAGCCGCTCCACGAGCGGCACCCGCGCGTGCAGCGGCTCGCCGGTGAGCCCGTCGACGATCCGGAGGCCATCGCGTTTGAGGGCGTGATAGGCCTCCCCCCGCGCTAAGAGGGTCACGTCCTCGCCGGCCTGCTGTAGCCGGAGCGCCAGCCAGCGACCGATCGGTCCCGCGCCAAAGATGAGGGTGTTCATGGGTCAACTCCCACGGCACACGCTATCGGCGCACCCTACGGTATCGATTGCTCACCCCTCGCCCTCGGGTCCACCGCTCACGTCACGCAGCCCGTATTCCGCCATCGCGCGGATCCCCGGCAACGCCTCGAACGGCACCCGCGGGGCCGACAGGATCACGAAGCCCGTTCCCTCCGGCCCGCCAAACGATCGGACCCAGGCCGCCGCGTGTCCGTTCTCGTCGAGGCCGAGCACGTCGAGGTCGTCCGGGGCATCGATCGCGTACGAGCTCACCCACCATCGCGGCGCGCCCCAGGCCTTCCCCAGCTCCGTGGACTGCGCCCCGTACGCATCGAAGTTCAAACCGTCGTAGCCGACGCCGAGCAGCGATGCGCCGGCCGCGCGGTTCAACCCGACGAACCGCTGGGTCTCCGGGTCGCGCGCGATCACGAGCGGCGGCAGGCCCAGCCACACGACCTTCCCGCCCGCATCGAGGTACCGCCGAAACAGCGTGGTGTCGGACGGCTCGGGCGCGACCGACCGCGGCAGATGATCCATCGCGAACACCACCACGCTGCGAGCGCCATCGGCGATGCGTGCCTCGAGAAACGTCCCCAGCGCGTCGGCGTCCACCACATCGTACCCGTGCTCGGCGAAGTACGCCCGGATCACCTCGTGCGACGCCTGGCCGGTGAGGCGACGCATTGCCTCGTCCCAGAACACCGCGCGGTGCACCGGCTCACCGTCCCCGTACAGGGCATAGACGCCGCCATCGTCGCTGCCGACGTACACCACCCCGTTCGCCACGGCCGGGCTCGAATACACCGCGCCGCCCACCCGGTAGCTCGATTGCACCGTGCCGGTCGCCCAGTCGAGCGCCCACACGGTGCCGGCGGCGTCACCGATGTACACGCCCTGCCCGGTCACGGCCGGTGAGGACCACGTGTATCCCTCCGCAACGAACCGCCACAACTCGGCGCCCGAGCCGGCATCCAGCGCGTGCACGAACGCGCCGTCCGACGTCCCGCTGTAGACGACGCCATCCACGACGGCCGCGGACGACATCGCCCACGACCCCTGATGGTCGGCCCGCCACTTGAAGGCACCGGTACGCTGATCGAGCGCGTACATGTACCCGTCGCGAGACCCGACGTACACGGTACCGTCCACGACGGCCGGCGAGCTGATGATCGATTTGCGGTCATACCCAAACTCGGCGGAGACCAGCGACACGCCCTCGGGCTCGTAGCGCCACCGCTCCTGCCCGCTCACGACGTCCACCGCGTAGACGCGCCCGTCCGCACTGCCGACGACGGCGAGCCCGTCGGCGATGGCGGGCGACGATCGGATGCGCCCTTCCGTCGCGAAGCGCCACCGCTCGACGCCCGAGGCGAGGGCCACCGCGTACAGCACGCCGTCCCCGCCGCCGAACACCACGAGCGAGTCGGTCACCACGGGTGAGGACGTGTACGCGTCCCACCCCTCGAAGCCCCAGTCCCACGAGAGGAGGTCGCCGGTCTCGAACGTCCAGCGCTCGGCGCCGGACGCCGCGTCGCGGGCGTGGAACGTGCCGTCGCGGCTGCCGACCACGACCAGTCCCTCGGCAACGGCGGGACTCGAGGTGACGGGGCTCGCGACGTCGGCTCGCCAGCGCACCGTCCCGCTGCCGCGGTCGAGCGCGTACAGCTGGCCGTCGGCGCTGCCAACGTAGACCCGGGTGTCGAGCACCGTGGGCGACGACCGCACGGGACCGTCGGTCTGAACCCGCCACCGGACGCCGCCGAACCGTTCGAGTCCGTTGTCGCCGAAATCGCCGCTATGGCGCGCGTCGCCGCGGAACATCGCGACGCCGTCCACCGGCGGTTGACTGGAACAGGCGAGCCCGAGTAGGGCAAGGGGACACAGCCGGACGAGTGCTCGGTGCGCCGGCATCGACGCTCCTGGAGATGAGGGAACGGCCCCTGCCTACGACATCACGGACATCCGACCGGCCTCGCTAGATCGTCCACGCGTATCCCAGCTTCACGAACAACGTTCTGTTGGACTGCGTGAGACCGTAGTCTTCCGTGCCGCGATAGTTGTCGGCGTAGCCAAGAAACAGCACGGTCCTCGGGTTGAACTTGTACGAGAACAGCAGCTGAGTGAACAGGCGCCGATCCTTGGCATCCTGTTCGAAGATGTAGTTGTCCGGATTGTAGCCGTAATTCACATACTGTAGGATCGTGCGGAAGAACATGCGGACACTGAATTGGTACACCGCGGTGAGTTGACTGATGTTCGCCGTGTACAGACGGGCATCGTTCACCCGCATGCGCTCGAAGTTGTGGTTGAGCGCGAACCGGAGGTGTCGCCCAAGGTTGTACGATATCCACGGGCTGATTCTGAGTCGGCTTCCGAGCCGCGCGTTCGCGTAGTCAATTTGGTCCCCGACGATCGCAGAGGCACCGATCTGGACATCGCCCGTGGGCCAAAAGCCACCTTCAACGGACCCACCGGTGATGTCATACTCCTCGTCCGCGAAGGCCTCTCTCGATCGCCACACCCCGAGTCCCAGGAAGGACTGCATTGTTCCGTTATAGTTGAGCCATAACGTGGCGCTTCGATCCAACAGCCCTCCATCCCGATCGCCAAAGTAGCTGTACTCGGCTCCCGCTCGGATCGCGGACCACCAGGATCCCGGCTTGCCGTTCCAGGTATGCAGCACACCGCCCTCGATGTTGCGATATCCGACTCGCGGATAGTAGCCGAGGTCGGCACGGAAGTGCTCGCCGGCTTCTTCGTAGTCCGCCCACCAGCCCCAGGTCCGGGTGTAGTGATCGTACTCGAACGAGATGAGGTGATCGTTCTGGGGTCCCGACGGCTGGTCGAACGCGGTTTGGATGTCGGTCGGATACTCGGTACTCGACCGCAGCACGAGGAGCTGGACCTGGTTGGTCGGCGTGAACCGGAAATCCAGGTCGGCACCGAACACTCGGTTGTGGTAGTCGGCTCCCTGGCGAATGGTGGCGAGCAGGCCGGCCGTGTAGCGGCTGCCGAAATCTCGTTTGTAGCGCAGGACCGCCGCCGTGTTGGCCGTATCCATGGTGGTAGCGCTCGATCCCTGCGGGCCGGGGAACACGAGATTCGTGATGTCGTCGCGCATGACGTAGGCGCCGACGGTGTTGGCGCCCTCTTTGCCCGTCAGCTTGAGCCCCCACGACGGCTCACGGATGGTGCGGGTATAGATGACGTTCTCCAGGGCGGCGAAGAAGTCGGCGCCTTCGGTGAAGAACGGGCGGCGTTCGGGAAAGAACAGGGCAAACGGTTCGTTGATGTCCAGTTGTCTCGCATCGGCCTCCACCTGGCTGAAATCCGGATTGGCCGTGACGTTGAACGTGATGTTGGGCGTGACGCCCCAGCTGGCGCTGACGCCAACCTCCCCCTCCTGCGCTTCCTTCTCCATCCCGCCGCCGGGGAAGTTGGGCCGAGTGTCCGTCCGGAACGCGATGACGGTGGGATCGACTTCGATGCTGCGACCCGGACGGACGTCCTCAAACCCCTGGATCTTGATGGACTGGCAGAGATAACAGTTGTTGCTGCGGTCTCGCGGGAAGGTTCCGATGTGGTACGCGTGGTCGCGGGGATACCGTCTGACCGCGTCGAATCCCCAGATCTGCGGACCGTCGGTGCGCTGGAATCGCAGGGACGAGAAGGGGATGGCCATCTCGACGGCGTAGCCCCAGCTCGTGATCTTGCTGGCCGCGTCCCAGATGGCATCCCACCCGGGGTCCTCGCCGGTCTGAGCCTCGATCTGATCGAACTGGACGCCCTGCGCCGTCACGATGAAGTCGAAGCTGCGACGCTGATCGTTGAACGTATCCAGGATGAGCGCGACCCAATCATCGCCGCCCAGGGTGTCGCGATCGCGGAGATGGGCTCGGATCGCCGACGGCTCAGGGTCGTGGCAGCGGAAGGCTGCGTACAGCCGGTCGTCGTCGTAGGTGAGATACACCTCGGTGCTCACGGGCGGCGTCACGTTCTCCCCGGGCCGCACCTCGTAGTTCAGCTCGACGCGCAGCGCCGTCTGCCAGGCTTCCTCATCGAGAACGCCATCGACCTCGATCGCGGACGCGGTGCGTGGGACGAGGAGCGGTTCGTCGGCTGACCGCGAGGTGGAGTCTTGTCCGGACGGGACCTGGGCGAACAGCATGACAGGAGCCACGAGGGCCATGCAGGCCCCGGCAAGGGCCCGCTGCGTGAGGGCGGGGGTCGGGGCCTCTCGGCTGCGTTTCACATGCACCTCTCTTGCTCGCGCGAAGCCGGTGAGAGGTCGACCTGGGGACGCACCCGCCGACGGGCCGCGCGGTCCTTTTCTCTTCCTCACCTGACGAGTCCGTCGCATGCCAGGTTTCGGGCCTGACAGGCGGTTGAGACAGGCGGTTAGGCGGTTTCACGGTTAGGCGGTTGGGCGGTTGGGCGGTTGAGATAGGCGGTTAGGCGGTTGAGACAGGCGGTTAGGCGGTTGGGCGGGTAGGCGGTTGGATCGATGGATCGTTGGATAGTTGGGTCCTCCTCAGACCTCTTTCAGACTCCGCCGTCCATTCCACAAGGATGGCCCATGGTGGGCAAAGCGAGGATTCGGCGTGCTGGCGCGCTACCACCCTTCCAACGGTATCGGTCCCGTCCGCACCACCGCGGGAACGTCGAGCGAGTCCCGCACCAACGCGTACACCCGGCCGTGACGGATGCGCAGCGGCAAGTATTGAGAAGGCTCGAACGTCAGCGTCACCGTGCCAACGTGTTCACCGTCGGGGGCGAAGACATCGTACGTCGCCACCTCGCCGTCCGCGGACGTCCTCCGCGCCCAGAGACGCCCACGGTCGTCCACCACGAGCTGGGAAATCGCCTGCTTGGCCGCGGGCATGAGTGCCGCAATCTCCTCGGCGACCCTGCGGTCGACGCGGGACGACTCGCTGGAGAGGTCGACGTAGCGCTGACGCCCTTCCTCGGTCACGAGCACCGGCTCCCCCGCCACTTCGATGACCAGTGTCGTGTCTCCCTGCTCGTCGAGCCGTGCGATCCGGTAACTGGTGCCGGACGCCTGCCAGAAGCCTCCCGCCGGATCGACGATGGTGATCGTCCTCGGATCGTTCGGGATGGTGTAATAGCTGTATCCGCCCCTGCTGTTGCGCGCGATGAAGGAGCGCCACGGCTGCTCCCCGAGGTAGACCGAGTCGGCCACGTCCGTTGCCGGATCGTAGCTCTTGAGGTAACCGCGTGAGCGGCTCTCCTGCAGCCCCTCGCTGGGCGGCCACACCGAGGGCTCGTCGGAGTGGAACGTCGGCTTCCAGAACCGCCGCCGGTGGTCGATCGTTCCGCTCCAGATGTACCCGTACGAACGGACGTGCATGGGGACCCGCGCCAGCTCCTCACCCTGCAGATCCATGGCGATCATTCGCCCCTTCCCGTGATCTTGGATCCACAGCACCGAGTCGCCAACGAGGATCATGCCGTTCGCTTCGGTGAGCTCGCCCGGGCCCTGGCCTTTTCGCGTGAGGGTGCGGAGAAACCGTCCCTCGGCATCGAACGCGCGGATCTCGGAGGCCTGGTAGTCCAGCACATAGATGGTCCCATCGCGGTCAGCCTCGATCCCGCGCACGTCCCCGAACACCAAATGAGGGTCGCCTTCGACGACCCCGATCGAGAGGTCGGGCTCGAGCGGCCCAGCGGCCGGCTCGGGACGCCGGTCATAGCGCACCACGATCGTGCCGTTCGGGAGCGTGTCGCGGACCCCGGTGCCGTCCGTCCGTCGTGACTCGGAAGCACAGGCGAGCGCGGTGCCTGCGAGCGCGACCAGCACGCACCGTCCGAGGCGCCGCATCACGTTGCGTCTCGCGTCGCGGTCCCGATCAGCATGGTTCGCGTGGGTCGCCGCATGGTTGCACCTCGTGCGTCCGACGGTCTGCAACGCCATCGGCCCAGCGGCCTCGTCGGTGGCGAGTGTCACGGAGCGTCGCAAACTTGCGCCCGTCCAACGACCCGCGCAATGCTGCGCGCTTCCGTACCTCTCGCCACTCCCAGAGCGGGCGACCTGACTCACGCGGACTGAGCCTCGCCAGGCCGGGCCGGAGCACGAACCACCCGTCCGGGCTCCACTCGGAAGCCGCTTCTCCCTCGGCGCGTGGCAGCAGGATCGTTGGATCGCGGGATCGTTGGATCGTCCTCGGGCTCCTTCGCTCCTCGGCGGGCCGAGCGTGTGATACAGGCGGTTAGGCGGTTAGGCGGTTTCACGGTTAGACGGTTAGGCGGTTGGGCGGTTTCACGGTTAGGCGGTTTGACGGTTAGGCGGTTAGGCGGTTAGGCGGTTGGGTCCTACCGTCATACCGCCCTTCATAACGAGCTGAACTTCCAGAGCTCATCCCCTCAGGGCCTGGTAAAACGACACATCAGTCGCGAGGTTACGGAGCGTTCACGCCTGCCGAAGGGCAACACAGCTACTTACAACAGATGGCCAGGTCGTGGGTTCGAGCCCCACTCAGGTGACTTGGCACGACCGAGGTCCGTGACCGACGCCGTGACGATCCGCCGACCCAGTTTCATTCTCGCGCTCCTCACGCTCTTCGCCTCGTGCGCAGAGCCGTCGAGCGCCCCCGTGGCGACGTCGATGTTGCTGTCGCCGCCGGCCGTGAGCCTATCGTCCCCGGGGGACACGGCGCGACTGTCCGCGACAGTGGAGGACCAGACGGGGGCTGCCATGCCGGGCGCCACCGTGGGCTGGTCCTCGAGTGATACCGGTGTCGTGGTCGTATCGGAGGCCGGACTCGTGACCGCGGTCGGGTACGGCGCGGCCACGGTCAGCGCCACGAGCGGCAGCGTCTCGGATTCCGTGCCCGCGACCGTGGGCCCGGCCCCCTCAGCCCAGGCGGTAGAGCTGCTCTCCGGCCTGTCCGCTCCGTGGGGCATCGCGCAGCTGCCGGACGGACGGTTCCTGATCACCCAGAAGGGGGGCTCGTTCGTCCTGCTCGCGGCTGCGGGCGACGCGATCCTCGCCACGATTCCCTCGCCGTTCCCCGTGGAGTCGGGAGGCCAAGGCGGTCTGCTCGACGTCGTCCTCGACCCCGACTTCAGCGACAACGGGAGGATCTACTGGACGTTCTCCGAGCCCGGCACCGGTGCCGATGCCGGCACGTTCGGAACCGCTGTCGGCGCGGCGACGCTGGTCGGCAACGCGCTGCAGGACGCGGCGGTGATCTACCGGCAGCACCCGAAGACCAGCGGCCTGGGGCACTATGGCTCCCGCCTGGTGTTCCGCGGCGACGGCACGCTGTTCGTCATGCTGGGGGAACGGCAGCTCGGATCGCCGGCCCAGGACACGACCGGCACACTGGGGAAGGTCGTGCGGATCAACCGCGACGGCTCGGTGCCCGCGGACAACCCGCGGCTCGTTGGCTGGGCACCGGAGATCTGGTCGCTGGGGCACCGCAACCCGCAGGGCGCGGCGCTGCGCCCCGGCACCGATGAACTCTGGCTCACGGAGCACGGACCCCAGGGGGGTGACGAGCTGAATCGCATTCAGCCCGGCGCGGACTACGGCTGGCCCGTCGTGAGCTACGGCTGCCCGTACGGAGCGCCGGTGGGAGACGCCTGCCGGATCGGTGGCGGCACGCACGCGCCCCAGTTCGTGGAGCCCGTGAGCTACTGGGTCCCGATATCCATCGCGCCGGCCGGGATGATTTTCTACACCGGCAATCGCTTCCCGGACTGGAACGGCAACGTGATCCTTGGCGCGCTGGCGGGGCGGGCGATCTGGCGGGTGACCCTGGCAGGCGACGTCGAAGCGTCACGCGAGCAGCTGTTCGCGGCACTCGGTGAGCGGATTCGCGACATCCACCAGGGACTCGACGGGTTCATCTACGTCGTGACCGACTCGGGCCGCTTCATCCAGATCCGGAACTGAAGGTCCCCGCTGGACGGTTGAAGCGGCGGGGGGAGTAAGCGGTTAGGCGGTTTCACGGTTAGGCGGTTGGGCGGTTGGGCGGTTTAACGGTTAGGCGGTTGGGCGGTTAGGCGGTTTCACGGTTAGGCGGTTGAGCGGTGAGGCGGTTGGGCGGTTGGGGTTGCCGGACTGGGAGGGAGACAAGCTGACGGCGGTGAGTTGCCGCCGGGATGTGCCGCACACAACTTTGAGCCATGCGGTCGCCCGCCCTCGAGTTGCAGCAGCGCCTGGTCCGCGCGATGAGCCCGGAGGAGAAGATCCGGGCCAGCGAAGCCCTGCGCCGGGCTGCGTGGGACCTCAAGGCGGCCTGGATCCGGAGCCAACAGCCGGATCTGCCGGAAGGGGACGTGCAGGAGGCCGTCCGGCGGTGGTTCCGTGACGCCGCCGCCTGACCTGGTCGCGCGACTCCTGGGCCCCCTCCACGAGAGCGGTATCCCCTACATGGTGACCGGCGGGCTCGCCGCCATCATCTATGGCGAGCCGCGCCTGACCAACGACGTCGATCTCGTGCTGCAACTCACTCCGGCCGACGCCGAACGGCTGGCGGCCGCGTTCCCCCAGGATCGGTATTACGTCCCCCCGCTGGAGACGATCCGCGAGGAGGCGGGGCGTGCGGCGCACGGACACTTCAACATCCTCGACCTGGAGACCTCTCTTCGGGCCGACATCTACTGTCTGGGCGAGGATCTGCTGGGCACGTGGGCGATGGCGCGTCGCCGGGCGGTGCCGATTGCGGGCGGCACCGTGTGGCTGGCGCCGCTGGAGTACGTGATCCTGCTCAAGCTGCGCTACTACCGCGACGCCGGCTCCGAGCGGCACTTGCGGGACATCGCTGCCATGCGGCGGATCAGCGGGGAGCTCGTCGAGCAGCCGGCGCTGGACGGCTGGATCGCGCAGCTGGGTCTCGACGCCGAGTGGGGGAAGGCACGGGAGATGGAGTGAGGGTCTGGGTCTCCGGGACGGCGGTTGAGCGGTTAGGCGGTTGGGCGGTTAGGCGGTTTCACGGTTAGGCGGTTAGGCGGTTAGGCGGTTGAGGTTCCTTGGGAACACCTACCGCCTATCCGCCTAACCGCCCAACCGCTTCACTGCCGTTCCCGCACGGCAACGCGCGCCAGCTCGAGAAGCATCTGCCGGGGACCTAGGCCCAGGGCACGAACGTCGCTCGAATTGACCTGGACCGCGATCGCGAGGCCAGACTCGGGGAAATAGGACATCTCGGCGAGGTATCCAGGAAAGAAGCCGCTATGTCCCCAACTCGGCCCCA
>JAOTVV010000053.1 GCA_029863245.1 Gemmatimonadota bacterium
TCCCGGAACAGGCGGGGTGCGAACCGTGGCGGCATCGCCACGATGCCGAGATACCGACCGTCGGCATCGAACACGTCCCACTCGGGGGCACCCGAATCCTCGATGAGGTTGAAGTCCTCGAGTTCCTCGTCGCTCAGTGCGGCCGCCGACTGAACGTGTTGGATCCACGTGGTTCCGTCCAAGCCGCTCTGAATGGCGGAGAACGCCGGGAAGAACTCCCCGAAGTGCACGATACCTTTGAGCTGCTGGAGCGCGGCGGGTGGAACACCGGCATCGAGCCACGCCTTCTCCATGAAGCCCATGATCGCATCCTTGTCGCGCTGGCTCACTGGCTCGCGCGTGAACGGTCTGGTGACGATCCGCTCCAGCATGCCCTCCGTTCCGTAGAGCGAGATGCGGTACTGGTCGTTGACACCGAACAGGATCTTCCCGTCGTCGCGCAGCTGCCATGCGGGCTCGGCGGAATAGAGATTGATCTCCGGAGTTGCCCCGCCAAGGCTCAGGGTTCTTCCCGAGGGGAACCGCATCAGCGTGTCACCGTGCGAGCCATCGGACTCGAGACGAATGATCGCGTCCATAGAATCGGGTGCCGGCCGATTGGGCAGGGACAGCGGACGGATCTGCACCGCGATCACACCCGCGTCCGTGGCCTGGAACACGGCTGGTAGACCGTCTTCGATCGACATCCGGACGCTGGTGAGCGCCGTCCCGTCGGTTGCGAAACGATTGAGGCGCTGCGTCTGCATGTCGGGGACGAAGAGCGTGTCCCCCGCTCCCATCACGACGTAGATGGCTCCCTTGAGCTCGCCGGGGCCCTCGCCCGGTCGCCCGATGCGGTGCAGGAACTTCCCGTCAGGTGAGAATACCCGGATCTCCTGAGCCTGGGCGTCGAGCACGTACAGACGATCCTGCGAGTCGACCGTGACGAACCCGATCTGCCCGAACTGGTATTCAAGCTCCCCTTCGACGGCCCCGATCTTCATCTCCTCTTCCACCGTCCACCCCGTTCCAGCCGGCCACATCCCGCGCTCCGGGTTGGCCACGATCTGAATACCGGCACTGTCGGTGACCGTGCCGGTCCAGGTTGTATCGCTACCGGTGCACGCCGCCACGCCCATCGCCACGATGGCGACGATACCTGTCATTTCTCTCATCGTTGACCTCACTCCGCTCCCTTGGGTCGGCAGGTGTCGCCTGAGCGCCCAAGCGATTCTGTGATGGGGGCCAAGGCATCCACGCCAGAAATCGAGCATGCTGTGGTGGGGGCGGCAAGTGGAGCCGGGCTGGCGTGGTCCCGCTCGTCCCCTCGGCGAGGTCCTGCCGAGCGGCAGGATGCTCCACGAGCCGCTTGATTCACAGAATAACTCGGCACGTCCGGGAGGCTGTGTTCGTTCTAATAATAAGTATACAGTATAATATATAGCTTGTAGATACGTATGCAATATATCGTACTATCAGGTGAGGGTCCGGGGATGGAGGTATTCCTCTTGCTAGCGATGGATAAGCCGGATATGCATAGGGTGAAGTTGGAGGCTGGCTTCTGAGCGCGAGGTGGGCGTGACGGACAATCAGGTGGAATCCCATCTGCCACTGACGCCCTTGTCGATACACATTCTGCTTTCGCTGGTCGACGAGGAGCGGCACGGCTACGGCATCATGAAGGAAATCGAGCGATTGACCGAGGGACTGGCGACGTCGGCCACGGGACCGGTGTATCTTGCGGCGCAGCGGCTGCTCGAGACAGGGCTCATCGAGGAATCCGAGAACCGGCCCGCGCCGGAATTCGATGACCAGCGTCGCAAGTACTACCGCCTGACCGACCTGGGGAGGCGCGTGGCAAGGGCGGAGGTGGACCGGATGGCGCGACTGGTCCAAGTGGCGTTCGATAGGGGATTGGCGAGGGGGAGCCTCACGATCGTTTCGGACTGATGGGCTCCAGCGGACCAGGGCGCGCGTGGCCTCCCTAGACCCAGCCTCTGGTACTGCCGACGGTCCGAACCGGAGGGCAGGGGAGGCGCAGCATGCGGATGTTCATCGGTGGGGAGTGGCGGGACAGGGACCGCGTCATCCCGGTGCGTGACCCGTACGACGGTGCCACGATCGACTCGGTCCCCAATGCCACGGCCGCTGATGCCCGCCTCGCGCTCGACTCGGCGCACCGTGGGTCGGCCTCCATGGGCGCCCTGCCCACCTACGAACGCGCAAAGATCCTCACTCGCGCGGCGGAGAACGTCGCCGGCGCGGCCGAGGACTTCGCCACCCTGATCGCCACCGAGGGCTCAAAAACGATCCGGGAGGCCCGCAAGGAGGTCTCCCGTTGCGTGAATACCCTCACGGCGTCGGCGGAGGAGGCAAAGCGTCTCTCGGGTGAGACGATCCCGTTCGACTCGTTTCCGGGTGGGGAGTCCCGGGTGGGGTACTACTATCGGATCCCGGTCGGGATCGTCCTCGCGATCACCCCGTTCAACGATCCCCTGAACCTCGTGGCCCATAAGGTGGGCCCAGCCCTGGCCGGCGGGAACGCCGTGATCGTGAAGCCGGCTACCGCCACTCCACTTTCGGCGTTGAAACTCGCTGAGGCGCTGCTCGAGGCGGGGTTGCCACCCGAGGCGCTGCAGGTGATCACGGGGAGCGGCACGGCCCTCGGTCGAGTGCTCATCCCTGACGAGCGCGTGCGGATGGTGTCGTTCACCGGAGGGTACGAGGCCGGCCTGGACGTGGCGCGGCTCGCCGGCATCAAGAAGATCGGCATGGAGCTCGGGTCCAATTCACCGGTCATCGTGTGGGAGGATGCGGACCTGGAATGGGCAGTCGAGTCCTGCGTGTCCGGAGCGTTCTGGGCGGCGGGGCAAAACTGCATCGGTGTGCAGCGCCTCTACCTGCACCAGGCCGTGTACGGAGCGTTTCGCGATCGGTTCGTGGAGCGAGCCACGCGCTACCGCATTGGCGACAAGCTCCGCGAAGAGACCGACATGGGGCCCATGATCACCGAGAGTGAGGCAAAGCGCGTCGACCAGTGGATCGGTGAAGCGACCGCTGCTGGTGCGACGGTGCTCTGCGGTGGCGGTCGCCGTGGCACGCTGGTGGAGCCGACGGTGCTTGAGGCGGTCCCTCGCACCGTTCGGCTCCATACCGAGGAGGTCTTCGGCCCCACGGTGAATCTCTACCCCGTCACGAACGTGGATGAGGCCGTGGCCCAGGCCAACGCGCTCCCCTTCGGGCTGCAAGCGGCGGCGTTCACCCGCGATGTCGATCTGGCGTTCCGCCTCGCCGCGGACCTGGAGTGCGGCGGTGTCATGATCAACGATTCCACGGATTGTCGCCTGGACACGATGCCGTTCGGCGGCGTCAAGCGCTCCGGCCTCGGGCGCGAAGGTGTGCGGTTCGCGGTGGAGGAGATGACCGAACTGAAGACGGTGTGCTTCACGCGTCGCTGACCTGACACCCCTCCGAACACCCACTCTCACAATGCGTGTAGGAAGAACCCTACACGCTCCTCGCTCCGAGTCCGACGCCAGGAATCCCATCGCACCGATGGAGCAAAGCAGCGGTGCTTTCTAACGTTACGCAGCACCGGTGATCTTCTGGGCACATGACGCACACCGGCCGCGACCACCGGGTGGGAACCGCTGCGGTTTCCGACGCCGGTTGGGAGGGATGATGGACGAGACCGCTGCCACCAGCCATCCCCGGGACCTCCGGGCATTCGCGGAGGTCACGCGCAAGATCGCGCATGACTTCGCCGGCGTGTTCACGATCATTCTCACCAATCTCGAGTTCGTGGAGAGCGATCTTCCCGAGGTCCCGCCGACCCTGCGCGAAGATCTGAGCGAGGTGAAGCGGGCCGCGCAGCGCGGGAAGGATCTGGTGACGCAGCTGTCTACGATGAGTAGGCAGGCCAGCTCGTGATGTCGGCCGCGCAGCGAGTCCTCATCGCTGACGACGATCCGCCGGTTCGCAGTGCGGTGGCGAGGCTCCTCAGGTCCGAGGGGCTCGACGTGCTCGAGACCGGGGACGGTGAGGACGCGTTGCGACTGTTCCGGGAGGAACGCCCGGACTTGGTGCTATTGGACGTCGTGATGCCTGGCCGCGACGGCTTCGAGATTTGCGCTCAGCTCAAGGCGAATCCGTCCACCGCGCTGACGCCTGTAGTGATGCTTACCGGTCTCACCGAGGTCGAGGATCGCGTGAGGGGGATCGAAGCCGGGGCCGACGATTTCCTGTCGAAGCCCTTTGACCGCACGGAGCTCCTCGCCCGGGTGCGGTCGGCGCTCAAGACAAAACGGTACACGGACGAGCTGGAGGACGCGGAGGCCGTGCTCTTCACGCTCGCTCGGAGCATCGAGGGAAAGGACCCGTACACCGAAGGCCACTGCGAGCGCCTCGCTACCACTGCGGCGGAGCTGGGAGCACGCATGGGGCTCTCCCACGACGATCTCACGGCACTCCGGCGCGCGGGAGTGGTTCACGACATCGGGAAAGTGGCGGTACCCGACGCGCTCCTCATGAAGGCTGGACCACTGTCTGCCGAGGAGTGGGACATCATGCGGCGTCACCCGGCCACGGGTGAGGCGATCTGTCGGCCGCTCCGATCGTTCAGCCGAGTCCTTCCCATCATTCGGCACCACCACGAAAAGCTGGATGGCTCGGGCTATCCTGATGGGCTGGTGGGTGACGAGATCCCGGTGACGGCGCGGGTGCTCCAGGTGGTGGACATCTTCGATGCGCTGACGACCCGGCGCCCGTACAAGCCGGCCTTCCCGATCGACAGGGCGCTCGAGGTGCTCGACGCCGAGGTTCGGCGAGGGTGGTGGGACCCCGAAATCCACGAGGCCTTTCTCGCCTGGCTGGCGGAGCGAGGGCGGCCCACCGCGTCGGCTAGTTGAACGTTCTTCCTTCGGAGAGCCTGTGGCCCGAATCCTCATCGTAGACGACGACGAAGCGATCCGCACGAGTCTTCGCAAGACCCTCGAACGGGCGGCCCACGCAGTGTTCGGCGCGATGGACGGTGCCGCGGCGCTGCGGTTCCTGGCCGCCAACAGCGTCGACGTGGTGATCACCGATCTCTACATGCCCGACGTCGACGGTCTCGAGCTCATCGGCCGGCTGCGACGCGAGGGCACGGTGGAGCGCATCATCGCAGTGACCGGAGGGGGCCAGGTGGCGGGCCAGAATCTCCTCACCGTGGCCAAGGTGCTGGGGGCCGACGTCACGTTGGCCAAGCCGTTTACCCGGGAGCAACTCCTGGAGGCGGTCGATCAGCTCATGAACAAGGCGTCGGGTCCGGACCCGAAGGGAGCATGAATGCCGCCGGTTTCGTGGTACACCGAGTGTTGTCGCCTCATCCCAGGATGTCTGGCGACGGATCAGAGCGGCCGCATGTGGCGTGTGGTGACGGGCCCGTTTCTTCAGGCCGGGCAGGTGCGGGTGCGAGCCGTCATGGTCGGGAATCCGGCGGTGTGGTCGGAGCTGCCGGCCGAGTGTCTCACGGTCTCTGCCGCCGCGTCGCAGGATGCCGTGGCGTTCCCGCCCCCCGTTGCGCAGGGCACGGTGGACGGGGAGGGTCTCGAGCTCTCCCGTCGATGACGGCGCTGGCCGCACGAGGTGAACATGGCCGACACTGCTGACCGATCAGCCATCTTGATCGTTGACGACGACCCGGCGATTCGCCGGGTGGTGGATCGGGAGTTGGCTGGCGACCACCTCGTCGTCGGGGTCGGCACCGGTCGCGAGGCGCTCGAGACGCTCAAGACGCGCCGGGTGGACTTGCTCTTGCTCGATATCGGGCTTCCCGATGGAAGCGGCGTGAAGCTTCTGGCCAAGTGTCTGGAGATCGATCCGGAGGTGGCCATCGTCATGTTGAGCGGGGTGGACAAGGCCGACGTCGCCGCCGACTGTATGCAGCGCGGCGCGCTCAACTACATGACCAAGCCCTTCGAGCTCGACGAGCTGCGGCGGACTGTGAGCCGGGCGCTTCGGAAGCGGGCTGCGCGTTCGGAGGAAAAGCAGCTGACGGCGTGGCTGAAGGAAGAGGTGACCGAGCTCCGGTACGATGTGCAGCGGAGCCTCCGGGCGCAGCAGGAGATGGTGATGGCGACGCTGGAGGCGCTGATCACGGCACTCGACGCGAAAGACCCCTACTCCCGCGGGCACGCCGACCGGGTGGCCGACATTGCCGCGACCGTTGCCGGGGAGTTGGGACTGGCCGACGAAGAGGTCGAGCGTATTCGAATGGCCGGTCGCCTGCACGACGTCGGAAACGTCGGTATCCGTGATGACATCCTGTACCGGCCGGGGCCGCTCTCGAACGAGGAGCGCGTGCACGTGCGCGAGCACGTTCGCATCGGGGTGAAGATCCTCCAGCCTATCGGCCCGCTGCGCAGCGTCACGCGGCTCGTCGCGAGCCATCATGAGCGCTGGGACGGCAAAGGCTATCCCGAGGGGCTCAAGGGCGAGGAGATCCCGATGGGAGCCAGGATCCTTGCAGCGGCCGAGCTTTACGACGCGCTCACAACTTCCCGCCCGTACAAGGAGCCGCTGCCACAGGAGAAAGCGATCGCGATCATCGAGAAGGCCTCGGGTAGCATGCTAGACCCGGCGGTCGCCGAGATGCTGACCCACCTGGTCCGAGACCACCGGACGCTGAGCTATCTCCACGTGCCTACCAAGAACGCCACCCGGCGGGAAGGCGCGGCGAACTGACACGGGCCGCCGTCGGGGCGGCCCAATTCGACGGGACGGGGTGGGGACCGGCGCGAGAGCCACCGTATGGGCTCCTCAAGCACACTCTCGTGTCGGTTTCTCCCCCGTCTCACCTTCCGGTGAATCCCAGCCCGCCCCGTACGCGCTCCACGAGCACGAGGGTCCATGGTCGAGGGGAAACCACGGCCGCCGCTGTCGCGTACGGTCGGTGCCGGCCGATCCTCTGGTCGCCATGCAACCCTTTTGACCTGTGGGGACACGAACTGGTGTGAGCGAGCGCAGCGCAACATCGGTGGACGCCGATCGCGTGTTGGCCGACCGCGTGTGGCGGGATCGGGACGAAGAAGCGTTCCGCGCCCTGTATCGCCGACATACGCCAGCCCTGTATCAATTTGCGCTCCGACTGTTGGGCGGGAACACCTTCGACGCGGAGGACGTCGTGCAACAGGCCTGGGTCAATGCCACCGAAAGGCTCGGCACGTTCCGCTGGGAGTCCGGCCTCTCGACGTGGCTGCACGGCATTGTGCTCCACTGCTGCCGGGCCCTGTTTCGGAGGGCGGATCGCCGGTGGATCGAGTTGAGAGACGATCTTGCGGCTCTCGCCCCTCGGCAGACCCACGATCAGCTCGACCTCGAGGCCGCGCTTGCGAGGCTGCCGCCCGGCTACCGCACCGTCGTGATCCTACATGATGTCGAGGGGTTCACCCACGAGCAGATCGCCGCCCGCCTCGAGATCTCCGCCAATACGTCCAAGAGCCAGCTTTCGCGGGGGCGCCAGGTATTGCGCTCGCTGCTGAGACCCGAATCAGTGATGCGCTGAGGATGTGCCATGCACGACGACGATCGCAGTGAATTGAGTGGACCGGACCCGGCGGTCTTCGCCGCGTTGCCGAGAGAGCGGGACCCGGGGCGGGCCCTTGAAGAGCGCACCGTGCGAGCACTCAGCAAGCGTGGACTGCTCGCACAAGGCGACGGACCGCGATGGGCCAGGAGGCCGCTACTGGCCATCGGCCTCGCCGCGTCCGTGGCGTTGTTCGCGCTGGGCGCGGCGGTCGGACAATGGCTCGGCACGCGCACGGTGACCGAATCGATGGCCGTCGCCCAGGAACGGACGGCCATGCAGGCCGCCGCCGCGGTGCAGCGCGCGGGATCGGCCTACGTCACCGCCCTCGCCGCCCTCACCGCCTTCACACAACTCGCCGACTCCGCCGATGCGTCGTCCCTCGCCCAAGGGCGAGAGGCGGCGCTGGCCGCGCTCACCGCCGCCGTGCGGGAGCTGGTCGTGCTCGCACCGGACGATCCGCTCGCCGTCTCGATTCAGGAGCTCATCGAGCGGCGGTGGCCGAGTCGGCCCGAGACGGATGGTATCGAAGTTCGCAACGTCGTGTGGTTTTAGCAGACGCCACGAGAGGAGGTCTCCATGTTCCGTGAGTTCGTCACCCGGTCGCTTGGTGTCGCGGCGCTGCTGTTCGTGGGATCCATCGCGCCCCTTCACGCCCAAGAGGGCGCCGCACGGTGCGCGGCGGACGAGGTCCTGGTCGGCGTGGTGTACACCAGTCTTCAGTGCAACAACTGCAGTCTCGAGATCGTCAGGGCGACCCGGGAGCGGAGCTGGTCGTTCGGTGCCGAGCCCACGATCACGGGGGTTCGAGACGAGGGAGCGGCCGCAGCCAAGCTCAGAGCCGGAGACGTAGTCGTGGCGATTGACGGGTACCTGATCACGACACGGGAAGGGGGAAAGCGGTTCGCCGAGGTGCGTCCTAACGAACCGATCACGCTCCGTGTTCGCCGCGACGGACGGGAGCGAGAGGTACGCGTCGTGCCGGACGCCCGGTGTGAGTCCCTGGGGGCGCCGGTCGCGCCTGCCGCGCCCGCGGCACCAGCGGCCGTCGCCGGTACCCCTGCTCCGGCCGCGCCCGCGGCCCAACCGGCGATGATAGCCCGGCCCCGACCGGCCGCCGCCGCTGTCCCAACTCCACCGGAGCCGACGTTGGCGCTCCCCCGCGGTTCGCTGGGGTTCAGCATCCGGTGCTACGACTGCTCGGTGCAGATACTCAAGACGCAGGCCGAGCCGATCTGGAGCTTCTCGAGTGATCCGATCGTCGAACGGGTCGAGCGGGGCAGTCAGGCGGCGCAAGCCGGTCTCCGCGCCGGCGACGTCTTGACCCATATCGATGGCACGGCGCTCACCAGCGCCGAGGGCGGGAGAGCGTTCGGCGCCGTGCAGCCCGGCGATACGGTGGCGCTCGGGTTCGTGCGGAACAGCCGACCCCAGCGAGCCGTGATGGTGGCCGAAGCCCGACAGTGGACGCGGGCTGCTCCCGCGTCGGCCCCGGCGGCGGCTCCCATGGTCGCGGGTGCGGAAACGACCCGGTTTTCGGGGACGGTGGGTGACGCCCACGTGGTGGTCACGGGGGGGCCCATCACGGTGACCCGCACCGATGACGAAGTGGTCATTCAGAGCCGCGACATTACAGTGCGAATCAGGAGAGATCCGGAGCGGGAGGAGCGGAAGTAGGGACGCGGCGTCCGACCGTCGCGTCGGGCGCCCGTCTCCGCGACCACACCGCTGGTGAGCCTTCCCCCGATTGCATAGACTTCGATCGACCGCAACTGGGCAGGTCGGATGGTGTTGGTCCCGAGACTCATGCAGGTGGCGATCGCGGTAGCGGTCGTCAATGTGCCATTCGGATACTGGCGGGCCGGTGCCCGTCGATTTTCCCAGTCGTGGTTCATCGCCGTACATACCCCCGTCCCCATCGTTGTGGTGATGCGGCTGGTGGCGGGGATCGCCTGGCGACTCGCGAATCTCCCCCTGCTGATGGGGGCGTTCGTTTCGGGGCAACTCCTGGGGGGAGCGCTCCGGCGCTGGCGCGAGCGCAGGCGCAATGCTCGAGTGAGCGTTGGCCGGAGAGGACTCTAGTGGTCGGGGCAACGGTGCTGCTGGTGCTCCTTGCGTCAATGCCGA
The DNA here is from genome assembly GCA_029863245.1 of Gemmatimonadota bacterium. Classification (GTDB taxonomy): domain Bacteria; phylum Gemmatimonadota; class Gemmatimonadetes; order Gemmatimonadales; family GWC2-71-9; genus JAOTVV01. The sequence goes on from JAOTVV010000053.1 coordinate 9,671, forward strand.
CATTGGCGCAGGACGCCGCCCACGACTGGCGGATCGTGCCCGGCGAGCGGGTGGGGCCCATCACGGCCGATGTTTCCGAGGCCGACCTCGTGGACCTGCTGGGACGGGACGTGGTCGAACCCGGCGAGATCCACATGGGCGAGGACTTCTTCGAGCCCGGTGCGGTGCTCTATCCACGCGATCCACGGCGCAAACTCGAGGTGGTGTGGGGTGATACCACGCGGCGCGCGCTGCCCACGCGCGTAACCCTCCGCGGTGACTCGTCGTTGTGGCACATCGACGGCGGGATCACGCTCGGTACGAGCCTCCGTGAGCTCGAGCGTATCAACGGCGCGGAGTTCGTGCTTCTGGGTTTCGAGTGGGACTACAGCGGCACGGTGGTGTCGTGGGAGAAAGGGGCGCTCGAGCGTCTCGCGCAACCCGTGCGCCAGGTGGTGCTGGCGCTCGACGCACCGGCGACCGGGTTCCCGCCCGACGTGTACTACGCCGTATCTGGCGACCGGGAATTCGCGTCGAGCCATCCCGCCATGCGACAGCTAAACCCGACGGTTCACCGCATCGTGTTTCTCTTTCCCCGGTCTGGTCGCTAGCTCCTCCGAACCGGGGCTCACGTCTCTTCGCTCGGAATCGTGAGTACCGCCCGGCCCCCGTGGGCCAGGGCGACTTGCATCTCGCAATACCTGAGGGAAACATTCGAACAAGGGTTCTCTGCTCGAGGTTGGGACATCTCGAGTCTGTGCTGCGGCCGGTGAGAGCCACCGTAGTGAGGAGGCGAAATGGTCGGACGAACCCGGGACGGCGCTTTCCTGGCTGGGCGCGCACTGGCGTTGCTCCGTGGGGCGAGTCGCGCCGTCGTCCGGTCCAGAACGGAACGCGAGCTCCTCGACGAGATCTGTAGCTTGGCTGTCCAGACCGCCGGCTATCGGATGGCGTGGATCGGATATGCGCGGGATGATGCGCGCAAGTCCGTTGAGCCCGTCGCCCATGCCGGCGTCAACCGCGGGTACCTCGAAGCGATCGAGGTAACCTGGGGGAGCGAGCCCTCCGGGCGGGGTCCGACCGGGCAGGCCATCCGGTCCAGGAAGCCCGTGACGGTAGCCAGCTTGGTCGAGGACGAGAACTTCACGCCCTGGCGGGATGCGGCGCTCGAACGCGGCTACGCGGCGTCGATCGCGGTGCCGATCGAGACCGGCGAGGGGGTGATCGGGGCCCTGAACATCTATGCCGCTGAGGTGGGCGCCTTTTCGCCCGAGGAGGTGCAGCTGCTCGGCGACCTGGGCCGGGAGCTGGCGTTCGGGATCCAAGCGGTACGGACGCGGGAAGCGCGCGACCGGGCGGTGGAGCGCGTGGTCGAGAGCGAGGCTCGGACGAGGGCCATCGTCGAAGCGATCCCCGACATGATGTTCCGCCTCGATGGCACGGGCACGTTCCTGGAATTCGTGCCGTCAAAGGAATTCCCCCCGTTGGTGCCGCCGGAGGAATTCCTGGGCCGCGAGCTTGGTGCAGTTTTCCCGCCTCAGCTTTCGGTCGCGGCGAAGCGCGACGTGGCCAGCGTCTTGACCACCGGGACGACGCGGACCCGCGAATATGAACTGACCATCGGGGGTGAGGTCCGCTCGTTCGAATACCAGATGGCGCGCTCCGGTGACAATGAGGTGTTGGCCATTGTGCGCGACATCACCGAACGGCGCCGAGCCGAGGTGGAACGTGACCGGACAGGGTTGTTCTACCAGACCCTTGCCGAGGGCGCCCCGGTCGGCGTGTGGCACGCCGATCCCTCGGGAGCAGGAGGGTTCGTCAATTCCAAGCTGGCGGCGATTGCGGGCATGCCGCCGGAGGAGGCACGTGGGGACGGGTGGGCCAAGGCCCTCCATCCGGACGACCGCGACCACGTCCACAAGACATGGACCGCCTATGTCGAAGGGCGCGGGGATTTTCACATTTCGTATCGCTTCCTTCAACCCGACGGGAGTGTACGGTGGGTGATCGGTCAGGCGTCGCCGGCGGTTGCAGCAGACGGCACCGTGTTGGGCCATATCGGCACGCTCACGGACATTACCGAAGCGCGGGAGAGAGAAGAGGAGCTGCGAGCCACGACGGGTCGCTTGAACGCCATCATTCGCTCCTCGCCGGTCGCGATGGTCCTCGTGGATACGCAGGAGAACGTCCGCATGTGGACACCAGCGGCGGAGAGGATGTTCGGGTGGACGGCCGACGAAGTGATCGGCAAGCCGATTCCGATCGTGCATACAGAACGAGACGGCGCCGCTGCGGAGTGGCTCAAGCAGGCGTGGCAGGGAGCGGACACGGCACGCATCGAAGTGGTGCCGCAGCGGAAGGACGGCTCCCCGTTTACAGCCAGCGTGTCGATCGGAACGGTCAGCGGTGCCGACGGTAGGGTGATCGGGCTCCTGGGAATCTTCGAAGACGTCACGGCGCGCCGAGCGGCGGAGCGGGCGTTGCGGGAGAGCGAAGAGCGGCTGCGCAACATCGTGGAGCACAGCACCAACATGTACTACTCGCACGGCCCGGATCACGTTCTCACGTACCTGAGTCCGCAAGTCGAGAACCTGCTCGGCTTTCCGCCGGCCGAGGCGATGCGGCGTTGGAC
>JAOTVV010000025.1 GCA_029863245.1 Gemmatimonadota bacterium
GCGAGGAGCGGGAGCGCCGCCTCGCGCGCTACTACGACCCGTGGCGCCTCGCAGTGGAAGAAGCGATTGCGGACCGGATAGCCCACCAGGGCCGGTGCCTGCACATCAGCGTGCACTCCTTCACGCCACGCCTCGCGGGCCAGCGGCGCCGGCCGAACGTTGGGCTGCTGTACGATCCAGCCCGGGCCACCGAACACCGTGTAGCCCGCGCGATCCGCCACGATTGCGCGGCATACGGCGTGTCGGTGCGCATGAACTATCCCTACCGGGGCACCGCCGATGGCTTCACGACGCATTGCCGCAAGCGCTTTCCCGCCCGGCGGTATGTCGGTCTCGAGATCGAGCTGAACCAGCGAATCGTGCGGAGCCGTCGGACGGTCACTGCCGTGCTCGACGCCGTCGTGGGCGTCCTGAACGTGTGAGCGTAGTAGTGCGCGGTGCAGGTCAGAGGCTATCCGTCACCTCCGGGACAACCGGGGCTCCTCCCACATGCCGCCACAGAAACGTCGCCCGCGCCATGCGGCTCTCGATCTCGTCGACGTACCCCCAGTAGGCGGAACTCTCCACGCCGGGATGCCAGCGGCTCGGCCGAGGAAGGCTCGCCGCCAGCTGCGCGGCCTCGTGCTCGGTGAGTGATGCGGCCGACTTGCCGAAGTACCGCCGTGCAGCCGCCTCGGCCCCGTACACGCCCGGCCCGAACTCCACCACGTTGAGGTAGATCTCCAGAATCCGGCGCTTGCTGAGGTTCCGCTCGAGCTGCCGGGTGAGAAGCATCTCCTTGAGCTTCCGGATCGGGGTCCGCAAGGGGGAGAGCCAGAGATTCTTGGCGAGCTGCTGCGTGATCGTCGACGCTCCTCTCGGCGCTTCCTTGGTTTCGAGAGCCTCCCGGAGGGCCACCTTGATCTCTGAGGTGGAGAACCCGTCGTGGGAAAAGAACTCCATGTCCTCGGCGGACACCGCGGCGCGCTTGAGGTGGGGAGAGAGCGCCTGGTCGGGGACCCAGCGCCACTCGACCCGATCCGACTGTCCCGCCGCTCGTCGTTGCGCTCGGTAGCGCTCGATGAACACCGTCGTCTCGGGGTTGGTGCGGGCGAGCACGGCGACGTCGGGCCACGACACCACGTCGCCGATCACCCAGCCGGTGATCAGCACGAGGCCGACGACCAGCGCCCAGCGCGCCGTCCTATGCCACCGCGACGGGGGCCTCCGGCATCGTGACGTCGGTGACCACGGTTTCGGTCCGGGCCACGAACAGGGCGGCCGTCAGGTCACCGGCCACGTTGAGGGTCGTGCGACACATGTCCAGAATGCGGTCAACACCCAGGATGATAGCGATGCCTTCGGCCGGAACGCCTACCGTGGCGAGGACTACCATCATTAGAGGCAGGGAGCCGCCGGGGACGCCGGCCGTCCCGACCGCCGTGAGCACGGACAGGATCAAGACAACGAGTTGCTGCGCAAGTGTGAGATCGACCCCGAAGACTTGAGCGAGAAACAAGACGGTCACGCCTTCGTACAAGGCCGTCCCGTTCATGTTCATGGTCGCGCCAAGTGGCAGCACGAACCCGGCAATGGTGGGAGGAACACCCAATTGGTGCTCGGCCACGGCGATCGTGGTCGGGAGCGTGGCATTGCTCGAGCTGGTGGAGAACGCCGTGATGAGGCTCGTCCGGCTCCGATACCAGAACTCGATGGGGTTCATGCCTCCGAGCACCCGCACGAGGAGTGACAAGTTCACCCCCGCGTGGATCAACAGGCCCACCACCACCACGACCACGTACCATCCCAGCTCGCCCAGGAGGTGCCATCCGAACCTCGACGTCACGCCGAAGATCAGGGCGAACACTCCGTACGGCGCGAGCTTCATGGCGAAGTCGATGATCATCATGACGATGTCGGCAAGCGCTCCGACGACGCCGAGCATCGGCTGGGCACGGTCGTTGGAGAGCCGGGTCAGCGCCGCGCCGAACACGAGCGCGAAGAAGATCACCGCCAGCATGTCCCCTGCGGCGGCAGCCTGCACGGGGTTGCGCGGGATCATGTTGACGAACGTGCTGACGCCGAATCCCACGCCCCCACCAAGCTGCAGGCCCTCCGCCTGGCCCCGGTAGGTCGCCAGCAGCTCCTGACGCGTCGCCTGGTCGATCCCTCCTCCCGGGTCGACCACGCTGACCAGCACGAGCCCCACCACCGTGGACAGCGCCGTGGATACGAGGAAGTACGCCAACGTCTTCACGCCGATCCGGCCGAGCCGACCGACGTTGCCGATCCCGGCGACGCCCAGGGTGAGGGAGGCGAACACCAGCGGCACGACCGTCATGAACAGCATCCGGAGGAACACCTGCCCCACCGGGCTGGCGACGTTGGTGTTGACCCAAGCAACCCACGTGGCTTCGCCCGCGGTCGCATTCACCGCGCTGCCGGCGAGTGCGCCGGCCACGAGGCCCACGACGATCCTAGTGTGGAGCTTCACGCCCGATGCGCCGTCATTCGCCACCCTCGCCGGACGGCGACTTCCGTATCGCCATGAGGAAGAACTTCCCCGTGAAGAACAGCACGATTCCCCACGTCACTCCCAACATGATCCACGCCGAGAGCGTCATCGGTCCTCCTTGGCCCTGCGGCGCCACGCAAGCCAGACCAGGAAGGCACACCCTAGGAACACAAGGAGAAGGAGGAGTCGTGTCATATCCTGCACGAACCCGTGGGTGAACCGTCCACTGGCATCGAGCCATTGGTAGCCGCGGTCCCCGACGTGGAGCACCTTCCCAACCACGCTGTCGGCCGCAAACGGCCACCCGTCCCCAGCGAAGACCGAGCGCACGGCCTCTCCCCACCGCCCCGCCGGCTTAACCAGCGCACCCACGAACACGGTCAGGATGAAGAGCGGCGTCACGTACCGGATGACGAAACGGAAGAAGGCGGGGATGTGGATGTCCGCCCCTCGGGTGATCTCCGCCCAGCCGCGATCCATGCCGAAGATCCAGGCAAAGATGATCGCCTCGCCGAGCGCGAAGAGCACCAGCGCGACGGTCCCGCTCCAGAAATCGAATTCGTCGAACGCCCCGCCGGGATAGAGCCACACGCACACGAACCCCAGACCCAGCGTCGCGATACCGAACGCCGCAGCCGAGCGAGTTCGCCGCATGCCGAACTCGTCCTGCAGAAACGCGAGTATGGGCTGGCCCATGGCGAGTGAGGACGTGATCCCGGCAAAGAACAGCAGGCCGAACCACAACGCACCGGCAACGGGCGCGAACCACCCCCACTGGTTGAACAGCGCCGGAAGGGCAAGGAACCCGAGGCCGAATCCCGAGCCGCCAGCCGTGGCTGCCTGCACGGCATTGAGCCCGAGATACGCCGTTGCCACCGGAATCAGGATGGATCCGCCGAGGATCACCTCGACGAACTCGTTCATCCAACCTGCCGACGACGCATTCAAGGCGATGTCCTGATCGCGCGCGAGGTACGCGGCATAGCAATGGATGGACCCCATCCCCACGGAGAGCGTGAAGAAGACCTGCCCCGCCGCGGCCAGCCACGTGCTGGGATCGACCAGGCCGTTCAGCTGGGGCTGCCACACAAAGTTGAGACCCACAAGTGGGCTCTGGACCACCCCTGGATCCTCGGTCGTCAGCGTGAGTGCTCGCACGGCGAGGATGCCGGCGAACAGCAGGAGCAACGGCATACCGATCTTGGCCGCGGTTTCGATCCCCTTCGCGAGCCCTCGGGAGAGAATCCACACGTTGAGACCGAGCGTGAGCACGAACCACCCCACTGCCTCACCCGGAAGAGCGGTGACGCTTCCAGCATCCATCCCGAGGTAGCGCGGGAAGAACTCCGTCGGAACGACCGATCGAAACGTGCCGACGAGGGAATGCCACACGTAGGCCAGGGTCCAGCTCTCGATGTAGCAGTAGTACGCGGCCACCGTGAGGTTGGTGAACAGACCGAACACGCCGACGTACTTGAGCCACCGCGCTCGCCCGAGCCGGTCGAACATGCCCGGCGCCGAGTGGTGCCCGAACTGTCCTCCATGCCGGCCGATCGCCCACTCCACCCACAGGAGGGGGATGCCCATGAGGACGAAGGAAACGAGGTATGGAAGGAGGAACGCGCCGCCGCCGTGTTGCGCCGCCTGTGCCGGAAACCGCAGGAAGTTCCCGAGTCCGACGGCATTGCCCGCCATCGCCAGGATGAGGCCGACCCTGGTACCCCAGCGATCTCGACTGGACACGACCCAACGTCTTTCCGCCCGTTGGAAGCGGGCCGCATATGCAAGGCCCCAAGTCTATAATCGGCGAGACGGAAGTCAATGGCCGCATCCACCGACGCCGGCTCGCTCTTGGCCGTTACCTGCCGGGGCGTATATTGACGTTTCGTCCCACCCCGGAGGACTGGCATGAGCGCCCCCGTCGTCCACTTCGAGTTGTGGTCCCAGGACCCCGACAAGCTCGCCGCGTTCTACAAGCAGGTCTTCGACTGGAAGATGAACTTCCTTGAGCAGATGAACTACCACCTCATCGAAGCAGGCGAAGGCGGTATCGGTGGTGGAATCATGAAGCCGCAGCAGGGACCCTGGCCCGGAAACACGACCTTGTACATCAGCGTGGACGACATCGAGAAGTACAAGGCACGCGTACTCGAGGCAGGTGGGAAGGTCGTCGTGGAACGACAGGAGGTACCGGACATCGGCACGTTTGCGCTGTTTGCCGACCCCGACGGACGCGTGCTGGGTATCTGGCAGCAGTAGCGCGCGCCGACGGCCCGGATCGGGCCTCCGCTATCGGCCAGACGTCGCCACAATCTCGGCTGCCGTGCCGGCCACGGCGATCGCCGTGCGTACCGCATCCGCCAGTTCCTTGGTGGCCTGCCCCTCCATGCTCTGAGCCGTCAGGCGCTCGAGGCGCTGCTTCCGATCCTTGAGGCGCTTCTTGTCGAACACGTGCGCGAGAACCCCGGTCGCGTGCGTGAGCGCAACCAACACGGCCGTCCGCGTGTCCACGTCGGCGGAGTAGGAGAAGATGACCTGCTTCAGCCGCTTCACCAGTTCGCGCCTCGGCCTGGCGTCTCTCTCCGGATACACCGTATGCGGAAACACGAGGAGCACCTTGGTGTCGATGCGCCGCAGTATACCCTGCTTCACGAGCCCTTCGGCCACACGCGCCTTGAGTCGCCGCAGGCCGGCGAATTTGGTGATCCACGTCTTCGGTGGCACGGGCCGCTTCGCGGTCGCGACCATCTCAAGGCACTCGTCCAGCAATGGATCGCCGACGGCGCGGTTCTCCACCACCGTCACCAGTTGCTTGCCGTTCTGCCCCTCGACTGCAAGGCGTCGATCCAGGAGCAGCTCCGCGAGCAACGCCGCCCCGACGCCGAATTGGTACTGGAGGCCTGTGTACGGTGTCCCCTTCTTCCGGTCGAGCGCGACCAGCATCACGTCCTCGTAGAGGAAGAGCGGTCTGCGATCCATCATGGATCCATCCCTTTCCCGAAGCTCACTTTGGTGATTCGTCCATCCGGCCCAACCAACCAACCCGCGCTGGGACCGGCAAAACCAAGCCCCCAGTAATCGAGCGTGTCAAGCGGCGACCACCGCGCGCCGTGATCCACCGAGTAGCTCGCGCCACCAGGACCCACCGCCACCAGTATCGGCGGGTGGGCATCAGGAACGTATGCCACACCGTACACCGCGCCGCGGAACGTAGGAGCGCCAGCAGAGCGCCACGTGAGGCCCCCGTCGCTGGTGGCGGCCACGCGGGCCGAGTCAGCCAGGGCTTGCCCGATCTCTCCACCCGCAGCCACACCCTGACGCGCGTCCGCGAATGTCACGGACGTGATCCCGGCCGCCTCACCGGCAACGACCGGTGTCTCGACCGCCGTCCACGTGCTGCCGCGATCTCGAGTCTCGAGGATCCGGGCTCGCGAGGCGTTCCCGGTCCCGATCCATCCGTCGCTCGTGCCGCGGGCAATGACGCATGTCCCGCTCGCGGCAAAGCTCCCTTCACCGCGGAGAGCGGGAGGGATGTGCTCGGGCGGCACCCGTTCCCATCGCTCGCCATCTTCCGTCCGAATGATGATGAATTGCCCGTCGACCGCGTCGCTGAATGCTACGCCGTGCGAGCCATCCCAGAAGTCCAGGCAGTCGAAGAACGCCCGGGGTTCGTCGCTCATGAATTGGAGTGTCCACGCTGCGCCGCCGTCCGTGGTTCGGTAGATGCGCGACAGCTCGCCCGGACCGGCGCTCAGCAGGTAGGCCGTGTCGGCACTGACCGCGTGTACGTCCCGAAACTGCAGCGAGTCGGCGCCAGGCACGACGCCGACCGTCCAGCTGGCACCACCATCGAGGGTACGGGCATAGGTCCCGGCGAGCCCGCTCGCCCAGGCGACTCGGGAGGTCACGACACTGACGGCCTGGAGTCGCACCCCGGTGTTCGGGTGCTGGCTCTCCAACACGACCGAGAAGTCGTTCTGGCTTCCGCATGCGGCGATTCCCGCAACGATGGCGACGACCGCACCACTCAGCCTCGACCGGATGAGGGACATCCTGCCTCCCTTGTTCGCTCCCGGGTGTTCCATCCTTTTAAGGTACCGCTGGCACGCCACGCGGGCGGCGACCTTGCGACCCCCTGACGCCGGACAGTAGTTGTTGAGACCAGAGCATCGAGCTGGCAAATCACGCCGGAATCTGAGGCGCAACTTGTTTAGTGACAATGTGTTGAATCTACTTTGATCCGGGGCAGGTATTGTGAGCCACAAAGAGGTGACCGCCAGCATGCTGCGCCCACACTATTTCCGCCTGTTTGGACCGCCTGCGCTCATACATCGTCGGCGCGGCGAGCTTCGGTTTCGCACGAGGAAGCAGCTCGCGTTGCTAGCCTATCTCGTGCTCGAGGGGCGCGATCGGGCCGTGCCACGCGACCAGTTGGTCGACCTCCTCTGGCCAACAGTTTCGCTGGAGCGGGGGCGACACTCCCTGTCTCAGGGTCTCACGGCCATGCGGGAGCGGCTGGGGGCGAACGTGGTGACCCGGGGGGGGCGCACGGTCAGCCTTCTGGGTGAGCTGGCCAGCGAGCTGGAGGTCCTCGCCGCCAATGGCGAGATCCTCCAGCCGATCGATCTCGACCGCCCGCTGCTTGGCCTCGAGGACGCCGGCGGACCCGGGTTCGGGCATTGGGTGGATCGGGCTCGCGTACGCCTTCAACGCGAGGCGCGCGCCACGCTGGCCGGCGAGCTGTTGGCAGCGCGCGCGCGGGGTGACGTGAACCGGGTGTATGAGCGGGCAGCACAGCTGTACCGAGTGGATCCGATGAGCGACACGGCCGTGCGCGCCTTGAGCGAGCGCATGCTGCTGGAAGGGGATACGGCGAGCACGGTGCATCTGCTCCGTTCGCACGTGGGTCGGTTGAAGGAGGCCGGAATCGAGTCGGATGCCGGGTTACGCCGCTTCCTCACGCTCGTCGAGCGTGGGCTGGTTCGGGTCCAGCGTATCGACCGCTCGGCACCCAAGGCCTCGCAACTGCGTCAGCCCGAGATCTTTCTCGCGCGCGAGGGGGAGATGAGCCGGCTGGAGTCGCTCTGGGGACGCGCGCTGGGAGGGAAGCTCACCACGTGTCTCATCGCGGGCCCAGTTGGGATCGGGAAGAGTTCGCTTCTGAAGCGGTTCTCGACGTCGATGGCGTCCCGGTCGGCGGCCGTGTGGGAGGTGGCCTGCCAGGAAATCGGACGCAACATCCCGTTCGCCTTCGTGTCGGAGCTGTTTCATGCGTTGGGTCGGGATCCTGTGGTCGGAGGCACCGATCCCCGCTGGCTTGCCGAGGCGAGCCGCGTGACGCCGGGGCTTCAGTCGGCCTATCCGGGGATTCCGGAGCCGCCGCCCGCTCCGGCGGAGGCCATTCGGCTACGGCTCGCGGAAGCACTGCTCAGGATGATCGAGGTGGTGGCCGACGGTGGACCGATCCTGCTGGCGATCGACGATCTTGCCTATCTCGATCCCGCGAGTCGGGACATTCTCCACCTCCTGTTTCGTCGACTGGCCGCAATGCCGGCCCTCGTCGTTGCGTCGGCGCGCACGGTTGAGGAGCATCGGATCACCGCCGCCGAGGATGGATGCGACAAGGGTTTCCGCTGGGACGAGGTGCTCGACCTGAGCCCGCTGCCCACTGGTCCCGCCCGAGCGGTCGTGCAGGGCCTGGCAAGTGCCACAACTCCGCGGGCGGTGTTCCCTGACGATGTCATCCGGGTCGTGGTCGAACTGGCCCAGGGAAACCCATATCTGATCGAGATGTTGGTGTCGGATTGGCGGCGCAATCCGGCGGCGTCGTTGGTCGCGGCGCATGCGGACGGGGATGCCGCGTCGGCCACGTGGCGTCCGCCCGATACCATGCGCAAGGCCTTCGATCGTCAGTACCGCGGTGTGTCGCCCGATGCCGAGCGCTTGCTCAACCTGCTCGCCGTCGCTGGCCGAACCATGCCGGCGGCGGAAATCGGGACGTTGCTCGACCTCTCGGCCTCCGCGGCAGATGGGGCAGCACTGGAGTTGCTCGATCGCGGCATTGTCCGGATGGAGGACGGGGGGCTCCGGTTCAAGAATCAACTGCACCAGTCGTTTGTCTATTATGCGATGTCGGAGGGTAGGAAGAAGTACCTGCATGACCGCTTCGGATCCCACCTCGCAAGCCTCGACTCTCGGGAATTCCAGCAGCTTCTCGAAGCCTCATATCACATGCTCAAAGGGGACACAACACAACGCGCGGTTGCGACCGTATTGCGAGGGGCTCCGTTAGCAATGAGGAAAGGAGCCGCTAGAGAGGCAGAGAAAGCGCTTTGCCAGGTGCTGCTAGCAGCAGGTGAACTGGGACAGCCCACCATTGGGATACTTCTCGCTGAGGCCCTGGCGCTTCAAGGGAAACATGCAGAGGTCATAACTCAATTGGGCAGGCTTAACGGTAAAGCACTCAATCGGGAAGAGATCGCGACCTTCACGTTGCTTCGCGCGGAGTCCCTTCACCGTGGGCGGCTTGACGACGATCGGGCTATCGGAGAAGGAGTTGAGAAGGCACTTCGTAACGCCAACGTCTTGGGCTGCCCGAGTCGAGAGTTGCGTGCGCTCCAGCTCGCCGCGGAATTCAATTCGGAACTTGGTCAGACTCGGCCGATCAAGGCGCTACAGGAGCGAGCCTTCTCAATAGAGCAGCGAAGTCGCGATTCTCAGGCGCGAACTCTTGCGTTGTTCACTATTGCGTACTGTGAACTGGTGCGCGGTGATACGTTGTCCGCACGTGCCAACTTCGAGAGATGCCTGACAGAACAGGGACGGGAGATCTGCGACTACGACTTACGGCGCGCTCTGGTTGGAATTGCGATCTGCAGAGTGTGTCTGGGCGAGTTTGCGGATGCTCTCGGCCTTTTGACAGAGATCACTGCTCTTGCAGAGCGGTGCGGTGATCTCGATGGAGCAGCCAATGCATGGTCCAACAAGGGTGTCATTTATGACGATCTCGGCAAGTTCGACTCCGCCGCTCAGTGCTTCGAAAGGGCTCTGCATCATGGGTTTCTAGCGGGTAGCTATCGGCGTATAACCGAAATCGCCATAAACGCCGTCGGATCGGCGATCACGCTTCGGCAGCCCGAAGTCGCAGACGCTCTGATCAGAGAAGCCATGAACCTGGTGCGGCTTGCACAACAATGGCGGCTAGCAGTCGACATCCTTTACGTGAGAGCGGACTACGAGCTTCTCATTGGGAACGAGGAAGACGCGTGCAAGCTCATTCTGGAGGCTCAGGCCTTACGTCAGAATAGACTATACCTCTTTGCCGACATCGGTAGGCTCCACAGACTCGATCGGTTCCTCGCATGGAGGACTGGCGGATACGCGGCGATGCAGCGGATCGAGGCCCTGGCGCCAGCAACCGACGTTTGTCAGCAGGTTGCAGATCGGGTGGAGGTAGATCTCTTCCAGGCTTTCGTTGCGGAAAAAGAGGGTCTGTCAACTCGGAGCGTGCCCAACGTCGCAGCACAAGCCACCGAACTGGGGCTCCACGGGGTGGTGGCTCGCCTTCAGGCCTTGCGGATGTGGCGTGTGCTCCAGAACACACTCCAAACAGAGGAAGACGAGGATTCGTGCCTTGCCAAGGCGGTCAGTCGCCTGACGAACGTAGCGAGCCTACTGAGATCTCATCGAGACGGCGCCGCGAGAGCTCAGTAGAGTGCCAAATACGCCTGTCGTTCCGGGAGGTATGAACTCTCCGGCCGGTCTTCCCGTCTTCCACCAATCATGCGCCTCAATGCAGTGCTTTTCTTGAATGCCTCAATGACGATTGGGTCGAACTGAGTTCCTTCATGCTCCTCGAACTCTGCCAGTACCTCGTCGTACGATAGAGCGGATCGGTAGGGCCGATCCGTCATCATCGCATCAGCCGTGTCCGCCACCATAATTATCCGAGCGCCCAACGGGATCTCGCCCCCTGCAATGCCAGCAGGATACCCACCGCCATCGAAGTTCTCGTGGTGAGATCGCACGCACCTTTCTACGTAGCCCCGTAGGCCGGTGATCGTCCGAACAAGTTCTGCACTTCTGCTGGGATGCGTTCGAATCACATCACGTTCTGCCATGCTCAAAGTTGATTCTTTTCTGAGTATCGGGGCAAACTCCTCGTGGATCTTGCCAACATCATGCAGAAGGGCTGCCGTCTCAATCTGTTCGATTTCTCTGGCCGACAACCCCAATTCTCGCGCAATTGCCTTTGCGTACACTGCGACACGGACCGAGTGCCCGGAGGTATACGGATCACGTGCCTCAATGGACTTGACCATCAGTTCAAGAAGATCGCGATTGGTCTGTTCGAGCTTTAGATTGGAACTCAGAGCGTGCCTGACGAAGAACAGCGGCACGGTAACGAGAAGCAGACCCAACAGATGGAGATCCAACCATACGAAAGCAAGCAGCGGGGCGAGTGAGCTAGAAACGACATCCTGGGCAAGGCCCTTACCCACAATCTCTCCCCAAGCGTCACCCAAATTGGTCCGCGAACTGAGACCAACAGCCGTCGCAACGGCGCCATTGCTGATAATGAAGTATACGACTGTCGCTGCCAGGAAAGCGGGGATGGTGGCCTCGAATTGGACCAACGATGGCTTGCCGCCAGCCGCAACGAACAGCGCGCCAGCTACACCGACAGCCAACGTCTCCTTCGCGGTATTGTGAACAATCTTGATGAGTGGCTTACGACGGATCAGCGTCTCCGCAAAGAGTTCCGACGCACCGGCAAGCAGCATCGCCCATGCAGGCCCGACGAGCCAGATGGCCGCCAGGTACGGCACAAATGACACCGCGCTTGTGGGTCCGACACGAAGCTGCAGAGAGAAGAACTCGGCTACGATGCCCAGCCCAACAAGGGCGGCAAAGGTATCTCGGAACAGATGAAGGTCGCCCGGGATTGTGAAGTCGGCCAGGACAAACGCCGCCGCGGCGAGCACCGCGAGAGTGAAAATGTAGAACAGAAGCGCACTGCGAACCGTCAGTCGCATCGGATGGTGGGGGAGCCCCCGAAAAACAGAAGGACTGGCTACCAGCTCGTATTTCCGCCTGCGAGGAAAAACCTCGCAAGAGCGCTGAAGAATGCGGCTAGCCAGCCTAGTGCCATAGAGCCTCACCCCCTTTCGGCAGCCGACTAACTGACTGCGTGGGTCCGTGGCATACCCCGCTACGGTACGCCCGAGGCTCCGCTCATTCCCGCTGACCGATCCGCTCCGCTAGCTCAGCGCTGGTACCATCCCTTCCCAGGGGCCCCCTGCCTTCTCCTTTCGCTCAGTGCGACGGCACGCTCCCAATACGATCGCATGCCGCCCGCGTCTTGTCCAGCCGATCGTGCCGGCAAGGGACCGCCGGCACGCGATTTACGAACCGGTCCGAAACTGCGCCCAGCGATTGGTGGCATCCAGCACCGCCAGCACCACCGCCCGCTCCGGGCTCTCCCGTACGGGCGCCGTCCCCATCACGAGGTGGGGATCCCGCCCCTCGATCGCCTGCACACCGGCGACGGCCAGACGCGACTCGAAGGCGTCGACTACCTTCACGCCCTCCAGCTCGAACGTGGCCCCCGACACCAATTGCCCCAACACGTCCAAGGCCGCCCGCGCCGCCCCCTGCATCCGGCCCCGCACCGTGTCCGCAACGTCCGCCTCGGCCTGTGACTCCACGCCGGCAACCAAGAACGTGACCCGGACCCGCACACGATGCTCCCCAGACGTGGTGATCTCGAGGTTCCGGAAGACCACGTCGCGGCGCAGCGCCTCCGCCCGGACTGCGGTGCGCTCGAGGGTCTCGATCGGCCGCACCTCGGCCGTCTGCGCCACGCTGATCTTGCGATGATCGATCTTCAGGCCCAACTGTGCTAGGAGCGCACTCTCGACATTCCGCACCATCTGCTTCGGCGACGAGCCGGCACCGGTTAGCACGTGCACCGCCGTGACCTCGCCAATCGGGGACACCTCGATCCGCGCCGACAACACCCCCTGAAGACTCGTCAAGAGGTTCTCCGCCCGCCGCACCCCCCACGGATCCGGCGTCGCGCGCTCAGACTGGTCGTCGATCGGTCGCTCCTCCGCCGTCACTCCCGAATCACTCGGACTCACTGGGTCTCCGCTCTCTGGTCCCGTGCCCCACGCCGCGAGCGCTCACCGCTGCAGCGAAAGAATCTGTGTCGGGTCTTCCCCGTCCGCGTCCGCGAAAATCACCCGATTGCCGCCCTCGGCCTTGGCCCGGTACAGGGCCCGATCCGCCGTCTCCAGCGGGTCGTCCGGCCAGCGCGTCACTGGATCGTAACTTACCGCCCCGATCGATGCTGTGACGGCGCGCTCATCCAGGCCCACGGAGCGGCTGACCCGCTCCACCGAGGCCCGCACCAGCTCGCCCACGTGCAGGACGCCCTCCCGGCCCGTCCCCCCAAGGACCACCACAAACTCGTCACCCCCATAGCGTGCCGCAACGTCGGTGGCCCGGACCACCCGCCGCAATTCCCGGCCGACCGCCGCCAGCAGCCGATTGCCCGCTGAGTGCCCCGCCCGATCGTTCAGATCCTTGAACCCGTCGAGATCCAAGAACAGCACCCCGCAGGGCTCCTGCGACCGATGGCTTCGCGCGATTTCCTGCGCGAGCCGATCCCGGAGCACGCGGTAGGTGGATAGCCCCGTCAGCTCATCCACCGCCGCCTCGCGTCGTGCATCCGTGGCCCGGCGCTCCTGATACGGCGGGCACTGGCGATACGTGGCCCGACCCCGCAGGAACGCCCGGGCGAAGCGTTCACACGTCGGATACCCGCACGCGCCACAGTCCCAATGCGCCCCCGTGGGCGCAAGCCCAATCTGCTCGATCACCGAGGCGATCTCGCCCGCCGCTAACTCCCGGCCGTTCCGCACCCCCTCGAAGCGCGTGCCGACGAGGACCGACACCGTCGGATCGACAACGGGAACCGGGCTCCGGGGCGGCTCGTGCGCCTGGGCAATGCGCCGGCGGCGATACAGCTCCTCTCTCGGCCCGAGCAACGGGTGGTCGAGACACCCCTCGCACGGCAAGAGATCGACAAAGCCAAGGTCGACATTGTCGACCAGCACCGCCCGGGCGATCACCTCCAACGCCCCGATCCCGCGAACCTTGCGAAATCGCAGACTCGTTTGCGGCTCGAGATCCAACACCGGGAGCGGCAACCCGCCCGGCGTGCTCAGATACCGCTGGCGGACGCCCGGAATGCGGCTGAAGTATGGTGCCTGGCTCCCGATCGACACCCCGCGTCGCCGGAGCAGCTCCTCGAGCTCGCGAAAGGTCAACACCGCGTCCACGCTCCCACTTCCCTCGGCAACACACACGCCCACGTAGACAATCGGCAGCGCGCGTCCGTGGATCGCGCGCAGGTACTCGGTCTCGGCCTCGATCGGCGTCTTGACCGGTGCGAGATACGGCACTAGCCCGGGATAGTCGTGACGGATCTTCTCTACCACCACTGTGCAGGTCGACCGAATCATCGTGCGCGACCGGGGGACCGAAAGCAGCCGCCGATATTCCTCCGCGACCAACTCGTCCCCGATGACACCCCGATGCACCATCGGGAAGCCCGCCTCATGACACGCATTGACGACCTGTTCCGGTGCATGCGGATGGAAGTGCACGTCCGCTTCCACGCTCAGCACCATCGCCGCTTCCCCGCGCTCGGCAAGCGCGAGGGCCTCGAGCAGGTCGCCCACCGCATCGATCGCATCGTGAGGGCACGCCGGCACGCACGCGCCCGCCCGAATGCACGACTCATCAACGATGCGGACGACCTCACCCTCGACGGCAATGGCCTGTGAGGGGCACACCCGCACGCAGGCGAGGCAGCCGACGCAGCTCTCGTTTACTCGAAACCGCACAGCGGCGCTACCCCGCGAGCCCAGCTCCGAAAACGCCCGGGGTTCGGAGGGATACTATTGTCCCCAAATGCCGTTCTGTCAATATGTTGGACCATGTCGACTCCTCCAATATCTCAGGTCGGCAGAGCCGCGATTGCGCGTTCAGATCTGAGGACTCCGCTGACCTGTGGCACCACCCACACTGAGATCTCCAGCGCCACTAAAGCCCGACCGTTTCAGTCCCAAAAACACCATTCCGGCTACACCTTGGGCCAACCACCTTGGCAGCGTCGGACGTGACGTTGCGAGCCCGCAACAAACGGGGGGATGGCGGCACGAGCATGCGTGCGATGCCCGCCACCGGCCCTCGCCCAGCCCTGTGGAAGCGAGCCAACGCCCCACCAGATGACTACTTACGGACGGCAAGAACCGTGCTCCAAAGCGCCTCTGGACGTGTCAAAGCACGGCAGCACAGCTACCCCCATGGGTATCAGGGCAGACCGTACTCCTTGATCTTGCGATAGAGCGTGCGCTCACCGATGCCGAGTCGCTCCGCGGCACGCCGACGATTGCCATCGGTTTCAGCTAGGGCAGCCTCGATCGCCGCTCGCTCGACATCTGCCATGGTCATTCCGGCTCGGTACACGACCTTGGTGACGGCCGACCGGGCCACGGCCTCGGCCAGATCGCTGTCACCGGCCCCGGTGTCGACCTCCCACGCCTCACCCTCGGGAATCGTAGACGTCTCCGGACCGGCCCACGCACGCACAACCTCGACCCGCCCCGGAGTCTCGTCCAGGCGACGACGCAGCTCCTCGACCTGCACCTTGAGATCCACGAGGCTGTGAAGGATGAACTCGACCTCCTGGCCACCCAGTTGGCGCAGCTGTTCCGGTATCCGCATGGGAAGGAGCCGAGCTCCTCCATCCCGGATGTCGGCCGGAATATCTGACGAACGGATCTCGCGGCCCGGGGCGAGCACCACCATCGACTCGATCAGGTTCCTGAGCTGCCGTACGTTGCCCGGCCAGTACGCGCTCACGAGCAGCTGCATCGCCTCGGCACTGATGCCCCGGAACGAACGGCCATGCTCCCGGCTCAGGTCGCGAACAAAGCGCTTCACCAAGATCGGAACGTCGCTCCGTCGCTCACGGAGTGGTGGCAGGTAGATGTACAGAACGTTCAGCCGATAGAAGAGGTCGTCCCGGAAGCCACCGACGGCCGTCGCCTCCTTGAGCGACTGATTGGCGGCGGCAATGACACGCACGTCCACCCGGATGGGCTGCGTCCCTCCCACACGAAAGAACGTCCGGTTCTCGAGCACGCGGAGGAGCTTCACCTGCAGCGTCGGGGCCATCTCCCCTATCTCGTCGAGGAACAGCGTCCCCCCGTGGGCCAATTCGAAGCGACCGAGGCGGCGCTCGGCGGCACCGGTGAACGACCCCTTCTCGTGTCCAAAGAGCTCGGACTCCAAGAGGGTCTCGGGGAGTGCCGCACAGTTGACCGGGATGAACGGTCCCTCCCGTCGCGGCGAAAGATGATGGATGGCGTGGGCCACCAGCTCCTTGCCTGTCCCCGACTCACCCTCGATCAGCACGGTGCTCGAGACGGGGGCCATCTGCTCGATCTTGACCAGCACCTCCTGGATCGGCGGACTCTCCCCAAGGATGCCCGTGTGCTCCTGCAGACGGCGCCGCGCGATGAGGCGCCCGGCCACCGCCACGACATCGCTGGGATCGGCCGGCTTGACCATCCACGCCGTGAGCCCGAGCTGTCGCGCGCGGTGCGCGGGGTCGGCATGAGTCGGCTCGAGTAAACCCAGTGTCGAGACCGCGACGTCGCGTGCCAGAGCCACCAGGGCCTTCGATCGGTTTTCTGCCAGGGACCCGGTGAGGATCACCACGTCAGCGTTGGCACCGTGGAATACCTCGGCCGCATCGTCCTGCGACGACACGAACACCGACCCGTAGCCGGCTGCCTCGAACGCCGCATTCACCGGCACGGCCGTCTCGAGATCGTCCATCGTCAGGAGAACGCGATCGCTCATCCGTGATCCGTCGGTTGGTTGCGGAGTAACTGTACGGCGTGCTCCACGATGGGGTCGAGCACCGCCAAGCCGTCACGGACCCCGCTCGGCGACCCCGGAAGATTGACGATCATGGTCGCGGCCCGCGTTCCGGCCATCCCGCGCCCGAGCGCACTGCGCGCCGTGGCCTGGCGCCCGGCCGCCCGAATGGCCTCGGCGATCCCCGGCACCTCACGCTCCACGACAGTTCGCGTCGCCTCCGGTGTCACGTCTCTCACCCCGAGACCCGTCCCGCCCGTCGTGAGAATCAGGTCCGCCATCCCGTCATCGGACCAGCGGGCGAGGCACCCCGCAATGAGATCGGACTCGTCCGGAAGCGTCGCGCGCACCGCCACCTCGTGCCCACGCTCCTCGGCCCACGCGGCGATGGCATCGCCCGAGGTGTCCGCCCGCTCCCCACGAACAGCCCCATCGGAGACGGTGAGCACACCGATGCGAATGCGGGTGTCGCTGGCCGACGGGGCCACTACGCGCTCTTGACGCTTCCCTTGGTATAGAAGGGCAACTTCGCCACTACCGCCTCGACCCGCTTCCCGCGCACGTCGATCTGGATTGCCGTTCCCGGATCCACCGAGTGGGTCGGGAGGAAGGTGGTTCCGATCCCCATCTGCAGGGACGGACTGAACCCGCCGCTGCGGACGATGTCCACCTTGCGATCCTTGAGGTACACGTCATACCCGTGCCGCGGAATTGCTCCCTTTCCCTCCATGGTCAAGCCCACCAGTCGGCGCGTCGGTCCCCCTTTGGCCTTGATCGTCTCGAGCGCCCGTCGCCCGACGAACGGCGCGCCCTTGTCGAGCTTCACGATCCAGCCGAGGCGCGCCTCATAGGGGTTGACCGTATCGTCGATGTCGTTGCCGTAGAGCGGGTAGCCAACCTCGAGCCGCAACGTGTCACGGGCACCGAGGCCGCACGGGACCGCTCCACCCCGCCCGACCACCGCCTGCCAGACCGTTTCGGCGTGCTTCGGACGAAAGTAGAGCTCGAACCCATCCTCACCGGTGTACCCGGTGCGGGCGAGGAAGCAATCGACCCCCGCAACGTGTCCGACCTCGAAATGGTAATACCGCAGCTGCGACAGACTGACCGCCGTCAGCGACTGGAGGAGCGCCTCGCTCTGCGGCCCCTGGATTGCCAAAAGGGCCACGTCGTCCGAGATGTTCTTCACCCGAGCGTTTACACCGCTCTTGTGCGCCACGACGTGCTGCCAGTCCTTCTCGGCATTCGCGGCATTGACGACCATCATGATCCGGTCGTCGAAGCGATACACGATGCAGTCGTCGATGAAGGTCCCGTCATCGTTGAGGAGAGCCGTGTATTGTGCCTGGCCCTCCTGCAGCGCCGCGATGTCGTTGCAGGTGAGACGGTTCACCCACGCATTGCGATCGGGGCCCGAGAACTCGAACTCGCCCATGTGGGAGACGTCGAACACCCCGACGCCGGTCCTCACGGTCTCGTGTTCCTGCGTAATGCTCGCGTACTGAACCGGCATCTCGAACCCGGCGAACGGCACCATCTTGGCGCTCGCGGCTACGTGCAGGTCGTAAAACGGCGTGCGCTTCAGGGCTCCTGCATTCATCGTCCGCCCTCCCCGCCCATGAGTTCCACCATGAGTGCCTTCTGCACGTGAAGTCGGTTTTCCGCCTGATCAAAAGCCCGTGACTGTGGCCCTTCGATCACCGCGTCGCTCACCTCCTCACCCCGATGTGCCGGCAAGCAATGCAGAAAGATGGCATCGGGGGATGCGAGCGACATCAGTTGCGCATCCACGTTGTAGCCCTTGAACGCCAGCATGCGGGCATCCACCTCTGCTTCCTGACCCATCGACGCCCAGACATCGGTGGTCACGACGTGGGCACCGCGCACAGCGTCCTCGGGATCCTCGTAGACGGATACCTTGGCCGTGCGCTTGGCGCGCTCGAACACCTCACGGTCGGGCTCGTACCCCTCCGGGCACGCCACCCGAAGCTCGAAGCCCAGCACACCGGCGGCATGGAGCCAGGAGTTGGCCACGTTGTTCCCGTCGCCGACCCAGGCCACGACTCTCCCCTGCCAGCCGCCGAACGCCTCTTGCATGGTCATGACGTCTGCCAGGATCTGACAGGGATGCAGGAAATCGGTGAGCCCGTTGATCACCGGCACCGTCGCGTGTCGGGCCAGCTCCACGACATCGGCGTGCGCGAACGTCCGAATCATGATGCCATCTACGTATCGCGACAGTACCCGGGCTGTGTCCTTGATGGGCTCGCCCCGACCGATCTGCAGATCGCGGCTCGACAAGAACAGCGCGTGGCCACCGAGCTGATAGGCGCCGACCTCAAACGACACGCGCGTGCGCGTGCTGCTCTTGGCGAACACCATGGCCAACGTCTTCCCGACGAGCGGCCGCTCACGGTACGACCCAGCCTTCATCCTTCCCGCGAGCTCGAGCAGGCTGCCGATCCCGTCGGCCGTTAGATCGGGGATTTGGAGGAAGTCACGTTTCGGCATGCTTCACCAGGAAGTGAGTCAAAATGACAGTCGGCAAGAAGGATTGTAGCGGCCCGTTGGTCGAGTGTAAAGCCAGATCGCGGAAGGAGATGAATCCGGCTTCGCCCTACAGGATGTACTTGCGAAGATCCTCGTCTTCGACGATGCGCATGAGCCGCTCTCGAACGAGACTGGCATCGAAGCCGATCCTCTTGTCGGCCACCTCCGGCAAATCGAACAGCACGTCTTCCAATAGGGTCGTCATGACCGTGTGCAGCCTGCGCGCCCCGATGTTCTCCGTGCGCTCGTTCATGATCGTCGCGATGCGGGCGATCTCGCGAATGCCGTCGTCGGTGAACTGGAGGTCTGCGCCCTCGGCCGCGCAGAGCGCCTGGTACTGCTTGATGAGCGAGTTCTCGGGCTCTGTGATGATCCGGACGAAGTCGTCTTCCGTGAGCGGCGACAGCTCGGCCCGAATTGGGAAGCGGCCCTGCAGCTCCGGAATGAGATCGGAGGGCTTGGCTATGTGGAACGCCCCGGCGGCGATGAAGAGGATGTGGTCGGTGCGCACGTACCCGTAGCGGGTCTGCACCGTCGAGCCCTCGACGATCGGCAACAAGTCGCGCTGTACGCCCTCTCGCGATACGTCCGGTCCCGTCTGCGCCCGCTCGCCGGCGATCTTGTCCAACTCGTCGATGAAGATGAGCCCGTGGTTCTCGACCCGATCGAGTGCCTCGTTCACGACATCGTCCATGTCGACGAGCTTGCGCAGCTCCTCGTCCACCAGAATGCGCCGTGCCTCCGATACCTTCACGGTGCGCCGCTTGGAGCGCTTGGGAAGCATGTCCTGCAGCATCTCCGTGAAGTTGATGTCAGCGCCCTCCATACCCGGCTGAAACGGCATGAACTCGAATGTCGGAAAGGCCGACTGCGACACCTCGATCTCCAGCTCGCGATCCTCGAGCTTCCCCTCCTTCAGCAGCTTCTGGAGCTTCTCGCGGGTCCGCGCACGCCGTTCTTCCGCGTCGCCGGACGTTTCATCGTCCTCCTTGGTCCGCACCTCTCCGCCCGCCGAAACGATGAACCGCGTGCCGGGCGTCTCGGCCTCCGAGCCTGGCTCGGAATCGGGCTTCACCTTGAGGATCCTATCCTGGGGCTTCTTGGCCGGTGCCGGCAGCAGCAGATCGAGCAACCGTTCTTCGGCCCGCTTTTCAGCCGACGGGTAGACATCCTCCTCCCGCTCGCCCCGCACCATGTTGATCGAGGCGTCGACCAAGTCCCGGACCATCGACTCCACGTCCCGGCCGACGTAACCGACCTCGGTGAACTTCGAAGCCTCGACCTTGATGAATGGCGCCCCTGCCAGGCGTGCGAGCCGCCGCGCGATCTCGGTCTTCCCGACCCCGGTGGGGCCGATCATGATGATGTTGTTGGGAAGGATCTCGTCGCGGATGCTCTCGGGCGCCTGCTGCCGGCGCCACCGGTTGCGGATGGCGATCGCCACTGCGCGCTTCGCGTCCCGCTGCCCGACGATGTACCGATCGAGCTCGGCAACGATCTGTCGCGGCGGCAGTTCCTCGAGCCACGGTACCGGCTCGGGACCGGTGTCCTGCGCCCGGAGCTTTTCCTCCGTCCGTGGTTCTCCGGTCACGAGTGGCCGGCCTTCTCGTCGTCGAGCGTGACGATCGAGATGTTGCGGTTAGTGAAGACACAGATATCTGCGGCAATCTCGAGGCTGCGCTGGACCACGTCACGGGCAGACAAACCCGGCGTGTCAACCAGCGCCCTCGCCGCGGCGAGCGCGTAGTTGCCACCGCTGCCAATCGCAAGCATTCCGTCATCCGGCTCGATCAGTTCGCCGCTGCCGCTGATCACGTAACCGTGCTGCCGGTTGGCGACGGCCAGGAGCGCCTCGAGCCGCCGCAGCACACGGTCGCTGCGCCAGTCTTTGGCCAGCTCGACGGCCGCGCGAGACAGATTGCCGGGAAACCGCTCGAGTTTCTCCTCGAACTTCTCGAACAGGGTGAACGCGTCGGCTGCCGCCCCGGCAAAACCGGCCACCACCTTGCCGCCGCTCAGCGTGCGTACCTTGGTGGCGTTCGCCTTCATCACCGTGTCCCCCACGGTAACCTGGCCATCGCCGCCCATGGCGACCCCGCCGTCCTTGCGAACGCACAGGATGGTGGTCGCGTGGAGTCGTGTCCTTCGGTCTGTCATGGTCCTTCCGTTCGACGGACGCACAGGTCCGTCCTGCATGGGCCCCACCGCCCGTGTGGCTGGAGGCCGTTGTCCCGCTCCCAGCGGAGCCGTCCTCGTCGTCACGCCCGAGGATGGGCCTGCTGGTACACCTTCTTGAGCCGAGCGACACTGGTATGAGTATATACCTGCGTCGTGCTCAGTGAGGCATGGCCGAGCAGTTCCTGCACCGCCCGAAGATCGGCGCCGGCATCCAGCAGATGTGTGGCAAATGAGTGGCGCAGGGTGTGCACCTTGAATCCCACGCTCTGGTCGAGACCGTCCAGGAATCGCTTGACGATTCGTTGGATGCCGCGCGCCGACAGGCGCCTTCGGCGCCGCGACAAAATGAGGGCGCGCGCGTCGCCTCGCGCGGTACGACCGCCGGCCAGCAGGACCTCTCGCTCGGCCAGATACCGCTGCAGGGCGCGCGCCGCGTGGCCGCCAAACGGGACGATACGTTCCTTGCGTCCCTTGCCCCGAAGCTTGACCTGCTCGGAGATCACGTCCACGTCCGCCACGTTGAGCCCGGCCAACTCTGCGAGCCGCATCCCGGTCGCGTAGAACAGCTCCAAGATCACGAGGTCGCGCGTCGCCATGAATTCCCCACGCTCCGCGAGCGATTCGGCGTAGGCGAACATCATGTCCACCTGTGCCCGATCCAGTACCGCCGGCAGCCGCCGATCGGTCTTCGGAATCCGCACACCCTTGGCGGGATTGTCGTCCACTCCAAATCGGTTGCCGAGAAAGCGGTAAAAGGTCCGGATCACCGAGACTGCCCGACCAATCGAACGCTTCGACAGCCCACGGCGGTCGAGCTCGCCCATGAACGACCGGAGTGTCAGCCGATCCAGCGACTGCCACGACCACGACGCGCCGCCGTGGTACTCGTCGCAGAACGCCTGGAAGGCCACGAGGTCGCGGCGGTACGCGCGGACCGTGTGGGGTGAGTCGTTGCGTTCCTGTGCAAGGAAGACGATGAACTCGGAGATCTCTTCCCGCAGGGGAGCGTCGCCGGATCCCTGCGCGGACATCAGACGGTGACCTCGACGATGTCGTGGACGAACCTCTGCATCGCGGCGAGTGCCCGTTCCGCGAGCGCCTCACGCTTGCGGCGTTTGTCCCGTATGGTCTGCCCGAGCGGTGGGAGCAGTCCGAAGTTCGCATTCATCGGCTGGAATCGGCGGGGATCGGCGTGGTGCACGTAATCCATGAGCGCGCCCAGCATCGTCTCGCGGGGGGGAATCACAGGCTGCTCGCCGCGCAGCAGCCGGGCCAGGTTGATCCCAGCCAGGAGCCCGGTCCCCAGCGACTCCGTGTACCCCTCGACGCCCACCAATTGCCCCGCAAACAGCGTCTGGGGGTCGTCGGGAAGCGCCAGGTGCGCCGTGAGTGCCGCTGGCGAGTTGAGATACGTGTTGCGGTGGATGCTCCCGAAGCGATAGAACTCCGCCGCCTCGAGTCCCGGGAGAGACCGAAATACCCGCTTCTGGTCCGGAATCCTGATCCGGGTCTGGAACCCTACCAGATTCCACATCTGGCCTGCACGATCCTCACGCCGCAGCTGAACCACGGCGTAGGGTTCGCGTCCGGTGCTCGGATCCGGCAGTCCCACGGGCTTGAGTGGGCCAAATCGCAGCGTCTCGCGTCCGCGGCGCGCCATCTCCTCCACCGGCAGGCAGCCCTCGAAGTAGGGCGCATCGTCGAACGCATGCCCCACGTGCTGATCGGCCCCGAGGAGCGCCTCGACGAAGGCCCCATACTGCTCCGGGGTGAGGGGCACGTTGAGGAAGTCGTCACCGTCGCCCTTCCCGTACCGGGAGGCGCGAAAGAGCCGATCGTAATCGAGCGACTCGTCGCTCACGATGGGCGCGATGGCATCGTAGAAGGCGAGTCCATCCATCCCCAGCCTGTCCCGGATGGCGTGGGCCAGCGCATCGGACGTCAGCGGGCCGGTGGCGATGATCGCCGAAGACGGAACGGTACGGATCTCTTCCCGTCGAACCAGGATGTTCGGGTGTGCCTCGACGCGGGCCGTGACCTCACCACTGAACACCTCTCGGTCCACGGTGAGTGCCGTCCCACCGGGAATGCGGGCGCCGTCCGCCACGGGCAGCAGGAGCGAGCCCAGGAGGCGGAGCTCCGCCTTGAGGAGCCCGTGGGCGTTGGTGTGATCGAGGGACTTGAACGTGTTGCTGCAGACGATCTCGGCGAGCCGGTCAGTCTGGTGGGCCGGCGTCTTCCGCTCGGGGCGCATCTCGTGAAGCGTGACGCGAATCCCCCGCTCGGCGAGCGCCCAGGCGGCCTCGCACCCGGCGAGTCCACCACCGACGACGGTCGCCTTCACTCCGCTGTCGACTCGGCCGTCGCGCCCTCGACCTCGAACTCGTCCTCGCACTTGAGGCACCGGCGGTACTCCCCCCGCGCCTTGGAAACCCGTCGCTCCGCCCCGAGGTTGCCGCATGACGGACAGACGTCCGGAACCGGACGGTGCCACGTCGAGAAATCACACTCGGGGTACCGCGAGCACCCGAAGAACGACCGACCGCGTCGGGTCCGTCGCTCGATGAGATCGCCCGTGCCGCACTTCGTGCACGTGACCCCAAGTGGGATCGGCCGGGTATGCTTGCACTTGGGGTACTGCGTACAGGCCAGGAACTCGCCGTATCGACCCGTCTTGACCACCATCGGTGCGCCGCACTCGGCGCACACCTCGTCGGTCGGTTTGTCGGGGACCTTGTCGCGCTTGAGCGGCTTGGTGTACCGGCACTCCGGATACTTCGTGCACGCGATGAAGGGCCCGAACCGGCCGCTCTTCAGCGTGAGCTTCCCGCCACACTCCGGACAGGGCTCCTTCTCGAGATCCTCCACGCCGTGCGCTTCGCGAATGAGCGCCGTGGTATCGATCGACTCGAGCGCCTTGGCAAACGGACCGTAGAAATTCTCGAGCACCTTCTGCCACGACAGCGCGCCCTCTTCGATCTTGTCGAGCTCGGTCTCCATCTCAGACGTGAATTCGACGTTGAAGATATCCGGGAACTGACCCACCATCACGCGCGCCACGGTCTCCCCCAGCTCGGTCGTATGGAACCGGCGTCGGTCCACCAGCACGTACCCGCGCTCGCGCAGCGTCGAGATGATCGCGGCGTAGGTACTCGGCCGCCCGATCCCGTCGCCCTCCAGTTCCTTCACGAGGCTCGCCTCGCTGAACCGGGGCGGCGGCTCCGTGAAGTGCTGGCTGGGAGTGATGGCGTGGACTTTGGCCTCGTCTCCCTTCTTCAGCGACGGTACGGGCGAGAGGTCTTCGAACGTCTGTTCCTCCCCCTCCTCCTTCGTGTCCGTATACAGGACGTGGAACCCGTCGAAGATCAACACCGAGCCAGTCGCCCGAAACAGATAAGTGCCGAGCTCGAAGTCGATGGCCGACGTGTCGTAGACGGCAGGCATCATCTGCGAGGCGACGAAGCGCAGCCAGATGAGTTGATATAGTCTGTGCTGGTCCGCCGAGAGGAACGCCTTCAGGTCGGCGGGCTTTCGCAAGACGTCCGTTGGCCGGATGGCCTCGTGCGCTTCCTGTGCCCGAGCCGCCTTCTTGCTGGAGTAGTGGTTGGGCTTGGCCGGCAGGTAGCGATCGGCATACGCGCCGGCAATGAAGTCCCGCACCGCGGCAATGGCCACGTCGGCCACGCGCGGCGAGTCGGTGCGCATGTAGGTGATGAGCCCCACGGCGCCTTCCTTGCCGAGCTCCACGCCCTCGTACAGATCCTGGGCTGCGCGCATGGTGCGCTTGGCGGAGAAGCCAAGCCGCTTCGCGGCCTCCTGCTGCAACGTACTGGTGATGAAGGGGGGACCGGGACGCTTCTTCCGCTGTTTGCGCTCGACCTGCGAGACGACGAACGGCTGTCCCCGCACCGCGTCGACGACCGCGCGTGCCTCCTTCTCGGTCTGAAGCGCCGGCTTCTTGCCACGGATCTTGTGGAGCTTGGCGGTGAACCGCTTCTTCTTCGCCTCGAGATCCGCCTCGATGGACCAGTACTCTTGCGGCTTGAAGTCCCGGATCGCCTGCTCCCGCTCAACGATGAGTCTCAGCGCCACCGTCTGGACGCGGCCCGCCGAGAGTCCCCGCTTGACCGACTTCCACAAAAGGGGGCTCGCCTTGTAGCCCACGAGTCGGTCCAGGATGCGTCGCGCCTGCTGGGCATCCACCTTCCGTTGATCGATCTGCTCGGGATGCTGGATCGCCTCGCGGATCGCAGCTTTGGTGATCTCGTGAAACCGCACCCGTTGGATGTTCGCCCCGTCGTTCAACTGATCGGCCACGTGCCACGCAATGGCCTCACCCTCACGATCGGGGTCGGTGGCCAGCAGCACGGCGTCGGCGTCCTTTGCCGCCCGCATGATGGCCGCGAGTTGCTTGCCCTTGCCGCGAATCGTCACGTACTTGGGCCGGAAACCCTTGTCGACGTCCACGCCGAGCTCGCGCTGCGGCAGGTCGCGAATGTGCCCAACCGTCGCCTTCACCGAGAAGCCGGGATCGAGATACTTGGTAATGGTGCGCGCCTTCGCTGGCGACTCGACAACGACGAGCGTGCTCGACTTGCCGGACGCCGGGCGCGAGGATGATGGCTTCTTCCGGCTCTTCGCGGTCGACGTCGGAGACGCCCGCTTTGCCGTCTTCTGGCTTTTTCGTTTCTTTGTGGTCCTCGCCATACACTCAGTCTCTGGTCCCGGCAGATCCGGCCGGATGATGCTTTCCGCGGCTCAACATCGCTTCAAAACACCTCTGTCCCATGCCTCACGCAAGGCACAGAGGCTCGCAGGGCCCAGGCGGCAGGTCCCGACCGCCTAGGCCACTCCGTGTAACGCGACGCTGAACAATCGCTTACGCGAACGCTCGACCGCCAGACCTCTGGCCGCGCGCGGGGCGCATAGTTACTGCCCCGCTGCGAATCGCGCAAGCGGACGCGACCGTGCTTGGCCACACCCACACAAACACTCGAGCCCGGCTCGGGAGCCGGGCTCGGAAGAAATCACTCAGTGTCGGACGCGTTGGGCGTCCGGTAGGTCACCCGAGGTCGCTACTGACCCGGGGCCCTCACGTCGAGGATGTGCGGCGTCACCAGAATCAGCAGATCCTGTCGCACTTCGCGGCGACGGGTCACGCCGAACAGGTTGCCGATGACCGGCAGATCCACCAGATAGGGGATACCGCTCCTCGACGTCGTGACCGACGTCTGCGTCAGGCCGCCGATCACCGCCGTCTGTCCATCGTTTACCAGGATCTGGCTGGTCGCCTCGCGGGTCCCGAACGCGACGCCGAGGTCGGTATCCGCGACGTTGACCGAGGAGTTTTCGGCCCGGATGTCGAGCAGCACCTGCCGGTTGGCCGTCACATGCGGCGTCACCGCTAGCCGGATGCCGGTCTCGACCAGCTGGATGCTGGCCGCTGCCGCCGCCTGCGCGCCCACGTCCACCACCCGGATCGGGGTCCGTTCACCCACCCAGATCTCCGCCTTGCGGTTGTCGGCCGTGGTCACGACGGGCTCCGACTGCTCGTCGGCGAGTTGCGCCGACTCGAGCGCCTGGAGCCATGACGTCAGGCTGAACCGGCCGAGCGCAACCGTGAACAGCAGGTCGAGGGCGGTCGCGGGCAGCCGCTGCGAGGCATTGGCCACACCCGCAATGGCATCGCCACCGAGGTTCACGACCGCCGGAATCAGCTGCGGGTCGTAGGGCTGGAACGCGTCCTGAAGGCCGTCGGCGTTCGTATCGAATCCCTTCGTCGGGTCGGGCCGGGCGATCACCGTATTGAAGAACGTGCTTCGCCCATCGTCACCAAAATCGTACTGGATGCCGAGGTCCATCACGTCCGTGCGGCTCACGAGGATGATCTTGGCCTGGATCGAGACCTGTGGCGTCTGCAGATCGAGGTTTTGGACCAGCTCCTCCATGTTGGTCACACGGCTCGGGACGTCGGTCACGACCAGGCTGTTGGTGGACGTGTCGGCCACAACCTTCCCCCTCCCCGACCGCGCCCCGTCGAGCACCGGGATGAGTGCCGACGCTTTGGCGTAATTCACCCGCATGATCTTGGTCGTGAGGGGTTCCAGCGAATCCCGCGCCGACAGCGCTTGCTGCGTCGCGACCCGGATGATTCCATACTCGTTTTCCGCGGCGGCCAGGCCCTGCGACTCGAGGATTGCCTGGAACGCCACGTCCCACGGCTGGTTGCGGATCCTCGCCGTCACGTGGCCGGAAACGTCCTTCCCCAAGACGATCGTCTTCCCGCTCAGCGCCGCAAACCCCTCCATGACCTCGGCGATGGTCGCCGAGTCGTAGGAGGCTGTTACGACGGTCTGCTGTGACTGGAGCGGAGTCGGCGGCCGTGGCGCTGGATTCGCGGCTGCGCGGGCCGGGCTCACGCGGGGTGCGACCCGGTCGGTCGCCGCCAGCGACGACCACGCCGCGAAGGTCCGATCCGTGCCGATACTGATCCGAATCGCGTCGTCGACGTACTCCAGCTCGTAACCCCGTAGCGACTCCAGCTCGAGCACGATCCGCACGACATCTGGCCGGAACTGCCCGGAGCGGATGTTCACGATGCCGCCGCGGTTACGCCCGTCGTACAGGATGCCCGACGCTTGGAGCGTCGCGCCGACCACGTCGATCACGAGCCTCGCCGGGTGGTCGAGCGTGAAGTCCTGGACGCTGACGCTCCCCGCGACGTCGATCACCACGACGGCGCGGCCGGCGCCTGGCAGCACGCTCACCGCCTTGACCTCGCCCGGCCCCGCGAACACCGGGGGAGCCATCAGGACGAGCCCGACGAGTGCGAGCATCATAGACCGCTTCATTGGGTTCCCTCCTGCCTGCGGCGTAGTCGGAGCGACGACTGTCGCTCAACGCCGAATTCTTCGATCATCACCAGGACTTCGTCCTGTCGGATGGCCGTGATACGGAGCCGGCCCAGCTCGTCACCCACACGCACGGTGTATCGCTTGCCCACGGTGGTGTCGCGGAGCACCGCGACGCTCCCACCGGGGTACCGCGCATCGAAGTTGATCGCCGTCACCCGGAGATCTTCGAGTAGCGGTCTGACACCGCCGGTTCGCAGGAGCGACTCGAATGGATCGCGCCCCGAAGCCGTATACGTGAACACTTCGCGCAGAAGCTCGGTCCCGCTCTGAACTTCTGCCTCCGTTGCAGCCATCTCGGTCTGGGGAGGTGGCGGCTCGCTGGCCGGAGCGCCCGGCACGACGGCCTCCTCCCCTCCGCAGGCAACAGTGCCCAGACCGGCGCACATCGCCATCCAGGTCAGCGCGCTACGGAGTCTCACTGGCACCTCCCGCCACTTGCGACTTCACGAAGGTCCGAATCTCGAATCGCGCTTCGAGCAGGGCCCCGGTCGTGTCGGCATAGAACTGTTCAGCCACCGCCTGCGCCGGCCTGAGGGTCAACTCGTACGGCACCATGATGCGTTGCAGCGAAGCGATGTCGGACAGGAACTCACCCACCTGATCGTAGTGTCCGAACACCTGCAGCCGGTAGCGGTAGGTATCGAACATCGACCCGGGCTCGACGGACTGACGAGCGAACTCGGCGATCTCCACGTCCCTGAGCGAGGCCCGGGCCGCGATGTCGTCGATGAGCTGGGGTACCTCGTTCTCGGCCGGGACGAGCTGTCGCATCAGTCCCAGGCTCCCCTCGAGCCGCTGGATCCGCTCCCGCAGCTGTTCCACCGTGCCCTGCGCCAACTCGCGCTTGGCGATGTCGATCTGCGTTTGCAGGGAATCCACCTCGCGCTGGAGGGCGTTCACCTCGTCCATCTTCGGCGCCCTCCACAGGAACCAGAAGGCGGCGGACAAGGCGACCGCGAGCACGATCACGATGGTGAGAACCTGTTTCCGGTCTTTTTCCGTCAGTGCCACGGTTCCCCCTAGCGGACCGATTCGATCACGGACACCGTTCGCACGAAGTCCGTCCCGGCCTTCTTGAACGTTGCCGTGATGCTGAACGCCCGCATTGCCTTGTCGTCTTCCAAGACGGTGGTCGCCGGCCCCTCAATCACGTTCTCCATCCAGGGAGACGCTGCGAGTCGGCGCAGGAAGCGCGTGTACGCCGTGATCTCCGACGTCCGCCCTTCCAGCTCGAACCGGAGCGGCTGCACCACGTCCACCGAGTCCTCCTCGAGCACCGGACTGCCCTGCAAGGCTACCAGGCTCACGAGCCAGGAGTAGTCCGGCAGGGCCCGCGTCACCTCTTCGAGGATGTGTGGCCACACGTACCGGTCGGCATCGATCTGCCGGATGGCGTCGAGCTCGGCCACCAGCGAATCCCGCAGTCGCTCAGCATGGCGTTTCTGCGCCATCAAGTTGCCATAGCGCCGCGCCTCGGTCCGGACGTCTTCTGCCCGGTTCTCCAACAGCACGTGCCGCGTCTGCGTGAGCGTGAACAGCCCTCCGATGAACACGATCGCGGCCACGCCGGCACCGACTGCTCCGAGGAGCAGCGGGTCCTTGACCCCGGCGACGAGGCCGCTGAAATCGGGCATCTGGAGACCCGCGCCCGCTTTTCGCTTACGCTTGCTCCCCCCGAGGAGGTTGATCTCGATTCTCATCGTCGGCCCTCCTGGCCCTCACGCCGCCTTGCGGAGGGCGAGACCCGCAGCCAGCATCAGCAGTGGCCCGACCTCGTCCGCATTGATCGTATCGAACACGCCTTCCTTGGCCTGCACGCGCTGGAGCGGCGTCGCGATCTGCACCGGCACCCGGAGCCGCTTGGCAAGCACATCCATGAGCCCGGGGATCCGCGCGCCACCACCACAACAGTACACGCGTTCCACGCCACCCATGTCACCGGTGGCGGACTGCAGGAAGGCGCTCGCGCGCTCCAAACCAACCGCCATCTCCTCACCGCGGCTCCGCAGATACGGCTCGAGATCTCCCGTGAGCTCGTACCCCTGGAGCAGCTCGTCGGCGTCTTCGGCCGACATCCCGCGCTCCCGCTGCAGGTCCTCCCGGAACTTCCGCGTGCCAACCGCCAAATCTCGCGTCAGGAGGGGCACGCCGTCCAGTAGGATGTTCACATTGGTCACTTCGTGGCCGACGCTGAGGAGCGCCACCCCGCCGCGCATCGCCTCGGGGTAGTTCAGCTCGAAGGCGTTGTGGAGGGCGAACGCATCGACGTCCACGATCGACGCCTGAAGGCCCGCCTGCGCCAAGAGTTGAACCTTGTCTTCGATGAGGTCCCGCTTCGCCGCGACGAGCAGCACGTCCATTTGCAGTCCCTGCCCGTACGGATCCAAGATCTGGAAATCCAGCTCCACGCCCTCGATGTCGAACGGGACATGCTGCTGGGCTTCCCACCGCACGACCTCGAACGCCTCGCTCTCCTTCATGCGGTCGACCTGGATCTTCTTGACGATGACGTCGCGTCCCCCGACGGCGACCACGACCTGCTTCTGCTTGATCCCCGCCGAACGCAACAGACCTTGGATGGTGTCGGCAACAATGTCGGGGTCCATGATCTCTCCCTCGACAATGGCGCTGCCGGTAATGGGCGCGACCGCCACACGCGCGATCTGCGGCTCATCCTTGGAGTGATCGATGGCCACGAGCTTCATCAGCCCGCTGCCGACGTCAAGGGCGACCGTCGTTTTGGACCGCCCGAGTCCGAAAAGAGCCATATCTCCCGACCGTTGAACGAGATAAGTGGGGTGAGCGGCAGACTACAGTACCGCTCACCCCCGATTTTGTCAAGCTCCAACCTACTTTAACCGGCCAGCAACAAGTCTATCTGGGACTGTGAGTTACGTCACTTTAGTTCAGGTTCACCCAGCTCCGCTCCTGGAACAGCGCGCCCGGAGCCGAGTTCTGGAGGGCTTTGATGATGGCGCAGCTCGAGTAGTTCACCACCGCGTTGCCGAGCACCACGTTCTGGTCGAAATCCACGTTGGCCGCGATCAGGCCACCGTTGAAGTGCCCGCCGGTGCCCTGGGTGTTCACCGTCTTCCGCACGATCACCGGCCCGTAGAACTGGAAGCCACCCTGGACATCCAGGTTGCCGTTCACGATGAGCACCCCCTGCCCCTGCTCCCCGTTGATATTGGCATCGCCCTCGACCCAGATGATCGGGAAGTAGTCGCCGCACGGCTGCGCGGGATTGAGTGGATCGCCCCAGTTGTTCTCGTCGGTCTTGTTGCACGCGGTTCCCGTGAGCGTGGGCGCCACTTTCCGGGTCCCCGACCCGACGAATTTGTTGGCCATGGCCTTCAAATCGTCGAAGCTCACGTCACCGAACGTCTCGAGGCTCCCCACCGTGATCGAAGGATCCTCTTCGATCGGCGGATTGCCGGTAACACAGGACATGTCTTTGCAGCCCGACGTGCTGATCTGGGTGATGTCGGGAAGCTGGATGCCGGGAAGCGCCGGATTGAGCGCCGGACATCCAGTCCAACCCGGCGGGAAGTGATCGTTCCCGTCGATCATCGACGA
Source organism: Gemmatimonadota bacterium (assembly GCA_029863245.1). Classification (GTDB taxonomy): domain Bacteria; phylum Gemmatimonadota; class Gemmatimonadetes; order Gemmatimonadales; family GWC2-71-9; genus JAOTVV01. Next base: position 31,669 of record JAOTVV010000025.1, read on the forward strand.
GCCGCCGATCTTCAGCATTCCCTGCGTCTTCAGCGCCGCGGTCACGTTGAACTGGATCGGGCGCAGGCGCACGAGGAGACCAACCTGCTGGCGCGACGCGCTGTCGCGGCTGAACCCCTCGGAGCGGACCAGGTAGTTCAGGTCGCTCAGCCGGCGGGTGGAGCCCCGGTACCAACCACCGTTGCTCGGGAGCGTGCCGGCAAACAACACGCTATCGCCGATCGGCAGCTGATTGAGGGTGCCGGTCGTCCAGCCAGTGACCTGCTGGCTCGCGCCCTCCTCGGCGGCGGAGAACGCCTGCTGGTGGGTGATCGTGTTACGCCCCACCCGCTGCTCCTGCATGCCGATGAAGAACGAGCCCGCCACGAGCGCCCCGATCACCACGAGTGCGAAGATGGCCATCGCCAGGGCGATGCCGCGTTCGTTGCGTACCGATTTCATGTTCGCGCCTCCTATGATGTGCGCCCGGCTCACCGGGTGTTGTTCCTGAGGGCCACATGCGTGGCGAGTGTGTCGACCAGGCGCGCCATGGACGAGCCGCGCCGCACGACTCCCTGCGTCATACCGGCAACCGTCACACCGATCCGCGCCACCTCAGTGGGAGTGGTCGTCGCCACACCCAAGCTGTCGAAGTAGGTGAACTGCAGGCCCCCGGACTCCAGCGGACCGATCACCGGCTGCGTCGTGGTCCAGCCCGTGCCCTTGACGTACTGCCGGGCACCGAGCCAGTCATCGCCCAAACCGTCGGTGTAGGTGAGCACCTGCATCATCTCGAACGTCCGAATCGGCGCTCCCGCCAACGCATGCGCGAGGCCACCCGATGGATAGACATTGTTGAGCGCGAGCGTGAGGCTCGGGGCGGCCGCCGGGCACAGGGTGCCCGGAGTCGCGGTCACCACGTTGGCGTGAATCCAGTAGTTATCCGTTCGGGTGCCCGGATCACGCTCGGCAAAGACCATGATCGAGTCACGGGTCGGATCGATGCCGCGGATCCCGTAGATCATGCTGCGCCACAACGTGATCGTGCCGGTCCCGGCCGCGCTCACCGGCGGCAGGCACAACACGCCCAGGCTGCGCATCGCCTTATAACTGATCGCCGTGGACGAGATGGCCGCGAGGTCGCTCTCCATGGAGTCCCTCGCGTTCGCCTCGCGCAGCTCCGACGGCAGGATCGACACCGCTCCCCGGAGCGTGGAGTTCAAGTCCACGCGCTCGCTCTGTTGGCGATACAGCCGCTGGTTGGTGCTGAGCAGCTGGTAGATCGACAGCCCGACCGCGCTCACCAGCACCATGCCCACCAACAATTCGATGAGACTAAAACCGCGTCTATTCATGATGGTCCTCACCGACACAAGATGGTCGTCGCAAAGGTGTCCGCCCTCGTCGCGCGTACCGTTGGCGATACCACCGTCATGGTGACCGCCCGCGAGTTGCCGCTGGCCGGTGTCACTACCGTCCAGCTCAAGGCGTACGGGCCTTGCGTCGCGCTGCCGTTGGACAGCGTGGCGCAGGGCTGACTGCGCATCCGCTCGAAACGCTCGGCGGCCGCGGTGCTGACTTCACTGTAGCGTTGCCCCTGTCCGATCATCCGGGTCACCAGCGCTGCCGTGGTGGTGAGCCCCAGGATGCCGACCGTCAGCACCATGATGGCGATGAGCACTTCGAGGATCGTGAACCCCTGGCGATTCTTCACCGGATGATCCTCCCCCAAGCGTTGATGTCGACGTCGTCCTGATAGGCCCCCTTCTTCACCACGATCTTCGTGTCGCCGGCGGCGAAGCCCACGCCGCGGCTGTCGAAGGGGAGGCTGTCTCGAGTGGTGGTGACCGTCACTCCGTAGCGGGAGTGGAGGTCTTCCACACCACCGACCGTGTCCAGCGCGCCAGTGACCGGGTGACGGGAGAGCACGTGCATCTTGTCGCCGGTCACCACGAGGACGGTCACCCGACCTCGCTGCACCGCGGCCGTCCGGGCACGGGCATGCATCGCAACCACCGCCTCCCGCGACGACCGAACGCTCTGACGGACCAGTGCCGTCCCAATCCGGGGGATCGCCATGGCCCCGATGATCCCAATCAGACCGATGACGATCAGCACTTCCATCAGCGTGAAACCGTGACGATTCATGGCTCGTCTCCAAAGAATCCTGCCCACTCCATAACCAAGAAGCGTGCCATCTACTAAGTGACTGTCTAGTAACAACTTAGGTTTTCAGGCCGCGCCTGAGTGCATGCAACCATCTGCACGACTGCAGCAAACTGCGTTATTCGATTTCGAGGTCTTTCAGCTTGTAGAACAGGGTGCGCAGGCTGACACCCAGCAGGTCTGCGGCCTCTTTCCGGTTGCCACCCGTGGCGCTGAGCGCCGCCTCGACCGCTTCCCGCTCGGCCGCCCGCACAGCGCTCTTGAGGTCCGGGGGGGTGGTGCGGGCACCCCGAGGGGCTGGGGCTCCTCGCCGCGTACCCACCGGTGTTCCGACGCCTTCGAAGGCCTCGGGTCCGATGACGCCGTCCGACGAGAGCACGGCGGCCCGCTCCAACGCGTTCTCCAACTCGCGCACATTGCCGGGCCAGGAACGCTGCCGGATGGCCTCGAGCGCCGCAGGCGTGATCCGGACCTCCCGGCCAGACTTGGTGGACACGCGGACCAGGAGCGAGGCCACCAGCGCGTCGAGATCCTCGGGGCGTTGCCTGAGCGGCGGGATGTGGATGTTGACCACGTTCAGGCGGTACAGAAGATCCTCCCGGAACCGTCCGTCGCGCGCATCCTCTTCGAGATTGCGCGCCGTCGCTGCCAGAAGCCGAGTGTCCACCGTGCGGGCCGCCGATTCGCCCACCCGCCGGATCTCGCCTTCCTGCAGGGCCCGCAGCAGCTTCACCTGGAGGTGCGGAGGTAGCTCGCCCACCTCATCGAGCAACAGCGTCCCCCCGTCGGCTTCTTCGAACAGCCCCGGTTTGTCGGCCGTCGCCCCGGTGAACGCACCCCTGGCATGCCCGAAGAGCTCAGACTCGAGCAGATTCTCGGGAATCGCCCCGCAATTGACGGCCACGAACCCTCTGTCGCGGCGCGGGCTCATGCGATGGATGGTTCGGGCCAGCACTTCCTTGCCGGTCCCGCTCTCGCCCGTGATGAGCACCGTGGTGGTGTGCGGGGCCACCCGAGTGGCCAGATCCATGACCTTCCGCATGGCCGGCGAGTCGGCCACGAGGTCCGCGCCCGTCCAGCGTGCCAGCTCGGCCTCCAGCGTCGCCACTCGCCCCCGCAACCGTTCCCGCTCTTCCGCCTTACGGAGCGTGAGCAGCAGCTCGTCCGACCTGAAGGGCTTGGGGACGTAGTCGTACGCCCCCTCTTTCAGCGCCTCGATCGCCGCGTCTTCCCCACCGTACGCGCTCATCATGATGAGCAGCGCCCCTCCACCACCCTCCCGAAACCGCCTGAGAAACGTGAGCCCGTCGATCTCCGGCATGCGGACGTCGCACAGGATGATGTCGAAGGACTCCCGGAGAGCGCGCTGGAGGCCCCGTGCGGGCTCTCCTTCGGCAACGACTTGGTAGCCCTCCGCATCGAGCAGGAGGCTCAACGACCGCCGGAGACCGGGGTCGTCATCGACGATCAGAATGCGCACCGACGCTCCGTCCGGCCCGGGTCACGAAGGATGTGCATCGGTTCCCGACTGCGGCAGGAAGATCTTGAAGGCGGCCCCGCCCTCCCGGGCATTCTCCACCCACACCAAGCCCCCCATCTCATGCACCGTGCCCTGTACAATGGCCAGGCCGAGGCCGGTCCCGAATCCGGGCTCCTTGGTGCTGTAGAAGGGCTCGAACACGCGATCCCGGTCGGCAACCGGGATGCCCGGTCCCGAGTCCGCCACCCACAGCAGGACCCCTGGTGTCCCGTCGGCAATCTCCGGTCGAACCGGGCGCTTCCAGGCGCGGCGCTCCGGTACTTGGCCGGCGGTCTGGTCGGTGCGCCGTCGTTCCCACGCACCCGCGGCGCGGAACTCGCGGCGCGTGGCTCCGACCGCAATGCTGCCCCGCTGCGCCGCGTCGGCCGCGTTCGTCAACAGGTTCACCAACGCCTGCTCCAGACCGTGCACGGTTCCTCTCGCAGGTGGCAAATCGGTGGCGATCTCGACCGACAGCTCGATGGTTTCGAACGATCCCTGCGGGCGCAGCAGCGCGACGGCGTTCCGCACGACCGATCCCACGTCGATCGCGCGTAGCTCTTCCTCCTGCGGCCGCGCGTACGCAAGGAGACCCCGCACGATCCGATCGATCCGTCCGGCTTCTCGCTCGATCGCTACCACCAGATCGGGATCGGCGCCCTTGCGTCGCAGCACCTCAAGGTAGGTCCCGATCGCCGACAGCGGGTTCCCGACCTCGTGAGCGATGCCCGTCGCCAGCCGGCCGACGGAGGCGAGCTTTTCGGCCCGAACGAGCTCCGTTCGCGCCTCCTCGAGCCGCTCCGTCATGCGGTTGAACCGCTCCGCCAACCGCGACAGCTCCTCGGTCGCTGCGGGCGCCGCACGCGCCGCCAGATCCCCTTCACCCAGCCGGTCGGTCACGCGAATGAGATCGTCCACAGGGCGGAGCACGAGCTTGTCGAGGAGATGGCGCCCGAATGCAAACACGACGAGCACGTCGGCCACGATCATGAGCATGAGCCCGGCCACGGCGTATCCAGGCTCGAGTAATTCCGCCACCAGGGCCGTGAGCACGGCGAGCGAGATCGCCGCACCGGCAATGAGCGCGAAGTTGAGAAGCAGTTCCCGCTTGAGGCTCGGCCGGGAGGCGGGGCGGTCTGATGAATCACGCTGAATCACGACGCGTCTACCCCCAAACGAAACGGGCGACAGGAACACCCTATCGCCCGGAGCATCAGCGGCGATTCCGCGTCACGACGTGCACTTCGGCGCCCCCTCCTCAATCGCCGGTGCGAGCGCCGCGGCATTCACGAAAATCGCACACGTCTTGGAGGTGTACATGTGGCTCACCCAGGCCTGCCACCCCGCCGTTTCGAGCGTGATCGTCGGAAGGTTGACCCCCGCGGTAGTCGTGTAGACGGTGACCGGGAAGGAGGTCGTGTACGTGCTGTTATCGTAGAGGTAAGCTTCCTCCACCGTCGCCAGATTCCGCAGGTCGGTCTTCATCTGGGCCAGGTATGCCTTTTCCTTCGTGTTGGTGAACTTCGGAATCGCGATCGTCGCCAGGAGCCCGATGATCACTATGACCACAAGCAGCTCGATCAGCGTGAAGCCTTGCTGGTGCCTCGGCATAGCGGTCTCCTAAGGCGTCGACGACGTGAGCTGACGTACCGGGGGACAAGCCGACGGGCGGCGGCACGCCGCCGCCCGTCCACTCAGCGCGTGCGCCGGGTTACGGCGTGCACTTCGGCTCGCCCTCGTTGACGGCTGGCGCCAACGCGGTTGAGCCGATGTAGATGGCACAGGTCTTCGCGGTCAGGCCGTGACCCACCGTGCCGGTCCAGCCGTCACCCGTCAGGGCGAGGGTCGGGCCAGTCACGCCGGCCGTCACCGTGTAGATGGTGGCCGGGAAGCTCGTGGTGTAGGCCACGTTGTCGGCGAAGTGGGCTTCCTCAGCGGTCGCCAGATTTCGGAGATCCGACTTCATGGCGGTGAGGTAAGCCTTCTCCTTCGTGGTCGCGAACTTTGGGATCGCGATTGCTGCCAAGATGCCGATAATGACGATAACAATCAGCAACTCGATCAGCGTGAAGCCCTTGCGGTTGAACATCTCGGTCCTCCAGCTGTTGATGTGACAAGAGTCGATCTGCACCGTGCCACCCTGTCTGTTGGCAAGCTCCGTTCCATGCGTGGCAGAAGCAGTTAACTCTCTTTTTAACAATGACATAGGTGGCAGGCCGGCACCCGAAAATCCTGCCCACGGGCTCCGCGACGCTCTCATTATGCAAGGCAGATCGCTAGGCGCAAGGTCTGATTCTCGGCCGCTCAGCGCCCGTTCACAGGCATATCGCAAGCCGCCCCCACCTCGAGCACGGCCGCGAGTCGGGGCTGGAGCGCGCGGACCACGGGCACAGTGGCCGCGAGCCGGGCACACGCAGCGCCGAGCTCCGCCCTAGCCGGAGGCGCCCGCTCGAGCGAGTCCAACCGGGCGGCGGCGGATACGACCCGCCCCGCCGACCAGTCTCGTGTCGCGTCGACAAGCGTTGCCTCCCATGCTGCGCCAGCGCCCGCCACGAGTGCCCGCCGATAGGCGGCAAGGACCATCTCGCTCCCCGGGAGATCCCGTGCGCCGGCCGCCGCAACCACAAGCGCGGAATCAGGCCGACCGGTGGCGATGAGAGCATTCGTCAGGACTTCAACGATGCGCGCGTCGCTCCGATACCGTCGATAGGCACGCCTTGCCTCGCGGAGTGCGAGCGTGGGACGACCCTGGGCCAGGGCCTGACGGGACGCCAGGACGGCTGCCCAGGGGTCGGCAGGGAAGAGCGCACCGGCGACCAGCAGTTCCCCCAACGCCCAGGCCGAATCGCCGCGCGCCGCCACGTACTCGCCGAGCAGCACGCGGGTATGGAAGTTCTCCGGGTGGGCTGCCTGCTCCTCGACGAGCAGCGTGAGCGGGTCGGACCAGAGCGGGATCCGATCCACCGTGCGATAGGCAAACAGCAGCACCACGCCAGCACACGCCACCGCCACGGCACGACGGCGCGGGCCGTCCCATACCCTGGCCACCCCCCACCCGACGATCAACGCCGGCGCAAGCACCGCCAGATAGAGGTTCCGCTCGGCGAGGACCACGCCGGAAACGACCAGAAGGTTTGCCGTGGGCGCGTAGCTCAGCACCGCCACTAGGATTCCGAAGGCCACTACGGGGGCACGCCGCACCGACAGAACAGCCAAGGCAAGCGCTGCCCCCGTCACCAGGAACCCGAGCGTCCCCACCAGCGTGACCGTCTCGCGCACCGGCACGACTTGCGGCGCGTAATCCGAGGCGAGCGCAAAGGGCCACGCCAGAAGGCGCAGAACCTCGAGGTAGACGGGGAGCATCGTCATCACGCGCCCGTATGGGGACACCCCGAAGAAAGCCGCATGCGTCCCCGCGCCGACCAGCCCACCCGCGATGCTTTGCCAGACGAAGAGCCAGGCCAGCGTGAGTGCGGCAACGGCCACGTACAGGCCGGTCGCCGAGTTGCGGGGCCGCCGCGGCTCGAGCAGGTGATCGACGGCGAGCACAGCGATCGTAATCACTCCGTGCTCTTTGGAGCAGAGCGCCAGCGCCACGGCAACGAGTGTGACCGCGAGCCACCACCGCCGGGTTCGAGACGACTCCGCCTGCCGGTACCGGCGGGCGCTCAGCACGGCGAGCAGCAGCCACACGGCCACGAGGAGCTCGGCCCGCCCGACGACGTTGGCCACCGCCTCGACGTGGACCGGATGCACGGCGAACACCAGTCCGGTCACGAGCGCGCCGACGGGTGGGAGCCACGCCAACGCCACGCGCACCACGAGCGCGGTCGCTGCCCCGTGCAACCCCACGTTCACGAGATGGAACCACCACGGCGCGCCGCCAGCGATAGTCCAATCCAGACCGTAGGTCAGGATCGTGAACGGGCGGTACAGGCCGGCCCACCGCCATTCACCCGGCCAGTATACCTCGAACCATGCGGCGATAGCGGAGGAGAGCGAGTGTGTTGCCGGGTTGTCACGGATGGCTACGAGGTCGTCACCGGCCCACCCGTTGCGGACAGCCAGCAGATAGACCACGCTGGCCACCGCCGCAGCGATCCATGTTGCACGACCGCGCGTCATCGGGGGCACCGGAACCGGTACAGCGCCGGACCGTCCGCGACCGTGAACAGGGGTGTCAGGACGGAATCCCCGCGAGTCCGCAACGTGTCGAGCAACGGTAGCGCATCGCCACCCAGCCACGACGTGGCCACATGGGTGACACCCTGACGGCAGAGGTAGTGCTGTGTCGTGTCGGCGCCGAAGCTTCGCATCCGACGCCCGTCCAGCTTGAACAGGAACAGCGGTACCGCCGAGCGTCCCGTGTAGAGATAGATCATCGCTTCACCATCCGACGCGATGATCGCGTTCTCGGGCGTGCCGGTTCGGATGCCCGCCGTGAGGAGCGCAAACGGGCGACTGGCTCGATCTGCCGTCATCGCAAACTGGCGATCCATGACGGAGACGACCTGACGCCACCCAAACCCGACCACGACGATCATCGTGAGCACAAGGACCGGGATGCGCCCCCACCATCCCCACTGCCAGGCCCGCAGCGAGCCGGCCGTGGCGAGAAGGGCCATCCACGGGAGCAAGATCCACATGAAGCGGTCGGGCGTGAACGGCCACAGGGTCACCATGCCCACGTACGGCACGAGCACCAGGAGTAGCGTGGGTACTCGGCGTGCCAGCGTCACCGCCCCGACGACGACGGTGCCGAACACCATGGCCGTCACGGCGAGCCAGATCGGGGTGGGGAGTGCCGGCACGAGCAGTCGCGAGAACGGCTGGAGCGAGGTGAAGTCCAGCCCGGCGAGGAGCCCGACCACACCAGCCTGTCCGGCGTATTGCGTGTACGTGCCGTAGTTGGAGGCGAGCAGCGGATCGATGCCGTCGCCGTGCGCAGCGAGCCACAGCCACCACGGCGCGGACACCGCCAGCGCCACCCCGAGCGCGACTCCCGCCGCTCGGCGCCGGCCACGCAGCCAGAACGCCAGCGGGATGCCCACGATGGCCGCGATACCGATGGAGCGCGTGAGCGTCGCCAGTCCGGCCAGCACACCGGCCGCGGCGGCTTTCCCCCGTCCCACGTCGTCCCCATCGGCCACACACACGGCGCCGGCCAGCAGCACCAGGAACAGCGGCTCGGAGAACCGCACCCCGACGAGCGTCAGCATGGGAAATGCCGTCACCCCAATCGTGAGCGCGAGATATCGAGCCAGTGGCGGCAGGGCGGTCCGGCGAGCGTGGTGGACCATGATCCAGGCAGCTGCACCGAGCGCCGCGGCATCGAACAGCTGGAACAGCACGACGTTTGCAGGGAAGGCCGGCCACAGCCGCCACAGTCCAGCCAACACGACCGGATACAGCGGCGGGTAGTGCACGGCCGGCGGCGCACCGGGCAGGTGCAGCGACACCAGGCCCCGTCCTTCCGCCAGGGCCTTGGCGATCGCGACGTAGATCCCGTCGTCGTAGAACACGCCCACCATGGCCCCGGTCTGCGCCCAGAGGGCGACGGCGAACACGACGAGCCCAGCGATCGCCGGCCCGTGCCCGCGGGCGAGCGCCCGGCTCACGGAGTGTTGGCGGTGGGCGCGAACAGGTTGAACCGGAGGATGTGCCAGATGGCGGCGACGCCGTCGCGCCAATCGATCTTCTTGCCCTCGGCGTAGGTCCGACCGCTGTAGCTGATGGGCACCTCCCAGATCCTGGCCCCCGCCGCCGCCAGGCGAGCGGTGAGCTCCGGCTCGAAGCCGAAGCGGTCGGACACGAGCGGCAGCGATTTGAGGAGATCGGCCCGAACCATCTTGTAGCACGTCTCCATATCGGTCAGGTTGAGATCGGTGAGCATGTTCGAAAGCAACGTCAGGAAGCGGTTGCCGACCGAGTGCCAGAAGTAGAGCACGCGGTGCGGGCCCGCGAGAAACCTCGATCCGAACACCGCATCGGCGCGATCCATCCGGATCGGCTCGAGCAACACCGGGAACTCTTGCGGGTCGTACTCGAGGTCGGCGTCCTGGATGACGATCACGTGACCGGTCGCGGCTTGGATACCGGCGCGGACCGCCGCGCCTTTCCCCATGTTGCGCGGCTGGTCGATCACGTGGTCGACGAGCCCTTCGCGCCCCAGGCGCGCGAGGATTTCCCCCGTTCGATCCTGCGATGCGTCGTTGACGGTCACGATCTCGATGTTGAGGGGGACCTCGCGGACCCGGCGGACTGCATCCTCGATCGTGTGCTCTTCGTTGTACGCCGGCATCACCGCCGATACGATCAGCTCGGACGTGGCAGCCGGCAGCGCCGAGCTGTGGAACCGCCGCTCATGTCGTCTCAGCTTCATACCTGGCCAGCTTGCGGTAGAGGGTGGACGGATCGATGCCCAGCACCTCCGCCGCGCGGCTCTTGTTGCCGCCCTCGGCTTGGAGGACCCAGGAGATGTAGGCACGCTCGATGAGCTCCAGCGTCGGGGTCTGGAGCGGACGCTCCGCCACGAAGGGCTCGGACTTGGGCGACGTGACGCGGTCCGGGAGCGCCTTGGCTTCGACCTCCTCACCCTCGGTCAGGGCCACCGCGTGCTCCAGCGCGTTTTCCAGCTCGCGGACGTTGCCGGGCCACGGATACTCCATGATGACAGCGAGGGCGTCTTGGGCGACGTGCTTCAACTTTTCACCGCGTTGCTCGGCGATCCGCTGGAGGAACGCCTCGGTGAGAAGCGAGATGTCCTCGGTTCGGTCGCGCAGCGGCGGGAGCCGAAGGGCAATCACGTTGAGCCGATAGTAGAGGTCCGACCGGAAGGTGCCCTGCTTCATCTCCAGGTCCAGGTCCCGATTGGTGGCGGCGATCACCCGCACGTCGACCGGAATGGGCATGGTGCCGCCCACCGGCAGCGCTTCGCGCTCCTGCAGGACGCGCAGCAGTTTCACCTGGGTCGACGGCTTCGTGTCGGCAATCTCGTCTAGGAAGAAGGTGCCGCCCCGCGCGGCAGCAAAGAGCCCCTCCTTGTCGCGATCGGCCCCGGTGAACGAGCCCTTGACGTAGCCGAACAGCTCCGACTCCAGGAGCGTCTCGGGGAGCGCCCCGCAGTTGATCGAGAAGAACGGCCCGTCGGTCCGTTGTGACAGCTCGTGGATGTAGCGCGCGATGACCTCCTTTCCCGTGCCACTTTCGCCCAGGACGAGGACGGTCGACTCGGTGGGGGCAACCTGTTCGGCGAGGCGCAGCACGTCGCGGAAGATCTTCGATGTGCCGATGGGCTGCACGAGACGCGAGCGCTCGCGGCGCCGGATCTCCCGTTTCAGCTGCTTGTTCTCCGTCCGCAGATTCCGCTGCTCGGCAGCCCGCCGACAGATGGCCACCAGTTCGTCGTTCGAGAACGGCTTCTGGATGTAGTAGAACGCGCCTGCGTTCACCGCCGCGATGGCCGATTGGAGGGTCGCCTGCGCGGTCATGAGAATCACCGGCAGCTCGGGATCGATTTCCCGTGCTGCCTGGAGGATGTCGGTGCCGCTCAGGCCGGGCATACGGATGTCGGTGAGCACGACGTCGGGCGGGCCCGCTTTCAGCGCCTCGAGCCCCGCCTTGCCCCCCTGGGCAATGTCCGGCTGAAAGCCCTTGTTCTTGAGCAGAATGCGCAACGTGTCGAGGATCGCGCTCTCGTCGTCGATGATCAGGATCCTAGGTCGGGTGTCGCTCACGCGTCGTCCTCCGAGACCTCTGCGGGGCCGGCGGCGGGAATCACGATCGAGAACGTGGTGCCCGCCCCCGGACGGGAATCGAGAAACAGCAGGCCGCGATGGGCCTGCACGGCACGCTGTACGATGGCGAGGCCGAGGCCCGAGCCGCCGGTCCGGCCGCTCACGAACGGCTCGAACAGTCGGTCGCGCAGTTCCTCGGGAATTCCGGGTCCGTCGTCCGTGATGCTAAGCAGGACCGCCGTTCCGAGTCGCACGCCCATCGGCACGTCGTCCGGTCGCGCCTCCCGCACCTCGACGAGAACTTCCGGGGTGTCGGTGGACGCCTGGACCGCGTTCAGCACCAGGTTCACCACGACACGGTGCAGTAAGTCCTCGTCGCCTTCGACCGGCGGCGGTGTCTTTACGACGATGCGCAGCTTGGCATCCTCGGGGCAGTCGGGGTGCTTACGGACCACGGCCACGGCGGCCTCGACGACCTGGACCAGATCGAATGGCCGCCCCTGGGTGACCCGAACCCGGGAAAAGTCGAGGAACTCGGTGAGGAGCCGACTGAGCCTGTCGCTCTCACGAATGACCAGTCGTGTCAGGTGCCGCTCATCTTCTCCTTGCCGCTCGTTACCGGCCAGTTGCTCGATGGACGATCGAATGGATGCGAGCGGGTTCTTGATCTCATGGGCGAGCGAAGCCGACAGCTCCGCGACGGCCTCCAGACGCTCCGTCCTGAGGCGCAGCGCCTCGATGCGCTTCTGGTCACTGATGTCGGTGAAGATGGCGGTCACCGACGGCGAGGCCGAGTCTGGCGTATCGATGCTCGTGGTCGTGACGCCGATCGGGAACTGACGGTCGCCCACACGCACCTCGCCCTCCGAGCGGACGGACTTGTGGCGCGTCGAGCGGGTAACCGCGATCGCCTGCAGCAGCTCCACGGCGCGGTCGCCGATCAGCTCGTCGAGGGGCCGGTCCACGCTCGTTTGCTGATCCAGGCCGAGCAACTCGCACGCTGCGGGATTGGCGAAGAGGAGCCGACCGTCGCCGTCCACCGTGAGCACACCGCTCCGGATGTTTTGGAGGATGTCGCTCGCTTCGAGCCGGAGTCGATGCACCTCTTGCTCGAGCTCTTCGCGTTCGGCACCCATCACCCGCACGCGGCTCGCGATCAGTCCCGTGGCCACGAACACCGCCACGAACACGGCAATCTGGAGCCACACCACGACCGAGAGCTGGACGGGTTGCCACCAGACGATGTCCGCCAGGTAAAGCAGGATCGCGAGGCTGGTGACCAACAGGCTGGACGCCAGCGGCATCAGCACGGCACTCACCGCGATCACCAGGATGTACAGCGCCGGGAACTGGCTGTCCGGCCCCTCCGTGACGTGGACGACCGTCGTGACGAGGGCCAGGTCGAACAGCGCTTGCAGGTAGAGGAAGGTGAGGTTGGGCTCGGATCTGCGGACGTGGGTGTACCAGACCGACAGCCCACTGGCGATCACGCTGGCGATCGCGGCCACTGCCAGGATGACGATCGTCTCGGGCGGGACGGCCCTGAAGGAGAAAGCAGCCGCGACGAAGACCACGATCGCCACCGCGACGCGGCCCAAGTAGATCCACCCCAGCAGGTCCCGTGGCCACGTGGCGCCAACCATCGGCGCTACGGCGGCTCGCGGCTGACCCGTGCCCCCCGAGCGTTGCATACGGCCAAGTATCCTGAACCCCTTCGCAAAATGCAACACCCGGACCGCTTGCCTGGCGGTGGTGAGCCTCCCGAGACGGTCCGGGCTCCGGGATCTCGCGGCGCGGGTGTGGGCAGTGTTGCGGGCGCGGCATGACGCAACGGGCCCCGGCGCTGCAGCACCGGAGCCCGTTGCGAGGGACACGGATGGTCCTACCCGATCACGTTCACCATATCGAAGATCGGCAGGTACATCGAAACGATCATGCCGCCGACCACCACACCCAGCACCACGATCATGATCGGCTCCATGAGCGAGAGCAGGGCACT
>JAOTVV010000054.1 GCA_029863245.1 Gemmatimonadota bacterium
TGGCCGATCCATATGCAGTGAATGCCGGGGCGAGACGGAGCGATGGGTAGAGGCCAACCCAAAGCATGTCCCCGAGGTTGCGGTTCACGTCCTCCAGCGTCGACAGCGGTGCGAAGGGGCGATCGTGCGACGTGATGCGCCGCGGCAGTTGCTGCGAGAACTGAAAGTTGTAGGCCGCCGATGCTGCGAGCGCGACAAACGAGCCGGCCTGCACGAACCCCTCGAATCCCAGCTCGACGTCGGTCTGTCGATCTCCCGTGCCGATGTCGACGAAGTTGTCGGGATCGTCCAGCGTTCCTGTGGGGAGCCGGGCGGTGGCAAAGACGACGGCACGCGTGGCGCTCCGCTGCACGAGCCCGTAGCGCAGCCCGAGCTCGACGTCGCCGAGCTTCTGCCGGAACCTGGTGAACGCCAGCGGCAGGGCCTCGTAGCCGAACTCCGGGTCGCTCAGCACGGAACCCACGTCGTCAGTGCCGAGCGTGCCGGTAGGCAGCGGGAACGAAGCGGTGAGTGCTGGTGCCCCCAACGACTGCAGCTCAGTCGAGAGCGTGGCGATCGCCTGCACGATGGCGGCACCGGCGGCCGACGATGCGAGTGGCGCAAAGGGCGGCAGTTCGGGCGCGACGGTTCCCGCCGCGTCGAGCCCGGAGAGTCCGCTGACATTAACGGCCATCGCGCGAGCCCGGGTCACGGCATCCTGCGCCGCCGTGCAACTCGGGCTCGAGGGGCATCCGTAGGCGCCGGCCGCGATTTGGGCCTCGACGAACTGGGCGGCACTTTCGAGATCGGCCAGCAGGGTCTGAATCTGCGTTGCCGCCTGAACGTTCCCCGCAGCGGTCGCCACCTGATTCCACCCGACGTTGGCAGACGCCGAGTCCACCACAAAGCTCACCTGTGCCCTGGTCGTCACGACCGGAATCGATGCGGTCAGCGTGATACGGCTCGACAACCCGAACCGGAAGTTGAACGGGAAGGTGCGAATGTCGGCGTCCAGGGCGGTCTGAAACGCGCCGGCCGTCATCGCGTAACTGTCATCCCCCAGCATGGCGCGCACGGCGTCTTGCGAGGTCACGAGCGTCGGGAACAGCCGAGCGCCCGCGGCGCTGTCGGAGAAGTCCGTCCCGAGTGGCTCGAGCGTGCCGCCCGCATCGAGCCGCTCGCGATAGTTCATGTACCGCGGCTCGAAGCTCACGCTCAGCGCACCACTGGGCACGAGACGCGCGTCAGGGTATTGGGCGTGCGCCGGAGTCACGACCGACGCCACGCACGCCACGATGGCGGCCGCGAGCAGGCGGTAGGACAGTAGGTGGGTAGGACGGTAGGTCGACGGTAGGGATCCAAATACCGCCCAACCGCCCAACCGCCTAACCGCCTGGAGCGGTGGTGGTGTAGGGTGGAACATTGGCGCTCAATCTACAGCGAAGCGGGAGGCCCACCAAGGCGAGCCTCCCGCTTCTCCGTTGGATCCTGCGGTCGCGCTACGGCGTGATGCCGTATTCCGCCACGATCGCGTCCCACGCGCGCTGCGCCACCACCTGGTGCGCCTGCGAGCTGGGGTGCACGCCGTCCGAGCTGAACCATTGTCCGAACGGTGCGGTAGGTGCGGCGGGGTTCGGGAACAGCGGGATGTCGCCCGCGGCCTTGACCGAGTCGAGCACCACGTTCGGATCCCAGAAGGCCCAGCCACGCGCCGTCGCGGCCGCCTGAACGGTCTGGTTGTACCCGGCGATGGCGGTCACGATGTTCGTGATCTCCGCGCCGCTCAGCACCGGCGGATCGGTGGCGCAGTTGAGCGTGACGGACACGCCCTGCGATGCCTGTGCCAAGAGGACGCCGAACCCGTACGCGAACGGCACGAGTGTCGACTCGCCGACGCCTCCCAGAACTGCCGGTGCGCAGCTGTTGTCCACGGTGAAGGTGGGTGGGAGTGCGCCCTGGGCCTTGGCGCCGAAATAGGCGACGCCCGGCGACAGGTTGGGCGTGTTGGTCACCTTCACCACACCGAGCAGGATGCCGCCCTGAACACCCATGCCGTCCAGAGCCGTCATCATCGCGTCGAAGTTCGCGGCGAAGGTGGCCGTCGGTGTAACGCCCTGATCGGTACCGCTTAGGGCCGAGCCCAGGACGTCGTTGTTTCCGATCCACACGCTGACGAACGTGGGCTTGGCGGCCGCGGCGGCTTCAAGCTGGGTGCGGCCCCCGAGAAGCAACGTCGTGAGCGCGTTCGCGCTACTCGAAGCATCCAGGTTGTTCGTCGGGTCGATCGACTCGGCGCCCGGGACCGCGACGTTGTTGATGAAGGTCGGAATCGGCAGCGTGCGCGCCGCGCAGAACGTCGGGCCGGTTCCGCCGATTCGCGTGTTGGTGAAGATGTTGGTGTACGGCGCCGGGCACCCCGGGAACCGCAAGAGCGGGACGTTGAACGGGGTGTCCATCATCTGGGCCAGGAGTACCGGGTAGGCATCGAGCTGAAGCGCATCGTTGATGCCACCCGCCTGGAACCCGGCGGTGATGCTGTTCCCAATGGACACGTACCGAGCGAACAGCGGATCCACCGGCGTGGGTGGATTCACGAGCTCGTTGTCGCAGGCGCCGACGAGCGGCAGGCCCAGTACGGCCAACACGCTCGTGATACGACGCATCGTGAGTCGGCGAACCATATGGGGATCCCCCCTCTTTCCGTGGATCGTCATGGTCAGAACGTCGCTGTGAGCGTGAGACCGAACAGGTGCGCGTTGAACTTGTACAGGCCGCTGTTCAGTTCCACAGACGGGGCCGTGCCGGCATCCGGCTCGCGCACCCGGCCGCGGCGTTTGTTCTGATGGATGTATTGATAGGCGACGTCGGCGTGTAGCCGGTCGTTGAGCCGGACGCCGAGCCCACCGGTGAACTCGTTGCGCGAGCCTTCCGGGAGCAGCGGCGTCACCGTCTCGGGCGGTGCGGCGCCTTCATGATAGAGGTACCCGCCGCGCACCGTGAATCGTGGGTCGGCGATCCACTCCACGCCCATGCGGAAGCCGTTGGTATCCTGGTAGTTCTCTTCGATGAGCTTGGTACCGGCATTGTCGAACACCAGCTCGAGTTCGTTGAACAGGGACCAGTGCACCCACTGCCACTCGGCCAGGAATGTGACCGCGTCGGTCGGGCTGACCGCAACCCCGACGGACACCTGATCCGGCATTGTGATGCTGGCGTCACCGCCCTGGTCGGCCAGAAGTGCGCCGTCGTCGAACAGACCGAGCCCTGCGATCACCAGGTCGAGCGACGTGCCGGCGGGCACGCCGAACGGATTGCCCGCGGGGAGCACGATGCCGGTTTCCACCGGGTCGAACACCGCGTCGCCCTGGTAGTCCAGCTTGCTGCGGGTGAGGTAGCGGAACCCGATGCTGACGCCCTCGCCGGGCGTGATCAGCAGTCCGAAGTTGCCTGCGATTCCGGTCGCGCCGCTGGCCTTCAGATTCACGTTGGCGAAATCCGTGTGAAACGGAATGCCGAGCTGCCCGAGCGTGGTCCCCGCCGGCGCGGGTGGCGGCGCCAACTGCTCGGAGAAGTCCAGCCGCTGGTTGAGCTCCACGGAGCCCAGGACGAAGTCGAACCCGGCGCCGACCGATACGAGGTCGTGCAGCTTGTAGGCCAACGTGGGCTGGAAGTACATCGATCGGAGATCGTTGTCGTAGCCGTTGAACCGTCCCTCGAACGTGACTGGCCACTTCGTCCCCAGTCCGTAGGGTACGAAGAAGCCGAAGCCCGCGGTGAGCTGCGGCGTGATGCCGTACGTCGCGTAAAAGTGAGGAACAGGTACGAGTGAGTTTTCGAGCCCGGTCTCGTCACTCGTGTAGTCGTCGGTGAACGAGCCGTAGGCGTAGATGCCGGTCACCCCGATGCTCGTGGTGATGCCCGTCATGCCGGCGACCCCGGCCGGGTTGTAGAATACAGCCGAGCCGTCGCCGCACGGCTTTGGCGTCGCGACGCCAGCCCGACCCATCACGCACGTGCCGTGCTCATTGACCTGGAACCCCTGGGCGACGAGGGTTCCGGGCGCGGCCAGGATTGCCGCGGTGACAGCCATACCCAGTATCGATCGTGGCATCGCATCCCCACAGTGAGGTGTGTTAAGCCCCGACGTTATTGATCCTTACGGGAATTGTCAACGAGCCGGGCCCGCCGATTCGCGATCAGCCTGGCCGGGCCGTCAGCAGCTCCCGTTCGTACGCGGTCAAGATCTCCTGCCGTCCGATCACCCCGACCAGGCGGTCCGGGTCCCCGGCGTCCACCACGGGCACGTAGTGGCTGCCCCGAACGCCGATCCGCTGCAGTGCAGTTGCCAGCGTGTCGTCGGGCGTCACCCGCTCGAACTGCTGACTGGCGAGGTCCCCCGCCAGGATGACCTCGGCGTACCGGTCGGTGTCGCTCAACACCGTGCGAAGATCGTCGTACGTGATCATGCCCACGAGCCGGAGGTCGCCGTCGAGCACTGGAAACTCCACCTGCGAGCTCGCACCCAACGCGTCGAGGATCTGCTGTACACTGGCCTCTTCACTGATGATATGCGGGTCGCGATTAAAGAACTCCCCCACGCGGAGTCGCTCCATCACGGCGGCGTCGCGACCCAGGTGAATCACCTCGCCACGCCGTACCAGCCATTGGGAATAGATCGACTCGGGATGGAGGCGGCGCGCGGTTATGTAGGCGACGGCCCCGCACAGCATGAGGGGCAGGATGAGCGCGTAGTCGTTGGTCATCTCGAACACGATCATGATGGCCGTGAGCGGGGCGTGCGCGCTTCCGGCCACGAGCCCGGCCATCCCGACCACTGCGAACGCCTCGGGGACGATGCCGAGGCCGGGGAGAAGCCTGGCAGTGATGGTGGCGAGACCGCCCCCCAGCGTGGCCCCGATCACGAGGGCGGGGGTGAAGACCCCCCCCGAGCGCGCGACGGCCAACGTGGCCGCGGTCACCAGCACCTTGGCAAAGGCCAGCGCGATGAGGAACGATCCCGTGCGGGCGCTGATCATCCCGATGGTCAGCGTCTCGTGTCCCCGGCCCCACAGGTCCGCCTTGAACAGCACGCCGAACCCGCCCACGACGAGGGCGCCGACCACCACCTGGACCCACCGGCTCTTCAAGTGTTCCAGGAGGTCTTGGGTCCGGTACACGGTGCGCGTGTAGAACACGGCGACCGCGCCCGTGGCGATCCCCAAGAGGGCGTAGAGCACAAGCTCGCTCGCCCCCCCCATGGCGTATTCCGTGGGGATCTCGATCACGGGGGAATCGCCGAAGGCCGTCCGGGAGATGGCGGCAGCGATCACGCTGGCCACCAGGACCGGGGGAAACGCGCGCACGCCGAAGCTGCCGATCACCTTCTCGAGCGAGAAGAAGACGCCGGCGATCGGCGCATTGAACGCGGCGGAGATGCCGGCGGCCGCACCACAGGCCACCAGCAGGCGCAGCCGGTCGGGCCCCGATCGGAAGAACCGTCCGATCTTCGAGCCCAATGCCGATCCGACCACGGCCGCCGGACCCTCCGCGCCCACGGAGCCGCCGGTCCCGATGGCCAACGCGGTCGCCGCGGTTTTCACCAGCACCGGCCGCGTGTGAATGGTCCCGCCCCGTTTGGCCACGGCCAACATGACGTCGGCGACGTTCTCGCCGTCGGAGTCCCGGGTGCCGTAGCGGATCAGCATCCGGGCCAGCCCCAGGCCCGCGACCACCACGACCACGATGGCCACATTGGCGAACCCGGTAACGCGGGCCACCGCCGAGAGCGATCCGGCCTGCACCAGGTCGATCAGCCAGTAGAAGACGATGACCGCGAGACCCACGGCCGAGCCGATGGCCAAGGCGAAGATGAGGAGGAGGGTGGTTTCGTCGATGCCCAGGCGGGGCAGTCGGGCGAGGCCCCGCCGAGCGGTATCGGAGAGCCGGCTCGACCAGGCACGGTGCCACGCGACGGCGCGGGTGAGGGCGGACATGGCGGGCGGAAGATACCAATTGGCTCCGGAATCCGTCACCTATGTGATTACGCGCCTTGACAGACCCCTCGGGAATTCCCAATCCTTCGCCAATGAAAATGCGCCACTTGCGACCGGCTGTGGTCCTTCTCGCGGCCGGGACGCTCACGTGTGTCATGCCGACCGACCGGTCGGGCGACTTCCGGGTCGACGTCGCGCCCCTTCCGACGCTGCTCCTGAAGGACAGCGTACGGTTGGACGCTGCGGTGGTTGGGGCAGATGGCGCGGCCGTGCCTGGAGCCGTTGTGGCGTTCGCGTCGAGCGACCCCACCGTGCTCGCTGTTAGCACCGAGGGCGTGCTCAAAGCCGTCGGGGTGGGGACGGCCACGCTCACCGTCTCCGCGGTTGGGTTCGCGACGGCCACGCCGTTCACGCAGGACCTGCGGGTCCGCGGGAAGCTCGAGGTAGACAGCGTACTCCCGCTCAACCTGCGGTTCGGAGACACATTGGAGATCTTCGGGGTCGGCCTCGATCCGGACTCGCTGTTCGCGATCTCGATCGGTGGGGTCGAGGCCAAGGTGAAGGCGTTCATTCCGGACGATCCCCAACAGCGGGACCGGGAAGCCCGGCTCCGCGTCTGGGCGCCGCCACCCGCCGACAAACGGTCGGCGCTGACGCTACTTGGTTTTGCCGGAGGGTTGGTGTTCCCCGACACCATCACCGTGGCACAGCGAGACCTCTACGAGCCCAATGACACGGTGCCATGGCCGCTCGGACCGCTGCCACTGGGATTTCGGAATCCGGCGCTCGCGTTCGAGCCGCGGCAGCGGAGTGCGGCCGACGCCGACGTGCAGCCAGCCGATTGGTACACGTTCCAGCGCACCCAGACGGGAGATCAGACGGTCGTCTTCTTCTCCGAGAACGTGGGGGCGCAGGCGTTCGGCGTGTTCCTCACCGACTCGCTCATCTGGTCGAGCGCCCTCAACACGTTCATCGTCGGTCCGAATTCGTGGACGATCGGTCTCGAGACGTATCTCTGTGGGGGGCTCGGGTTCACGCGCAACGGTGAGCCGGTCAAGATCGACGAGGTGCTGTTCCCGCTGTCCATCATCGCCATCAAGGATCTGCCGGCCGGGACCTATCACATTTTCGCACCCTACGTGCCGTTCGGTCAGCCGGCAGCTTACGAGCTGCTGCTGAGCCCGACGTATCTCTCGGTGCTGGGGCCGGACGTCGCGGAGGAGAACGACTACTGTGACGTGGCGGCACCGCTCCCGCTGCCCGGGTCCGCGAATCTGACGATCGACAATCCCCACGACATCGACTGGTTCCGGTTCAGTGTCACGCTGCCAACCACCTTCACGGCCACGGCCACGGCGGCGTCGGCCGATGCCGACCTCGATCTGTACGTGGCGCAGGATTTCCGTCCGGACTCCTTGGTGCTGGTGGCGCTCAAGTCCGATCCCGGCAACGCGGAGACGCTGACCGGCGCCTTGCTGCCCGGTGACTACTTCCTGGTGGTCGTTGATTTCCCCGGCGTACCGACCAACTACACGTTGACCGCCGGTGCAGTCCCGTCGTCGCCGGCGACGGCCGCGCCGGTGGGGTGGGATCTGGAGCCGAATCTCCGCCAGCTCCAGGCCAAGCGAGCGGCGGCGGGCCCGCGCCGACCGGATCGATTGCGTCCGGGGGTGCCCGAGAGACGATGAACGTCTGTCTCCAATGCGACACGCCCCTGCCGGATGGGAGCCGGTACTGCCCCTCCTGCGGGACGGACACGTCCGACCCCGGAACCAGTCCCCGGTCCCCGCAGCCCACCGCAAATCTCAGCGCACGGCTCAAGTCCGTCGTGGGCGATCGCTACGAGGTGCGCCGGCTCCTCGGGCGCGGGGGCATGGGCGCTGTGTTCCTTGCCGTCGACCGCAAGCTGGAGCGCGAGGTGGCCATCAAGGTCCTCCCGCCCGAGCTCGCGCACGACGAGCAGTTCGTGCGTCGGTTCGAGCATGAGGCCCGCACCGCGGCCAAGCTCGATCACCACGGCATCATCCCCATCTACGCGGTCGAGTCGGAAGACGATCTCCACTACTTCGTGATGAAGTACGTGGCGGGCCGGACGCTGGACACGGTGCTGGCCGCGGGTCAAGTGCCGGTGGATCTCGCGCAGCGCATCCTGTGGGAGTGTGCCTGCGCCTTGGGCCACGCCCACCGCCGCGAGGTGGTGCACCGCGACATCAAGCCGGCAAACATCATGTTGGACGAGACCGGCCGTGCCATGCTCGCCGACTTCGGGATATCGAAGGCGCTGCAGTCAGCCTCCGGGTTCACCGCCACCGGCCAGGTGATCGGCACGCCGCACTACATGTCGCCGGAGCAGGCGAAGGGGGAGGACGTAGGCGGCGCGAGCGATCAGTACTCGCTGGCCGTTGTCGGGTACCGGCTGCTCTCGGGCCGGCTCCCCTTCGAGGACGACTCGGTCCACACCGTCATCTACAAGCAGGTCTTCGAGGTACCGCCTCCGATCCAAACCGTCCGCGCCGACATTCCGGCGTTTCTGGCCTCGGCGATTCATCGGGCGCTGGAGAAGGATCCGGACGACCGGTTTCCCACGATGGAGGCCTTCGCCACGGCCGTGTGGCCCGAGAATCCGGTTACGCCCACCGATCGGATCAGCGCGGCCACGACGCGGACGCGGCGGAGCACCCCGTCGACCGATGCCCCGACCGAGATCTCGCAGCCGACGGCGACCGTTGGCCGTCCGCGTCCCCGACCGCGGAAGCGGCGGATCTGGCCGGCCATCGCGGCGGCGCTTGTGTTGGTGTTGGGTGGAGGTGCGGCGTTCGTCGGGCTCACGCCTACCGGACACGACCTGCTGGAGCGCGCCACGAGGCTTGCGACCCGGAGTGGCCAGCCCACGGGGGGCCCCGGTGGGGCTCCGGCCCAGCCGGAAAGCGCTATGGTGCTTGCCGCGGCCGAGTCCATGGCGGCGCAGTTGACGGCGACCGATACCGGAGCGGCGCCGGCCGACACCCAGCCTACTCCGGTGCGGCAGTCCCCACCGGTCCAGGAGCCGGCGCGCCGGCCCTCGCGGCCGGTCGAACGCATCCCACCAGCGCCGCAGGTGGGGTATCTCAGTATCGATGCCACACCGTCCGGTCTGCTCGTGGTCGACGGGCGGGAGATCAGAGACACGCCGGTGATTCGCCTCGAGCTCGCGCGCGGCGAGCATGTAGTGGAGATTCGCCGCGAGGGGTTCCAGACATTTAACGAGCGGATGATGATCACAACTGGAAACGAGACGCGCAAACGCGTCACCCTCGTGCCGGAGGGTATGTGATGCGGTGGATCCTGGCGCTCATGTGTCTGGCGCTTGCGGCGCCGAACGCCGCCGCGCAGCGGCACCCCGAGGCGCGGCGGGCCCGGGCGGCGTACGACGATCTCGATCTCCGTCAGGCAATCGTGCTGGGAAGACGGGCCCTGCAGTTCGATCTGTCGCGCGACGACCGCGTCGCGACGCTTGAGATCCTGGCGTTTTCCTACGCCGCATTGGACTCGACCAACGCCGCGGTGGATGCCTTCAAAGAGCTCATCTTCATCGATCCGAATCGCGAGCCCGACGTGGACGTCGTGTCGCCGCGGATCACCTCGCTCTATGCGTCCGCTCTCGGGCAGGTGCTGGTGGTGCGGAACGTGAGGATGGACTCTGCCTCGTTCGTGGCGGGGCAGGGGTACGCCACGCTCCGGTTCGAGGTGTCGCGGTCGGCGCGGGCCATGACCAGTGTGTTCGGCCCGGGTGGCGAGATGGTGATCGATACGCAGTTGGTGTCGGGGCCGACCCGAGTGGACTGGACCGCGCTCGCTGCCGACGAGAGTCCGGTGCCGGCCGGCGACTATCGGATCGTGGTGACCGCGGTGGAGGGGCGCAACGAGTTCGCGGTCCCGGTCACCGTGCAGGTGAGCCACGGCCTGCTCGATACCCTGCCGCATCTCCGGAGTCTGCCGGGCTACGTGGAGCAACCCGAGGTCGTCTCGCCACCGCGCAACTGGAAACCGCTGGGGTACGCGGTGTTGTTCGCCGGGCTCGCCGCCGGCGCTACGCTCGCGCTCGAGAACACCGATGTGGGTGGCGGGACGCACGCCGAGTTGGGTGGGGCGAGCGTCCTGACCCTGGGCGTGGGACTGGCACTCAGCCTCAAGCGACCCGATCCCAGGCCGGTCGAGGCGAACATCCAGTACAACAAGTTGCTGCGCGAGCAGCTCGCGGCACGGAACACCGATATTGCCGTCGAGAATGAGCGGCGGCGCCAGCAGGTGCGCCTGACGATCAGCCAAGTGGCGTCTCCATGACGCGGCGGCTCTCGGCGCTCGCGCTGGCGGTGTCGGTGCTCGTCCCGGCCGTGGGGCACGCGCAGACCGTGCGGATTGGGGTTTTCGGGGCCGCGCTCACGCACACCGAGCTGAATCAGGATCGCCGGTCGATCGGTGGGGGCGGGGGCGGCACGATCGTGGTGCGACTCGGGCGCTTCGGCCTCGACCTCTCGGGCTTCGCCGCCAGGCTCGACTCGGCCGAGGGGGGCTCGCAGAAGTTCGACATGGTGCAGGGTGACGCGCGGCTCAACTTTCTCATGACGCCGGGCCTTGCATTGGAGGTGGGTGCCAGCCGCCGCCGAGTCGATCCGGAATTCGCGGTGCAGGATGTGGGGCTCGGCCGTGTCGGGCTCTTGTCGGAGATCCCGATCTCACGCGCCGGGAGCTTCTGGGGTCGCGCCGCGTATCTCGTCGCGCCGCGGTTCAACGGGGGCGGGGACGCCGGTCTCGCGTTCGAGGTCGGGTTCGGCGCCGCGTTCGGAACCCGGAACGGCCGCTTCCGCGGGCGCGTGGACTACGAGTTCCAACGCATCGACCGTACGGTCAATCAGCAGGACGTCCCCATTCAGGTCTCGATGGCTCGGCTCGGCATCGAGGTCGGGTTCTAGCACCACCCCTCGTCCACCGACCTCCCCGAGATCCCGTGACGCGCGTGCATCCACCGAGTGGTCCGGGTGGCGGAATGGGTAGACGCAAGGGACTCAAGAGACCGCGCCGCTCGTCTCCACTCGCAGGACTGCAGGAGTTGCCCGACACCGAAACGCGCACCAGACGCTTCGCTGTTCCGATCATCCTGGGCGCGTTCCTGCTGTTTCACGTTCAGCCGATCATGGGGCGTTTCATCTTGCCGTGGTTCGGCGGGAGCGCCGCGGCGTGGTCGGCATGCCTCCTGTTCTTCCAGGTGGGACTTCTCGCGGGCTACGCCTACGCCTACGGCCTCACGCGCTGGCTTCCGCCTCGATTCCAAGGATGGGTGGATCTTGCGCTCATGGCGGGAACGCTCCTGTTCTTGCCCATCATCCCGGCAGACGCCTGGAAGCCGAACCCGTCGGGTTCGCCGGTGGGGCAGCTGTTGCTCGTGCTTGCAGGAACCGTGGGGCTGCCGTACTTCCTAGCCGCCTCGACCAGCCCGCTGCTGCAGCACTGGCTCGCCTGGTCCACCGGTGGTCGATCCCCCTACCGGCTCTTTGCCGTGTCCAATGCGGCGGCGCTGCTCGGTCTCGTGAGCTATCCGGCGGTGATCGAACCTGCCCTGGGGTTGCGCGCGCAGGCGGTAGCGTGGTCGGCGCTGTATGCGGCGTTCGTGGCCACGCGGGGCTGGTGCGCCGTGCGGGTGATCCTGGCCGGCCGGCCCACTGGCAGTCGCGAACCGGCGCAGGACCGCTCGGAGCCAGAGGAGCTCCCGTCCCGCCCAACGCCCGAGCGAATCGTCCTGTGGGTCGCGCTGCCCGCAGCCGCCTCGG
>JAOTVV010000055.1 GCA_029863245.1 Gemmatimonadota bacterium
CGGGCGCTTCGATGAACGGCTTAAACGGATTGTTGACGACCGAGGACGGATGTTCCGACACTTCTTCCGGCACCAGTGTAAAGCATCACCCTAGAACAAAGTGTCAAGGATCAACCCGGCCGTTCAGCCTACCCACGTCCTAGTTCGATTGGACCGACACAGGCGCGGGGGCATCGCTCGTGAAACTTAAGGCAGCGACATACCACTCGCCGTCAATCTTCTTCCAGATGGCCAGGTACTTCCCAATGTCGAGGAGATCGCCGTCGGTCCCCGCCAAGACGAACCGATTGACGCCGTACTCGTAGGCGAGGTCTCCGGCTTGGGAGACTTCGAGATGGGACGTGATTCCTTCGAACTCCTTGAGCTGGCCCGCACCAAATAACCTGCTGTACAGAGCGCGAATGGCCTCGTGACCTTGACCTTGGGGAGAACCTGCCCCCTGGGCGATGGCGTCCTCTGCCCAATACGCGAGCGCCGCCTCGGTGTCTTGAGCCGCTTCGGCGGCCGCTATCCCTTGACTGCGCGCCTGTACGGCGGCGGTCTCGGCAACCACGTCTACTCGTGGACCTGAGCAGGCTCCGAGAACGGCGATCGTAAGGAGGGAGAAGAGAGCTGGTCGCATGACATCCTCCTAGTGAGACAAGCACGAATGTGGTCGCGATCCGTCGAACGCCGAGCATCAGCGGCGCGCGACGCGCCGTCCGCTGGATGCCATTGTCAGGCGCATGATGCCCCTTCAGACCGGTTTGATGTTCTGGTTCATACGGAAGAGATTGTTCGGATCGTACTTCTTCTTGACCTGCACCAGGCGGTCCCAGACCTCCTGCGTGTACGCTTCCTTGACACGATCCTCACCTTCATCGCTCAGGAAGTTCACATAGACACCCTGGGCAAACGGTTCCGTTGCACGGTGGAAGTCCCGCGCCCAGGCAAGGCACCTCTCGTCGTCCGAGGCGTTGCGCCATCGGGTGTGGATATTGAGTACGAACGGCGTCTTCCGGTGCGCGAAGGCCGTAGTGTTATCCGGCACCCGACTCGGGGCGCCCTCCATGTGCGGGATGAAGACTTCGATCTCGTCGGAAGGCATGGTTTCGGCGAATTCGACGATCCGGTCGATGCAGTCGTCGGAGAGTTCCTTTACGTGGTGCGACTTCCAGTAATTGCGCGCACCGTGCTCAACCAGCCCGTCGAAACCCGACTGCCAGCCCACCCAGGGGTTCATGCCGATGGCCTCGCCGTGTGAAGTCGTTGCCTCGCGTATCGGCTGTACCAGTTGGGCCCCCCTGGCCTCATCGCCGAGCCAGACGAAGGGAACGACCACGACCATCTTTCCGTGTACGCCCTTCGGCAGGAACGGGAGTGGTGGAGCGTGCCGCACCACCATCCAGGCCGTCATATCGTCGGGCAGGCTTCGGACGTACTCGCGGTGAAACTGCATGTACGCCTTCGCGTCTTCGAACTTCTTGACGATCAGTCCCGAGTAGACCTCGGGGCCGATGGCCACACAGTTGAACTCGAAGGAGGTGACGATGCCGAAGTTGCCTCCTCCACCACGGATGCCCCAGAAGAGGTCGGGATTCTCGTCTGCGCTGGCGGTCACCAGCTTCCCATCCGCGGTGACCACCTCCGCCGAGATCAGGTTGTCGATGGCCAGCCCGTGCTTGCGGCTGATCCAACCGAACCCACCACCCAGCGTTAGGCCTCCCACGCCGGTGTGGGAAACGATGCCCCCACCCGACACGGCGAGTCCATGGAGCTGGGTCTCGTAGTCCATGTCGCCGAGAAGCGCACCGCCGTCAACCCGCAGGGTCTTCTTCTTCGGGTGCACGTTGACCCGCCGCATGAGCGACAGGTCGATCATGATACCATCATCGCAAACGGCGTTTCCTGCCGAGTTGTGCCCTCCACCTTTCACCGCCACGAGGAGGTTGTTTACTCGAGCGAAGTTCACTGCGTTGAGGACGTCACTCGTGCCGACACATCGCGCGATGATTGCCGGCCTCCGGTCGAACATGCCGTTCCAGATCTTGCGCACGTCGTCGTAGTCCGCGTCGCCGGGAAGGAGCACATCCCCCCGGAAGTGCGCTTTGAACTCATCGATCTTCACTCTTTCCAACTGCTTCATGCTTAGCCCCTTTGTTAGCGCCTAACGGATAGCGCTTAAGCCGCAGGCTGGGGCGGCCACAGACAAGACAGACTTCCTCCTCCGGCAGTGGCCGCCCCGGCCCGTCAGCTTCAAGCGCATGCTAGGCGGCGTCCTTTGACAATGCCGCGGTGCTGTTGGCCAAGCTGCGCAGCACATGCCGCCACGGGTCTCGATGCTGTCCGACCGTCACTCCCGGATCTTCCAGAAGGAGTCCTTGCGCCTGATCTTGCCGCCTGCGAATTCAAGAAGGTCGATCCCCCGCACTTCAAGATGCTGGCCGGACATTGAGGTGCCGGTAAGTGTCCATTCAGAGATTCCGACATCACCACAGACCCAATGCTGATCCTCGCCGCAGTGCACGTCCGGGATCCCGATGAAGCGCTTGGCTAGGCCGGCGCGCACATCATCCTTCCCGACGTACCGATCCCCTCGAGGACTGGCACCTCGCGGCATGTAGAAGACACACTCGTCGGCGAAGTAGTCCATGATGGCATCGAGATCGTGACGATTGAACGCATCAAGGAAGGCCTTCAGTAGCTCGACGGTCACCCGCTCGGACATTGACCCACCTCGGTGCGATTGACCACAAACCGCGCCGCCCAAAGTCCCTGCATTTGAGTTGCAGACAACCCGCCGGTCAGCCGAGCTGTCTCTTGACCGTGACGATGAAGTCTGGCGGCGCTCATCTCAACGCCTTCCTTCAAAAGGCCCGTGTTTGACAGCTCCTGACGCGTGTCAGGCGTCATTCGCTGCCGGCCGATGGCTCGCTGTTGTATATGTCGCGTGCAATCTTCCATGTGCCATCTGGCTGGCGCTGGTACAAGTAGGCCCACTTCCCGTTCAGAGGCGTGCCCTCACCGCCCTCCAGTGGTCGGACGGTACCTGTGAGTGCACCCCACTGAAACGCCCAATCACCCATCAGAATGGTCTCTTCGGGGACCATCTCGATCTCAGCAGCGAACGCTTCGGAGAAGGACCCAACGAACGATGCCAGTGTGTGCTTGCCGCGAACCGGAGGTCCGGCTGGGGGAAGGTAGACGACATCCTCCGTGAAGCCCGCGAGATTGGCCGCAGTGTCACCGGAGTTCACTGCAGCGACGTGCTCCGCCAGTGTCGCGTTCAGCGCCTCGAGGTCGCGCGCATTGCCCTCCGTACTCGGTACCTGCTGCGAGCTGCAGCATATACCAGTAGCCAGCACCGCGGTGAGAGCCATCCGTCCAAGTGCCTTCATGGCCCGACTCCTGTCGAATGACGCCTAACGACCTGCCGATACGCTGCGGGCGCCGAAGGCGACCGGCAGCTTCATCGGTTTGTTGGACGGCGCGGTCAAAAGTACGGCACCCGCGTAATTGTCACGGCCCGTATCTTTGAGCGCCATCTCAGTTCTGCGGAGCCCTGGATTGCGTCTGTCGAAGCGGATGCTCACGGAAGAAAGTCCACATCTGACTCGTGGCATTGATGCTGTTGCTCGTGATACCGAGGAACCATTCCGGCTGCGGCCCACCGCCAGGCCAGGTATGGCCTCCTCCAATGACAGTGTACAACACGACGGCCGCGTCGCCAGCACAGTCCGTGTATTCGAGGCGGGTGACGTCGGTAGTGACCACAGACTCGACGGGGTTCGGTGCGCAACGGTTTCTTTGAGCCCAATTGGCCACCCATGTCGGAATGTCCGCGAACCGATTTGGGGACACCCACGAAAGACCGCCGCGATACGGAGCAAGCGGGTCCGCCGTACCGTGAAACGCGATCATCGGCACCGCTCGCTCATCTGTACACCAGCTCCACGGCAGGAATTGAGCAGACGCCACCATCCCCACCGCCGCGATTCGATCGGACAGCGTGCAGGACAGCACGAACGCCATACCTCCGCCATTGGACATTCCGTCGGCGTAGACGCGCGCCGGGTCGATGTTGTACTCAGACCGCAACGTGTCGATCAGCTCGGAGATGAAGCTGACGTCCGCCGTCAGACCGGCTCCCGGCCGAACCGCGTGCCACATCCTGGGAAACTCGGTTCCCGACGGGTACACCACAATGAACCCGTGCTCATCGGCCACCTGGTTCCACCGACTCATTTCCCGCTGAGCTGCCCCCCACATTGCCCCGCCGTGCATGCTGATGACGAGCGGCGTCGGCGTGGTGCTGTCGTAGCTGTTTGGGACGTAGAGCAAGTAGTCCCGCTTCTGCCCCGACGACACGATGGAGCCATTGCTCCGGTTCCGGACGTAGAAGCGCGCGGCCTCGATCGGAACCAGGATCGCCGGCACGCCGATGAGTGCGAGCACCGTGCCGAGCACCGCCTTCCGGCTACGCATGGCCGTCCCCGCGGTCACCGATGCCGATTCCACGCCAAGGCCAGCGGCGCCGCGGAAACGCGCAGCAAAGGGATCGCCAGGATCGCGACGAGCAGGAGCAGGTAGCTCGGGATGAATGGCGTGTCGACAAGCCACGCGAGCAGGCCGTGTAGTGCCAGGACCACGACTAGCCAACACGCTGTGCCTGCAACGAGCGTGCGATCGGTGACGAGCCGTTCTTCGTAGAGGCGCATGGCGACCCACGCTGCGCCCGCCAGCTTGAGGCCGGCCAGGGTTGCGAGGATCCAGGGAAGCGCGTCCCACAACCCGGTCCACATGGCTCCGTGTTCGACGAACCACAGGGCAAGCGGTCCGACGACGGCGAGGAACAGGAGGGCCAAGAACACGCTCGCTTTCACCGCCCACTCCCGGCCGCTCAAGCCGACGTACAGGCTCTGTACGAGCTGTTTCCACGTCGAGGACAACAGCGCCGACGAGACCAACAGGGCGAACACGACCGCGCGAGGTGTCCCGACGGCCTCGACGATCCGGCGCACCCGGTCGATCACGACCGGCCCGGTTGCTGTGAGGTACAGCGCGACCGGGATAGCCACGAGGACCAACACCCAAGCGGTCAGCGTGCTCCAGAACGCCATCTTCAGCTTGGCGGCGATGAGGGCCGCGCTGGTCAACGGCCGGGTCGCCATGTGCGGCGTCACGCCGTAGTCGTCGCCGCCACCTGCATTCGCCTTGCGCACCGTCGCGGCCGCGAACGCGGCCATGAACAGCGGCGTCAGCAGCACCCCGAGCAGGATCTCGAAGACGAGTACCGGCGCATCGCCGGCGGCGAGCAGCAAGGCCAGCTCGAACGGCAGAACGAGGCCGACCAGCACGGGGAGCGAGCGGCCATGGCGCCGCGACTCGAACCACAACTGCGCCCGTGCAGGCGAGTCAAAACGTTCACGCCGGCGCCCCGGATCCGCGAGTCGCCCCAGCCCGACAAACAACCCTCGCCAGTCGGGCACGTCGCCGCGGCGCGCGCGTGCCACGGCGAAGCGCGCGACGAAATACGCGAGTGGAACCTGTGGCGCCAGGATGGCGAGCATCACGGGCTCACGCGCCTCGAAATGGAGGGCCAGGAGGACAACGGTGTCCATCACGGTCAGCCACAGGATGGCGACGACTACCCGCAGTCCCGGCAGGCCGTACGGCAGCCACGTCAGCGCCTGCGTCCAGGCGAGCGCCACCGCGCCCAGGAGCGCGGGCCACACCACGGGGATGGCAACGCCGGGCGGCCACGGTGCGAACAGTCGCATTGCTGCCCACAAGATTGTCATGGCGGACGCACCATAGAGCATGGGCCATCCCGCCAGCGCCCAAGACGTCACCGGAAGCGTGAACATGCGGGCGGGATAGATCGATTGCCGCGCCGCCAGGTCGCCGGAAAAGCCGAAGCTGAACAGCGCCAACAAGTAGAACGACGTCGCCCCCAGGGGCACGACCCCCACCATGGCAAACTGCGTCGGGGATTCCAAGGGAATCGGTTGCCCCGACGCGAGGAACAGGAGTTTGACCGCCGCGACGACCATGAGGCAGCCGGCCACGGCGGCGAGTCCCCAGCGATGCCGTTGCCGGAACTCCCAGGCGATGGCGGCAGCGGGTGAATGCATGGCTTACGCGTCCGGCGCCGGCGCCGCGGACTCCCCGACATGCACGACGAAGATCTCGTCGAGGGACGGGACGCGTTCGCCGACGCGGTGCGACTCCCTGATGTCGGCAAGCGGCGCGCTCAGGACGATGTTGCCGTGGCTGATCATCGTGACGTGATCGGCAACCCGTTCCACTTCATCCAGTAGGTGCGACGAGAAGAGTACGGTGCGGCCTTCGTCGGCGATGGTGCGGATGATGGCGTCGAGGATGTCGCGGCGAACGACGGGGTCGAGGCCGGTCGATGGTTCGTCCAGCACCAGCAACTCGGGGCGGTAGGCGAGGGCGACGAGCAGCCCGACCCGCGCCTTCTCACCCTTGGAAAGGTTCTTGATCGTCGCCGAGGGTTGCAACGCGAACGCCTCCCGCAACTCTTCCGCGTACGCGTCGTCCCAGGCGGAATAGAACGCGCGCGAGTAGCGAATGAGCTCGTCCACGCGCATCCAGCCGGGGAGGTCGTGCTCCTCGGAGAGGTAGCCTGTCCGCGACAGGACGCCGACCGGATCGGTGACGGGGTCGAGTCCGAACACGCGCACCGAGCCGCTCTGCGCTCGAAGCAGGCCGAGAATGTGTTTGATGAGCGTCGTCTTGCCCGCACCGTTTTCGCCGACGAGGCCGTAGACCGCCCCGCGTGGTAGAGACAGGCTCACCGAAACCAGAGCCGTTGTGGCACCGAATCGGCGCGTCAGCGCTGACACGTTGATGACCGATTCGCTCACCCTCGACCCCTATCTTCCCTCTCGGTAACCACGTCAACAAACGTGCACGTCGCGACGAACGCTCCTCGTGGAGGATCCGGAGGTGCACGCAGGCCGAACTCCTCTTGTAGCCATTGCTCACGGCCCATGGCCAGACCTCCGCGTGCATGAAGAGATCGCCGCGTATCTGATCATCGTTTCCTTTGTTCGGCTTGGGCGCCAGTTTCTGTGGATACCGACCCCCCGAGCGCCCGGCAGCCTCCAAGCGCTTGTTAGGCAGCGCAAATCAACGGCTGCTCTTGCGGTGCCATCGCAGCGGTTTTGTCTGCTCGCGCACCAGCACGCCCTTGGCCTCCAAATCGAGTTGCA
Organism: Gemmatimonadota bacterium; assembly: GCA_029863245.1. Lineage (GTDB taxonomy): Bacteria > Gemmatimonadota > Gemmatimonadetes > Gemmatimonadales > GWC2-71-9 > JAOTVV01. Next base: position 7,218 of record JAOTVV010000055.1, read on the forward strand.
CTGTCTTTGCCCATCAGCTCGCTTTCGCTCCACCAGGGTAAAGGTCTTCCGGCAAATGAGGAATGGCCACCTTGAACATCTCGGCCTGGGTTAACCCTGGCGGTCTTGAAGGTAGCACTCTCACCAGAGCGCGCTGCATCGCGTTATACATGTCAGCATTCACTCGATTAGTGTGGCCAGGGACGTTGACATTCTTGACCGTGACGCGCTCCACGCTGGTTCTCGGAGACTTGCCAGGTGGCGTTCAGCTGCAACTCATTGTTGGGCCGCCATCAAGCAAGCCCCCTCTGAGCTAGTTTCTGGGACTCTTGAGTGACCCTCACCAGGTAAGACTTGTCAGATAGAGCCGGATTCGAATGAATGGGGTCTCCATGTCGACCAAATATGGCCCCGGAGCGCACTTCAATGTCAGGCGAGACCAGCAGAGGGAGCACTTTCTCGGCATACTGTTCCACACTCTGAAATAGAAGCCCGATGATCGTCTGCTGTAGCTTCAACGCAAGGGTTCCTTCGCCCAGCACTCCCCCCATGATGTTCGACTTCATGATTCCGGGGTTCAGCCCATAGAAGTTCACTGAGGGATACCGTTCTGCACAGTCCAGGACTAGCGCCTCGTTGCCCACGACCGTGTTGTGGTGTGCCGCGTTCCAGTCGTACGCACGCTCCGAGTTGAAGTCGTCAACCGTCGCCCTTCGCTCCTGACCCGGAAACCCCACGATGAAGACCCGGTGCTTCAGCCTGCTGGTGCCGCGGGTCGTGCCGAGACGCTCCGTCACTGCATGCACCATAACGAAGCGGCTCAAGTGGCTGACGGCCATGTCCAACTCGATGCCGTCGGCGTGGTCAAGCGCTGTCGACGGGCGACGATTCCCTGGGTCATCACCACCAGGTCGAGCGTTTCCGCAGGCAACTCCTGTGCGACCGATCGTGCGCTCTTGAGGCTCGACAGGTCCGCCTGTAGGAAGCTGAGCCCCGGCACGTCGGGATCGCGAAAGGTCCGCCCGACCACCAGCACGTCGGCACCCCTGGCGACGATGGCACGCGCGAGCGCCCGGCCGATTCCGTTGGTGCCGCCGACCACCGCGGCCTTCATGCCCCTGAGAGCGTCCTTGGCAAGCCGCCGCGTCCATGTAAAATCCCCTCGAATCGTTCCGAAACCCGAACCGGCCATGGAAATCTCCTTGTGCCCGAGGCGTGCAGGAAGCGTATGGCATGCCCCGTGCGTCGGTCCACCACACCTCTCGATCACCTGGCAGCATTCCATCCAAGCTCCGGAGCCGAAGCTGGCCCTGGTGCCCTCCCTGCGCAGGAGGACGCAAGTCGGCTCAACGTCCGCATTCAGCCGCGCCCGCGTGCGGGCGTCGGCTGCAATGCAGTGTTAGGTGCCGATTCTGACTCCTGAAATCCTTGACGATCAACAAAGCCCGATCCTCGGCCTCGCTCAGGATCCAAGTCCTTGAAGGAAGGAATACCACTTGACGCTGCCCTTTGGCATTCGCCTTGCCAATTCCACAAGCTGCGGTGACGGTTCCCCATACACCGTTACCGCATGATTGTCGGCGAATTCGCTGAAGAGTCTATCTAGCGCTTCGCCAATGTGCATCCGATGCTCAACCAAGCCATCTGAGCCCTCATAGGCCTCACGGATTTCGCACGCGGTCTCATCGTCGCTGAGAAACCAGTCATAGCGGAGCGTTTTTGTGTCCTTCTCTTTCGTCTGCCTAATGCATTCGGCCGCTTGCAGTTTGAAGCCCTCCAGCTTTCCCTTGCGTACTGTCATCCGAGCACTTACTTCGAGTTTTCTCATCGTAATTCTCCGTCACTTGAGTTACCGCTTCTGAGGGCACGTAACGACTTCGCGCTTGAGCTGCGGCGCGGCCCACCCGCCACGCGGGGCGGACGCCCGCCAGCTCCGAGCGCGTGTTAGGCGCCGCATGCGTGAGAGACCTGTCCGCCGGGCTCAACCCCCAGAGTGTCCCCGTGGTCGAAGTATCTGGATGAGGCCTAGCAGTGTGACCCCGAACACCGCGCCAGCAGCGAACACCAGGAAGAAATCGGCAGTTGGGATATCCTGCACTAAACGTCGTGCTGCGACCAGGGCAGCGATCATGGGGATCGCAAAGACGGAGGCGCGGCGGCGAGACGAAGGATTCACGCTGGAGTCCTTTCTAAGTGACGGGACGGGTGGGTCGGGGAGTGCAAGGCCGATGCAGGATTCCTCGTTAGGCGCCTGTGACCGACCCGGTGGATTGGGCCGGATCGTTCTCGGGCGAAATCGCAGCCGATCTCCACCTGTCTCCGCGCGCCGCCCCGAACGTGTGCAGAACGTATGGCCAGGGGACCGCGATCACGTCCACCAGGATCCCGATGACCATAGCATTGGCGAGATCCGTTGAGCGGACCGTGGACCAGTTCGGAACCGCGATCCCCAGTAGCCAAATAGACTTATAGAGGAATTGTAGGAGAAGGACGGGCACCATCTTCACTGGATATCGAAGGCCCAGGACACTCAGAGTCGCCAAGGCGGCCCAGAAGCTGAACGCCACACCCCTCATCGGTTCCCATGCTCCAACATGGCTGAGGATTGCGGGCCAGACGTCAAGCCCGAGCAACACAAAGTTGAGCAGGTATGCGACCCGCATCAGGTAGAGGCGAACCGTAGACGGTCCTCCAGACATCGTGAAACCTCTCTTCGATGGCACTTGGGTTGGCCTCAACGCCTTCCTCTGAAATGGCCAGTGTTTGTCAGCTCCTAACGCATGTTAGACGGCCGGCGCATTCCAACTGAACGCGGAGGATGTGATTCGGTAGACGAGTCGGCCCTGCGTGTCCGGTTCCGCCTCCAGTACCCCGCCGATCCTGCTAACAGCCCGCTGCGATCGGACATTCTCCGGACTGACGAAGAAGACCACGGCACTCACGAATCGGAAGGCATGGCGCAGCATGAGTCGCTTCAGCTCGCCGTTGTACTCGCCGCCCCAGTGGGACCTAGCCAGAAAGGTCCAGCCAATCTCGACCTCACTTCTCTCCTCGCTATGGCCAAAGAAACGCGACGAACCAATCGCGCGCCGAGTCTCGGCATCGGTGACCAACAGGGCGCCGCCGGAGGCGAGGGATTCCTGAAAGAACTCGGCGAAGCTGGCCGCTTCATGTCGGGTCTTGACGGAATGCTGCTCCCAAATCAGGGGATCGGCGGCAACCGCGTAGAGGTCAGCATGGTCTTCGGAGCGGAGCGGCCTGAGCTCCACGAGATTGCCTCTCAGCGTCGGCTGATAGTCGAAAGGCACTCTCCGCTCCTGCCTGTACGTCGGATTCTCGCCGGCCGTCTAACGGTCAGCGCTTGAGCTGCGGGCGACCTGCCCGCCACACCTAATCATCATTTCCTCTGTTCGGCATGGGCGCCAGTCCTTGCTGGATACCGAGCCGCGGAGTGCCCGCCAGCTCCAAGCGCTTGTTAGACCGCTACTGAGGGTCGTATTGTTAGGTTGATCCAGACTGTAGTGGGTTCTATGCGCACATTCACCGCCGTCGTCGAGCGCGACGCAGATACCGGCCTGTTCGTCGGGCACATTCCGGGCTGGCCGGGCGCCCATTCTCAAGGTGCTACCGTGGACGAGTTGCTCGCCAACCTCAGGGAGGTGGTCGAACTGCTCCTGGAGGATGGGGAGCCCCGCCTCGAAGCGGAGTTCGTTGGCACGCACACGGTTCAAATCGCGTAGCTCGTGGGCTCCGTCCCCGTTCTGAAGCCGCGGGAGGTCGAACGGCTCTTGCAGCGCCACGGCTTCACGTTGGCACGGCAGCGCGGTTCGCATCGCCAGTATCGGCATCCCGACGGCCGCGCCACCACCATCCCCTTTCATGCCAGTCGCGACATTGCACCAACCCTGCTGCGGAAGATCGCTCGCGACATCGGTCTGTCTGTGGACGAGCTACTCGCTGACAAGTAGCGGTCTAACGGTCAGCGCATGACCTGCGAGCGACCTGGTCGCGGGCCACGCGTCTCGGTGAACGGACTCGTATCAACGTCAAGCGCATCAACATCAAGTTCCGCTGAAACGTACGCGCTCGGGATCTTCCCTCGGTTTCGTAGACACCCATGTTCTACGCTGCGCATGACTCGTAGTCAACTGGCGACTGGTACCCCAGCGCGGAGTGCAGCCGCTGGTGGTTGTAGTACCGCACGTAGCCGGACAGCTCGCGCCGCAACGCTATCTCAGTCTCGAACCGCGTGCCGTGGATGACTTCCGCCTTCAGCGAGTGGAAGAACGACTCGATGTGCGCGTTGTCCTCTGGCCCGCGTTGCGCCGCACTCTGCTGCAGCCCCAGGGCGACGAGCCGATCCCGGAACGCCGCCGCC
>JAOTVV010000026.1 GCA_029863245.1 Gemmatimonadota bacterium
GCGTCTCGCTCGGGGGCCCCTGGGCCGCCACGGGGACAGCGGCGAGGGCGAGCGCGCACATCGCGAAGATCGAGAGCACGCGTCCAGTCCTCATCGATTCCTCCAAGTCGTGGTCCGCGGATCGGTGAAGGCCTAAACGTGCAGCCGGTAACCGGTGTGGGAAAGCCCCACCGCCCTGGGGCCGGCGTGCCGGCGCCGTCGGCGCAGAACTGATGGAAGGATTCCTTGGATGGTGGGCGACATGGCTCGCAATCCTTGTATCGTTAGATCGGGGAGCGGCGGAACGACTCCTCCCTTTTCCGTTTTCCCTTCTCCCGTTACTCCGCTTCCAACTCCTTGCGCAGCTTGGCCAGCTCTTTTCGCCCCGCTTTGTCCACCGTCGGGAAGTGCAGGTCGAGCGACCCGAGCGCATCGACGATCGCCGATGCCACCACCATGCGGGTGAACCACTTCTTGTCCGCCGGCACCACGTACCACGGCGCCTCTTTCGTGGCGGTGTGGCGGATCATCTCCTCGTAGGCCCGCATGTAGTCGTCCCAGTGGGCGCGCTCCGCGATGTCGGCGGCGGAAAACTTCCAGTTCTTCTCGGGCCGGTCGATGCGATCCAGGAACCGGCCCTGCTGCTCCTCCTTCGACACGTGGAGAAAGAACTTCCGGATCACGACACCATTCCGGGTGAGATACCGCTCCACGTTGCGAATGTCCTCGAACCGTTCCGTCCAAATCCGGTCCGTGACGAGCACCGGTGGGAGTTCTTGACCGTCGAGGATCGCCGGATGGACGCGCACGACGAGCACTTCCTCATAGTACGACCGATTGAAGATCCCGATACGGCCCCGCTCGGGCAGTCGCTTGAGGCAGCGCCACAGATAGTCGTGATCCAGCTCCTCCTTGCTGGGCGCCTTGAACGAAAACACTTGGCACCCCTGTGGGTTCACCCCGGACATGACGTGCTTGATGGCGCTGTCCTTGCCCGCGGCGTCCATCGCCTGGAACACGAGGAGCACGGACCACCTGTCCTGCGCGTACAACATCTCCTGAAGTTGCGCCATGGCCTTCACGCCGGCCCTGAGCGCCTTCTTGGCCTGCGGCTTGTCCCCCGATCCGAGCGTGCCCGTGTCGGCAGGATCGTAGTCGGCCAGCCGGAATTTCTTCCCCGCGGTGACGCGATACGCCCTCGAGAGGCTGCGCGCCCGTTTGACGAACTCCTCGGCACTCATTCCTGACGACCTCGTATGGGTGGAAAGTCGTGACGACGCCGCGTGGTCTCAGTCACTTCGCTCGTCCCAACATGAAGCGGGGGCGCCCACTCGCAAGGGCAGTGTCGATCCGTCGCTATCGTGGCAGCGGGCGGCGGGTGACGAGGGCCATGTAGCTCTCGGCCGAGTGCAGAGCGAATCCGGCGAACGAGGGGTAGCGCTGAAACTCAGCAGCGGTTCCCTGCATCACGGCTTCCAGCTGCCGCACGTCGTGCCGTGCGAACGTGAGCTTTGCGGCCGGGACCTCCACCCTCCTGCTGACCGGCCACCACCAGACGTCCTTGGCGTCGATCCCTCGCTCGACCAGCCAATCGGTGAGCGCGTCGCCGGCAGGCTCGGCGTCTACGTACACGACGTGCATCGAATCGCCGTCGGCCACGGCCGCCACCGCCGGTCCGACGGATTCGCCCTCGGGCAGGCCCGCCCGCGGCGGGCCGCGAAAGTCCAACAGCACCTCGTCCGGAAGGTCCAAGGTCTCGAGCGCAATGAACACCGGTTTCCCCTGCGACGCGGCGTACTCGAGCTCACCCGTCGCATGCCGGATCGTGCCGTCAGCGCCGTACGCCGTGGTGCGGTAGTCCATGATCGCCACGTCGTCCACCAAATCCACGAGGTGTTCGCTGACGGGCTTCCGAACCCCTCGAAACTCCACCAGGACCGGCTCGCGCGTGTCGTCCGATGACGCGTCGTACCAGAACGGGATGTCGGCCCCGTAGACGAGTCCCCCCGCGCGCGCGCGCTCGACCGACGCTGCCGTCAGCTCGAGCAGCCCTTGGAGCAGGTTGGACCGCCCGCTGCCGTGGAATGCCGGCAGCAGATACGGCTCGATGTCGTACCGGACCCCGAAGAAGCGTTCGTGCTCCGATACCCGGCGGTTGTAGCGGATGACGTGGTCCACTGTGGCGAGCACCCCAGCATGGAACTCGGGGAGCGCGTACCGGGCGTAGCCGTCGAGCGCGTAGACCCGCATGCCACGTCGATTGAAGGCGGCCAGCAGCGACCGCATCGCCTTGGTGTCAATTCTCAGTTCCCCTGGTGTCCTCGGATCACCCGGAATACCGGGGAGCTGAAGGAAGATCCGGTCGAACCCTTCCCGCTCGAGGAAATCGAGCATCGCACTTTGCCGAGCCGGATTGGCAAGCAACTCGGCGGTGTTCCACACCCATGTCGCCTTGTGTAGCGCGGGTACTGGCTCTCCGGACATTCGTGGGTCGGGGAGGGCCGGCAGATCGTCGGGCGTGATCGAGAGCGCCACCGGTCCGAGCTCGACGGTGCTCGTGCCCGGTACCGTCGCTTCGAACGCGAGCATCGCGAGCGTCTCGCGCTGGACACGCACCGGGAGGCGCTCCAGCGGGACGACGGCCTGCTGCCACACCGTGTCCACGCGGCCGGCGGGAAGGAACTGCGCCACCTCCCCGACCGGCAACGCGTCTTCCCGCTGTTCCCATTCGGCGTCGGCCACCTTGAGCAGGATCCGCTCTCCTCCCGCGCGTCCCCGAATCCAGAAGCTCAGTGTGGAGAACCCTCGTGCGTCGAGGTACCATCGAGCCTCCGGTCCAGCCTCGAAGTCATACAGCTGAATCCACAGGCCGCAGAAGCCGGTCTCTTCGTGACGACAGGTGAGCTCCAACGCGCGCCGTCCGTCGGGCATGCGGTCCACGTGCGCCACCGCGGACGACGGTCGGCGCTGGAACGTCCCGAAGTATCCTCCCAACGGCGTGCGATTGCTCTCGCCAAATTCGCTCACGACGAAGCTGTTGCCCGACATCGTCGGTACACGGCCCTCCACGCTCACTGGTCGGATTGGCGGGGCCGCATCGCGGAGCCTCCGGACATCGAGCCGGACACCGTCGGGCGCGGCCACGAGCGCCACGCGCCCGAACCGCACGTCGGCCACCCTGCCCACCCCCCACTCCTCTCGCGACTCGGTACGTGACACGAGGCGTGGCGAGACCTCCTGGGCCGTCGCTTCTCGAAGAACGAGTGCCGCGATGAACAAAGCTGTGAGCGTTGTGCGAGACATAGGGGAATGGATAACACCGATGCATGACGGGTGCCTGCATCGCAGAGCCTTGCACGGTTCGACCGGTCCGAGGCTCAGGTCCGGGGCGCCCCCGGTTTGGCGGCGTAGATGAACTCGTAGTAGTCACGCATCGCGAGCTGGCCGGCCGCCTCCTGGTCGACGAGCACCGTGGCGTCAGGGTGAAGTTGCAGCGCGCTCGCCGTCACGATGCTGGTGACCGGGCCCTCGACGGCCTGGGCGATGGCCTTAGCTTTCTTCTTGCTGCTCGCGAGCAAGATCAGTTTGCGCGCATCCAGGATCGTCCCCACCCCCATCGTGATCGCATAGACCGGCACCTCCTCCCGACGATCAAAAAACCGGGCGTTGTCGTCGATCGTCTGTTTGGACAGCGTCTTCAGTCGCGTTCGTGAGCTGAGCGAGCTGGCCGGCTCGTTGAAGGCGATGTGGCCGTCGGATCCGATTCCGAGAATCTGGAGATCGATTCCGCCGCACTCGGTGATGCGCTGCTCATACCACTCACAAAACGCGCGGTAGTTGCTGGTCGTGCCGGACGGGATGTTGATGTTCTGCGCGGGAATGTTGACGTGTTTGAAGAAGTGCTCGTGCATGAAGTAGTGGTAGCTCTGGGGATGATTCACCGGCAGGCCGACATACTCGTCGAGATTGAACGTCGTGACGCGTGAGAAGTCGAGCTGCTCCTGCTTGTGCAAGCGGACCAGCTCCTGATAGAGACCAAGTGGTGTAGATCCGGTCGCCATTCCGAACACCGCGTTCGGCCTGGTGTTCAACACCTCCACCACGATCTCCGCCGCGGTCCGGCTCATTTGCTGGTAGTCATCCTTTATGATGATTTCCACGTGACGCTCCCCCGCTCACTTGCCGCCCGCCGGCACGGGTGCGGAAAGTGCGTTGCAGTCATCTGGTCAGGGACCGGTGGACTGATGCAGCGACAATCGTATACCCACAGCAGATCGTGCGGCAAGCGTGCACCTCGCTCCGGGCACTGTCAAGCACCCGTGCCCCAGATCGCAATCGCGCGGGATCGCGAGTTGCCCACAGGCCAATCAGGGTCGATCCTGTGACCTATGGCACCGCCATCCTGGCGCTCCGGCCCGATCTTCCACATGGCACCCGCTTGGAGGTGTGCGGTCATGCCGGTCACTGGATGGGCACGTTTGCGCGAAGACGTCGACTGCGGACTGCGCCGTGGGGCATGGTACGAGACCATGGCTCTCGGACGCACCGAGGCGTTGATCGCGGTGCACGGGCAGCAGCGGTTCCTTCCGCTCCGACACTTGGAGATCGTTTCCAACCCGCCGACCCACTGGACCATCGTCGCACACGCGAGTAACGCGACCGTGATCCCAGCGAGGTGGGCCAGGGGGTACGCGGTGTGCCCCGCCTGTCGCCATCGCCAGCTGCCGATGGGCCGGCCACCAAGGCTCCGCTGCGACGAGTGTCACGGATTGTTCGACGTGGCCTGGGACCACGCGTACCTCGGACAGATGGTGCGCCAAAACTGATCGGCGCCGCACTCGTCGACCGAAAGCGAAAGGTGTGAAGCGCGAACGAGCCGGCTCATACCGCCGGCTCGTTCCATGCTACAGCTCGACGCCCGTTCGATTCCGCCTACTGCGCCGGGCCCATGTAGCTCTGCGCCGCCAGGTATTGCGCGTCGCTCTCACGGTGCCGCATGACCAGCTCGTTGATGCGGCCGAGCAACTGCTGCCAGCGGTCCATCGCTCCATGCTTTTCCGCAAGCACCGTCACGCTCTTGGCGCCGAAAAACTCGCCCATATCATCGTAGGCCGTCACGAACAGGGTACGGCTATCCCCGTACCGCACCATGTGGGACCACATTGGATAGGGATACCCGATGTCCTTGAAGAACGCCACGAACTCGGGAATGAGCGTGTTCCACTTCGCGAAGTTCGCCTGCCCACTCTTGAGCCAGAACTCATGGATGTGCACCCATGCCATGGGCGGCACGGTCATGCCCTCGGGCATGTACCCCCAGTCGGGCATCTCCTGCACGATCTCGGTCACACCACCGAGGATGTCCACGCCCTCGAACTCCTGCATGGCCTGCATCAGGGGGGCCTCGCCGGGCGTCCCCATGAACTGCTTCATCCAGATTTGGGGGTCGTCCAGCTCAGCCTTGTTGAACGGGCCGATAATGGAGATGGAGTACGAGGTTTGCCACATAGTCCAAGCATAGCCCTGGCCCAACTTGGCCCGCTTGGCGGCCTGCGCGACCTTTGCCGCCACGGTCATGAACGTTCCCATGTCGGCAGGATCGACCTGCCACACCGACACGGCAGACAGCTCGCCCAGTCGCGGCATCTCTTGCGCCCGTGCCGCTCGCGGCACGGCGATGAGGGCGGCGAGGGCGAGGGCGAGAGTGAATCGGGTCTTCATGGGCTCCCCCACTTGGCTGAAGTATCCGGACAGTTCATTTGGCAGGGTGCCGAAAGGACACCCTTCCCCAGAAATGGGATAACGACGGTCGTGATTAGCCTAAGCTATCCTTTGGTGGGAGGATAGGCCAGGGGCGCTCACCCGGTTGGCGCGTCGGTGTAGTGACAGTAGCGGCCCGAGGTCTAGTGCTCCCGGTTGAACGCCTGTGCGTGACGCTGGATACGCTGCGTCACGGTGTGCCGGTCAATGTCTCCTTCGACCTTGGCGGATCGCGCCAGGCCGACCCGACCGAGGCGGAACATCAAGTGGCACGTTGAGGGCGTGATCCGGGCGGTCCTCCAACGCTTGCTTCAACACCCGGCTGCCGGGAGACGTAGTAAGCAGTAGACATGCAGGCGCCATCGTGACAGGAACCCCCACCCCGGCGCTCTCGCGCACTCTGGGTCTCTTCCCCGCCGCGAACCTCGTGGTGGCCAACATGATCGGGGCTGGGATCTTCACGACCTCCGGACTGCTCATGGCCGAGCTGGGCAGCCCGGTGCTCATGATCGTACTCTGGGTCGCGGGCGGAATCCTCGCGCTGTGCGGCGCGCTCTGCTACGGCGCACTGGGAGCCGCCATGCCCCGCGCGGGCGGTGAGTACGTCTACCTCTCCGAGCAGTTCCACCCAATCTTCGGCTTCCTCACCGGGTGGGTCTCGTTCTTCGTGGGGTTTTCGGCCCCGCTGGCGGCTTCGTCGCTGGGATTCAGTGAGTACGTGGCGAGTGCGGTTCCCGGCATGCTCACCTGGGGCAGCGAGGCAGCCGTCAAGCGATCGATCGCGCTTCTCATCATCGTGAGCCTCATGCTCGTGCATCTCCGTGGCATCGAGCTTGGCGCGAAGGTCCAGAACATCCTCACCGTCGGCAAGATCCTCCTCATCGTGGGACTGATCGTGATCGGCTTTGCACTCGGCACCGGCGATCTCCGAAACCTCTCGGCCGGCCAGGCCGTCGCGCTTGACGGCGATGGATGGAAGACCGTCGGGCTGTCGCTGATGTGGATCATGTTCGCGTACAGTGGGTGGAACGCCGCCGTCTACGTCGGCTCGGAGATCCGGGAGCCCGAACGGAACCTCCCGCGCTCGCTGCTCGCGGGCACCGGGCTCGTGATCCTGCTCTACCTCGGTCTGAACATCCTGTACGTCTACGCGGTCCCGCCGCAGGAGATGAACGGGGCGATTGCCATCGGAGGCCTTGCCGCCTCCCGCCTCTTCGGCGGCTGGGTCGAGCGGGTCATCTCGCTGCTGATTGCCTTCGCCCTGCTGTCATCCATCAGCGCCCTGATCATCCTCGGGCCGAGAGTCTACTACGCGATGGCAAAGGACGGGTACTTCTTTCGGGTCCTTGCCGACGTCCATCCCGTCTTCCGCGTGCCGTCCAAAGCCATCGTGCTCCAGTGCCTGATCGCCGTCGTGCTCGTGCTTTCGGGAACGTTCGACCAGATCCTGACCTACATGGGGTTCTGCCTCGGTATCTTCCCCATTCTCGTCGTAATGGGGGTGTTCAAGCTCCGGCGGGAGCGGGGAGACCAGGCGCCCGCGTACCCCGTGGCGGCGCTCCTGTTCGCCGCGGTGAGTGTGCTGATCCTGGTGCTCGCGTATCAGGAGCGCCCGGTCGAGTCATCGATCGCGATCCTCACCGTCCTGGCAGGCCTGCCATTCTACGTCGTGTTCGCGAGAAGCCGAGCCAACCGAAGACCCACAATCGTGAGGGACCCATCATGAAAGCCATACCGACGACCGTCTGGGCGATCGCGCTGCTCAGCGCCGGTCTCGTCGCGCCCGACTGCGCTGCGCAAGACCCGGCGTCGCAGAACGCGCTCAACCGTCAAGTACGTGCATTCCTCGACGCGAACCGCCGCCAATGGCGGGACATGAACGTTTCGGAGGTGGACGGCCAGAAGTTGTTCGATCTCGTGGTAGAGAACGGCTACACCACGGCGCTCGAGCTCGGCACCTCGACCGGGCACTCGGCCATCTGGATCGCCTGGGCCATGAGCAAGACGGGCGGCACCCTGATCACGCTGGAGATCGACGAGCGTCGATACAACCAGGCACTCGAGAATTTCGAAGCGGCCGGCCTCAGCCGGTACATCGACGCACGACTCGCCGACGCCCACGAGCTCGTGTACGAGATCAAGGGCCCGTTCGACTTCATCTTCGTGGACGCCGACAAGGACTGGTACCCGCGCTACTTCGAGGCGCTGCTCCCCAAGCTCACCGTGGGAGGATGTTTCACGGCCCACAATGTCTCCGATCGTGGTCGACGGGGAATGAGGGGAATGGCCGGGTTCGTCGAGGCGTTGGAGAGCACGCCCAACCTGGAGACCGAGTTCTTTCGGGCGGGCGGCGGGCTGTCGGTGAGCTACAAGCGGGCGCCGAACTGAGGGAAGGTACCGAGGCGGGGGCCGACACACTGCACCCGTCAGCGGCCCTCGTACTCGGCAACTACCGCCACTAGCATCCACTGCTGAGTCCGCCCCGAGCGGGCGAACTCCGGGACCTGGTCGATCACGCGGAATCCGGCCGCCTCCAGTTCCCGGACCACGATGGCGATCGTGATGTCGTGGCGGCTGGTCTGCCGTCGGCGTGACACGGTGGAGTCACGCGGCGGGGTGTCGATGATGACCAGCCGTCCGTCCGGTCGCAGTGCGCGCCTGATCCCGCCGAGCATCGCTTCGTACTCGTCCATCTCGTGATAGGCGTTCACGATCAGGACGCCGTCGAGCCTGCCCTCTGGGAGCTTGGGATCATCCTTCTTCCCAACGACGGTCTCGATGTTGTCGAGCCCAGCGTGACCTGCCGCCTCGCGCAGATCACGCAGCACCCGCGCATCGATGTCCTGGGCGATCACCCTGCCCTCTGGACCAACCCTGGGGCTGAGCCGAAGGGAGAAGAATCCGCTCCCTGCCCCGACGTCGGCGATCCAATCCCCCTCGTCCACCTCCAGCGCCGCGAACACATCCTCCACCCGCTGCCAGCCATCACGGGAAGTACGCTCGACTTGGGCAGCGGCGTTGATCGGTACAAGCGCTGTGGCGAGCGCCGCCAGGAGCGGGCTCGCCCACGTCCTGGCGGGCATCGAGCGACACTTCAATCCAGCGATACCCACCCTAGCCGTCCACTCGAGTTCTGAACGAAAACGAAGCTGCCGAACACACCGAGCACATCCAACTCGGTGCCCATCACGAACCGATCGACCGCCACCGCCGCAGGATCCGGCTCGGTGAGGAGATCGGTCCCGGCCACAACGGTCTGGCGACCAATGGGGCCGTCCAGCGGCTCCGTGAGTCCCGTCGCCACATACCCGGTCGTGCCGTCCGGGAGCATCACGCGATACCATGGACCGCTTCCCGCCGCGACTCGAACCGGAGTGTGCCGCGCGAGCTCGGCGACCACGTCCGATCCGCCACTCGGCGCCTCCCGGACACGTGTGCGCTCCCTGCTCACGCGCGCGACTCGACCGATGAGATCAGGATTGCCCGAGAACGCCTCCGGGGTCGTGGGGACCTGATAGAGGGCCGGGTACGGATCGAACGATCCGCGCTGGTAGACACCGAAATGGAGATGCGGGGGTGTCGTTCGAGCGTTCCCGCTGTTGCCAACGAATCCGATGGTGTCACCCACCTCGACAGCCAACCCACGAAACACCACCACGCTATCCAGATGAGCGTAGTAGTGCGTCCGCTCCATCTCATCGCGCAGCCAGATGACGTTCCCGCCCAAGTTGTTCGGCCTGGTGCTGCGCACGTAGCCGCTGGCCGCCGCAAGGACCGGCGTCCCCCGACGGGCGAAGATGTCGAGCCCCTCGTGGCGCCGGCGACCTCCATCACGCGGAGCGCCGTACCGGCTCCGGATTGCGCTCGTGTCGTGGCCCGATACCGGGAACTGCAGGGAAGGCTCCACCACGATGGTGATCGTGTAGCGCCCCCCGCGGAGCAGCTCGGGCTGAATACGGACGAGGTACTCCCCGTCACGGCGGGCGAGATATTCGAGCGACCGCTCCAGGCTGTCGGCGCTCAGCACGCGCCTGGGGGTTGCGGCCGAGTCTCTGGGAGCCCGAAAGAGATCGAGAAAGACCCGGTATCCGCTGTCCGGCGCACTCTCGAACGCCACTTCGAGCCGTTGCCCGTTCCGGAGAGGGATCCGGTACGCGACGGCCATGGCCTCTCGCGGGTCCAGGTAGCTCTCTTCCCGATATGGTGCGGCAACCGTGACGGGCTTCTCGAGCGCCGACTCTGCGGCCGCAATCCAGTCGCGGCCCAGGGCGGTGCCGTCGAGCTCAGCCTCCGCTAGACGCAGCGCATATCGCTGGTGCGGGGTGTCGTCGCCGAACAATTCCCGCAGCGGCTCGCTCCCACAGCCGGAAAGCACGAGCGTCACCACGGCGCCCCAGACAACGAGGTACCGGTTCGTTCTCCGGGCACTCCCGACGGGATGGACCAAACTGGGCCGGCCTCGGCCAATCCGCTGCCTCATGAAGGATCCTCGGTTTCCATACACATCATGATGACGACCGACCACCGCTGAGTCCACCTCCGCGAGCGAGATGACGCCCGCCTGGTCCAACAGCAACCGCTCTAATGCGCTGTGACCCGTGCAGCGTCGAGACCGGCCGCGAGCGTCGTTAGGGCCTCATGAGAATTCTCTAACATTGGCGGTTCGGGTCGTCACAGCCTCCTACACTGCCCCGCAGCATCGCATCACGCTCATCCCATTTCACCGGAGGCTCAACAATGTTCCGACACCTCGCAGCACTACTCGCCGCAACCGCCGCCTTGGCATGTGGCGACACCGACCGTGTGGTCGATCCCGCGCTCTTCGACGCGTCGGCTGGCGTCGAGAACGCCGCCGACGCCGCGCTCCGCGAGTACGAGATCACGATCACCAACCTCACGAGCGGTCAGCCGCTGTCGCCAGGCGTCCTCGTCACTCACACCAAACAAGCATCGTTCTTCACCGCAGGCCAAGCCGCCTCCGAGGGGCTGCGCCTGATCGCCGAAAACGGCGATCCGAGCACGGCCGCGGCGGCGTTGATGGGTGCGCCCGGTGTGGACGCTGTCGTCGCCACCATGGCGCCGATTCACCGGATGGGTGGACCCGGACCCTCGTCGCTCACGAGTACGATCGCCGCTCGGGCCAATGCCAACCGCTTTTCAGTCGCCGTCATGCTCATTTGCACCAACGACGGGTTCACCGGACTCGCCGGCGCGGAGCTGCCGCGTGGCTTCCAGCCGCTGACGTACTACGCGGCCGGATATGACGCGGGCACCGAGACGAACGACGAGCTGTCTGCCAACGTGGTGGATGCCTGCCCGGCGATCGGTCCCGTGGGCGGTACCGCCGATGGGAACGGCCGCGTCGCCGAGGGTGGCGTCGTGATGATGCACCCCGGCATTCAGGGCGGTGCCTTCCTGGATCCTGCACAGCATGGCTGGACCGAGCCCGTCGCTCGTGTCACCGTGCGTCGAATCAAGTAACTTCTCTCGCGGTGGGGGGGGCGCGCGACGCGCCTCCCCACTCCGCTCCTCTTCAGCCACGCACCGCACATGCGGATCTTGCTCGTCGAAGACGACAACAACCTCCGCGCCTTTCTTCGGAAGGCGTTCCGCGAGGAGGGCTACACCGTCGATCAGGCCGCCGCGGGCGACGAAGGACTCACCGCCGCACTGGACACGGCCTACGACTGCGTGGTGCTCGATCTCATGCTCCCCGGTATGGACGGGTTCCAGGTCGTGCGCCACCTGCGCGAGCATGGCTGCCACACGGCGGTACTCATGCTCACCGCGCGGGGGGAACTCACCGACAAGGTGAAGGGGCTGGAAGGCGGGGCCGACGACTATCTGACAAAGCCGTTCGATCTCGCCGAGCTGCTGGCTCGGGTCCAGGCGCTCCTGCGTCGAGCGCAGTTCAAGCGTGAGGACTCGGCGCTGCGGGTCGGCCTCCTGCGCCTCGACGTCACCGCCAGAGCCGTGGCCGTCGGGGACCGGAGCATCGAGCTCTCTCCCCGGGAGTTCGCACTGCTCGAGTTCCTCATGCGCAATGCAGGCCGCACCATGTCGCGCTCGCGGATCGCCGAGGCGGTGTGGAACTACCAGTTTGATTCGGGCACCAACGTGGTGGACGTGTACATCAATTATCTGCGCAAGAAGCTCGGCGAGATCCGCGACGGCACGGAGATCCGTACCGTACGCGGTGTGGGCTATCGTCTCGAGGGACCGTGACCGAGCGACGGCTGGCGAGCGACCTCGTCGCACGTTTCTCCCGCCTCACCTGGATCACGCTGTCCGCCTATGCGGTCGTGGTAATCGGGGCCTTTGCCGTGTTGGGCGAGGTGTCGTTGGGCCGGTCGATGGGTCAGACCGCCACGGTCATTGAGTCGCTCCTTGGCCTGTATGCCGGGCCCGGCGGGGAGCGCACCACCGTGGCCTCTGACAGCCTGGCGGAGCATCTGGTGGGCATGGGCGCGCGCTTCATCATCACGCGCACGGCACCGACCGCGGAGGGCGGGCGGTCCGTATACTTCCTGTCCCCCACAATGCCGGCCAAGCGTATCGAAGCGCTCGGGCCCGACGCGACTCCGGAGGACGTAAACGCGGAGATCGTCCGTGCGGTGGCCGAGCGGGGGCGGTGGCGTTATCGCATCCTGCGCCGGCCTGTGGGCGAGTTCGACATCTTCATCGCGGGAAGCCGGCAGCCTCACATGGTTGCGCTTGCGGCCATTGCGGGCGTGGTGCTCCTGCTCTTGCCACTCGCGGCGCTCGCGGCGCGGCGCGCTACCCGGACGTCGGTGGGAACGGCCCTGGCGCCGGTAGAGCGCGTGAGCTCGGAGACCCAATCCATCGGGCCGGACGATCTCAGCCGTCGCGTGGCCGAGCCCACGGGCGTCATCGAGGTGACCCAGATCGCCGCTGCGATCAACCGGCTGATCGCCCGCGTCGAGACAGCGCACCGGGCACTGGAAGCGTTCACCGCCGATGCGAGCCACGAGCTGCGCACGCCGCTCACGTACCTCCGGGCACAGGCGCAGTGGGCTTTGGATGAGCGTCGCTCACCCGAGGAGATGCGGGAGGCACTCGCGGCAATCGGCAGCGAGGTGGAACGAACGAGCAAGTTGGTGGATGATCTGCTACTCCTGGCTCGGAGTGACAACCGCGCGATCGAGGTCGGGCGGGACCCGTTCGACCTCAGCGTGATCGCGTGTGACGCCAGGGAGATTGCCGAGGCCATGGCTACCGGCCGGGATGTGGCCGTGCTGAACGAGGTCCGCGAGCCCGTTAACGCTCTGGGCGATTCCCACTACACGCGGCAGGTGGTGCTGAACATCGTCATCAACGCGGTGCGGCACACCGCAAGAGGATCGGTGACCATCTCGCTCCGCCGCGACGACGAACGGGTGGGCGTGGCCGTCCGGGACACCGGCGAAGGGATCCCACCCTGGGACCTCGACCACATCTTCGACCGCTTCTATCGCGTGGAGAAGTCCCGCAGCCGCGCGCACGGTGGGGTGGGACTCGGCCTGGCAATCGCCCGCATGCTCACCGAATTGCAGGGGGGAGGGATCGAGGTGGAGAGCACAGTCGGCGAGGGAAGCACCTTCACGGTCTGGCTGCCAACCGCCTAACCGCCTAACCGCCTAACCGTGCACCGCACCCCCGTGAGCTCCTCCGACACGCGCCACAGGCGCTCGGCCGCCTCGAAGTCGAGCGCCGCGTCACTGGTGGCGACGCGCGTGGGATAGCCGCGTAGCCCCATCAAGCCGTCAGGCCCGTAATACGCTCCGCCCTCGGCGTCGGAAGCGGTCGCGGCGTACAGCGTGGGGAGGGCACCCTGCCAGGGCTTCATGGAGAACACCGGGTTCAGGCGTCGAATGGCGCCGCTGTGCCGCTGTAGGTTGGTCCCGGTCCAGCCTGGATGCGCCGCCAGGGCGGCGGTCGGAGCCCCCACCTGCTCGAGCCGCCGCTGTAGCTCGAACGTGAACAGGAGGTTGGCCAGCTTGCTCTGCCCGTAGGAGGGCATCCGCCGGTAGGTGCGTCGCTCCCAGTTGAGATCGTCGAAGTCGATGTCGCCCCAACGGTGCGCCGAACTGCTCACGGTCACCACACGCGACCCGTCGGTGCCCACCATGAGGTCCAGGAGCAGGGCCGTGAGGGCGAAGTGCCCGAGATGGTTGATGCCGAACTGGAGCTCGAAACCGTCTTCGGTGAGCGTGCGCTCCGGCGGCATCATGACGCCCGCATTGTTGATGAGGAGGTCGAGACGCCGGTGCTCGCGACAGATCGCCGCCGCGAACGCCCGCACCGAGGCGAGGCTCGCGAGATCGAGCGTCTCGACGCTCAGCCGCGCCTGCGGATGCTTCGCGAGGGTCCGGCCTGCCGCCTCCTTGCCCTTCTCGTCGCTCCGGCACGCGAGGATGACCGTGGCCCCGGCTTTTCCCAGCTCCTGTGCCGTGTCAAACCCAATGCCGCTGTTTGCCCCCGTCACAATGGCGAGCCGGCCTGCCTGATCGGGAATCCGGTCGGCTTTCCACTTCCGTGCCATGCGCCGCTCCTCCAGGGCCAGGCCCAAGGCCCGCAACGGTTTACGGTTCGACAATTCCCGCGGGCTGGGGGCGGAGACCCGGCCGGCGAAAAGAAAACGGCCCCGCCAAAGGCGGGACCGTTACGTCGGGCATTGTGCTGGAGGTTGTGTTGCGCTGCTCAGAGCAAGTGAACCTCGCGCCGACGCGACTGACAAGGTAGGAAACCTAGTTCGGAAACGCAAGTCGGGCCTACAGATACGCGGCACTCGCCGGCTGCCCCGACCCCGAGGCAGCCATCCGGCTGGCCTCACCAGCGGCCTGGGGCTCCCGACCAGAACGCTACACCGGAAAGGACTCTAAGTGGTTATATATCAACCACTTGAGCTGAAGAGATCGGCCCGCTGCGATCGTCCCCGTTACTCCTCTTCCCCGATGATGATCTCCGGATCGATCACGATAGTGCGGCCCCGGCACTCGATCGTGATGTTGTACAGGTGGCGGCCCCGGTCCATGGCCCGGCCACCCGATCTGGCCGGCTGGTTCCCGGCCTGACCCTTCCCACCAGCCCGCGGGTTCCGCCCCGCAAAGGGCCAATTGCCGCGTTTTGGGGACACCGAGATGGTGGCGTCGTCCGAGTCGTCGGTGAGGCGCCAGTCCAGTTCGTCGTTCAGCGCCAGCCGTTGCTGCCAGGGGTCGACATTCACCTCGACGCCGGTGCCCTGGCAAACGACCCGCACGCTGACCGTGCGCGTCTGGGCCTGGGAATCCCGGGCGGGAGCGGCCGACAGCACCGTGATGCCGACCGCCGTGAGACCTGCGAGTACTGCGATCTGAGCGCGCATGCCTGCGTCCTTGGTGAATGGCCGGTCTAACCTCGCCGTCGTTCCCATGGATGGCAAGCGAGGGTCGTGGGATCGTCCCAACCCTCCCACCGCCTTACCGCCTTGCCGCCCTACTCCCTGCTGTAGCGCGCCAGCGCCTCCTGCACGATCCGGTCGATGAACTGTGGATACGACAGGCCCACCTTGGCGGCGGCGTTGGCCATCTCGTGCCCTTCGCTGATGAAGGGGTTCGCATTGGCCTCGAGCACCCACACCTCGTCGTCGTCGGTCAGCCGCAGGTCGATCCGGGAGTAGTCGCGGAGCCAGAGCGCCCGACCGGCGGTGCGGCAAATGGTCTCGATCCGCTCCCGTGCCAGCGCCGACACCGGCCGCGCAAACACGGTCCGGATGCCCCAGCGCTCCCTATAGGTCTCGGTCCATTTGGCTGCCTGCGTGGCGATGCGCTGCTCCGGCTCGGTCTTGTCCTTGTCGAACACCAGCTCGGTGAGCGGCAGCACTTGCAGCCGCTCGTCATTGCCCAGAATTCCGGCATACAGCTCCCGGCCACGGATGAACTGCTCCGCGATCGCCGGCTGCCGGAACCGCTCGTGCACGAACGCCACCCGGTCGGTCAGGGCCGCGAGGTCGTCCACCACCGAGGCCTTGGCGATACCCACGGACGCGTCGGCCGCGAGCGGCTTCACGATGAGCGGAAAATCGAACGGGGGCGGCTCGGTGACGCGTTCGCGGGTGCGGTACATCACGAACGGCGGCACCTTGATCCCGTGAAAGGCAAGGATCTTCTTGCTCATCGCCTTGTCACGCGTTACCTGCAGGGCGAGCGGCGCTGACCCCGTGTAGCGGTAGCCGCCCGCGTCGAGCAGCGTGGCGCACAGGTGATCCAACGACCCGTCGCCGTTGAACGACTCGGCGCAGTTGATCACAACGTCCGGTTTCCAACTCGTGCAGAGGTCCAGCAGCACACGAGGATCCTTCCCGATCCCCACGAGTAGCACCTCGTGGCCCTGGTCGAGCAGGGCGCCCGCGACCTGATACTCCATCTCCGGTTCGTGCTCGTCACCCGCGAGCTCCTGCTCCATCTGGGTGCGATGGTCGTCCGGGGTCCAACCTGCGTAGGGGGTATCGAAGGCGACGGCTGTTCGCACGGGCGTCTCGATGGCGAGGACGCTCCAAGGTAGGAAACCCCGTGGCAACAGGGCAAGCCCGAGAAGCTGCGCGGCAGACAGGCGGAGCTGGGAGCACGCTCTGATTGTCCCGTCGAGCGACTGGGTTCTCAGCCTACCTCACCAGAAGAGATACCGCGGCGTGTCGCGCTTGTAGGTCCGGTACGCGTCCCCAAACCGTCGCTCCAGGTGCTCCTCTTCAATGAGCACGATCAGGTGGGTCACGATCCAGTACAGGACGAGGGCCACCCACGCCAGGATCGTGCGGCCCATGATGGCGTACCCGGCGAGGAAGAAGAAGTAGGTCACGTACTGCGGGTTGCGGGAGTAGCGGTACGGTCCCGACGTCACGAGATGCGGCTGCTCCATTCCGGTCCACATGTTCTTGGAGAAGTGTCTGAGTGGCCAGAGGCAGCCAGCCAGACCAAGGGCCATGATGCTCATGCCAACGGTCTCGATCGTGGAGCGCGGCACAACGACCATCGGGAACGCATAATTGAGCACCATGTGGGGCATGAGGAATGCAACGGTGACCGCCCCCAGGCCGAGCCAAGTGGTGTGCTGGTGGCGGCGGTAGTCGGCTCGATACTTCAACAGACCGACGGCGACGATCGGCGGGCTGAGGAGGAGATAGAGGAGACCGGGGGACACTAGGCGGTTAGGCGGTTGGGCGGTTGGGCGGTTGGCCAATCGATGGGGAGTCGTGAGCTGGCGGTCCAGTGGCTTCGGTGACACGCCTGAAATTGAAGCCCTGTCGTTTCCGACCGCAAGCACAACCTTGACCGTAGAGGTCGAGTGTGACGGGCCGCAGGCAACACGAAACGAGGGGCCGCGGACGGCCCCTCGTCGATTGCTCTGATGCTGGCTCGACCCTACGACACCAGCGCCGCCTCCCGCTTTGACCGCCCCAGTGCCTTGCTCACTCCGGCCGCATAGGCCGGGTCGGCTTTCTCGAAGTGCGCGAGCTGCCGCTCGATGATCTCCGTGGGCAGACCCCTCATCGCGTTGGCCAGGGCAACGTGCAGGCGCTGCTGCTCGTCCTTGGGCATCAGCCGGTACAGATTGCCTGCCTGCCCGTAGTCGTCGTTGCCCTTCCGATGATCGTAGCGGTCGGCAGCCCCGTCAATCGCGAGCGGAGGCTCCTTGAACCGCGATGACTCCTCCGGTCCGCCCATGCTGTTGGGCTCGTAGTTGACCGCCCCACCTTCGTTGCCATCGAACCGCATACTCCCGTCGCGATGGTAGGTCGCAACCTTGCAGCGCGGCTTGTTCACCGGCAGGCTCTCGTAGTTCACACCGAGCCGATACCGGTGGGCGTCGGCATACGCGAAAATCCGGAACTGCAGCATCTTGTCGGGACTGTGCCCGATGCCGGGCACCACGTTCGCCGGCGAGAACGCCGATTGCTCGACATCCGCGAAGTAGTTCTCCGGGTTGCGGTTCAGTTCCAGCACACCGACCTCGATCAACG
The DNA here is from genome assembly GCA_029863245.1 of Gemmatimonadota bacterium. Classification (GTDB taxonomy): domain Bacteria; phylum Gemmatimonadota; class Gemmatimonadetes; order Gemmatimonadales; family GWC2-71-9; genus JAOTVV01. The sequence continues at coordinate 17,738 of JAOTVV010000026.1, forward strand.
GGTAGTCCCCGTGCGGCCACACCTTCGTGAGGTCGAAGGGGTTGTACGGCGTTTTGTGAACGTCGTCCTCGGGCATGATCTGCACCTTGAGGCGCCACTTCGGGAAATCCCCGCGCTCGATGGACTCGAACAGATCGCGCTGGTGGCTCTCCCGGTCCTGCCCCACCAGGCCCTCAGCCACGGAGTCGGTGAGGCACGCGATACCCTGCATCGTCTTGAAGTGGAACTTCACCCAAAACCGCTTCCCCTTCGCATTGATGAAGGCGTAGGTGTGACTGCCGTAGCCATTCATGTGCCGGTAGCTCTTGGGCAATCCGCGGTCCGAGAACAGGATCGTCACCTGATGAAGGCTCTCCGGTGAGAGCGACCAGAAGTCCCACATGGCTTTCGGACTGCGCAGGTTGGTCTTCGGGTCCCGCTTCTGCGTGCGAATGAAATCGGGAAACTTGTACGGGTCGCGGACAAAGAACACCGGCGTGTTGTTCCCCACCAGATCCCAGTTGCCTTCCTCCGTGTAGAACTTCATGGCGAAGCCCCTGACGTCCCGCTCCGCGTCGGCGGCCCCGCGTTCACCGGCGACCGTGGAAAACCGCAGGAAACACTCCGTTTCGTTCCCCACCTTCGAGAAGATCTTGGCCTTGGTGTACTGCGTGATGTCGTTGGTGACCTTCAACACGCCGTAGGCTCCGGAGCCTTTCGCGTGCACCACGCGTTCCGGGATACGCTCCCGGTTGAAGTGCGCGTGCTTTTCGAACAGCTGCCAGTCCTGCACGAGGAGCGGCCCCCTCGGACCGGCAGTAAGGGAGTTCTGGTTGTCTCCGACTGGTATGCCTGCAGACGTGGTGAGCTTGCGCTTTCCCATGGTTCCCTCCTCCCTGAAGGCCATCAGATGATTTGAATTCTATTCAATTCCACGTTCGGATCAACTCGGGCTCTGCAAAAGACCCCGGCAGTCCCACGGCATATCATGTATGATTGATTCGGCGTGTCCGAGAACCTTGGATCGAATTCGGTGGATGACCTTGCCTTCACGTCCCAGCAGATGCACGCGACAAGACTACCGCAGAGACACGGCTGAGAGACGGGCGGGCGCCCCTGCCACGTGCGGTCGCTCGGACGTCCGGGCACGGAACGCGACATGAACACCATCCACGCCATGGTCGCGGCGCTGTCTCAAGTGGAACAGCCGATCCGCGCCGAGGTGTTCGGCATCGAGCGACTCGAGCAGCACGCCGAGAGCTTGGCCACAGCCCAAACCACCGCCCCTGAACGCGCCAAAGGACGCCGGCTCCTCCCCCGTGTCCGCGAGAACGGGAAGGTGCTTCTCGCTGGGTACCGGAACATCGTCGAGGCGGTTCGACAGAAGAGTGAGATTACGCAAGCCGAGGAGTGGCTCCTCGACAACTTTCACGTCGTGGACGGGCAGATCCGGGAGATCCGGGACCACCTTCCGGGCAGCTTTTACAGGCTCCTGCCGAAGATCGCCGAGGGCCACCACCTCGGAGGGTACCCGCGCGTCTATGGGCTGGCGTGGGCCTATGTGGCCCATACCGACAGTCGGTTCGACGTGGAGACGCTCAAGGCATTCGTTCGGGCATACCAACGCGTCCAAACCCTCGGCATCGGTGAACTCTGGGCAATCGCGATCCACCTTCGCGTCGCCCTCCTGGAGAACCTGCGAAGGCTGACGGAGCTGGTCATCCGCGCCCGCCAGGGGCGCGCAGGCGCAGATCAGGTGGCGGATCGTCTGCTGGGCCTGAGCGGCCGACCGGCGGAGCCCGTGGACGATGTGTTGGGCCGTCTTGGCACCGCCCCCCTGGCCAGCGCGTTCGCCGTGCAATTCCTGCAGCGGCTCCGTGACCAGCCGCTGGCGGTCGCACCGGCCCTCGACTGGCTGAACGAGACCCTGGCCGCCCAAGGGACTTCCCAGGGCGAAATCGTGGCTCAGGTACATCAGGCTGAGGCGGCGGCGAACGTCACCGTCCGGAACATCATCACCAGCATGCGGTGGATGTCGTCCATCAGCTGGCCGGAGTTTTTCGAGGGCGTGAGTCTGGTGGACGAGACCTTCCGAACGGCTCCCGGATTCGCTGCCATGGATTTCGCCACGCGCAACAAGTACCGGGAGGCCGTCGAGGAGCTGTCCCGGGGTTCGACGTGGTCGGAACTGGACGTGGCGCGCGAGGCGGTGGCGCTGGCCCGCGAGGCCCGGCGCGAGCGCACCCCGCCGCACACCGGCCTGGACGCGGCGCCCGCCCCATCGGAAGCGCCGTCGGCGGCGTTCGCCGTTCCCGAGCGCCGAGAGGAGGACCCGGGATACTACCTGGTGTCGGGTGGCAGGTGGGCGTTCGAAGAGCGGCTGGACTACCGCCTCCCCATGCGCGTCCGGATTCGACGCGCGTGGCGCACCCATGCGACGTCCGGCTATTTCGGACTGATCGCCGTCCTCACTGCCCTCCTTCTCGCCAGCCCGCTGTTCCTCACCTGGAGCGCGGGCGTGGGCGTGCCAATCCTCATCCTCCTGGGAATTCTCGCCCTCGTACCCGCCTCCGATATCGCGGTGGCCCTGGTCCATCGCCTGGTCACGATTGTCGTTCCACCCCGGCTGCTCTGCAAACTCGACCTCGCTCGCGGCGTGCCCGCCGAGATGCGAACCATGGTCGTCGTACCCTGGCTGCTCACCAGCCACGAGGGCATCGAAGAGTCCATTGAGCGGCTCCAGGTGCACTACCTGGCGAATCCCGAGGGCCATCTCCATTTCGCCCTCCTCACCGATTGGAGGGACGCCGCCCACGAACGCATGCCTGGCGACGAGGAGCTCCTCGCCGAGCTGGCCGAGGGCATCGCGGGTCTCAACGACCGATACCGGAGTCCGCGGGGCGGAGGGGACCGGTTCATCCTGTTGCATCGTCGGCGCCTCTGGAACGAGACGGAGGGCAGGTGGATGGGCTGGGAACGAAAGCGCGGGAAGCTGCACGAACTGAACCGGCTCCTGCGCGGCGCAACCGATACCACGTTCATTCCGGTCAACGGCAGACCGCCCACCGTGCCCGATGGCGTCCGCTACGTCATCACCCTGGATGCCGACACCCGTCTTCCCGGGCGGGCCGCCTACCGCCTCGTTGGGACAATGGCCCACCCGCTGAATCGGCCGAGCGTCAACCCTGAGCTGGGCCGGGTGGTCCAAGGATACGCGATCCTCCAGCCGCGGATCACGCCGTCCCTGCCGACGGGACCGGGAAGTACCACCTACCAGCGGATCGTGTCGGGCCCCGGGGGCGTGGACCCCTATGCGGCCGCGGTCTCCGATGTGTATCAGGACCTGTTCGGCGAGGGGTCCTACACGGGAAAGGGGATCTACGACGTCGACGCGTTCGAGGCGGCGCTTGCGGGCCGGGTGCCGGAGAACGCGCTGCTGAGTCACGACCTGTTCGAGGGGGTGTTTGCACGCGCCGGTCTCGTGACCGATATCGACCTGTTCGAGGAGTTCCCCACCAACTACGAGGTCGCCGTCCGCCGCCACCACCGGTGGGTGCGGGGCGACTGGCAGCTCCTCCCCTGGATCCTCGGCCACAGGAACACCGAGCCCGCGAAGAGCCGGCGGACACGCATACCCGTGCACGGCCGCTGGAAGATGCTGGACAACCTGCGCCGCAGCTTCTCGGCGCCGTCGTCGTTTCTGCTGGTCCTCGCCGCCTGGACCCTGCCCGCCGTCTCACCGGCTCTGTGGACGAGTCTGGTCCTGGCGGCCATCGCGTTCCCCGCCTTCATGCCGGTGCTCGACGGGCTGATCCCACGGCGGCAGGGGTTCTCCAAGCGAAGTCACCTACGCGCCACGGGCCGAGACATCCAGCTCGCGTCGCTGCAGGTGCTGCTTGCGATCGCGGCGCTGGCGCACCGAGCCCGGTACATCACGGATGCCGTGGTGCGCACACTCGGGCGACTTTATGTCACGAAGCGACATCTGCTCGAGTGGGTCGCAGCCGCGCAGGCCGGCTACGGAGTGGACCTGACGCTTCGCGCCTTCTACCAGCATCTGCGCTGGAGCCTGGTGCTCGCCGCGGGCGCCGCGGGGCTCTTCGTCGTGTTCAAGCCGGACGCGTGGCCGGTTGCCGGACCGTTGGTGCTCCTCTGGGGCCTGGCGCCCGTTCTGGCGTGGCGGCTGAGCGTTCCGACGAAGCTCGCCGAACGATACCGCCTGTCGCCGACGGAGACGCGTATGCTCCGCCTTATTGCTCGGCGCACCTGGCGCTTCTTCGAGACGTTCGTGAACCCGGAGGAGCACGCGCTCCCACCCGACAACTTCCAGGAGGATCCCGAGCCGGTGGTTGCCCACCGCACCTCACCGACCAACATGGGGCTGTACCTCCTAAGCACCATGGTCGCCCGCGACTTCGGTTGGATCGGGATAACGGACATGGTGCAACGGCTCGAGGCGACCCTGAAGACGATGACCACCATGCGCCGGTTCCACGGTCACTTCTTCAACTGGTACGACACCACGGACCTCCGGCCGCTCGATCCCCTCTACATCTCTACGGTCGACAGTGGGAATCTCGCGGGGCATCTCATCGCGCTGGCGCAAGGATGCCGCCAACTCATTGGGCAACCGCCGTTGGGCCCACAGGTCCTGGACGGGATCCGCGACGCGCTCGAGCCGGTGCGCGATTCGGTCGAACGGTCCCCGTTTGGGGCGCGCACCGAAATGGTCACGGCGTTGCAGGTGCAGGAGGCCCTGGATTCGATGTCGGCCGTTCTGGACGATCCCCCATCGTCGATGCCCGAATGGGCTGCTCGATTCGGGCAGTTGGAGGCCGGCGCGGAGAACCTGCTGGACATCGTCCGCACACTCGCGGCGGCAGGGCACGAGTCCGGCTCGGAGGTCCTGGCCTGGGCCAACGCCGTCCGGGACACCGTCTGGAGTCACGCGCGCGATCTCGAGGTGTTCCACGCTGAGGACGCGTCTCCGGCAGCGGCGAGCACGCTCGAGCACCGCCTCACTGCCGTCGCTCTCCAGGCGGAACAGATGGCTCAGGCGACGGACTTTCGATTCCTCTTCGATCCCTCGCGCAAGCTGTTCTCCATCGGCTTCCGGGCGACCGACAACACCCTCGACCCCAGCTGCTATGACCTGCTGGCCTCGGAGGCGCGGCTGGCGAGTTTCGTGGCCATCGCCAAGGGCGATGTGTCACCACGGCACTGGTTTCTCCTGGGCCGGTCCCTCACGCCGGTGGGGCACGGGGCGGCGCTGGTTTCCTGGTCGGGATCAATGTTCGAATACCTGATGCCGCTCCTGGTGATGGAGCAGCCCGCCCGCAGCCTGCTGGATCTCACCAGCCGTCTCGTGGTGGGGCGCCAGGTACGGTATGGCGCGGAACGACGGGTCCCCTGGGGAGTTTCCGAGTCCGCCTACAACGTCCGCGACGTCAAGCTCTCCTATCAATACTCGGATTTCGGCGTGCCTGGCCTGGGGCTCAAGCGCGGGCTGTTCGAGGACGTGGTGGTGGCTCCCTACGCCACCGCCCTCGCGGCGATGGTCGATCCCAGAGCCGCCATCGACAACATCGCCCGCCTCGAAGAGGTCGGGGCCCGCGGCGCCTACGGGTTCTACGAGGCGTTGGATTTCACGCCATCGCGGCTTCCCGAAGACGAACAGGTCGCCGTGGTCCGGGCGTACATGGCGCACCATCAGGGCATGACGATCGTCTCCCTGGGCAACGTCGTTCACCGGGGCCTCACCCGCAGACGGTTCCACGCGCATCCGATGATCCAGGCGTCCGAGCTCTTGCTGCAGGAGCGCACGCCTCGGGCGGTGGCCGTCACGCGACCGCGCGGCGAGGAAGTCCTGGCGGCCCACGTTCGTGATCTCGTTCTACCGACCCTGCGGCGGTTCGAATCGCCCCACGACATCCCGCCTCGCACCCATCTCCTCTCGAACGGTCGGTATCTGGTCATGGTCACGGCGGCGGGCTCCGGCTTCAGCCGGTGGCGCAACCTCGCGGTCACCCGCTGGCGTGAGGACACGACCCGTGACTGCTGGGGTACCTTCGTCTTCTTGCGGGACGCGAGAACCGGGGACGTCTGGTCGGCCGGCTTCCAGCCGAGCGGCACCGAGGTGGACAGGTACAACGTCGTGTATGCCGAAGACCGGGCCAAGATCATCCAGCGCGACCGGTCCCTGTCCATCAGACTCGAGATCGTGGTCTCGCCCGAAGACGACGCCGAGCTGCGCAAGCTGACGGTGACCAATCTCGAGAACCGCGATCGGGAGATCGAATTCACCTCCTATGCGGAAGTCGTTCTGGCTCCGCAGGCCGCGGACGAGGCCCATCCCGCCTTTTCGAACCTCTTTGTAGAGACCGAATTCGTTCCGGAGCTCGAGGCGCTGCTGGCGACCCGACGCCCCCGTTCGGCTGACGAGCCACAACCATGGCTGGCGCACGTCGCCGCGATCGAAGGGGAGCAGGTCGGCACGTATCAGTTCGAGAGCGACCGCGCCCGCTTTCTGGGCCGGGGCCGCGGGATCGGGGCGCCGGTCTCGCTGACCGAGGGCGAACCGCTGACGAACAGCGTGGGGGCAACGCTGGATCCAATGGTGAGTCTCCGATATCGGGTGGCGATCCCGGCCGGCGACACGGTCCGTCTCGTCTTCACCACGCTGGTGGCGACCTCGCGGGAGGAAGCCCTCGACATCGCGGAGAAGTACCGCCAGCCGGAAACGTTCGAGCGAGAGAGTTCGCTGGCCTGGATGTACGCGCAAGTCCAGCTGCACCACCTCAGGATCACGCAGGACGAAGCGCATCTGTTCCAGCGGCTGGCCAATCGGATGCTCTACAACGATCGCACGCTGCGCACCACACCCAAGGAACTGGCCGCCAACCGTCGCGGGCCCTCCGGGCTCTGGGCATACGGCATCTCCGGCGATCTCCCGATCGCCGTCGTACGCGTCGAGCGCGACGAGGAGCGGGACGTCGCGCGGCACCTCCTCAGGGCACACGAGTACTGGCACCTCAAGGGGATCTCCGCCGACCTGGTGATTTTGAATGCGAAGGGCACCTCCTACGCTCAGGATTTCCAAGAAGCGGTTGAAGCCATGGTGCGGGCGAGTCAGTCCGCGCTCGGCGGTGAGCGGCACGGGGAGCCGGGGAACGTCTTCGTGCTTCGGGAGGACCTGTTGCCATCGGAGGACCTGGTCCTGCTCCGCTCGGCAGCCCGTGTGTTGATCCTGGCGAACAGGGGCACGCTGTCCGAGCAGGTGGTCCGGCTGGAGCGCTTGAGGCCCGGACCGGTGCCGCGCCGGCTCCGCGCGCCGCGCGAGCACGCAAAACCTGTTCCGCCCCCGACGCTCGATCTCGAGTACTTCAACGGCTTGGGGGGATTCACGCGGGACGGCCGAGAGTACGTCACGGTGCTGGGCCAGGGACAGTGGACGCCGGCTCCGTGGATCAACGTCGTGGCGAATCCGGACTTCGGATTCCACGTCTCCGCGTCGGGCTCCGGCTACACCTGGTCCGTCAACAGCCGGGAGAACAAGCTGACGCCGTGGTCGAACGATCCGGTCAGCGACACGCCGGGCGAGGCGTTCTACGTGCGCGATCTGGCCAGCGGGTTGATCTGGGGACCGACCTGTCTTCCGATCCGCGAACAAGCCTCGCCCTACGTCATCCGGCACGGTCAGGGGTACAGTCGCTTCGAGCACACGTCCCACGGCATCGAGCTGGATCTGCTGCAGTTCGTGCCGCCCGGCGACCCGATCAAGATCTCGCGCCTCACACTGGTGAATCGGTCCAGTCACAAACGTCGGCTTTCGATCACGGCCTATGCGGAGTGGGTACTGGGCGTCACGCGCAGCCACTCCGCACCTCACGTGGTCACCGAGATCGATCAGGAGACCGGCGCCACGTTCGCGCGCAATGCCTGGAACGGTGAGTTCGCGAGTCGGGTCGCCTTCGCCGACCTGGGAGGGCGTCAAACGTCGTGGACCTGCGACCGCCTCGAGTTCCTGGGTCGCAATGCGAGCCTCGACCACCCGGCCTCGCTCGAGCGGGGCGATGAGTTATCGGGCAAGACCGGCGCGACCCTGGACCCCTGCGCCGCGCTGCAGACGGAGGTGGAGCTGCAGCCGGGGCAACGCACTGAAGTGCTGTTCCTGCTGGGACAGGGAGAGAGTCGCGAACAGGCGCGAACGCTGATCGAGCGATATCGTGGGGAGGATTGCGCCGCGCTGCTCCGCCAGGTCCAGGAACGGTGGGACACCATGCTCGGCACGGTACAGGTCCGGACGCCGGACGCTTCCATGGATCTGCTGCTCAACCGCTGGCTACTCTATCAGACGCTTTCCTGTCGCCTCTGGTCCCGCTCCGGCTTCTACCAGTGCGGAGGGGCATACGGGTTCCGCGACCAGCTACAGGATGTCGTGGCGCTGTTGGTGGCGCGGCCCGATATCGCGCGCGCGCACATCCTGCGGGCGGCCGCCCGACAGTTCCCTGAGGGAGACGTCCAGCATTGGTGGCATCCCCCCACCGGGCGGGGGGTACGGACGCGAATCTCCGACGACCTCCTGTGGCTGCCCTATGCCGTCGTTCGGTATCTAGCGGTGACCGAGGACTGGAGCATGCTCGACGAGACGATCCCATGGCTCAAGGGTGCGATCCTCGAGGAGGACGAGCACGAGTCCTACTTTGAACCCGAGGTATCCGAAGACCGAGCGACACTATTCGAACACTGTGCGCGGGCACTGGATCGAAGTCTCGAGGTGGGCAGTCATGGTCTCCCGTTGATCGGTACGGGCGACTGGAACGACGGGATGAACCGTGTCGGTCAAGAGGGCCGCGGAGAAAGCGTGTGGCTGGGTTGGTTTCTCCATGTGAACCTGCGCGAGTTCGCCCGAATCGCCGACGGCCGCGCGGAAGAGAAGCGTGCGGCGCGTTGGCGGCAAGGCGCCGAGGCGCTGCTGACGTCGTTGGAGCAGGAAGCTTGGGACGGCGAATGGTACAAGCGAGCTTTCTTCGACGACGGAACGCCGCTCGGATCGGCTCAGAACGACGAATGCCAGATCGATTCGATTGCCCAGTCCTGGGCGGTCCTCTCCGGCGCAGGAGATCCGGACCGTGCGCGCCAGGCCATGGAATCGGTTGAACGCCGGTTGGTCCGTCGGGACGACCGGCTGCTGCTGCTCTTCTCCCCGCCGTTTGACCAGACACCCAGGGATCCCGGCTACATCAAAGGATATCTGCCTGGCATCCGGGAAAACGGTGGGCAGTACACCCACGCCGCCATCTGGTCGGTCATGGCATTCGCGGGGTTGGGCGAGGGAGACAAGAGCCTTGATCTCTTCGACCTGCTCAATCCGATTCACCATGCGAGCCGCCGCGCGAGCGCTCGCCGGTACAAGGTGGAGCCCTACGCTGTCGCCGCAGACATCTACTCCGCACCCACGCACGTCGGCCGGGGAGGATGGACGTGGTACACGGGTGCTGCCGGCTGGCTCTACCGCGCGGGGCTGGAGTCGATTCTCGGATTCCGAAAGCGAGGTTCCGCTCTCGCTATCGATCCGTGCATTCCTCGAGATTGGAAACGCTTCGAGATCGACTATCGTCATGGCGACACGCTCTATCGGATCCTGGTCCAGAATCCGGATGCCGTCTGTCGCGGCGTGTCCAGCATCAGTCTCGACGGAACTCCTCTTTCGAAGGAGGCGCTTGTTCCCCTCGCCGACGATGGCCGCGAGCATCAGGTCGACGTCGTGCTTGGTTAGGCGGTTTGACGGTTAGGCGGTTGGGCGGTTAGGCAGTGTTGAGAGGAGCCTCGCCCGCCAATGCGACGACCGACCCGTGGCGCGCCCCAACGACCAGACGGCAAAAGGGGCCGCACCAATGTTTCGATGCGACCCCTCTTTCATTGCCCGCAAAGCTCTGCGGCGTGACTAGCCGATCTTGGAGACGTTCTCCGCGGCCGGGCCCTTCTGGCCCTGAACCACGTCAAACTCCACGGCATCACCTTCGCCCAGCGACTTGAAACCCGTCGCCTGGATCGCCGAGTGGTGGACGAAGCAGTCCTTCTCGCCACCGTCGGGGGTGATGAAGCCGAAGCCCTTCTGATCGTTGAACCACTTCACTTTGCCAGTGGTGCGTGACATACCTACTCCTCTGTGTTCGATGCGCGTCGGAGTCCGGAGTGTCCGCACTGGCCGATCGTCCATCGTGTTGTCCGCGGATGTGTCCCCGCGGTGGGGTGCCGCGTCGTGCGGCGTACTACCAAGAGAAAAGGGGAACCGCGTCAGTTGCCGGGTTCCCCTGCAATGTCCGTTGCGTCTGTCTGCGGCGCTTCGATGAACGCCTCTTGGCCTTCTTACAAGGTAATCGATCCGGTCCGGAAAGGGAATGACCTGCGATGTGGTGCGTCTCGAAGCCGGTCAGCGCGTTTGACAGGGTGACGGCAACCGACTATCGTTCGTAGGCGGCGACGTCGCATGTCGTCTGAAGGACATGGATCCGAAAGCGGGAATGCGCCGCAGCGCTGATCCCGCTATTTTGTTTTGGGAGGAGAGCCTTGCCCCTGATGCTTCATGGTCGCACCGGCGACCCCCAGGCCACCACGGCCGCCCTCCCCAGGTTCCTCACACGGACGGCCTGTTGAGGGCCGCGCTCCCCGACGAGTACCAGGACGGCGTTTCGGCGGGCTCGCTGGTCAAGGCGCGACGCTGCTGGATGGATCTGTCGGCCGCCAATGCACTGCTGTCCCCGCAGCGGTTCTCGTTCGGCTTCCACAGCCCGACTCAGCAAATGGCCTTCGGCCTGATGGACTTCCTGCGGTACACCGACTACGCGGGGCTCGTACGCACCACTGACCGCGTCAGTGTTCCTCCTGGCGACCCTTGGCACGTGGCGGGAACCACCCACGCCTCGGTCTGGTCGCTGCCGAGCCTGGAGCACCTGTTCATGCGCCTGCGGGGGGCGGGCCCGCGCTATGAGTCCGCGCTCGTCACCTTGGACCTCTTGCCGAGGTCGCAATGCCTCCGATGAACGCCCTCACGTATCGCGGGTGGACAATCACGCCCCGCACGTTCCAGATCCACGGCAGCTCGCAGTGGACCCTGGATCTCGTGATCGGGTACCGCACAAAGCAGCGTGCGTTCAGCGGGCCGAAGACGTTCCACACCGAGCAGGCGGCCATTCGCGGGTGCCACGCGTATGGACGTCGCATCATCGATGGCCGCGTGCCTTACTGTTCCCTGGAGAACCTGCGATGAGCCGACCTGTCGTCGAGCAGCGGCGTCTGCAACACCGCGGCCGCGAGTTTCATTTCGTGTCGTACGATGGCCGGCCGGCCAACTTCAAGCGTGCGCAACCGGCCACGACACCCGCGTGGTGGCTGATGAGCGCCGGCACGCGGTGGGAGGTCATGCCGTTCCACCCTGGCCGGGATGCCGCGGAGCTCGACCTCGCGTTCACGGCGTGGCTCGACGCGTACGTATTTCCGATCACCTGACGAGAACGGAGGCTGACGATGGCGAGACGCGGCCCACTGTCGGCAGCGAAGCGCAAACGCGAAGTCGCCAAACGCGAGAAGCGCCAGGCCAAGCTGGAGCGGCGCGCCAGGCGCGCCGAAGAGAAGGCTCAGGCCCAAGAGGCGCCAGACAACGAAGTCACCGAAGACACCGAAGACAATGACTCGGAGGACAATTGAGTAACCGCATCGAGTATAGCGGGTACGTGATCGAGCCCCTCACCAAGCCCAAGGGCGAACCAGACGGCTGGACGCTCGAGGTACGCATCACCCCCACGAACGGTCGCGCGAAGGTTCGGCGGTGCCGCGGGCCCAACACCTACGCCAATGAGAAGCTGGCGATTGCGAACTGCCTGGAGTTCGGCCGGCAGATCGTGGACGGGAAGCTCACACCGAGGGTCAAACCCACGAACTAGGCGGGTCCCCGTGGGACCCGGCACCTCGATGTGACGGTAGGACGGGAGGACGGTACCCTACCGTCCTCCCACCTGACCACCATCACATCCCGTCTACGTCCAACACCATCGGGCTCCCCAGTCCCAGCCGCGCGAGCGGTCGGAGCTGAGTCGCCGCGTCGCCCACCACCAGGTAGATCATCCGATCGGGATCGATGTACCGCTGGGCGAGTTCCTTGTGCCGCTCGAGCGTCATCGCTCGCGTCTCGTTCTCCTGCTGGCGCACGTAGTCGAACGGCCGCCCATACATGGCGATTTCGTCGAGCATGCCCAGCAGCGCGGGCAACGTCTCGAACCGGCGCGCATTGGACTGCACCAGCGCGTTCTTGGTGAACGTGAGATCGTCTGCCGAGATGCCCTGGCGATACTTGGCGATCTCGTCGCGGAAGATCTCGACTGACTCATACGTCGCATTGGATCGCACGCTGGACGACGCCGTGAATGTGCCCGGCATGTGTCCCCCGCCGAAGCCCGAGCGCGCACCATAGGTGTAGCCCTTCTCCTCACGCAAGATCAGGTTGAGCACCGAGTTGAAGCTGCCACCCAGGCGATGATTCATGACCGTCGTGGCGTTGTAGTCGTCGTGCGTTCGCGGGAGCCCCAGATGACCGACATAGATCTGCGATTGCTTGGCGCCGGGCATATCCACGAAGTAGAGCATGGAGCGGGGCTGCGACGCGGGGGCTGGATACTCCGGCAGCGCCACGTCCCGTGCCGGCCAGCTCTCCGCCAGCGGCCTGAACAGCGCGACCGCCTGGGCTTCCGTGATGGCTCCCGCAATCGTGATGTACGAAACCGACGGCGAATAGTTGGCGCCGTAGAACGCCTTGAGATCGTCGAGAGAGACCGCCTGCACCGACGCTGCCGACCCGATGGTCGGGTGCGCCAGCGGGTGGCCATCACCGTAGACCAACCGGTTGTACACCATGGACGCCACCGCCCCGGGGTTCACCTTGCGGCGATTGATGGTCTCGACGGTCTCGTCCTTGATGCGCGCAAACTCCGTCTCGTCCCAGCGGGGCTCGAGCAGGATTTCCTGGAACAGCTCGGTGATGGCGCTCGCCCTGGACTTGAGCCCATTCGCGCGAATCACGATCGACTCGTTAGTGGCAAACATCGAGATGGTGGCGCCCAGCCCGTCGATGGCTTCCTCCAGCTCGACCGGCGTCTTGGTGGCCGTCCCCTCCATCATGATGTCGGTCATGAGATTGGCGACCCCGACCTTGGTCAGGTCGTCGAGCTGGTGACCGCCGCGAATGGTCAACGAGTAACTCACCAGCGGTAGCTCGTGATGCTCGATTCCGTAGATGGTGAGACCGTTCGCGTAGGTGTGGGTCCACACCTGGGGAAGCGTCACGCTGGGCGGCGAGCCCTTGGGCGGCTCCACGCTGCGATCGAAGCTGGACGGCAGGTCCGCCACGCGCTCGGCTCCGACCATGGCGGCACCGACTCCCGCGCCGGCGGCGGTGATGACTTCTTCCTGTACGGGAAACCGCTCAGACCCTGCGGCCACGAGGTTGGTCTGGCCTTTGGGGACGAAACTCGTGAGCACGAACGGCTTGTTCTTGATGTACTGCTCGTACACCCGCCACACGTCGCCCGAGGTCACCGCCAGCGATCGATCGATGTCCTCTTCAATGAAGCCCGGTGATCCGGCGAACTCGTTGTACCGAGCGAGCTGAAACGACTTGCCCAGGATGCTCGAGATCCCGTTGTAGAAGCCGGTCTCAATTTGCGCTTTGATGCGGTCCAGATCGTCCTCGGTGAAGCGCTCCTCCTCGAACCGTTGGAACGCCTGCCCGATCGCGGTCTCGACGTCCGACAGCGACTTACCGGGGAACGCACGAATGCGAATACGGAACGAGCCTGCCATCTCCCGGCTGCGTTGGAACGCCGACACCGACGGCGCCAGCTTCTCCTCCTCCACGATCACCTGGTACAGCGGCGCCCTTTTTCCATCGGAGAACAGCTCCCCCAGCATGCTGAGCGCATAGGCGTCTGCCTCGAACTGCTGCACGGTCGGGAACACCATGTTGAGCTCGGGCGAGCGGGCAAAGTTGTCCTCGTGAAACGCCCGCTTGGTCTCGGTAAGCGTCGCGGTGCGTGGCTCGGGCTCCGACATGGCACCGGCTGCAGGGATCTCGCCGAAATACTTCTCGACCCAGGCCTTGGCCTCCGCGACGTCGAAGTCGCCGGCGATCACGAGTGTCGCGTTGTTGGGCCCGTACCAGGTCCGGAAGAAATCGCGGACGTCCTCCACGGTCGCGTTCGCGAGGTCTTCGAACGAGCCGATGACCTGCCAGTTGTACGGATGGTCCTCGGGAAAGAGCAGCTTGTCGATCACGTGGCCGGTATGCCCGTACGGGTTGTTGTCGACCCGCTGCCGCTTTTCGTTCTGTACCACGGCCTGCTGATTGACGAACGCCTGCTGCGTCACCGTTGGCAGCAGGTAGCCCAGTCGGTCGGCCTCGAGCCACAGCGCCATCTCGAGCGCGTTCTTGGGCACGACCTCGAAGTAGATCGTCTGGTCGGATGACGTCCCGCCGTTCAGGGTCCCGCCGGCGTCCTGGATCTTCTGAAAGAACTGATCCTCACCGACGTGCTGGGACGACTGGAACATCATGTGCTCGAAGAGATGCGCGAACCCCGTGCGACCCACCTCCTCGCGGTTGGACCCGACGTGATAGAGCACCGCCACCGCGGCGATCGGATCCGAACGATCTTCGTGGAGCACGACGCTTAGCCCATTCTCGAGTCTGTACATCTCGTAGGCGATCTCGAAATCGGGATCGGCCTGGCAGCCGACCAGGAACGGAGCGACGAGGGCGGCACCCACCAGCGCGCGCCAGGACGTGAATCGCATGGAAATCCCTCCCAAGTGGCGGACGCGGTCACCCGCCGGCTGAGTAAACGTGGATCTGGTTCAAGGTACGGACGGGTCGGTACGAGGGTAAGTGGCACTCCTGTCCGATCGAGGCGGCCTGCTGATGCTTTCGCACGCTGGTCGGCGTCGAGGGACGGAAAACAAGGACGGTCAAAGACGGTCGAGGACTTCGTCGTCGAGCGCGAGTTGACACCCACGTGACCTGCTGAGAACATGGTATGATACGGCCTTGCAGTTGCCCAGTCGCGCTGGACTCTCTCTCATGGAAAATGGAGGCCGCCACGCCATACCTGCCATCTGAACACCGGTACGACGCGATGCCGTACAACCGCTGCGGCCGGAGTGGTCTCAAGCTGCCGGCGGTGTCACTCGGGCTGTGGCACAACTTCGGCGGTGTCGACGTGTTCGAGAACGCCCGAGCCATGATTCACCGGGCGTTCGACCTAGGAATCACCCACTTCGATCTCGCCAACAACTACGGTCCCCCGTTCGGCTCCGCTGAGGAGACGTTCGGCCGGATTCTGCGGCAGGACCTTGGGGACTACCGCGACGAGCTGATCATCTCCTCCAAGGCGGGCTGGGACATGTGGCCCGGCCCCTACGGCAATTGGGGCTCGCGCAAGTACCTGCTCGCAAGCCTCGATCAGAGCCTCGAGCGTCTTGGGCTCGAGTACGTCGACATCTTCTATCACCATCGCCCCGATCCCGAGACGCCGTTGGAAGAGACGATGGGCGCGCTCGACGCCGCCGTCCGTCAGGGCAAGGCGCTCTATGTCGGGATCTCGGCCTATTCGCCCGAAGAGACGCGCCGTGCGGCGGGCCTGCTGCGGGACCTGGGGACGCCCTGTCTGATCCACCAACCTCGCTACAGCATGTTGGATCGGACGGTGGAGGATGGCCTGTTAGCCGCGCTCGAGGAGGAGGGCATCGGCTGCATCGCGTTCTCGCCGCTGGCGCAGGGCGTGCTCACCGACCGGTATCTGGACGGCATCCCGGACGACTCCAGGGCGGCCAAGCCCCACGGTTTTCTCAACCGCGGGGAAATCACCGATCACGTCGTGGGGCAGGTGCGCCGGTTGCGCGACATTGCTCGAAAGCGCGGCCAGTCGGTGGCGCAGCTGGCGCTGGCGTGGGTGCTACGTCACGCGGGAGTCACGTCGGTCCTGATCGGCGCCAGTCGCGTCGAACAGATCGACGACAGCGTCGCCGCGCTCGAGCACCTGGCATTCCCCGACGACGAGCTCCAGGGGATCGATCGCATTCTGGCTGGGTGATGCTGCGCGGACAATGCCTCGATGAGCATTGCGATGAGCCCGCCCCGGCTCTGCCCCCGACAGCACGGAACAGGCGATCGGGACGGCGCAAACTCGATACCCGCACGGAGGTGGTGGTGCTCCGCGCAGTCTAACGCCTCTCGAAAGACACGAAGGCGACCTGACGACTATCAGGTGACCATGAAGGAACATTGATGGTGCCCTGACCACCCAGGAAAGGCGGTGTCAGGTCACGCACCGAACCATCGCGTACATCCATGATACGAAGCGTGACCTGCTTGCCGAACGGGTGTGCCTCGCCGTGGTCTTCGAGGTAGGTGAGAAACACCACCCAGCGGCCATCGGGCGACGGGTGCGGAAACCAGTTGGAGTGAGCGTCGCGGGTGAGTTGTTCGGCCCGACTGCCGTCCGAGCGCATGCGCCAGATCTCCATCGTTCCGCTACAGAATGAGTTGTAGTAGATGAGCTCCCCGTCGGGTGCGTAGTCGGGGCCGTCATCGAGACCGGAACAGGTGGTCAGCCGCCGCTCCTCTCCACCGCTCACCGGGATTGCATAGATGTCCCACTCGCCGTCGCGGAGCGCGGTGTACGCGAGCGTCCTTCCGTCAGGAGACCATCCATGCCAGAAGCTCGGGGCCTTCGCCGTGACCTTCACCGGTGTCGGACTGCCTTCGATGGGGAGGATGTAGATGCTCGACGCGAGCCAGTCCTGCCCCGGGTCTGTAATGTGCTCCTCGGCGTGATGGCTCAGAACCAGGCTTCTGCCATCAGGTGAGATGCCGTGATCGTTGTTTGCCCGGGTCGCGAAGCCCGTTGGGATTTCGTCGAGGCGCATGTCACCGCCGGCGCGCAGACGATAGAGCCGGCCCGCACTGTTCACGACAAAGAACCGCCCGTCAGGTGACCAGTTTGGAGCCTCGAAGTGCCGATCGTCGCTGTAGACGGTCTCGATACGTCCGGATTGAATATCAACCGTCTGGAGTACACTACGGATCGTGTCGCCAGCCTGGCCGACAACGCGACTCGGCACGACTAGGCTCGATAGGAATAGGAGAAGAAGGGGAAGCAACCTGGCAATCATGGACGACACCGTGGTTTGAGCCGTATTTGACCCGTTCGAGACCTGTAACTTACCCCAAAGACACCGAGCGTGGCACAGTCGGCACCCATTTGAGGTTCGGGTCTCAGCACTGCGCACAACACTTGCTTGACACCGAAATTTCACCGGTGTACTGTGAGCGGAGATTTCCCCTATGTGCTTGGGCGCGTGGTCCTGATTTGCGTGCGGCCAACCCCTCCAAGAACGCGCGGCGCTGGGCGAGCTGGATGCCGTGACTGCCGATGCCAGACCGCGTAAGCCAGGAGCCTTCAACAATGCCCGCCAGGCCGTACATTCTCGCCGAGACAACATGGAAGACCGTTCGTGAAATGGAGTACGATGTCGCGATACTCCCCTGGGGCGCGACGGAGGCTCACAATTACCATCTGCCCTACGGCACCGACAACTTCGAGTCCGAGCATATTGCCGCCGAGGCTGCTCGGTTGGCCTGGGAAGCCGGCGCGCGAGTCGTCGTGCTGCCTATCCTCCCCTTCGGCGTGCAGACGGGCCAACTCGACATTCCCTTCTGTCTCAACCTCAACCCAAGCACGCAGGCCGCCGTGCTGGGCGATCTCGCGCGGAGCCTCGAGGGCCATGGCGTCCGCAAACTTGTGATCCTCAACGGGCACGGCGGCAACGATTTCCGGTGGGCGATCCGAGAACTCCAGCCGCAGCTAAAGATCTTCCTGTGCGTGACGAGCTGGTACCAGGTGGTGGACGCCGGAGGCTACTTCGACGACCTTGGCGATCACGCGGGCGAGATGGAGACCAGCATCATGCTGCACATCGCACCGGCGCTCGTCCGTCCGCTGTCCGAGGCCGGTCAGGGAAAGGAACGCCGCTTCCGTATCGCCGCGTTTCGCGAGCGATGGGCCTGGGCGCCGCGCCAATGGACGCAGGTTTCGACCGATACAGGCATTGGAGATCCCGGCGCAGCGAGTCGGCAGAAAGGCGAACGATACACGGCGGCCGTCGCCGAACGCCTGAGCGGTTTCCTCGTCGATCTCGCCGCTGCGGCCCCAGACGACCTGTACGAGAAAAAGCCCATGGCGCAATCCGGACGGTATCGCCACTCCCTCGGCGATCGCGGCGCCGGCGAACGCAGCGACGCGACCGACAGGACGTAACCCAGTCACACCGGCAGCACTTCACATCGCTCGGCCATATGATTCCCAGCCCACACCGTCAGCGCTGCCTGGGAGACGCTTTCGGCCGACATAACTCTGGTACTGAAGATCTATGAATTTCGCTCACCGATATTCGGCACTGCTCTTGGCGTCTCTTGTCAGCGTGACCGGTTGCGACCGTCAGGAACACGGTGCTCCGTTATTCAGACTCCTGAGCCCGGATCAAACCGGAGTCACGTTCGTCAATACCATCACGACCAGCGATGCCGTGAATGTGCAGACCGATGCGTTCGTGTACAACGGCGGTGGCGTGGCCATCGGTGATATCGACAACGATGGGCTGCCGGACATCTTCCTCACGGGCAATATGGTCTCGAGCCGCCTGTACGTGAACAAAGGAGACCTGCGGTTCGAGGACATCACGGAATCGGCAGGCGTCGCGACAGACACGTGGGCCAACGGGGCCAGCATGGTGGATATCGACAACGACGGCTATCTGGATATCTATGTTTCCGTCTCCGGACCCAAGTGGTCCACCCCGGAAGAACGAACCAACCTCCTCTTTCTGAATAACGGAGATCGTACCTTCACCGAAGCAGCGGCGGCATACGGAATCGATGATACGGGCTTCAGTACCCACGCCGTCTTCTTCGATTACGACCTGAACGGACATCTCGACCTCTTCCTGCTTACGAATGATCCCGCGGGTTTCGCACGCGGCGAGGCAGAAAGGCACCCTTCAGGTATGCGCAGTGAGAGCCCCACCAGTTACGATCGATTCTACCGCAATAACGGCGACGGCACCTTTGCGGACATATCTGAGGACGCAGGGATCGTGCGGGAGGTCGGGTTTGGACTCGGCGTCGTTGTGGCAGACCTGAACGGGGATGGATGGCCAGATATCTACGTCTCCAACGATGACACGCCCAGCGATGTCTTGTATGTCAACAATAGGAATGGCACGTTCACCGACAAAGCTGCTACGTGGCTCAAGCACACGAGTTTTGCCGGCATGGGTATCGATATAGCCGATTTCAATAATGACGGTTGGCTCGATGTGATTCAGATGGACATGGTGCCTGAGGATCTCCAGGCACGGAAGCGGTCGACCGGAGCGATGACCTACAGCAGCATCATGGAGCTCCGCCGCAGAGGATTTCACCAGGGTTACAGCGCCAACACGCTGCAGTTGAATAACGGGGTCATCCGAGGCAGCGATGCCAGTTTCAGCGACATTGCCCAGATGGCTGGCGTCGCCCACACGAACTGGAGTTGGAGTGCCCTCTTTGGCGACTATGACAACGACGGATACAAGGACATCTTCATCGCCAACGGCTATCCCAAAGCAGTCATCGATTTCGACTACCAGGTGCGGATGTACGCCGTACGCCGGGCCGGCAACGATCAACGAGCACTGGAGATGCTGGACGAGCTGCACAGTTACGACGTATCGAACTACGTCTTCCGGAATGAGGGAGACCTGACGTTCAGCAACAAGACCAACGCATGGGGGATGCACCACCCGGGCTTCTCGTACGGCGCAGCCTACGCCGACCTGGATGGCGACGGCAGCCTCGATTTCGTGATCAACAACATCGACGCTCCTGCGTCGATCTATCACAACGTCCGACCCACAGGCGACACGAACCACTACCTGCAGATCACGCTCGCGGGGGAGTCTCCCAACAGGCGGGGGCTCGGATCCAAACTGACCCTGAGGGCCGGAGGACAACGGCAGTACATCGACCACAGCCCGTACAGGGGATACCAGTCAAGCATGGACGACAGGATTCACTTCGGGCTCGGTGATGCCCAGCGCGTGGATAGCCTGGAAGTGGTCTGGCCCGATGGACGCTATCAGGTGCTGACCGATCTGCAGGTCGATCGCGTGCTCACCGTACGACAACGAGATGCAGCAGAGAAGAAGGGGCCCAATACCTCCGCTCCTGCTGACCATCGTATGTTCCAGCCAATGGATCCCGGCAAAGGGCTGAAGTACATGCACCGGGAAAAGGCGTTCGTCGACTACAGCGTCCAACCGCTGCTGCCGCATATGCTTTCCAGGCAGGGGCCTCCGCTCGCCGTGGGCGACGTGACCGGTAACGGCCTGGATGACGTCTTCATCGGGGGGGCGGCAGGCTTCCCAGGTACCCTGTTCATGCAGCGAGAGGACGGCAGTTTCGTCGAAACCACTCACCGTCAACCCTGGGCGGCGGACAAGGATTACGACGACTGGGGGGCCCTGTTCTTCGATGCCGACGGAAATGGGCTGCTGGACCTGTACGTGGCCAGCGGCGGGTATCATCTCTCCCCGGTTTCGGGTTTGCTGCAGGACCGCCTCTATATGAACCAGGGCGGCGGCAGGTTTGTGAGGGATACCGCGGCACTACCGCAGATGCTCACCAGCACGGCCAGCGTCACGGCCGGCGATTTCACGGGCGATGGCCAATTGGACCTGTTCGTCGGTGGCCGCCTGGTGCCGAGGAACTATCCCTATCCGACCCGAAGCTATGTGTTGCGCAACGATGGAGGCCGCTTCACCGATATTACCGAGATGGCCGGCCCGGAGTTGGTGCAACCCGGAGCCATGATCACGGATGCGGTCTGGATGGATTTCACGGCCGACGGGCGCTTGGATCTGGTCACTGCAGGCGATTGGATGCCGGTCGAGTTCTACGAAAACGATGGAGAACGCTTGCGCCGTATCACTGGTTCGGTGGGCCTGCCTCCGATGCTGGGGTGGTGGTACAGTCTCGACGCAGGAGATTTCAACAACGACGGCCGTCCGGATCTCGTGGCAGGAAATCTGGGTTTGAACTACACGTTCACGACATCACCGAAGAGCAGGTTCGGGGTCTATGCGTACGATTTCACCGGGAATCTGACGACGGACATCGTGCTCACTCAGGAGATAGACGGGACGGAGTATCCCTTTTTCGGGTTCGCGACATTGGGCAGGGAGATCTACACCGTCGGTCTGAAGTTTTCGACCTACGAATCGTTTGCGAAGGCTCCCATTCGGAACGTGTTCAATCCCTCTGAACTGAAAGAGGCCGTCCACTACCAGGCGGACACGTTTGCCAGTGTCTACTTGCAGAACGATGGAGATGGAACCTTCACCTTGGTGCCGTTGCCAAACTTCGCGCAGCTATCACCGATCAGGAGCATCATTGCCCACGACGTGGACGGCGATGGGAATCTCGATCTGATCGTGGCGGGGAACCTGTACTACTCCGAACCCAACACGCCCAGAGCCGATGCAGGCAACGGGGTCTGGCTCAGAGGTGACGGCCATGGCGCCTTCACCCCCGTTCCTCCACGTACGAGCGGCTTCCTGGCTCCCCTGGAGGTCACGGATCTGGCCCTGATCACCATGCCGACGGGGAAGGCCGTCCTGGTTGCGAACAACGGCGATTCACTTCAGGGGTTCACGATCAGGGGCCGGTAACCGCAGCGTGAAGATTGCGGAGCGCGCGATGCCAGTCGCTCCGCTACGCCACGAGCCCGGTCCCGACGTGCAGTCGGGACCGGGCTCTCCGTGTGCAGGGTAGTGTGGCGAAGAATGTACGGTGTTGCTCACCACCCCGGGTTCTGCTGCAATCGATCCTCACCCTCGACCCGGCTCAATTCGATCTGAATCGGAGGGATGGGGAAAAGGTTGTATCGAGCTGTAAATGCGGTCGCAGCTGTAAGGAATGGTCTCCTGGTTCCTTCTACCGCGAGGTAGGCATTGAGGACCTGCTCGGCGATTCCCCAGCGTCGTAGGTCAAAGAACCGCTGGCCTTCCATGGCCAATTCCAGCCGTCGCTCATAGCGAACGGCCGTTCTGGCAGCAGCCTGGTCCGTCCACGGGCCCGGGTACAGGCCGATCTGGTAATCAGCCCACGTAGTGGAGGGATCGTTGATGGCGACGGCGATGTTGCTGGAACTGGTCCCCGGTCCCTGCGCCGCCATACCTGCCCGGGCTCTGATCTCATTGACAATCGCTCGGGCCTCCTCGAGCGACCCCGCCTCGACGTTCGCTTCGGCCAGTAACAGCAGCAGATCCGCATATCGGTAGATGTGGATGTTCATGGAACTCAGTTGCGTATTCACCCAGCCGACATTGCTCACGGCGCCACTTGCCGATTCATAGGCGCTCTTTTTTGCACTGTACGGGCCTCCATATGCCGGGGCCCGGATCCAGCCCGGCGCGTGGGCTCCCCAATCCTTGTAGGGGACACCATCCCTGCCGACCGTCCAATCCAGCCGCGGATCCAGTGCCATAGCGGCTGAGGCTGTGGCGTCGAGATTCGCATCTCGGGCATTCCAGTTAGGATCCGTCAAAGCCAACGGGAGTCCAGTAACGGCATCAACCGCGAAGAAGTTGACCAGGTTTTGCGTCGGCTGGTGAAAACCGCAGCACCCGAACGGGCTGCCGGAATGCGGGAAATTCAGGCGTTCGCCATAGTTCGCGTTATTCCCGTCGGGCTCGCCGTCATTGGCGGAGGCCTGATACGCCAAGATGGTTTCCGGACCGTTGGAATACTGCTGGAAACCGGTCCAGACCCTGCTGAAGTCCTGCTCCAGCGCGTACGGCCCGCTCGTCCTGACATCCCCCAAAGTGGTAATTGCGCCGGCATAGTCGCCGGAATAGACCTGCACTCGGCCTTTGTAGGCTTTGGCCGTCCACTGCGTCGCCCGCCCGACATCATTTTGGGTCGCCGGCAGCAGCTGGATGGCTTGGTCGAGATCGCTCAGGATGCTCGCGACGGGATCCACGCCCACATTCGACTTGCGAAAGTCGGTGTCATCCTCAGTGTAGTAGGGAATGTTCGCCCACATTCTCCAGGCTTCGAAGTGAAAGTGCGCCCTCAAGAACAGGGCTTCTCCCCTGATGCGCTCCTGGTTAGCCTGGGAGATCTCAGCCGGGTTGTTTTCAACGACCGCGTTCAGCAGCTTTATCGTGGCATTGGCTCGGACCACCCCTTCATACGAGCCGCGCCACTTATCGTTCAGATAGCTCTCGGCCTGGCCGGTCGTCCAATTGTACAGCTCGAGGTCTGTAACATTGGGCTGGTCACTGGCCTCGGAGCCTTTGTAGGAATCATCGCTGGTCACATCTCCCCACACCCAGTTGCTGGCGGCGGTTCCCCAGTCACCGCCGACGCCATTGTTCCAGTCCAACACCCTGTAGGCGGCAATGAGTGTGCCTTCCACACCCGCCTGATTCGCCAGCGTCTGCTCATCCAGTGCTCCCTGTGGGGCGCCCTCCAGAAAATCTCCACACGCGTACGTGGCGCCCGTCACCAAAATCAGGAAGGCCGTCCCGGACAGCAGCCTGGACCGATATAGCGCTTTCATCATCTTCAGTCCCCTTGCAAGAGACGGTTCACTAGAATGCGGCACTGATGCCAATGCTGATCGTCTTGTTACTGGGATACGCCCCACGGTCGACACCCCGGTACTGATCCCTGATGTCGCCGGCTGCTCCGAATGTGCTCGCCGCGGGCAGCGCCGGATCGAGACCCGAATACCCTGTTATCGTGAACAGGTTTTCCGCCTGCACATAGACTCTCGTCTCCGGGACGAATGACTGCGGAACGCGATACCCGATTTGCAGATTTCGCAGCCTGACGTACGATCCGTCCTCGATATAGAAACTGCTGATTTGCTGACCGCTGAACGTATCGTTCGCATCCAGTCTCGGATACTTGGCGTCCGTCTTGCCCGGCTCCCAGGAATCGGTTAGCAGGTCGCTTCGCACGTTGGTGCTGAAGTTGCGGAACACGTAGAATTCCTTCTGGACATCGAAGATCTCGTTCCCAAACGTGCCAAACACGGTTGCACTGAAATCAAACGCTCCCATTTGAAGCGCAAGATCCAGCCCGGCAGTGAAATCCGGATGCGGACTGCCGATAATCCCTCGGTCTTCCAAGTTGATCTGTCCATCCCCGTTCACATCTCTGAACCGGATCCGGCCGGGAGCCGCACCGTCCTGGGTCGCGTGGGCAGCGACTGCAGCGTCATCTTCAAAGAAGCCATCCGCCTCCAAGCCGTAGAACGAACCGATCGGATAGCCAATCTGGTTGATGACTTGATTGCCATACCGCGTCTCGATCGGACCGTAGAAGAAATCCTGCACGCCGTCGATCCGTACGATCTCATTGCGGTAGTGGCTTCCGTTGAAGCTCGCACTCCACGTGCCGGCGCCGACGGTTCCCGTGTAGCCGAGGGAGAAGTCGATGCCGCGGTTCTTCATCTTGCCGATATTGACGATGGGGGGAGCCGCCACTCCAGCCGCACCCGGCGTGGGGGGGTCGAACAGCAGATTATCCGTCTCCCGCTGGTACACGTCGATGACCAGACTGGTGGAGCCGCCGAAGAACTCGAGATCCAGACCCGCGTTGATCGACTGGTTCT
>JAOTVV010000007.1 GCA_029863245.1 Gemmatimonadota bacterium
GGGGCCAGTGGATCTACACCGTCCCGTGGCTCGAGTACGTGAAGGTGTTCGAGATGCCGCCACTCGGGTTCTTGGGGTTTCCGTTCTTTGCGTTGGAGGCGTGGGCTCTCTACCATCTGCTGTGTTCGTTGGGGCTGGCGACACCGGCAGTGGCCGGCACCAGTCCACCACGTTCTCACGGGGGCCGCCAAGCTTCCTGGTTGGCCGCCGCCGTGTTCGTGGTAGCCGCCTTGGCGGGAATGGAGCGGTGGACCATCTCGTCCACCACACCGCGTCTCCGCGATGCGCCGGACCTCACGGCGGCCGAGGTGCAGCAGCTTCGGGAAAGCGGTTACTCTTCCGTGTTCCGACTCGCCGCGGCAGCGGCGCCAGCGTTAGCGGAGCGGGCCGGCGTCAAGCCATCGGTGGCGATGCAGGCGACGGACTGGGCGCGCCTCGTGACGCTGCGGGGCATCGGGAGCGCCCACGCGCAGACGCTCGCGACGATCGGCGTGCGGACCGTGTGCTCGCTCGCTCGCCAAACGGCCGGGGGTCTCTGGAACGCGCTGCGAGCGGCGCAGGAACATCGCCGCGACGGACGATCCCCGGTTCGCCCCGTGCCCGCGGAAGTACAGATCTGGATCGCGGCAGCACGACGGGAGTGTGCGGACCGGTATACCGTACCGATTTCGAATGCCACTATCGCCGAGGCTCACTGACAGGGAACCGGGCTGACCGAACGCCTGTGCCGAACTACTCTCGTATGTTCTCGATCGCCCTACGCGTGCTCGCGATTCTCGTGGTCGGCTACGCGATCGTCATGTTTCTGGCCTGGCGGTTTCAGCACCGGATTGCCTTTCCGGCGCCCGGCGGTCCTCTCCCACCACCCAGCGCCTTCGGGATGCCCGACGGCCGTATCGTGACGGTGCTCACCGCCGACAGCATCGCTCTCCGGGGGTGGTACCTCCCGCCCAATCCAGCTCCCAAGCATGGCACAAGCGCCCCCGCCATCGTCTGGTTCCATGGCAACATGGAAACCGTGGGTGGGATCGGTGCGATCATCGGGGAATTCCGTCCACCCGGGACCGGGCTGCTTGCGCTGGACTATCGCGGGTACGGGCAGAGTGACGGCGAGCCGACCGAACTCGGCGTGTACCGAGACGCCGAGGCGGCGTGGGACTTCCTCGCGGGACAGCCTGGCATCGACCGGACGCGCATCGGCGTCTATGGTCGCTCGATCGGGAGCGCCGTCGCGCTCTACCTCACCACCGTGCGGTCCGTGGCTGCAGTCGTGCTGGAGTCTGCCTTCACCAGCGGACGCGAAATGGCCCGGGAACATTACGCACTCGTGCCGCCGGGTCTCGTGAATCTGGGACTCAACAATCTGGACCGGGCGGGACGCCTCTCCGTTCCGCTACTCGTGATCCACGGTACCGACGACTGGATCGCGCCGATCGACATGGGACGCGCCGTGGCCGACACCGGGCACGCCGTGGAGTTCTTGGTGCTGGAGGGGGCGGGTCACAACGATACCTATGACATTGGCGGAACCCTGTACCGTGATAAGGTGCTCGAGTTTCTCGCCGCGCACCTGCAGTCGGGCCCCCGCTGACGGCCACACGGCGGCACGATACTGCCCGTACGCCTTACGGTTCGCCCTCCCCCATCACCGCCGCCCGCTCCGCAACCGGCTCACGAACCTTGATGCCGAGGGTGGCCAGGATCACCAGTGCCACGATCCCGCCAGCAAGGTAGAAAGGCACGCCAACACCCAGGGCCCCGAAGGCGGCCGTCGCCCAGATGGGCGCCACAACCCGCGCAACACCGCCGAAAGCCTGTTGCACACCGAGCGTCTGCCCCAGCTCGTGTTTCTCCGCGCGATGGGAGATGAGCGCGGATACTGCCGGGAACAGGCAGGCGGTGCCGATGGGCACGAGCCCCAGTACGATTCCCAGCGAGACGACGGAGCTCGGCAGGGGGATGGCCAGCAGTCCTGCGCTGAGGAGGACGGCGCCGACCCGCATGAGCCGCACCTCACCAAGCCAATCGATCAGCTTCCCGAGGAGGACCGCTCGCATGATGACGCCGATCGCACCGAGATAGACGAAGAAGATGAAGATCGATTCTTCGGTCACGCCGAAGTCGCTGGCGAGGTAGAGCGCGAGGACGCCGGTCATCGACATGAAGCCGAGCATGCCTCCGGCGTACACCCAGATCAGCAACGAGATTTCAGAGCCGGGGGCGCGTAGGATTTCGCCAATCATGACGCGAATGGACCGAGAGGCCGGCTGGTCGGGATCCAGTTGGCGCCCAGGATAGGACTCCGGAAGCCAGCGCCACGCGAACGCCATGTTCAGCAGGCAGAGCGCGGCCGCGACGATGCCGGGGACTGCGTGTCCCCACTTGAACGCGAGCGACCCAATGGCCGGGCCGATCATCACGCCCGCCCCGGTCGCGGCGGACAGCCAGCCCAGTGCTTTGGCGCGGTCCTTGGGCTCCGTGACGTCGGCCACGTAGGCCTGGAGCACGCCGGTCGTGCCGCCGCCCAGTCCTTGGACCATCCGCGAGAGAAACAGCATCCAGATGCCGACGGCGAACCCGAACACGAGGAAGGCGACGGCCGAGGTCCCGAGTCCGAAGAGGATGCAGGCGCGTCGGCCGAAGTTGTCGGAGAATCGCCCCCACAGGGGGGCCGACGCGAGCTGCATGATGGAGAAGCTCGCAATCATCCACCCGATGACCCACTCCTCCGCATTCAAGCGCAGGGCGTAGAACGGCAACAGGGGAAAGACCATCGCGAACCCGAGCATGTCCACGAAGGCCGAGGCCATGAGCACCGCGAGCTTCTTCATCGGTCGCGGACCCTCACGAGGCGGGCACGTTGGTGGGTGGTGCCGCTCGACTGAGGAAGACGCCAACGGCGACGACCGTGACGGCACCGACCACGTTGTGCCAGAGGAACGAAACGGAAGGAGCACCGAAGGTCACGGCCGCCACCGTGCCCATCCCGACCAGCAGTCCCACAAAGGCGCCTGTCGCGCGCGACCCCGGAATCATCGCGAGCAGGAATACGCCGAGTATTGAGCCATAGAAGAACGACCCGAACCGATTCACGACCTCGATGAGCGACCCCAGGGTCGCCGCGTAGACCGCGACCACACAGGCAAACACCCCCCACAAGCCAGTGACCACTTTCGATACCATCAGGTAATGGCCGTCCGCTTCGCTGGGGCGGAACCAGCGACGATAGAAGTCGATGACGGTCGCCGTGGACAAGGAGTTCAACTCGGCCGCAATGCTCGACATCGCCGCGGCCATTACCGCGGCGATGAAGAGGCCGGCCAGTCCGATCGGGAGCTCGTGCAGGACGAACCGCGGGATCACGTAGTTCACGTCTTGCGACGACTCGCCGGTGACGCGCTCTGCCAGCGCGAGCGCCTCACTGCGCACTACGCGCGTCTCGGCTTCGGTAGCGCGAAAAGCGTCGATCGCCACAGTGGCGGCCATCTGGTCCCCGGAATTCCGCGCATCGGCCACGGCCAGTGCGGCAGCATTCTGCGAGCGGAACGCCTCCGCATACTGCGCCTCCAGCGACTCGTACGCCACCGACTCGGCGCTGCGGACACGCGCTTCATGTGCCGGGTTGAACAGGAGCGGGCTGGGTTGAAAGAGATAGTAGACGAAGACGAGAACACCCACCAACAGCACGAGCCCTTGGAGAGGGATCTTCCAGTACGCGCTCATGAGGAGTGAGGTCCGAGCCTCGTCTACCGTCCGCGTCGCTAGGTACCGCTGGACTTGGCTCTGATCGGTGCCGAAATACGACAGCATCAAGAAGGTGCCGCCGATCAGTCCCGACCAGAAGGTGTAGGTCCTGTTGAGGTCGAACGAGAAATCGAAGATATCGAGCCGACCGGTGGCACCCGCTATCCGAAGTGCATTGTCGGGACTCACCGGCATCTGAACGAGCAAGACGATCACTACGGCGACGAGAGCCACGACGATCAGCACCATCTGCTTGACGTCGACCCAGGCCACTGCCTGCACGCCGCCCACCATGGTGTAGAGAACGGTCGGCACGCCGATGAGGGCCACCGACCACACCAAGTCCACACCGAAGACGGCCGAGAATACCACGCCAGGAGCGGCCAGAATCGTACCTGCCGACATGCCGCGCGAAAGCAGAAACAGAAAGCTGGTGAGGGAACGAGTCTTGGCGTCGAACCGTCGCTCGAGGTACTCGTACGCCGTGAACACTTTCGACCCGTGAAGGAACGGCACCAGGGTGACACCGAGGATCACCATCGCCAGCGGCAAGCCGAAGTAGAACTGGACGAACCGCATGCCGTCCGTCGCGCCCTGGCCGGTGGTTCCGATGAGGGTCACCGCCGAGAGCTGGGTCGCCATGACAGACAGCCCGACGACCCACCACGGGAGGCTCCGGTTAGCCAGGAAGTAGCCCTCGAGCCGGTCGGTGCCCTTGGAGCGGCGCAAGCCGTCGACCACGACGTAGAGCAGGTAGGCGCCGACAATGAGCCAGTTTACCGGATGCACGCCACCTCACTCATCCCCCGTATCGAGCCTGAAGCAGCCACAACACGAGTAGGGCGAGCGCCTGCATGGCGAGGACGCGCAGCAATGTGCGGCGGAAGCGGGTCCGCGTGGGCTCGGGCGTCACAGCGACTGAGTCGGCGGTTCCCGCACCGTCATCCCTTCCAGGCCAGGAGGTTCAGGAACAGGCGAAATGCGCCGGGGGCACCGGAAGGCAGGGCGCGGAAGAAACTGAGACCGGTGTAGACGTACGTCCCCTCGCCGTAGCGCGCCGCCAGCAGCGCGCCTCGAAGAGGGGGCATACCCGGATCGGCCATCTCGAGCAACGGGACGTAGCGGTCGTCCCACGAACCAGCAAAGTAGAGACCCCGCTCCTGCGGCCATCCGTCCCAGTCCGACGACCCAAGCTCATTCGGCGTGCGGAAGATGGGATGGCTGGGATCGATGATCGTGACCGGCACGGTTTCGTCGGTCACGCGCCCGGCGGGACGGCCGATCTCGATCGGGAACGGGGCGTAGTCCCCACGGGCAAACTGGAATTGCTGGTATTGTACCACGAGCCGGCCGCCCTCCCGAACGTAGGCGAGCAGGCGGCCGTTGTGCCGGGTGAGGGCACTGTCGGTTTCGTAGGCCCTACTCCCGACCACGATGACGTCGTAGCGGCGCAGGTCCCCATTGGCCAGTTCGTCGGCGTCGATCATGCGGATCGGAAGTCCCATCTCCGCAAGGGCCTCGGGCACGCGGTCAGACGCACCGCGGAGATATCCTACCGCCCGGAATTCGGGCACGGCGATGGCTCCCACCCGAATGGTGCCGGCCGCTGGCCGGACCCAGGTCGTCGGGCGGACGTGCGGATAGACCACCGACTCCACCGTCGTCACGAACACCACCCCCTCCGGGGTCACGACCGACGCCCGTACCGAGGCCGATCCATCACGTACCGCCGCCGGCCGGCGCACCTGGAAGCCGAAGGTGAGCGATTCCCCAGCGCCTTCCAGGGAAAACGGTTGCGACTGCCGTACCCCCCAGGGCTCGATCTCGAGCACCACCTCGCCGTCCCGCTTCTCGCTGCCGTATTGGGTCACGGTCACCGAGAACGTGCGCGCCGCGGCCACGCGTGTGGACCAGGCCATGACCGCCGGCGTGAGGCGAACGGCTATCTCCGGCACGACGACGAGCGGGCGCCGGATTTCGCCGACCGCTTGATCGGTGTACCGATAGGTGGCCTCCCGTGAAAGCCCGACGGGAAGACCCCCGTCGACCTGAACGAGCGCCGTTCCCGTGATCAGCGGCGGCTCGAAGAGCTCACCCCGCACCGCGGGCTCAGTATCGGTCCAGTCGTACATCCCTCCCTGGAGCGGCCGCATCAAATGGTAAGGCTGGCTCGGACGGGCACCGGCCGGCACCTCGACGGCGAGCTCCACCTCCAGGTCCGCCCCGGACGGCAGGGAACGACCGGTGCCGTCCGCCTCGGCACGCCAGCCGTCGGGCACGGCGAGCCGGATGCCGTTCACCTCGGCGGGATAGGGACCGGCGTTGTAGACGTGCACGCTCACGCGCACGCTTCCACCTGGCACGACCCGCTCGACGTCCGTCGTCACGTCGATGAGGAGCCCGGCAGCAATCGCAGTGGTCTGCTGTAGGAGCGAATCCCGCCGCCGATCGGTCCCCTCGTCGCGCAGCCGTTGGCGTGCACCGTTCAAGACGGGGACCGCCGACGCGAGGCGCACCGGCGCTACGGCCTCGCGTAGGGAGTCGGCGAGCGAGGCCAGCCATGAGGCCTCTCGGGGTATGCCGGCAAAAAGGTCCGGAGACGCCGCGTCCGTCCGGTCCGTAACCGGCGCCACGCCGGTCTGCTGCGGGCCGATTGGCTGCGAACGACCCATGTCCTGAGAGCGGTGGCGCGACCGGCTCGCCATCGCGATCTGGTGATAGGTGAGGCCCAGCCGGGGATCCAGTCCCCCGGTGCTCAGATCCACGCGCTCACCGGCCGCCTGGAATCGGGCAGAACGATACAGTTTCAGGGGGCTCCACGGGATGAGGCCCTCCTCGCGCTCGAGCTCCGGGAAGCGACCTCCGTCTCCAGCGATCTCGAACACGGCGTGCGCAATCTGCCCCGCCATCTGATGCTGGCCGTGTCCGTCACGGGCCGTTCCCGAAAAAACGGACACCATGACGTGCGGTCGATAGCGCCGGACAATCCGCACGGCGTCCTTCAGGATCGAGTCGGGATGCCACAGCGCCGCGGTTTCGTCGATCGAGCGACTGTATCCAAAATCATACGCTCGAGTCACGAATTGATGCGCACCGTCAATCGCCCGCGCAGCCTCCAGCTCGCGCGAGCGGAGAATCCCGAGTCCCACACCGAGCTCCGGACCGATAAGGTTCTGTCCCCCGTCGCCGCGGGACAGCGACAGGTACGCCGCCTGGGCGCCGTAGGCGCGGGCGAGCAGAGCCAGGAGCCCGCTGTCCTCGTCGTCCGGGTGGGCCCCGATCACGAGAACGCGCCGGCTTTCCGCCAGCTGCTGCAGGAGGTGATCGAACTCCGGCGCCCCACCGGTCGACGGCGGTGTGAGCTGGCCCTCGAGCGGCAACGCAACGAGGACCACCAGCAGTGGAACGAGAAGACGACTACGCCGCTTCACGGGCGATGATGATGCTCCGAAGGCGTTCCGCGCTGGGGTCTTGGGGATCGCCGAACGGACGGGGATGGCCGGCCGGGTCTGGGAGCACGGTGGGACACACGAATTCGAGACGTCGAACACGCAAACGCTCCTGTACTGATTGAGTACTGACGGGTGCGGCAACGACCACGTACCTCGGGCGGGCCTCGAGGATCGCTTCGGTTGCCGCCAGCACCTTCCAGGGTAGCGTGAGATGCCCGTCCACGACTACCACGTCCATGTCGGTGACCGATCGCAGTGGCCGCTGCCCACGAAACAGGACCCGGTCGGTCTTGACGACCCGCCTGGCACGCTCGATGGCCTCGTTGAGCGACTCCACGACGCCGAACCTGGGCTGGAACGCCGGATCCAACACCGCGTTGGCGTCTTCGGCCACGGCCCCCAAGATCCCCAGTCCTTCCATGCGGACGTGCGCAGCGACGATGACGTCGAAAGGCACCTCGAGCGCCTTTGCGGCGCTCGCGGCGATCTCGACACCGGTCGGTGTGACACCCACGATCACGACGGGCGGTCGCACGCGCTTGTACACCTGCCTGCCAAGGTCCGCTCCGGCGCCGGAACGCGACCGATACAACGGATCGATCATCTCGGCCACGCGCCGTCCGGGCCGAACCCGGCGGGAAACAGAGAGCCGGAGCGGCTCAGGGGATTGACCCGCTCAAGAACCGCGCGAGCCACGCCTGCACCTCCGTCCACCAGAGCCGTTGGTTCTCCGGCTTCCCGATCCAGTGGCCCTCGTCGGGGAAGTAGAGCAGACGGGCCGGCACCCCGCGGCGGCGGAGCGCGGTGAACATCTGTAGGCCCTGCGTATCCGGCACCCGGTAGTCCAGCGCGCCGTGGATCACCAGGGTCGGCGTGCCGAAGTTGCGGGCAAATCGGTGGGGCGACCACTGCTCATAGTAGGTCCGCTCCACCCACGGGGGGCCACCGAACTCCCATTCGGGGAACCACAACTCCTCGGTTCCTCCGTAGAATGCTTCGAGATTGAAAATGCCGGCGTGCGAGATGAGCGCGTCGAACCGGTTCGAGTTGCCGTTGATCCAGTTCACCATGTAGCCGCCGTAGGACCCACCCACAGCGGCGATCCGGGTGGAGTCGACGTACGGCAGCCTGGCAGCGTGCTCGACACCAGCCATGATGTCGATGAAGACCTTCCCGCCCCAGTCCCTCGAGATCTGGTCCGTAAAGCGCTGCCCGAATCCCGTGGATCCGCGCGGGTTGAGCAGCACTGTGACGTAACCGGGAGCCGCGAACATCTGCGCGTTCCATCGGGAATGGAAATTGTCGAGCCACGCGCCCTGAGGACCGCCGTGAATGAGCACGAGCAGCGGGTATCGGCTGCCGCGCCGGAACTGCGGCGGCCTCACGAGCAAACCGTGAACCGTGTAGCCGTCGGCCCCGACCCAGCTGATGTCCTCCGCCGGGTGCATGAGCACATCACGCAACCGCTCGGCGTTGACCGTTGTCAGGGGCCGTGGGTCGCCGCTGCCACCCAACTTCCACGCATAGACCTCACCGGGCCGGTGCATGGCGTCGTTCACGAATGCGACCGTATTACCGTCGCTGGCGAGCGCGAGTTGCCCCGTGTTGCCCCAGGCGAGGAGTCGCTGCACCGTGCCGTCCAGGCCGGCTCGGAACACCGCGCCGCGTTGCCTGTCGTCGGCTGTGAGAATGAACTCGCGTCCATTGGGCAGCCACGCGAACCCGTCGACCGATCGATCGAATTGCCGTGGGACCTCGCGCACGCCGCGTGAGGAGAGGTCGAGCACCATGAGGCGCCACCGATCCGATTCGAATCCCGCTCGCTCCTGAGAGAGGAACGCGACGAGCGAGCCATCGGGTGATGGGAGCGGATGTCGCTCAGCTCCCAACAGCCCTCTGGTGAGGTTGGTCGCCTCTCCACCCTCGATCGCCACACGGTAGATGTCGCTGTTGGTGTGCCACGCCTGATCGGTGCCCACCTTGGTCGTGTAGACGAGGGAGCGCCCGTCCGGCATGAACGCGTAATCGCTCGATCCGCCGAACGGCGGAACCGGAATGTCGTGATCCAAGCCCGCAGTCACATCGACCGGCATCCCGCCAGCCACCGGAACCACGAACAGATGACTCCGCAGCCCATCCTCCCACGTGTTCCAGTGGCGAAACAGGAGCTCGTCGTAGATACGGGCCTGCGTGCGCCGTGCCTCGCGCTCTGCCAGGACGCGTTGATTGCATGCCTCGTCAGGGCATTCCGGCGCCACGTCCGACACAAACGCCAAGTGCGTTCCGGTGGGTGACCACATGACCCCATCCGCCCCCGTGCTCAGGGAGGTGACCGTTCGAAAGCGCCGCGTGCGGGTGTCGTAAATCCGGATCTGGGACATGTCGCCGCGGGACGTGACGTAGGCGATCCGGGTTCCGTCTGGCGACCAACGGGCAGACCGCCCGCCCGCCCGCCGATCCGAGATCCGCCGGGAGGCGCCACTGTCAGTCGGCACGAGCCACACATCACTCAGGCGCGTGTTGGCGGCAAGATCGGGCGCGATCACGGTGTACACCACCCATTTACCGTCGGGCGACACCTGTGGATCGGCGACGCGCTCCAAGGCCAGGAAACCCTCGATGCTCAAGGGCCGGCGATCGGTTTGGGCCGTCGCGGGTACGGCGAGACATATGGCGGCGAGCGTCGCCGCAAGCATGATGCGAAACATGGCCGGAGAGTCCTGTAAGTGACGCCGCCGAATGTTGTCCCGGCAGCTGCGCACGCGCAACCGCCCCCGCCCCACCGGTTGATTCGGGCCACGGTATATTGGATGAGGCAAAAAACAGGAATCCCACAGGCGTCCGAGAGCCTCACTGACGAACGGAGCAGTCATCGCGATGGTTGCATCCAGCGCGGCACCCACACCGGTGCGCGGCGTGAGCGAACGGGAGGCGCGTCAAGTAGCCGAGGCCGCGCGGGAAACCGAGTGGACGGCACCGAGCTTCGTGAAGGAGCTGTTCAACGGCCGGCTGCATCTGGAGCTGATCCATCCATTTCCGCGGATTCCCGCCGATGAGTTGGCACGGGCCACACCGTGGCTCGAGAAGCTCGACGCCTTTCTCCGAGCCAACGTGGATGCGGAGGCAATCGACCGGGACTACAAGATTCCCGAGCACGTCGTCACGGGGCTAATCGACCTGGGATGTCTGGGGATCAAGATCCCGCAGGAGCATGGGGGCCTGGGCTTTTCACAGGCCGTGTACGGTCGGGCTATCGCGCTTGCCACGAGCTACGAGAGTTCCGTCGGTGTGTTGCTTTCGGCCCACCAGTCGATCGGTGTTCCCCAACCGCTCCAGCTGTTCGGCACGCCGGAACAGCAGAAGAAGTACCTCCCCCGGCTGGCCAGTGGCGCGATCAGCGCGTTCGCGCTCACCGAGCCCGATGTGGGGAGCGACCCGGCACGCATGACGACGACCGCCGTTCCGACGGAGGACGGGAGCGAATACCTCCTCAACGGCGAGAAGCTGTGGTGCACGAACGGCACGATCGCCGACATCATGGTGGTCATGGCGGCGGTGCCGAACAAGGGCATCACGGCCTTCATCGTGGAGTCGTCGTGGCCCGGGGTGGAAGTGGCGCACCGGTGTCACTTCATGGGGCTGCACGGCATCGAAAACGCGCATCTTCGCTTCACCGATGTGCGCGTGCCAAAGGACAACGTGCTGTGGGCCGAAGGACGCGGACTCAAGCTCGCCCTGATCACCTTGAATACCGGCCGTCTCACGATTCCGGCAACGTCGGCTGCGACCGCGAAGGCGTGCCTGGGGATCGCCAGGCGGTTCAGCCAGAGCCGGATCCAGTGGGGGCACCCCATCGGAAAGCATGACGCCATCGCTCAGAAACTCGGTGCGATGGCCGCCATCACGTTCGCCATGGACGCGGTTGCAGAGCTGTCGGCTCTGATGGCCGATCAGCGGAAGTTCGACATTCGGCTGGAAGCCGCCGTTGCGAAGATGTGGAACAGCGAGCGTGGGTGGGAACTCGTCGACGACACCATGCAGATCCGAAGTGGCCGCGGCTACGAGACCGAGTCGAGCCTCAAGACGCGAGGAGAAGTGCCCGAGCCAGTCGAGCGACTGATGCGGGATTTCCGCATCAACCTGATCTTCGAGGGCTCGAGCGAGATCATGCGGCTCTTCATCGCGCGAGAGGTCGTCGACGACCACTTGAAGGTCGCCGGCGCGATCCTTGACCCGGAGGCCTCGGTCGGCGCGAAGCTCGGCGCCTTCATCCGTGCGGGGTTCTACTACGCTGCGTGGTACCCGTCCAAGTGGATGGGATGGGGATGGTGGCCCCGCTACGCCGAGTTCGGACCCCTGGCCCGGCATCTGTGCTTCGTGAACCGCACTTCGCGCCGCCTAGCCCGGGCGCTGTTTCACGCCATCGTGCGGTTCGGGCCCAAGCTCGAACGCCGCCAGGCCGTGCTGTTTCGACTGGTCGACGTCGGCACGGAGCTGTTCGCGATGAGCGCGGCATGCACGCGGGCCCAGATGCTGAGGGTCTCTACGTCCCCGGAGGAGCGGGCGCAGAGTGCGACCAGCGCGGCATTGGCTGACGCTTTCTGTCGGCGTGCACGCCGCGAAATCGACGCCAGGTTCCGCAGCCTGTTCGACAACGACGACGAGAAGACCTACCGGATGGCACAACGCGTGATGGCAAACGAAATGCGCTGGCTGGAGCACGGAATCCCGCAACCCGACTGATTAGGTCCCATCCACCCCCGGCCGTGGCCACAGCCCACCGCCACGTTTCGCCAGCGATTCTGTTGCAATAGCTCAACACCGAGCCGCGCTCACCGCTCCTTTGGGGATGTTCCTGCCCTTGTCCCTCGGTGAATCGGGGCGCACATTTTGCTTCCCTGACCCTTGCCAGCCAGAACAACGAGGGAATAGTCATCCTGCCGACCGCGCCTGGGAGTCTGCGTCGTCACCGGCAGCTCGGTCGCTCCACCGCTGCCGTGGCCATTCTTGCGACGATCTTCGCCGCAAGTTGTGGCGACGATGCAGCCGGCCCGAGCGTGCCACTCACCGGTCACGTGTCCGTCACTCCGGTCTTCGACGCCGCCTACACCGGCATCGTGCCCATCGCGGCGGCGCGCATCACGCTCCAACGCCCTGGTTCCACAACGTTCGCCGTCGACACGCTCATCGCTATCGCGCCGACCGCTACCTCGGTCGATCTGGCACTCACCGTCACGATGACGACGGCAACAGAGGAGTTCCTCCTCACGATCCGGCTCCTCGATCCCACCGGTGCCACGGTCTTCTCGGGCGGACCGGTCACCGTCGTGGCCACAACGAGCCCGAGCAACGTTGTCCCGACCGAGGTGACCTTCCAATACGTGGGCGTCGGATCGAACGCGGCTGGCGTTCGCATTGTCACCCAGAGCCAGCAGCTCTTCAGCGGCAGCTCGGTTCTGCTCATCGGTGAGGCGTTCGACAGCGCGGGGGTGACCATCCCCAACACCCCCATCCAGTGGGCCTCGCTCGACCTTCAAAGGGCTACCGTCCCCAACCCGGCAACAGGCACGGTGATCGCCGGCGCGCAGCGCGGCGCAGCCAGGATCACCGCCACGTTGCTCACGGGTCCAGCCGACACCACCACCGTGGCCGTGCAGCCGCTGCCGACCCAAATCGTGGTGGTGAGCGGCGGTGGGCAGACGGCGACGATCGGCACCGTGCTAGCCGATTCCGTCGTGCTCGAGGTTCGTGCGGCGGATGGGCTCCCGGTTACTGGAGTGAGCGTCCGGCTCCTCGCATCGGGTGGCACCGTCTCGCCAGACTCGCTCGGGGTGGATGCCACCGGTCGCGTGGCGTTCGAGTGGACGCTGGGCCTCGCCGCCGGACCGCAGGCGACTTCGGCAACCGTTGTGGAGTTCCCGAGCGTGCAGGGCACGGTCACGGCAACCGCGACACCCACGCCCGCAACCGATCTCGCCATCGTGAGCGGGGACGACGAAACGGGCCCGGTGGCGTCCGTCCTCCCCAACCCCCTCGTCGTGTTGGCGACGGATATCGACGGGAATCCGGCCGCCAACGCGAGCGTGCAGTGGACGGTTACGCTGAACGACGGCACCGCGAGTCCGCCCGTCAGCGTTACGGACGCCAACGGCCTCGCCGCAACCGCCTGGACGCTGGGAAGTCTGGCCGGGGAGAACGAAGTTGTGGCAACGCTCATCGGCGGGACGCCCTCCTCCGCCGACTCGAGTGCGCTGCCAAGTCCCGCCGCGCCGAGCGTGACCTTCATTGCCACCGGTGTGCCCGGTCCGGCCGCAGTATTGGAGCTGGTGAGCGGGAATGCACAAGCCGGAACCGTCGGTGCAGCATTGGGACAGCCCTTGGTGGCTCGCACCACGGACCTGTTCGGCAATCTGGTGAGCGGGACCGCGGTCGCCTTCGCCACCCCCGACGGCGGCTCGCTCGCGCCATCGGCGGCCACGACGAGCGCAGCCGGCCTCGCCCAGAGCGCGTGGACACTGGGTACGGTTGCGGGAACGCAGACGGCAACCGCGACTAGCGCCGGGCTCGCCGGCTCACCGCTGCCGTTCACCGCCACCGCAGCGCCGGGGTCAGAAGCCGCGGTGGCATTCCAAAGCCAGCCCACCAGTACCTCGGTCGGAGCAGCGATTCCCGACTTCGTGGTCGCCGTCGTGGACGGCTTCGGCAACATCGTGCCGTCGACGACAGCGTCGGTTTCGGTGGCCATCGCCAACAACCCAGGTGGCGGCACGCTGTCCGGCACGACCACGGTATCCGCCATGAGCGGATTGGCGACGTTCACGGGACTCAGCATCGATCAGCCCGGCGTTGGGTACACGCTCGAAGCCACCATCCTTTCCCTCGTGCCCGAGACGAGCCTCGGCTTCGATATCACCTCGGCAACCGGCGGCGTGTTCTGGATCAGCCCGGTGGACGGCAACTGGAGCGACGGCGCCAAATGGAGCTCCGGGGCACCTCCGGCCCCAAGCGACACGGTGTACATCCGGCAGGATGGCAACTACACGGTGACGCTCGACGTGGCAGCAACGGTGAAGGCGCTCGAAATGGGCGGCAGTGTGGGAACGCAGATCTTTGCTCAGCCCGGCAATACACTCACCGTCGACAGCGCAGCCACGTTCGGCCCGACCGTCGTCACGGATCTGAGCGGTGGCGAGGTCACCGGTGCCGGCACCGTGGACATCCTGGGCGCCATGAGCTGGAGTGGCGGGACGCTGAGCGGGGCGGGCACGACCCGGGTGGGCCCGGGAGCCACGCTCACAATCACGGGGGCGGGTGCCAAGTTCCTCGACAGCCGCACCCTGGTAAATCAGGACACGGGGGTGTGGGATGCGGCCGGCACTGGGGCCCTGGTCGTCACCAACGGCGCCACGCTCCACAACCAGGCGGGCGCGACGCTCACGCTCCAGGCCGACGGGGCCCTGGTCTACAATGGGGGCACGCTCCCCACGCTCCTCAATGACGGGCGCCTCACCCGCACCACCGGCACCGGGGTGTTCCTGATCAGCACCGCGCTGGTCTCGACCGACAGCATCGGCGTCACCAGCGGCACGCTGCAACTCGGCAACGACGGCACCGTCAGTGCTCCCCTCGGCGTGGAGGCGGGAGGCACGCTCGAGTTCACGGGCGGCACCCACGACCTCAGCGGCCCGCTCACCGGCCCGGGCAACGTGACCGTGAGCGGCGGGGCGGTGACCGTGGGCGGGGCCTATGCCGTCACCGGCACCACCACGATCAGCGCCGGCACGATGAGCGTGGCCAACGGGGCCACGGCCACGGCGACCGATGTGGTGCTGAGCGGGGGCACGCAGGGCGGGCCCGACACGCTGGTCGCGACCACCAGCTTCACCTGGAGCGGCGGGACGCTGAGCGGGGCGGGCACGACCCGGGTGGGCCCGGGAGCCACGCTCACAATCACGGGGGCGGGTGCCAAGTTCCTCGACAGCCGCACCCTGGTAAATCAGGACACGGGGGTGTGGGATGCGGCCGGCACTGGGGCCCTGGTCGTCACCAACGGCGCCACGCTCCACAACCAGGCGGGCGCGACGCTCACGCTCCAGGCCGACGGGGCCCTGGTCTACAATGGGGGCACGCTCCCCACGCTCCTCAATGACGGGCGCCTCACCCGCACCACCGGCACCGGGGTGTTCCTGATCAGCACCGCGCTGGTCTCGACC
Organism: Gemmatimonadota bacterium; assembly: GCA_029863245.1. Classification (GTDB taxonomy): domain Bacteria; phylum Gemmatimonadota; class Gemmatimonadetes; order Gemmatimonadales; family GWC2-71-9; genus JAOTVV01. Next base: position 15,410 of record JAOTVV010000007.1, read on the forward strand.
GACAGCATCGGCGTCACCAGCGGCACGCTGCAACTCGGCAACGACGGCACCGTCAGTGCTCCCCTCGGCGTGGAGGCGGGAGGCACGCTCGAGTTCACGGGCGGCACCCACGACCTCAGCGGCCCGCTCACCGGCCCGGGCAACGTGACCGTGAGCGGCGGGGCGGTGACCGTGGGCGGGGCCTATGCCGTCACCGGCACCACCACGATCAGCGCCGGCACGATGAGCGTGGCCAACGGGGCCACGGCCACGGCGACCGATGTGGTGCTGAGCGGGGGCACGCAGGGCGGGCCCGACACGCTGGTCGCGACCACCAGCTTCACCTGGAGCGGCGGGACGCTGAGCGGGGCGGGGACGACCCGGGTGGGCCCGGGGGCCACGCTCACGATCACGGGGGCGGGTGCCAAGTTCCTCGACAGCCGCACACTCACCAACCAGGGCACCGGGGTATGGGACGCGGCCGGCACTGGGGCCCTGGTCGTCACCAACGGCGCCACGCTGCACAACCAGGCGGGCGCGACGCTCACGCTCCAGGCCGACGGGGCCCTGGTCTACAATGGGGGCACGCTCCCCACGCTCCTCAATGACGGGCGCCTCACCCGCACCACCGGCACCGGGGTGTTCACCATCAGCACGGCGGTCACCAACTCCGACACCGTCGATCTGCTGACGGGTACGCTAGCGCTGGGCTCGACCGTCAATCATCTCGCCGGTGCGGTGTTGCAGGGTACCGCCACACTCGACGTGACAGCCGTGACCTCGGGACCCTTTGCCGGCGACGTGAGCCCCGGAACCTCACCGGGCATCCTGTCGATCGTCGGCGATTTCGCGCAGGATCCCGTCTCGACGTACAACATCGAACTGGGTGGAACGCTCCCGGGAACCGGTTACGACCAGCTCGACGTCTCCGGCCTCGCGACGCTCACCGGAACCCTTGACGTCACGCTCTTCGGCGGCTTCACGCTCAGCCCGGGCGATCGGTTCGCGATCATCGTGGCGGACTCGATCGAGGGGACTTTCGCCACTGTGAATCTGCCGCCCCCACCGGCGAATACGACCATCGACACGCTGTATGCCGAGAATCCGGGCGGACCGGATACCCTGTATGTCGTCGTGAGTACGATTCCGCAGCCCCCGGCACAGATCCTCTTCGCGGGCGACTCGGTGGGCGGAGCGTTCGGCATCTTCCGATCCGACCCCGACGCCACCAACCGCGTGAACATCACCTCCGAGGGCGCCGACTTCGCCAATCCACGGTGGTCGCCCGACCGGACCCGCATCACGTATGCGGCCGGCGGCGGTTTTGGCGTGGCCAACCAGCTCCACGTCATTTCGCCCGACGGCACCGAACTGGCCCATCTGACCTCCGCGACCGACACGAGCACGTGGTTCCCGCGCTACAACCCCACGGGCAGGCATCTGGCGTTCGAGTGCGGCGACCAGTTCACGGAGATCGACGTGTGCGTCGTCCCCAACGTGGATGGCCCCATCCCCTCGCTGGAAGGAATCGGCGACGGTCAGGGCAAGGTGTTCGTCACGGATTTCGACCGGACGAATCGAAACACCGGCCCGGGTGAGTTCGCCTGGGATCCCCAGAATCCCGACCGGCTCGCCTTCGTGCGCGATTCGGCGGGCACGAGCCGGATCTACACGTCGCTGTTCGACGGAACCGACGTGCAGCCGCTGTCGCCGGACTTCATGGATGTCGGAAACGGACCGCTTATCATCATCGGCGGCCTCGACTGGTCACCCGACGGCAGCCTCCTGGTGTTCTCCGCGGCGGATCCCCGGACCTTCATTGCCAAGCTGTATACTATTCCGCGCACAGGTGGCGATCCCACGCAGCTCACTTCCGGACCGGATGAGGATGGTGTGCCGCTCTTTTCGCCGGATGGCAGCCAGATCTTCTTCGCCCGCAATCTGGCGGCAGGCCAATACTGCTCGCTCGACGGCTGGCGCATCAATGCGGACGGCTCGGGTGAAGTCCAGGTGACCGACGAAGCCGTATGCGACTTCAATACTGACCTGCTGGGTGCCGACTGGTCGCCCGACGGGACAGAGATCGTGCTCACGGGATTCGACGGACAGGGGAACCTACTGATTTACGCCATCAAGAGCACGACCACGGTGGCGACCTACCGCGCGGACCGGCGCATCGCCGGTCGCGGCGCTGCAGGAGTATCAGTGGTTCAGGACATCCAGCCCAGCTGGCGGCCATAGACAGACCCCGTCGCCACAATAGCCCAACCGATCATCGTTTCGGCACTTCCCGCCTTCGTCTGGCGAGTGATCACCGTCACACCAATTATCTTTGACGCCTGCCAGTATAGGGGCCGGCCCCAACCTCGTGGAGGACACATGCGACGGATCACCCGATTGACCGGCACCGTCGGCGCGCTGGCGCTGGTGCTCGCAGGGTGCGGAAGCGACGTAGGCACGAACAGCGGCGACCCCCTCACGCAGGCAGAGGCCGCGGAGATCTTCGCACAACTGCAAACGGCAGTCGCCGACGCGCTGGGATCGCCGAGCGCACCGGCCACCGTCTCGCCGCCCGAAGTCATGGCGGTCCCGATCCCAACCAGCTCGGCCACATGCCCCGCCGGGGGCTCCGTCAGCGTGTCGGGTAGTGCGGACGAAACGGCGACCGGCATCTCGTTCAGCCTCACGGAGACCGTCAGCAACTGCGGGATCGTGTACAACACGATCACGTTCACCGTCGACGGCGACCCCCACATCAAGATCAGTGGCGACATCACCATCGGCGGTGATATGCAGGTGTCAGGGACGTACGACATGCAGGGTGGATTTCTCTACAGCGCAGACGACGGTCGGGCGGGATCCTGCGCCGTCGACGCGTCGGTCAACTTCACGACGTTCAATATCGGTGGATCGCTCTGTGGACACAGCCTGACGAACTGACCGAGCCCGAAGCGGCCCATGGGTCTCGTGCCGCACGAACACGAGAATCGCGCGCCCACCCACGGCGCGCGATTCTCGTTCCGACCTCCCATCAGGGAGCCGTTCTACCGCACTAGCGTCTTCTGTTTTGCTCGCGTAACGGTCCGGCCACCACCCACGGCCCCGAGCGCCTGCTCCATGTCGGCGATCAGGTCTTCGTAGTGCTCGACACCGACCGAGAGGCGCACCAGTGCGGGCGTGATGCCCATCGCTACCCGGTCCTCGGGCGAGACGTCGGCGTGAGTCATCGAGGCGGGATGCTCAGCCAGCGACTCCGTGCCCCCAAGGCTCACGGCGAGGCTGACGAGCTGGAGCGCATTCAGAAACGCGAACGCCTCCTTCTCCCCACCATCGATCTCGAACGCGATCAGCGACCCCGCGGCGAGACACTGCTTGCGGTACACCGGGTACATAGGGTCGTTGTCGGCCAACAGACCCAGGTACTCGACCCGCCGCACTTTGGGATGCTCGGCCAGGAACGCCGCCACGTACTGCGCATTCTTCATCTGCGCTGTCATCCGCATCTTGAGTGTCTCAAGGCTTCGCAGGAGCAGCCAGCCCGTCCACGGATCCGCGGCAGTGCCCATGAAGGTTCTGAGCGTCAGGATGCGTTTCACCACGTCCTCGCGACCGATGCACGCCCCTGCGACGACGTCGCTGTGCCCGCCGAGGAACTTCGTCGCCGAGTAGAGGACGAGGTCGGCACCGTGCTTGAGCGGATGCTGGAACAGCGGCCCCAAGAAGGTGTTGTCCACCATCACCACCGGGACGTCACCACCGGATCCTAGCGATCGCGCCAGGGCCACCGTTCCCGCAATGTCGACCAGCCGGTTGGTGGGATTCGCGGGGGTTTCAATCAATACAACCGGCACCCGCCGCTCGTTCACCCGCCGGCGGACGTCATCGGTCACCTCGCTGGTCGGGACCCCCGCGGGAAACCCGACCACGTCGATCCCGAACTGCGGCAGATAGTGTTTGATCAAGTAGTCGGTGCCCCCGTAGAGCGGATCGCTGTGCAGCAGCACGTCACCCGGCCGCAGGAAGGCGAGCAGGCTCGTGGTAATCGCCGCCATCCCGCTTTGGAACACGGCCGCTTCGTCGCCCTCATCCCACAGGGTGAGTCGGTCCTCGAGGATCTCGAGATCCGGGTTGTTGAGGCGGCTGTAGATGAGCCCCAACTCCTCGGTCGGTCCCTTTTCCCTGAGGCCGAGCGCGAGCTCGAAGAACGCCTTCCCGTCTTCGGCGGTCTTGAACACGAAGGTGGACGTTTGGAAGATGGGGCATTTGATTGCCCCTTCGGAGAGCGTCGGGTCGTACCCGTAGCTCATCATCATGCTTTCCGGCTTGAGCTTCTTCGTTCCGATCTTGCGGCCCTTGTACTTGGACACGACTCGCCTCCTGTGGCCCCGATCGAACAGATTGGGGCGGGAAGGGAGACCGGTCAAGTACGACCTTGCGCCTTGATGCGCGATTAGAAGAGACTTTACCATTCCTTCACGCTGGGACTGCTAGACAACCCGAGTCACCCATACTATCGGAGCGCACTCTTCATGTGGGACTGGTTCGCATCGCTTTCGAGTCTGGAGCAGGCTGCCCTGGGTGGACTCGGCACGTGGTTTCTCACACTGCTCGGCACGCTGCCCGTCTTGTTCGTCAGGCAGGTGAACCGCAGGGTGATGGACGCGATGATGGGAGGGGCGGGTGGCATCATGGTCGCGGCAGCCTGCTGGTCACTCCTGGTGCCGGCGCTCGCCGTTGGTGGCGTGCTGCGCGTGGTTCCGGGCCTCATGCTCGGAGCGGCCGTGATGTATCTGATGGACCGTATCGTTCCCCATCTCCACCCGGAGTTCCCGAACGAGGCGCGCCGAGAGGGACCGAGCGTAGCCTGGCGCCGATCCGCACTGCTCATGGCGGCCATCACCATCCACAACCTCCCAGAAGGCCTCGCCGTTGGGCTCGGCTTCGGACAGGGCGACCTTCGCAGCGCGCTTGTTTTGGCGCTCGGCATCGGACTCCAGAACATCCCCGAAGGGCTCGCCATCGCCCTCCCGCTCCGGCGCGACGGCGTGAGCCGCGGTAGAGCGCTGTGGTACGGCCAACTCTCGGCCGCTGTGGAGCCCGTGGCGGCCGTGGCAGGTGCCGTCTTCGTCACGCTCGGTACGGTGACGCTGCCGATCGGATTGGCGTTCGCCGCAGGGGCAATGCTGTATGTCGTCGTGGAGGAGCTGCTGCCGGAAACAACCCGGAGCGGACACGTCGACGTCGCCACGATCGGGTTCATCGCCGGGTTCACGTTGATGATGTCCCTCGACCAACTGGCGCCCTGACGGCCCTCCCCCGAACAGGAGCTCGCGGGGCTTGTCGGGTGACACGAGTGCACTGAGGCGTGCGGACCGGATCAGAGCGGGCTCCGACCCACCTGGAATCGTGCCCTCCCGTTACGCCGGCAACCCGTGTTGGATCACTCCCTCCATGGCATCACCGAACCGGTCCACCTCCTCCAAGGTCGTGTAGACGTTGGGTGTGACACGAATGCCCGTGCACGCCGGGTGATTGATGGGCGTGACGATGATCTTGAAGCGCCCCCACAGGAAGGCGGTCAGGGCGCCGGGATCCACCCCTTCTATTCCCACGTTAGCGAGCCCGCACGCCATAGCCGGATCGAAACTCGTGTGGAGCTGAATACCGCGCTGCCCCTCGAGGCGCCGCATCCAACGATCGCGGAGGTAGCGCAGCCGGGCTGCCTTGCGTTCCACACCGATCCCCTGGTGGAACGTCAGCGCCTCGGCGATGGCGTTGTGATTCGCCGCGGGGTGCGTACCGATCTCCTCGAACTTCCGAACGTCGTCGTTCATCGAATCCGGCGCCGCCATCAACGGCCAGACTTTGGCTATGTTCTCACGCTTTGCGTAGAGAAACCCCGTCCCGTGCGGGGCGAGAAGCCACTTGTGCAGCGACGTGCCGTAGTAGTCGCACTCGAGGTCGTCACGCGTAAACGGGAAATGGGCGAACGCGTGGGCACCGTCCACGATCGTCGGAATCCCTCGGTCTCTCGCCAGCCGGCAAATGTCGCGCACGGGAAAGATCTGCCCAGACAGATTGGTGATGTGGCAGAAATGGATCACCCGGGTGCGGGGCGTGATCGCGTCGGCAAACACATCGACGAGGAACTGCATGGAAGGAGGCGGCACCGGAAACGACACTGACTTCACCACGATCCCATCACGGCGTCGGCGTTGGTCCCAGGTCGTGAGCATTCGGCCGTAGTCTTGGTCCGTAGTCAGTACCTCGTCCCCGGGTCCCAACTCGATGCCTAACTGCACGTTTTCCAGCGCTTCACTCGCGTTCCGCGTGATCGCCATTTCCTCGGTGTCGCATCCAAATTCCCCGGCGAGTCGCTGGCGCACTCCCTCGACCTGGGGTTCCAGCACACGCCACATGGTGTGGACCGGCGCCTGATTGGAGAATTCCAAGTATCGGCGCAACGCGTCCTGCACCACTTTGGGGCTGGGACACACCCCCCCGTTGTTCAAGTTCACGAGTGTCCGATCCACGGTGAACGCCTGCTGAACCTGAAACCAGAAACTCTCGTCCTGTGCCACGTCTTCCGGCGTCCGGCCTGCCGTCGCTCCGCCCAGCGCGGCGATCCTGTGCAGACCGTCGTCGCGAAACACGGGTAACGTGATCGCTGCTGCGCCGAACATCGAACGGACGAAACCGCGTCGCGTGTACACGAAAGTGCTCCTTGTCCGAGGTGCGCGTCGGATGCTACGCGAGTCTGTATGGCGGGGCGAACCGTGTCAAGAAACCGTGACGCCCCATCGACCCTGCCGCCGGAACACGATGAACGATCCGACGAGGGCGATGGTCGCAAACGCGAACCACTGCGCTGCGTACGACAGGTGCGGTCCGTTGGTCATTGGAGGAAGCGGGATTGCACGCATGTCGGTTGGTGCGGTCGCGGGAAGCTCGGTCCGTCGCAGAATCAGTGGTGCGAGACGGTAAGAGTAGGCAGCCGACAGTACCGTGACGTTCAGGCCCGTCACGTACCGCGGCCACCCGGGATCCGCGCTCTGCGCCGTTGCGCCTTCGCCCGGCGTGACGAACACCCCCGACACGAGCACCGTGTCTCCGGTTTCCGCCAGATCAATTGCCGGGCGTTTCCCGTCGGATGCGGGCACCCACCCTCGTTCCACGAGAACGGCGAGATCGTCGGTGATCCTGAGGGGCGTCACGACATGGACGCCGGGCACGCCACGGTGGACCCGCGCCATCACCATGACCTCGCGTTCGAAGTCATAGACACCCGTCCCGGTCACTCGGCGATGGCGGAGGACGTCGGTGGCCGACGGGTCCGCCCACACCCTTGGGTCGTCGACGGCCAAGACCGGAGCTGTCAGCTGCTCCCGCACGATGGCGTTGCTGGCCTTGCGTTGCGTCAGGCGATCGAGTTGCCAGACGCCGAGCCGCACGCAGACCGCCGCCACCAGGATACCGACCACGATGCTCGCGTAGCGGCTCACAGCGAGTCGTGCCCGCCGACGATCACCTCGGGCGCCATGCCAAGAAACAGTCCGGTTTCGACCACGCCGGGCCTGGCCCGAAGCTCGTGGTCTACGAGATGGGGATCGGGGATTCCCTCAGCAAAGCGACAGTCGAGGATGAAGTGCCCTCCGTCGGAAACGAACGGCTCATCCTGTGCACCCATGCGGAGCACCGGTTCCGCACCCAGTGCCCGGACTGTCTCGACATGGGTGCGCCATCCGAACGGCATCACCTCGACCGGGAGCGCGACGCGCCGACCGAGCACCGGTACGAGTTTGGACCGATCCACAACGATGAGGTAGATCCGAGTCGCCGTGGCAACGATTTTCTCCCACAGCAGCGCACCGCCACCCCCCTTGATCAGGTTGCCGTGGGGATCGACCTCGTCGGCGCCGTCGATAGTGAGGTCGATGTGTGGCCGCTCGTTCAGCGTCGTGAGGGGAATCGCGCGTTGTAGGGCCAGATGCCTAGTGCGGTTGGACGTGGGAATACCGACGATGTCACGGATCTCTCCCCGCGCCAGTCGGGCCCCGATCGCATCGACTGCGAAGGCGGCTGTCGAGCCGGTGCCCAATCCGACCACCATCCCGGAGGCCACCCGCATGGCCGCTTGCTCTGCCGCACGCCGCTTGAGGTCATCCATTGCCGTCACATCAGCGCGAGCAGATCCTCGGGGTCGCTCACCCGGATGACCGGTCGGCCCCGGCTGGTCAGGGCCTGATAGTCCCCCGCCGCCTGCGCAGCGATCAGCCGTCCGAACGTGTAGTCGGTTCCGGGCACCGGAATGTCGTCACCAAGCTGGGTCACCACTTGGATGAAGTGACCGCGCTGAGGACCCCCCTTGTGGAGTTGGCCCGTGGAGTGAAGGTAGCGCGGCCCGTAGCCCACCGTGACCACCGCCTCCAACCGGTCCCGGAGGGCCGAACACAGGCGGCGCACATGGAACTCGCTGTGCTCGTCCGGCGGAAGAAACGCCTGCACCGCAACGTAGTCCCCGGGTCTGACCCCGTCGAAGAATCGCAGCAGCTCCGCCCGTCGAAGCAGCGGTGGATCGGAACCATGTCCGCCTCGCAAGATCCGGCTCGTGATGGCCTTGCTCTCGGCGACATTTGGCTGATCGAACGGGTTCACGCCGAGCACGGCGCCGGCGACTGCCGTGGCCATCTCCCACCGGAAAAACTCGGCGCCGAGATCGTACGGATCGTCGAGACGCAGGCGAGCCAGCGGGTGGTGCTTCGCCTCCAGCTGCCTGATGTGCGCCTGCCAGGACCCACGGAAGACCTCGCCCATCTCGACGGCCACGTATAAACGCTGATCACCATGCCGGAGCGCCGCCTGGACCGGCTCGCCGGTCACCGGGAGAATGCCCTGCCCGTTCTTGCCGGTGCTCTCGGCGATCAACTGCTCCACCCACAACCCAAACCCCTGGAGACGATCCGGGAGCAACAAGGTCAGCTTGTCGCGCCCGCCAAGTGCGGCTTCGGCAAGCGAAACGCCCAGCGCGGCGCCAGGGTTGTCGGCGATCGCCGTTGTGGGTCCGCAGCGGTGCGCCATCCCTTCGGCGCGCTCGAGCAGACGTCCGACGGGCACGCCGAATAGCATCGCCGGCACCATGCCAAACAAGGACAACGCTGAAAACCGTCCCCCCACATCGGGCGGGGTGCGGAACACCCGCCGGAACCCCCGCGCCTGGGCGAGTCGCTCGAGTGGGCTTCCGGGATCGGTAATGGCCACGAATCGATCGCCGCGCCCCTGACAGCGCGTCCAGAAGTATCGAAACAGGGCGTCGGTCTCGATAGTCGTGCCCGATTTGCTGGCGACGATGAAGAGGGTGCTCGCCAGATCGCCGCCCGCTTCTACCGCGTGGATCGCGCCCGGATGGGTGCTGTCGAGCATCCGAAACACCGGCCACCGTAGCCGCCGTCCGAACGCCTGCCACAGGACCTGGGCGGCGAGGCTCGAGCCACCCATACCGAGAAGCACCACGCGATCCGTGTCGCGGCGCACCTGGTCAGCGAATCCGCTGAGACTCCCAAGCTCCTTTGCCACCGAAGATCCCACCGTGAGCCACCCCAGACGGTCCGCGAGCTCAGGTGTGCCAGGACCACACTGCCACACAGTCGGGTCGGCCTCCCACAGCCTTGGGAGTACGCGCTCCGCATCGAGGCGGGCCAGCCGAGCTCGCACGGCTGACTGGAGCTGGGCGACGGGGGTCATGTACCGATGAGCCGACGCACTCGGTCGACGACGACTTCCGGCGTGAGGCCGAATTCGGAAAAGAGCCTTTGGGATGGTGCCGACTTGCCGAAGGACGCCATGCCGAGCACTTCGCCGCCGTCGCCCACCCACGGATGCCACGGCGTCATGTCCGCCGCCTCGACCGCGAGGCGCGCCCGCGCGGCCGGCGGAAGCACCTGACGGCGATACTCCTCCGGCTGTGCGCGGAACAACTCCAGGCTCGGGACGCTGACCACTCGGACGCGAACACTCATCGAGGACAGGCGCCGACCGGCATCGACGACGAGCGCCAGCTCGGAACCGCTGGCGAGCAGAATGACCTCCGGAGGACCGTCCTCCGGATCGGCCAGCACGTAGGCGCCTCGAACGAGCCCCTCGGCATCGGCGAGAATGGTGCGATCGAGGGTGGGGACCTTCTGTCGGGTCAGCACCAGCGCCACCGGGCCGTGACCGCGGAGCGCAACCCGCCACGCCTGGACCGTCTCGGCGGCATCACCCGGACGGATCACGGTCAAGTTGGGGATCGCGCGGAGCGCCGTGAGCGTCTCGACCGGCTGGTGGGTCGGTCCGTCCTCACCGAGCCCGATCGAATCGTGGGTGAACACGTAGATCACCCTGAGGCCCATCATGGCGGCAAGCCGGATGGCCGGGCGCATGTAGTCGGAGAACACGAGAAACGTGCCGCCGTACGGTATGACGCCCCCGTGCAACGCCATGCCGTTCATGACGGATGCCATACCATGCTCGCGGATGCCGAAGTACACGTTTCGGCCACCGAGATGATTCGGGCCCAGATCAGGAGCGCCCTTGACGAGAGTGTCGTTCGACCCCGCGAGATCAGCCGACCCCCCAAGGAGTTCCGGAATGGCTGACGCCACCGCGTTTAGCACCTTTCCCGACGCCGTACGAGTGGCCATCGGTCCATCTGACGCGCCGAAGGTGGGCAGCGTCTGCTCCCATCCGTCCGGTAGCCTACCCCCGAGCCGGCGCCGGAGCTCCGCCGCCGCCTCCGGTTCCGCGTCCGCGTAGGCAGCCACAGCTGCATCCCACTCGGCCTGGAGCGATTGACCGCGAGGCACGCACCGCCGCCACTCGGCGAGAGCCTCGGCGGGAACCGTGAACGGCTTGTCGTATGGCCATCCGAGCCCCCGCTTGGCGAGCCGGACCTCCTCCTCGCCGAGCGGCGAGCCGTGCGCCGCTGCAGTGTCCTGTTTGTTGGGACTGCCGTAACCGATGTGTGTCCGCACGATGATGAAGGAAGGACGTCCCTGCTCTGCTTTGGCAGCGTCGAGCGCCCGATCGATCGCATCGAGATCGTTCCCGTCGGCCACACGCTGGACGTGCCATCCGTAGGCCTCGAAGCGACGGGCCACGTCGTCGCTGCACGAAAGAGACGTCGGCCCGTCGATCGTGATCCCGTTGTCGTCGAACAGCGCCACGAGGTTCCCGAGCCTCAGATGCCCCGCCAGCGAGGCCACCTCGTGGGAAATCCCCTCCATGAGATCCCCATCACTGAGCAGGACATAGACGCGCTGATCCACGACGCGGTGCCTCGGGCGATTGAAGATCGCCCCGAGGTGCGCGGCGGCCAGCGCCATTCCCACGGCGTTGCCGAACCCTTGCCCAAGCGGCCCCGTGGTGGTCTCCACCCCGGGCGTCATTCCGTGTTCCGGATGTCCCGGCGTACGACTCTCCCACTGGCGGAAAGCCATCAGGTCGTCCAGGGACAGGTCGTATCCGCTCAGATGCAGGAGGCTGTAGAGCAGCATCGACGCGTGCCCGCAACTGAGGACAAACCGGTCACGGCCGGGCCAGGTCGGATCGGCGGGGCTGTGGCGGAGGTGCCGGGTCCAGAGCACGTAACCGAGCGGTGCCAGCGCCATCGGCGTGCCCGGATGCCCCGACGTGGCCCGTTCCACGGCATCCATGGCGAGCGTCCTGACGGTATTGATGCAGACTTGGTCCAACACGGTTCGAGCGGCGACGGCGGAGTCGCTCATGAAGGTGGATCTCCCGGGATACAGGCGAGCGGCGACTGCAAAGATAGCAGCCTGCGCGCGGCACGCGAGGTCCGCCGGTTTCACGTTGAATTCATCGTCCCTTCAGCCACGCCGCAGCATGTTCACAGTGCGTTCGAGGGGGCCTGTGTCCAACGGTAGGGTGGTGTGGGGACCTCTCGGGGCTCATGGCAACAGGCGCTTCGCAGCGGATGAAGCGTCTGAACGCGCCGCGAGCCGTTGACCCGCAGCTGCTGGGCAGACGGGACACGGGTTGGGCGCTCAGGAACTACGGGTAGATAGCGGATCTCCGTCCGCTCGGCGGCCCCGATGTCGGAAGTTCGGCGCTGGGGCCGCCTTTCTTCCCCGCGCGTGCGTGACCTGCCACCCGGTGCGTCGGCAGACGCACGCTCCCACCGTCGCGGTCATCCGTGTTACTCTTCATCACTCCTCCATTGCGAACTCCTATCCGATAGCTCGACATGACGAATCCATATGGCGCCCGATCGACCCTCGACGTCCCCGAAGGGACACTCACCTACTACCGGCTCGGAGCCCTCGCCGATCGGGGACTGGCAGAGCTGGATCGCCTGCCCTTCTCGATTCGCGTGCTGTTGGAAAACGTCCTGCGGCACGCGGGGAACGGCATCGTCGAAGAGGAGCATGTCGAGGCCGTCGCCGGGTGGCGTCCGGAACCGGATCGGTCGGTCGAAGTCCCCTTCATGCCCGCTCGAGTGGTCTTGCAGGACTTCACCGGGGTTCCGGCGGTGGTCGATCTGGCCGCAATGCGTGACGCCATCGCGGCGCTGGGGGGCGATCCCGACCTGATCAACCCGTTGGTGCAGACCGATCTGGTGATCGACCACTCGGTGCAGGTGGACTTCTTCGGCGCACCGACGGCATTCCGGCTCAACGTCGAGCGTGAAATGGAGCGCAACAGTGAGCGCTACCAACTCCTTCGCTGGGCGCAGCAGGCATTCCACGACTTCAGGGTGGTTCCGCCGGGAACCGGGATCGTCCACCAGGTCAACTTGGAGTACCTCGCGAGCGTCGTGCGGAGCGTCACACAGGACGGCACGACAGTGGCCTTCCCCGACACTCTCGTCGGAACCGACTCACACACCACCATGATCAACGGGCTTGGCGTGGTGGGCTGGGGAGTGGGCGGGATCGAGGCAGAGGCCGTGATGCTCGGCCAGCCGTACTTCATGCAGCTCCCCGAAGTGGTCGGCATGAAGCTGTCTGGGCAGCTGCCGGAAGGCGCGACCGCCACGGATCTCGTGCTCACCGTGACGCAGATGCTGCGGAAATTCGGGGTGGTCGGTCGGTTCGTGGAGTATTTCGGTCCGGGGCTCTCCACGTTGGGACTGGCCGACCGGGCCACCATCGCCAACATGTCGCCGGAGTACGGCGCCACGATCGGATATTTCCCGGTAGATGCCGAAACGCTCCGGTACCTCGAGCGGACCGGACGCCCAGCACACCTGGTAGCCCGTGTGGAGCGATACTGCAAGGCACAGCAACTGTTCCACACACCGACGACACCGGATCCCGAGTACTCTGCGGTACTCGAGCTCGATCTCGGGACCGTCGAGCCGTCACTCGCCGGACCCAGGCGGCCGCAAGATCGTGTCAAGCTCAGCGACGTCAAAGCAACATTCCGGCAAGTGCTTCCGAATCTCGTACCGGCCGGAGCAGTCAGAGAGGTGCCGCCGCGCGAAGGTGCGCGCTGGTCCGGAGAGGGCGGCCAGTCACCTGCTGTCGCCACGGCCGCCGGGACGGAGATCATGTTCGCCGCGGACGTCGAATACGCGGGGAGCCGATTCGACCTTCATGACGGCTCGGTGGTGATCGCCGCGATCACGAGCTGCACCAATACGTCCAACCCTTCTGTCATGATCGGTGCCGGGCTCGTGGCACAGAAGGCCGTGAAACTCGGGCTGACACGGAAGCCGTGGGTCAAGACGAGCCTCGCCCCGGGGTCAAAGGTCGTCACTGACTACCTCGATGCCTCCGGGCTGACCGAGCCCCTCGAGAGCCTGGGCTTCCACCTCGTCGGCTATGGCTGTACCACCTGTATCGGAAATAGCGGTCCGTTGGCGGAGCCCATCGCTCAGGCGATCTCGCAATATGCGCTGGTCTGCGCGGCTGTCCTCTCGGGCAACCGCAACTTCGAGGCGAGAATTCATCCGCTCGTCCGTGCTAGCTATCTCGCCTCGCCCATGCTCGTCGTGGCGTACGCGCTTGCCGGCCGGATCGACATCGACCTGACCCAGGAGCCCCTGGGGACAGGATCAGGTGGCCAACCGATTTACCTGCGCGATATCTGGCCAACGCCGCTGGAGGTCAAGCAGACTGTCGAGCGGGCCGTCACGCCGGCGATGTTCGAAAAGGAATATGCCAGCGTGTTCGACGGCGACGCGCGGTGGAAGGCCATTCCTGTGCCGGAGGCAGCCGGTGGACGATTCGCGTGGGATTCACAGTCCACGTACATCGCCGACCCGCCGTTCTTCGACGGGATGACCATCCAGCCGGAGTCGATCCACGATGTCACGGGCGCGCGGGTGCTGGCGTGGCTCGGGGATTCCGTGACCACGGATCACATCTCGCCTGCCGGGGCCATTCCCAAGGACAGTCCCGCGGGCAGGTGGCTCATCGAGCGTGGTGTGAAACCTGTCGACTTCAATACGTTCGGATCGCGACGGGGCAATCACGACGTGATGATGCGGGGGACGTTTGGCAACATCCGGATCCGCAACAAGCTGGCGGAAGGCAAGGAAGGGAACTGGACCGAGCATCTGCCCACCGGAGAGGTTACCAGTATCTACGACGCGGCCATGCGCTACCGGGAGGCGGGAACGCCGCTCCTCGTCCTTGGCGGCAAGGAATACGGATCGGGAAGCTCCCGAGATTGGGCGGCGAAGGGCACCGCGCTCCTGGGCGTCAGGGCCGTTATCGCCGAGAGCTACGAACGCATTCACCGGAGCAACCTCATCGGTATGGGGGTGCTCCCGTTGCAGTTCCGCGATGGGGAGAGTGCTGCCTCCCTCGGACTGACCGGCAGGGAGGTCTACGCGCTGACCGGTGTGGCGGGCTCCGACGTGACGCCCAGCGGGACCGTGCGGGTTGCGGCGACGCGACAGGACGGATCGGCCATCGAGTTCGACGTGCTGGCTCGGCTGGATACCGCCGTCGAGGTGGAGTACTACCGGCACGGCGGCATCCTCCTCTACGTCCTGCGGGCGCTCGCAAAGAAGCCGTGAGCACGAGGCGGGAGGCGGCGCACTACCATCGTCCCGGCCCTTTCGCTAGGGGTGCTCGAGAAACGCCTCGATCTCGTCCATCCGCCGTACGGTGTCGTCATACCCGAGCTCTATGAGCGCGCCGGTGTAGCCCGGCTCGAACATCAGATAGCTCAGGAGGTCCGGAGAGCGAGCCTGTCCCCCTCCCATCGATGCAACCACGAACTGCACCATTCGCGGCAGGTCGAGCGTGTGACCGCGCGCCATCTGGCCGAGATCCCTCGAGGGCCGCAACAGCATGAGGTCGATGCGTCGCATGCCCCCGGGTGGCGTCGTCCCTGGGGGCAACGCGTCCAAGAGCGCGTTCATGCGCTCGAGGCGCTCGGCGTCAGCGTCGAGCGAGTCGAGAAAGATGGAGTGCAGTAGCAGTCCAAACACCTCCGCTGCCACCGGATAGGATTCCGAGCCGGTATCACAGCCAGGGGACGGCGGGATCGCCCGCATAGCCACGGCCAGGATCTTGTGCGCACCTAGATGAATGGCCGGCGCCAGCGGCGCGGTGAGCCGCACCGAACCGTCCCCGTAGTACGCCTGCCCGATCCGGATGGCCGGAAAAATGATTGGAATTGCCGCCGAGGCGGAGAGATGCTGCGCGGTGATCTGCGTGCGCACCGCAACGCGCATGTGTCGCTCCCAGAGCTGTAGGTCGCTCGCGCCTTGCACAAAGGTGACCGTCTGCCCGGTGGAGTAGCACGTCGTGCTCACAGCCCCAGCCCGTAGCCGACCGGCATCGATGTTCTGCTGGATCCCCGAGACGTCCATGCACGCCGCGAGGAAGCCCCGGAGGGGGGACATGTCCATTAACCCTTGCAGCGAGGAGTGCGGCCGCTCGCGCGCGAGCAGCATGTTGAAGAACCAGCGTGCGACGGCCCGACCGAGGTGGACCGGCCGGATGGCAAACACCCGGTCGGGGGTGAGACGCCCCCACTCTCTCCGGAGATCAGCGGCCGCCTGCCCGAGGGTTCCCTGATGCGCCGACAGGTACACGCTGTTGATGGCGCCAGCAGACACCCCGCAGAGAATCGGGAGCGAGAGATTCGGAAACCGCTCGGCGATGGCGTTCACGGCCCCAACCTGATAGGCGGCGCGCGCGCCTCCCCCCGAGAGCACGAGTGCTAACGGCCGTCCGTTCGTCACGGCATCAGGCATGACCCACCACCCCCTGCTCGTGCAGACCCACCTTCCGGCGTTCGCACATATCTTCCATGGCAATGAAGTTCGCGATTCCCACCGAGGAACTCCAGTTCCGGGCCACGCGCTCGGGCGGGCCGGGAGGCCAACACGTCAACACGTCGTCCACCCGGGTCGAAGTGCGGTGGAGCGTGGCGATGAGCCCAAGCCTGACCGACCGGCAACGTGAGCGACTGCTGCGCCGCCTCGGCTCGCGGATCGATCGTAACGGCGTGCTCCGCGTCGTGGCGGCGGCTCGACGCAGTCAATATCAGAACCGCCAGGCTGCGCTCGAGCGACTCCAGGAGATCGTCGAGGGCGCGCTCACCGAGCCCAAACCCCGCAAGCAGACCACAGTGTCTCGCGCCGCTCGTCGCGCTCGGCTCGAGGCCAAGCGCCGCCGCGCCGCGACGAAGCGCGATCGGCGGCAGGTTGACCCGGACGACTGACGGCACCTCGCTGCGGATTGCAGCGACCGCGTCGGGTCCAACCTCTCGCCAGGTCGTGAAAGGAGGCAGGAGAACACCGGTCTCCTGCCTCCAGGTCCCGCCGTGCCCCACGGCCTACGCGGCTACACTTCCTTGACCGCCTCGATCAGCTTCTTGAACGAGTCCTTGGCATCGCCGAACAGCATCGACGTGTTCGGCAGATAGAACAGCTCGTTGTCGACGCCCGCGAATCCGGGCCGCATGCTTCGCTTCATGACGATCGCGTGGTGGGCCTTGTCGACGTCGAGAATCGGCATCCCGTACAGCGGGCTCGTGGTGTCGTGCCGCGCCGCCGGGTTGACCACGTCGTTGGCGCCCACGGTCACCGACACATCGGTGCGTGGCATTTCGGGATTGATCTGATCCATGTCGTACAGCTGGTCGTACGGCACGTCCGCCTCGGCCAGCAGCACGTTCATGTGCCCCGGCATCCGGCCCGCCACGGGATGGATCGCGTACTTCACGATCACCCCGCGGGCCTGAAGCAGGTCGGCCAGCTCCCGAACCGCGTGCTGGGCCTGGGACACGGCGAGCCCGTAGCCGGGGGCGATCACAACCTGCTTCGCGTACGCCAGCATGGTCGCGGCATCCTCATGGCTGAGCGAGCGATAACTCTTCTCACCGCCATCCCCGCCGGCACCGATCTCTTGCACGGTGGACCCGAACGCCCCGAAAAGCACGTTGGCCAGCGACCGGTTCATCGCTTTGCACATGATGTTCGTGAGAATGAGTCCCGAGGCACCGACGAGCGCCCCCGAGATGATCAATCCCTCGTTGTTGATCACGAACCCGGTCATGGACGCTGCCAACCCGGAATACGAGTTCAGCAGCGAGATCACCACCGGCATGTCGGCCCCGCCGATCGGGATCACGGACAGGATCCCCAACAGCAATGCCGCTGCAGAGAGCGCCAGGAACAGCGGAACGTTGTCCGGTTGGGCCACCAGCGTCACGACGAGGAGCAGCATGCCGGTGAGCAGCACTGCGTTCACCGTCTTCTGCAGCGGATAGGTCACCGCCCGACCGGTGACGAGCTCCTGCAGCTTGCCGAAAGCGATGACACTGCCCGAGAACGTGAGCCAGCCGATCACGATACTCAGCTGAATCGCGATCCCGAAATTGAGCGGGATCTCACCGCCCGCGTTGATGTATCGGGCGTATTCCGCGCTGGCCACCACAGCCGAGGCACCACCGCCGAAGCCGTTCAACAATGCCACCATCTGCGGCATCGCCGTCATGGTCACGGTCTTGGCGAACGTCAGGCCGATGGTGGAGCCAATCACTATTCCGATGATGATCATCGGCCAGTTGAGGATGCCCTCGAACAGGAGCGTCGTCACGATCGCGATCAGCATGCCCAGCGACGCGACCATGTTGCCCGACCGCGCCGTGGCCGGCGAGCTCAGGCGCTTGAGGCCGAAGATGAAGAGAACGGCCGCCAGCAGATACGCGAGATTGGAGATGGCGGCGGTCATCGCTGCTCCTCTGGCTTGCGCTTGAACATATGGAGCATCCGGTCCGTGACCATGAATCCGCCAACGACGTTGATCATGGCGAAGGCCACGGCGATGACGCCGAGGATCGAGCCGATGCGCGTGTCACTCCGTCCCGCCATGATGAGCGCACCGATGATCGTGATCCCCGAGATCGCATTCGATCCCGACATGAGCGGCGTATGTAGTGTGGGGGGGACCTTGGTGATCACTTCGAAGCCGACGAAGATCGCCAGCACGAAGACCACCAATAGGCCGACCAGTTCCTCAATCATGACCCCTTGCCTCCCTCGACGACCTGCCGAACGCGCTCGTGGGCCACGTTGCCCTCGTGCGTCACACAAGTCCCCTTGACGATCTCGTCCTCGAAGTTGAGCTGGAGCTTGCCTTCTTTGTCGATCAGCAGTCCCAGGAATGCATGCATGTTCTTGGCGTACATCTGGCTGGCGTGGACTGGCATTCCGGCAGGCAGATTCAACGGTCCGATGATGGTGACGCCGTGCTTTTCCAGGGTTTCGCCGGCCTTGGTGAGCTCGCAGTTGCCGCCCGCTTCGGCCGCCAAGTCGACGATGATGCTCGCGGGCGGCATATCCTTCACCATTTGCTCCGTGATGAGCGTCGGCGCCGGCTTGCCCGGAATCAGTGCG
Source organism: Gemmatimonadota bacterium (assembly GCA_029863245.1). GTDB lineage: Bacteria > Gemmatimonadota > Gemmatimonadetes > Gemmatimonadales > GWC2-71-9 > JAOTVV01. Next base: position 34,248 of record JAOTVV010000007.1, read on the forward strand.
GTTGTGATGACCACATCGACCTTCTTGATATGCTCGTGGAGGAACTCCAACTCGCGTTTGTGCTGATCTTCCGACAGCTCCTTGGCGTACCCGCCGGCTCCCTCCCCCTCGACGGCGCCAGCCTCCGGGGAGATGAACTTGGCCCCCAGACTCTCGATCTGCTCCTTCACCGCCGGCCGCACGTCGAAGGCCTGCACCACGGCACCGAGGCGCTTGGCCGTGGCGATCGCCTGCAGTCCTGCCACGCCGGCGCCGATGACCAGCACCTTCGCGGGGGCGATCGTGCCGGCCGCCGTCACCAGCATGGGAAAGAACCTGGCGTTCAGCGACGCCGCGAGGAGCACGGCGCGATAGCCGGCGATCGTGCTCATCGACGAGAGCACGTCCATACTCTGCGCCCGCGAAATGCGGGGGAGCAGCTCGAGGCTGAAGCTCGTAGCCTTCCCATTCGCGAGCGCCCTGACCAGGGCGTGGTTCGTGAGTGGCTGCAGCATGCCGATGACGACGGCACCTTCCTTGAGCAGCGCCACTTCGTCACGGCCCTCGCTCGCCAGCATCGGGCGCTGGACACGCAGGACCATGTCGGCGTGCCGCCACACGGCATCGCGGTCGGTCACGATCTTGGCGCCAACGGCCTCATACGCCGCATCGGCATGACCCGCGCCGATGCCAGCGTCGTGTTCGACATGCACCTCGACCGACTGGGCGACCAGGCGCTTCACCACATCGGGCGTCAGCGCCACCCGTCGCTCGTTGGAAGAAGATTCTTTGGGGACGGAAACGATCACGAGTAGGTCTCCTCACATGCTGCGGAGGGTATCGAGAAAAAACGGGAGTGGGACGTCGGGAGGGTATTCGCCACGATGGCGGACCGCGTGGATCGCCGCGCTCCGCGTCTTGCCCAGCTGTCTCGTGACGAACCGCTCCCCAGCTTCCCGCTCCCCGATGAAAAGGCTTCTATTTGCGCGTGAAATCTACAAGCGCCCGTAGCCGTTGGGGAGCCCTGGTTCCGAACACGTCGGGCGGGCTCACGGTGATCACGCGGGGCCGCACCCCGGGGCCGCCGGGCGCTCCATCCGGCCCGGCCGCGCCGTCGGCTCCAGCCGGTCCAGCCGTTCCGTCCGGGCAGCGACGGGCATCCACGACGGTGCCGGTCCCGCCGGCCCCACCCGGCCCGCCCTCGCCGGGTGACCCACCGGGGCCGCCCCGTCCGCCCACTGTGCGACCGTCCACGAGCCCCGCCAGGAACGGCTGGTCCGTTGGCGCGATGATCGTGATCGGTCCGCCCGGACCACCGGGGCCGCCGGGACCGCCGTTGCCACCGGCGCCGCCCGCGCCACCCCGACCACCCGGGCAGCCATCGGCTCCCTTGGCTCCCGCAGCACCGTCCGCCCCAGACACACCCCGGCCCCCGGATCCACCGATCGACTCGATCACGAACCAGTCGGCGGGCGGCACCGCGTCGGCATCCTGCAGCACGAAGAACGGCGGAGCATCTCCGACCTCGATCCCCAGCACCAACAGACGCTCGTAGAACGGCGATCGGAGCACGGCGAGCCGCAGCAGCACGTCAGGTCCCGAGAACCCCGGTCGGCCCGGTCGGCCCGTGGCACCCACGAACCGGAAAGCGTGGCGGAGACAGGAATACTCGGGGGCGACTACTGTCGAGGCTGACAACTCGGGGCGCGCCTTCAGGTCCACGCGGAACTCGAAGCCGTTCATCCCACTCACCAGGGGATCGGGGTCGGTGCTCCAGTCCCCGTCCTCCTGGCTCACCGCCTCGCGGCTGTAGCGGTTGAGAAAGACCACGTGGAGCGCCGGCGGTCGGTCCTTGTCATACGAGCGGGCAAAGGGGACCACCGTCCCATCTCGGAGCACGGCCTCGTAGTCGGCGCGAACGGTCTGACCCGGGCAGATGACGTCGGACGCCGTCGACAGACGGAGCTCGGTGATGTTCGCCACCAAACCCGGATCCGGAGCGAAATCCGGCGGTGGGCTCTTGCTGGAGCACGCACCGATCACCCCGAGCAACAACCCGATCAGCAGAGCACGATACGACATGACACGACGCTCCCGTGTGGCACGTTCAGGGTTCAGGCCGGTCGGGCTCTTTGCACGCGTTCCGACACAGCCGGTCACCCGCCTCTGGTGTGCATCTCCCGGTGCGGATCCTGGCGCAGCCGATCCAATTGGTAAAGCGGTCCCCGGTCGGCAGAAGTCAGTCGGTCTTCCGCGCCCCGGTCGGTACGTTTTTGCCAGGCCGCTCCGAGCTTGGCGGCGATCTCGTCGTCCGACGCGCCACTGCGAAGCAGATCTCGCAGGTCGACGCCCCGATCAGCATACAGACACATGAACCACATGCCGTCGGCAGTGAGTCGGGCCCGCCCGCACATCCCGCAGAAGGGTCGGGTCGTCGACGCGATGATGCCGAACGTGGTAGCGTTCGGAAGGGCAAACCGCTCCGCCGGGGCTCGGCCATCGGACGGGTCGGGCAGCGGCGTCGTCCCCCCGTAGTGCGCGTCGAGCCTCTCGAGGATCTCGGCACGGGGCACGACATCCGCCGGCGACCACTGGGTTGCGCCGCCCACATCCATGTACTCGATGAACCGAACCTCGAGCCTCCGCTCCCGACCGAATTCCAGCAGATCCACCAGCTCGTCTTCATTGAAGCCGCGCACGATTACCGCATTCACCTTTGTGCGTCGGAACCCCGCCGCGCGCACGGCCTCGATGCCTTCGATCACGTCCGTGAACCGGGCGCGCCCCGAGAAACGCTTGAACCGATCGGGTTGCAGCGTGTCGAGGCTCACCGTGACCCGATCGAGCCCCGCCGCCTTGAGCGCCGCGGCATGACGGGCCAGCATCACCCCATTGGTGGTGATGGCGAGATCCCGAATACGGTGATTGGCCTTGAGTTGTGTGACCAATGTGGGGAGATCGTGCCGCAGCAACGGCTCGCCTCCCGTGAGCCGGACCTTGGTCACGCCCAAGGTTGTGAACACCTGCACCAGCCGAGCGATTTCCTCGAAGTGGAGAATCGACCCCCGGGGCAGCCACACGTAGTCTTCTTCCGGCATGCAGTACCGACAGCGCAAATTGCAGCGATCGGTGACCGAGATCCGGAGACTGTTGAGCCAGCGCCCGTGGGCGTCCTGGACTGGTAGCGGCGTGCCGGCTGAAGGCGTCATATACGCGTGCATTGTACGACGAGGCTGCCGATGGGGCCAGGCCAGGCCACAAACTCCGCCGAGGCCATCAGGTGAGCGGACGTGACATCCCCATCCGAGACCCGGCGACCCGCCGCCTACCATCCCTCCTCATGGCGGCGTTGGTGCCGTTGGCCCTCGGTGCCTGCCAACGCGCAGCGGTCGACACCTCACCCGGCGTTTCCCTGGCGCTTGCCCGTCATCGCGCGGCAACACTGAGCGCCGTGCGATACGCCGTCGACGTGACCATTCCGCCCGACCGCAATTCCCCCGTGACCGGAACCGTGACCGTGCGATTTCATCTGGCGGACCGCGGACACCCGGTCGTGCTCGATTTCACCGGCCCGCCAGACCGCCTCACGGGCATGACCGCCGGAGGCGCCCCCGTGGCATTGCAGGTTCGGGGCGGCCACGTCGTCGTGCCAGCCAATCGGTTGGTCGAGGGCGAGAACGAGATCTCGCTTGCCTTTGTCGCGGGCGATGGGGCCCTCAATCGCCAAGAGGAGTTCCTCTACTCGCTGTTCGTCCCCGACCGAGCCTCTTCGGCATTTCCGTGTTTCGATCAGCCCGACCTCAAGGCCCGCTTTCGCCTCACGTTGACGGTTCCCGCGACGTGGACCGCCGTCACCAACACGGCGCTCGTTGGGATCGACTCCGCGGAAGCAACCGCGACATACCGATACGCAGAGACACTTCCCATCAGCACGTATCTGTTCGCTTTCGCGGCGGGGCGCTTTCAGGTCGAGGAAGCCGTCCGAAACGGCCGTGTGATGCGGTTGTTTCATCGGGAGAGCGACCGGCAGGCGCTCGAGCGGAACCGCGACGCGATCTTCGATCTCCACGCGGCCGCGCTGAGCTGGCTCGAAGCGTACACCGCCCTGCCCTACCCTTTCGAGAAATTCGATTTCGTTGCCGTGCCGTCTTTCCAATACCGAGGCATGGAGCACCCCGGTGCCATCCTCTACCGGGCCTCGACGCTGCTTCTCGACGAATCCGCCACCCAAGTGCAACAGCTGGATCGAGCGAGCGTGATCGCACACGAGACGGCGCACATGTGGTTCGGAGATCTCGTGACGATGCGATGGTTCGACGACGTGTGGATGAAGGAGGTCTTCGCCAACTTCATGGCAGCGAAGATCGTCAATCCGTCGTTCCCAGCCCTCGATCACGATTTGCGGTTCTTCCTGGCGCACCACCCCGATGCCTACGGTGTGGATCGCACCGCCGGTGCAAACCCGATCCGTCAGGAGCTGGAGAACCTCGACGAGGCGGGCAGTCTCTACGGCGCGATCATCTACGAGAAGGCCCCGATCGTCATGCGTCAGCTCGAACGCGTCATGGGCGAGGATGCAATGCGCGACGGGCTTCGGCGTCACCTCAGTGACGCGGCCTACGGGAATGCGTCCTGGCCAGACCTCATCACGATCCTCGACCGGCTGACCGACGAGGACCTCGTCGCGTGGAGTCGCGTGTGGGTCGAGGAGTCGGGGAGGCCCACGGTTGAGGTGACGCTCTCGGTGGGAGCTGATGGGACCGTGTCCGGCATGGAGGTCGTACAAGCAGATCCCGCCGTTCGTGGGCGGACGTGGAATCAGGCACTTGAGGTGGCTGTCGGCACTGCGGGCACCGTCCGACGGATTCCCGTCTGGCTACGATCGGCAGTCACCGAGGTGCCCGAGGCGATTGGGCTGGCACACATCGACTTCGTCCTACCGGGCGCCGACGGGTTGGGCTACGCGCACGTCCGCCTCGATGGGCGGAGTCGCGAATACCTGATGGCCCACATGGCCCGTATCGCCGACCCCATCGTCCGCAGCGTGGCCTGGATGGCACTGTGGGAGGGCGTGCTCTACGGAGATCTTTCGCCGGGCAGCTTTCTCGATGCCGCCGTTGCCGCCCTCGCGACGGAACCGGACGAGCAAGTCGCGCAGCAGCTCCTCGAGTTCATCCGCCCGGCGTATTGGCGGTTCGTGACAGCAGAGGAGCGCGTGCGTCGGGCGCCGGTAGTGGAGCAGGCGCTGTGGGCCGGCATTGGGCGGAGCACCACGATGAGCCTCAAGGCGGCGTATTTCAACGCCTTCACGTCGATGGCTCTGACATCCCCGGCGGTCGGTCGGTTGGAGCGGATCTGGGCCCAGCGCGAAGCGATACCCGGCCTCCCGCTCGGCGAGCGCCAGTATGTTGCACTTGCCGAGGCGCTGGCCGTGCGAGGCGTGCCAGCCGCGACGGCGATACTCGAACAGCAGCTGGCGAGGATCGCCGACCCCGATCGACGGGCACGCTTCGCGTTCGTGATGCCTGCCCTGTCGTCAGACGTTGGGGTGCGCGACTCGGTGTTCGCGAGCTTTCGAGGACTCGAGAGCCGTGAGCGGGAGGCGTGGGTTTTGGAGGCCATGGCCTGTCTCAACCACCCGCTCCGCTCGGCCCAGGCCGAGCACTACGTGCGGCCGGGCCTCGAGCTGGTCGCGGAGATCCAGCGCACGGGCGACATCTTCTTCCCGCTCCGATGGCTCCATACGCTGCTGGACGGGCACGCGTCCGACGCGGTTGCTCGGACCGTGCGACAGTTCCTGGACGAACGCCCCGAGTACCCGCCGCGGCTTCGCGGCAAGATCTTGCAGGCAGCCGATGACCTGTTTCGAGCCGCGGAGATCATCGGCCCTGTGCGATGAGGTGACAGCGCTCACCCCATGTCCTCGGCCGTGCCGCAACTGTTCAGCCGCACGGACAAAATGCGATGGTGGCAACGCCCGCCGGGGGGCGTGGAGGGCTCGAAAACGTACGATAAGTCACTGTGCTGCAATGGGTTAGGAGGATGCGGCCGGTGCCCGGAAGCCTGGCATGCTTTTGGCGCTTATATTATTCGGGTAGCGGGTGGCGGTGTCTCTGCGGAGATGCCTTGGGACCCACGGACAGAGGTACGCACGCGGAGTTGGCCATGAACAGTTGCATCGAGAGTGGTTCATCGCTGGCCTATCAGCGGCTCGACGAGGCGGTCGAGCGGCTCGCCCCTGCGGTGACTGCCCTGCTCCAGCGTTCGGCTCCCGACGGGGCGGTCGTGACCGAGGGGGAGGAGTTCGGACTCCGCTCGGTGGTTCCGGTGCGGTTCCCTGACGGCATTGGCCGAGGCGACGTGGTCGCCCGCGTGTTCAGATATCGGGACTATCTCCGCGTGGATGTGGAGATCGTGCACAACAGGATGTTCGCGAGAAAAGACGGCGGCCCGTCCGAGCGGCGCTGCTATCTGAACGATTTCGTCGCCTCGCTGTCGCTCGCGGCCGACGCGACCGCATTGACGCCCGAGTTCGAGCGCAGCGTGCTCCGCGGCATCGCCGGAGCGCGCGAGGGCGTTCAGCGCCACAACCGCGAGCAGGCCGCGCCTTGGGGACAAGTGACGGTTGCCGCCGCGATGGACTGACCGCGAGCGCAGCTGGCTCGGTTGCCTGAACGGGGGGCGACACCGATCGGTGTCGCCCCCTTCGCGCTTCCCGTCACCGCGCGCCGAGGTCGATCCGCACGCTCGCCCACGACCCCACGGGGTCGAGTGTATAGCGGGCGTCGCCGATGTACACCACCGTGCCCTCCCCACCCTCACCGACTTCGTAGTAGGGAAACCGCGCCCAACTCAGGAACATCCGGGCGCTGGGCCCCCGGGTGGCCGCCGTCGCCCGATAGTCGGCGGGCTCGGGACTCAACACGAGTGGGATGAGGTCCAATCGTTCGGACCGCAACCAGTGGTACCACCCAAAACGGTAGTCGTCACCGATCTGCACCACCACCCACCGCTCGAAGGGATTGACCGCGACCGGGGCGACCATCATGCGCTCCGGCCGCCCGACCCCCGATGCTTCAAGGGTCTCGGTGACATCCCGGCGAGCGATGACGTTCGAGACCGCCATGATCCCCACGTAGGTGCCTAGGGTGAGCAGTGCAACCACCGCGGATCGCGTCGTTCTCCGCCCCTGTCGCGCGATCCAAATGCCGGCCCCCAAGATCGCCCACACCCAGGGATCGAGAATGAAGAGCGTATCGCCGTAGAACCACCGGTCGGAGAACGGCATCAGCAGTCGGATCCCATACGTGTTGAGGAGATCCAGGAGCGGATGGCTCGCCACGCCAACGAACGCTAAGAACAGCACCTGTGGCCAGATGACCGGCTCCGTCGGCGTCCGGCTGCCGCGCCGGCGCACGATGCGATCCCAGGCGAGTACGCCGAGCGTGAGCAGCAGCGGTAGGAGCAGCCACGCCAGCACACCGTGCGTGACCCCGCGTCGGAACCAGAGGGCGCTGACCGGCCCGTAGGCGTACGCGAGCACGTCGATGTCCGGCAGGTTGGCGGCGAGCAGGAGGGTCGCGGTCCCGAGAGCGGTACGGCGTTTGAGGCCCGACTCGGCCAGGCTCGCGCCGACGAGCGTGTGGCAGACAGGGTCCACGGCGCTCCCTATCGAGCGCGAGCCGGGGTACGGCTCGTCACGCCCCTACGCCGCAGGGTTGGGATCGCCGTCAGGATGGCACCGATCGCATGGGCACGCTCTCCGCATCCACTCGTAGGTGTAGATGCCCGTATCGTGCCCATCGCTCCAGGTGACCCTGATCGCGTACGAGCCGACGAGCGTGATGCCGATCGGCCGGACGTCCCCGGGAACCAGGTCCGGATCGAGCAGCGGTCGCCCCGACATCTCTTCGACGCAGGCCGCGCACTGACAGTGGAGTCGCAGCCAGCGGGCGGGAAACGCCCCCCGGTGGTGCTCGCTCCACGTGACCACGATCTCCCGTTCGCCACGATGGATCTGCCGAGGGATCTCGACGCTCACCGCTCGAGCGCGGCGTCCAGCTCAAACGAGAGGTTGCCCTTGAGGGCCTTCGACACCGGGCAGTTCTCTTTCGCACCCTCGGCGGCCTTGGCAAAAGCGGCCTGATCGAGACCGGGCACCACACCCCGCACTTCGAGCCGCATTTTAGTGATCTTGCCGGCCCCCTCGACGATCTCCAGCGTGCAGGCAGCCTTGGTCGCTATTCGCGTTGCCGGTGTACCCGCCTTCTCCAATGCGGCCGAGAGCGCCATGCTGAGACAGGCGGCGTGCGCCGCAGCAATCAACTCCTCGGGATTAGTGCCTTTGGTGCCCTCGAAGCGTGTGGCGAACGTGTAGGGACCCTTGAAGGCACCCGACCCGGCGCGAAACTCACCGGTTCCCGAGCGCAATACCCCGTTCCAAGTGGCACTCGCAGTGCTGGTTGGCATGACACGATCTCCATTCTTGCGTTGGTGGAAGAGCGTCGGAATCTAATCCGATGGCGCGGAACCATCCCCACGGATCCTCGGAGCCGCCGATCAGTCGTCCTGCCAAGAGCGGTGCCGTGCCGTACGCCGAGAAGTCGGGCTCCAAGGGTCTGGTGGCATTCGGGCACGGCATCCGCCAAGCCGGTTGCTCGCGTCACCTACCAGCGTGGCGCTTCGGGTTAGGGCGGTGGCGCGCTCTCGCCGGAATCGGCGGCTCGGTCGAGCTGGGTGTAGTCGAGCTCGCTTCCCCGGAGGCTATGGGGGATGAGATACACGACCATCATCACCACGGTCGCGACGAGGACCGCCCCGCGACGCAGCCGATCGGGCACCCTCCCTGCGAGCAGCAGGCCGCACGTAATCACCCACACGACCCACATGAGCAGTGTCTTATTGTCCGTCAGATCGTACCCGAAGGGGATGCCGGTCCAGAAGTCGCCGAACGCCAGTTTCTGCACGACGGGTCCGAGAATCATGCCGCCGACGGTCATGAGGGCGAGGGCGAGCCAGGCGTGACGAGGCATGCTGGACGGCTGCAGGAGCGCCGAAAATCCGGCCCGTAGGCCATACAGCACGGCGAAGAACATGAAGACCACGTGGGGGAGCAGCACGAAGATCGGCACGGCGTCCTTGAACCTGATCACGACGGTGGCGTCGCGGTCCGGGATACCGATCTGTCCATCCGGGCCGTCCACGACCACCGTGTACTCGAGTTTTCCCGCCGCCGGCTGCCTCGGCAGGAGTCCCGTGAGGGTCTCGTCATCGACCTCGAGCGGGACCGCCGTGAGCGGATCGTCAGTCCGGTACCGCTTGTAGTAGAGGGTTCCGGCCGCGTGTGGACCGGGAGACGGGATGCTCACACGCCGGTCCTCGTACGACCAGCCGGCGCGGGGGAGCTTGTACCTGTACGCGGTTCTTGACACCTCGAATGTCCCACGTAGCGCTACCGTGGGACCCGTCAGACGCTGGAACGCCGCCGCACCCAGCATGAGCGTCGCAGCAACGATCCACAGTACCACGGTCCTCACCCGTCCACCCGATCCGGGTGTCGCGTCGGTTCGCTGCACCGCCTCCTCCATATGTCGGGCCCCTCCCAGTCCATGATGGCTATCCGGCTGGCAAATCTAACCAGCCGGTGCCGCCCATCGAGTGCTGGTGGGGTGAGACGGCTCAGGCGGCGGGGCCGGGATCGGGTCGCGTGTAGCAGGTGACGGCGGGGGGGCAACGCTCCATCGCGGATCGAAGGGTCGTACGGGTCGCGCACCAGCCCTTAAGAATACTGCTGGGTTCGCTGTGTGGGCATGGCCCGACTACCTTCCCCTGAACGCCGCGAAAGGGCGAGCCGTGTCCCCGCTCGGGCAAAGTCGCGGGTCCACAATCGGAACAAATCCGAGGCGCCGGTTGTTCTAGGTGGAAGGGCACCGTCCCGAAATGGAGAGTTGAGAGCGTGATGTGGGACATCAGACGTTTAGGGCTGGCGGCACTCGCCACACTGCTCGGTCTCGGAGGTGCGGTACAGACCGCTGAGGCACAGTACTTCGGTCGAAACAAGGTTCAGTACGAGGACTTCGATTTCAAGATCGTCAAGACTGAGCATTTCGACATCTACTATTATGACGAGGAGCAACAGGGCATCGAGTATGCCGTGTTGATGGCCGAGCGCTGGTACGCGCGCCTGTCGCGTGTCCTGAACCACGATCTGTCCAATCGCCAGGCGCTGATCCTGTACGCCAGCGCCCCACATTTTCGGCAGACCAACACGCTCCAGGGTGATCTCGGCGAGGCGACCGGTGGGGTGACCGAGATCCTCAAGCGCCGAATCGTGCTGCCGTTCGCCGGTCCCCTGCCGGAGACGGATCACGTGATCGGCCACGAGTTGGTCCACGCCTTCCAATTCGACATCACCGGGGAGGGCGGCGGCATCGCCCTGGCTGGGATCCCGACCGTCATGCGGTTCCCGCTGTGGTTCGTCGAGGGAATGGCCGAGTACCTGTCGATCGGACCTCGGGACCCGAACACCGCCATGTGGATGCGGGACGCCGTCAAGACCGGCCTGCCCTCGGCCAGCAAACTCGCCAACCCGAAGTACTTCCCGTACCGCTACGGCCATTCGCTGTGGGCGTACGTGGCGGGGCGGTGGGGCGACGACGCAGTGGGACGAATTCTCAAGGCGTCACGCACGTCAAGCAGCCCGGCCATGGCCTTTTCGCGGGTCCTCGGTGTGTCGCCCGACTCCGCCGTCGCCGGTTGGCATCGAGCGCTGCAAGAAACCTATGCACCGCTGACTGACCAGACGAGCCCGGCTGCCGACTACGGTCGTCCGTTGATCACGAAGGAGCTGAACGGGGGCCGGCTCAACGTGTCGCCGGCCCTATCACCGGACGGCACCAAGCTGGTCTATCTCTCGGAACGAGACCTCTTTTCGATCGACATGTTCTTGGCGGACGTCGAGACCGGCAGCATCATCCGCAAGATCACCAAGACAGCCGTCGATCCGCACTTCGAGAGCATTCAATTCATCAACTCCGCCGGCGCCTGGGATTGGGACGGGCAGCGCTTCGTGCTTGCCGCGATCGCCAAAGGCCGGCCCGTCATCACCATCACGAACATCGAGACCGGCAAGATCGACCGCGAAGTCCGGCTCGAGGACATCGGCGAGGTCTTCAACCCCGCCTGGTCGCCGGATGGCCGGTACATCGCCTTCTCAGGCTTGGCGGACGGCCTGTCCGACCTGTTCGTATTCGACCTCGAAGGGAGCGAGCTGCGACGGCTCACCAACGACGGGTACGCGGAACTCCAGCCGGCCTGGTCGCCGGACGGCCGGAGCATCGCGGTCGTGACCGACCGGTTCAGCGCCGGTCTCTCCAGTCTCCTGTACGGCAACTACGGGCTCGCCTTGGTCGATCCGATGACCGGAGACATGCGTCCGATCGAGGCATTCGAGCGTGGCAAGCACATCAGCCCGCAGTGGTCTCCGAACGGTGAGAGTCTGTACTTCGTGTCTGATCAGAGCGGCATCTCAAACGTCTATCGGCTGCACCTCGAGAGCGGCGAGTTGTTTCAGATCACCAACCTCTACACGGGCGTGAGCGGCATTACGAGCCTGAGCCCGACCCTTTCGGTGGCCGCCCGGACCGGTCAGATCGCGATGAGCGTCTATCAGGACGACATGCACGCGATCTACTACCTCGACCGGCCGGAAGTGTTGGAGGGCGGCCCGGTACGGGGCGCGTTCGAGGGACTCGAGGATCCGGCACTACTCCCGCCAGTCGATCGCCTCACCGATGACGTGGCGAGTATCATCGCGAACGCTTTCTACGGACTCCCCAGAGACACGGTCACCTACGCCCGCGACCCCTACCGGACGCGATTCGCGCTCGACTACATCGGGCAGCCTTCGCTGGCCGTCGGGGCGGATTCGTACGGGACGTACATTGCCGGGGGGGCGTCGCTCTTTTGGAGCGACATGCTGGGAAATCACAATCTCGCGACGGCGTTGCAGGTTCAGGGCTCGTTCAAGGACATCGCCGCGCTCGTGGGGTACACGAACCTGACCAGACGGCTGAATTGGGGCGTGGCGTTTCAGCAGATCCCGTATCTCACCGGCTTCGTCAACTACGGCCAGGGATCCTTCAACGGCCAACCGGTGCTCGTGGAGCAGCAGGTTCTGTTCCGCCAGACGAATCGGTCGCTCGGCGGCATGGCCGCGTATCCCCTGAGCCGGCCGCAGCGGATCGAGGTCAGCGCGGGCGTTCTCAACGTCACGTACGATATAGAGGAGAAGCTCCGAGCGATCAGCCAGACGGGCCAGCTTGTCATCGACTCGACGACCAGCCTCCCGGCGCCGGATGCCATCAATCTGGCCCAAACCAGCGTGGCCCTGGTGTACGACAACTCCCTCTGGGGCGTGGCGAGCCCGCTGCTCGGCCAGCGGTATCGGCTCGAGGTCGGCGCGAATGTCGGCACCATCGACTTCTTCGACGCCGTCGCCGATTACCGGAAGTACTTCATGCCGGCTCGGCCATTCACCGTCGCCGCCCGACTCATGCATTTCGGCCGCTACGGCCGCGACGCCGAAGACTCCAACCGGCTGCAGCCGCTGTTCTTGGGCTACGACGGCCTCGTGCGCGGGTACGACTACGGGTCGTTCGATTTCTTCGAGGAGTGCAACGACGATGGCACCTGCCCGAACTACACGAACCTGCTCGGGTCCAAGATGCTGGTCGGCAACCTGGAGCTTCGGTTCCCGCCGTTTGGCTTGCTGGGCATCGGCGGAGGGCTCTTCGGGTTCCTCCCAATCGAAATGGTGATCTTCGGCGATGCCGGACTGGCCTGGTGGGGTGCCGGTGACGTCACGGATCCCGCCGAGCGGGACCTCCTGCGCCCCTTCTTCCTCGGGGGCGAGCGCACGCCGGTGTACAGTGCAGGGACCGGTCTGCGCATGAACGTGTTCGGCTTCATGATCATCGAGCTCGACTACGTGTACCCCTTCAGCCGGGAGCGCGGCGGACACCTGCAGTTCTCGTTCACCCCCGGCTTCTAGAGCCGACGAAACGGGACGTCATCGGGGGGAGGTCGGATATCCGGCTTCCCCCCGTTTCTCGTAGTCGGTGGCGGACAGGCTAGCCGGCCTTTTACGGACGGCATACACTTTCGGCATGGTACTTCTCGCCTCCCGACATCAGCGGGCACAGGTCATCATCGGCCTGCTCGGCATCGGGCTCATCGTCACGCTCTGGCCGTATGTGACCGGGCTCTTGGCAGCGCCGGTGCTCTACGTGGTGTTCGACCCGCTGTATCGTCTGCTCCGCCGTGCCGCGAGGCCGAGCGTAGCGGCCGCACTGGTCACCGCGGTGGCCACGTTGGTGATCCTCGTGCCTGGCGCGTCGGTTACCGGGCTCGTGGTCAACGAGGCCCAACAGCTGGCGGGTGGCCTGGTTCACAGCCCGATCGTCGGTCGGCTGGCCGATCTCCGGATCGGTGACTTCGAACTCGGTCCGCGACTCGTGAGCCTGGGCGAGAACGCGGTCAACTGGATCGGATCGAGCGCGCTCGGTCTCGTAGGAACGGCCACCAAGCTCGCGCTGAATCTCACGATCGCCATGTTCGGCCTCTACTTCCTGCTGGTGAGCGAAGGCGGCACCTGGGCGGCGCTCAGCCCCTACATCCCCTTTAACACGCGCAACACGGAGCGGCTCCGAAAACGGTTCCGCGACGTCACGAACTCGACGCTCGTCGGGACCGGGCTAATCGCCGTGGTGCAAGGCGTCTTGGTCGGCGGGGCGTTCTCGCTGGCAGGACTTCCGAACGCGGCGTTCTGGGGCGTCGTCACCGCCGTCTTCGCCATCTTGCCCGTCGTGGGGAGCGGACTCATCTGGGGACCCGGAGCAATCGCACTGTTTCTCGGCGGCCGACACGCGGCCGCCGTCGGCATCGCCCTCTGGGGACTCGTCGTCGTCGCCAGCATCGACAACGTGCTCCGTCCGCTGGTCTACAACAAGTGGGCGAAGATCCATCCACTGGTTACGCTTGTCGGCGCGCTGGCCGGCATTCGCTTCTTCGGGATGCTCGGCCTCCTGATCGGGCCGCTCGCCCTGTCGTACTTCTTCGAGTTGATCCAGATGTATCGAGAGGAATACCTCGAGCAGGAGTACAAGACCGAGTGGGTGGAGGGTCTGGTGGGCATCGCCGACGACGGTAATCGCTCGTGAGCCCTCTCGGCGATCGTACCGCGCTCGGTTCTTCGGACAATCCCCCCCCGGTATGATGTACGGCTCCCGCCTTGCATGGGTCTTCGGCCTGGCCGCATGGGTGCCGGCCTCGCTCTCGGCACAGGATGGCGTGCGCCAATCGCACGACTCGATCGCGGCACTGGGTGACGCGCAGGAGGCGCAGCGCGAGTTCGAGCGGACGCGGCGGTGGCTCCTGCCCCGGGCCACCAGACGCGACACCCACGGGTCCGTGGAACTGATCGGCCGGTTTCGCTACTTCCACGGGGACGACGACGCTGCCGCCGGGCTGGGTGCGGAGGATGAGGAGATCGTCGAGGGCCGCAGCGGATTGATCACCCTCCTGGATTCGCTCCGCGCGCGTCATCCGGGAGACGAGTGGCTTACGGGCCAACTCGTCCGTTATCTCGTCGACGCTGGACGGATCGAGGAAGCGAACCGGGCCGCCGAGTCGTGCCAGTCGTCGCGGTGGTGGTGTCTCACGCTGCGGGGACTCGTGGCCCACCTCTCCCAGCGCTTCGACCAGGCCGACTCGCTGTTTGCCGCCGCTCTCAGGACCATGCCGGACGAGGAGAGATGCACCTGGACCGATCTCTCGATTCTGCTGAATGGCGATGCGGCGAAACGGTATCGCGGGGTGACGTGTGCCGACCGCGGCCCGCTCAACGACCACCTCTTCTGGCTCGCCGATCCGTCCTATGCGATCCCAGGCAACGACCGGCGCACGGAGCACTACGCTCGAAACGTCGTGGACCGGTTCTTCCAGCAAACCGGTACGCCGCACGGCCTCCGCTGGGGGAACGACTACCGCGAGCTGGTGCTGCGATACGGGTGGTCCGAGCGATGGGAGGCGGAGCTGCGCGATGGCGGCGTGGGGGACCCCTCCGTCATCGGGCACGAACGCCCTGGCGGGCGGCCGTTCCTGCCGCCGTCCGACGTCGCCAGCGCCCCGGAAACGGCCGCGTGGGACAATTGGCCCCTGGACGTCGAGCGGGCTCGGGAACGGTATGCGCCTGGGTACGCACGCCAGTTCAGGCTCCTCGACGCGCAGGTGGCAATCTTCCGCCGCGACGACGGCATCGTCGTGGTCAGCGCCACCGAGTTGCCGCGACCCGAAGGCGACGCGATGGACGATGGGACGCAAGCCGCCTTCGGTCAGGCCGCCCTGGCGTTGACGCCCGGTCCAGACCGTCTACGGATCGTGCGGGACGGTCGCGTCACTGCGGTCTCGCGTCTCGCTCTCTCGACACCGGCCGAATCCGGGATGTTGAGCGTCGAAGCGCTGAACCTGCGTCACGGTGTTGCCGCCAGACGACGCTTCTGGCTCGATGTGCCAGGCATTGGGCGCGACGGGATCGCGCTCTCCGATCTCCTCCTGGTCGATCCCTCGATCCCGCTGCCGAGCACACTCGACGCCGCCGTCGACCAGGCACTTCCGTCCACGACCCTCCCCAGGGGGGAGCCGGTGCACGTGTACTGGGAGGTGTACGGAGCGAGTGGCCACCTCGTTCCGTTCGCGCTCACTGTCATCAAGGAAGGCAAGGGATTTCTGCGACGGACCGTCGAGTTCTTGGGCCTGGCCGAGCGGGACAAGCCCACCGTACGGATGCAGTGGGAACGTCCGATCGTCCATCCGCAGGAAGGCCTGGCGATCGCCGTGCAGTTGCCGGAGGGGGAAGCCGGTTCCTTCACGCTGCGGCTCCAAGCCATCACCGCCGCCGGTCTGCCCGTGACGGTGGAGCGTCGCATCGACATCAGCCCAGAAACGGAACGGTAGGTCATGCTCAGTCACTATCCAGCCCGTTGGAGCGTCGCGCTCGTCGCTGCGCTCACGGCATGCGCCGCGGACCCTTCGCTGGTGCGGGAGCACCCGCTTCCCGGTGCCGAGGCTGTGTCCCTGCTCGGTGACTCGTTGTGGGCACCCACCCTCGATTCCGCGGTCCGCGTGGCGCGAGAATCGATGCTCACCGCGGCCGACTTAGCCTACAGACGTGACGCCGAGAGTCCGGACGCCCTGATCTGGGTGGGCCGGCGCTTGGCCTATCTGGGTCGCTACCGCGAGGCAATCGAGGTCTACACCCGAGGCATCGATCGATTCCCAGACGACCCTCGGCTCTACCGGCATCGCGGCCACCGCTTCATCACCGTTCGGTCACTGGACGAGGCCTTGAGCGATCTGCTCACGGCCACCCGTTTGACGGCGGGGACCCCTGACGAGGTCGAGCCCGACGGGCTGCCGAACGACCGCGGCATCCCCACGAGCACCCTGCATTCGAACATCTGGTATCACCTCGGCCTGGTGCACTACCTCCGCGGTGATTTCGAGCGCGCCGCCAGTGCCTACCGGGAGTGCATGCTGTACGCCACCAATCCCGACATGCTCGTGGCCACCAGTCACTGGCTCTACATGGCGCTCAGGCGACTGGGACGCGAGCAGGAGGCGAACCAGGTGCTGGTGCCCATTGTCGCGGACCTCGACATCATCGAGAACCAGGCATATCACCGCCTCCTCATGCTGTACAAAGGCGCGACCCGGGCGGAGGCCCTGCTCGACTCGGTCCAGACGACCGATGGCCTGACCAGCGCCACCGTTGCCTACGGCATCGGGACTTGGTACCTGTACGGGGGTCAGCCGGACCGGGCCGTGGAGGTGTTCCGACGAATCGTCGTCGGACCCGAGTGGGCCGCGTTTGGCTCCCTCGCCGCCGAAGCAGAGCTCGCGCGCATGGACCTCACCCGGGCCCAGCGCTGAGCCGGGCGGGTGGGTCCCGATTGCCCGACGGAGCGAGACGTATGCGACCATCTTCCAGATTCTGGAGAACCGTGCGCGCACCAGTCGTACTCACGCTCGGGGCGGCGTTGATCCTGGCAGGGTGTTCCCTGCTGGAGCCCGGCAGCGCCCTCCAAGATGACCTGACCGCCCGGCGGGGCGCATGGGAGAGCCTGGGCTACACCGACTTCGCTTACACCATGGCCGTCCGTTGCGTGTGCACGGGGATCGTCGACGTTCCCACGCGGGTGACCGTGACGAATAGCGGCAGCTCGGCGCTCGCCTTCGTGAGCTCCGGCGATCCAGTCCCTGCCGAGTACCACAGCTGGTACCTTACGATCGATCAACTGTTCGACGCCATTCAACAGGCCATCGACGACAAGGCGGAACTCATCAGCGTCGTGTATCATCCGGACCTCCACTATCCCTCCAGCGTGGTGATCGACTACTCGTTGATTCAGGTCGTCGAAGAAGTCGGCTACGAGATATCGGACCTCGTCCCCGCGGGATCCCCGTCCTCAACTATGGAGCGTGTCCATGGGTAACCTGTTCGCTATCGCGTGCCTCGTGCTGCCGGTCCTGACCACGTTCGCGGTTCCTGCTGCCCATGCGCAGGAATTCGAGGGTACGGTCACGATGCGAGAGATCGCTGTCGAGGCGGAGCCGCTGATCGAACGGATGGGAGGGGACCGGGAACGGCTCTTCGCGCTTTCCGTCGAGCGTCTGCTCGAGGAGGCCCAGGAGGCAGGGATCGACGTGGCAGACTATGCCGTCACGTACTACATGAAGGGATCGATGCTGCGCAGCACCACATCCGCGATGCCGGGCGAAGGCGAGAGCTACGTTCTGGTGGACTACGCCAAAGGCATTTACCGGCTGGTCCAGCCTGAGCAGCGGCTGTACGTAGAGTGGACCGCCGACTCGGCCGATGTCCCGCCCGTGGAGCTCGATGACGAGACCGTCAGCGAGGAATCGGAGGCCCGGATCGAGCCGATAGGGGAGACCCGGATCATCAACGGCATCCGGTGCACGGGCTATCGCTCCACCGACGAAACAGGAACGGTCGCGGTGGCCTGGCTGACCGCCGATCTCGAAGATCTCAAGGCCTCGTTCACCCGCCTCGCCGAGCTCTCGGAGTCGATGGGCGACGAGGAGGGGAACGCGCCCGTCGATCGCATGCTGCAGTACGGATTCCCGGTGCTGACGATGGCACTCGAAGGCGACTGGGAACCCGAGTTCTCCGTAGCTCAGCTCGTCTCTGTCGAGCGTACTCCGTTGTCCGACGATCTCTTCGAGCCGCCAGCCGGGTTCATGAAGATCTCGATGCGGGAGATGATGCGGCGGCAGATTGAGCGTCCGTAGCAGATCCGGACGAGCATGACCCCCCGAATCCGGCGCCCCTGGGCAGCGTGGTGAGCGCGGTGCGCCCGCAGGCCTTCGACGATGCGCGGAAGCGCCTCGATGGGCGGGCCCACAGGACGCCGCTCGAGGCTACTACGCTGCTCGGCCACGAGATCGGTGCCCGGCTCTTCTTCAAGTGTGAGAACCTCCAGAAGACGGGGTCGTTCAAGGTTCGGGGCGCACTCAACCTTCTCTCGCAGCTCGACGTCAATCGCCGCAGCAAGGGCGTGATCACGGTTTCCGCCGGCAACCATGCACAGGCGGTGGCGTGGGCCGCGCGTGCCTTCGATACGCCGGCAACCGTGGTTATGCCGGAGAGCGCCTCGCGCTCCAAGATCGCGGCAACCAGGCGATACGGCGCGGACATCCTGCTCCATGGGGACTTCGCGGCGGCTTTCCGAAGAGGGCACGAGCTCGAGCAAGAGCACGGCTTCACTTTCGTCCACCCGTTCGACGACGAGCGCGTCGTCGTGGGCCAAGGAACGGTCGGTCTCGAGATCCTGGAGCAGTTGGACGGCGTGACGGCGATCGTCGTGCCCGTGGGTGGGGGCGGGCTCATCGCCGGCCTCGCCGCGGCGGTCAAGGAGCGACGGCCCCAGGTGCGGATCTACGGCGTCGAGCCGGTCGGCGCGGCGGCCATGCGCCGTAGCCTCGATGCGGGGAAACCGGTGCACCTGGACCGGATCGAGACGATCGCCGATGGCCTCGCCACTCCCATGGCCGGTGAGCTGACGGTCGAGCTCGTCCAGCACTACGTGGACGACGTCGTCACAGTTCCCGACGACGCCATTGTCCATGCGATGGGCGCCATCCTCTCGCGCGCCAAGCTTCTCACCGAGCCGTCGGGCGCCGCGGGCACGGCCGCGCTTCTGACCGGGCAACTCCCGATTCGCGAGCACGATCGGGTCGTTTCGGTCTTGAGCGGCGGCAATATCGTGCTCGAGCAGCTCGGCCGCTTTCTCGCCACCCTCACGGATTGATCGCGCCGGCACCCGACTCCGACGATCGGGTTCCCCACCGTTCCGCCGGCCCGCGACCGCAGTACCTTTGACACGTGCTCTCTTTTGCGCGGGTCCTCGGCGACTTCTGGAACGTCGTCGCCACCGTCCTGACGTTGCTCCTGTCCGTGATTGCGTCGGGGCATGTGGTGTTGTACAAGCGGGACAGCCGGGCAGCCGTCGGCTGGGTGGGGCTCATCTGGCTCGTGCCGATCGTCGGGTCGGTACTGTACGCATTGCTCGGGATCAACCGCATTCGACGCCAGGCGATCGAGAAACGGTCCCAGCATCCGTTGCTCGCCTCCGGCGCGTTCGCCGCCGTAACCGCGGTGACCGAGCAGCGTCCTCTGCCAGGGGCGGTTGAGCATCTCCAGGCGCTCGCCAGCCTCGTCGACCGTGTGAGCGCGGTACCACTCACCACGGGCAACGCGATCTCCCCCCTCGTAGATGGCGACGAAGCCTACCCGGCCATGGTCGAGGCGATCGAAAGCGCGACCGCGAGCGTCGCCCTGAGCACCTATATCTTCGACAACGACTTCGCCGGCGGTCTGTTCGTCGAGGCCCTGGAGCGAGCCGTGCAACGCGGTGTCGAGGTGCGGGTGCTCATCGATACCGTCGGCGCCCGCTATTCCCGCCCGTCGATCGTGCGCGATCTCAACCGCCGCCACGTGCCGGTGGGGCTCTTCGGCCGGACCGTGCTCCCCTGGCGCATGCCGTACATGAACCTGCGGAACCACCGCAAGATCCTGGTGGCCGATGGCCGGATTGGCTTCACGGGCGGCATGAACATCCGCGAGGGAAGTCTGCTCGAACGGATGCCGGCCTATCCGGTTCAGGACCTCCACTTTCGGCTCGACGGTCCTGTCGTGACGCATTTGACACGAACCTTTGCCGAGGATTGGGCGTTCACGACGCATGAGCGGCTCTTCGGCGAGCCGTGGTTTCCGTCCCTCGGATCGGTCGGCGACGTGGTGGCCCGGGGGATCAACGACGGGCCGGACGAGGATTTCGACAAGGCTCGCTTCGTGTTCATGGGGGCACTGGCCTGCGCCCGTCAGCGCGTGCGCATCGTAACTCCCTACTTCATCCCGGACGCTGGTCTCATCAGCGCGTTGGACGTTGCGGCGCTCCGCGGCGTTCAGGTAGAGATCCTGCTACCCGAGGTCAACAACTTGGCCATCGTGCAGTGGGCCGCAACCGCGCAACTGTGGCAGGTGCTCCAGCGAGGCTGTCGCGTCTACTACACGGCACCACCGTTCGACCACTCGAAGCTGATGCTCGTGGATGATGGCTGGGTGCTGTTCGGCTCGACGAACTGGGACGCGCGGAGTCTCCGCCTCAACTTCGAATTCGGGGTGGAGTGCTACAATGTGCCCCTCGCGCAAACGCTCAACGGACTCGTCGATCGGAAGCTGGAACGGGCACGCCAGATCACGACCGGCGAGGTGAATGCTCGCCCGCTGCACATCAAGCTACGCGACGGTGTCGCTCGGCTCGCCGCACCCTACCTGTAAATCGGGCGGGGAGTGCATCGCCTCACCCACCGATCAAACTCAGCACCCAAGCACAGACCAGCCCGCCGTAGATCCCCAGGATGTAGCCACCCACGGCCATGAGGAGCCCAACCGGCGCCATCGCGGGGTGGTAGATCCCGGCTACGACCGGGGCCGACGCCGGACCCCCGATGTTCGCCATGCTCGCCGTTGCGACGAAGAACAGGGGGGCCCGCACCACGCGGGCTGCGACGTACAGCACGACGGCGTGCACACCGATCCACAGGATCCCGGCCCCGATGAACGCCGGGGCCTCGAGCACCGCTTTGAGATCGGCCTGGGCCCCAACGGCCGCCATCATGAGATAGAGGGCGGTGAATCCGACTCGGGAGGCTCCGGCCTCCTCGAGTTTTGCCACGGAGCTGAACGAGAGCAGCAGGCCTCCCGTCACCACGATCAGCACTGCCCACGTGGTGTGACTGATGATGGTGGGGGTACCGAGGACCGGGAGATGCTGCCCCAGCACGACTGACAGGACCGCACCCCCAAGCCCGAAGCCGACGAGCACCGCCGCGTGCCACAACTCCAGCGGGTGTCGATGGGCGTTCATCTCCGCCAGTCGGCGATTGGTATCTTGGATGGCGGCGGTTCGGGCCCCGGTCCACCGGTCGAACGTGTGCTGCCACGCGCTCATGAGGAGCAGCACCCCCATCCATCCATAGCCCACAACGGTATCCACGACGATGATCGGGCCGAGCAGTGAGTCGGGGGTTCCGACGCTACCCGCGATGGCCATCATGTTGGCCGATCCGCCGATCCAACTTCCCGAGAGCGCGGCCAGTCCCTTCCACGACTCCTCCGGCAGGAAGGGTCCGAAGACGATCAATACGAGTGGTGCCCCGAGGAGAATCCCTGCCGTGCCCGCCACGAGCATGAACAAGGCCATAGGCCCGAGGCGCAGCAGGCTTCGGAGGTCGACCGAGACCATGAGCAGCAGCAGCGCGGTCGGGAGCAGATAGGCAACCATCCAGTCGTAGGCAGTGGAGGCGGGCGGCGTGATCCCCAGTGTGGTCGAGATGGTCGGAATGAAATACGCGTAGATGACCGGCGGCGTGAGGTCGAAGAGCTTCTTCAGCCGCGGCAGGCTGCTCAGCCAGAAGATGCCAGCGACGAGCGCCGCCAGCCACGCGAACACCGCGGTCGGCTCGGTGATCAACGCCGTCGGGACGGTATCAGGCACCGGGAGCGGTCATGGCAGATAGGAACTCGAGCGGGGGAACGGCGGTCTGCCGTTCCCCCGACACGCACAGATCGAGAGCGGCATCCTTCACGCGATCAGCACCACCGAACGCGAACGCGATACTCGATCTTCACGGTGCCGCGCCCCGCAACATTGACAGTGTAGGTGAACGTCCGCGCGTCGACGCGCCGCCACTCGTGGCTGGATGACAGGATTTCCCAATCGCCTCCAACGGGCTCCACGACCTGCACCTCGGTGGCGTCGTCCTTGTGGTTGCGCAGCTCGATCTCCCAGCTGCTCTCCGACACGCAACTGCTCACTACCCGGTACTCCATCTGCCGCCGATCACCCACCACGTCGAAGGCCTCTCCCATCTTGATGCGCACCCGCTCGTCCCTCGGCGTATGGTCGATCTGATCCTCACCGATGAACTGCTGGGCGCCCGTCCCGTCTGCCTTGTACACCCGGACGATCCCCTTCGGCAGCGGCATTCCCAGACGATTGTTCTCGCTGTTGCGGAAGTCGAGATAGACCCCGACCTTCTGGTTAGACATCACCTGCCCGTACGATCCCCGATAGTAGTACGGTTGACCGTAGAAGATCAGACGCTTCTGCACCCCCACCCCTGGGCTCTCGAGAAGCGTCACTTGCTTCTGCTCGTTTTGCGCGAGCGTCGTGGGTCGCTGCAGTGTGTACAAGTGATACTCGAAGAAGCTCTCTTCGACGAACGCGGCTTCCTGCGCGATGCCTGCTCGCACGGCGTCCATCTGCATCTCACGCCTGGCTCGGGGCGTCACGCGCTGAACGTCGCCCGCCACCAGCTTCAGTTGGGCGTTCTGGTAGGTCGCTCCGCTCTGATTGGTGAGGGTGACCCATCCGGTGAGATCGCCTCGGGTGTCGTCCTCGTTGATCACGAACACGTAATCCGCTTTCCAATTGAGCTCGTTCGTGAGGTAAGACACCTCGAGGCGTTGTCGCGTCTCGCGACTGTCGAGCAGCCACAGAAGAGTGGGCTTGGCGATCAGGTTGTCGGGGATCTCCGGGAAGGAGAAGCGGCCGGGGAAGTTGAACGTGATCTCGTTGCCGATCCGGAGGATCGGCCCCTGATTGACCGAGAGCACTTCGGCCTCGAACTCCTCGTCCCGGCCCGTCCGCTCATTGTACCGGTACACCTTCACCATCCGGCCGACGTACTTCTCGAGCAACTTCTGCGGATTCAGCAGGTCGTATTGGTAGTTCTGCTCGAGGACGCGAAGCGACCCTTCCCGTCCTAGGGCCTTGATGTGCACGGTCTCCGGCTGAATGTGCGCGGCGACGTCAGCGAACTCGAGCTGGGTCTGTCCGCGCGTCAGGGTCACATCCCGGACCTCGCGGACCAGCCCGAAGTTCTGGTTGTACACGGTGATCGTCACCGACTGCCGATCCTGGGCGGAGGACCCGAGCACCGGAGCGACGGCCTGCGCCTGTACGGGCCGCCAGGCCCCCGCGAGAAGCATCCCGACGAGCAGCCCACCGGCGGCGAGGGACTCGACGGCCAACCGATTCATTTGACGCGACATCGTAGTCTCCTTATGCCAGGCTTCACCCCAGAGGACGCTCCGGGAGCCGGAACTTGCACACGTCGCCAAGCGGATCCTACCACCGTTCGGCGAGTCCCCGCGCTACATGATCGGCCACAGCCATGATCGTGATCATCGGGTTCACGCCGCTCGACGTGGGAAACGTACTGCCGTCGGCGACATAGAGATCCCGAACTTCATGGGTTTCGCCCAACTCGCTCAGCACCGACCGCCTGGGATCGGCACCGATCCGGGCACTCCCCATCTGGTGGAACGAAATGTAGGACATTCGACACCGACGGTAGCCCACCCGATCGGCTGCCTCTCGAAAGCCGTCCCGCCATCCGGGCGCTCCGGTTTTCACACGGACGGGCGGGGTCTGCAACGTCAGCAAGTCTGTGGCACCCGACTCCACCAACACCTCCGCCGAGGCGAGAAACGCCCGCCGCAGGTGGGCCACGTCATAGTCGGACAGCTCGTAGTGCACCTGTGGCAGTCCGCGGCGTGACACGCGCACCTGCCCGGGATCGCGATCGCGGAGCAGAACGCCAACCAGGCTCATGTGCCCGAGACGGGAAATGTCGTCACGGTACCGGCGCCCCCCGTCCCATCCGAAGGCGCTGCCCACGAGGGCAAAGTGGGCCGGTGCGGTCTCGAATTTCGCCCCATAGCCGCCGTCGAGATCGGCGAACTGATCCGAGTAGCGGGTCTGCAGTGCGCCCGACCACGGCTCCACTCGTTCCGGGAAGACGCCGAGCAGGGCCGTCGCGGGGTGGAGCCTGAGCCACCGCCCGATGTTCGGGTTGGAGAGACCGGAGCGGATGAGCAGCACGGGCGTGTAGATGGCACCGGCAGCGACCACGACCGCCCGTGCGCGTACGGTCACGCGGTGCACACCACCGGCCTCGTCACGTCCGTTCCCCACGACCCCGACCGCCCGGCCGGCCTCGACCAGCACACGATCGACTTCACAATTGGCCACGAGTCTGGCCCCTCGGGCAATTGCATCCGGGAGATAGGTCTTCGCAGTCGAGTTCTTGGTTCCGTGACGACAGCCGTACCCGCAATACCCGCACTCCAGCCCCTCTGGGCAATCGGTCACGTTGCGCGGCATGAGGTCCACGTGCCAGCCCAGCGCACGGCACCCGCGCTCGAGGATCTGGTCCCGTACCCCAGGCGTTGTCCACCGCGTGCCGACATCGAGCCGGGCACTCACGCGGTCGAGGCTCTCCGTGAATCGGCGCGACGAGAACAGCGACAACCCCGAGATCCGGTCCCACTCGCTCCGCGTCACCTCGGGTAGCGGGAAGCTCGTAGTGTAATTGATGGTGGTTCCGCCACCGACACAGCTGCCCGCGAGGATCGGCATCGAGCCGCTTTTCGTCATGAGGAGCCCACCGTCAAGATAGAGCGACCCCAGCATGTCCCCCTCGATCTGCGTGAGGTCCCTCGAGCTGGGATTCGGGCCTCGTTCCACCACGACGACGTCGAGCCCGGCTTCGGCGAGGACGCCCGCCACCACTCCACCACCCGCGCCCGACCCGATCACCACTACCTCGCAGTCGATCGACGCGGTGTCCGCCACCGGCACTTCGGGGAGTGCGGCAATCACGTTCGGCGGAGGCGGCAAGGGACCCGGATGCCCCACTACCCGCCAGGCCGGATGCGATCCGCCGTCGACCGGCCAGGCGAGATACGCGACGTGAGTCAGTCGCTTCAGTGCCTGGAACCCGGCGCGCCGGAGTGCGATGCGGGAATCCGACCAACCAGCGAGCACGGTCTCTCGAGCCTCGCGACCGAGATCCGTGAACCGGGCAAAGCGCCCGGAGAGCGCGAGGTTCACGAGCCGCGAGTCCAAGGCGGACAAGAGCAGCCGCAGCTGTCGGCGATCGGCTGGAGCGCGAATGGTCCCGATAAGCTGCTCGACCCGCTCGGCCGTTCCCACCAGCGCCGCGCCGGTCGCATAGAAGTCGTGCGGGTCGTCAGGGACGCTGAGACACGGGAGCAGCGTGTCACAGACGGCTGCGAGCACCCGTCGCTCGCGGTTCGAGAGAACGGGCAGGCTCTGATCGGTGTGCATTATCGGGGAAATGTCGCGCGCCATCTGGGCACGTGGCAAGCGGGCGCCCGAGCGAGGAGTCGGTCGCTCGGTCCAAGCCGTTTTTCAGTCGGAGTCGTTTTGGTCCGCTCACCCACGAAGCGCGTCACGAGGGCACGATGAAACTCGTGTCCTCCTTCTCGTCCTGTTCCAGCTCCTGAAGCAGGTAGTTGACCGTCTGCTCCACCAGGCCCTCGATTGGCACGTCCTGACGGCGCGCCTCGCACTGATAGGCATGGTAGGCATCATCGCTCAGCTCGGCCCACACGTGCACCTTCTTCATGATTGGCCTCCCACTCTGAGTCCCGTCCCCTATTCCACCGGAACGGCCTTGTGGCCGTAGCAGAGGATCCCACCGTGATCCTCCTTGCGAATCAGCCGAAACTCCAGCGTGACCTCCATTCCGGGTAGGACCTCGGAGGGATCACAGTCTGCCACCTGCACCATCAGCCGAACGCCCTCTTCGGTCTCCACAACAGCCATGGCGTAGGGAGCCTCCATCTGCAGGTCCGTCGGCGCAACGTGCACCACGGTCGACGTGACCACCCGTCCTCGATGAGCAAGGCGGGTTGCCTCGAACTCCACCCCGCCACACTGAGGGCAGACCTGTCGTTTCGGGTAGATCACCCGCTTACACCCTCGACAGGCTGCAGCCTCCAGTCGGTAGCGACTCGGGATCTCCCGCCAGTACCTGGGACTCGGCATGGCTCATACCCTCTCGAAAATGTGAACGACCGAGCTCGCGCCCGACCCTCCCATGTTCTGCGCGAGGCCGATGGTGGCATCGGGTACCTGCCGCTCCCCCGCCTCCCCGCGAAGCTGCTCAACGATCTCGATTGCCTGCGCCACGCCGGTAGCGCCCACGGGGTGTCCCTTCGACTTGAGACCACCACTCGTGTTGATGGGAATGCGGCCCCCCAGCGCCGTCTCGCCCGCACGCGTCAGCTCACCCGCCGACCCGCGTTCCGTGAAGCAGAGCGCCTCGAGCACGCAGAGCTCGGCAATGGAGAAGCAGTCGTGGACCTCCGCCACCTGGATGTCCGAGGGTGTCACGCCACCGGACTTGTAGGCTCGGCCGGCGGCCAAGCTCACCGCGTCGAGGAACGTTGGGTCCGCCCGGTCGGCGAGCGCCATCGGTGCCGTCGCCAGCCCACTGGACCGAATACGGATCGGCGCGTCCGTGAACTCCCGTGCCCGCTCCAGCGGACACAGGAGGACCACCGCCGCCCCGTCGCTCACCGGTGAGCAATGCAGGAGCCGCAATGGCTCGGCCACCATAGAGGACGTCATGACCTGCTCCGCCGTCACCTCGCTCCGGAACTGCGCCTTGGGATTCCGGGCGCCGTGCCGGTGGTTCTTCACCGAGACAGCCGCGAGATCCTCCTCCGTGGTCCCGTACCGGGCCATGTGTGCGCGCGCGATCATCGCATAAAGGCCCGGGAAGGTGATCCCGTGGTACACCTCCGTCTCCTGGTCCGCCGCGGATGCCAGCACGTTCGTCACGTCAGCCCCGTCGTTCATCTTCTCGACCCCAGCCACGAGCACGAGGTCACTCGCCCCCGCAGCAACGTCCAGGAACCCGCACCGAAGCGCCACGCCACCGGATGCGCACGCCGATTCGACTCGCGTCGCCGGCACCCCTGCCAGGCCGAGATGGTCCGCCATCAGCGGACCCAGATGTTCCTGACCGACGAACTGCCCGCCGGACATGTTTCCTACATAGATCGCGTCGACCGAGGGCGACCCCACCGCCATCAACGCCTCTCGCGCAGCCTGCACGAACAGGTCGCGCAGCCCACTCTGCCACAGCTCACCGAACGGTGTCATACCGGTCGAGATGATTGCGACGTCTCGCATGGTCCGTTACCCCGTTCTCCTCGGTCTGTCAGGCGTTCAGAATGATCTTCTCGCGGTACTTCGCGTACTCGCCATAGGTCAGGTACCGGCGACGGCCTTCCAACATGGATCGGACCGTCGGTGCTCGCGTACGCCGATCCGCCAGGAGATCGGTGGCCCGCAACACGAACGAATCGCTCCCGGCGCCCGACCCGAACGACGTGATGAGTATCAAATCGTCGGCCTCGGCCTCATCGAGGATGGCCGCGAGGCCGGTCGGCGACGATCCAGAATAGGTGTTGCCCATCGTCGGTACGATCCATCCCACCTCGAGTTGCTCGCGCGTGAAGCCGAGCTGCTTCCCGACGGCCAGCGGGAACTTGCCATTCGGCATGTGGAACACCGCGTAGCGGAACGCAGCCGGTTCGAGTCCCGTCTTGTCGAGAATGGCACGTGTGGCAGCCGTGACGTGTCGGAAGTACGCCGGTTCGCCGGTGAATCGGCCCCCGTGCCGAGGATAGAACTCGCCTTCGCGTCGCCAGAAGTCCGGTGTGTCGCTGGTGTAGCTATACGTCTCGACCACATCGGCCAGGACATGTTGCCGCCCGAACAGAAAGGCGGCACCACCGGCCGAGGCCGAGTACTCCAGGGCATCGTTGGGGGCCCCCTGCGAGGTGTCGGCTCCGATCCCCATCGCATATTCGACGCGACCGGACTCGACCAGACCGAAGGCCACGAACATGGCTTCCGTGCCCGCTTTGCAGGCAAACTCGAAATCGGCGATATGCACCTCGGGTCCGATGCCGAGCGCTTCGGCCACCACGGTACCGCTAGGCTTGACCGCATAGGGATGCGATTCGGAACCGATGTATAGCGCGCCGACCCGCTGGGGATCGACGCCGGCGCGCTCGAGGGCCGCGCGACCAGCGGCAACCGAGATCGTGATCGTATCTTCGTCGAGGCCGGGAACGGACTTCTCTTCGAGGAGCAGGCCCCGGCGGATCGCAGCTGGGTCCTTTCCCCACTGCTTGGCAATCTCCTCAGCCGTGACACGATTACGCGGGATGAACGCCCCGTAACCCACGATGCCAGCCATGTGCCTTCGCCTCCGGTGCAGAAGAGCGGGGACAAGAGCCATCGACTTTCTATTAAGGAGGAGACGAGCGTGAAGAGGCGATGAAAGTGGCCTTAAGCGCGAGCCAACGCAGTATCGATGTCCAACCTGCACCGACGGCGGGGAGGCGCCGGGGGGAATTAGCCGATAGAAACCGTCAGCTTTCGAGTCGCTCCGGGATCACCCGGGCACCCGCCACACGGTATCCAGCACCGTGCCGTCCACCCACTTCACCACGGCCACCGGCTCGTCGCTGAGAGTCGGCTTTTCCGGTGGCCCACCCAGAATCCGCTCGACATCGTCCTTGATCGCTTCGATCGGCCGAAACGGGAGATCGGAACCGCGCAGGCGATCGAGCAGGTCCTGCCGCCGCGGGTTGATCGCGATGCCCCGCTCCGTGACCACGACGTCGATGAGATCGCTGGGACCGGTGATGGTGGTCACCTCGTCGACGATCACGGGGATGCGATCGCGGAAGGACGGAAGCGCGAGGATTGTGCATCCCGCCGTGAGGCAGTTCTGCCACCCCCCAATCCCGTGGAGCAGCAGGCCGTCGGAGTGCGTGACCACGTTGGCGTTGAAACCGATGTCGACCTCAGTGGCGCCGAGAACCACCGCGTCCACCATCGAGGCGAAGTTCCCCTTACCGTGGTAGTTGTAGGACGTGAACGGGGACGTCGGCACGTGCCGCGGATCGCTGGCGATCGACCTGACGCCGGCGAGGTCGAAGGTCTGACCGTCGAGGATGTAATCCGTGAGGCCGGCCCGAAGCAGATCGACGAGGTACGTGGTGGAGCCACCGCGAACGAACCGCGCCCGGACACCGGCCTGCTGCATCATCTCC
Organism: Gemmatimonadota bacterium; assembly: GCA_029863245.1. Classification (GTDB taxonomy): domain Bacteria; phylum Gemmatimonadota; class Gemmatimonadetes; order Gemmatimonadales; family GWC2-71-9; genus JAOTVV01. Next base: position 63,817 of record JAOTVV010000007.1, read on the forward strand.
TTGAGATACTGCACGAACGCGAGCGCGATGCCCCCGGCCCCAGCCTGAAACGAGAAGCCGGGACGCATGATTCCCGAATCGCGGAGCAACCGAGCCACATATTCCGCGATGAGCAAGCGATCGGGGCTGCGGGTGATCTCCGTGGTCCCGGACACGATCTTCGACGGGTCACCGACCGAGTCCACTTCCACGACGAAATCCACGTTGTTGCCCTGGATCTGCCACGGCACGCAGGGAAACGGCACGAGGTTGTCCGTCACCACGATGACGTGGTCGGCGTATATCGAGTCGGCCAGTGCGAAGCCCAGCGAGCCGCACGCCGACGGGCCGTGCGATCCGTCGCAATTCCCAAACGGATCGGCCGTCGGTGCCGCGATGACGGCGATGTCCACTCGCACTTCGCCGTCTTGGATCGCTTGCCACCGACCGCCATGCGAGCGCAGCACTCCGAGGCCCCGCATCTTGCCGCGGGAACAGTACTCCCCCAGCGGGCCGTTCATGCTTCCCTCGATATGATGCACGACCCCGCGATCCATGAGATCGATGACGGGCTCGTGACAAGGAAACGACGCGCTGGGAAACCACATCAGGTCCTTCGCACCCATCTCGGCGGCGGCGTTCAGCGTTGCGAGGGCGACCTTGTCTCCGTTGCGGAAGTGGTGGTGGGACGAGATCACCATGCCGTCGCGGACACCGCAGCGTTCCAGCGCGGTCCGGAGATCCGCGACGCGTTTGTCTCCCGTCTTGGGATAGTCCCGACACGAACGGAGTGGCGGCCCGTGTTTCGCCGCGTCGGCCGGAGCGAAGCCGTCGACACCCTGGTAGGGCGCCTGGTCTTTCCCGTTCACGACCATCGGTACCCGGCGTCCGGCGGCGTTCGCGACCAGTTTGCCTTTGCGCGTCATGGGGTGCCTCCGTCTCTCCCGGCTTCCGGGAGGCGTCCGGAGCGACGGGCCACCGCGACCAGCCGTTGCGCTCGCAAGACCACCGGGGGATCCACCATTCGGGTGCCCAGGCTCACGACACCCAGGCCCTTGGCCTGGGCCTCCTCGAATGCCGCCACGATCTGCAGCGCCTTCTCGATCTCCTCGTCGCTCGGGGTGAACGCGGCATGGATGACCTGGACCTGGCGTGGATGGACACAACCCATCCCCTCGAACCCCATCCCCCTCGACCGCCGAGCCCATGCGGCCAGTCCGGCCTCGTCCCCGACGTCACCGAACACGGAGTCGATGGCCTGAACGCCGGCCGCTCGCGCCGCATTCACGAGCCGGGAGCGCGCAAAGAGCGACTCCGCACCATCGACCGTCTTCACGACGCCGAGGTCGGCCGTGTAGTCCTCCAACCCTATCGTCAGCGCCACGACCGCGTCCGTCGCTTTGGCGATGGCGTACGCGTGCTCCACGCCCCGTGCCGATTCGATGATCGGCATGAGCCAGATGGGACGGTCGTTCCCGGCAGCCTGCTGGATCTCGAGGATGCGCTCGTGCACCTGCCGGACCTGTTCCAGCTGCTCAGTCTTGGGAATGAGGATGAGATCCGGCTCCTCGGGAATGACGGCATCGAGGTCTTCGAAACCCATGGGCAGCTGATTGATGCGCACCATCCGTTCGGCCGCGCCGAAATCCACCGACCGGAGCGCGTTCCGGACTAGCAGCCTGGCCGCGTCCTTCTCCGCTGGATGGACGGAGTCCTCGAGGTCCAGAATGACGGCGTCGGGTTGGTACAGGCCGGCATTGACCATGAACTTGGGTTCGTTCCCCGGCAGGTAGAGCCGCGAGCGCCGCAGGCGGGTCTTGGGAGACGGGTCCGCCGTCACCACTGTTCTGGCTGGCCGGGCGTCGCCCGCCCGCTCCACCCCGGCCCGACGCAGAGCCGCCTCCACTCGGGCCGCAATGGTGAACGGCAGGGCCCCCGTGTCGTCGATCCGCACGCGGACGTGCTTGACTCCCAAGGCGTCGAGGACGGTCACGGCCCCGTGCTCGATGGACCGCCCATAGAAGGTGGCGACCCTGGAGGCGACGTCGATGTCCTGCCCCCCCGACCGTGTCAGCTCGACGGCGACATGGAGGTCGGACCGGACGTCGTCGCCCTGACGACCAGCCGCACCGCGTGCGGACATGCAATCCTCCTAGGCCAGCACGCCGAGGATCGCGTCGGTCAGCTGCGTGGTCGTCGCTGCGCCGCGCCGCGTCACGTCGGGGCCGCCCGGCAGACGGAGCATGTCGTAGGTTCGCACCTTCCCCTCCCGCACCACGCGCGCCACCGCGGTTCGGACCCGCTCGGCCTTTTCGCTCTCGCCGACGTGCTCCAGGAGCATTGCGCCGCTCAGGATCATGGCAATCGGGTTCACGATGGGTGGATCCAGCTCCGCGTACTTCGGCGCCGACCCGTGGGTCGGCTCGAACACGGCGACGTCGTCACCGATGTTTCCCGAACACGCAAAACCAAGCCCTCCGACGAGCCCGGCGAACGCATCCGAGATGATGTCACCAAACAGGTTCCCGGCCACGAGCACGCTATAGTCTTCGGGGTTCTTGGTGAGCCACATCATCTGCGCATCGATGTTCGTCGACCACAGCTTGATGTCTGGGAAGTTGGCATGCACGTCTCGAGCCACGTCTTCCATCATTCCCGACGTCTCGCGGAGCACGTTCGGCTTCTCGCACACCGTCACCGATGGATAGCCGTGACGCTTCGCGTATTCGAACGCGGCCCGCACGATGCGGCGGCACGCGTTTCGCGTGAACAGCCGCACCGAAATTGCGACGTCCTCCCCCAGCACGTCCGCGAACGGCTTGTACTTAGGGTGCATACCCAGCGCGTTCCGCACCACCTGCGGCGGGTCGGTCCACTCGATGCCACAGTAGAGACCCTCGGTGTTTTGGCGGAAGATCACAGCGTCCACGTTCGGCTCTTCGTGCCCCCCATCGGGAGTCTGCCGCACAAAGTTCAGTGGGTTGCCGGGGAACGACCGGCAGGGACGCACGCATACGTCGAGGTTGAAGATCTGTCGCATTCCCACGATGGGGCTGAAGTACTCGTGTCCCTTGCCGCGCAGCTCGGGCCGAAGCTCCATAGCGGCCTCCTTCTTCGGTTTCGACGTGATCGCGCCGAAGAGGCCCAGTTGGTGCTCTCGTAACAGGTCGACGGTTCGTTCAGGGAGCGGATTCCCTTCCGTGATCCAGAACTCCCACCCAATGTCCCCATGCACGTACTCTGCGTCGAACCCAACCTGGCACAGGACCCGTACCGCTTCCGGCAAGACCAGCTGCCCGATGCCGTCCCCCGGCATCGCCACCACCGTGTGCTTCGCCATGCTCGTTCTTCCTCCCGTCCCACTTTGGGCGCCGACCCGTTCGCGGCGTATCGACCGATCACTGCAATCCGAGCTTCTTGCGTACCTGCTGCTCTACACCACCTGCGATGACGAGCGCCTGGGGAACGTCCCCGAGCGCTGGAAACGCGAAAGTTTCATCCCGATACGTGACCGTACCTCGGACGAAATCGACTACGATGTCGTCCCCCGGGATGATGGTCGGGACGCCATCCCGGATCTGGTCGGCATGGATCGTCTTGAGCCTGCGTACCAGCTCGGGGCACTCGATGCAGGGATACCCGTTGTTGTACGCGTTGCGCAGATACGTCTGGGAAAAACTCCCGGCGATCACCACGGGGATCCCCTTGGCTTGGAGGGCCGTCGCAGCCTGTTCCCGCGACGAGCCCGTGCCGAAGTTTCGCCCACCCACGAGAATGTCCCCGGCGATCGTCGCGGCGGCAAACCCCGGATCGTAGTTCTCCATGACGACCTTGGCCATCTCCGCCCGAGTCATGCCCTCACGATACGTGTAATCCTTCCCGTAGATCCCGTCCGTATTGAGGTTGTCTTGCGCAACGAGCACCAGGCGGCCCTCGAGGCGCGCCGGGAAGCCCTCCCGGATCGTCACGGACTCGGACGGTGTCGACGGCGCTGACCGTTCAACGTAGCGCCGCTCCGGCCGCGAGCCGCTGGTCAGCGTGGGACCCGTGATGTACCCGGCGATCGCCGACGCCACCACCACCTCGGGGCTCGCGAGATACGCCTGCGCGTCCCGCGATCCCATGCGTCCTTTGAAGTTGCGATTGGTGGCCGAGATGCCCACTTCTCCAGCTTCGAGCAGCCCGGTGCCAAGCCCAATGCAGGGGCCACAACCGGACGGCAGCGGCACCGCTCCCGCCTCGATCAGGGCTCCCCAGGCGCCCGACTCCTCGGCGGCTTCCTGCACTTCCTTGCTCGCGGCGGCAACGTAGAGCTCGACGCCGGTCGCCACCTTCCTACCGCGCACGACACGAGCGGCGGCTTCGAGGTCGTCCAGCCGGCTGTTCACGCACGACACCAAATACGCCTTCTGGATCGCGATCCTCTCCGCGTCGATCTCGGCCACGGAGCGCATCGTGAACACCGTGTCCGGTCCCGAGACGTGGGGACTGACGTCCCCCAGATCGAGCTCGATGCGTGCCGCGTAGGTGGCGTCAGGGTCCGGCACTGGCGGGTTGCGGCGCCATGCCTCGACCTCGGCCGCCGTGAACCGCTCGATCCCCGATGCCGCCAGCAGTTCCCGGCGGCCCTCCAGATACCGGAGCGTCACCTGATCGACCGGGAACCACCCAACCAACGCGCCCCACTCGGTCGTCATGTTGGCGATCGCCATCCGAGCCTCGATTCCGAGGCCCGCGACACCGTGACCAGCGAACTCAACCACGGCGTTCAGGACTTCTCCCTGGTTGTAGAGACCGCACAGGGTGACGATCACGTCTTTGCCCGTGGCCCCGTCGTGGAGCTCGCCCTCGAGCACGACCTGCACGGTCCGTGGGATCTGCCACCAGAACTCGCCGGTGGCCCAGATGGCGGCCGCGTCGGTGCGCACCACGGGCGTTCCCAGGGCACCGACGGCTCCGTACATGTTCGCGTGGGAGTCGGACGCTACGACCAGCGCCCCGGGAACAGCGTACCCCTCCGCCACGATGATCTGATGTCCGATGCCGGTTCCGGCAGGATAGAAGACGATCCCGTGCTTGGCCGCGAACGCCTCGATGTCGCGATACTTGGCGAGGTTGCTCGCCTCGGTGTTCTGGATGTCGTGATCGAGTGCGAACACCGGTTGGCGCGCATCGTGGATGCGAAAGGCACCAATGGTCGCGAACTTCTTCATCACCGCGGCGGTGTTGTCGTGGGTCATGACGTGTCGCGGCCGGAGCGAGACCACGTCGCCGGGTCGCAATGGGCGCTTGGGACCCGCCGTCATGTGCGCCCGCGCGATCTTCTCGACGATCGTCTGGCCCATGCTCGTTCCTCGACCTTCCAGTTCTGAGCGGAACGCGCGTTCCCCCCGCGGCTTCCGTGTTATCGCCGTGGGTGACTCCGCTTGGATCCCTTCTTGACCGGGCGCTTGGTACGCTTCGTTGTACCGGCCCCCGCGGTGCCCGCACCGCGCCTCCGACCTGTCGACCCGGATCCGTCGGCGGTGCACAACGTCATCAGTTCCGAAATGGACCTCGCCTTTTCGAGATTCCACACCGCAGCCTTGAGCCGGCGGCGGGCAGCAGCCGACAACACCGGCGCCGCCAGCGCATCGAACTTCTCCTCGATCTCGCCGTCGCTCAGCGGATTGCGCGGATCACCCTTGGGGTAGTCCAGACTCTTCTCGAGGGATCGCCCATCCGTAGTCTCGATCCGCACCACCACGCGTTGGAGCTTCGGGAACACCCGCTCGATCTCGGCGTCGGCGACGACTTCAACTTTCTTGAGCTGAGCCCGGATGCGCGGGTCCATGATCTTGTCCGGCTCGAACTGCGCAGGCGTGACCTGTCGGTCCACCAGGGCCGCCGCGATGACGTAGGGCAGACTGTGATCCGCGGTTTCCTTGGACCGCGGATCGTACTTCGATGGATCCGCGAGGATGTCGGCCGCCCGAGCCAGAGACCGAATGTGGATCTTGGTCACCGCCTCGGGAGCGAGGTCGTGCGTACGAACGAGATCGAGCACGGCCGAGATCGGCGCATGGGTCAGTGCTTCGGTGGGAAACGCCTTCATGCCGCACCGTTCGATGCGCCAACTTTCCCCCAATCCATCCACCAGGACGCCCAGCTTCCACTCCGGCCCCAGACAGTGAGCCAGGCCCTCTTTGCCGTCGATCACATGCTCGGGGCCGGTGTACCCTCGGCCGGCGAGCAGGGCCGCCAGCACGCCGCTCTGCGTCGCCATCGGGTCGACGGTGTTCTTCATCATCGTGAGCTTGCCCGCCGTCACCGCGCCCAGCGTCGCGTGACGTGATGCCGAAATGCCGATCGCGTGTTGAATCCGCTCCCAGGAGAGGTCGAGCATCCGGCCCGCCACGATCGGCGACACAAACGCCGTGAGCGTCGCGTGGTGCCATCCCCGCTCCCTGATGCCCGGGAACGCCGCCTCGCACAGGCGCATCTCGAACTCGTGACCGAGCACGATGCCGACGACGAGTTCCCTCCCGGACTTCCTGGCGCGCTCACCGCAGGCCATGGCGGCCGGAATGATGTCCGACGGGTGCGAGGGGTCCTGCTGCCAGTAGATGTCGTTGTAGTCCATCACGCGGACCATCAACGCATTGGCGAGCGCCGCCGAGACGACGTCCATCCGGACCCCGCTGCCGATGACCGTTGCCGGCCCAGCGCCTGCGACTTCGCTCAGCACGTCGAGCGCGATCCGCACGTCTTCCTGGCGGTAGCCGCCAAGGGCGCAGCCGATCGAGTCGAGCAGATACCGCTTCGCCTCGTGCACGGCCTGCGCTCCGATACTCTCGAACCGCAGACCGGCGGCCCAGCGTGCCATGGTTGCGGTGATGGTCTTCTGCGACACCTCGTTCCCTCCCCGGTCGGCTTCTGATCGGGACGGCGCTCAGCCGCTCAAGTTCTTGAACGGCAGAAAACTCATGAAATCGGCGTGATGCACGATGAAGGCCTCCGTGCTCCGCTTCACCAGGTCACCCTCGGCCGCATGGGCAGCGATGCAATGACACACCGCGTCCGGCACGCCGCACTCGAGCGCAAGCGCCACACCCGTAAACGGATGCCGAAGGTGCTTGCCCCGCGTGCTCTGTCTCACCTGGTCGCCCACCTTTTCGTATTCCAACAGCTTGCCGACGTCCGCCAGGATGGCTCCGGCGATCACGGTGTCCAGGTCGATCGTGAGCGCGCGGCCCAGGAACCGTTGCATCGCCTCGGCCCCCGCCTTGGCAATGTGCACCACGCACCGCTTGTGCTCCATGAACGTTGCCGGACAGTCGGGAACCAGTAGCGTGAACGGGATCTCGTGAAGGTCAGCCGGATCGAGCGTGCTCCGCTCGAAGGCCTTCACCCACGTCATGGTGACCTGTTCCCGAAGGCTTGTGCTCTCGATCCAGGCCAGCTCGGGCCAGAGCTCCTCGACGGCACCGTGCAGGGTATCAGACATCGCTCGTCATGATGAAGAGGGGTCGGCGGATGAACGTCTCGTACCGAGGGCGGAGTCGGTCGGTATTGTAGTATTTCGCCACGTCGATGACCTTCTTCCGACCGGTCACGACGTCGATCGGGACGCTGTCGTAGACGCCGTTTCGGAGCGCCACGAGGCGCCCCGAGGTATTCGACAACACCAGATCGAGCGCCAGGTTGCCGAACGCCATGGGGACGATGGAGTCCAACGCATCGGGATCACCGCAGCGCACGAGATACCCGAGCCGCTGGCTGACCACGTTGACCCGCCGGCCGCGATTGAAGGCGGGCGAACACTCCTTCAGCCCCGTGGCGACCTGGTCGCCGATGCCACCGAGCTTGCGGTGTCCGTACTGGTCGGCCTCGTCGCCCTCGAACGACATCTCCTCGAGACCGGCGATGGTGGCACCCTCGGAGACGAGCACCACCGCGTAGCGGCTGGGGTGCCGCTCCCGGTCGTGGTTCATCAGCTCGCACAGACGCTCCAGCGCAAACGGGTGCTCCGGAATCACGCACCGGCCGGCGGCGCCAGCCATCGTGGGCAGGAGCGCCGTGTAGCCGGCGTAGCGACCGAAGACCTCAATGACCAGAAACCGTTCGTGTGATCCCGCCGTGGTCCGAAGACTATGAGTCATCTGAATCGTGCGCGTCACGCAGGTACTGAACCCGATGCAGTAGTCGGTGCCCGGCACGTCGTTATCCATCGTCTTCGGCACCCCGACGATCTTGACACCCTCCTCGTGCAATCGCTCGGCGTAGCTCAGCGTGTCGTCGCCGCCAATCGGAACGAGAAAGTTGATCCCCAGGAACTCGAGGTTGGCGAGGACAGTCGGCGTGAGATCGTTGATCTCGTCCGTGTATCGCTCTCGCAGGTGCTCGGGCACGACGGCCAGCGGGAGACGGCTCGGCCGCGTGCGGGACGTGTGGAGAAACGTCCCTCCGGTTCGCCCAACCCGGTTGACGACTTCTTCGGTCAGGACCTGGACGTGCGGGCTGTTGTCCGCCGACTTGTCAGGGACGAGATCGACGAGACCCGCCCACCCGCGCCGGATGCCCACGACCCGGTAACCCTCGCGGAGCGCCCGAATGGTGATGGCGCGAATCGCCGGGTTGAGCCCCGGCACGTCCCCGCCACCGGTCAAGATCCCGATGGTGCCCTTGGTCGTTGTCATGGCATCCTTCCACTCCGCTGGTCCATCACCGCGAGCCCCGATCTGGTGCTCATCGGCGCTCCTTCTGGGCCATGCGACCCACGAAGTCCGTCAGCACCGAGTCCAAGGTCGGCTCGCCAATCTCCTGCAGCTCGTAGCGGACGCGCACCGCAGGCTGCCCAAACTCGACCAGGCGCCGGAGGTCGATGGGCGTGGCGATGATCACCAGATCGGCCGGCGTCGCCCGAATCGTGGCTTCGAGCTCGCGCATCTGGTCGTCCCCGTACCCCATGGCTGGGAGCACCGGTCCGGTCGTTGGATACCGCTCGAACGTCTCTTTGATGGAGCCGACCGCGTAGGGACGCGGGTCCACTATCTCCGAAGCGCCGAAACGCTTGGCGGCGATCCACCCGGCCCCGTACGCCATCTCTCCGTGCGTAAGCGTGGGTCCGTCCTCGATCACCAAAACCCGCTTGCCGCGGATTCGCTCGTCGCCATCGACGAAGATCGGGCTGGCCGCCTCGACGATGATCGCACGAGGGTTGAGCTCCTCCGTGGTGCGGCGCGCCAGATCGAGGCCCTTCAGCCCCACCGTGCCGACCTTGTTGATCACCACGACATCCGCCATCCGCACGTTCGTCTCGCCGGGATGGTACCGGCGAGCGTGATCGGGTCGGTGGGGGTCCACCACGACGATCAAGAGGTCCGGGCGAAAGAAAGCTAGATCGTTGTTGCCCCCGTCCCAGATGATGACGTCCGCTTCCTTCTCCGCCTGCCGCAGGATCCGTTCGTAATCCACGCCAGCATACACGACGGAGCCCGCCCGTAGGTGCGGCTCGTACTCCTCTCGCTCTTCAATGGTCACGTCGTGCTGATCCAGGTCGTCCAGGGTGGCGAACCGCTGAACCGCCTGGCGCCGAAGATCGCCATATGGCATTGGGTGCCGCACGGTGACGACCCGCTTTCCCATCGCCCGCAGGATGGCGGCGACCCGTCGGCTGGTCTGGCTCTTCCCGGCGCCGGTCCGGGCGGCGCAGATCGCAACCACCGGCACCTTCGCGTCGAGCATCGTGTGGCGCGGACCCAGGAGGAGGAAATCAGCACCGGCAGCCATGGCGGTGGAGCCCACGTGCATGACATGCTCGTGCGACACGTCGCTGTAGCTGAAAACGGCCACATCGATGCGCTCGCGACGAATGAGCTCGGAGAGCGCCGCTTCGGCTTCGATGGGAATGCCGTTCGGGTACCGCTCACCCGCCAGCTCAGGCGGGTACCGGCGGTCATCGATGTCGGGGATCTGCGCAGCCGTGAACGCAACGACCTCGTAACCAGGATCGTCGCGGAAGTAGACGTTGAAGTTGTGGAAGTCCCGCCCGGCTGCCCCGAGAATCACCACACGCTGTGCCATATCCCGAACACTCCATCGGCCCATGCTACTCGGGTCGCCTGGCCTCAGGGCCCGCTTCGGGGGCCCGGTGCACCGGCTTCCCGGTTTGCACGTCCAAATCGTACGTCACCGTCGCACCCAGTCGCTCGAGGTCGGCCATGAACCGTCGGGGCTCCACGACCAGCGCCTGCTGCCACAAGCCAGGCTTGCGTATCGAGCCGTCCAGGTATTGCAGGAGTGCGGCAACCGCCGGTATGGCCGTGAGGTCATAGCCGTCCCGGTGGGACACCACCCCACGAAACTCGACGAGCCGCCCCTTCTTCCACCCCTGAGCTTCCACCAACATAATCGAGCCCCATGGCGGGCGCGAAAACTGGCGCAGCCCCCACTGGAAGAGCCACGCGACGGTCGGCCCGGCCCGGTCACCGAAAAGCCGCAGGCCCGGCAGCCCCACCCCGAGCACCACGTAATCGACGAACCAGTTGAAGCCGGCGACCCAGACGCTGAGGTCTTGGAGCGAGGGGTACAGGGTCGGCAGGGACCCGATCTCGTCCAACCACAGGGGTACGGTACTCCGCTTTCCGAACGGGCGTCCGAAATCGATGGGTTGCGTGGTCCACGATCGGCGCTTGACCCATTCACCCCGCTCGTACACTTCCATCCGCGCCTCTCGAAGCTCGTCGACGAACTCGGCGGTCGTCTCGGGCGGGAGATCCAGCGCTCCCCAATCCAGGTTGAAGAGCATCGCCACACGCACCCGTTGGGGCCGGTCGATGAACCCGGCCGCGAACCGCACCAGCGCGCCCGGCATGCCGGGATGGAGACCGCCGTCCGTGATGAAACAACAGCCGTTCCGCTCGATGGCATCGCGAACCCCACGCAGTGTCGTCAGCTTCCGAGTGGAGGACTGAATGTCGAACCAGTCGACGCGAGCTTGCACGGCGGCCTCAGCCACCGCAGCAGTGAGCGGCGTCGTGCTCGAGGCCACAACGAGGAGATCGACGGGCTCGAGGGCCTTGCGCAGGAGGCGCGGGTCGGCGGCATCGACCAACACGCCGGCGATCCGGTCCTCGCCATACTGCCGTTTCAACCGATCGGCGACGAGCTTTGCCCGGGATCCTTGCCGACCGCCGATCAGGACGCGCGCTTCCGTCTCCCGCACCAGGAGTTCGGCGATCCTGGCGCCGGCACTGCCGTATCCGCCCAACACGAGGACCGTCCGGCTCATGCGTGGAACACGCGCTCCCAAGGTTAGATTCCGAGCCGTCGAAACGGCATTGGCGATCTGAGGGACGTTACCGAAGAAGGGAGACAAACGAAAGGTGGAAGACGCGATCATCGTCGGTGCGGGACCGATCGGGCTCGCGTGCGCGATTTCGGCCAAGCGGCGGGGCGGCGATCCACTGGTGCTGGATGCCGGCGCCATCACCAACTCGATCGTCCACTACCCCATCGGCATGCACTTCTTCACAACTCCCGAGCGACTCGAGATCGGCGGCCACCCGCTGACCTGCGCCGGACCGAAGGCCACCCGCGAAGAGGCCCTCAAGTACTACCGCGGGGTCGTCCGGACCGAGGGGATCCGCACACGAACGTTCGCCCGACTGCTGACCGCTGGGCGTGAGGCGGACGGCATTCGTTGCACGGTTGGCACCCGACTGGGCGAGGAAACGCTGTGGTGCCGCACGTTGGTCCTGGCCACGGGGTATTTCGACCACCCCAATCGGCTCGGCGTCGAGGGCGAGGATCGACCCCACGTGCGACACTACTTCGACGAGGGGCATCTGGGATACGGCCTTGACGTGGTGGTGGTCGGAGGGAAGAACTCCGCCGTCGAGGCCGCGCTGCAGCTGTACCGCGCCGGCGCCCGCGTCACCCTGGTGCACCGCGGCCCGGCGTTTTCCCGCAGTGTGAAGTACTGGCTCCGTCCAGACATCGAGAACCGCATCGCGGCCGGCGAGATCGGTGCTCGGTTCGGCGGGACCGTGCAGCGGATCGACGCGGACGCGGTCGTGATCGGGACCGCCGACGGCGGCGAGCAAGCACTTCCGGCAGACCTCGTGTACGTGCTCATCGGCTTTCATCCCGATTTCGCCCTGCTCGAGCGGATCGGCATCCACTGTGATCCCGACTCGGGAAGACCGACCATCGATCCCGAGACCTTGGAGACGAACGTCGCTGGCGTGTATCTGGCCGGGAGTGCAACCGCCGGCCGCTCGATCTCCGAGATCTTCATCGAGAACGGCCGGTTCGACGGCGAGAAGATCTTCGGGTCCGCCGCCGACCGTGCCCGGGTCGACCAGCAATACACCTCCATCCGGCGCCCCCGAGGCGAGTAGGAACACACCCCGGCTCTAAGCAGGGCTTTAAAGAGCCTTCATGGTCGGGTAACCGCGTTCCGGCCATGTTTCCTCAGATCCCGGGATGGCGTGACACCGCCACCGGAAGGTCGAGGAAGGACGAGGTTCCGAAAGCGTGGATCGCCGTCGTCGATGCCGGACCGTTGTATGATTCAATGGTCGCCCGTCTGCTCGAGCTCGGTGTCCCGACGTTGTGCACCGTCGATCGGGCGCTGCGCATGTTCGAGGCGTATGGCGAGCAGCGGCTTGCGACCACCGGCGCCCCGCAGCCCATCGAAGGGGCTCGGGACGTCCCAGTCAGTGCCGGACCCTGAACCGGAAAGCGCTCATGGTGACGTCGAACGTCAAGAAGGTCAAGCCAAAGCCGTTCCTGTTTCCGCATCTCTGCAAAGCCTGCGGGCGATGCATCGATGCCTGCCCCAAGCACTGCATCGTGTTCGGGACGGAGATCGATCCGGCCACGGGATTCACGCCCGTGACGGTAGACCTCGAGGTCTGTAACGGGTGCGGCCTGTGTATCACCGCCTGTCCCGAGCCGCACGGACTCCTGGCCACTCCGCCGGAGCTGGAGGGAACCGACATGGTCGTGTCGGACCCGTTCACCTATTTCGGCGAACGGGCGCAGACGCGCCCTGCGCCGGCGGCGATCCCCGATCAGCTGGTACCATTGCCCGCCCTCCAGCCCATGGTGGTCAAGGGCAATCACGCCGCGGCCATCGGCGCCCTGTTGGCAGGCTGTCGTCACTTCTTTGGCTACCCGATCACGCCCTCGACCGAGGGAGCCGAACTGATGGCGCGGCTGCTCCCCAAGCTCGACGGGGTCTTCGTGCAGGCGGTGAGCGAGACCGCGACCGTCAACATGATGTACGGGTGCAGCGGGGCCGGTCTCCGTTGTATGACCTTCACGTCGTCCCCGGGGTTCAGCCTGATGCTGGAGGGCATCTCCTACATGGTGGGGTCGCATATTCCCGGCGTATTCGTCAACGTAATGCGGGGCGGACCCGGGCTTGGTAACATCGCGCCCGAGCAGAGCGACATCAAACTGGTGTGCCGCGGCCTCGGACACGGGAACACCCACGCGATCGTGCTCGCACCGTCGACCCCGCAGGAAATGCTGGACCTGTCCATGACGGCATTCGACCTGGCCTTCCGGTATCGGAACCCCGTGATCATTGTCGGTGACGGGTACCTGGGACAGATGACCGGTCGGGTGACGCTGCCGGATCACCTCGTTCGGCCCGGCCTGCCTGACTGGGCCGTGTATGGCGACGCGGACCATCGCGGCAACGTGATCACATCGATCGACCTGAACGAGCCCGACCTGGAGGAACGCAACGAGCGGCTCAATGCGAAGTACGATCGCATGACGCAGCACGAACAGCGGGCCGACCCGTTCCACTGCGACGACGCGGAATGGATCATCGTGGCGTGCAACACGCCCGCGCGCATGGCCAAAGGTGCTGTTCGGGCGCTTCGCGAGCGCGGGGTCAAGGCAGGGCTCTTCCGCCCTGTCACGCTCTGGCCGTTTCCTATCGACGCCCTCACCCCGATCATGGCCCGGGCGAAGGGGACGGTCGTGGTCGAGGCCGGCCCCGGGCAGCTCGAAGACGAGCTCCGGCTCGCGCTGAGCCACGCGGGACTGGTCCCTCGGGGCCCGTTGGCGCACGTCCGGCGCCTCGGCGGCATTCTTCCTTCGCTGCAACACATCGTGGACACGGTCCACGCCCTCGCAGAGGCGCACCATGAGTAGCGTGTTCTATCAGAAGTTCGAGCGCCATGCGCACGGTGAGGGCTTGAAGGGGCTCTCGACGCACTATTGCCCGGGCTGTGGCCATGGGCTGGTGCACAAGTTCCTCGCCGAAGCCATCGATGAGTTGGGGGTGCAGGATCGGACGGTGGCCATTTCCCCGGTGGGATGCGCCGTCTTCATGTACTACTACCTCGACGTGGGCAACTCGCAGGCCGCGCATGGGCGCGCACCGGCCGTGGCGCTCGGACACAAGGTGGCCAACCCCCGATCCATCGTGATCAGCTACCAGGGGGATGGCGACCTCGCCGCCATCGGCCTCGCGGAGATCATCCAGGCCGCCCAGATGGGGCTGCCCATGACGTTCGTGTTCATCAACAACGCCATCTACGGCATGACCGGCGGACAGATGGCGCCGACGACCCTGATGGGCCAACGCACCACCACGACGCCGGACGGGCGGGGCCGCCTGATGGGGCAGCCGCTCCGCATGGCGGAGACCATCGGCCAGATGGACGGACCGATGTACGTAGAACGGGTCGCGCTGTTCGACAACAAGCAGCGAACCCGCGCGAAGAAGGCCATCCTCAAGGCACTACGGCTCCAAGTGGAAAACCGCGGACTCGGGTTCGTCGAGGTCCTTGCGGAGTGTCCCACCCATCTCCACATGACCCCGCTCGAGACCGAGGAGTGGGTGCGGGACGAGATGGTACCGATGTTTCCGTTGGGGGTGAAGAAGGACTTGGACATCGAACCGTGGTTCGATCTCGGCACACCCAGTTTCGAGCCCGACCGCGTCTCCAGCGTAATCGGTGGCGGCACGGAGGCCCCGGAACGGTTCGGCACGCGTTTTCCCACGCACATCCATCTGGAGGACGTCGCGATCAAGTTCGCCGGTGCCGGCGGCGACGGCGCGCAGACGATTGCGTTGCTGACGACGCGGACGGCGATCAACGAAGGCTACGATTCGACCTACATTCCCAGTTACGGCCCCGAATCGCGTGGAGGAACCTCGTATGCCGACGTGCACATCGCCGCCGGCGATGTGCTGTCACCCGCCTGTCCCGAGCCACACATCCTGGTAGCCTTCAACGCCCCGAGCATCGACAAGTTCGGTCCGACAGTGCAGCCAGGCGGGGCCGTCCTCTACGACAGCACGGTGATCAGCACTCCACCATCGCTCGACCCCAGCATCCGCGTCTACGGCGTGCCCTTCACGCAGATCGCCACCGACCTCGGTAAGCGGATGGTCAAGAACGTGGTGGCCTTGGGTGCGCTGCGTGCCGCCTCCGATCTGTTTCCCAGGGAGAGCTTTCTTGGCGCGATGCGGGAGACGTTGCAGAAGGACTGCGCGATGCTGGAGCTCAACGAAGAGGCCTTCACCTGGGGAGAGCGGTCGCTCGGAGAGATGACGAGTCCAGCGAGCGGATGAAGCGGTCCGTTCCGTCACGCACGCCGAGGCACGAGCATCTGGGGCCGTCCGCACGCGAGGGACCGCACGCCTTTTCCGAACCGACACCTTCCGCGGCCGACCATTGCAGGAGTGAACGGTGCAGCGAATCCTAGTGACCGGGGCTTTGGGCCAAGTCGGATCCGAGCTGGTGCCGGCGCTCCGCACCCGTTACGGCACGGATCACGTGATCGCATCGGACATTCGGGTGGCTCAGCGCGGCGCGGGAGACGAGGGACCGTTTCAGCTCGTCGACTGCACGTCGCAGCGGCAGATCCAGGAAGCGGTGCGCCGCTACCAGATCGACACCATCTACCACCTGGCCGCGCTCCTCTCGGCCGTGGCGGAACAGAAGCCTCAGGTGGCGTGGGACATCAACATGGGTGGGCTGTACCGGACGCTCGAAGTGGCACGGGAGAACCGGTGCGCCGTGTTCGTGCCCAGCTCGATTGGCGCGTTTGGCCCCAACACACCGACCGACGGGACGCCCCAAGACACCATCCAGCGGCCGACGAGCATGTACGGCATCACGAAGGTCGCTGGGGAGTTGTTGTGCGACTACTACCACGGGCGCTTCGGCGTCGACGCTCGCGGCGTCCGGTATCCTGGGATCATCTCTCACGTGACGCCCCCCGGCGGGGGCACGACCGATTACGCCGTGGAGATCTTCCACGATGCGGTCCGCCACGGACGGTACACCTGTTTCTTGAGACCCGACACCCGGCTCGACATGATGTACATGCCCGACGCCGTGAAGGCGGCGATCGAGCTCATGGAGGCCGATCCCGAGCGGCTGCGGCACCGCAACGCGTTTAACGTCACCGCCATGAACTTCACGCCCGAAGAGCTGGCTGCCGCGATCCGGAGGCACATGCCCGGATTCACGATCGACTACGGCGTCGACCCCGTGCGTCAGGCGATCGCCGATTCCTGGCCGAACTCGATCGACGACAGTGCAGCGCGGGCGGAGTGGGGATGGGCGCCCTCATACGACTTGCTGTCCATGACTGCGGACATGCTGTCGCACGTCTCGGGCGGGATGACGCTGACGGACTGACGCAACGGTGCGCGTCAGAGCCCTGGGCTCCTCGCCGGGCCGTTGCCGTCTCCGGCCTGTGACTCGGCACCTGGTCTGACAATCACCCCGCGGTTGCTCTTCCCATTCATGGTGATCGTGAAGGGCTGGTCGAACCGCAGGTGCCGCACTTGGTGGGTCTCTCGGAGCGCGGGCTGGCGACTAAGCCAGTCCCAATCGACAAACCCCTCGCCGACCTCCTGATTGACCGTGAAGTAGCCGACGTTGCTCGACACCAGGTTCTGGAAGAAGTGCGTTCCCTGGGACGGCGTCACGCGCAGATCCTTGAATCCGGCCTCGACGATCACGCGTACGCCGGCGATCTGGTCCCACGTGACCGGTATCCCCAGCCATGGATCGGTGGATCCCCACCTACCGACACCGATCAGGAGGTAGGGGATGCGGCGGGCCCGCAACTCGGCGTTGAGCAGCGCGACGTCGCTGGCCGCCTCCTTGCTAGCCGACCGATCGAAGCGATGTTTGTCGATGACCACGACGTCGCATATGTCGTCGATCCGCCCGTGACCAAGCACACTCGGGCTCTCGACGACAAGGTCCTCTTCCTTGACGGGCCCGATGTTCAGCTCCTCGAACTCGCGCGAAAGCGCGAGCGGTCTCATCTGCAGAAAGCCGAACTCCTTCGGTGCGCCAGACGGCGTCGAGAGATTGACAGCGAATTCGATCTCGACCGGAGCGCTCGTGCCCATCTCGCCGATTTCCAGCAGGAAATCCAGGATCTCGGCGAGGGGGAAGATCTCGTGCTTCAGGACCTGCGCGAAGCTCACCAGCCGCACCCCATGGCGGGACAGGCCGTCGTAGACGGCATCGTTCTCTCGTGAGAACGTCGAGCCCACGGCATGCAGCGTTCCGTGCTCCTCGGCGTGCGCGAGCCCGAGGTGCAACATCCGTGAGTCCGCCGGAGCATCGATCACGCCCGTGTCGAGCCCGAGATCGAGCGCCCAGAACTCCCGCTGGGAGTAACCCACGGAATCCTGCACCGACGAGAACTGCAGCACGTGCCGCGGGTATCGTGGACAGAACCGAAGACATCGCTCGCCATCCATGACGGTCCGACCGAGCCCGAGCGCCACGGCCGCGATCCCGTCGTCCGACTTGCACGGCGGCGCCGGATAGAAGTTGTGGGACCGGGCCACGCCGGCGAAGTCAGGATAGAACACGCCCCCGTGCTGGGAACCGACGATCTGCTGCACCACCACCGCCATCTTCTCTTCTTCCAGGCGATAAGGGGTTCCGTCCAGATAGGCCTTCGCTCGTTGGGAGAAGGTCGATGCATACACTCGCTTGATGGCCGACAGGAGCTGCGCAAGGCGGACCGTCAGGTCGGCATGGTTGTTGGGCAGCATGAACGTATCGTAGATCCCCGCGAACGGCTGGTATTGACTGTCCTCCAGCAAACTCGACGAGCGCACGGCCAAGGGGCGCCGCACGTGCTGGAGGAAGGCCGCGAGGTCCTTCTCTACGGCGGTGGACAGGGACGCTGACAGGAACCGGTCCACGACCCGTTGGCTGTCGGTACAGCCGATGGCGAAATCGCGCAGGTCGCTGTAGTCGAGGAATTCGTCGAAGATATCCGTGCTCAGGACCGTGGATGGCGGCACCGCGATGCGAACCCCAGGGAAGCGGTCGCTCGCACGGTGTTGCTTGAGCAGGAAGTTCACGAACGCGAGCCCGCGCGCCTTTCCACCCATCGACCCGGTGCCAATGCGACTGAACGGGACCGCTCCGTCGAAGCGGTCCCGCTCGAAGTCGACGACCACTCCCAAGTTCTGCTCCCGCCGGTAGTCCCGAATCGCCTCGATGAGATGAGCCCGAAGAGCTTCGACCCCATCGAAGTCGGTCAGCTTGCGCGGCCGGAGTTGCTCCGCGAGAGCGAACTCCGTGCGCGTCTTGAGCCACCGGGAGAAATGATTGCCCGATGCATGGAAGGCGATGCTCTCCCCGGGGACGGTCTCCAGCTTCGCCATCAGGCTGTGCAGATCCGTCGCCCGGTCCACTTCGCTGCCATCGGGTCGCCGGAACACGAAGTCGCCGAACCCGAATCCGCCGGCCATGAATGCCCGCAGCTGATGCAAGAGCATCGGGGAGCCCTTGAGCAGGAACGACGCCCCCGCCTGCCGGGCTAGCTCCGCGTTGTCGGGCCAACTCGACTGCAGCATGATCGGGATATCGTGGCGGAGGGCCCGGACCTGGCGCGCCAGTTTGACTCCTGCATGGCGATCGAGGTTTCCACCGCGTGAGAACTGGATGTCGGAGATGATGCCGAGGATCTCGTCGGGGTACGCGGTGATGAACTCCCATGCCTCCTCGTACGTCTGGCACAGCAAGATCTTCGGCCGTGCCCGGATCCGCATCAGCTTGTGTGCGATGTTGAGTCCCTCCGGCATCAAGTTGTGCGCGTGCTGCATGAGCTCGCTGTAGATGACGGGGAGGAACGCGGAGTAATACCGGATGTTGTCCTCGACGAGGATGATGGCCGGCACGCCCATCTCGCCAGTATCGTGCGCGAGATTGCGGCGATCCTCGATGTACTTGACGATGGCAAAGAGGATCTTGACGTTGCCCTGCCACAAGAAGACGCGCTCCAGACGGCCGAGGTCGCTCTGGGCCTGGAAGTTGGCGAGGTCGCGCGCGTCGTAGGCCAGCGCGACGACGGGCACGTCCAGCCCGGCGTCCGCCACCCGCTGCGCGAGCTCCAACGCCGTCATGTCACCCAGCGTCAGGCTGGAGATGATGAGGTCGTAGCGGCGCTCTTGAGTGGCGAGGGCGAGCGCCTCGACACCGGTCGAGACGCGGGTCAGCTCCGGCGAGTGGCGCAGGTTGAGATCGAGGAACTCGCCCAGGATCGTCTCGCCGAGCTGGCCGTCCTCGGCGAGGATGAACGAATCGTAGAGGCTGGTGACCAACAGAATGTCCCGCACGCGGTGGGACATGAGGTACTGAAACCCGATTGACCGGGCGGTACCGTCCTGCTGCCCTCCCCCGTCGCGACTCGTTGAGGTCATTCGGATCCCCCCGTACGTGACGGGTGCCGCGGTGGACGCGTCCCCCGGGGCCCCCCTAGAGGGAAATCCTCGCTCGTCTTCCCGTCAACCCCGGTCGGACCCGCGCCGACATCAGACGATCCCTTGGTCGATCATCGAGTCCGCGACCTTGAGGAAGCCCGCAATATTGGCGCCGACAACGTAGTTGCCCTTCATCCCGAACCGGTCGGCCGTGCCGACGCAGATCTCATGAATCGACTTCATGATCAGCCGCAGGCGGTCATCGACCTCCTTCCGCGTCCACGAGTACCGCATGCTGTTCTGCGCCATCTCGAGCCCGGAGACGGCGACACCTCCGGCGTTGGCCGCCTTCCCTGGGCCGTACAGAATGCCCCGGTCGACGAAGAGGTCTACGCCCTCCGGTACGGTGGGCATGTTGGCCCCCTCCGACACGACGTACACACCGTTCTGGAGCAGGTCGCGGGCATCCTGCCCGTTGATCTCGTTTTGCGTTGCCGCGGGAAACGCACACTGGGCCTTGTGGTTCCAGAGGCGATTGTGCTCCGACTCGGCATCGGCCGGCGCGTACGTCGCGTTCTTGAACTCGTCGGCATACTCGCGAATCCTGCCACGTCGGACGTTCTTCAGGTCCATCACGTACGCGAGCTTCTTCTGGGTGATCCCCTCCGGATCGTAGATGTAGCCCGCGGAATCGGATAGCGTCACCGGCTTCGCACCCAGCTCGAGAAGCTTCTGACACGTGTACTGCGCGACGTTGCCGCTCCCAGAGACGAGGCAGGTCTTTCCCTCCAGCGTCTCGCTCCGCGTCGCGAGCATCTCGGCGGCAAAATAGACGGCACCGTACCCGGTCGCCTCCGGTCGAATGAGCGAGCCACCCCAATTCAGTCCCTTGCCCGTGAGCACCCCGGTGAACTCGTTCCGGATCCGCTTATACTGGCCAAACAGGTATCCGACCTCGCGGCCACCCACACCGATGTCGCCGGCCGGGACGTCGGTATTCGGTCCGATGTGCCGGTAAAGTTCGGTCATGAGGCTCTGACAGAACCGCATCACCTCGGCATCGCTCTTTCCCTTGGGATCGAAGTCGGATCCTCCCTTGCCCCCGCCCATCGGCAGCGTGGTCAGCGCGTTCTTGAACACCTGCTCGAAGGCCAGGAACTTGAGGATGCCCAGTGTCACCGACGGGTGGAAGCGTAACCCGCCCTTGTACGGGCCAAGCGCGCTGTTCATCTCGATGCGGAACCCCCGATTGACCTGCACGTCACCCCGATCGTCGACCCACGGAACGCGGAACAGGATGACGCGCTCAGGCTCGATGATCCGCTCCAGCACCTTCGTCGCCCGATACTCGGGATGCCGCTCGAACACGAGTTGCACCGACTCAGCGACTTCGGTGACGGCTTGATGGAATTCGGCCTCCGCCGGGTTCTTCGCCTTCACACTTGCCAGCAACTGCGCGACATAGTCGCTCATGACATCCGCCTCCGCGCTCCCAAAGACTCGTTCATCGCCATTGCTCGCCGGTCACTCCCGGGGCTCTCCGGTGTCCGGGCGCCCCGTCCTCTCATAGCGCCCGTCGAACCACACGTACCACGTGGCCCCTTCGTCCTTCGACTGCTCGATGAACTGACGGACGGAACCGTCGACTTGTGGTGTGAACCGCATCCGGAATGCCTCCCGCCGCCCATCAGGATAGACGTGCTCGCCAACGAACCGCATGGCACCGTCGGTGAACTCCCCTGCCACCTCGATGACCCCACCCTGTCCATCCACCCACACCTGAATCCACTGCTGCCGCGCAGGATGATAGTAGTTGAGGCTGTTCCCCGTCCCGCCGGCGGCACTGGTCCAGTGCTCCACGAGCAAACAGCCCGCCGCCACCTTCTCGATCCGGTTCGATCCGGCGCGCACGCCATCGGGGGTGAACACATCCCACTCCCCCACCCAGAAATCGAACTGATCGTAGGCGCCGCCATCGAGACACGGTGCCGGGGCCTCCTGGGCCCGAGCGACGGCCAGCGGTCCGAGCAGGGCAACGAACAGTGTTACCGTCGGGAGCGTGAGCCGATGATGAAGTGACATTGAAGAATCCTTCCGCTGGCGGTGTGTCGTGACGCAATCGGACCCGGGTTCACACGCCGGATCATTCAGGCATGGCGGGCTGATTGGAAGCTGCGAGCTCGTCGGCCACGTCACCCTCCGCGAGTCCAGCCGCGCGTGGCCCTCGCGGATCCGCCTCGAAGCCGGTCGCGACGTCGAGGCGCTCCTGTACCCGAACCCACTGTCGCTCAGACTCCTGATATTGCTTGAGCGCGTTGTCCAGGTGCCGCCCGACGAGTGCGAACGCTCGCTGGAACCGGTCGAACTGGTGCCGCAGGGCCCCAAGGGCCGTTTCGATCTCCCTGGCCCGCTCTTCCACCTCGAGCCCCCGAAGCCCATGAAGAACCGCCGACACGTAGGCATAGAATGTGTGCGGCGAGACCGGTATCACGTGCCGCCGCAGGGCGTACCCGACAATGCTCTCCTGGTCCTCGAGCGCCTCGTCCCGCACCACCGCCTCGTAGTAGACCGCCTCGGCGGGGATGTACATCAGCGCGAAATCGAGGGTCCCTTCCTCGGGCCGGATGTACTTCTCCGCGATCTCGTCGATCCGCTCCTTGAGTGATCGCCGGAACCCGCGCCGCTCCCGGGCCGCGGTCTCGCCCTCGGCCGCCAACATCCGCTGACACGCCTCGAGCGGGAACTTCGAGTCGATCGGAACGAGCCGACTGCCGACCCGGAGCACCGCGTCGACCCGCTCGCCGGCGCGAAACGCGTACTGCATCTCGTACAGTCGAGCCGGAAACACCTGCCGCAGCAGCTCTTCGAGCCACACCTCCCCGAGCGTCCCCCGCAGTCGCGGCACCTTGAGCAGCTCCTGCACATCAGCCACTGACCGGCCCAGGGATTCCAGGCGGACCGTGGCCTCCGACAATCGGCCGAGGCGCTCCCGCACGTCGGCCAACGAGCGAGCCTGGTCCGCCGCCCCCTCCGCTACGGCCTTGGGCAGCTCGCTCTGCGCCAGCACGAGTTGATCGAGCCGCGCCCGCACTTCGCCCAACTGCCGCTGGGTCGCAGCATCACGAGCACCGCTGCCCCGCCCCACAAGCCAGATCAACGCCACGAGAGCCCCGGCCAGCAGCACGGCCAACACCACAACCAGCGGGTTCACCAGGCTCCTCCCCCGGAATGGACACACCAACCTAGTCCCGCCATTCCAGTTTGCAACCGGAACCGTGTGTCCACTTTATGTCCATTTAAAATATCTAGCAAATTCTTGACAGAATCATCCAACAACATTATTGTATTGGACACAGGATGGACAACAGACAGTAAAGCGAACCCGATTGGGGCAGTTAAGTCTTTCACTTTCAACAACGTACACAAACTGGAGGCAGGAAATGCTAACCAAGTTCGCTCGGAAGTCCGCCGTCGCAGGTCTGGCAGTCGTGACCCTGGGCGTCGCGGGCTGCGACGAGACCGCAGAGCCGCAGCTCGACAACATCGTGACGACGGCGGTCAACGCCGGATCGTTCACCACGCTGGTCACCGCCGTCCAGGCGGCGAGCCTCGATCCGACGCTCGCCAACGACGGTCCGTTCACCGTCTTCGCCCCGACGGATGACGCCTTCGCCGCGCTTCCCGCGGGAACCATCGACGCCCTCTTGATGGACATTCCGGCACTGACCGACGTGCTCCTGTACCACGTCGTGGCAGGGCAGGTTCTCGCCGCAGACGTCGTGAGCCTCTCATCGGCCACGACCTTGCAGGGTGCCACCGTCGCCATTGACGCGTCTTCGGGCGTGAAGGTGAACGACGCCAACGTGATCCAGACCGACGTGTTGGCCACCAACGGCGTGATTCACGTGATCGACAAGGTGCTGTTGCCGCCGCAGTAAGGTCGACCTCCTTCCAACTGCGCGGCCGAGGGCCGGGTGGCTCGTCCATCCGGCCCTCAGCACGTTTCCCCGGGCCGTTCTTCGCTCGGAAGGCGACTGACCCGGACGCCAGCAGTCTGGCAGTTGATTCAGGGAGGCGACCCGGGTTGCCTATCGCGTCCCCGGCGCGACCGCGACACGACAGCGAAAGTAGCCGGGTTCCCCTGCGGCCGACCAGGCGGCAAGTTTGCCATTCCATTCATCTCGAGTCGCCGTCACTGGAGGGTTCGATGGTTCGCTTCCTTGCCGCGTGCGTCGTGGCCGCTGTCTCGCTGGGGTCGTCGGTCGAGGCGCAGCAGTCGCTCAGACAGTACACCGCGGGCTTCGACAAGCTGGACGGGTACTTCCCCCTGTATTGGGATTCTGCCACCGGGCGACTCCTGCTCGAGATCCCGCGCCTCGGCGAGGAGTTCCTCTACCTCACGTCCCTGGCTACTGGGATGGGCAGTACACAACTCGGGCTCGATCGTGGGATGATCGGTGACGAAGCGATTGCCAGGTTCGAGCGCGTGGGCCCCACGGTCCACTTGGTCCTCACGAACCCGCGTTTCCGCGCGGTGGCAACGGACAATCCGGCACTGACCCGCTCCGTCGACGAGTCGTTCCCCACCTCGACGGTGGCCGCCTTCAAGGTGCTCGCCGAGGGCGGCGGACGCGTGTTGGTCGACGCCACGCCGCACTTCCTCGCCGACCACATGGACGTGAGCGGCGCGCTGCAGCGACGGGGTCAGGGCACCTTCACCTTGAATCGGGACCGAAGCCACGCGTATCTGCCCCGCACGAGAGCGTTCCCCACGAACACGGAAGTCGAGGTGGCACTGACGTTCACCTCGACGAGTCCTGGGGCCGAGGTGCGGTCCCATGCGCCCGACGGCGGCAGCGTGACCCTGCGCCAGCATCACTCCCTGGTCCGGTTACCGGACGACGGGTTCGTGCCGCGACTGGCGGATCCCCGAGTCGGGAACTCCGGTGTGGCCTTCTTCGATTTCTCCCGACCCCTCGATCAGCGATACGAGGCTCGGTACGTTGCCCGCCATCGGCTCCAGAAACGCAACCCTCGCAGCGAACGCTCCGAACCCGTTGCCCCGATCGTGTACTACCTGGACCGTGGCATCCCGGAGCCATACCGGTCAGCGTTTCGGGAAGGCGTCGAGTGGTGGAATCGGGTCTTCGAGGCGGCCGGTTTCGTCAACGGGTTTCGGGTCGAGGACATGCCGACCGACATGGACCCGCTCGATGCGCGGTACAACGTGATCCAGTGGGTCCACCGCAGCGATCCGGGGTTTTCGATCGGTCCGAGCTTCGTCGATCCCCGAACCGGAGAGATCATCAAGGCCGCCGTGCGCATGGACTCGTACCGCTCCCTGACCGACTACAACATCTACGCGGGCACGCTCCCGGCCGCTGGCGGGACCATCGCGACGGATGTGACCGAATGGTTGGCATCGCTCGATTCCTCCGTCACCAGCGAAGAGTTTGCCATGGCCCGCCGCCGGCAGCATGCGGCTCACGAAGTCGGACACACACTGGGACTCGCCCACAACTACATCGCCACAAGCGACGGGCGCGCATCCGTCATGGATTACCCGGGTCCGCTCATCACGCTGGTGGACGGAGAGATCGATCTGCGCGACGCCTACCGTGACGGCCCCGGCGCCTACGACTCCATCGCGATCCGATACGCGTACACGCAGTTCGAAACCAATGAGGCTGTCGGCCTTCAGGCCATTGTCGACGAGGCGATGCGCCGCGGCATCCGCTTCAACACCGACGGAGACAACGCCACCTGGGGATCGTTCCCCGAGGTGACGCAATGGCTCAACGGGTCCGACGCCGTCGAGGAATTGGCCCGGACCCAAGCAGTGCGCCGAGCGCTGATCGATCGCTTCGATGCCACGGCCCTCAAGACCGGAGAGCCCATGGCATGGCTGAACTACCGGTTCGTTCCGGTCTACCTCCACCACCGATACGCGCTGGAGGGCGCGATCAAGGCCGTGGGCGGCATGGAGTTTCGCTACGCCGTGCGAGGTGACTCGCTCCCCCCAACCACCATCATCCCGGACCTGCGCCAGCGGCGGGCGCTGGAGTTGGTGTTGGACGCCGTGGAGCCGGAGGCCTTGGCAATCCCAGAGCGAATCATGAGCCTCATGGCGCCCCGAGCGTACGGGGTGCCGTCCACTGACTGGGCATTCGGCTCGGCTGCGTCTCCTGCCTTCGACCAGCTCGGGGCCGCCCGCACCCTGGCCGCGATGGTAATCGGGAACCTGCTGGATCGGAGACGTCTGGCTCGGCTCGCCGCGTTCCGGGCGCGGGACGGCAACCTCCCCAGTCCGGAAGAGGTGATCGCCAGGGTCACCGACCGCACGTGGGACGCCTATACCCCTCCGGAACAGATGGCACTGCGGCGCGTGGTCCAGCGGGTGCTCGTCGACGTGCTGATCGACGTGGCCGGCTCGGACGCCGCTTCCGTCGAGACGCGCGCCGCCGCGGAGTGGGGCCTGCGCCGAATTCTCGAGCGGGTGCAGGGGCAGGAACCGCGGCTTCCCGAAGATGCAGCCCATCAGCTGCTCGTGTGGGCGGACGTCGAGCGGTTTCTCACTCGTCGCGACGGGGCCACCGCGCGAAGCGAGCCAAGTGCGCTCCCCCCGGGGACGCCCATCGGGGGCCGCGACTAGGACGGGGCGACACCATCGGGCGAGGCGCTCACCCGCGGCCGGGACCCCCGGACAGGCGGGAGCGCAGCCTGCGGAACAGTTCCTCGAGGTTTCGCGGGTTCTGTCCGAGATCCCCGTGCCCGACACGGGACGCAGAGATTGCCGTCACTTCGCGCCGGTCCCCACGATCGGCCACCCGCACCGTGATGTCGTCGCGGAACCGAAACAACCGCGTCGTGCGAACGAAGCGGAGCTCGATGAGCGAATCGGTCACCTGCCAGCCGGTTAGGGTCCACCGCGGCAGCGCCGACCCCTCGACCACAATCAGATCGGCGAGGGCCGCGAGCGGATCGTCAACCGAGAGCGGCCTGAGCTCGGGATTGCCAGCATCCCACCTGGTCTCGGCGATGTTGGTCGCGAGGTCCCGGCTCCAATCGTCGATCTGGATGACGACCGCCACACCGACCGCGAGGACCACCGTCGTGACTCCCGCGAGGAGCCACACGAGACCCCTCATGATCCGCTGCATCAATGGGTTAGCCCAAATCACTGGATGAGCACCTGGCTCCCGGGGTGACGATACGCCAAGGGTAGACGATAAGCTGTCCAGTTACTGTCTATACATATAGTTGACAAATACTATACAACAGCCTATCTTCCCGCCATGCCGACAAGGTCATCGAAGTCGTCAACCGACCTGCGCGCCGGGATTCGGGGGCCAGAACACCATTTGGCCATGATCCTGGGCGACCAGCTGGATCCGTCGCGACCCGTTCTCGCCGGCCTGGATCGCTCGCGCGATGCCGTGCTCATGGTCGCGGTGCACGAGGAAGCGACTCACGTCCCGAGCCACCGTCAACGGACAGCACTCTTCCTGTCGGCGGGCCCGCGCCGGCGCGAATTCGGGATCACATGACCGGAGACGACGCACAGTGAGACCTCCCCGGCAGCGTCCGGGCCCCGGCCAGGAATCCGTCTGGGATTACCCCCGACCGCCACGTTTGGAGCCGTTCGACGGCCACATCGAGGTCATCCTGAACGGTCGGACGATCGCCGAGACGCGGCGGGCGATGCGTGTGCTCGAGACCAGTCACCCGCCCGTCTATTACGTCCCGCGGGATGACGTGGTCGCCGACTGCCTGGTACCGGTCGCCGGGGAATCGTGGTGCGAGTGGAAAGGGGCGGCCACCTCGTACGACGTCTTGGTCGGAGAACGCCGCGTCGAGCGCGGAGCATGGTCGTACGAGCGGCCCACGGTCGGGTTTGAGCCGATTCGGGGCCATGTCGCCTTCTACGCGGGACCGATGGATGCGTGTCTGGTCAATGGAGAGCGGGTTCGGCCCCAGCCCGGGGGGTTCTACGGCGGCTGGATCACCGACAGCGTACGCGGGCCGTTCAAGGGGGAACCGGGTACCCGCTTTTGGTGACGTCGGCTCGGGTGAAACCAGCGACGGCTTACTTGCGCTCGGCCATGAAGAGCGCGGCGATATTCCCCGGCAGATCCCCGAAGCGTACCCCACCTAGATTGGTTGCGATCGCGACCACCACGCGCTCGTCGGGATAGATCAACAGGATCGCCCGGCCGCCGACGGAACTCCCGGTATGGCTCACCACGCGGCGCTCATCTGCGTCCCGGCCGACCGCCCACCCGATGCCGTACCCCGTCTCGACGCCGTCCTGAGTCCTGAGCGACGTCCAGAGCCGATTGGTGATCGTCGAGTCGAGAACGCCGGGGGAAAGCAGTGCCAACCCAAAGCGTGCCAGGTCTTCCGGCGACGCCACGAATCCGCCTCCGGCCCATTTGTAGCTGTTATCCACGCGTGGCGCCACCTGAATCGAGCCATCATCGGCCCGTTCATAGAACTGGGCCCGGTGGGGCATGACGGTGTCGGGCCAGTCGGGACCCGTCTGGCGCAGCCCCAGTGGCTCGAACACCTCGCGATGCATCAGATCGAGAAACCCCATACCGGTCACGGACTCCAGGACGGCGCTCAGCAGGGTCCAGCCATAGGTCGAGAAGGCATAGCGGGTCCCGGGTTCGAACAGCAGCGTATCGCGGGCGAAAATCACCAAACCGTCCTGCACGGTTTGGTAGCGCGTGGCGCTCCGGAACTCGTCACCCCGGTAGTGGCGAATCCCGGCCAGGTGACCGGCAAGCTGTTCCACGGTGAACGGGTACCGCTTTTGGGGAAACGAGGGCACGTACGACCGAACGTCTACCGCCAGATTGAGCCGGCCACGCTGTACACTCAGGCCCACCGCGATCGAGGTGAGCGGCATCGACACGCTTCCAATCCGGAACATCGTCTGTTCCGTCGCCGGAATGCTATCCTCCAGATCCGCGTAGCCGAACGCCTCCGACCACACGACGCGGTGGTCGACGGCAACGGCCACTCCGAGACCCGGGATCCGCTCCCGCAACATCAGGGTGCGAACGAGCGCCCTCGCGGAGTTCACCGCACTCGACTGGGCCATGACCGGCGCAGGACCCACCACGCCGACGCCGAGGAGCGTGAGACCTCCGAGTACGCAGAGGCGGATGATCGCGCGATATCCCCTGGCCGTCATCCACTCTCCTCCCCGGGGCCGGTCGGCATCGCCGTCAGAAACAGCTCGGCGATCCGATGTGCAACCCGACCATACCCAGCGTTGGAGATATTGGCCGTGACCGCCAGGGCCACTCGAGCGTCGGGATAGATCAAGAGCAGACAGTTCCCGCCGACCGAACCGCCGCTGTGCGAGACCACCTGGTGCCCGCGGATCTCCGCAGCGCGCCACCCGATGCCGTATCCGGTCTCCCTGCCATCGGCGGTCCGCTGCGGGGTCCACAGCAGTGTGACCGTCTCTGGGCGCAGAAACGCGCTGCCCAAATGCGCGTTGGCGAAGAGCAGCAGGTCTTCCGGCGTAGAGAGAAAGCCGCCCCCTGCCCACTTGTAGCTGTTGTCCACCGCCGGGGCATTCACGAGAACCCCGTCTTGTGCCCGAACGTAGAACCGGGTGCGACCCGTCACGATGCTGTCCACGTGATCCGCCACCGTGTGGCGCATGCGGAGTGGCCGGAACACATGCTCCCGCATGTACGAAAGGAACTCCTCCCCCGACGCGTGCTCTACGACCGCGCTCAGCAGGTTCCACCCGAAGGTCGAGTACAGGTATTGCGTCCCCGGCTCGAAGAGGAGCGTGTCGCCCTGAAACAGCTGGAGCCCCTCCTGCACGGTTTCGAAGCGACGGTTGAGCAGGAATTCGGCGTCGGATGCGTAGTGGCGGACCCCTGCGATGTGGCCAGCCACCTGGCGCACGGTGAGGGGCCAGCGCTTCTGCGGGAACGTCGGCACATACCGCTGCACTGGGGCGTCAAAGTCCAGGGCACCCTGCTCGTACAGTTGCGCCAGGGCCGTCGCGGTCAGCGATTTGGATATCGATCCGATCCGAAAGCGCGTCGTGGTGGTGACGGGGCTCTCCAGCTCGAGATCGGCATAGCCGAACCCCTCCGACCACACCACCTCGTCGCGGACGGAGACCGCCATCGACAGTCCCGGGATCTGGTTGGCCCGCATGAGCGAGTCGATGAGCAGACGGGCACCGTCGACAGCGCTCGCATATCGCCCAGCGCCTGGAGCCTCCGCGAGGGTGAGGTTGGCCTGGGCACCCGCCGTTCCCGGGAGTAGAAGGCCGAACACGAGGCCCCCAACAGTGGTCAGGGGCTGGGCCCGCATCATCCGTGACATGCGTCGTCCTCCGCGCCGAGGTGCCGCATTGGGTCGGTCCACCATCATCGGGGCTGGCCGCTGCGGGTGAGCACCCGACCGATCAGTGCCCCGGTTGGCATAGCGCCACGGGTTCCCGGTACCATCCAGGATTCGACCCCCGTGATCAAGACGTCGTACGGCGTGGCCTGCGCGTGTGCCGGGAGCGCCACGGCGACGTTGGCCAAAACCAGCAGCACCCCTGCCAGCGCGTTTCGCATGTCTCGTCGACTACGGATCGAGGACCGCATCATCTGCTCCCACCATCCGTTCCCTCTCTGATCGTGGGATAGGTGATGCCCAGTTGCTCGAGGTAGGTCGCATAGCGACTGGGATCGTACCGCAGCGTCTCGAGACGCGGGCGGTATTGGGCCATCTTGTCCGCGTTCAATTGCGCTGGCGCCGGTGTCCCAGCCGGGATGAGTGATATCCACTGTCGATCTTTCGTCTGCACCTCGCGGTGATATCGCGTTGCTTCTTCCAGCAACCGTCGGTCCGTAAGCAGGTCGATGGCCGTCATGGCCACGATCCGACTGGCATGATTGGCGCCTTTGTGCGCGATGGGCGTCGCCATGGCAATGGCAGAAGACCAGTGATGACCGACAGTGCCCGGAATGTTCGCCGCATAGCGGAGCCGCACCGTAGGCACCTTCCACGACACTTCGGCGATGTCGTCGCTCCCGCCCCCCATCCCCTGGTCCGCCTCGCGGAGGGAATCGACCGCGGTCGGCAGTCCCACCGTGTCCCGACCGACCTCTCGCTGGACGGCCTTGGCGAGAGCAATGTCGGCCTCGGACCAGGCCGGCATCCCGACGGCTTCCATATTCCGCTGCATCCGTTCCGCCATCGGCTTGTTGTACGTCTGAGGCCACGCGGATCCGAGAATGCGCTCCTCGACCGTGGTTTCGGTCATCAGGCTCGCGGCCTTGGCCATCGTTTGCCCCAGCTCATGCAGCGCTTTGATGCGGGGATAGTCGAGCTCGCGGAAGTAGTACCACACCGCCGCCTCACCCGGCACGACGTTGGGTTGGCTACCGCCATTCACGATCACATAGTGCGATCGCTGCTGCAGTCGTAAGTGCTCGCGCCGGAAGTTCCACGCGACGTTCATCAACTCCACCGCGTCCAGCGCCGACCGGCCTGCCCATGGCGAGCCGGCCCCATGCGCCGTCCTGCCGTGAAAGGTGAATATGGTCGAGACCAGACCCGAGCCGCTGACCCCATAGGTGGTCGAGGTGCGGCTGCTCACATGAGTGGAGAGCATCGCATTCATGTCGTCGAACATTCCGGCCATCACCATGTAGGTGCGGCTCGCGACGAGTTCCTCGGCGACGCCAGGAATCACACGAATCTCACCGGGGATCCGGTGGCGCTCCATCACCCGCTT
Organism: Gemmatimonadota bacterium; assembly: GCA_029863245.1. Taxonomy (GTDB): domain Bacteria; phylum Gemmatimonadota; class Gemmatimonadetes; order Gemmatimonadales; family GWC2-71-9; genus JAOTVV01. The sequence goes on from JAOTVV010000007.1 coordinate 95,259, forward strand.
GACCGCGATGGCCGCCACCAGGTCGACGGCCGGTGCGCTGTTGTGGCCCTCCCCATGTCCCGGTCCGCCGGGGATCAGCGGGTCGTGATACGCGACGCCTGGCTTCTGCGACGTCTCTGGCAGTCCGTCGATGTCGCCCATGACCCCGATGACCGGGGTGCCGCTCCCCCAGATCGCCACGTAACAGGTCGGCATCCCGGCACACCCCGTCTCGACGCGAAAGCCCTCGCTGCGGAGAATGCCGGTGAGGTATTCGACCGTCCTCTGCTCCTGAAACCCGAGCTCCGAGAAGCTGAACACCATGTCCACGATCTCCTGCGACAGCTTCTGCATCGAGGCCACCTCCTGCGCGACCTCACGCTTGAGCGCCTCGGTCGAGGGCCGCCGCTGCGCCGTCGCAGGAGCGAACGGGACAGCGACGGTGATCGTGACCGCACAGACGAGCAGGAAACATCGTCGTATCATGAGTGCTCACCTCTCCGGTGAAAGAACTGCCCTATCCTGGGAGCGCGATCTAGGCCCTTCGCGTCGCCCTCCGACGCAGGGCCCGAGCGTTGCCGGTAGCTCACAGCCCGAACCAGTAGGCGATCTTGACCGCAAAGACGTGACTGCCCGAGGCGCGGAAGGTATCGATGAACGCCGAGCCGGCATCGAGCACACCCGTCTCGTCACGTTCCTGCCGGTTTTGCTGCCAGACCACGAAGAGCGTCGACCCCGGACGGAACTCCCAGCGCAGCACGGCATTCGTTCGCAGGGACACGACGCGGAAGTTCGGTTCGGAAATGGTGAAGTCCACGGTGCCGTCTCGGTCCACGTCGACCACCGCCTCCTCTTCACCACCGGGTCGCGTGAGTCGATCCGGGCCAAGCACGTCGAACCGATCGGCGTAGCGCTGGGCCCGTGGGTCGCTGGCGAGCTTGATCACGTCGTAGCGGCCAGCGGACACGAACGGCTCCCCGTAAAACTCGAGCGACAGGCGCGGCGTCAGTGCCAGGTCGGCGCGGAGCGACAGCGAGATCTCGCGCCGGTCCAACTCACCCAGGACGAAGAAGGTCGAATCGCTGACCGTTTCCTGCGTCAGGTATTGCCGATGGGTCGTGCCCCAGCTGGCTCGACCCTCGACGCTCATCGAGAAACTGCCTGGGGGGCGCCATCGGACGTTCGCGTTCATTCCCCAACGCCGGGCACCCGTTTCGTTCTCGGTCATGTAGTTCAAGCCGACGCTCGCCCAGACGCTGCGGCGGAAATCTGTCCGCCCGCCTCCGCGGAACTCCCACTGCCCCGGCTCGGAGAAGGCCGGCCCACCGCGGAGGAGGCGCGCGTTGAGGCTCGGAAACGAGCGCTCCGCGGTCGCATTGAGGTTCCAGTAGTTGAGGAACGAGGCCGACACGCGGCTCTCCACCGACGTACGGGTCCGCTCACCGCCCCAGGTGAAGTCCGCCTGCTCCTCGACGCGCCAGCGAAACTCGCGGAATATCGGGCCCGGCTCGAGCCAGCGGAGCTCCGCCTCGAGACGCTGCTCGTGCTGGTCCGCAGCCCTGAGGAATCCCAGATCGTTGACCTCGAATCCCGGGCTCCGCGTCTCGTAGCGGGCATCCCAGGTGAGGAATCCCGTCACCTTGGCCAGTCGCGCATATCCTGCCATGCCGGAGAGCGCCGTCCGCGTGGAGTCCAGCCTGACGTGGTCCTGGCCGGGACGCTGATAGTAGCGTGCCGAGCTCAGCTGCGTTTCCAACAGCGCCTCCTCCGACCCCTCAACCCGCGATCCCGAGAGGGCGGCAGCGAACTCGTACTGATCGCGGCCGAACCGGCCGCTCAAATCCATGCCGCCGGAATACGCCCGGCGGTGGAGCTCGTCGAACGCCACCTCGTCGAGCCGTCGCTCGGTGAGCGTCGCCGCCGCCCCGTAGGCGAGCTGCCCGTTGTGGACGACACGTTCGGCCCGTGCGACGGAGTAGCTGGTCAGGGGCTCGACGGGCGATGTGCCCTCGATCCCGAAGGCATCGACGATGTTGGCCCGTTCCTTGGCGGTCACCGCCTGCGCCAGGCCGAGCGACCATCCGCTGCCAAGCTGCCCACTCAGCTTCGCCGCGCCGAGGATGTGCGTTTGGGACACATCTTCGACGTGTCCGCCGTCGTCGTCGGCGGCCGACACCTGTGGCGACCGCCCGATGCGCCGAGTATAGACCAACCCTTCCTGGCCACCTCCCCCACCACCCCCACCGAACTCACGACGCTCCGACGGCTGCAAGCCAAACTCGAAGAGGTTGGTGCCTTCGACGAAGAACGGCCGCCGCTCCTGGAAGAAGCTCTCGAATGCCGTCAGGTTCACTTCTGCAGGATCCGCCTCTACCTGCCCGAAGTCGGGGTTCACCGTGAGATTCACCGTCATGCTGCTCGTGATCCCGAGCTTGGCATCGAGCCCGGCTCGCCCAGCGGAGCGGCGTCCCGTGGCAAAGGGGTTGCCCGCTTCCGATGCCTCGAACGCCGTGCTCCCCGCGACGTATGGAAGAAACTCGAGCCGGCGGGGCGCAGGGACGGTGGTCAAACCCACCAGCCGTCCATACTGCGATACCTCACCAGCCTGATCGCGCGGGAAGAACGGCCAGTTCACCTCTTCGTTCCGACGGTTGATGTCCCGCTTGACGCGGAGGCCGAAGACGATGGAGTCTCGCGCCGCGAAGCGCAGCTGCGAAAAGGGGATCCGCAGCTCCACGGTCCACCCCAGTGAATCGGTTCGGGTTCCCCAGTCGAAAACCGGATCCCACGACTCGTCACGCCCGGTTCCGTCTCCGTAGATGAACACGTCGCGCCGCGCCCCGGACGGATTGATCGAGATCTCGAACGCCGTACGCCTGTCGTGATAGGTGTCGAGGAACAAACTGAAGTTGTCTGCGGAGATGCGCTGGTCGCGCCGGACCAACCGGCTGACGATCCTGCCAGGCTCTCGATCGAATCCGCGAAAGCCAACGAAGAGCGCGTGATCGGTGTACAGGAACCGCACTTCCGTCGATTCGCTCGGGGCGGCGCCTTCGATGGGGTTCCGCTGAAGGAAGGCCGTGAGCGGCGGCGCCTCAGTCCACGCTGGATCGTCCAGTCGGCCGTCGACAACCGGGTCGTTCCCGTTCGTGCGGACGGCGCGTGCTGCGTCCTGCCCGCTCGCCCGCGAGAGCGGAAGCCCGAGCACGAGGAGCCAAAGAAGTCGTGTGGGACGCAATCGAGTTCTTTTCGGTGCGAGGATGCCGCAAGTCGTGATCCCGCGCCTGAGGGGGCAGCGGAGCTTCGAGCGTCAAAGATAGCGGCCGGTCCGCGGGTGGGCGACACTGTGATCACCCTATCACGCCCGAGCGCGCCTCGAATGGGGGTTATATTGCCGGCCATGGCCCACGCTTCGATCTCCACCATCCTGTTCGATCTCGACGGCACCCTCATCGATTCGGTGGAGCTGATCCTGAACTCGTATCGCCACACTTTGCGGGTCCACCGCGGCACCATTCCCCCCGACGAGGTGTGGCTCGAGGGCCTCGGCACGCCGCTCACGGTACAGTTTAGGAAGCTCACCGACGACCCGGCCGAGATCGACGCCATGGTGGCGACCTATCGGGCGTACAACCTCGCCAATCACGACGACGCCGTTCGCGAGTTCCCCGGGGTGCGCGACGCCGTCGAAGCGCTCAGTCGCCGGCGGGTTCGGCTCGGCGTGGTGACGTCTAAGACCCGGGAAGGCGCCTACCGGGGGCTCCGGAAGTGTGGTTACGACGGCCTGTTCGAGGTGGTCGTCGGGGCGGACGACGTCGAACGACCGAAACCGGATCCGGAGCCCGTCCGGCACGCGTTGGGCCTGCTGGATGTTGCCGCCGACCAGGCGGTCTTCGTGGGGGATTCCCCGCACGACCTGGTGGCCGGACGAGCGGCCGGTGTGCAGACGGCGGCGGTGCTGTGGGGGCCGTTCCCGCGATCCGCTCTCGAGCCTCAGGCGCCGGACCACTGGATCGCCAAGCCTAGCAATCTGGCCGGACTCGCCTCGCCGTGACGCGCGCCCCAGTCGACGGCTGCCGCCCCACCGGGTTTAATTCCCGAAACCTCTCGAGGACCGCCGTCTTGGCATGAACGCCATCACCGACTGGCTCCAGAACGCGTTCGGGCTCTCCGCGGGCACCGTTGACCGGATCGTCGCGTCGCTCGGCGCCATCCTCGTGCTGTGGGTCCTGCGGCGCATCGTCCTGGCGGTCGTGCGGCGTCGGACGCACGACGTGCGAACGCGGTACCACTGGCAGAAGACGACGGCCTACTTCGCCGCGCCAATCGGCATCCTCATCGTTGGCCGTATCTGGTTCGAGGGCATCGGGTCGCTGGCGACATTCCTCGGCCTCCTCTCGGCAGGCCTCGCAATCGCGCTCAAGGACCTGGTCGTGAACCTCGCCGGGTGGGTGTTCATCCTCTGGAGACGCCCTTTCGAGGTCGGCGACCGCATTCAAATCGACGGCCACGCGGGCGACGTGATCGACTTCCGGCTTTTTCAGTTCACGCTGCTCGAGATCGGCAACTGGGTGGATGCCGATCAGAGCACGGGTCGGATCATCCACGTCCCCAACGGCAAGGTGCTTGCCGAACCACTCGCCAACTTCACCAAGGGCTTCAACTACATCTGGAACGAGCTACCGGTTCTGGTCACGTTCGAGAGCGACTGGAAGAAGGCGAAGGCAATTCTCGAGGACATCGCTGTTCGGCATGCCGCCCATCTCACCGACGCAGCGAAGCAGGAGATCAGCGAGGTATCCCGGCGATTCATGATCTTCTACACCACCCTCACTCCCGCCGTCTACACCAAGGTGGCCGACAGCGGCGTGCTCCTCACTATCCGCTATCTCTGCGAGCCCAGGAAGCGGCGAGGCACGGCGGAGGCCATCTGGGAGGAGGTCCTGGAGGCGTTCGCCAGCGAAGGCAACATCGATTTCGCCTATCCCACGTACCGATACTACGATAACCGGCTCGAGGGTAAACCCGACACACGCCCGCCCGACGCCCCACCCCCGCTCCAAGGCGCCTGATCCGCAGTGGATCGACGTGGGGCCTTTGACACCTCCGAGGCCTGAGATCCGTAAGGGGCATATCGCAGCCTCTTGAGCGACACTCGAGCATCAACGAGGAGCATGAGCAATGAGAGCACTCATTCTGCCGGCCATCGGTATCGGTATGGCCGGACTCTGGATGGCGACGGCGGATTCGCCGGCAGCCCAGGAACGCCGATACGAGCTCGCGGGCGATCGGGCGGCCGTGTACAACCTCGCGGGGGAGATCGTCGTAGAGCGCGGATCGGGCTCGGCGGTGGTCGTGGAAGTCACGCCGACAGGCACCGACGCGGCTCGGTTGCGGGTCGAGCAGGGTCGTCTGGACGGCCGCGAGACGCTGCGCGTCGTGTATCCCGGCGACCGCATCGTCTACCGCGGTTCCGGCGGCGGGTCGTCCGACCTGCGTGTGCAAGACGACGGCACCTTCGGCGACGGAGGTCGACGGGTACGCATCACCAGGAGCGGGGATGGCATCGAGGCCGCCGCCGACCTGCGCATTCGGGTTCCCGACGGGAAGAGGGTCGAAGTGTACTTGGCGGTCGGCCGAGTGGTAGCGGCAAACGTGCAGGGCAGCTTGGTGATCGATACGCACGCCGCATCGGTGATGGCGACGGGCACTCGGGGGTCGCTGCTCATCGACGTGGGCTCGGGAAGCGTAGAGGTAGCCGACGCCGAGGGTGACGTGAGGATCGATACTGGGTCCGGATCGGTCCAGCTCGCCGACGTGCGCGCTGACGAGCTTCGGATCGACACGGGGTCCGGCGGGGTATCCGCGTCTCGCGTGTCGGCATCAACCCTCACCATCGACACGGGGTCGGGTGGCGTCGACGTGGACGCGGCGACGGCGCGGGACGTGCTGATCGATACGGGCAGCGGTCGCGTGAGCCTCACGCTTCGTGCCAACCCCCGCTCGGTGCGCATCGACACCGGGTCGGGAGGGGTGACGATGACCGTGCCGCCAACGTTCGGCGCACAGCTCGAGGTGGAAACCGGGAGCGGCGGGATCGAGGTGGATTTCCCTGTTGAGATGCAGCGGTGGGAGCAGCGGCACTTGCGCGGCACCATCGGCGATGGCGGGGCAGAGGTGATCATCGATACCGGCTCCGGCGGCGTGCGCATCATCAAGGGCGGCTGAGTCGATCCCCCTTTCGGACGTCGCCCCCATCCACGATGCTGGGGCGGCGTCCGGAGCCTAGATTTCCCGAATGGCAAACCCGGGTCGCCGGTGTATAATCGACACCATGCGACCCGATCTCGGCGTCACCCTCGCCCTCGCGACTTCTCGCTCCGGTTCCGAAGTCTGCGCGCAACAGGACCCTGGACCGAGCGTCCGTTTTGCTCGACGTCCCTCCCCTGTCCGCGCTGCGGTGACTACGACCGCTCGACCCTGCGGGCGCTCCAACCGGGACAACGATCGCGGAGCAGTCGTGAAGTTCACGGACCTCGCGCGGATCTGACGCACCGCCCGGCTCCCGCAGCAACACGGAGAACCCAATCGATGTCGTTCATCACGTTCGAGCTCGAACGCTGGCAGAGTATCTGGGAGCACCGCGTTCGGTACAACCTTTCGGAGAGCGGGGTTCACGCGCTCTCGATCGAGGAGCTCCTGGCATTGGCCGGCGAGCCCCCCGATGACTTCCTGCGCGCCCGGATGGGCTATGGGGAATCCGACGGAACCCGGGAGCTTCGCACCGCGATCGCCGCGATCTATGACGGCGTGAATCCGGAAAACGTCACGGTCACGATCGGGAGCGCCGAGGCCAATTTCGTCGCCTGTTGGACCCTGCTCGAGCCGGGCGACCGGGTGGCGGTGCTCACCCCGACCTACATGCAGATCCCGGGCTTGGTTCGGAACTTCGGTGCGGCGGTGACCGAGTTCCGGTTGCGACCCGACCGCAATTGGAGCCTTGATCCGGCCGACGTCGAGCGGGCCGTTTCGCCGGGCACCAAGCTGGTCGTGGTGACCCATCCAAACAACCCCACCGGTCACCTACTCTCGGCCGAGGCGCGCGAGGCGATCGTGGAGCGGAGCCGCGCCGTGGGCGCCTGGTTGCTCGTGGACGAGGTGTACCAGGGAGCCGAGCTGAGCGGGAGGACGACTCCGTCGTTTTGGGGATCCCACGATCGGACCATCGTCGTGAGCGGACTCTCGAAGGCCTATGGACTGCCCGGCCTGCGGATCGGTTGGCTGGTCTCCACCCCGGAGTGCAAGGACGCACTCCTTCGGCGCCACGACTACACCGTGATCGGTGCGGGCCCAGCCAGCGACCGCCTCGCGACCCTCGCCCTCCGCAGCCGCGAGGCGATTCTCGCCCGGACGCGGGCCATTCTGAACGCCAACTATCCGATTCTGGAATCATGGCTGCGGGGGTTCGGCGACCTCTTCGACTGGCGCAAGCCGGAGTGCGGAGCCATCACGCTCCTCCGGTACAACCATCCGATGGCCGCCTGCGATCTCGTCGAGTGCATCCGAGCCGACTACGACATCCTTCTGGTCCCAGGCGACCACTTCGGGCTCCCCGGCCATTTGCGCCTGGGATTCGGCGGCGAGCCGGCCGAACTCGAGGAGGCCCTCGCCGTCCTACAGAAGGGAGTGCGGGTCCTGCTGCGTTGACCGGCGAGAAACCGACGGCTGCTCGGTCTTCGCCGCCCGTCCTACGCGTCGCACTCCACCACACCGGCGACTTGGAGCACGGTGGCCACGGCGGCGAGGAGGTCTTCCACTTTGTACGGTTTGCCGATCACCGGCTGTCCCGTGCTCTCGAGAAACGCGTGTGACTCGGCACTCGAGTAGTCCCCGGTCACGAAGACGAACCGCCGAGCGAGGGTAGGCATGCGCTCCGTCACCTGCTCGTACAGTGCCCGTCCGCCCAGGACGGGCATGCGCGGATCGCAAAGGATGCAGTCGACCGGTTCCCGACTGAGCTCGTCCCACGCTTCCCTGCCCCCGGGGACCGCCGTGACCTGATGCCCGAGACTCCTCAAGAGCCTCGTCACCGCCACCCGGTTGCTCTCATCGGAGTCGACCACCAGGATCCGCCCCGGCCGGTGCACCGCATCCTGGAGAACGTGCCATGCCGGGGGCGGCTGATCGATCGCGTCTGACGAGGCGCGATGGACCAGCGAGCCCGTGATGTTTGCCGCCCGGGCAATCTCCGTTCTGATGGCCTCCATAGATGCCTTCTGGTTGTCGCTGAGTCCACCGCGCTCGAGCACGTCAACGACGAGGACGATCGCGCTCAGCCGGTTGTTGAGCGCGCTCGACGACTGATGGACGTGATCGCGAAGAAACTGCACCCATGCGGCGACCAACTCCGCCGTGGGTTGGTCCGCCGGCAGCGCCTTCTCCACCCGAGTCGCGAGCCGGCGGAAGTCCGCGTGGGTAGGCAAGCGACGACCGAACCGGATGAGCAGGAGCATGACAGCGGAGACGACCGCCGTGACGACCAAGATGAGATCGGTGAGAGACGTGTCGTCCTCCTCAGCGCCGCGAGTCGAGCGCGAGTGCGGCGCAGTGTGGCACGCTGACCGGTCGCTGCGAGGCGGTGACCGGCGGCGGACCGAAGGGAACGAGGGGGGCCGTGGCCGGTGCCGTACGCCTGGACGACGTTGGAGGTGACACGGTCATGGAAGGTCCTCTAACCTGTGAGTGCCGTGCGTAGGGACGACGGTCGGTTCGTAATGATACCCGCCACGCCGAGCCCGCGCAGCCGTCGGGCTTGATCGGCGTCGTCCACCGTCCAGACGTGGACCGGACGGCCACGCCGCCGCGCGGTCGCGACGAAGGCCGCGTCGACCACCTTCAACGCCCCGTGCCGTTCGGGCACGGTGAAGGCATGCACGCGTAGACCCGGCACCTGTGCACGCATCCTCGAGGCCAGCCAGCTGAGGGCGGTCTCGCGCCGCGACGCCGATCGATAGAACCCCGCGCGGAACGGGCGCATGGCCGCGTGCACGAAAGACCCCACGAGGACCCGCTTCGCAGCGCCGTGCCGAATGAGGGCCGCGGCAGCCACGGCAGCGACTTCGGCCTCCTTCACCTCCAGAATGAGCGGCGTGTCTGGATAGCGGGCCAGCACATCCTCGAGGGTCGGCACTCCCTGCCCCTCGCCCGCGTCCAGCGCTCGCAGTTGAGCGACCGTGAAGGATCGAACCGGGCCGGAGCCGTCCGTTGTACGGTCGACGGTGGGATCGTGAATGACCACCGCGTGTCCGTCGGCCGACAGCCGAACATCGAGCTCGAGCGCGTCCGCTCCCTGCTTCAGCGCCTGGTCGAATGAGAGCAGCGTGTTCTCGGGATAGTCGCCCGCAGCACCCCGGTGCCCGACCACGGGCCGAGCCGTCGGCTCGAGCAGAATCATGCCGACCTGCTCTGCCGAGCGCAGGCTGCGCCCGGGCCGTCAGCAGTGACGATCGAACGCCGTCCGCAGATCGGCCGCGATTGCATCGGCTTCCCGCCCCTCGATGTCCTTGCGCTCCAGCATGTGCACGAGCTTGCCACCGGCGAAGAGCGCGATCTGGGGCGACGACGGCGGGTAGCCCGTGAAATACGACCGGGCGCGCGCTGTTGCCTCGATCTCCATGCCGGCGAATACCGTCACCAGCTTGCGGGGAACTTTCGCGTTCCGCAGAGCAAGTGCCACGCCGGGACGCGCCTTTCCGGCGGCGCAACCGCAGACCGAATTGACCACCACCAACAGCGAATGCTGTTCGGTGCCAAGCACGTCGTCGACCTGTTCCGGAGCGACGAGCTCTTCAAAACCAATTCGCGTCAGGTCTTCGCGCATCGGCTGTACCAGGATTGGGCTGTATCGCACCGACAACTCCTTGTTTGTGGGAAAATGCCCTACCGCTCCACTAAACCGCTCCAAGGCGGGGCGCCCGGCCGCTCGTCGATCAGGTTGACTCTTGGCGACCCGGCAGCCACCGCTCGGCATTCACTTCGTAAGCACTTCCGCTCCGCGCCCTGGTTTCCCGCACCAACCGGTCGATCTCTCCGCTGCCACGACCCGTGGGATCGAATCGCGGACGGCTGATCCGCGGCTTCGACTGCGCGCTCGGCGGGTAGTCACACCCGTGGGAAATCGCGACCACGCTATCGCCCATTCCTAGCGCATAGACGATCTCGGTGCCGGTGGCGAGAAGCGAGGCGATCCCCATGGCTGCACGATGGCTAGCGAGAAAGCGCCGAGACCGCAACCCGCTTGACAGTGCCACCGAACCCCATCAAGATTGCACGCGTTACCGGATGGCACTTCTTCCCGGAGAGTTCCCCGAATGACCTATGTCATCGCCGAGCCTTGTATCGGCACGATGGATCGAGGCTGCGTGGATGTCTGCCCCGTGGACTGCATCTACGAGGGCGAGGATCAGCTCTATATCCACCCCGACGAGTGCATCGACTGCGGGGCCTGTGAGCCGGAATGCCCGGTGAATGCCATTTTCCCCGAAGAGGACGTCCCGGAGGAGATGCAGAGCTACACGCCAAAGAACCGGGAGTATTTCGAGACCGGCGAGGAGCGGCAGGTAGCGCGCGGGCGAGGTAGCTGACCGCCGCGCCAGTCGACCGGCATGGGGCCCCGACTGTGATGTCGGGGCCCTTTTTTTCTGAAGTGGCCGCTACCCCTCCAGATCCAGCACCATCGCGACGGCACTGTCGGGACACAGGCGCGCGAATTCCTCGGATTGCTGTACGGCGGGATCGACATCCCCCCGCCCGATAACACGGAATCCAAACCGCGGAAAGAACTCCGACGCTGTTTCCGTGAGGAGATAGATGTGCCGGATCCGCCGATCACGGGCCAGTGACAGGGTGGCTTCCGTGAGCCGCGCGCCGATCCCTCGCCCCTGAAACGAGGGATCCACGGCCACCGACCTGAGCAAGCCGGAGGCATGGTAGAGCTCCAGGGCGGCCGATCCCACCACCCGCCCTCCGGCGTGGGCCACTAGGACCAGTCCCGCCAATCGATCGATTCCCTCGATCGGCAGGCGCACTTGGCGCAGCAGCTCTTCGACCTCAGAGAGCTCATCCGAGCGGGCCGCCCTGACCGTCACCGGTGGTTGCGGAGTCATCAGCGCCAATATAGCTCGACAGAGTCCGCTGAAACCCCCCGCGACCGGCGGTCGTAGGGTCACCTGTCACAAAGTGGAACGATGGTTCTCCGCCGGCACATGCTGACGCCGAAGCGGGATGTACCGCACGCCCGAAGGATCCGCCCATGAAACGCCGAACGAAGTTCATCATCACGACGCTTGCCATCACCGTGATCGCCGTCTCGGCAATCGCCGTCGGGGTCTCGCGAGGAAGCGGCCGCGGTGACGACGTCAAGACGGTGACGGTGTCCCGACAGACCGTCGTCGACAAGGCCCTTGCCGTCGGCCGCATCGAGCCGGAGATAGAGGTGACCGTGAAGTCGCAGATTTCGGGTGTGGTGGGGCGCCTGCTCCACGATGAAGGAGACTTCGTGCGGGCCGGAGAACCCCTGCTGGAGATCAAGCCCAACCCCACTCCGCTGGAACTGGCCGACGCCAGGCGGCAGCTGGAACTGCGGCAGGTGGAGATCGACAACCTCTCGCGGGACCTGGAGCGCCAACGCGCGCTCAAGGAGCAAGGGCTGGTCTCGGATCGGGAGTTTCAGGAAACGGAACAACAATACGCCGAACGGCGCATCCAGCTCCAGATGGCACTCGAGCGCCTCAGCCTGCTCGAGGAGGGGAAGCTCACCGTTGCCGACGCTGCGGTCGAGACGGTGGTCCGGTCTACGATTGCCGGGTTCATTTTGGAGAAAACCGTCGAGGTGGGCGATCCGGTCGTGCCGCTCAGCACCTACCAGGAGGGAACGGTGCTGATGACGATGGCCGAGATGAACAGGCTGATGTTCCGGGGGACGGTGGACGAGATCGACGTCGGGCGGTTGCGCGAGGGAATGCCCGTCGAAATCAAGATCGGCGCGTTGCCGGAAGCGCGCGTGAAGGGTCGGCTCAGCCGGATTTCGCTCAAGGCGCGCACCGAGGACAACTCGACGGTCTTTCCCGTTGAAATCATGCTGACGGAGACCGGTGGCACCACGCTTCGTGCAGGGTACTCGGCCAACGCCGACGTGATCATCGACCGGCGCGACAGCGTCCTCGTGATCCCGGAGCGAGTGGTGACCGTGACCGGTGACACGGCCAGAGTCACCGTGTTGCTCCCCGACGGCACCTCCGAGGAGCGCATCATCACCAGAGGACTCAGCGACGCGATCAATCTCGAGGTGATCGACGGGCTGCGCGAAGGGGAGAAGCTCGTCGAGCCCCCACCCCGAGAGATCAAGTAGCGTTCCGTGCAACTCGCAGCTTTGCTCCGCGAGTTCGCCGCCGACCTTCGGGCGCAGCGCCTCCGCACCGCGCTCACGGTGCTGGGCATCGCGTGGGGCACCATTGCGGTGGTGGTGTTGTTGGCCTTTGGGGTCGGGCTCGAGCGGCAGACGCGCAAGCGTTTCCACGGGCTGGGCGACCGTATCGTGATCCTGTTCGGCGGACGAACGACCGTGAGCTACCGAGGGTTTCCGGAGGGACGGTTCATCAACCTGCGCGAGGAGGACGGTACCCTGCTGCTGCGGGAGATTTCGGACATCGTGATGCTGAGCCCAGAGTATACCAACCGCAGCACGCCGGTCCGACGCGGCACCCATACGGCGAATCCGAACATCACCGGGATCCTCCCCGTCTATGGCGAGATGCGGAACATCATTGCCGATGTGGGGGGGCGGTTCATCAACGACCTCGACGTCGCCGATCGCCGTCGCGTGGCAGTGTTGGGGGACGAGCTCGCCACGCTGCTGTTCGACGACACCGCGCCCGTTGGGGAACAGGTGTTCATTGGAGAAACGCCGTTCACGGTGGTGGGGGTCATGCGTCCCAAGACGCAGAATTCGTCCTACAACGGACGCGACAAGGACCGCGTGTTCATTCCCGCCACCACGCATCGCGCGCTGTTCGGTACCCGCTTCGTGAACAACTTCGTCTACCGCGTCCGTGACGCCACCGTGACGAAAGCCGTGGAGGGTCGGCTCTACGAGGTGCTCGGAAGACGGTACACGTTCGACCCGGAAGATGAAGACGCATTGGCGGTATGGGACACCGCCGAGTGGGAAATCCGGTTTGGCTACATGTTTCTCGCCTTTCACATCTTCTTCGCGATCGTGGGAACCTTCACGCTCACCGTCGGCGGGATTGGGGTCGCCAACATCATGTACATCGTGGTGCGCGAGCGCACCCGTGAGATCGGGGTCAAGCGATCCGTCGGGGCCACCCGCCGTGACATCCTGCTCCAGTTCATCGGTGAGACGTTCCTGATTATCGGGATTGGCGCGGTGCTCGGGTTTGCGGGCTCCTGGGGCATCGTCTGGCTGCTCGGCTTCGTGCCGATGCAGGAATTCGTCGGGACCCCGACCATCTCGCCGCTCGTCGCGGTGATCACCCTGTCGCTGCTCGGCGCGATTGGCCTCATGGCGGGGCTGTTCCCGGCCAGGAAGGCCGCGAGCCTCGACCCCGTGGAGTGTTTGCGGTACTAGCGATGTTCAGAATCCTGCTCCAAGAATTCATCGGCGATCTCAGGGCACAGAAGACCCGTGCCTTCCTCACCATGTTCGCGATCACCTGGGGGACGATCGCCGTGGTGATCCTGCTGTCGTTCGGCGAGGGGCTCAAGTACACGATCTCGACGGGACTGCTGAACGCCGGCGAGCGGCTCTACATGGTGTACGGCGGAACCACGAGCCGCGTGTTCGAAGGACTTCCCACCGGTCGCCGCATTCGGCTCACGGAGGAGGATCTCGATCTCCTGCGTCGCTCGATTCCGGAGATCGAGATGGGCAGTCCGTCCTATGGCCGGTGGGGCACGAGCCTCAAGTGGGGCGAGAACAACACCACCACCTACATGGAAGGCGTGTACCCCGAGTTCGCCGAGATGCGCCGGGTGTTCCCGCGGGCAGGCGGGCGGTTCCTCAACCAGGACGATCTGGATCGCCGGCGGCGAGTGCTGTTCCTCGGCAACGACATTGCGGATCGGCTGTTCGGGGACACCGATCCCGTGGGACAGACGGTCACGCTCGACGCGCTGCCGTTCACCGTGATCGGGGTCATGCAGGCCAAGTTTCAGGATTCGAGCAACAATGGCCCGGACGCCGACCGTGCGGTGGTTCCCGCGTCCACGCTAAAGACCGTGTACGGCTACCGATTCGTGAGCCACCTCCTGGTTCGCCCCCGCGATGCGTCTCAGTCTACCTACGTCAAACGACGGATGTTCGAGGTGCTCGGACGGCGCCACACGTTCGATCCGGACGACGAGCGCGCCCTCCCGATGTGGGACTTTCTCGAGGATCAGAAGATGGTGGACGGCATCGGTCTGGGAATTCAGATCTTCCTCGGACTGGTGGGCGCGTTCACGTTGCTCGTAGCCGGCGTAGGCGTGGCGAACATCATGTATGTGGTGGTCCGGGAGCGCACGCGGGAAATCGGGATCAAGATGGCCGTCGGGGCACGCCGCAGGCACATCATGGCGCAGTTCGTGTTCGAGGCAATGCTGATCGCGCTCACGGGCGGCGCCGTGGGCCTCGCCGTCTCGGGAGTCATTGTCGCCGCCGTCAACGCAATCCCGGCCGAGGACCAAGCCATGCAGTACATCGCCAACCCGATCCTGTCGTGGCCGATCGCCCTGATCTGCGGGTCGATTCTCGTGATGATTGGCCTCGTCGCGGGCATCCTGCCGGCCCGCCGAGCCGCGGCCGTCGATCCGATCGAATCCCTTCGCTACGAGTAGACGGGCAGAACCGGCCGTCGAGCGCAAAACGCCGAGGAACCCCGAGCAGGCTTGACATCGGTTCTCTGTTACAGTAATGTCCTAGACATAAACATAACACCCCTTTAAACCGGTGGAGCACGGTGTCGACGATTCCAGCCGAGCCGAAGCATCCAATCCAGGTCGTGGCACGTCGCACGGGACTGTCCGTCGACGTGTTGCGGGCCTGGGAGCGGTGCTACGGCGCTGTGCAACCGGATCGCACGGCCTCGCGGCGGCGGCTGTATTCGGATCGCGACGTCGAGCGCTCGATCCTTCTGCGCCGAGCAACCGAGGCCGGGCGGCCCATCGGACAGATCGCCACGCTGCCCGACGACCAACTCCGGCAGCTCGTGGCGAGCGACATCGCGGCCGGCATCCGGCGGATCGGCGACGTCCCGTCAGCGCCCCCCGAGATGGTTCCGATGCGGTTCGTCACGCGGGCCCTCGATGCGATCGGTCGTCTCGATTCATCTGAGTTGCATACGGTGCTGTCTGCGGCATCGCTCGCGCTCAGTCCGGCGGACCTGATGGAGAGGGTCATGGTCCCGCTCATGCGCACGGTCGGGACGCGGTGGGAGGAGGGCGCGCTCGGGATTTCCCACGAGCACCTGGCTACCGCGATCATTCGCGCGGTGCTCTCGGGCATCGTGCTCTCGCGCGATCTCCCCAACTCGGGACCCGGCATCGTGGTCGCCACCCCCGCCGGACAGGTTCAGGAGCTGGGGGCCCTCGTCGTCGCGGCCACCGCGGCTTCCGTTGGCTGGCATGTCACCTACGTCGGCATCGACGTCCCGGCCGCGAGCATCACGGAGGCAGTGGCGCAGGCAGGCGCCGAGGCGGTGGCCCTGAGCATCACCCATCCGGAGAACGACCCGAATCTCCCCAGCGAGCTGAAGAGCCTGCGCGAGCGCCTACCCGCGCGGTCCGCCGTTTTAGCGGGCGGTCTCGCCGCTCCCGCCTACGCCACCACCTTCGAGGAGATTGGCGCCCTATTGCTGCGGGACATGCAGAGTCTGCGCACCGTTCTCACGTCGCTCCGGTCCGAGCACGGAGGGCTGGCTGCATGACGATGGGCCTGACGCAGCCGATCCGCACCCACGACGGGGTCCGCCGCGGTGCGCCGCATGCCGCGATCATCGGTGCCGGATTCGGTGGTCTCGCCGCGGCCGTTCGCCTCGGGGCCCGGGGTTATCGGGTGAGTGTCTTCGATCGTCTCGATACGCCTGGTGGGCGGGCCCGCGTATTCCGGCAGAACGGGTTCACGTTCGACGCGGGGCCGACCGTCATCACGGCGCCGTTCCTGCTCGAGGAGCTGTGGACGCTCGCCGGACGGCGATTCGAGGAGGCCATCGATCTCCGGGCGGTCACGCCGTTCTACCGCGTGCGATTCGACGATGGAGACGTGTTCAACTACACCGGCTCGGCCACCGCGATGCGCGACGAGGTGGCCCGGCTCGCCCCGAACGACGTCTGCGGCTATGAGGCCTTCGTCCGTCGGAGCGAGGAGATCTTCAGGGTCGGTTTCGAGCAGCTCGCGCACGTCCCCTTCAACTCTCCGTGGGACATGATGCGCATCGTCCCGCAGATGATGCGGCTCGAGAGCTACCGTACAGTGTACGGCTTGGTGGCGAAGCACGTGAAGCACCCCAAGTTGCGACAGGTGCTGAGCTTCCATCCGCTGCTGGTGGGCGGGAATCCGTTCTCCACGACATCCATCTACTCCCTGATCGCGTTCCTCGAGCGCAAATGGGGAGTCCATTTCCCAATGGGCGGCACCGGCGCGCTCGTCCGCGGTCTCGTCGACTTGATCGATGGCCTGGGTGGCGACGTTCACCTGGGCGAGGACGTCACCGAGATCACGGTTGAGGGGGGACGGGCTACCGGTCTTCGCCTGGGGTCGGGTAGGACCGTCGCGGCCGATGTCGTGGTTTCGAACGCGGATGCCGCATGGACCTACCGGCATTTGATCCCCTCACGCGCCCGCCGGACGTGGACCGACCGGCGCATCGAGCGGTCGCGGTTCTCCATGAGTCTGTTCGTGTGGTACTTCGGGACGCGCCGGACGTATCCAAACGTCGCCCATCACACGATCCTCCTCGGGCCACGGTACCGGGAGCTGCTCGACGATATCTTTCGGCACAAGCGTCTCGCGAACGACTTCAGCCTGTATCTCCATCGTCCCACGGCGACCGACCCATCGCTCGCGCCACCCGGATGTGACGCCTTCTATGTGCTCTCGCCCGTCCCGAATCTCGAGAGCGGCGTGGATTGGACAACCCGCGCCGAGTCATACCGGGAACGGATTGCGCGGCACCTGGGGGCGACCGTGCTCCCCGGGCTCGAGCAGGAGATCACTGCATCCCATATGCTGACCCCGCACGAGTTTCGGCACGATCTCCTGGCCTTTCGCGGCGCGGCATTCTCGTTCGAGCCGGCGCTGACCCAGAGCGCGTACTTCAGGCCGCACAACAAGAGCGAGGACATCGATCGGTTGTACCTCGTCGGCGCCGGCACCCATCCCGGCGCCGGTCTGCCTGGCGTCCTATCGTCGGCCCGGGTCCTCGATGCCGTAGTGCCGCATCCCAATGCACTCACCTAGCATCCCCGGGCTGCGCCCGACCGACTTGGCAATCTGTCGCCGCATCCTCAGGGACGGTTCCAGGAGCTTCCATGCTGCGGCGCGGTTGCTGCCTCGTTCGGCGCGCGAGTCGGTCACGCCGTTCTACGCGTTCTGCCGCACGGCGGACGATCTCGTGGATGACCGTTCAGCCAGCCGATGGACACTCGTGCACCTGCGGGATCGGGTCACCGCGATCTACGCCGGCGACGGCGTGACTGATCCGGTCGATCGGGCACTGAGTGCCGTCGTGCGCCACGTCGCCCTTCCTCAGGCCGTGCTCGACATGCTCCTCGAAGGCTTCGCGTGGGAGTTCGACCACCGCCGATACGAGACGCTTTCCGACCTGAACGCGTACGCCGTTCGCGTCGCGGGGACGGTGGGCGTCGCGGTTTCGTGCCTCATGGGACGGCGTGACGCGTCAACGCTCGCGCGGGCGTGCGACCTCGGCGTGGCGATGCAACTCACCAACATTGCCAGAGACGTGGGCGAAGATGCGCGGGCCGGGCGCCTGTACCTCCCCGTGGCCTGGATGCGCAACGCCGGCATCGATCCGGAGCGGTGGCTCCACTCACCTGGGTTCACACCCGCGTTGGGCACCGTTGTCCAGCGATTGCTCGAGACGGCCGAGCGGCTGTATCGACGATCCGAAGTGGGGATCCCGGCACTCCCGGCGCGGTGCCGGCTGGCGATCCGCGCCGCACGACTCATCTACGCCGACATTGGCCGCGAGATTGCCAGGGCCGGTTACGACTCGGTCTCACGGCGCGCCTTCACGACCGGCACCCGCAAGGCGGTGCTCGCGTTGCGCGCCCTGTGGGCCCATTCCGAGGCGCCCGGCACGTCAGCCACGGCACCGGCGCTGCCGGAAGCGGCATCCTTCGTGGCTGCGGTCGTTGCCGCGACCGAACGGTCGGCACCGACCTCGCCGACTCCCAGACGCTATCCCCTGCTGCGCCCTCGAGAGGACTCCGCATGACCGACCCAAGCACCCGAACGGAGGCAGCGCTCGGACGCGCCGTGGACCGGCTCACGGCCGACGGCTGTCCCCCGCGCCTCGGCGAGGCCATCCGCTACGCGGTATTCCCCGCCGGCAACCGCCTCCGCCCGCGCCTTTGTTGGGCCGTCGCCGACGCCCTGAGCGCACCCGATCCTGTGGCCACCGACGGCGCCGCTACGGCGCTCGAGCTGCTGCACTGCGCATCGCTGGTGCAGGACGATCTGCCGGCGTTCGACCAGGCCGAACTCCGGCGCGGCCGTCCCTCCCTGTATCGTGTGTTCGGCGAGGCTGTTGCCGTCCTTGCGGCGGATGCCCTGATCATCGGCGCGTTCGACGAGGTGGGGCGTACAGCACACCGGATCCCCGACCGCGTGGGACTCCTCATGTGCACGCTGAGCCGCGGGGTAGGAAGCCCCCACGGTGCCGTGGCCGGACAGGCTTGGGAGGCGGAATCCGCCATCGACCTCACCGAATACCACCGTTCCAAGACCGCGGCTCTGTTCGAGGCAACGACGGCCGCGGGCGCGATCGCCGCCGGCCGGGATCCGGAACCGTGGCGGGCCGTGGGCCAGTGGCTGGGTCGAGCCTACCAGCTCGCCGACGACATCACTGACGAAGGATCGGATGCCACTGACGGGTCGGACACCGCACACGGAAGGCCCAATGCCGTCCAGGAACTCGGCGCGGCATCCAGCGTCGCGCAGCTCGAGCAGTGCATCGGTGCCGCGCTGCGCGCAGTACCGGACTGTGAGGGTGAGGCGCGGTTCCGACGGTTCCTCGACACGTTCCTCGAGAGATTCCGGACGCCGGACACGCGGGTTGCCCCACAACGGGTCGACGCCAGGCCAGTGATGCGGCACCTCTGGGTCGTCTCGTGACCGATCCACACCGGCCCTCGGTTTCACCGAGACTGCTCGCGATCACGCTCGGGTTCTTTGCAGGGTCGATCGCGTTCAGCCTCGTGGGCATGATGCTCATGCGCGTCGTGCCCTCGGTGGCCGCCCTGGCCGGACCCGCGTTGCCGTGGCTCATGAAAGCCCCCACGTGGCTCTACATGCTGGCACTGCCTGCCATCGCCCTCATGCTGCATCTGCCGGCACTGGGGTGGTGGCGTTCCGGCTTCATGCTCGTGTGGGGGAGCTTCATCGGCATGATGGCGGAGTTGATGGGAACGGGCACGGGCTATCCGTTCGGCGCCTACTCGTACACCGCGTTTCTCGATCCCAAGATCCTCGGCCACGTTCCGTTCTTGATTCCCCTGTCGTGGTATGCCGTCTCCGCGCTTGCCCTCGACATCGCCTCGCGGCTGTCCTTATCCCGTGGGCAGCGGATCCTCGCCGCCGCTGCGTTCATGGTGCTGTGGGACGTCGCCCTCGATCCCGCCATGGGAGCGGCTTTTCCGGTCTGGACCTGGGAAACCGAAGGCTTCTTCTACGGCATGCCCGCTGTGAACTGGGTGGGGTGGTACCTCGTTTCGATCGTGATCGTGTGGGGGTACGAATTCCTCGGCGCGTTCACATTGACCGATCCACCGAGACACACCGTGACGGCCTGGCTGGTGAACGGTGCGTTCCCCATCGGGATCTGCATCGTGTCCGGGCTCTACGGTGCAGCCCTCATCGGAGCGGTCGCCCTGCTCCTTCCGCTGCTAGCACTCGAGGCCCACCGGGCGACGCAGACGGCCGTGGGGTGAGGTCGGTCACTCGTCGCCTCGCCTACGCCCTGCTCGGCCGACAACTGCGGCGGGCCTTCCGACGTATCGTGTGGCTGGAGCCGTGGCGACCCCCCACCTTGGATCGCCCCGTGGTCATCTACGCAAACCACCATGCGTTCTATGACGCCCAGATTCTCGGGTATGTGGTGGAGCGCGTCCTCCGCCGTCACGCCGTCGTCTGGATGGAGGAGCTCGACCGCTTCCCGTTCCTCGCCATGCTGGGTGCACGGCCGTTCCCGATGGATGATCCCGCGCGCCGAACGCGGACGATCAGGGAGACCGCACGCCTGATGGCATCGCGTCCCGACACGATGCTGATCTATTTTCCCGAAGCGCACCTGCATCCGATCGAGGAGGGTATCCTGCCGTTTCCAGCGGACCGATTGAAGCGCCTTGCCTCCGTGCTCCCGCGCGCGCAGTGGTGGCCCGTCGTGCTCCGCCTCACCGGATGGCAGGACGCGACACCCACTGCCGTCCTCGCGAGCGGTACCCTGCACGACGAGCCCACGGGGGCAGAGCGGAGTACCCTGACCGCCCTCCTCGACGGTCCGGCTGTCAACCAGAGCGCGCGCCGCGTGCTGCTGGAGGGACGTCGCGGGCCGCACGAGCGTTGGAATCTCCGGTCGCTGGGCTCACTCTTTCGGCGGCGGCGATGATCGCCTTGTTGTTGGGACTGTGCTTCGGCAACGTTGCCAACGGCGCCTACGCCGAGCAGGACGTCACCGCCCTGCGGGCCCTGTTTGCCCAGGCGCCGACTCGGGAGGATTCCCTGTTGCTCCGCTACCGTCTGTTCGCACTGACTCGAGAGCACGCGGTCCTCGCGGAGATCCCGACGAGCCTCGACACTGCCACGGCCCGCGAGTTGGCGCTGCTCTCGGCACTGTGGGGCTATCGGATCCGGGACGTGGGCCCCATTCAGTTCTACGTCTACGGCCGGCGAACGATGACCCTGCTCCAGCAAGCACTGGAGCAGGATGCCGACGATCCGTTGGTCACGTTGATCGATGCGCAGTCGCTGCTCTTTCGTCCAGGGATCGCAGGAGGCGACAGAGCGAGAGCCGTGGAGCGGCTGCGTGCCCTGACCGGGCGGATAGACGGGCATCGCAGCTGCGGCGTGGATCCGCTCGAAGCCGAAGTGTGGCTCTGGTATGCGCTGCACAAGACGGAGTCGCCGGAAGCCGACACACTTCGGACCCGACTCCTGGCCGATCAGTTGCCCCCACTGTATCGCGAATTCCTCGAAGACCCGCCGTGATTCCGCTGCTCGCCGGCGCCTATGCCGTCTTCGGGGTGATCCTGCTCCTGAACGTCCGCTACCTCCGGGGCACGCGCCGTGCCCTCGCGCCCATCCCGACCGAGTTCCCGTCAGTATCGATCATCATTCCCGCCAGAAACGAGGCCGTCAACCTGCGGAGGTTTCTGCCTAGTGTCTTGGCGCAACGATATCCGCGATTCGATGTCACCGTCTACGATGACGGCTCCGAAGACGCCACACCCGACGTGCTGCGCTCGCTGCGCGTGCCGCACCTTCGAACGCTCCGCGGCGAGGGACCGCCCGCGGGATGGGTCGGCAAGGTGCACGCGCTGTACCAGGCGAGTCGACATGCCCGGGGGGACGTGTTCCTCTTCCTCGATGCGGACACGGCGCTGGCGGATTCCGATGCCCTCACGCGGTTGGTGCAGCGCTACCGCGCGTTGCCGCCGGGATCCGTACTGACCGGTATCACGCATCTCCTCGGTGGCGGGCGCGTTCTCGTGAGCCTGGTTCCGTTCGTGATCTTCACGTACCTGCCGCTCGCATTGGTCGCCCGCATGCGCAGCGCGCGTTTGAGCGGCATGAATGGTCAGTGCTGGCTGATCGACCGCCGCGACTATGCCCGGCTGGAACCACACCGTCGGCACCGCGCCGAGGTGCTCGAGGACATCCGCATTGGTCGATACTTCAAGTCCCAAGGGGTCGTGCCGTATTCCGTCGACCTGCAGGACGAAGTGCAGGTTCATATGTACGAGGGTCTGGCGGATGCCTGGGTGGGCTTCCGGAAGAACGTCTATCCGTTCATGGGAGAGCGGGTGTGGACGTTCCTTCCACTGCACCTGACATACCTTGCGGTGTTCGTGCTCGCACCGCTCGTGTTTCCGTGGTTCCTCATCCCGCTCTTCGCCCTCAAGTGGCTCGCTGATCGACTCGTGCGAATGCCCCTCGGCATCACGCTCTTGGCACCGGTCACATTGGTACTGGGTGCCGCGCTCCAGCTGGACTCGGCAGTCTCTCACTGGACGGGCCGCGCCATGTGGAAGGGGCGACCCGTGGCCCGCCGGGTCGTGAACGGAGCATAACAACCGCACATCGATTCGCTTGACGCCGCAAGGCGCGGGAGCGAGCATTGAGCGTCACGTCCCTTCTCGCACAACGGGACCAGCGAGTGAAACCGGTCATTATCGGCGTCGCCGGCGGATCCGGCTCAGGTAAGACGACGGTGGTCCAGGAAATCATCAAGAGCCTGGGCCCCGACGACGTGAGCTTCATTCAGCACGATTCCTACTACTACGACCGCAGCGATGTGCTCCCGACCGATCGGGTCCACATCAACTACGACCATCCCCACGCGTTGGAAACGCCGCTCCTGATCGAACACCTCGTGGTGTTGCGCGACAGCCGGCCAGTGGAGATCCCGGTCTACGACTTCACCAACCACACGCGAACGCCGCGAACCGAAACGGTGTATCCGCGACGGGCGGTGATCGTCGAGGGGATCCTGATTCTCGCCGATCCGGATCTCCGAGAGCTAATGGACATTCGGATCTTCGTCGACACCGATGCCGACCTCCGCATCCTGCGCCGCATGCATCGCGACATCAACGAGCGGGGTCGCAGCCTCGAATCTGTCGTGCAGCAGTACCTCGAGACGGTGCGGCCCATGCACCTCGAGTTCGTGGAGCCCAGCAAGCGCTACGCCCACGTGATCATTCCGGAGGGCGGGCACAACCGCGTAGCCGTGGACATGCTCCTCACCAAGATCCAATCGATCGTGCGTGGCGGAGCGGGATCGGCCGACTAGCGGCTTCCAGGCTGGCGGGGGCCGCGTCTTCAGATTCGGCGCGGCGTTACCAGGGGCTCCGGAACAGCCGATTCCAACGGATGGCGGTGATGAACGGAAGCGGGCGCCAGCTCGTGGGATCGAAGCTGAAGTAGATGGCGAAGGGGCGCCCGATTACATTCTCTCCTGGTAGCACCCCCCAGTGCCTGCCGTCGTACGAGGCGTCGCGATTGTCCCCCATGACAAACAGGTGGGCGGCAGGAATGACGAACGGTCCCCAGTCATGGAGGTCGGGAAGGTACGGCTCCGTCACCGCATTGGGCACGAGCAGCGGCCGCTGCCAGCGTGCGATCGCCACCCGCTGCAGCGAGTCCATGGAAGCCATGGGGTCACGGCGATAGCGCGCGGGGGCCGGCACGAAGACACCGTTGCGAAACAAGGAATCGTTGCGCATGGCAAGCGTGTCGCCGGCGGTGCCGATGACCCGCTTCACAATGGTCAGCACGGGCTCCTCGATTCCCTTCAACACGATCAACTCATCGCGCCGGGGCTCCCGCAGGGTGGGCGTCCGAACACCGATGAGGGGGACGCGCGCTCCGAACACCGCGCGATTGACAATCAAGAAGTCGTTCACCAGCAACGTGGGCTCCATGGAGCCCGAGTTGATCCGGAACGACTTGACCACGAGTGCCTGGAGCGGATACCAGATCGCGACGGCGAGCGCGATCGACTTGGCCCAGCCGAGTGCCCACATGGACCAGCGCCGGGGCGGCTCAGCCGGCAGCACATCGGGGGACGCAGCCTTGTCGGAACCTCGTCGCCGTCGGGCCACTACCTCAAAACCCCCAGGACGGCGTCCAGACTTCCATCGTTCGGTGCCGGGGTGAGACCGAGAATGTGGCAGAGCAGCGCGTACACGTGGATCGCTTCGAACGCCGCGGTGATCGCTCCCTCCCTGAACGCCGGACCGGCAGCCACGAACACGGCCCCCATCGACGGGAGCGCGTTGTCGTATCCGTGGTTTGCCCCGTGCATGCGCTCGGGCTGCAGGTCGAAGTATGGATGACTCGTAATGGACCAGCCCTCGTCGGCCACGGCGAAGATCGGCTGGATCCTCCGGTGGTCCCGGTAGTGCCACCGCGCAGGGATCTCGTCCTTCCGATACACGCGTAGATGCGGATGGGCCGTCTCGAGGAGACCGTAGATCCGGTTCTGGTCACCGGCGTCGAGCGGTCGAATCGCGGCAACGGGATTCCAGTCGACGACATCCACCTCGTCGAGCCGAAGATAGTCGTCCAGAAAGATGACACGGTCCGGCGACGTATTCGCCATACCGTGATCCGACACCACCACGAGGTTGGTCGCGGTAGCGATGCCGCGCTGCTCGAGTCCTGCCACGAGGAGACCGATCATGCGATCGACGGTCCGGATGGCGGCCAGCGTCTCCGGCGCATCGGTCCCATACCGGTGCGTCGCATCGTCGACGTCCACGAAATACAGCGTGATGAGCGAGGGCCGCTCGTCCGGAGGAAGGTCGAGCCAGGCGAGCACCTGTGCCACGCGGTCCTCATTGGGAATACCGCCGTCGTAGTCCCGCCAGTAGGTGGGCCGGACGCCCTGGATGGCCGCTTCGGTCCCGGGGAAGAAGAAGGCGGCGGCCACCAGGCCCTGTTTCTCGACCGTCACCCAGATGGGTTCGCCGCCCCACCAGCGGCCGTCCGTCACTGCCGACCGATCGCTCAGGCTGAAGCGGGCGTCGAAGACCGGATCGTACATGTTGTTCGCCACGATCCCGTGATGTTCGGCGTAGAGGCCCGTGGCGATGCTGTAGTGGTTCGGGAAGGTCTTCGTCGGAAACACCGGGATCAGGTGCTCGGCTCGCACGCCGCGGGCTACCAACGCGTCGAGGCTTGGCGTCTCGGTCTTCTCCAAGAAGTCCCACCTGAACGCGTCCAAACTCACCAACACGACAGGCGCATGAGTCACGGCCGCCCCCGGATGCGAGACAGCACAACCTTGCAGGATCGCCACGAGCGCCGCCGAGACACCCGCCACCATCCACCCGTGCACCCCGGTCATTCCACGACGTGGCATTGCCTGCGTTCCTTTCGATTGGAGTCGGATCGCTCCTACAAGAACAGCGCGAGCGAAACGTAACCGGATGTCGGCACCAACCCGTATTCCGAACCGAGGATACCCGTTGGTTGGGCACCGGGTCCGACGCCGATGAACACGCCGGCTCGCGCGTTCACGGAGCCGGTCACCGAATAGCTGATGCCCGGCCCGAGCAGGGCGCTCGCATCGTTCAGGTTCCAAATCACGAGTGCGTCGGCCGAGACCAGTGGGTGCAGCTCCAGACTCCCCTGCAGCACGACCTCATCCCGGCCGAATACCTGGAGCTCGCCGCGGCGAGCCGCCGCCGAAAGCAGGGTGGCCGGAAGCTCGGCGGCGTCGGCGGCACCAAAGCCGTCCCGTTGGTACTCGACGACCACGTAGAGCGTGCGCGATCCGACATTGAAGCTCCGGTCCACACCGATGGTACCCCTCAGCACGGTCTCGTCGCCGGTCCGTCGCAGCACCCCTTCCCCACGGATCGCCGCTCCCGCGACGGTGACGGTCACGCCGATCGCCCCGGCCGCCTCCTCATGCAGCACGCCCGCCCACCCACTCACCTCCCAGCGGCCGGTGGTGGTCCGGCCGCGTGCCAAGGCCGTGATCGCGCGGTCGTCGTCGACGTCCACGACGCGCGCGACCGCCTCGATCTCACTGAACGGACCCGGGAAGACGCGAACCCGGGCCGCGTCGATCCCGGCCCGATACTCCCGGAACGGGTCGGAGGGATCGAACGGCGCAAACGGGTCGGCTGGAGTGAGGAAGAGCGTGGTCGCCCACGAGATCGGCTGCCGACCGATCGTCACCTCGACGGCGTCGTGCTGAAAGACGACGCCCAGGCGGTCGACGCGATGCCGCCACGTGAGGTGGTCGGTCTCCCACAAGGTGCCCTGGAGGGGAAGCCAGTCATTGCCGGTCACGGCGGGAACCAGTCCTGCCACCAGTGTGCCCCCAGTCACCGTGCTCGCGCTCAGGACATGCTCGTAGGCAAGGTCGAGACGCCACGGACCCCACGACGGGCGCGACATGACCCTGAAGCGCTGGACGTCACTGAGCAGTGCATCGCTCAGCGGCGTTGCGTCGGCGGCAAAGGCGACGTTGAGCCCGTACGCTCGCAGCAGCGGCTGTTGGGCAGCCACGCCCCCGCCCACGGCCGGGCCGAGCACGGCCAGAGCGATCGCGACCCGCCTCATGCCCCCTTCGTAGACGGCCTTCGGGTATCCGACTCCACGGCACCGTCCACCAATCGAATCAGGCGCCGAGCCCGTTCCATGAGCCGCTGGTCGTGGGTGGCGAAGACGAAGGTCGTGCCAAGGTCTTCGTTCAGCGTGGTCATCACGTCGAGAAGCGCAATACTCGAGGCGCTGTCGAGATTGGCCGTCGGCTCATCAGCCAACACGAGCGCGGGTTCACCAACCACGGCGCGGGCGACCGCCACCCGTTGCTGCTGCCCGCCCGAGAGCTTGGAGGGCCGCCGATCTTCGAGACCGCCGATGCCAATGCGCTGAAATAGCTCCTGCACTTTGCGCTTTCGCTCCTCCGCTGGGACCCCGCGGAGGAGGAGGGAGAACTCGGCATTCTCGAGTGCCGTCAACACAGGCAGGAGGTTGTACGCCTGGAACACGAACCCCACCCGCTCCAGTCGAAGTCGAGCGCGCTGCCGTTCCTTCATGGCGGTCAGCTCTTGACCGTCGATCCACACCGCCCCGCGAGTGGGCGCGGTGAGCCCGCCGAGCAGGTTCAGCAGGGTCGTCTTGCCCGACCCGGACGGACCGGCTAACACCACGAATTCGCCGCGCTGGATTTCCAGCGAAACGTCGCGCACCGCGTCGACGGCAATACCGTCGTGCTCGAACACCTTCCAGACCCGATCGGTCCGGACCGCCACAACTCGCTGTTCGCTCATGCCTCGAACTTCATCGCCTCGGCGACGTCGATCCGCGTCGCGCGGTAGGCAGGATAGAGGGACGCCAACACCCCGATCACGACAATCGAGCCCAGGCTCTGGAACACCTGGACCATACGAAAGATCGGGACGATCACGGGCTCGAGGAGAATGCCGGAGATGGTGAACTCGCTGTCGAGCAGCCCCGAGTAGTCGAGCCCGTTGCGAAAGAAGACCCATGTGAACGCGAAGCCGACCACCATGCCAAGCAGCCCGCTCACGAGCGTGAGCAGCACACCCTCGCCAAACACCACGCCCGCGGTCTCGCCCTTCGTGAGCCCAAGGGCCCGGAGCACGCCGAACTCCCGGGTGCGGTAGAGCACCGACATGAGGACGGTGTTCACGATGGCAAGCCCTACGATCACGAACAGGATCAGGTGGAACAAATAGTCGCCGTAATCGTCGATGCGGATGGCGGCGTCCAGCTCGGGCATGGCCTCGCGCCACCCCAGCGCCGCGACCTCGGAGGCATCCTCGGCCAATGCGGCGTCGAGGTCGTCGAGCACCGCGGGCATGTCCCAGCCCGACGCCACGAGCACGGCGAGGGTGGTGACGGCACCACCCACCTGCAGCCACTCCTGTGCGGTGCGGAGGGGAATGTGGACGATCCCCTCATCGGCCTCGGGAAGGCCGGTACGAAAGATGCCCACCACCCGGACGAACTGCCCGGCGATCTCACCGGTTGCGTCCTGCCCCGTGAGCACGAGGCGGGAGTCCAGCTCCAGATCCAACCGTTCGGCGAGCCGCTGACCCACGAACGCGTGCAGGCGATCGCCGTCCTCGAGGTAGCGACCCTCGACGACCCGATCGCCCAGCTTGGAGAATCCCGCCTCGATCTCGGGATCCACTCCGGTCACGAACACCGGGATGGCCCCCGTGGCGGAGTTGGCGAGCCCCTGGATTTCCAAGCGCGGGGCCACCGCCGTCACGCGCGCGGCGATGTCCGGCTCGGCAAGCGCGCGTTCGGCCAATGCCAGTGCTCTTGGCGTGAGCCGGTCATCCAAATGACGGCTCTGCTGGAACCGAGGGTGCTGGATGGCGATGTGACCTTTCCCGAGGCGAACGCCCTGGTCGATCCAGTCCTCGTGCGCCCCGTCTCCCAACGCTCGCGAGAAGACGAGCACCGCAACGCCCAGAACCATGGCCGACGCCGTGAGGATGCTCCGTCGCGTCTGCCGACGCACGTTGCGGAGCGCGAGACGCGCGAGGAGCTTGGCGCGGCGCATCAGCGACCCGACAACGTGTCTGCCGGAGGCACCCGCGCGGCCCGCATTGCGGGATAGAGCGCGGCGAGCGCAGCCGTGGCGAAGAGTGCCAGCGCCGACTGCACGGCCATGCTCCAGGGGTATTCGACCCGGAGGACCGGTCGCACGAGTGCGCCGGCCATCGTGAAGTCGCCGACGAGCCAACTCAGATCGGGGGGCGCGTTGTGCCACCACACCAGGACCGGCCCCGTAACGGCCGCACCGACGAGAAGACCGATCGCGCCGAGCGCGATCGCCTCAACGACGACCGACCACACGATCCCCCGCGGGGCCGCCCCCAGTGCAAGGAGGAGAGCGAACTCGTGGCGTCGCTCGAACGTGGCCATGAGCATCGTGTTGGCGACGCCGAAAATCGCCATGCCAAACACGATGACGAGCAGGACCCACTGGAATGACTGACTGAGCTGGGCGTATTCGACCAATTCCGGCCGGAGGTCGGTCCACGACTCCACAGCGAGCGCCCCGTCGGTGGCCCCCAGTGCCGAGTGCAGTCGGGTGGCCGCTGCGGGTGCATCCCATGGATCTGGGACAGCCGCCGCGATCTCGTGCACTCGACCGGGATCGAGCACCATCAGCGCCTGAAGCGCGTCGATGGGGAGCAACGCAAAGGTGCGGTCGAGATCGGCGAGTCCCGAGGTGAATACGCCGCTCACGACGAACAGGTCGTTTCCCAACGATCCGTCTACTGCCGGAGCGACTACGACGACTTCGGCCCCGGGCTCGACGCCCAGAATCCGGGCCATCTCGACGCCAACCAGTATCTCGTTGGTGCCACGTGCGGGCGGGCGTCCGCTGCTGAGCGCGTCCATCAGACGCGATACCCGCGGCTCCAGCTCGGGGTCGATCCCGAGAAACGCGGCGGCGGTGGTCGCATTCCCGAAACTCACGAGACCGCCCCCGTACACCCGCGGGGCCGCACCCTCCACGGCGGGGTCAGCCGTCACTCCCGCGATGATGGCGGTCACGTCGGTACCGTCCGGTCCGCCGATCGTCTCGTAGACGTTGCGGTCAGGCAAGTATGCGGCGCTGTGAACCTGGAGTTGTCCGGAGAGGATCCCCGTCCCGTTGTTGATCATCTCCACGACCACACCATCCCACCACCCCACCAACAGCACGACGGAGAAGTAGCCGACCGCCAGGGCTGCAATCGTGATGAGACTCCGCCGCCGGTTCCGCCCTAGATTCCGCCACCCAATCCGCCACCACGGCCGTGCCGCCATCAGTCGGAGCCGCGATCGCTCTGGAGTCGACGGAGTGAGAAGAACGATGCGTCGAGGGCGATGTCGAACTCGAGATCGAGGTAGGTGATGGTCGTGCTCTCGGTCGGCTTGTCGGCCGGACGGATGACCATCCGCGCGGGCACGAGGCGTCCCCCCATGGACCGGAAGTCTTCGAACGTGATGCTCCGGGCCAGCTCGCCACGATCGTCGTAGTACCGCGCCCACACGGGCATGAGGTCACCCTGCCGGACCTGCTCCTCGATGCGACCCCAGACGACCGCCGCCTCGGGCTTTGGTGTGAGCACGAACTCCCAGACCTCGACACCATTACGCGCGCCCTCGTACCCGATCTCGATGTCGTAATCCTCGATGATGCGACTCTCCTTCACGAGGTCGTCGTTCGTGAAGTGTGATCCCATCCACGAGGCACCCATGAGGGATGCCGGCAGCTTGATGGTACGGTCCACCCGGGGGAGATAGTTCCACATGTCCTCGCCGGACTTGAGCGTCGCGGTTCCGGCGTCCTTCGGTGGAGCGAGGAGACGGATGAGCGCATACTCGGTGCCGAGCGACCAGATTCGCATCTGCATGCTGCGGCTCCAGTGCGCGGTGACGACGTCCATCCGCATGGTCCCGCGACTGGACCGACCACGCAGCAGACGGTCCACCCGATCGACAATCTCGCGCGCGTCGGTTTGGGCGCTGAGCTGGGAAGGAAGCAGGAAAAGGACGAGCGTGAGGAGCGCGTACGGCGCCAGTCGCCGGAGCCAGGACACTCGTGACACGCGAACGGCGATGGGATACACATCGACCTCCCAGTAATCACACCCGCCGCACGCCATTCCCGGACCGCCGTGTGGGCCACCTTGGGAGCCTCAACAACTGGCCTGCGTCCGGCGTATACCAATATATGTCGCCGTACCCAGGCTCTGAACCGGAGGTTCCCCGATGCACAAGCTGGCCCTGTCCTTGGCACTCCTGACGGCGACGTCCGTCGCGGCTGCGCACGCCCAGCAACCGACACCGCCCACCGGTAACTGGCTCGCGATGGACTCGTTGGTCCAGGAGCTCGCGCTCACGCCCGAGCAGCAGAAGGCGGTTGCCGGGCCCTACGCGAAGATCAACGCCGTGATGAAGGAGGCTGCCGAGAAGCGAGCCGCCATGCGCCAGGGAATGGGTGGAGGTCCACCGTCGCCCGAGGCACGAGAGCAGTTCATGGCCATGCGCGAGCAGTTCACCGCGATGCAGCAGACGATCGACGAGCAGTACGGGGCCATCCAGAAGCTGCTCACCGAGCCACAACGAGCGAAGCTCGACGTGCTCCCCAAGCCCTCCGTGGCGATGCAGCGGGGCCGCCGTCCGCCCCGAGACTGACGCCGCGGGGTTCAGGCCGGGGGAAGCGGTGACCGGGTCTCAGTGAGCCGCACCCCCCGCGCCTCGAGGTAGCTGCGTACCCGATCGAAGCACCCCTCCACTCGCCCCACGTCTTCGGGCGCCGACACGCCCGTGCGCCCGTAGGTCCCGTCTGCCACCAACTGGACGATCGCCGTACACGTGTACCCCGTCGTCCGGGCCATCGAACTCGTACCAGACTCGGCATCGTGGCGGTCGAGCAGGTCGAACGTGTGCCGCTCCGCCGACCCTCCCTGCTCCACATCGATCTCGACGTGGAGCACCGTGAGGTCGGGCTCACCCGGCGCGAATTCCCACAGCGGGAACAGCAGCGTGGTCACCACGGCCCGCGGCGAGATTCGCGTCGACCCCACCGTCAGTGGTGCCGTTGAGAGAAGCCCGATCTCCCGCAGCAGGAGCATCTGCTGGACATGTCCCGGATACCGGAGGGTCATTTCCCGCATTTCTGGAACGTGATCTTCGCGCAGCAGCGAACGAAGGCCGTCAGTAAGGAATGCCTCGAGGGAGCCGACGCCCGGCACGTCGAGCGACGTGATCTCGGAAAGGGCCGGTACCGTGGTGAGCACCCCCCCCGTACGGTATCGGGCAGGGCGGGTGTAGAGCTCGATGACGTCGGCCGGTGAGAACGGCGCCTTGTATCGCATCAGCCCGGAGGGTTCGGCCGGAAGCCCACCCACGTAGCAGACGAGCCGGCGCACGCGATCGGCCCCGGCAGCGAAGTGACCGTAGATGATGTTGCTGAGGCCAGGTGCCACGCCGGCGTCGACGACCGCTACGACGCCCCGCTCCCGTGCGAGCGCATCCAAGCCGAAAGGGTCTTCCTCGAAGAACGAGATGTCGACGATCGCGCGGCCCGCATCGATGACGGCTTCGACCGTCCGGTAGCCCAGAGCGGCCGGCAACGCGCCGACCACCAGATCGAACTCAGCAACCAGTTGTACTACCGCGTCCCGATCGGCAAGATCGGCTCTCACCGTTGCGAGGCCCCGAGCGGCGAGCGGTGCGAGCGCCATCGGATCGCTATCCGTCGCCGCGACCGCGAACCCCGACGCCGCCAGATCGAGCGCGATGGCCTGCCCCACCCGCCCCGCGCCTAGTACCACGACCCTCATGCTTGAAACTCCGATAGGGGATTTGCCGTCAAGATACACGGGTCAGTGCCTTGCCACATATCCGGCACGCAGGTTAGCCTGCACCGTCCCTAGGGCGCCGGATCGAGACCTCCGCGCCGGGGTAGAAAATGCGTTCGATTTGCCATCCGATCATTTGTGACCGGGAGAGCTCTCTGATGCCACGATTGTTGACCGCCGCTGCCGCCCTGCTCGCGGCCCTCTCCACCACCACTCCGCTTGCCGGCCAAACCGCGCCCCGACGGCCCGTCCCCTACCCCGTCACCGTGGACCGGTCGTTCGAGCGGGCGCTGGAAAGCGGGACGCGGAGCACCACGGGCGCCCCGGGCCCCAAGTACTGGCAGCAGTGGACGGACTATACGATCACGGCGAGCCTCGATCCCGAGGCGAAGCGGATCGACGGCACTGTGCGCATGGTGTATCACAACCGGTCGCCCCGCGCACTGCCCTTCCTGGTCATCCAACTCCTGCAGAACGTCCACGCTGAAGGTGCCGTGAGAAACCGACCCACCGAGGTCACGGGTGGGATGGAGCTCAAGCGAGTGGTGGCGAACGGAACGGAGCTCACCGAGGCCCGCCAAGGGGCGATCGGGGGTGGCT
>JAOTVV010000059.1 GCA_029863245.1 Gemmatimonadota bacterium
CCGGCCAGCAACCTGCACCCACTCGCCAACGCGACATCCACGGCGTAGGCGAACTCCTCGTCGTTGAGGTCCGTCCACAGGATCACCGTGTCGGCCTCGCGATATCCAATGACACCCACGAGCGACTTGAGGGCCTTGTCAATCCCACCACTCGTCCGATCGCCGAGTCGGATCGTATCGTGGATGCAGAACTCCCGGACGTCGAAGAGATGATCCCGGACTCCCTGCCAGCTGGCCCCGTCGTGCATGACCAGGATCGCCCTGGACGGGGGACGGTTCTTCCTCACTCGACGGACGAATCGGTCCACCAGCCACCGCACGCCGACCAGGGCGGTGCCGACGACCGCCACCGTGGCGACGAACTGCAGCGAGACGACTGCGAGCTGACGCTGCCACGCTGCCTGATACAGCACCATCAACGCCGCAAGCGCAACGCCGGAAAGCACTCGGCCCATATCCCGTCGGCGCTCTCCGGCCCCGTACGCACCCACCAGCATCAGTGACAGCACCAAGGCGACCGTAAACTCCTGCCCGCCCAGGAAGCCCCGGTCAAACAGCGCGGTCGCCAAGTCGGTCGCCGCGGAGCCGAACAGGCCATCGCGTGCGCCCCGCACCAGTGTCCGCAACGCGAAATACGTTGCCAAGTCGGCGGCGATCAACACGAGAACCCGCTTGGCATCCCGGAACCAGTGCTGGCTGATGTTATGCTGTGCGCGGCGATGGGCGCCGGCGATCTTCAGGGGGTGGGTAGACGGCACCGGAGCCGACGTCAGCTCCGGACTGTGCTCCTTCGCTTGGCTCGTCTCGACCGTTATGCCCATGGCAGTAGTGTTCCACGTCCGGTTCTGGACGCCCGACGGCGAACGGGCCGTGTCCGAATCCCAGCCGTCACGACAGTGCGTCGACCTCGAATCTTACAGGACAGCAATCATGTAACAGAAGTGCTGCAAAGTCAATGGGTTATGAGGCCCTGAGCCGGAGCAGGCACTGTGTCGAATCGGCTCGCCATCGAGCCCCGGATGTCTCGTTCCACGCACCCGCAAGACCCTGCGCGGTCATGCGGAGGCCTGTGGGCCCGCGAGACGCCTACTTCAATGGTGATACTGAAATGGTGATACTGACCTTGGGAGGACTTCGTCACGTTGCACTCGGCCGCATCCGTTGCCGCTCCTTCGCCTCCTTGATGATTTCCCGCACCCTTGGCACCCCCTCGGTCACCGCGCTGAACGGCTCGAAATGCCGATCCGTGTACTTGGCAATCAAGAAGGCCAGCGTGGTCTTGCCCGAGCGGGGCGGACCCCAGAAGACTATGCTGGGCACGTGGCCCCGAAGGATGGATGCTCCTCCTCCAGCTGCCTCAGCCGCCGCAGATCCTCGGTCTCAATGCCCCGGTACTCTTTACGCCAGATGTAGAACGTGGCATCCGACATGTTGTGCTTGCGGCAGATGTCCTTCGCCGCAACCCCGACTTCCCCTTCCTTCAAAATCGCAACAATCTGTTGCTCCGTGAACCGCTTCTTCATGTCCGTCTTCTCCTCTGAAGACGGATTTGCTAAGCTTATGCTGGCCCGGAAACTGGGGAGCAGGTCACCCGGGATTTGAGGCAGTCGAGATCAGCGTGAACGTCATCGCCACGTGGATGTACTCCTCGCCCCCCGGCGAGAACATCATACATCCGCAAGTCGGGGCGGCGTCGAGCGCCAAGAAGACCCAGCTCTTCTACTGGCGTTGCGTATTTCTGTTGTTCGAAAGCAGCGCGCGCATCAATAGTAATGCTCGGCACATTCTCTTCATCAACAAGGATCCGCCCGTCGCGATCGATGGCATCGATACTCGGGCGCTATTGAAGCAGTATTGGATCGAGGTGGTCCAATTCCCGACCATCACGAAGTCGCCCCCGGACTATTACCGGGCCTGGAACACCCAGTTCATCGTGCTGGACGTGCTCGAGTGGCTCGAGAAGAACATCGGGGCGGACGATGCGCTTTACATCCTCGACAGCGACATGATCTTCAACAAACCGATCGCTGGGGAAATGCAGTCCGCACTCCAAACCCACGGCGCACTACTTTATTCTATCGATTATGGTTTGGCGTACAACATCAACGGGTTGACCCGTAAGGATCTTTTACAGATCGCGCGAGAACTCGATCCGGGCTTGCCGGTTTCGGAATTCATCTATTCCGGAGGCGAGTTCATCTGCTGCCTGGCGCGCGAGCTGCCTAAGATAGCGAAGCTCGCGCGGACTACCTACCACATCTGCCTGCAACGCCACGCGGCTGGGCAGAAGAAGTTCAATGAAGAGGCTCATCTGTTGAGCTACGTTTATGCAAGACTCGGATACAAGACGCAGACGGGCAACCGGTTCGTAAAGCGCATCTGGGTCGACCGGAGCGCATACTCGAATGTGGACGGGACGGAAGATGACCTCGTCCTGTGGCACCTCCCCTCGGAGAAGAAGCGCGGGTTCGTGACGGTGTTTCGAAGCTACCGGCAACGCAATGGGCAATACGAACTCACCATCCGGAATTTCGCTGAGGCCTATGGTCTGCGCGAGACATTCGGCAGGCGCGTGACGGGATACGGGCGGACTCTGGCGCGCCGCGCCTATCGGCTCTTGAAGCCCACGGTGCCATAGCCGCAGGGCTACCCCGGATTATGCATGAACCGACGTTTTGCCTGGTGGGCACGGCCCTGGCTGCCATGTAGAGTACGAATGAGCTCCTTCCGAGTTGTCGGGCGGCGAGCAATTCGAACACCGTGAGCAACGAGGTCCGGGGACGCGCTCATGCCAATGGATTCAGGGGTCGCCGAGTGACCGGGTTCCTGCGCTTCCTGCGTCGGCCCGGTGGACGAGCGAGCTTAGGCCGGCGCGGTGCCGATCGCGACGCCAATCTGCCGCCAGGCAGTCAGCCACGGGTACGTTCGGTGGGCACTCCTTCGGCGGGAAGGTTGTCGTCGGCATCCCGAGAGGGGGTGAACAGGAGGTCCGATAGGCGGTCGGTCACCACCCGGTTGATCTCCTCCGGCATCGACCAGTCCCGGCTCCGCAGTCCGGCTTCCACGTGTCCCACTCGAACGCCGAGCTTTGATGCGACGAGCGCTGCGGCCACGGTCGAATTGACGTCTCCGTACACGAGCACCACGTCTGGGTTCTCTGACTCGATGAGGGGCTCGATCCGCTTCATGATCTCCGCGGTTTGTTGAGCCCTTGAGAGGGGAGCCAGCTTCATGAAGTTGGGTCGCGCACCTACGACTGAGAGGCAGGCCGGGAGACGCCCTAGACCACTGCCGCCTCCTGCCCTGGTCCTCGGCACGACACAGCACGGGTCGGGCTCTCACGACTGACGTGATGGGCTTCAGTACCAGGTCTTCCTCCGGACCGAACGCGCAAGTCGTGGGTGTCTCAAGCCAGGCACTGTCGGATGGGCCGGAGCAGGCGCTGTGTCGAACCGGCTCGCCATCGAGCCCCGGATGTCTCGTTCCACGCTGCCAACCGGACCCTCCGCGGTCATGCCGAGGCGTGTGCGGGAACCGCGGCACCTACTTCAATGGTGATACTGACCTGCGGAGGACTTCGTCACGTTGCACTCGGCCGGATGAGCCGCATCGTAACAGTCCCGGGCGGTGAGACGCGGTGCGGGAGGTCACGTTAAGAGGGCGAGGTCATCCCCACGAGCACCCCATCGGGATCTGAAGCCCGTCGGGGGGCCCCCGAACGCTACACCTTACGCCGCCTAACCCGCTTCCCCCTTCCCCATTCCCGACGTGCTGCGGTGGCGGGTGATCCCGGAGGCGCCGGAGAGGGAGATCGCGCTCCACGAGGTGTTCGCGGCGAGCGGGACCCGTGACTGACGGGTTGAGAGACCCGCGAGTAGGCTCGCGGCTCGGTTCTCCCGCTGAAGCCGGGCGGGGGCGGCGACGCCCACTCATCGGCCGTCGATCCCCCACGCGGCTTCAGCCCTCCACCGCGGTGGTTGGCCCCTCGAGGCGGCAGCGCAACGCTTCGATCCCGGCGGCAACCGTTCTGTGACCGCTTCTTCGGCCCCGCTCCCATTGTTGACTCGGCTTCCACGCCGAGCCGATATTGCGCGCATGCCCGTCTCGCTTCTCGAGGGCCCCTTCACGGTGGCCGATTACCACCGACTCGCCGAACTCGGCATCCTGCACGAGGACGACCGCGTGGAGCTGCTCAACGGGCAGGTCATCGTGATGGGCCCCATCGGGCCCCGACACGCGGGGTGCGTGGATGCTCTGAACCGCCTGCTGTCCCGGCTCGTCGGCGACTTTGGCATCGTGCGGGTCCGGAATCCGGTGGTCCTTGGCCATCGCGCCGAGCCCGAGCCCGACCTTGCGATCCTCCGGCCCCGGGCCGATTGGTACCGTGGTTCGCACCCGCGTCCGAACGACGTGCTCCTCGTCGTCGAGGTCGCCGATACCTCTCTCGAGTACGACCGCGACGTGAAGCTCCCGCTCTACGCGGCAGCCAGCATCCCGGAGGTCTGGCTCGTCGACCTCGACGGGGAGCGGATCGAGGCGTACCGCGCACCCGGCTCCGAGGGGTACGGTGACCTGGTGACGGCCTCGCGCGGCGAGACGCTCTCCGCGCTCCACCTCGCGGGCCTGACGCTGGGGGTGGACGAGATCCTCGGGTAGGCAGCTCAGCGGTTCGCCCCCCGGGCGCAGAGCATGGAGTATCCGCACGCTCCTCGCGTGCTCCCCCACGCACGCAATCACTCCACGCGGCGTTGCTTCGGTGACGCGGGTGCGACACATCCACCGCAGCTTGGCGCATGCCCCGCTCTTGCGTCTCGCGCCGAGGAGGGCCGATAGTATGGGTATGCCGCAGACCGCCCGCCGGTACACGGTCGACGAGGTCCTCGCCTTCCCCAGCGACGGGAATCGCTACGAGCTGGTGCACGGGGAGCTGCTCGTGAGCCCGGCCCCGCGCATTCGACACCAGCTCGTGGTGGGGGAGATCTTCTTCAGGCTCCGCTCATACGTGGCGGAGCACTCCGACGTAGCTCGGGTGCTCCTTTCGGCGGCCGACATCAGCTGGGCCGAGGATCTCCTGGTGCAGCCCGACGTGTTCGTGGTGCCGGCCGAGGAGATGAGCGAGGAGTGGTCCAGCATCCGGACCCTGCTCCTCGCAGTCGAGGTGATCTCGCCGAGGACGGCGCGCCACGACCGCGTGGTCAAGCGCGCGGCCTACCAGGAGCAAGGGGTCCCGACCTACTGGATCGTGGACCCCGACGCGGCTGTTGTCGAGGTCTGGCGACCGGAGGATCGGCGTCCGGAGATCGTCACGGACGTACTGCGGTGGCGGGTGAGCCCGGAGGCGGCGGAGCTGGAGATCGCGCTCCACGAGGTTGTTCGCGCCGACGACGTAGCTTCTCGGGAGACTCGCGGGTAGGCCCGTGGCTCGGTTCTCCCACCGCCCTCGACCACCCCCGCCCGTGCCCCGCACGATCGCGCCCCACCCTGCAACGCTTCGGTGAGGCCCCGCCTGCCAGGGCAGGCATCATGCGCCCATGCCACAACCTTGCCTCCGTTGCCTCGAGGAGCCGATACTATGGGCATGCCGCTCACGCACCGACGCTTCACGGTGGACGAGTACCATCGGATGGCCCAGGCCGGCGTCTTCCACGAGGACGACCGGGTCGAGCTGCTCGAGGGCGAGATCGTCGAGATGACACCGGTTGGGGGACGCCACGTCGCCTGCGTGATCCGCCTGACCGACTTGCTGTCATCCCTCGCTGGCGCGGCAGCGACCATCAGCGTGCAGAACCCCCTGGTGCTCGCCGACCACTCAGAGCCCCAGCCCGACATCGCTGTCTTACGGCGACGCGCCGACCCTTCCGGTGCCTGGCTCCCACAGCACCAGGACGCCCTGCTAGTGATCGAGGTGGCGGATACGTCGCTCGAGCGCGACCGCGACGTGAAGGTCCCCCTCTACGCCCGCGCTGGCGTTCCGGAGGTCTGGCTCGTAGACCTGCTCGCCGACCGCATCGAGGTGTTCCGGGACGCCCAGGGCGACACCTATACCGACCGCCGGTCCCTCGACCGCCACTCCACGGTCACGGCCCTGCGGCTTCCAAACGTCGCCATCGCCGCCAGCGAGATCCTGGGCTGAAGGAAAGTCTCGCGCACCGCGTCACGTCAAACGCGTGACGCGCCAACTTTCGTTCAGTTGAACGGCCAGAAGAGGGGGACGACGGCCACGGTCACCACCACGACCAACACCGTGAGCGGCAACCCGAGCCGGGCGTAGTCCCCGAACCGGTAGCCACCCGGACCGTAGACCATCGTGTTGGTCTGGTACCCGATGGGCGTCAGGAATGAGGCTGATGCGGCAATCGCGATCGCGATCGCGAACGGTCTTGGGTCGAGCGCCAGCTGGTCAGCGGTCGATAGGGCGATCGGAAACATGAGAACAGCGGCCGCGTTGTTGGTGATTAGCTCGGTGAGCGCGACCGTGGCAATCAACACGCCCAAGAGCACGCCTGTCGGACCGAGCCACGCCAAGGCATCCACCAACCCGGTCGCGAGCGCCTCGGCGAGGCCAGACGCCTCGATCGCCGCGCCAATCCCGAACGCGGCGGCGATCACGAGAATGACCTCCAGGTCGATGGCCGCTCGAGCCTCGCCGCCAGTGAGCACGCCCAACACCACGAGCGCGATAGCGCCGATTAGGGCGGCCTGCAGAATGGGAAGGAAACCCGACCCCGCCACAAGTACGATCGCCAACGTGATCAGGCCCACGAGCCAGGCCTTGCGGGAGACCCCGGGGGGCGTCCCGCCGAGCCGCGATACCAGCAGGAAATCACTGCGATCGCGCCAGCGGTCGCGGAACCCGGGATCGGTGAGGAGGAGCAACGTGTCACCCACCCGGAGGCGCACTTCTCCGAACTTGGCGCGGACCCGGCTCCCGGCCCGGTGAATGGCCACGACCGCAGCCTGGTACTTCCCTCGGAACCCGGCTTCCTTGAGCGTCTTCCCAACCAGCGGAGATGCCGGGCCGATCACGGCCTCGAAGAACGTGTGTCGCGCCGAGTCGAACCCCTCGATGTGGGGCTCCTCTGCTGAAACGAGACCCCGCGTGGCCTGAAGATCGGGGATGATGTCAGCACGGCCCACGAACGTCAGCCGGTCACCACCTCGCAGGATCGTGGTTGGCGTGACCGGCGCGATGATCTCGCCGGTCCGCTCGATCTCGACGAGGAACACGCCCTTCAGGTGCCTGAGCCCGCCTGCCTCGACCGCAACGCCGTCCAGGGTCCCGCCAGCGGCGACCTCCATGCCGACCAGGAACTCTCGGAATCCCTCTTCGAGCGCGCGTCGCGGGCCCCGCCGCTCACGCAACAGAAAGGGCGAGGCCACCACCAGAAAGAGAACGCCCACTACCGCTAAGGGTAGGCCAACGCGCGTGATCTCGAACATGCCGATGGGCTCCCGACCGTACTCCTCGAGCAGACCGGAAACGACCAAGTTGGTCGAGGTTCCGATGACTGTCACCACGCCGCCGAGAATCGCCGCAAAGGACAAGGGCATGAGGAAGCGAGAGGGGGAAATGCCCCGACGCTCAGCCCACTCGGTCACCTGGGGCGCGAGCATCGCCACGATCGGGGTGTTGTTCAGGAAGGCCGACGCAGCCGCGGTGGGAGCGAGCAGTCGTGACAGCGATCGACGCTTCCCAACACCCTCCCCCAACGTGGCGGCAAGTATCGGTTGCAGCCCGCCGGTCTTCTCCACCGCCCTCGCAAGGACGTAGAGCGCGGCCACCGTGATCGGAGCGGGGTTGGAGAAGCCGGAAAACGCCTGTGCCGGCGTGATGATCCCGGCCACGAACAGGACGACCATGGTGCCGACGACGGCCGCGGCAGGTGACACCACGTCGCGCACCAGCACCACGACCATGAGAAAGACAACCGCGAGCGTAAACCAGGCCTGCCAGCCCATGACTACCCAATTCCCTCGGTGCGGGGGGCGCTGTGCGCTGCGGCAGGCGTCATTCGAGATGCCCTCCGGACTGCCCGGGGAGCCTCAGCCACACCGTCCTGCCCAGCTCACAGCTCACAGCGTACCTCCGCAGCTCACAGCACACCCCTGCAGCACACACTTCTAACCTCCATTCGCGCCCACAAACCCCTCTTTCTCGAGATAGAGAATAATCTGCTGCGCCGCTTCTTCCGGTGTCACACTGGTCGTATCGATCGCCACCTCGGCGTCAGCGGGCTCCTCGTAGGGGTCCGAGATCCCGGTGAACTCCTTGATGATCCCCGCGCGAGCCTTGGCGTAGAGGCCCTTGCGGTCCCGCTGCTCGCATACCTCGAGCGGCGTGGCGACGTGCACGAGGATGTGGCCGCCCCCCTGCTCGATGAGCGCCCGGTTCTCCTTACGGATGTTGTCGTACGGGGCGATAGGAGCGCAAATCGCGATGCCGCCGTTCTTGGTGATCTCCGACGCAACGAATCCAATGCGGCGGATGTTGA
>JAOTVV010000056.1 GCA_029863245.1 Gemmatimonadota bacterium
TCACGAAAGTCGGTGCGTTCGGGACGCGTCGGCGGATCGGTCCTCGGTGCCGTTTGCGCGGCCAGCGGCGACCAACCAGCGACCGACAAGCCGATCAGCATCCATATCGCGAGCGCATGCCGGTGTGGCAGCATCATGGGATTCCGGGTCGGGGGCGGACTATCGGAGTCGAACGAATGTAACGGGATGGTCGTGACCGCGCCGCACTGCCGACATTGCGGACAGTACCGCGGAAACGGGAGCACAGAGAACCGCCGCCGTCGAAGCGGTTCTCTGCACAGGACATTCGGGTCGCTGCGTCGCCTACGCGCCGCCGGCCGCGAACTCCAGCACCGTCGGCTTCACCAACTTCGCATAGTCCTCGTACGAGAGCCGAATCAACTCGGTATGCGTGCACGCGTTGAACGCGATCGACAGGTCCTTGGTGAGCTGCCGATCCACGAATACCGGCATCCCGTACAGGTTGCCGAACGGCGGCATCGCGCCAACCTCGCATCCCGGGAACGTCGACCGGAAATCGCTCTCGTCCGCGAGCTCCACCTTGGCGTCGCCGAGCGCCGCGCTGAGCCGGCGCAGGTCCACTTGGCAGGGTGCCGGCAGGACGGCCATCGCAAACTGGCCGGCCACCCGGATCATGACGGTTTTGGCCAGTTCCTTCCCGGGAACGTGGGCCGACGCCGCCGTCTTCTGCGACGTGTAGGTGGGCGCGTGCCGAATGGTCTCGTAGCGCACCCGCTCTCCATCCAGGAACTCCCTGAGTTTGATGTCGGGCATGGGATCCCCCTCGCGACGGTCTACACATAATCCTGCCGCGCAAACGGGGATTGGCAAGTTGTCGACCGAATCAGGAATGGCCTGCTCGGATTCTCGAGATCGTCGCCCACGCTGGGCGGGCGGCCGCGACCGCTTAGCCCGCGGGGATGGACCGTCCGCCCCCGTACCGCTCGGCCAGGACGCGGAGCCCTGCCGGCGACCCGATGATCGTGAGGCGGTCGCCCTCGCGCAGGATGGTGCGGCCCCGTGGCACCAGCATATCGCCGTAGCGTCGAATGAGCGCGATCAGACAGCCGGGCGGCAGCTCCACTTCGTGCAGCGGATGTCCCACCAGGGCCTCTGCCTTGCTGCCGGTCACGAGCTTGAGCGAGAGGAACCGCTCGTCCCGGATCAGGGTCTCTTTCAGCTCCTGCTCGTGCCGGCCGCTCAGCCACGCCGGCATGAAACTCTCCTCCTCCACGCGGCCGGCGAGCTGCGCCAGAATGCGGAGATGGCGTCCGGGATCCGCCTCTCCGCTCACGAGGAAGAACACCGCCTGAATCGGCACAAGTGCCGCTTGCCGGGCCACGTCTACGTCTTCGACGTCTACCCGCACCCCACCGATGCATCGGACCAGCACCATCTCCGACGTCTCGAGATCCGGAAGCCGCATGTGGAGCAACGCCGCCCCGTGC
This sequence comes from Gemmatimonadota bacterium, assembly GCA_029863245.1. Lineage (GTDB taxonomy): Bacteria > Gemmatimonadota > Gemmatimonadetes > Gemmatimonadales > GWC2-71-9 > JAOTVV01. The sequence goes on from JAOTVV010000056.1 coordinate 1,449, forward strand.
GCGACCGGCGTCCCGCCCATCTGCACGCCCCGACCGAAGCCGCCGAAGATCTCTTCCGTTCCGATCGGCAGCCGGCGTTCGAGCAATTCGGATGCCTGCCGGATGATCGCCTTGAGGCTGGTGGGCGACTCACAGTCGATCACCGAGGCGCGGGCCACCACCTCGTCGAACGGATCCTCCGCCCGGAGCCCCTTCTCTTTCATCAGGTCCCTGAGTTCCCGGTCGAGTCCGGCGTAGCGCCGTCGTCCGAGACGCGCGAACACGTGGTAGATAGCGCCGTCCCGCGCGATGTGTGCCTTGGCGTAGTACGTGTACCAGCCGACGCACACCACGGTCACGCCGATGGTGAACAGGACCGGCACCCACCCCAACTCGGCCACGAGCATGACCGGCACGAACAGGCCCACGAGCTGCATCCACGGGTAGAACGGCGAGCGAAAGCCCGGATCGTACGACTCGATGCCGCTCTCCCGCATCACGATCACCGCCACGCTGATCAGCGCAAAGAGCAGTAGCTGCACCGCACTCGCGAGCTTGGCCACCTGCTCCACATCCAGCACCACGAGGACCAAGGCCAACACGATCCCCGTGAGGAGCAGGGCGCGTACCGGTGATCCTCCCGCGCCGGTGGTAGCGAGCCACCCAGGGACGACGCGGTCCCTGGCCATGGCCAGCGGATACCGGGATGCCGCCATGATCCCGGCGTTCGCGGCCGACGCAAAGGCGGCGACGGCGGCCAGGACCATCATCCATATCGCAACCCGTCGCGGCAGCCATCGTGCAAGTCCTTCCGCCGCCTCCGCTGCTGGGGTCCGACTCAGCTGCAGTCCGTCGATGCCAAGGACCGACACCATGACGAACACGCCGGCGATGTAAATCGTCGTCACGGTCAAGAGAGCGAGGATCATCCCCAACGGGAGGTTGCGGTCGGGGTGCTCCACCTCCTCCGCCAAGCTCGCCACCTTGGTGAGCCCGACGTAGGAAATGAAGACCAAACCGACCGCGGTGAGGAGTCCGTCGAATCCGTGAGGCAGGAGCGGCGTGAACCGCGCCCTGGACGGCCCACCTGTCGAGAAGATTTCGGTCATCCCGACGAGGATGAAGAGGAACAGCACGACGAGAAGACCGATCACGAGAATGCGCAGGAGTCCGCTCGACTGCCGAGCACCCCTCACGTTGACGGCGATGAAGACCACGGTGAGCGCGAGCGCTGTGGCCACGACCGGGAGGTCGGTGACGAGACCGAGGTAGTACCCCATGCCAATCAATGCGAAGGCGCTCTTCAACACGAGCGCGATCCAGGTGCCGAATCCACCGATCGTGCCGACCAGCGGACCCAGTGTTCGGTCGAGGAAGTAGTAGTTGCCCCCAGCCCGCGGCATCGCCGTCGCGAGCTCCGCCATGCTGAGGAGAGCGGGGATGACCAGAATGCCGGAGAGAAGGTACGCCAGGAGAACACCCGGGCCGGCATAGCCTGCCGCAATGCCGGGCAGCAGGAAGAACCCAGCACTGATCATCGCCCCCGTCCCGATGACGTAGACGTCGAACAGGCCGAGTTCCTTCTTCAGTCGTGTGAAGTCAAGTAGTGCCATACAGCGGAGGCTTGGGTGAACCAACTGTGTGACGTGCCACCGAGAGCCGGCAACTGGAGTCCCGGTACATCCCGGCAGACACGTCCATCAGGCGGGACTGAGTAACAGTATCCCGGAGGAAAGGCCTCGGCTAGGACGGCCCCCCTGGGGGTGCATCCCTGCGGACGCCCGTGTGTGGCGAGCGAGATCCTCAGCCGCCCACCCACGCCATGCCGTCCGGCTCGTCCCCGGCGACGATCTCCCCATCGAGGCGCCACTCGACGAGATCGATCACCGAGATCTTGTCGTCGCTCGTGTTGGCAACGAAGGCCGTTCGGTTGTCCGGGGTGATGAGGATACCCACAGGGACGGCACCCACGGCGAGACGCCGCACGACCTCCCAGCGCGACAGGTCGACGGCGGCCACCTCGTTGCCCTGCGCATTGGACACGAGCGCCTCCCGACCATCGGGTCTCACCTTCACGCGAATCGGGAACGCGCCGACTTCGAGACTCCGCACCACGCGGGCAGTCGCCACATCGACTGCCGACAGCGTGCCGGCCGACCGATTCGTCACGTAGACGGTGGAGCCGTCCGGCGAGACGTCGATCCCTTCGGCTCCCGCTCCGGTCTCGAGCTGGGCGATGACCGTACCCTCAACCGCATCGATCGCGGTGGCCGTGCCGCTGCCGATGTTTGCCGTAAACACTCGGCGAGCCGCTTCGGCGATCGCCACCATGTGGGTCCCCTGCTGCCCCGTGCGGATCGCCCTGACAATCGCACGGCGAACCGGATCCAGCTGGAGCACGTGCTGCGAACCCTCCGTCGTGACCCAGACGCTCCCGTCCGCCGCAACGGTGATGCCGTGGGGCCTCGTGTGGGTGCCCAGATCGATCGTGCCAACGACGGTGGCGGATTCGAGATCGATGACGGTGACGGTGTTCCCCGGCTGGGGACCCGTTCCGTAATCGCTGACGTAGGCGAATTGGCCGTCCCGGGACACCGCCACTTCGTGCGGTGCAAACCCGGTCGGAACGGTGGCGAGTTCGGTGCGCCCCACCGGATCGACGACGGATATCGTACTGGCAGACTTGTTCACGACGACGAGCCGCTGGGCAGACACGTCTCCCGGCGCGGCGACGCACGCCAGTGTGGCCGTGCAAGCCACGGCGAGAGTCAGCGATCTCTTCGAATGCGATGACACGAGCCCCCCTGCGGTTGCGGTGGAGTGCGGGAGATCGAACTGACGAGACCACCGATGCCGCCGGAGCATGCCGGCGTGTTCAGCGACCCCGCATCCAGCAGATAGCGTGCTTAGAGCCGAGACAGCTCGACGTCCAGACGCGCCTGCGACGCTGCGTCCAGCGTCACGTCAACAGGACCGGTGGGCTGGGCCCGCCGGCTGGAGCGTCGGAGCCACACGACGATCCCGCCGGCGCCCAACAGGATAATCGCGCCCGGGACGAGCCACGCCAGGAGTCCCAAGCCGCGCGCCACCGGCGCGCCGAGAACCTCGTCACCGAACTCGGCGTACAGCTCGTCCAGGACCTCGGCCTTCGTTGCCCCGGCGGCGAGCCGTGCACGAATCCGCTCACGGAGATCCGCCGCCTGAGACGACGGGCAATTCGCCAGCAGCAACCCCGGGCAGAACGGGCTCATGACCGTGTTGAAGATCTCGCCGGCGGTCTTGTCTGTCGCCTGCTGCGATGCCGCGGCCGGCATCGTTGCCGACGCCACCATCACCAGCACCAGCAGTGCCCGCACCGTGACCCGAGCCATCGCATTCGCATGCATTCCACACCCCATCACCGTTGTGACCAGCCCCCGGAGGGGAACGATAGCCATATGGCAAGATCGAGGCGAGCACCGACACCCTTGCGAGCGCTGCTTCGTAGAGTGACCTTGGCCCCACTCGAGAAACGCCGAGGCCTTCGATGCGTATCCTCGCCGGAACCAGCGGCTATGCGTACAAGGAGTGGAAGGGCAGTTTCTACCCGGACGACCTCCCCAACGACCAGATGCTGAGCTTCTACGCTCGCCAGTTCGGGGCCGTCGAGATCAACAACACGTTCTACCGACTGCCTTCGTCGAAGGTCCTGCTTCAGTGGGCGGAGCAGGTTCCACCCGACTTCACGTTCATTCTCAAGGCGTCGCAGCGCATCACCCACCGCAAGCGCCTCAAGGATGCAGAAGAGCCGCTGTCCTACCTGCTACAAAACGCTTCCCTTCTAGAAAGCCGCCTCGGGCCGATTCTGTTCCAGCTCCCACCGAACCTGAGACTGGATCTGGCGCGCCTCCGCGACTTCCTCGCCGTGCTCCCCGCCGAGACCCGGGCGGCCTTCGAATTCAGGCACCCGTCCTGGTTCGCGGACGATGTTTACGACGCGCTACGCGAGCGCGGAGCGGCGTTGTGCATCGCCGACACCGATGAAGACACGCCAGCCAAGGAGTCAACGGCGGCGTTCGGTTACCTGCGGTTGCGGCGCGAGCACTACGGGCCGGCGGAACTCGAGGCATGGGGGGACTGGGTGCGCGCGCAGTCCTGGGATACCGCGTTCGTGTTCTTCAAGCACGAAGACGCTGGGGCCGGCCCCGCCTTGGCGAAGCGGTTTCTGGAGGTGGTCGGCGGCTGAGCCCGCCGCGCCCCTCAGCGTCCCGCGAGTTTCCTGAGGCGTTGCCACTGGCTCTTGGTGGCTGGAACCACCGAGAGCCGCCCCATCCGGACGAGCGCCAGATCCTTGAAGGCGGGATCCGACTTGATGGCGCTGAGCGTGACCGGATTCGGGAGCCGCCCGGCGGCCCGGAGATCGATCACCACGATACGCTCGTCGTCGGCCTCGGGATCAGGATATGGATCCGTCGTGACCTCGGCCTCGCCCACGACGGCCTTGTCTTTTCCCGTGTGGTAGATGAGCACCGGGTCCTTGGACCGCATGGTGCGGATATGCTTGAGCGCGAGGTTGTTCCGGACCCCGTCCCAGCGGGTGGATTTCTCCCGCTCGAGATCGTCGAAGCTGTAGGTGGAAGGCTCAGTCTTCAGAATCCAGTAGTTCGGCATCGCATCCTCACAGATTCCTGATCCAATCGGCCGTCACCCGACCGATCTCATTGATCACGTCGGCCGGATCACGGCCCAGCCGTTTGGGGAGCTTGAACGAATGGTCCCCCCCGTCGACGACGTGGAGCGTGGCGCGCGCGCCGAGCTCGCGAACCACCGTTTCCACGAGCGGCAGTTGGGCCAACGCGTCGCGGGTGCCCTGCACGAACAGCATCGGCACCCTCACCTTGGCGAGGTGCGCGGCCCTGGACCGACCGGGCTTGCCTGGCGGGTGGAGCGGGAACCCAAAGAACACGAGTCCGCGGACATGCGGGAGCATGCTCTTGGCAGCCGCCTCGGAACTCATCCGCCCACCGAACGACTTGCCGCCGGCCACCACGAGCAGCGGGCCATCCGCCGCAGTGCTTTGAACCGCGGCACGCACGGTGGCCATGGCGATGCTTGGGGTATCCGGCCGGCGGCGGCCCGCTTCCATAGAGGGGAATTGATACCGGAGGGTCGCAACGGCCTCGGCGGCGAGCGCGTCCGCCACCGCCGCCATAAACGGGTGTGTCATGCCCGCACCGGCACCGTGCGCCAGCACCAAGAGAGCCTCGGCCTGGCTCGGACGGGAGAACAGACCCGAAACCTCTCCCGATGGCGTGGCGATCGTGCGAGGGGTCGGTACGGTCATCGTGTCATCTCGAGATGCCAGGTCATTCCGGGGCTGCCAGCCTGCCCTGCAGGCGATGTAACGCGCCGGCCAGGTCCGGCGCGAGATCCAAGACGGGTCGCAGCGGATCCTCGCTCAACCCCTTCATGCGGGCCAGAGCGGTGCGGATGGTGTGCTGGTCAAGGCGCAGCGCCGCATCGACCTCGTCCCACGTGAGTGGCATCGACACGGACGCGCCGGGAATGGGACGGACGCAGAACGGCGCGACCAACAGCTTGCCGTGCCCGTTTTGTAGGAAGTCCACGTACACCTTCCCCTCCCGCTGCGCCGGTAGCCGTGCGACGGTCGCGATCTCGGGCAACTGCACCGCGACTAGACGGGCCAGCAACTCGGCCAGGGCTCGCGATTCCTCATGCGTGCACTGACGCCCCAGCGGAACGAGCACGTGGAGTCCCGACGAGCCGCTGGTTTTCACGAATGCCGGGAGCGCGATCTCGTCGGTGAGACGGTGCAACGCCTGGGCAACCTCAACGACATGCTCGAACGGAGCTTCCTTCGGATCGAGATCGAGGATGCACCAGTCTGGTCGGCCAAGATCACTCACTCGGCTCGCCCACACGTGCACCGGGATGGTTGCCAGATTCGCGATATAGAGCAACGACGCCTCGTCGTCACAGACGAAGTACCGGAGCTCGCGTTCGGATTCGTCGCCTCGCACCCGGACCGTCCGCAGCCAGTCCGGTGCGAAATCGGGCGCATCCTTCTGGAAGAACGACTTGCCGTCGATGCCGTCCGGGAACCGCGTCATCACCAGTGGGCGGTCGCGCAAATACGGGAGCATCCACGGAGCGATCGCCCGATAGTACTCGATCAGATCGCCCTTGGTGTACCCATCCTCCGGCCAGAACACCTTGTCGAGATTGGTGAACTGGAGATCACGGACCTGCGCGCCCGCCACGATCCCCGCCGCTTCAGGAATCTCCCCCTCGTCCGACACGTCCTCCCGCTTGACGCACTCCGTGGGAGGCTTGTCGTCCCGGAACCGGACGAATGCCGGCTGACGCAGGACACCCTCGTCAGTGAACTCCTTGTACCTGACCTCGCACACCAACTCCGGTTCGACCCACTGATGGTCGCGACCCGTCGGGGCCGGGCTGCACGGCGCCTCCGTCCGGTGGATGGTCTGGAGCATTTCCTGCACGTCGTCCAGCTGCTGGGCAGCGAACCCGGTGCCGACGCGCCCCATGTAGGTGAGATGCCCGTCGACGTACGCCCCCAAGTGCAGCGCGCCGAACCCGGTCCGAGAACCTTTGGGACGCGTGTACCCCACCACCACGAAATCATCGGTCCGGTCCGCTCGGATCTTGACCCACTGCCGCGATCGCCCCGCACGATACGGCGAATCCGCCCGCTTCCCTACAATTCCTTCCAGTCCCAACTTGCGCACCTCATCGAAAAAGGCGTCACCGTGCTCGGCGATATGATCGGCAAACCGCAGCGGCCCAACCGTGGGGAGCACAGCGCGGAGCCCTGCCTTGCGTGCAGCCAACGGCACGGGTCGGACGTCGAGATCGTCGAACGCCAGCAAGTCGAAGGTGTACAGCGTGGCTGGCCGCTCGGCTGCCGCGCGCTGGACGTCCAGCGGTCGACTCAGCCGCCCGCGCTGCTGCAGGCGCTGGAAGCTGGGTTTCCCCGCATCGTCGTGCACCACCACCTCACCGTCCAGCAGCAGGCGCGTGAAGGGAAGGTGGCGGAGCGCGCGGGCGATCTCTGGAAACACGCGCGTGATATCCCGCCCGTTCCGTGAACGCAGGTGAGGCTCCGATCCCTCGAGATTGGCGAGCAGTCGATAGCCGTCATACTTCAGCTCGAAGAGCCATTCCGGCTTCGAGAACGGCCGTTCCCGATTTTCGGCGAGCATCGGCTCGACGTCCTCGACCGGAACGGCTCCCGGTTGAGCGCCTGCCTCCACCAGGGCCGCGCGGATCGCGGCTCCGCGGTCCACCGCCTGGCCGAGCTCCTCCACCGTGAGGCCCGACAGGATCGAATCTTCAGGGAAGTCGTCCTGCTCGGCGGCCAGCTGATCCCGCTCCTTGATGAGCAGCCAGTCCTTGTCACTTTTCTTGATCTTCACGAGCGTCCAGGTGCCCCTGAGCTTGTACCCGCGCAGCTCGAACAGGAGCTTGCCTTTCTCGAAGCCCTCTGCGACATCGGCCAGCGGGATCCACACCCCGCGGTCCCACACAATCATTGCACCGGCGCCGTAGTTGCCCTCGGGAATCACATCCTCGAACTCGGCGTACTCGATGGGGTGATCTTCGACCTTCACCGCCAGGCGCTTTTCCTTGGGATTGCGGGACGGGCCTTTGGGAACGGCCCATGACTCGAGCACGCCGTTCATCTCGAGCCGCAGATCGAAATGCAGCTGGCGAGCGGCGTGCTTGTGCACCACGAATACGCGGCCATCGCTGCCCGGGACAGTTCCGGTCGGCTCGGGGCTGCGCTCCGCGGAGCGCTTGGCCCGGTACCGACTCAGGCGATCAGGCGTCGACTCGTCGTGTGGCATCGAGCGGCGCGGTGCGGGCCCTTGGGCCCGGAACCTGAAGTGGCTGTAGGACAATCACTTGGAGATATTTCCCTCGTTCGCCCTTCTTGCCAGGTGTCCCGGGACGACGTATAGTAGCGCCCCTATGAGTGCTCGACCGATCAGCACCGCGACCGTTGCCTTCGGGCTCGTCTCCGTCCCAGTCAAATTGTACTCGGCGTCAGAGGCTACGGCGAAGGTGACCTTCAACTGGCTCCACAAAGACTGTGGATCCCGTCTCCGCCAGCAGTATGTCTGCAAGGTCCACGGCGAGGTGGTGGAGCGGGACGACATGGTGAAGGGGTACGAGTTCGCCAAGGACCAATATGTGTTGTTCTCCCCCGACGAGCTCAAGGCCCTCGAGGAGAAATCCACCGAGTCGATCGAGATCACGGAGTTCGTGCCCGCCGAGCAGGTATCGCGTCAGTTTCTGAGCAAGGTCTACTACCTGGGTCCCGACAAGGGCGGCGAGCGCGCGTACCGCCTGCTGAGCCGTGCCTTGCAGGACACGGGCCTGTCAGCCTTGGCAAAGTACTCGGCGCGAGGGAAACAACACCTCGTGATGGTCCGCCCCATGGGCGAGGGACTCGCGATGGAGCAGCTGCTCTACCCCGACGAAATCCGATCGTTCGACGAGGTCCCGCTCGGCGACGGGGCCGTGAAGGACGAGGAACTGGCGCTCGCCAAGCAACTCATCGAGCAGGCGGCCGCGAAGGCCTTCGAGCCCGAGAAGTACGAAGACGAAGTACGCAAGCGCCTCCTGGAGCAGATCGAGCGCAAGATCGCCGGTCAGGAAATCACCGCTGCGCCGGCCGAGGAGCCGCAAACCCAGATCATCGATCTCATGGAGGCGCTGAAGGCGAGTCTCGCCAAGTCACAGGACGACGCTGCTGCCAAGGGCAAGCGGGTGCGAAAACCGTCCGACAAGACCAAGACGGCCTCCAAGCGCAAGCGTGCCGGAGAAACGTCCTAGCTGCATCATCGCCAGTTTCGGCCTCCCGGGCCGGTGACACCTTCACACCACTCGTCGCAATCAGGGGATCGGTGCGAACTTCTCGCCCGTGTGCACCGTTGTTGGTGTATGTTCTTCGACGACTCCCCTGCGTAGGACGATCACCACATGACTGCTGGTCAGTACGTCGTCGCGGTATCTACCCCGACCGATGGGCGAACGGCCCGCGGATCGACGTGGCGGCACCGCGCCGCAATCGGTGCTCTGCTCCTCGCGGCACTCGGCTCCCCGGCCCAGTCACAGGAACTTCCCGTCGATTCGGTCGTGACCGACGGGGTGGGCATCAGCTACTGGGGACTCATCTCGCCGCCCACCGATTCGGTCCGAGCGCTCATGACCCGGCGACCGCTGGCGGTGTGGGAGGCGGCGGTGATCTGGCCGTACCGCATCATTGCGCTCCCGTTCCGACTCGCGGCAGACGGAGTTGGCGAGACGATCGAATTCGTGTCCGAGACACCGTC
>JAOTVV010000028.1 GCA_029863245.1 Gemmatimonadota bacterium
AGACGCCGCGCGAGATCTTCGATCGGATGCTCGCCGAGTACGAGCGCCGCACCGAGAACATCGAGAACTACACGCTCATTCAGGACGCGATGGGGTTCGAGTCCGTTCTCTACTTCGAGAAAGAGACGGTCGAGGGTCACCGTGTGTTTCGGCTCAAGCGGTCGTCGACGGGCGGGATGGCCATGCCGGGCACCAGCGCTGAGGGGTGGGACGCGATTCAACGCGTCGCGCCCGTCCTGGCAGCCAACAGCGAGTACCGGGGTCGCGACCAGGTGGGCGGGCACGCCGTGCACGTGATCGACATGCACGATCTCGACCGCGTCGATTTCGGTGAGGGCATGATTCCCAAGGAAGCCAACTTCCGGCCGCTCCGCGGCACACTTTTCGTGGACACCGAGCAGTGGGTGCCGCGGCGGGTGGAATTCTGGGGCGAGATGCAGACCGACCGCGGGCCAGCCGAGATGCATAGCGTGGCGGATCTCGAAGATTACCGTGAGGTGGACGGGATGCTCCAGCCGTTCCGCACCACCATCCGGGTAGAGGGTATGGGGCAGGCCATGGATCCCGAGACGCGGGCGCAAGTCGAGGAAATGAAGCGCCGGCTCGCGGAGATGCCCGAGGCGCAGCGTGCCATGGCCGAACAGATGATGAAAGGCCAACTGGAGCGCCTCGAGAAGATGATGGGCGGTGAGGACGATGTGATGACCGTGGAGTTGGTCGTGAAGGAGATCCGGGTCAACGCCGGTCCGCCGAGGCCATAGCGTACCGGCTCGCTCCGCGATCACAAAGAGCCGCCGAGGCCAACGCGACGTTCGCGCGGCCCTGAGAGGCACCCATGGGCGCCAAGCCGCGCAAACGCACGACCGCGGACGCACCGGTTCGGCACGGCCACCACCACGTCTACGTCATCCGACTCGATGGCGCGGTGGTCAGCCACAAGTCGTTCCGCGACGCCAACCCCCAGCACCATCTGCTCAAGGCGTGCGTGTACGTCGGGATGACCGGTCTCACGCCGGAAGAGCGGTTCCGCCAGCACAAGCGCGGCTACAAATCCGGGAAGTACGTGCAGCAGTACGGAGAGCGCCTGCTCCCGCATCTCTACGACCGCTACAACCCCATGACGTATCGGGAGGCGGTACTGCGGGAGAAGCGTCTTACCGCGCATCTCCGATCACTGGGCTTCGGGGTGTGGCAGAACTGACGGCAGGCTAGGGGCGCCCACCAACGGTATCGACCAGCGCCTGGTACCGCGGGTCACTCCACAGCGGGCGGAACATCCAGTCAGAGGCGATGTAGCTCTTGCGCTGCGGAAAGGCCTGGAGAAAATCACCGAGCTGATCGAGCGCAGCTTCGCGATCGTCGAGCAACAGCCGGACATTGGCCTCCAGATAGCTGACCCACGGCCGGAGCGCCTCTGACGCTTCCGATCGTGCGCTGCGAACCAGCGCCTCTGCGCTGTCGCGGTTCGCCTCTCGCGCCATCACCGCGGCCATCCACATGTGCCCCACAACTTCGTTCGTGCCACGTTCGGCCGGCGTGCTCCACGTGAGGAGGAGATCGTACAGCGTCTGGGCGCTGTCGGGGGACAGTCGTGGCCCTTCGCCGAGCGCCCCCAGGAACAGCCCGCAGGCCGCGGTCCACGATCGCCCCGCAAAGCGACGCTGCCCGATCTCACACCAGCGAACGGCCTCCGTCACCTGGTCGAGGTCGAGCGAGGCCTGGTACAAGTTGAAGGTGATGCCGCTCGCGTCGGCGAGAAACGCGTCCTTTGCCAAGGCCCGTTCGGCCGCCTCCTTGGCCTCGGCAAACCGCCCTTCGACCCTCATGAGCTCGCTCAACGCGGCCCACGCGCTGGCGCGCGCCGGGTCACGTTCCACGGCGGCGCGGAGATCGGCTTCGGCCTGCTTTCGCAGCAACGGGGCATTGACACGGGCCCGGCCGTCCGCGAGCTCGCTCATCAGGGAACCGCGCAGCTCAAGGGCACCGGGATCGTCCGGTACGAGTCTGAGGGCCCGATTGGCGTGCGCGACACCGACGGCGATCCACACCGTGTCCGCGGAGCCCGGCACCGGCTGCCAGAGATCGGCCCGCGCTGCGGCAACCCACCCTCGCTGGACGATCGGCTCGATCCACCGGGAATCGAGCCGCTCCGCGCGGGCAAGCAGCGAGTCGGCGGAGGCCAAGGTCGCGACGGCCGCGAGTGAGTCCCCGGCGTTTCGCAGCCGATGGGCTTCGTCCTGCCGCTGGTCGGCCAGCTCCACCAACTCCCAGGCGTCGACGCTCCCCGTGCCCGCGCGCCGCTCGCGCAGCCGGATCTCCCGACCGATCCGTGCCCGCAGGAACTCCGACACCGTCGACGTCAGCCGATCCTGGAGCGCGAACAGATCGGTGATCGGCTCCTCGAGCACCTGGCTCTCGAGATGGGTGTCGGAGGCGGCGTCCACCAGCTGCACCGTGACGCGTAGACGGTCACCGGATTTCGCGACGCTCCCCTCGACGATCGTCCCCACCTCCAGGGCCCGCACGATGCTGTCGATCGGGACCGACGCGGCCCGGTAGGGCTTGACCCCGTTGCGTGAGACCACCTCGAGCGCGTCGACCTGGGCCAGCTCGTGGATCAACCCCTCGGTCAATCCGGCCGCCACGTGGCCCAACTGTCCGCCCTCGCTGTGATCGTCGAAGTAGAGCACGGCGATCCGGGTCGGCGGGAATCCGGTCGTCACACCGTCCGGGACACTGGCCGGTGCGTACCGCCAGGCGAGCCAGGCAATCAATGCCAGCACCCCGACGAGTGCCGGCACCATCAGCCACCGCCTGCTCACCGTGATCGGCGCCTTCGCCTGCTGCCGAGTGCGGAGCGCCGCTGCGAACCCCGAGGCCGTCGGGAAACGATCGGCTGGAACCTTGGCGAGGGCCCGCTCCACCGCGAGCCGCACACCCAGGGGGATCGTGGTCCGCACGGTCGCCAACGAGGGTACGGGATCGATCGCGTGCCGAGCCAGCACGGCGTGGGGTGTCGCGCCGGTGAACGGCGGTGCGCCACCCAACATCTCGTACACCACGCAGCCCAGGCTGTAGATGTCAGACCGGTTGTCGACGTCCTCGGCGCCGGTCGCCTGCTCGGGGCTCATGTACGAGGGCGTGCCCACGGCGAAGCCGGTCTCGGTGATCCGGTCGTCACCGGCCGCGTACAGCGCACGCGCGACCCCGAAATCCGAGACCCGAGCGTGTCCGCCCGACAAGAGGATGTTCTCCGGCTTGATGTCCCGGTGCACCACGCCGTGCGAGTGCGCGTAGGCGAGGGCGTCCGCAACCTCCTCGGCGACTTGCAGGGCGTCGTCGATGGGGAGCTGCCGCTCGCGATCGAGTCGCTCGCGAAGCGACTCGCCCTCGACGAGCGGCATCACGTAGAACAGAAACCCGTTCGCCTCCCCCGAGTCGTACAGGGGGAGAATGTGCGGGTGGTCCAGGCCGGCAGCAATCTGGATCTCCCGGAGGAAGCGCTCGGGGCCGATGGTCGCACCCAGCTCCGGTCGCAGGACCTTGACCGCCACCTTGCGGTTGTGCTTCGGATCTTCGGCCAGGTAGACCGTGGCCATCCCACCCGCGCCGATCTCGGATACGATGGCGTACCTCCCCTGAAGGGCGGCACGAAGACGTTCGACTTGCTCTTGCATCGTCTCTAAGATAGGTGGCGGTACTGTGCGAGCCACCTCGAACCGGTCCCGTGCACGCGCCGGGGTGAGGGCGTAGGTTCAGAGCATCACGTCTTCCAGGAGACGCCCGTTATGCCGGGTCCTGTGTTCGGCCTGGTCCGCCGCTATGCTCGGCGGTTGCGATATCCCAGACTGCTCGTGCTGACGGCCGTGCTCTTCGGCGCCGATCTCGTGTTTCCCGACGTGGTGCCGTTCGTCGACGAGATCCTGCTCGGGTTGCTGACGGTGGTGTTCGGGAGTCTCCGGACGCGCCGCGCCGAGGCGCGCGACCCCTCAGGCCAGGGGGAGCGCTAGTCGAATGCCGGATCGTCCGTCAGACAACCGGCTGGCCGACGGCAGCCCCCCCGTGACGCCGGAGCGGCTGTTCGATCGCCTCCAGGCACTGGGAATCGCCGTCGCCACGGTCGAGCACCCCCCGGTCTTCACCGTGGATGAGGCCAAGGCGCTCCGCGGCGACCTCCCGGGCGCCCACACCAAGAGCCTGTTTCTCCGCGACAAGAAAGGAATAATGTGGCTCGTAGTGTGTCTCGAGAATCGAACCGTGGACCTCAAGGACCTGGCCGGGCAACTCGGCGCCAAGCGGTTCTCGTTCGGCAGCGCCGAGCGCCTGATGCGGTTTCTCGGTGTGATTCCGGGGGCGGTCAGCCCGTTCGCGGTGATCAATGACAAGGGCGGTGACGTGAGCGTGGCAATCGACCGCGGCGTGCTGCAGCAGGATCCGATCAACCTGCATCCGCTCGACAACGCGAAGACGACGGCGATCGCCGGAACCGATTTGCTGCGCTTCCTGGACGCGGAGAACCACCGACCCCAGGTGGTCGACTTCCAGGGTTGACGTGTGGTGCTGTACGCTGTACCCTGTCCGCTGCCCGTTTCCGGTTCCCTTCTTCCCTTTTCCCTTTTCCCTTTTCCCCCTTTCCTACCCCCCGAACGGCTCCTCGAGTGACCTACTCTGCAGTGTCATCAGTTCGGCACCGTCTTCGGTGATCACCATGTCGTCTTCCAACCGCACACCGAATTCGCCGGGGATATAGATCCCCGGCTCGTCGCTGAAGGTCATGCCGGGCTCGAGTGGTTGCGTATTGCCCCGCACCAGGTAGGGCCACTCGTGGCCGTCCATCCCGATCCCGTGTCCCACTCGGTGCGTGAAGAACGCGTAGTCCGGCCCGAAGCCCGCCTCTTCGATCACCGTGCGCGCCGCGCGATCGACGGCTTCGCAGGGAACGCCGGGTGCGGCGGCGCGGAGCGCGGCGGTCTGCGCCCGCACTGCGATCTGGAACACGCGCTTCATCTTCTCCGTTGGCTGACCGAGCACAAAGGTGCGGCTGATGTCGGAGCGATACCCTTCGACCCCGCATCCGCCATCGATCAGCAGGATGGTGCCCTCGCGGATCACCTGCGGCGCGGATGAGCCGTGGGGTAGCGCCGAGTACTCCCCCACCTGGACGCCGGCCCCGCCCGAGAACCCGAGCCGATCGTGCGCGGCCGCCACCAGCTCGGCAAACCGTTGCTGCGTCATGCCGTCCTTCAACCCGCGCCAGGCGGCATCATAGGCCTTGAGCGTGACCTTCGAGGCGAGCCGCATCAGCGCGAGCTCGTGCGCCGTTTTCACGCCACGGCACCCGGCCGTGACCGGCGTGGCACTCGCGAGCTGGAGCGACGGCGCCGCCTGCGCCACACCGTGGGAGAACACAAACCGCACGGTCTCTTCGATTCCGAGCCGACCGGTGCTGCGACCCCGCTCACGCAGGCCCTGTGCGACCAACCGGTACGGATCGTCGTCCTCGTGCCACGTGAGCACGTCCACGTCGTCGCCCGCGAGCGGACCTGTGTCCAGCTGTTCCCGCGTGCGGTCTTCTTCGAACGCGGGCGTCACCACGAAGGGTCGTCCCTCCACAGGCAGGATGAGGGCAAACAGCCGCTCACTGTTCCACCACGACACGTTGGCGTAGTACACGAGCGAGGTGCCGCCGATCAGGAGGATCGCGTCCAGATCGTTGGCACGCATGAGCCTGCGCGCCTTCTCGATGCGCTGCCGCCGCTCCTCGAGCGTTATCGGGGTCGCCTCGTCCTTCATCGAAGTGAGCGCCAGGATCGACGGTGGAAGGTCGTCCTCTCCTTGCTGGGCTTGAGCCTCGATGCAGGTGGGCGTCGCCGTCGCGCCGGCGAGCGTTGCCGCCGACGCGCCGAGGAAGTTGCGGCGAGAGATCATTGAGGCACTCCCCATGTTGAAGGGCGGATCAGATCGAGGCGTATGATGCGGCGAGAAGCCGCGAGGCGGAAGGCCGTCGAACGCCGGGTCGTGTTGCCCAGGTCAGCGGGCGACCGGCGTCCACGACAGGTCGGCCACCTCCGCCGACGCCGGGTGTCCCAGATTGTCCGAGTCCTGCACGATCCCCACGGCGACGATGGCGGGTGGGTCCCGATCGAACGCCGTGCGGTAGTCCGTGAACGGATTACGGCGCTCCTCGCACCACTCCCCGTCGGCATCCTTCGCGTCCCGCAGCACCCACACCATCCGCGATGACCCCGTCCAGCTCGCGAACCACTCGCCGGGTGGTTCGGCGCGTCCCCACGTGTAGAACAGCGTACGGCGGTCACGGAACACCACCAGCACACGCACCGGACTGTCGTCGCGGCGGCGGTCCCGCAGATCGGCATCGGGGAGTGGCGTCGCGGTGCGCCAGCGCCAGGTCAACACCCCGTCTTCGGGCGGCAACCGGTCGGGCAGCTCGAACACCGCGTAGCCGACCGCGCCGGCTCCTGCCACGCGGAGCGCCGCCTCCTCCGTAACGGCGTAGGCGGGCGCGGGCCGGCCGCGCACGCGCCGTAGGTCCCAGCCGTCGGGCAGCCCCGGTCCGGGGGCCACATCGGCGAGGTTGGTGAGGCAGCAGGCGACGAGCAGCGGAAGCATCACGTCATCAATGGGACGCGCGCACGGCCCGTGTCAACTCCGGCCACAGTATCGGCCCCAACGTCACGAGCCCCGTGCGCGGGAAGCACGGGGCCCTGGACGACCTGATCTGTCGTGGCGCGCGTTTAGAACGTTACGCGGCCGATCCTGAGACCCACGGCCGCCGACACGCCCACGGCGCCGGGCGCCGGCTCGAGCACGAGAATCCCCGGCTGGAGGCTCGCCCCGGTCGAGCCCCGGTTGTACGCGTTGGCATCGCTCACGGCGGTGATCGTCCCCCACACCCAGTTGGCCAGGTAGCCGAGCGCGAACACCCCCCCAATCGCGTACGCGGAGCCGTCTTTGTCGCAGACGCGGAACCCGTCAATGCAGGCCTCGAGGAGGCTCACACCCATGCCGATCGCAGTGGCGCCGCCGATCACGAGATGCCGGATACCGTGCGAGTTGTTGCCGGCATAGAACGATCCGGTGCCATACGGCAGGAAGAAGCTGAGAATGCCCGCGAGCCAGGGGCTCTTCTCGCTACGCTGCTGCACCACGGCCGTAGCATCAAGCGGCAGATCCGGCAACGACACCACGAACACCGACGACTGGTCGAAAGCGGGTTGGGCCAGCTGGGCCCTTACCACGTTGGGCAAACCCACGGCGATGACTGCCGCAGCAAGCGCGGCGCGGAGAACCATTCGGGCGGCCATTCGGATGCACCTCCAATGAGGACGTGAGGGAACGGGCAAACATTGTGATCGCCGGTCCGCCGCGCAAGAAGCCCGGTCCAACAGCCTTCGTGCGCTCGACTTGCGTTTGGCGGCTGCCCTGTCCGGTCCTTCTCGGACCCCCCCCGCGTTCCCCGCACACTGCACGCTGCACGCTGCACGCTGCACACTGTCCCCCGCACCCTGCACCCTGCACCCTGCCCCCTTCCCCCTACCCCCTCATCTCCCTCATGCACGGCTTCATCAGGTACAGATTCCCCGCCAACCGTCCCGCTATGAACGCGATGGTAGCGGCGGTGACACCCACCACACCGAACCTCCAACCCAGCAACGGAAAGAGCACCGCTATGCCGCCAACCTCGATTGCCGTGGCCCAGGTCACCGGCCGGGTCGCGTGACCCACCACCAGGATGGCACGCTGAAACGAGAGGATGACCGATAGGAGGGGAATGGGAATGATGATGATGGTCGGCAGGATCGCGAACCGGGCCAGTTCCGGCGCGAGGCCGGACGCCGTCTCGTACCAGAACCGCGAGATGGGGGTCAGCGCAACCAGCGCGAGTCCCACCGTCGCGGCAATCCCCAGCGCGAGCGCGAACCGCCACAGCTCGCGCACGTGCTCGTACCGTTTGCCCATCAGGGCAATCGCCACCTCTTGGTAGCTCAACCCCACTGCCCGGAAGATGAACGACAGTGCCACCACCACCGGAAACACGGCGAGCGATTCGAGCGGCGCCGGTGCCCGACCCATGAAGAAGGTGACCATCGGCTGCACGGCCAGCCCGATCAGCGACGTCAGGGCGAGCGGGTAGTAGAACCGAGCGATCCTCACGTAGCTCAGCGCCCGTCCGTCGTCAGTGTCGGTGGCGAGCAGGTGACGCACCGTGCCGCGCGCCATGATCCGGCTCGCGACCGCCTCCACCGAGACGCCCACCGCCAGCGCCGCCGCACCGACCCATGCCCCCGGTGGCGCCACCGTGAAGTAGAGCACGAGCGCGGTGGTCGCCATGGTCGTGAGTCTGAGCACGGTACCGTAGGCGACGAGACGGGTGCGACCGCCCCGAATCAGGAGTCCCTGATAGAACCGCCGGTACCCAATGGCGCCCGGCCAGGGAACGAGCAGCCAGAGCGCCACGTAGGTGAGATCGGCCACGTCGGCCGGAAGCGCGATCAGGTCCAGCATGAGGACGCGGTACACGGGCGGAACGAGTAGCAGCAGCATGGCGGCTGTCACCGCCGCGTTCAGCGTGTAGGTGAACGTGCGGAGCCGCCGGAAGCTGTGCGCATCGTCAACGAGCGCCGTGGAGGCGCTCATGATCATGATGACGGGCGCCTCGACCAGCAGCGCGAAGGCGTACGCCACACCGTGGGCCGCAAGGTTGAACGTGGGATCGACCAACCGAGCGATGATCGCCGCCAGAAACGGCCCTTCCACCGCCATCATGAGCCAGGTGGCGGCGAGAGGAATCCAAAAGACGAAGATGGATCGCTGGGAGAGCTTCAGACGCGCGACTCCGACGGCAAGGTCGCGCTAAAGGTACGAGGCGATCCCCGGCGACGGCAGCCGGTCCGGTGCGCTAGGTCGCGCTGCCGTTCAGGAGTTCCCGCAGGATGCGCTCAATGTCGTCGATTCCGAAGGGCTTGGCCAGCGTCCGCGCGGCTCCGAGCCGCTCCGCCACGGTGAGCAGGCTCACGCCTTTTCCACCGTACACCCCACCGGACATGGCGACGATCTTCGTATCAGGGGATTGAAACAGCAGCTTGGGAATCACTTCCAAGCCGTCGATGGTCGGCATGAAGAGATCGACGAACGCGATCGCAAACGGTCGCGTGCCGACGGTGTTCAGTGCGGCGAGGCCATCCTCGGCCTGGGTGACGTCGTGGCCCATCTGCACGAGCACTCGCTCGAGCATGGTGCGCAACTGCGGATCGTCGTCCACGACCAGAATGTGTGCCATAGCCCCGGTCCCCCGTGGGATCCTTCATCGGGACTATCCCGCAAGGGTCGTGCCCGGTCACACCTCGGCGGCTGAGGCACGGGCGCCAGAGGCCCTACCAAGCTTCGGCCGCATTCGGCCGATCACCACCGTGATGTTGTCCCCCCCACCCCGTTCGAGGGCCAGATCGACGAGACGATGGCAGCTTCGCTCGGCCGACTCCATACCCAACAGCTCCTGCTCGATCTCGACTTCCGACACGTGCTTAGTGAGACCGTCCGTGCAGAGCAGCATGACGTCGTCCCGCCGGAGATCGTCGGAGGCCGTGATGGGCAGCGCTTCCGGACCGCCCACGGCGCTGGACAGCACGCTCCGAAACGGCGAGCGGGTCGCCTCTTCCGGGGTCAGCGCGCCCGAATCCACCAATGCCTGGGCCACGGTCTGGTCGCGCGACAGCCGCTCCAGCCGGCCACCGCGCAGCCGGTAGCAGCGGCTGTCACCCACCTGCACCAGGTAGGCACGCGGCCACAGAACAGCCACCATGGTCAGGGTGGTGGCGAGCCCTTGACCCTCGTGATTGCGCTCGCCGTGCTCCTTGAGGATCGCGTGGCTGCGTTCCACCGACCCGGTGAGCTCCCGCAGGAAAACGGATTCCCGGTCCGAATCCAGGCGGCGGTACAGGTCCATGAGATTGGTGACGTGATCGGCGATGGTCCGCAGGACGGTCTCGCTCGCCAGATGGCCGTCCGGTCGCCCCCCTACCCCGTCGGCGACGAGAAACAGATAGCCGCGGGAATGACTCACGAGCTGCGGATAATCCTCCTCGGGCAGACTCGACTGCTGCACGCGGAGGAGCTTGTGGAGACTCGCGATCAAGAAGTGGTCTTCGTTGGCCGTGCGAACACGACCGGGATGCGTCAGTCCGAACACATCGACGTCGGCTTCCATCGGACGGGACCCGCTCGTCCTGCTCCTCTGCGCTGGCTCGGTCATGCGCTCCCTCATCCCCAGCCACCGTGGTGGCTGGTCCAACTGGGAACTCCCCGACCCGAAACCCACCCCTCATGGTCAACTTGGACCTGGGAACCCACCCGCGCCACCCTGTGGAGAAACTGGGTTCCAGCGGGGTCGTTTGCCCAGACCTGGCGGCCGTTTCCCCCCTCCCGCGGCGGGTGTGCTCTGGGTCACTGGTTCCGACGGTCCGAGTCGCGATACTGAGACCGCATGGTGATCGGGGCCCTCCCCCGGCGGTTTGGCGTTCAGGTTCTCGGAGGTGGGACGGTGAACATCGCTACGGTGAAACAGCAAGCACGCGAACTCGAGAGACAGGGCAAGACGGCAGCGGCGCTCGATGCCTATGAGGAGATCATCGCACGGCTCGAGTGCGACGCCGTCGAACCGGAGGCACCGCTGTTCGTCAAAGTCGGCGACCTCTCGCTCAAGAGCGGCGACAAGCTCGGCGCGATTGCCATGTTCGAGCGAGCTGCCGAGCAGTACGCCAAGCAGGGCTCGAACCGGAGCGTCATCGCTCTGTGTCTCAAGATTCTGCGCACCGCCCCCCACCGAAACGATGTCTATATCCGCTTCGCCCAGCAGCTTCTGAACCACGGCTACGTGGAGCCAACCCGGCTCGTACTCGTCGACTACGCCGAGCGGGCCAAACTGCCGAAAACTCTGAACACGCTCCAGCATCTGGCCGTGAGGCCCGAATCGGAGATCCGGGCAATGCTGGAGCGGTTCTTCGAAACTGCGGAGCGCGGCCAGCACCTGGCGGGACACACCGGCGAAATGCCGGCCGTCATGCTCCCGGCCGACGCCATGCAGCAGACCCAGACCGCGCCGCGCCCGCCGCTGGTGGAGACGCACAGTTCGGCGGCTCGCGAGACGCCGTCCCGACCCGCGCCGGCACCGACGCCGGAGCATACGGGCGCGGTTCCGGTCCGCGATCCCGTCATGGCGGAAATGCAGCGGCCGGCACCCCGGGGGGTCGAGCCGCCTTTCGTGGCACCGGTGGCGCGCGCGCACCGCCCGGAACCGACGCCCCGGCCCACTCGGCCGGAGCCCGGAGTGCCTCGCCTTGGTCTGCTGGCCAGGATCCGCCGCACCTGGGGCACCCGGCCCGTGTGGGTCTACCCCGCCGCGGCCGCGGCGGCCGTGGCCGTCCTTGGCCTGGGCTTCTTCGCCTTTGGCGTGGTACCCTTCGGCGGCGAACTGGATGCCGAACAGCCGGGGGTCACCGTTCCGCACACCACACCGTCCCGCAACACGCTCATGATGGTCGCCGCGTTCGGGGCCACCGAGTCGGAGCAGCGAACCGTGAGCCAGACGAGGGTCGCCGCACCCGTTCAGGCGCCCGTCGTGGGCACACCGGCGAACCAGGACTCGACCGCAGGCACCGGCCTGAAGGAACGCGCGCCCCTCGTGCCGGTGGCACTCGACCCGACGGCCGTGGCCGCCGCGGCGCAGGCAGCCATGCGTGCCCAGCCTGGGACCGTCGATATCCCGCTCGACAACTCCTTGGATGACGTCGGACGGATTGCCATCCCAACCACGCTGCCATCTGCATCGGAGCTGGTGAGCCGAGCCTCGGCGACGTCGCGGACGTCGGCGAGCGACCCCGTCATCGCGATGGCCGACCTCGGGGTCGCTGCCGTGGCCCGCGGGCCGGACAGCTACCAGGTGGTGCAGCGGCTCGCAAACGGCGAGCAGGTGTCGCTCTCGGTGGTCCCGTTCGCTGACGCTCCGAAGGGCGAGAGCGGGAAGCTCCAGGTCAAGGTCTCGGGCGACACGGCCGTCGGAACGGTGCGGTTTGGCAATTCGTTCGTGACGGCGTACGCGCGAATCGCACCGGCCACCCTGGAACAGCTCCTCGGGACGCTCACCGAGCGCCGCGGCACGACCGGGAAGTAAGCGATCGGCCGCACCGTCCACGACCTTTCGTCGAGGATCGGGGCCGATGGAGCGAACCACCGCTCCGTCGGCCCCTTTGCATCAGCGGACTCGCGCTCGCGGATTCCGTGGGTAGCTTTGGCCACTGCCCCCGGCAGCCGAGGGGCACGCCGACGCCCGAACACGTCGCCGACCCGTAACGCCGAGAGTGCGTGATGGCTGAAGGGACACGTGTACTGATCATCGCGCTCGCCTTGGCGGGCCCCATCGGATGCTCCCGCAGCGAGCCCGAGATCTCGCGGGCGAGCGTCGAACGCATCGTGGCCGTGCTAAGTGCGGACGAGATGCAGGGCCGCCGTGCTTTCACGCCCGCGGCCGACCGGGCCGCCGAGTTCATCCGAGCGGAGTTCGCGGCCATCGGGTTGGATCGGTTCGGCGACCTGAGCGGGTATCGCCAGCCATTCCCTGTCTACGCCATCACGGGCAATCGAGCCACGGTAGAGCTGAACGGCCGCACGGTCCCAAGCGAACGCTTCGCGATCTCGGTATCGAGCCCCGCGCTCAGGTGGACCGACGACGACAAGGTGGAGATCATGGTCGTCGGTCGCGACGACGATCCCATGCAGGCGCTCGCGGTCATGCGCACGCCGGGCACCAACACGTTGGTGCTGATGCACCGCTCGCACGGCCGCCTGTTCGAGCGAGTTCGGGCCTTCACAGCCGGAGCGTCGCGCACACTCGATCCGACGAGCGGATCCAATACCGTGCTCATTCTGACCGACGAGACGAGCGCATCGGCGTTCCGGATCGATGTCTCGGCGTCGGTGGAGGAGGAGCAACTGGCGAACGTGGTCGGCATCATCCCCGGGGCGCGACGCGACGAGATCGTGCTGTTTTCGGCGCACTACGATCACATCGGGATTCGGCCCCCCGTGGACGGTGACTCCATTGCCAACGGCGCGAACGACAACGCGTCCGGCACAACGGCCGTGATCGAGCTCGCCAGGTACTTCAAGGCACTGCGGAAACCGGGCCGAACCCTGGTGTTCGTCGCGTTCGCAGCCGAGGAGATGGGCGGCTACGGCTCTCGATACTTCGCCTCACAGCTCGATCTCGACCAGGTGGTCGCGATGGTCAACGTCGAGATGATCGGCAAGCCCGCCGCCGCCGGGCCCGACGTTGCCTGGATCACGGGCTTCGACAAGTCCGACCTTGGTGAGATCCTCCGTCAGGCCGCCGCCGAGAGTGGCTACACGTTCACCCCCGACCCGTACCCGGACCACAACCTGTTCTTCCGCTCCGACAACGCGACCTTCGCGCGCATGGGCGTGCCGGCACACTCCATCAGCACCACCCCGATCGACGTCGACGAGGATTACCACCGTGTCTCCGACGAGCTCGTTACGCTCGACCTCGACCACATGACGACTACGGTCAAAGCCATTGCACGGGCCGCGGTTGCGATCGTGTCGGGTGCGTCGACGCCGACGCGGATCGATCCACGGGACCTGGAGTGAGTCGGGCAGCCTCGAGCGGCGCCAGCGGCCGCACCCCACGCCGCGCGGAACGGCCCAGGACTGCCGCGCCAGGGGGCCTCTTGTACGTCTCCGACGCGGAGCCGGGCATCAGCCGCAAGCGGGCCGGCCGCGGGTTCAGCTACATCGGCTTGGACGGAGAACCGATTCGCGATCGAGCCGAACGGAGGCGCATTCGGTCGCTGGTCATCCCACCGGCGTGGACGGACGTGTGGATCTGTCCGGCGCCCAACGGACACCTTCAGGCCACCGGGCGGGACGCGAAAGGCCGCAAGCAGTACCGCTACCATCCGCGGTATCGCGAGGTTCGGGACGATACCAAGTTCGACCGCATGCTCGCGTTCAGTAACGTGCTGCCGGCCATCCGTGAGCGGGTGGAGCGCGATCTGGCCCGCGACGGGCTGCCACGGGACAAAGTCCTGGCCACGGTCGTCCGGCTGCTGGAGAAGACGCTCATCCGTATCGGCAGCGACGTGTACGCGCGGGAGAACCGATCCTACGGCCTCACCACCATGCGCCGTCGTCACGTGGAGGTCTCGGGCTCGAAGCTCTGGTTCGAGTTTCGCGGGAAGAGCGGCGTCATGCGGTCGGTGGCCATCACCGATCGACGCATCGCGAGCATCGTCCAGCATTGCCAGACCCTGCCCGGCCAGGAGCTGTTTCAGTACTTGGATGACCGCGGCCGCCGCCAGAAGATCGATTCAGGCGACATCAACGCCTACTTGCGACAGATTTCCGGTCAGGAATTCACGGCCAAGGACTTCCGCACGTGGGCGGGAACGATCGCCGCCGCCACGACCTTGCGCGACATGGGGCCCGCCACGACGCAGCGGGAGACCCAGGCCAACATCATCAAGGCCATCGACCTCGTCGCGGCACGGCTGGGCAACACGCGAGCGGTATGTCGCAAGTACTACGTGCACCCGCGGGTGATCGAGGCCTATCGGGACGGCATCGTCGCCCCAAAGCCGGCACGGCCGCGCTCGCAGAAGCGTCGGCATCGTCGCGGCGAGCTCCGACGCGGCGAGATCGTGGTCCTCAAGTTGCTCCACCTGGAACCCAACCGGCGCACGCCCAAAGCAAAAGCCCCGACCGGCTGAGACCGCCGATCGGGACTTGTACGGTGCGACGCCGCGACTGCGCCCGCGGGTTACCGGGTGCGCCCGCGTCCTCTCCGGGGCCGTACCGAGCGCCCCTGGGGCTTGGCGCGTTCAGCCCGCTCCCGTGGCTGGACCGGCGGGACGGCGGGCTCGAACCCCGGCATGACCTCACGCGGGAACGTCCGGCCCATCAGCTTCTCCACGTCTCGCATCATCAGCCACTCGTCGGGGGACATCAGCGTGAGCGCCACCCCCTGCGCCCCGGCGCGTGCCGTCCGCCCAACACGGTGCACGTAGATTTCCGGGTCACGCGGCACATCGTAGTTCACCACCATCATGATATCGTCCACGTCGATCCCGCGGGCGGCCACATCGGTCGCGATCAGCACACGCGTACCGCCGTTCTTGAACCGATCCAGCGCCTTGGTGCGCGACGCCTGGGTCTTGCCGCCGTGAAGTGCGAGCACGTTGTTCCCCTCGCGGCGGAGATGATGGGCGAGCTTGTCCGCCCCGAACTTGGTGCGGGTGAACACCAGCGTGCGTCCCTGCGGGAACTCGGTAAGCACCTTGGCCAACGCCCCGCGCTTGTGGGGCTTGTCGACGGCCACCAACACGTGCTCCACGCCTTCGGCGGCCTCGGCACGGCGGCCGATCTCGACCGCCGCATGGTCCCGCATGGCGCGCCGCGCCAGGCGGTCCACATCGTTGGAGATGGTCGCCGAGAACAGCATGGTCTGTCGCTTGGACGGCAGGGCGTCGAGGATGCGGTTCACGTCGGGCGCAAACCCCATGTCGAGCATGCGGTCCGCCTCGTCCAAAACCAGTACCTCGAGCTTGGTCGCGTTCACGTGGCCGCGTCCCATGTGGTCGAGCAGCCGCCCG
The DNA here is from genome assembly GCA_029863245.1 of Gemmatimonadota bacterium. GTDB lineage: Bacteria > Gemmatimonadota > Gemmatimonadetes > Gemmatimonadales > GWC2-71-9 > JAOTVV01. The sequence continues at coordinate 15,687 of JAOTVV010000028.1, forward strand.
GGCGTCGCGATCACGATATCGACGCCCTTTCTGAGGGCGCTGGTCTGTGGCTCCATGCCGACGCCGCCGTACACCGCCACCGACGTGAGCTTGGTGTGGCGCCCGTAGGCGCGGGCGCTGAGCAGCACCTGTTCGGCCAGCTCGCGTGTGGGCACGAGGACGAGCGCCCGGAGCGTGCCGCGCTTCCCGAGTTGCAGGCGTTGCAGAATCGGTAGGAGGAACGCAGCGGTCTTGCCGGTCCCAGTCTGGGCCGATCCGACCACGTCGCGGCCTTCCAGGCCCAACGGAATCGCTTCTAGCTGCACGGGGGTGGGCTCGGTGTAGCCCTCTTCCTCGACGGCCCGCAGAAGTTCGGGCGCGAGGCCCAATGAATCAAATGACATCGTTCGGAAATACTCCTCACGTGTGTGTGCGCATGCGTACACGACGACATCTGTGTCGCCGGGACGCAATGCTTCTGATTGTCTGAACCTGAGGAGTGAAACGACGTGTCTACGGCGCGCCGAAGTCCATCCTAAGCCGCTACCGTTCCACGAAAGTGAGAAGATACCAGCTTGCGGTTCGTACAACGCGATAAAGGTAGTCGGAAACCCGCCACGGCGCTAGGGATGGGGCGTGGGGCTCATCCGGGACCACCGCGCCTGCGCTGGCGAGCTGGGGACGGCGCATCGCGGCTACTCGCGCCACCTCGCGTCGATCTCGGCCCGGACGTCCCGCACGCCCGGGATCTGCCGCGCCAGCTCCTCCACCCGAGTCGCCTCGACCAGGTGACGCACATTCGCGGTGATGGTGACCACCCCGTCCACCGTCTCGATTCCGATCCTCTCGTCGGAGATCGCGGACTCCAGCCCCACTCTCGCCCGCAGCTGACTGGTCAATGCCAGGTCGTCCATCATCCGCTGCGATTCCGGCGTGGTCCGGAAATCGCGATCGGCCACCTGCGCGATGAGTGCTGCGGCACCGGCAATCGGGACGCGCTCGAGATTCACCACGAGATCGTAGGTGGACAGATCGTTGGCGTCGACTCCGTGCACCCACTTGAGCCACGTGTTCCGCTCCCGATCCATGTCGGCGATGTACTGAATGGACTTCTCCCTCGAGAGCTCGCAGCGCTCCATGACCGCGCGTATGCGGAATTCCATGTCGGCGACGACGCGTACGCGGAGGTGGTGTGGAATGCCTTTCAGCAGCACGTGTCCCGCCTCTCCGTGGTACACGAGGTTGTCCTCTCGGGCCACGTTGGCGAGGACAGCCTGCGCACAGGCGATGTAGTGCAGCCTCTTGACGCCTCGGCCTTCCAGAAACCCGGGCCGATGCATGAGTGCCGATTCCAACTGGCTCTGCGACAGGCCGAACTCCTTCACGGTCCCCCCCAGCACCTCCTCCCGAGAGAAGATCCGATACCCGAGATCGTCCGCCAGACGCTGCGCAAGCGCCTCGACGCCCCCGTACGAGCCTCTGGTAATGGTGATGATCGCCATGACGGTCCTCCCCGAGCGGCCGGCTGAGGGCGGGTCGACATCCACCCCCCTTTATCAATACGGATGGGTCGCCGCGACGTCCAGAGCGGGCCGCGCCGGGCAAAACGAGCCGCGACAGGACTTGCGTAGTGGCCCACCGATTTCCTATCGTGCCGGGACCCACACACCGTGCAGTTCACAGCGAGGGCCCTCCAACGGAGGCGTACCGGTGGTCGAGCGTTTCAAGCCCATTCGATTCTCCCGTGCCGGCGTTCGCGGACTCAAGGCGTCGGCAACCCTCTCCATCAACGATCGAGTCCGAGAGCTTTGGGGCGCGGGCCGGAACGTGTACCAACTGGCGTTCGGCGAGTCCCGGTTTCCGGTCCACCCGAAGATCGCCGAGGCGTTGACGGCGAACGTCCAGAAGCGGAGCTACCTCCACCCCCTCGGCACCACGGAGTTGCGCACGACCATCGCAGACTTCTATCGGCGGAAGTTCGACTTGGACGTGTCGACCGAGCAGGTGGCCGTCGGGCCAGGCAGCAAGTCCCTGATCTTCGCGTCCTTGCTGGCCCTGGGAGAGGAACTGATCCTGCCGCAGCCGTCCTGGGTGTCGTATGCGCCGCAGGCCCACCTCCTGGGGAAGCCGGTCATTTACGTACCGACGCGCCCGGAGACCAACTACGAGCTGGAGCAGGACGTGCTCGAGCACCGGATTCAGGAGTCCCGCCAAAACTGGGGGAACCCGGAAGTGTTCGTGGTGAACAGCCCCAAGAACCCGACCGGAACGGTTATGCGACCGCAGAAGGTGGAAGCGCTCGCGGAGTTCGCGCGGGAGCACGAGCTGATGGTACTGAGCGACGAGATCTACGCGCTGACGGCATTCGGCTCCACCCCGCACGTCTCGATCGCCCGCTTCTACCCCGAAGGTTCCATCGTCTTCGGCGGACTGAGCAAGCATCTGAGCCTCGGCGGCTGGCGGTTCGGCGTCGCGATCCTGCCGAGCGAGAGGGGCGGGCGAGCGCTCACCCACGCGATCGAGAACATCGCCTCCAACATCTGGACCTGCGTCACGGCCCCGGTGCAGTATGCGGCCCAGGTGGCCTATGCTGGAGACCCCGACGTGGACGGCTACGTCGATCTCTGCACCCGCATGCACGGCATTCGGACCCTGTTCCTCTACCACGCGCTGAAGCGGCTCAAGATCCCCTGTGCGGAACCCGCGGGCGCCTTCTACATCTTCCCGTCGTTCGAGAGGTGGCGGGAGCCCCTGGCGGCGCGCGGGGTGCACAACGACGAGGATCTGGCGCTCCACCTCCTGGACCGCTACGAGATCGCGACCCTCCCGGGCTCAGCCTTCCATTCCGCCCAAGACCTGACCCTCAGGCTCTCATCGAGCTACATCGACGCCGCCACCGACGAGCGTGCCGAGGCGCTTCCCGCCGCGTTCCGCCGGGACCCCGATCCGGAACGCTTCATTCGGGACCACCACCCGCGTCTGCAGCAGGTGGCGGAACGGTTCGGGGAATTCATCGCCGATCTCGAAAACGGCACCCAGCGAGCACGGTCGGGCGCCCGCACCGCCGTGTCCGCACGGTAGTATGCGCGACGTCGTGATCGTGGGCGCCGTCCGGTCCCCCATCGGACGGCACAACGGCAGCCTCTCCAGCGTGCGGCCGGACGACCTGTTGGCCGAGGTGCTGAAGGGGCTCGTGGAACGCGTGGGGATTGACCCCGCGCTCATCGACGATGTGTATGCCGGCTGCGGTAACCAGGCCGGCGAGGACAACCGCGACGTGGCCCGCATGGCCGTCTTGCTCGCCGGGTGGCCCGTCGAAGTGCCGGGCGTCACAATCAACCGGAACTGCTCCTCGGCACTCGAGGCGGTGAACCAGGCTGCCAAGGCGATCATCGCCGGTGAGGGGGACGTGTTCGTGGGCGCAGGGGTCGAGAGCATGAGCCGGGCACCCTGGGCCATCCCCAAGCCCGAGCGCGGTCAGCCCGTCGGCCACTGGAAGATGTGGGACACCACGGTGGGGTGGCGCTTCGACAACCCGCGGATGCACGCCCGATACCCAATCGTGGGCTTGGGCGAGACAGCGGAGACCATCGCCGACGAGATGAAGATCTCCAGAGCGGACCAAGACGCGTTTTCTCTGGAGAGCCACCGGCGCGCCGTAGAAGCGATCAACGCCGGGAGATTCCACGACGAGATCGTTCCCATCCCCGTCCCGCAACGGAAGGGCGACCCCATTGTGGTCGACACCGACGAGCATCCCCGCTACCGCGTGGACAACGGCCGGCTCGTCCTCGACACGAGCACGGAGCAGCTCGGGACGCTCCGACCGGCCTTTCGCAAGGACGGCACCGTGACCGCGGGCAACTCGAGCGGCATCAACGACGGTGCCGCGGCACTCCTGCTCATGAGTGCCGAGAAAGCGAAGGCCCTCGGCCTTGTGCCGATGGCCCGCTGGCTCGGCTCCGCCGTGGCAGGCGTGGACCCGGGCGTCATGGGCTACGGCCCGGTACCCGCCACCGAGAAGCTGCTCGCGCGTCTCGGCATCGCCCTGGACCAGATCGGGCTCGTGGAGTTGAACGAGGCATTCGCCGCCCAGTCGCTTGGCGTGATGCGTCGGCTCGGCCTGCGTCATGAGATCACGAACGTGAACGGGGGTGCCATCGCGCTCGGCCACCCCACCGGCTGCTCCGGCGCGCGCATCCTGGCAACACTGCTCCACGAGATGAAGCGGCGTGCGCCGCAGGAATCGCGGCCGTACTACGGGCTCGCCACCCTCTGCGTAGGTGTCGGGATGGGGGTGTCGACGGTGGTGGAGTGGATAGGGTGATTGATGGGTGCAGCGAACAGCGTGTAGCGTACAGGGGGGGCGAGGGTGGAGACAAAGGGGGGCCTGGTGTCAGGTGATGTCGAGCGTCCGCTGACGGGAATCCGAGTGATGGGGCTGGAGCAGTACATGAGCGGGCCCTACTGCACCATGCTCCTTGCCGATGCCGGGGCCGAGGTGATCAAAATCGAGCGACCGGGCAAGGGCGATCCCCGGCGATCGATCCCGCCGTTCGCCAAGCGCAGCAGCGGCAAGAAGGCCTTCGGCTACATGGCCTACAACCGCAACAAGAAGAGCCTCGCGCTCAACGTGCAGAGCGAGGCCGGTCAGGAGATTGTCCGCAGGCTGGCCGGGGTGGCGGACGTGGTGGTCGAGAACCTCCGCCCCGGCGCCATGGACCGCATCGGGCTCGGCTATGAGGGTCTCCGCACGGTGAATCCCCGGATCATCTACGCCATGATCTCCGGATTCGGCCGGCTGCCCGGGTATCGCAGCGACTACGCCAACCGTCCGGCCTTCGACATCGTGGCCGAAGCGATGAGCGGCGTCATGGACCTGATCGGGTTCGAGGACAAACCGCCCACGTTCACCCTCTACGGACTGGCCGACGTGTACTCCGGCATGATCGCCGCCTTCGGGATCATGCAGGCCCTGTTCATGCGCGAGCGAACCGGGACGGGGCAGATCGTGGACGTCTCCCTCACCGACAACATGTTGGCGCTCAACGAACGCATGGTGGCCCTCTACTCCGTGACGGGAAAAGAGCCCAAGCGCGGCAAGCTCGAGCATCTCTGGCCGCGTGGAGCATTCAAGTGCTCGGACGGGTATGTCGCGCTCAACGTCCCGGACGACATCGTGTGGGGCCGCCTCGCGACCGCCGTGGGCCGCCCGGACCTGATCGACGACCCTCGCAGCCGCGACGGGACCAGCCGTGCCGAAAACGCGACGCTCCTGCAACCGATCATCGAGGGATGGATGGCGGACAAGACGCGGCAGGAGGTCGTGGATACGCTCAACGAGGCGGGCATGCCCACCGGGCCCGTGTACACGGCCAAGGACATCTTCGCCGATCCCCACTTCCGCACCCGTGACATGCTGGTCGACATCGACGACCCCGAGGTTGGCAGCTACACGTTCGCGCGGTCCACGCCGCACTTGTCGTCGGCGCCCGCGATCGCGCGGAATCCCGCGCCGGCCCTCGGTCAACACACGCGGGAGGTTCTAGAGGATCTGCTCGGGTACTCCGCCGCGGAGGTCGATCGGCTCGCGGCGGAGCAGGTGGTGGGATTGCCAGACTGAGCCAGCCGCCGGGGGCGTCCCGGATCGCCCCTGAGAAGAGAGAGCCACCGCGAAACCCCGTTCCGACTCATCGAGTCGGAACGGGGTTCGCCATCCGCTTCCTGCGGCGAGAAGGCTCCGCCCTATTGCACCACGATAGGCTCGACGGTGCGTCGGAGCTCGAGTTGGAGCCGCGATCCCGAGAGCCCGCCGGCAATCGTCACTTGATTGTCGCGCCTGACGCGGATCCGCTCGTCGGTTCGCACGCGAACGTCCACTGCCGGGATGATGTGGCTCCCGGTATCCAAGATGTCCTGGACTTCGTACTCCCTGGACTCCACGTCGGCCCGGAATGCCTCGGCGGGCCGGGTCCACGTCACGGTCAGCGGCTGGCTCGCCGGCACCACCGTGGCCATCGTCGGGCTCTGAATCGTGTGGATCCCGATCCCGCCAACGACGACGTTCTCCACTCGATCGGCACCCGCCACCACATCGAGCCGGTAGTCACCGGCGCCAAATCCGTTGACCCTAGCAGTGTAATCCCCGGTACCTTGGCCGCTCTCGAACAGAGTCGTGGTTCCGAGCGTGCCGTTCCGGATGGTCACCATCGCGCCAGACACTGGCTGGCCCTGGGCGTTTCGGACCTGCACGTCCATGTCGGTGACGATGCCGCCCGATACGTCCTGGCCGTCGATGTCGGCCGTGACGCTGAGCGTGCCGGTCCCGGTCCCCGGATCGTTCCGGTCGACGGCCGGGCCCGAGGAGTCGCCGCAGGCCACCATCAAGGCCAGGGCGGTCGATAGCAGAACGTATGCTCGTTGCTTTTGCATGATCCTTCCCTCCCGCACGAAGCCGGACACCCGCAAGGGGAGCGTCCGGCCGCTCGTGTCGTTTTCGGTTCAGGTCAGTCGTCGATCTCGATCTCCCACCCGTCTTCCATCTCCAGCTCGAATTCCACTAGCTGGCCCTGCAGGGCCGAGAGGTCCCACACCGTCCCGTCGCCGCGGGCGAACCAGCGGGCCGGATCAAGCCTGACCACGATCTCGCTGTCGGTGGCAGTGTCAAACGCCGGGTTGAGGTCCAGCTCGACCTCGATCTCGGCCTCGAAATAGGTCTCGAAGGGGACCGGGTTACCGAACGACCCATCCGCGTTCTTCACCGCGAACGTGCCGACCACGACCATGCTCGCTTTGGGCAACCACTTGGGGAAGCGCGGCAGGATTTCGTTGTCGAACATGTCCTGGATCAGCTGCGCGTCGGCTAGATCTTCGTCGTCGTCGTCGTCGACTTCGGCGTCGCCGACCTCGAACTCGAGCTCGTCAAACACGCCCTCGGCCTGGGTAACGGCCACGCTGACATCGCTGCCGTTCACCGGCACCTGGATGAACAGATACCGGAGCTCAAAATCAGGGCACTCGACCTCGACGACGTCGTCGTCGCAGTCACCGGTCTCGACCGGCTCCAACTCGAGTTCCTCGACGATCACCCAGATGTCGGTGATCGTGAGGCGTCCATTGGACCCTTCGAGCGTGATCTCCTGTGCCGCGGCGCCCGACAGGCTGGCGCCCGGGGCAGCCATCGGGCCGGTAGCCGACGCCAATGGCGTGGTACCGAACCGGATAGCGACCGTCGATCCGGGGCCGCCGTCGCCGCAACCTGCCCAGAGGGCCACACCGGCCAGGAGCGCCGTGAGACTCAGGGTACGCTTCATCATGGAGTACCTCCCACAGAGAGTTTCAATCCAGTCGCGCAGTTCCACCGCGCTGCACGCCGGCGAGAAGGTCGCAGGATCGATGCCGAGGGTCAGGAACCACGAAGACGAGACACAACTATTTATGCAATAACGCCTTACAGCACTGTGATATGGCTCACACCATGCTCTGGTCCGCACCAAAACGAGGCGGGGTGCTCCATCCTGTATCACCGGCCGGCGCGCCGCTGCCGGGTGCCGGGCACCGGAACGACCGACTAGGTTGCTGGATCCCGTTCTCCCCACAGACTCGAGGAGCCCATCATGCGGATCACTTCCGCCATCGTCCTGTCACTCGGCGCGGCCGCGGCGCCGGCGTTCGCCCAGCAGGATGTTCAGATCCAGACCGTCGCCGTCGCGCCCGGCGTCCACATGCTCGTTGGCAGCGGCGGCAACATCGGGGTCTCGTCCGGCCCGGACGGCGTGTTCGTGATCGACGACCAGTACGCGCCGCTCACCGAGAAGATCGTGGCCGCCATCCGCGGGTTCAGCGACCGGCCCATCCGGTTCGTGGTGAACACGCACTGGCACTTCGATCACGTGGGTGGCAACGAGAACCTGGGCAAGATGGGCGCGCTCATCGTGGCCCACGACAATGTGCGGGAGCGCATGAGCGTCGAGCAGGTGATGGAGGCGCTCGGCCAAACCGTCCCGCCGTCACCCGATCAGGCCCTGCCGGTCGTGACCTTCAGCGAGGCCGTCACGTTTCATCTGAACGGGGACGAGCTCAACGTGTTCCACGTGCCGCACGCGCACACGGATGGCGATGCCATCATTCGCTTCCGCACCGCCAACGTTGTGCACATGGGCGACACGTTCTTCAACGGGCTCTACCCGTTCATCGACCTCGGGAGTGGGGGGAACGTACGCGGGATAATCGCGGCCGCGGATGCGGCGCTGGCGATCACCGATGCCGCCACGAAGATCATCCCGGGCCACGGACCACTCGCGTCGCGGGCGGACCTCGAGCGCTACCGCGCGCTGCTGGTCACCGCGCGAGACCGCGTGGCCGCAGCCATCGCCAAGGGACACACGCTGGACCAGATCAAAGCCGCCAAGCCCATGGCCGAGTACGACGAGGCGTGGGGCGGGGCGTTCATCAACCCCGAACAGTTTATCGAGTTCGTATACCGGAGCTTGGAGGCGACGCGCTAGAGAAAGGCAGTTCAGGGCGGGCGCGCGGCCGGGCGTCCCCGCCTCCCTCTCTTCAGCCGTCCCCGGCGACCACGCAGTCCCTGCCGCGCGCCTTGCCCGCGTACAGGCGGCGGTCGGCGACAGCGATGAGCTGCTCGGCATCTTCGGCGTCGGCCGGAAACGCTGCGACACCGATTGTCACGGTCAACGCGCCCGCACGGAGCGGCGGTTCGACCTCGGCGCTGCTCGTCACCACCCCTTCCCGGATCCGTTCGGCCATCGCCCCGGCAACCTCGAGGTCGGTGTGGGGAAGGATCACGGCGAACTCCTCCCCCCCGTAGCGGCAGATCACGTCGGCGGCCCGGACGCCACGGGTGAGGATCCCGCTCAGCAACACGAGCACGCGATCGCCCTCCTGATGGCCGATCCTGTCGTTGATCTGCTTGAAGTGGTCCACGTCGATCAGCAGGAGACTGGTCGGAGCGTCGTAGCGTTTCGATCGCTCCAATTCCACCGGAAGCATCGTGTCGAAGTGGCCGCGGTTGAACACCCCCGTGAGCGGGTCGCGCGCCGAGTACTGCTGGAGTTCCTTGATCCTGCGGCGCAACTCGAGCTGGGCAACCACCTGCCGAGATAGCGCCTCGAGTGCGGCCTGCTGCTCCGGGCTCAGCTCCCGGGGCACCCGATCGATCACGCACAGAGTGCCCATTGCTCGTCCACCCGGCACACGGAGTGGTGCGCCGGCGTAGAACCGAATCTCCGGATCACCGAGCACGAGCGGGTTGTGGGAAAACCGCTCGTCCTGGGTTGCGTCGTTCACGATCATCGTGCCCTCGGCCACGATGGCATGGGCGCAGAAGGCGAGGTCACGATGGGTTTCCGAGGCTTCGAGGCCCACCCGCGACTTGAACCACTGCCGGTCCGAATCGATCAGGCTCACGAGTGCGATGGGCGTGTGGCAGATATGCGATGCGAGCAGCGTCAGGTCATCGTAGGCCTGCTCGGGGTCCGTATCGAGAATGTCGTACTGCTCGAGCGCCTTCAGCCGCTCCGGCTCATCCGGTGGCAGTGGCGGCCGGGGATACGCTCCTGCCGGTCGCTGGGTCCGCTGTGCCGACATTAGGCGCCGGTGCTCCTGGCGGTGGCCATCTGATTCCCCTCGATTTCCACATGGGATGGGAGAATCTAAAGAATAGGGAGTGGCTATGCACGGGGCCAGCACCCGGAACCACACCGCCACTCCGTGGATCAGGTGAGCAGCGGCAGCATCGCCGATGCGAAACTCAGGACCAGAAAGAACCCCACCATATCGGTGACGGTCGTGAGGATCGGACCCGACGCCAGGGCCGGGTCGTGCTTGAGACCCCGGAGCACCAATGGGATGAGCCCGCCGAGCAGGACGGCGATGATGGTGTTGAGCGCCAAGGCGGTGCCGACCACGAGTCCGAGGACGAGGTTTCCCTTCCAGAGCACCGCCACCGCCCCGAGCAGGACACCAAGCACCAGCCCGTTCAGAATGCCAACAGCCCCCTCCTTGAATGCCACGCGCACGAACTCGTGCGGTTTGACCAAACCAAGGGCCAGTTCGCGGATACTGACGGCGACGGCTTGGTTGCCGGAGCATCCGCTCATGTCGGAGATGATGGGCAGGAAGACCGCCAAGGCGATGACCGCTGCCAGCGTGTCTTGATACATGGCGATCACGCTGGCCGCGATGACGTTGAGCACGATGTTGATGGAGAGCCAGGACAGACGGCGGCGCGACCGGTGGCCAAGAGGCATGGTTCGCAGCTCTTCGCCGATGAGGCCGGTTACGGCGAGGAATGCCTCCGTCGCCTGCTCGCCGAGCGCGGTGAGCACCGCGGCGCGACGCACCACGCCCATGAGTTGCCCGGCGGCGTTCGTGACAGGCACCCCTACGAAGGCGTGGTCGTCGAACACCTGCTTCAGGTCGGTCAGGCCCGCGTTGTCCGGGACGCTTAACGGATCCCGCATCATGATCGCGCCCACGGTCTGCGTCGTCCGTGCCAGGAGCAAGTCACGAAGCCGTAGCACGCCGGCGAGTCGCCGTTCGGCGTCGGTGACGTAGGCGTACTGGATGTCGTAGTCCGAGTACCGTTCACCGTGGGCACGCATGTCCTCCACCACGTCCCCCACCGTGAGATGTTCCGCAAACGACAGGTACTCGGTGATCATCACCCCGCCCGCCGTGTCCTCCGGATACTGAAGCAACCGGCGCGCGTCGTCGGCCTGCTCGACCGGCATGGCGTCCAGGATCGCGGCCGCGTCGGCGCTCTCCAGATCGGCGAGCAGGTCGACCCGGTCGGCACTCGGGATCTCCTCGAGGATGGCTGCCGCATTGGCGGCCGTCAGCTCCTCGATGATTTCCACGGCCTGGGCACTGGACAGGTGCTCGATGAGGTCGGCTGACAGCTGGGGACCGAGGAGATCGAGCAGCGATCGTTGATCGTCTTCGGAGAGGCGGGACAGCGTGCGGGCCACCTCCCCGGCCGGCAGATCGTGCAGGTATCGCTCGGCGGATGCCGCATCGCGAACGGCGATCAGGGCAGCCAGCTGCTCCCACGGCGCTGCGGACACGTGATCGGTCACTGACGGATGCTCCTCGCGGATTGTGCTACGGGTAGGGTGCTACCTCGACCCGCGCCGGACGGCACCACGGATTGTACTGCCGGCCCTGCCTCAGACGGAAGCAGGTGGCGCGTCGAGTAGCGTGATGAGAAAGCGGGCCTGGCGCCTAGCCCCAGGCGCCTAGTTCCCTTCTCTCGCGTACATCACGATCCCACCAACGATCGTGTAGTCCACGGTCGTGGTCGGGATCTCGTCTTCCGGAATCGTGAGGATGTCTTTCGACAGCACCGTGATGTCGGCCAGCTTCCCGGGTGTGAGTGAGCCCTTGATGGACTCTTCGAATGCGGCCAAGGCGTTGCTGCTCGTGTAGCTCTGGAGAGCTTCCATCCGGCTCAATCGCTGCTCGGGAAAGAACACGCTGCCGTCCTTCAGCTTGCGGGAGACCGTGGCGTAGTACGACGCGATCGGATCCACGTCTTCGACCGGGGCATCAGTCCCGTTGGTGACTATCGCCCCCGAGTCCCAGAGCGACCGCCACACGTAGGCGCCCTCTCGCGACCGCTGCTCGCCGAGTCGCGGGATCACCCAGGGACCGTCGGACGTGGCGTGTATCCCCTGCATCGCTGCGATCACCCCGAGCTGCCCGAACCGCGGGATGTCGTTGGGATGGAGGTGCTGCGCATGCTCGATGCGCCAGCGGAGATCCCTCTTGTCGGGCGCCGTCCCGAATGCGCGCTCGTACACGTTCAGCACCTCGCGATTGGCCCGATCGCCGATGGCGTGCACGCAGAGCTGATAGTCGTGTTGCAGGGCGAGTCGCGCTGTCTCGTTGAGGGCATCGATCGGGCTCGTGTTCAGGCCCCGGCTCGTCGGCAAGTCGGTGTACGGCTCGAGCAGCCAGGCGCCGTGCGGGCCCAGTGCACCGTCCACCGACACCTTGATGGCCCTCACGGTGAGCCGGTGGTCGCCGTAGTCGACCGTGCGTGCCGCGGCAAGCCCATCGGCGAGACGCTGGTTGGGCGCCCGGATCATGGCCCACATGCGCACACCCATGCTCCCGTCGTCCACCATCGCTCTGTAGAGGTCGAGCGTGGCGAACCCGACCCCGGCATCCTGAAAACTCGTTATGCCTTTCGACAGCACCTCCTCGATGGCCATCTCCGCCTGGCGGCGAGTGTCGGGTGGAGCCGCGTTCGCCGCCGCCGGACCAAGGAGTCCCTGGGCAGTCTCGCGGAACGCGCCAATGGGATTCCCGTCGGCGTCCCGCACAATCTCACCACCCGGCGGATCGGGAGTGCTCCGAGTGATGCCGGCCATCTGCATCGCCTTCGCGTTGGCGAACGCGGCGTGGCCGCTCGCGTGCCGCAAGATCACCGGGTTGTTCGGCGAGACCGCGCTCAAGGTGCGGTGGGTAGGCAGGCCGTCCACGTTGCCCGGCGGCGCCCGGTCCCATTTCTCCTGATGCCACCCTCGTCCTTGGATGAGCGCGCCAGCCGGTGCATCCGAGGCGGCGTCGGCCACCATGGCGACGATCTCGTCCCAGTTGGCCACGTGCATCAGATCGAGCTGCATCTTGGCGCTGCCGATGCCCAGGAAGTGCCCGTGCCCCTCGATGAACCCGGGAATCGCCAGCCGGCCGGCCAGATCGATGACCTCGGTCTCGCGACCGATGTAGCGCGACATCTCCCGGTCGCTCCCCACGGCGAGGATCGTATCGCCCAGCACCGCGATGGCCTCGCCGTCGGGTGTGGCGGGATCGACCGAGACCACCTTCCCGTTCCGGAGCACGAGATCGGCGGCAATCTCGGGCTCGGCGGTGCACGCCGCGACCAGGGTGGCCAAGCCGAACACGATGCCGAGAGAGAGCGGCCGGTGGCGCAATCGAGTCACGGAGGTTCGACGCATGGGATCGTCCTTGCTCTGAGTAGCGCTTCGCCCCTAACGGCAACCTTCAACTGCAGCTTTAACAGCCTCCAACGCGACGCGAGTAGCAGCGTCGGCTACGCTGAGAAGCCCACGAGGGGTTCGTCGGGCTGGGGTTTTCGGTGCGCGTGCCCGCTAGACCGATCCTAGTTGCCTCCGGCGGGGAGGACCACCGTCCAGATGACGTCGTCGTGCGCCTGGATCATGCTGGAGAACCGCTCCCACCCGTCGGCATCGGCCGTGAGCTCCGACATGAAGCGGCCGAAGTGGTCGTCCATGTCGTCCCACTCCTCGAACAGGTACAACACCTTCCAGTTGTAGCGCCCGCCGGTGTTGTGGCTCTGGACGACCCAGCCATCCAAGATCCCGTCCTCCATCGACTGCTTCAGGACCGGGGCAACGGTCTCGCGCCAGCGCTCGATCCACTCCTCCAGGTAGGCGAAGCTGATCTGGAACCGAGAGTCGTACATGTATTGGGGGGTCACCCCGTCGGGCACGTGCACTTCGTCGATGTTCCACACCTCGTCGAAATGCGCTTGGATCATCCTGCTGCCACGGGCCATCACTTCCGGAGCGCGCCGCTGCACGCGTCCGAGGTATTCGCTCCAAAACCGGTCGAACTTGGACCAGTCCGTTGCGCGCACCGCGAGGCGCCAGTTGTACTCCACACCCGTTTGGTGTTGCCACACCCCCCAGCCGGTGATCACCCCTTCGTCCTGGAGCTCTTGCAGGACCGGTGCCGAGTATTGGTGGTAGTCGGCGATCCAGTCGTCGAGGTCGACGTAGGCAATCTGGTAGTAGGCCACGTAGACCAGCTCGCGCGACGGTGCTTCGGTCTGCTGCGCGGTGAGCGGGGCTACCGTGAGCAGCAGGGCGCACGCGACGCTCGTGAGGAGACGGGGCATGGAGTCCTCCGAGAGGTGTGGAGATGTCCAATGGTACGAGCGGCACACCGGCGGAACAACCCTTGGGTGGAGCATCACGCCTCTCCGTGACGTTCCCGACGCGGTCGCCGCTGCTGCTGGCAACCGCGGCGGGATTTCGCCCTACGGCAGCTCTTTCACATAGATATTGCGGAAATACACCGGGCTCCGGTCATCGTGGTTCTGCAAGCCGATGTAGCCGCGGGGCGCGAAGTCCCGGACCTTGCCGCGCGGCTCCGCCTGCCAGTCGAGCACCCGCTTCCCGTTCAGCTCCACGATGATGCGGCTCCCCCGAAACGTGATGCGATATCGGTTCCACTCCCCCGACGGCTTCGACGCCCGGTCGGTCGGGGCCTCCGCATCATAGGCGGCCGCCGTCTGGTGAACGCCCTCTTCTCCATCGTTGATCTGGATCTCGAAGCTGTGGAAGATGTAGTCGTCGCTCGTGGGCACCCCGGGGACGCGCAGGAACACCCCCGAATTCGTGTGCTCGTCCGCACACTTGAACTCGAGGTCCAGCACGAAATCCCCGTACTCCTTCGCGGCATACCAGAACAGGCCCATCCCACCGTGTGAGGTGAGCACTCCCGTCTCGGGATCGAGGTCGAAGTACCCGGGACCATAGTGGTTCCAGCCGTGCGTGGAGTATCGCCCATTGCTCTCGACCAGGATCTGCTCGAAGCCTTCACGGTCCTGGGCGTTGCCCGGTTCGCAGGCCACCACGGCAGCCACGCCCAACGCCACGCCGATCCCGAAGCAGTGTGTTCGATTCATGTGACCCTCGGATTCCAGGTGCCCCGCGCCACCGTGGGCACGAACGACTCGAGTCCGGGCGGTGGGAACGGAATGGTCTTTTCCTGCTCGGCGCTCATATACGCCGCCATGAGCAACTCGGTCACGCTGACGCCGTCGGCGAACGTCTCCTCCGGCCGACGGCCGGCGAGGAACGCCTCCACCATGTGCCGGTTCTCGCCCACGTAACCGTACTCACTCTCTTCATCGCTCACGATCGGCATGAGACCAACCTCGGCGTTCTGCTTCTCCACGAGGTCCTCACCGGCCTCTCCCACAACCTTCCGGCTGAAGAAGACCTTGGGGCCAGCGTCGAGTGAGTTCACCGACAGAGAGTACTCGGGGCCCAGCAGTTCCATGCTGAGCCGTAGGCCTGCGCCAACGTAGCACCACGACGTCGTCGCCTCAACGATGCGCGGGCTGCCGTCAGCGTCGCGGTATTCCACCAGTGCGCGCGCAAAATCCTCCGACGGCCGCTTCAGGTAATCAAGCTTCCCACCGCTGGTCTCGGCGAGAATTTCCGCGTAATGCGGCCGCTGCCACTTGAGGCAGGACGTGTGTGCCGTGACTTTGACCGGCGTGAGCGCGCTGCGTGGCGCGCCAGGAGGCGTCAGGAGGAACCGCCCCACCTCCACCGAATGGCACATCATGTCGTTGAGCACGCCGCCCCCCTGAAGCTCACCTTCCCAGAACCACGGCATGTGCGGGCCGCTGTGCTCCTCGGCCGCGCGAGCGATGTACGGTGGCCCCGTGAGCGCCGCGCCCCGAGTCCAGACGATATCCTTGCCCCGCACCACGCCCGGTGAAAACAACTGGTCTTCGAGATAGCCGTCCAACAGCCCCACTCTCGCGACCAGCTCCAGCATTCGGCGGGCTTCCGCGGCGTTTCGCCCCAGCGGCTTCTCGCAGGCCACGCCGATCAACGTGCCCTTCCCCGTCTCGATCGCGTGGACGATCTCCTCCATCATCTCGACGCGAGTGAAGTTGGGCGCGCAGATCCACAGGGCATCGATTGCGGGGTCGGCAACCATGGCCGTCACCGAGTCGAATGCCATGGCGTCGCCCACCCCCAGTCGGCGCGCGAGGGCAGCCGCCTCTTCGGCCGTTTGCCGGCGTCGACTCACCACACCGCGGATGTCCGCATGCCGCACACCGACGAATGAGCGGATGTGGAATCGCGCCATGAACCCGCCACCGATCACACCAATACCGAGCCGCCGAGCCGCCATGGCGGACGCCCCCCTACCCTGATGCCGCCTCTTCGCTGCGTGTGCCATTCGCTACGCCGCCACCTGGGCACGGGCTCGTTCCGGAAGGACAACAAGGATGCCACCGCACACGCCACGGGCAGCGCTAACGGCACCAAAGGCGCGGAGGTCCAAATGGTCTCGCCAGCGACAGTGAACACGGCGCATGCTACCCGGCCTTGTCGCCCGTGGCTTCGGCCCTGGGCCGATCGACCCGGTCGTTGAAGAGCAGGGCAAAGCCCACCATGATCACGGCCGCAAACGCCGCCGGGACGAACCAGAATTGCTGCCACTGGCCGAGCGTCAGCGCGCCAGCATCGCCCAGGAAGGCGTTGAAGAGGTTGCCCGCCGCCTGAGCGCCGATCAGCATTCCCAGCCCGTAGGTGACCAGCACCAGCATGCCCTGCGCCTGGCCGCGAATCGCGGCCGTCGACTTCTTGTCGACATAGATTTGGCCGGTGACGAAAAAGAAGTCGTAGCAGATTCCGTGCAGCAGGATGCCCACGATGATCATCCAAAAGACTCCACTTGGTGCCGCCAGGGCAAAGAACACGTAGCGCAGAGCCCACGCCCCCATGCCGGCCACGAGCATCCACTTCACGCCAAGGCGAATGAAGAACACCGGCATCAGGAGCATGAAGATCACCTCGGACATCTGCCCGAGCGTCTGCGTGCCCGCAATGTTCTGGAACCCCGTCGCCTCGAGAAAGAGCTGCGTGAAGTTGTAGTACGCGGCTAGCGGGATCGAGATGAGCAGCGAGGCGCCGAGGAAGACGTAGAACGGTCTGCTGCCCAGTGCCTTCAGCGCGTCGAGCCCGAGGATACTGCGGACTGAGACCCTTTCTCCAACGGCCGGAGGCGGCGTGTGTGGCAACGAGAAACTGTAGAGACCCAACACGAGACTCGTCACAGCTGCTGTGTAGAGCGGCAGCGGCGTCTGCTCGGGCAGACTCCCGCCCGTCACGAACATCCTGAGCACCAAGCTGACAAAGAGACCGGCAACGATCCAGCCAATCGTGCCGAACACCCGGATGAGTGGAAACTGCTTCTCCTGGTCGGCGATGTGGTGAAACGCGAGCGAGTTCGCCAGGCCGAGTGTCGGCATGAAGCAGAGGTTGTAGAGCAGAAGCAGCAGCACGAACACCACCGGTGCGCCGCTGAATTGCGGGACGGTCAACAACACCAGGCCGCCGAGGATGTGTAACACCCCCAGCACCTTCTCAGTCGAGAAGTAGCGATCGGCCACCAGCCCGAGAAAGAACGGCGCCGCAATGGCCGCGATTGGATTGACGGTGAAGGGCCAGTGCGTCAGGCCGCCCATGCCCTCGGCCGTCATGTACACGGCGATAGACGTGTACCACGCCCCCCAGACGAAGAACTGGAGGAACATCATGATCCCGAGTCGGGTCTTTGTGCCCACGGACGCTGCTCCTAGGCGGTTAAGGGGTTAGGCGGTAAGACGGTTAAGCGGTTAGGCGGTAAGACGGTGGGACGCGACAACCGCCCAACCGCCTAACCGCCCAACCGCCATTACTCACACGATTCTCCGCCTCGTCGGATCCCACGTCACCTTCCGGCCTTCCTTGAACGAGCGTGTGGCCATGTGGCACGTGATGGCTTCCTCGAACGCCCGGTCGATGTTGCAGCTCGTCTCACCGCCGTTGCGGATCACGTCCAGCCATTCTCCGATCAGCAGGTGATAGGCCGACACGCGCCGGCCACCGCGATACGTGTACAGCAGGCCGCGGCTCACGAAGTACTCCTCGGTGGCGGACGTCACGGCATCGATGCCCTTGAAGCCCGGTCGGTAGGTGAACATCGCCCGGGACGTGTCGATGACCCCGTCCTCGATCTTCTTCTTGTAGCGGGTGGAGTCCGAATCTGCCGTGACCGTGAGCGACCCGCTCACCCGCATGGTGGCGTCATGGCCCATGAACGCGAGCCCGCGATAGTTGCCGTTGGCGAGCGTCGCGCTGTACACGAACGTGAGCTCGCGGTCCGGATACTCGTAGACGGCCTGGAACACGTCCGGCACGTCTCGGCCATCCTTGAAGTAGTAGAGCCCGCCTGACGCGACGCAGGACTTGGGGATCCCCACCTGCAAGATCTGGTTCACGCCGTCGTACTCGTGCGAGAGGAGATCGCCGGAGAGACCCGTCCCGTAGTCGTACCAACAGCGCCACCGGAAGAACCGCTCCAGGTTGAACGGCACCTTGTTGGGCGCAGGACCCTGGAACAGATCCCAGTCGATCGTCTGCGGATTGCCCTGTTCGTGGATGTCCCACACCCATGCACCCCACGGGGTGTTCCGGTTGGTCGTCCCCTCGACCAGGGTGATCGGTCCGAGGATGTTGGCGTCGATCACGTCGCGTGCTTTGTTGTGCGCCTCGGACTGGCGATTCTGGTGTCCGAGCTGGAACACGATGTCCGACGGCTTGACCGCATCATAGACGGCACGTGCCTCCTCTTCCGTGCGCGTCAGGCATTTCTCACAGTAGACGTGTACCCCTTCGGCTACGGCTGCCGTGGTCATGAGCGAGTGCCAGTGGTCGGGCGTGGCGATGATCACGGCGTCCACGTCGCCGCTCTGGAGTAGGTCGGCGTAGTGACGGTACCGCTTGGCCGGCGGGTTGGCGCCACCGCCGCCGGGACGCACGTCCACCTGCGATGCGGCGATCCCGCGATCGGCCCGGACGTCGAACACATCGCATACCGCCGTGATGGCAACGTTCAGGTCCTCCTGGGAGAGATAGACCTCGAGCGCCTTGTTCGCGGGATTCTCCGCGGCGCTCTTTCGCTGCTCCTCCACCCAGTCGGGATGCGCGAAACCGGCGTGCCGTATTAGCGATTCGCCCTCGCCCCCGAACCCGATGATGCCAAGCCGTACCCGCTCGCTCGGCGGCTTGGATATGGCCTCGGGAATGAAGGCGGGCCCCTCGGTCACACCCAACTCCTCGAGAATCGCCCGCTTCTTGGTGTCGTCGGCCGCTCGCTTCCTGAGATAGTTGTACGCGAACGCCCCCACGAACGGCAGCGAGACCAACGCCTTGAGCATTCCGCGGCGGCTCGTCTCCCACCCACCCGACGCCCCGGGTACGTCCTCGGGCTGCGCTTGCTTCTTCGGCTTGGTGTGTTCGTCAGTCATGAGTTCTCTCTCCTCAGGCTCCGGCCTGCCCGAGCGCCGCGCGATCGGATTGACGTTTCCAAGGAAGCCACCGGTCGAGCCCAAACACCGTGCCGGTCGGGAAGGCGAGTAGGACCGCCAGGGCCGCCAGCTCGATCAGCACCTTGTTGACAACGAGATAGCTACCTTCCGTGGGCATCGAGTAAACGAAGCCCACGAAAGGCGGGGCCGCGATGTAGTACAGAAACAGCAGGACCATGCCCACGATCGTCGCGCTGCGGGTGAAGAGGCCAAGCATGAGCCCGATGCCGATGAGCAGCAGACCCCAGGCGTTGACATAGTCCACGATCGTGAGTGCGGTCGGGTTGGCCGCGATATCGGTGAAGATCCCAGCGAACCACCACTTCGACTCGGCCAGGTACCCTGCCGAGGTCCAGTAGGGGTTGGTCAACTTGGCGAGACCCTCGTATAGGAAGTGCCACCCGATGAACATCCTGAGCAGTACCAGTACCGCTACTTGGAACGGGCTGTACCGATCCAGTGTCTCACTTCCGGCCCTCGTCGCTTCACGCATCATACCTCCCCCTCTTCTCCTCCGGTCACGGCTCCGGCGCTCTTCCACCCTCGGGATCGGCGCTGCCGTCCCTCCCGATCGATGATCAGACATTCGCATCCCGGCAGTCCTTCGACGAACGGGATTCCGGCCGTCGGGCCCAGCACGAACACCGTCGTCGAGAGCGCGTCTGCCGCCATAGCGGTCGGTGCCGTCACCGACACGCTGGCACACTCGTCGGGCGATTGGCCGGTCGTGCCGTCCACGATGTGGTGGATCAGCTGGTCACGGTCGAAGTAGTGCTCATACATCCCCGACGTCGCGACGGCACCGTCGCTGAGGTGAATCGTGTCGGGGTAGCTGCCATCCTTTGCGGGGTGTTGCACAGCGACGGTCCACGGTCGTCGCCCCTGCTTCCGTCCGGAGGTACGGATGTCGCCCCCGGCGTTGATCAGGTGGTCATGGACCTTGTGGCGGCGCAGCACATCGGCGATCGCGTCGACGATGAACCCCTTGGCGATGCCGTCGAGCGTGATCCGCATGCCGGGTCGGGCAAAATTCACTCGCCGGCCATCCACGGCGACCCCGCTCGCCCCCACCACCTCGAGCGCGTCCCGCATCTCCCCTGCCGTCGGCGTCCCCCCCGGGCTGGCCACGAAGAGGTCGAGTACCGGAGCGATCGACACGTCGAACGCGCCGCGGCTCAGCGTGTGATACACGAGGGAGCGCTCGACAACGCCCGCAAGCTCCGGTGGGGAGCCGTCCAGCCGTCCGTGCTCGTTCAGAGCGCTGATCGCCGAGTCGTGCTCGTAGCGACTGAAGATCGCGACCAGGCGGTCCATCTCCTCGAATGCCCGGCCGATGGCCTCTTCGGCACGGGCGGGTGATGGCGCGAGCGTCGATACCGAGACCAGCGTGCCCATCGAAGGACGCCGAGCCGTCACCATGTGGCTCCCGCGCCCGACGCGAGTCGACTCGGTGGCGACCCCGGGGTCGGCCACGCGCTCGAAGCCCAAGTGCTGGAGGGCGGCCAGTTTCCTGGCGATGTCCTGCGTGCGGTGCATACGCACTCGTGATTTGGGTCGCTGGGAGTGAATGCAGCGAATATATCAGTTACGGGCGCGGATCGGCCAGCGAGCCCGGCAGGTCGCGCAGCCCATCCAGGCCGCTATTGCATGTCCGCGCTCAGCCGATTGCGAGTTCGCTCCAGCAGTCTGAGCGTCGCGCGAATCCCATCCGACTCGCTGAGCCGGTCCCCTTCGTATTCGATGCCGACGTATCCCCGGTAGCCCGCATCGAGCACGATCCGCAGCATCCGAAGGTAGTCAATGCCGGTCTCGTTCCCCTGATCGTCGAACTCGTGCGACTTGGCACTCACTGCCTTGGCGAACGGCATCAACTCGGCAACACCCTTGTACCGGTCGTACGATTCGCCCTCCCCGATCTGGAAGTTGCCGAAATCCGGCAGCGTGCCGCAGCGTGGGTGGTTGACAGCGCGCATCACGCTCGCCAGCCACGCCCCGTTCGACGAGATGCCGCCGTGGTTCTCTACGATCACGTTGATGTCGCGGGTCGCCGCGAACTCGGTGAGGCGCCGCAGCCCATCGGCGGCCAGGTTGCGCTGCTCGTCCGGAGAGCCCTGTGACTGCGCGTTGACACGGATCGAATGGCATCCCAGAAAGCGCGCTGCATCCACCCATCTGTAGTGGTTCTCGACCGCCCGCCTGCGGGCCGCGTCGTCGGGATCGCCGAGGGCCCCTTCCCCGTCACACATGATGAGGAGGCTCCGCACGCCGTGATCGTCTGCTCGTCGTTTGAGCTCGTCGAGGTACTGCCGATCGTCCGCTTTGTCCTTGAAGAACGAGTTCACGTACTCGACGGCGTCCAGTCCATAGTCCGTCCGCGCTGCAGCGGAGAAACCGAGATGGTCCAGTTGGCCGGCACCGAGCGTGCGGTGGAGCGACCACTCAGCCAGCGAGATCCGATACAGCGGCGTTGTCGCGCCAGCGAACACCTCAGGGAGGGGCGCTGACCTTCGCTGGCACGCCATCGGGATTGCGGCGAGCGCCGAGAGGAGAAAAGTGCGTCGGTCGAGCCGCCCGGATTCGGCGGCGCGCCCCTCGTCCGACGGTTGCTCGCTGCCGCGTATTCGATCGATCATCGTGACACCTTCCGCTCACGTCTTCGTCAAGATATCCGTCGGGCCGACAATCAGCCAGCGAATTCGCTCGATTGTGGGCGCGACCCCCCTACCGAGCCCTTCTCGGGTAGTCGGGCACGTCCTCCATGGACCACCGGATGAAGTTTCTCAGGTCGTTGTTGGCGTTCCCCAGGTCCGGCTTCCGCAAGTACATCATGTGCCCGCTCTCGTACCAGGCGAAGCGGAAGCGATCGCGAAACTCGCCGCCCGGCTGAAGGTGCGAGATCGTGTACGCGGCGCTGTAGTAGTCGGTCGCGGCATCGTAGTAGCCGCCCTGGATCAGGACCTTGAGATAGGGGTTATTCCGCATCGCCTGCCGCAACATCTCGCCGACATTCGCCGACTGGTCGCGGTTCCAGGGTCGGACGTTGCCCCACACGTTGTACTCGAGATCCGGGTTGTAGCGCAGCTCCTCCCTGAGGTAGCGGTTCACGGCATCGGCAAATGGGCCGTTCCAGTCGGCCATGGCCGGATCGTATTCCGGGTTCTCCCCCGCAGCGTCCAAATCCACGCCGAGGTACCGGCTGTCCAGGCGTCCGACGGTGAGGCGCTGGTCGCGGAGGAGTTCCTTCCAGAACCGGCGTGAGCTGATGCGGAGGTTGGTGGACGCCACGTAGTCCGCCGTGAGCCCGATGTATCGCGCTACGCGCACGGCCATCGCGTCGCGGGCCGTGTCGTCCAAGCGATCACCCTGCACCAGAGCCGCCAGGTACTCCCCCATCGCGAACCGCTCCACGTCGTCCAGAAGTGCCCTGAGCGGGCGCGACTGGAGATCGGCGGGGAGCTGCCGGTGGTACCACGCCGTGGCCGCGAGGTGGGGAAGCGCCGTGGCGTAGGAGATGTCGTCGCCCTGATCCACGTCGAGCCCCGTCATCGAGACGAGGATAATGCCGTTCAGGTAGATCTGGTGCTCCCGCACCAGGTGACCCGCGAGCCCCGAGGCGCGAGTCGTTCCGTAGCTCTCACCGATCAGGAACTTGGGAGACATCCAGCGGTTCTTGCGCAGGATGTAGAGCCGGATGAACTCCGCCACCGACTGCACGTCGCTGAGCGTGCCGTGGTACTTGTGGAGGTCTTCCCCTTCCGTCATGCGGCTGAATCCCGTGGCGACGGGGTCGATGTAGACGACGTCCGCTACGTCCAGGATCGATTGCGGGTTGTCTTCCAGGGCACCGGGTGGCCGGAGCGCAAACCCGTCGTCGTCGTAGACCACGCGGCGAGGACCGGTGTAGCCCATGTGCATCCACACCGAGGCGGTGCCTGGTCCGCCGTTGAACGAGAACACGAGCGGCCGAGCGCTGAGGTCGGTCACGCCGTCCCGCGTGTAGGCGACGTAGAACATCCTGGCCGTGAGCTTGCCGTCTTCACGGATCGGGAGCCAGCCGGCCTCGGCGGTGTAGCGCACCGACTGCCCGTTGATGCGCGCCGTGTGCTGGGTGACGACCGGCTCATCGGGCAGGAGTTCTGCCTCCTTGCCCGCTTTGTTGGCATTGCGCGGCGTCTCGCTCGGGGGCCCCTGGGCCGCCACGGGGACAGCGGCGAGGGCGAGCGCGCACATCGCGAAGATCGAGAGCACGCGTCCAGTCCTCATCGATTCCTCCAAGTCGTGGTCCGCGGATCGGTG